>CAVRKD010000010.1:0-691495 GCA_963722185.1 uncultured Actinomycetes bacterium | reverse complement strand
CGACCGATTCAGGTCGCCAACCCTCCACCAGCCCTCCACGTCCTTTCGACTTCCTCATCGAGGAACGACGCGACGGCGCGATCGCGCTCGGCCGCGGCGTGCTGATACCGCAGCGCGGCCGCCGGCGTCGAGTGGCCGATACGGGACATCAACTCTTTGAGCGTGATCCCTGGCGTCCTGGCGGCCATCGTGGCGGCATGGTGGCGCAGGTCGTGCATGTGCAGCCCTTCGGGCGCTTCGGTCGCCGCCACGGCCTTTAGCCACGCCTCAGACAGAACGCCGCGCTTCAACGGCCCGCCCGTCGACGATGCGAACAACAACGCGTCAGGATCCGTCCCGACGAACTCGGCCAGGTGCTCATCGAGCGCCTCGACGAGAATCTTCGGGATCGCGATCGTCCGCCGACCGGCGTCTGACTTCGTGTGATCGACGAACACCTGCTGACCGCCAACCTCGAGCGACTGAGCGAACACGTCGACCGTCGCGTGCAACAGATTGACGTCTCGGCGCCGAAGCCCCAACGACTCACCAGTCCGCAGCGAAGCGAACCCCGCTAGCAGCACCATCGCTCGGTACTTGCGCTCGATCGTCGCCGCCAACGCCAGAACCGTCGACATTGGCACCAGCGGCCGCTCGTCGTGATGCTCCTGACCGCCGCCACGCTTGCGGCACGGGCTCGACCGGATCAACTCGTCCGCCTCCGCGGTCCGCATGACAGCGCGCAGCGTCCGGTACGCCTTCGCGGCCTGGCCCATGCCCGAGTTGAGCACGACGGCGTCATGCCACTTGTTCACCGACTCGACCGTCACAGCGCGCAGCTGCTTACGGCCGAGCGATTCGGCGATGTGCGCCTTCCATAGCTTCTTGTATTCGTGCTTCGTCGACAGCGCCAACGGCCGGCCCTTCACCAGCCGCGCCTCGACCCACTCGGCGAAGTAGTCGTTCAAGATCCGCCGCGCCAGTCGCGGGTCGAACACGACACCGTCGAGCGCGTCGCGCTCGGCCTGGTTCTTCACGGCCTTCGCCTCGCGCTCGGTCCGCAGCCACTTCTCGCGGCGATGCCCATCCGACCACCACTGCACCCGGTACCGCACGCCTCGACTCGTCTGCAGCGTCTTGATGGTTGCCATCTACTCGTTCCCTTCTCGTAGGAGTCCAGCGTCACGAAGCATCTGCTTCGCGTGGTCGGTCAGTTCGCCGCCGGCTTTGCCATCGCCGGCCGCGGTTAGCAGCTTGGGTTCGTGATTCCGAGCCCGCCGCAAGCGGGCTCGCAACTCGTCGGCGGTTGTGCCTGGCGGCGCGAGCTCTTGCATCCGGCGTATCGGCGTGCGCGGCTCAACCGCCAGGGCCTCGACGTAGTCCTGAGCGGCCAGCGCGTAGACCAGCGGATCGCGACCGGCTCGCCCCGGCCACGGCACGCGTACGGCGCCGTACGCGTCGCCGAGGTGCTGCACGGACCACTCGTGCTGGAGCAACTTCGTGAGCGCCCGATGGACGGCGCCCAGGCCGAGCCGCGAGAAGTCGACCGCTGTAGGTCGTTCGCCGTCGAGACGGACGATACGAATCTCCGATCCCGCACCAGGGGCAAGCGGCATCTCGATACCCAGACCATCGACGACAGCGAGTAGGCGAACATCATCGGCCGGTGACGTCGTCGCGTCGAAGTCGAGCGCGACGAGAAATCCCTTCGAGCCCCTGACGCCGGCGAAGGCCGGACCTGGCGGGCCGACGAGCTCGGAGATATCCCCTGCAGCGTCGACCGAGATTTTGCGGCGCCACCCGGGGCGGACTTCGAGCGACGGATCGTGCTCGTACTCGACGACCAACTCGCCGGCCGTCATCGCCTTGGCGAGATCACGCATCCGCACGGTCTTCGTGCGACTAACCCTGTCGGTTTTTCTCGATGGTTGCGGCATATCGACAGGGTAGCGCAGGATGCAAACCATGACGAACCAATGCGGCAACCAGTGATACCGCCCGTACTCGTGTCATGCCGCGAGGCATGGACCGCGCTCGGCATCGGCAAGACGAAGTTCTTCGAGCTCGTGCGGCGCGAGGAAATCGAGACCGTGCTGATCGACGGCCGCCGACTCGTACCGGTCGACGCGATCAACGACTTCGCGCAACGCCGGCGCTCGACTCCGAACCCCGCGGCGTGAGTCCGCCAGACGCGGAACGACCACCGCCGCAACGGTGGTCGACTCCGAATCATCTTCTAGCCGGACGGGCTAACCCGCAGGGTACCGCGGCGGTGGTCGTGGTGAGATTGCTCGCCGACCTGTCGCTTAGCGCCGCGCAGTCGCTCATCAGGACCGTCCCGATCGAGGCACTCGTCGAGATCGTCGACCCGCACTACGGCATGTTGCAGGAGCGCGGGCTCAGCGCCGCATGACCGGCGAACTCCGAGAAGCGACCGCCGACGATCTAAGGCGCATCAACCCAGACATCTGTGTTGTCTGCGCCGGCGAGGGCGACTTCACCGACAACGACGATCAAACGTGGGACTGCACCGCATGCCTCGGTACCGGCAGCGTGAGCGCGGCCGCCACAGCTTCGCCGCGCGCCCTGAACGGCTCAGCACCGGCCGATGAAGAACCTCCCGGCGAGCTCACCGCCAAAGGCCTACGCGTCGTGCTCGCGGTACGGACCACGCAGCAAGTCCTCAACATGCCGCCGCCCGCGTGGCTTGTCGACGAATGGCTCGTCGTCGGCTCGCTCGCCTGCATCTACGGCAAACCCTCCACCCTCAAGTCCCTCGTCGCACAGTCGTGGGCCTTCTGCCTCGCCACCGGCCACGACTGGTACGGCCACACCGTCGTCCCGTCACGCGTCCTGTACGTCGCCGCCGAAGGCGCCGGCGGGCTCGGCAAACGCATCACCGCCTGGTGCGACGACTTCGGCGTCCCCGTCGACGACCTGGCCGACCTGAAGTGGCTACCCATCGCCCTCAACCTGCTCGACGATGAGATCGCCGCCGGCGTAGTCGCCGCGGCGGTCGACAACGAATCAGACGTCGTCGTGATCGACACCGTCGCCCGCGCCACCCCCGGCGCCAACGAAAACGACTCCGCTCCGTTCTCCAAGGTCGTCAACGTCGCCGACCGGCTCCGCGAGCTCGGCAAGACAGTGATCCTCGTGCACCACGCACCCCAGGTCGGCGGCCGCCTCCGCGGGCACACCGTGCTCGAAGGCGCGCTCGACACGAACATCGAAGCCGAACGTGACCCGGGCGCCCCGACCATGACGCTCTCGATGCCGAAACAGAAGGACTTTGCGGAGGCTCAACCCATAGCGCTGAAGCTGCGTATCGTCGGCGAATCCGTCGTCTTGGACCGCATCGAAGGCCGCGGGACTCTCACCAAGACCGGCCACGCCGTACTCGACGCAATTCGGAACTCGAACGGGACTGGCATCGGCGCCGCTGACCTGCAGGCCGGAGGCAAGTGGGCGAAGACGACGTTCTACAACGCGGTCAAAGACCTCGTAGGCATGGGCCTAATCCGCGACACCAACCCGCACGGCCCCGCGCTGTGGGTCGCTGTCGATGAGAGCCCAGTCCCATGAGCCCCAAACAGTCCCGGAGGACTTCGGGTAGTCCCGCCCATTTCCCCGGTCTTAAGACCGGGAATGGGACTGGACCCGTCCCAGCGCACCGTGGGGGAGGACCCCCTCCGCCCACCATCGAAAGACCGGTCGACATAGCAGCTGTCGGTATGCGTGCGCAGCGTTCCCTGGTTTTCGGTGCGCCGTGAGCGCCGTCGTGTTCTTCGATTTAGACGTCGCGCGGCATGTCCACCGCGCCCTCGTCGACCACATCGCGCGGTGGGGCGCGGCGCGTGTCCCGCTCGCGGTGTTCGAGCTCGCCGAACAACTCGAAGCCATGTTGAGCCAACCCCCGCCACAAGTCGCCACGGGGATGGACGGCGCCGAGGTGAGCGGGCACGGTGCGCTCATGACCTACGACCAAGTCGCCGCCGAGCTCGGCATGAGCCGGCGCACCGTCAGCCGCCGCGTTGCAGACGGCACACTCGACACCGCCGGCCGGTACATCACCCGCGGATCGGTTCACGCCCTGGTGATGGGCAAGTAGTGGGTAACGCCAAGCGCTCCGACAGCGAAGGTGGCGGCCGGAGTCCGCTGCGCGGCCTGTTCGACACGATTGGCATGGGCAGCATCCCCACCACATCCGAACTCGCCCGCCTCAACGTGCCCGAAGCCAAGCGGGCCGAAATCCGCGAGCTGGGCCGCAAGTGCGCGGCGCTGCGTAACCAGAACGACAACAACACCGCCAAGGCCGTCGCGCTCGAGGCGTACGTCGATCTCGTCGAGGAACTTGGCGGCGACGACGACCCGCCCGCGAAGCCCGACCCCGAAGCGATGGCGAAGAACCTCCCGAGATGGTGAGCGATGCCGGTTAACCCGTCACTACTGAAGAAGTTGTCCGAAGCGTGGCTGTCGGCCGGCCTTGACGACACGATCGCCACCCGACTGCTCGACGCTGTCGACCATGCAGCGAAGGTCGGCGCCGCGTGTCGAGCCTTGGCCGACGTGACGGAAAGCCCCGCGGCGCGCCTTGCCCGCGGCGACATCACCGTCGACCAGGCCATCGTCGAGAACCTCATCCCGCAAGACCAACGCCGAACCCAGGCCGCCGAACTCGCATCCAAGACGCGCGAACTCATCCTGAGCGAAGCCATCAAAGAACTGCGCGGTATGGGCGACGCGCTCATCGTCGAGCACCTCGCGCCCGCGCTCGCCGAGGTCATCGCAGAAGCGGCCGAGCTCGCGCCCGAGGTCCTCGACGTCGAAGACGACCAGGACGCCATTCGCCAGCCGAAGAACATCCGCGACGCATGGGTGCGCATGACCGAACTTGCGCAACGTCGCCGCGACCTCACCACCGCCCGCAACGCGCTGCTACGGGACCCCGTCAAAGCGTTGCGTCGGCCGACCGTTGAGACACCGATGGACGCGTACCACTACGGCAAGCCCGAGCTCCTGGTAGCCCTTCGCCGCGAGACCAAAGGCCGGCCGCCGGCCGCTGTCCTCGCACTCGAAGTTCTCGCCGGCACCGAGCCCCGCCTCGCCACCGCGGCCGAGCTCGACGACCAATACGCCAGGAAGTCCCGGCCGACGCCGGAGCCCGAACCTCTGGACGCCGCATGAATCGGCGGCGGCGCGGACCACGGCCGACCTTCTACGGCCGCTCACCTGCGCCGACGGATGGACTGTCGGCGTTAACCGGGCCAGCCACGGCCCCGGAAGGTGCAGCAACGGTCACGCCGCCGCCGAACGAATGGGTAGCCGCCGCGTTCGGTTACCAGTGCCCAATGTGCCTGATGCCGGCGCACACGTACAACGCGTGCAGCGCACCCGAGCATGACGTCGCGCGCTTCGTGTTGTCTGAGGGTGGGGGAGTGCCTCGGTGACTCTGCAGAAGAAGGACCGGTCGCATGGCGGCTGTTTGTGGCTACGGGTTTTGCGATTCGGGGTTTTGGTGTGAGCGACCGCGAGAAGGCCGAGACAGGCGACGTCGAGACGACGTTCGGCACCGGCACGTTCGGCGTTGACACGTTCGCCGGCTTGCCGTTCGTACCGCCAGAGTCCGAGACCGTCGACGAGCTCGGCGACCAGGAGGATTCCCAGTGACCAGGCTTCACGCTGACGGTATGGCCGGCACGTTGTCGGCCGCCGCGTCGAACGTGGCCACGTCGCTGCAGTCGGCTGCGTTCGCGTCGCTGCCGGTCATCGCTGGTGGCGACACGATGGTGGTCGTCCTCGACCCCGCCTCGGTCGATGGACCTTTTGAGAAGATTCTCGTCGGCGCGCACGCGTCGGGGTCGTCGACCATCTCGTCGGTGACGCGTGGCTACGAAGACTCGACGCCGCGCTCGCACGCGTCGGGCACGCCTTGGCTTCACGGGCCCGTCGCGTCAGACATCGGCGGCGGCTCACAGGTCGGTACATGGGATGCGATGCAGGCGTCGACGCCCGCCAACGGCGAGCGATGGTTCGCGATCGACCAAGGCGTCGACTACGTCGGCGTCGACGGCGAATGGGTGCGTACGACCGGCAACGCCAAGGACATTTGGGTTACCGACTACGGCTGGAAGTGCGACAACCAGACCTATTCGGCTTCGGGCAATGTGGCCGCGTTGCGGGCGGCGATCGACGCGGCGCGGTCGCTCGACAACCTGCCGCAGTCACGCGGTACGCGGAAGATTTTCATTCCGGAGGCGCCCGACTTCGTGCTGGCGTATGTGAACGAGTCGATCAACGTCGAGAAGGTCACCCTCGTCGGCGTCGGCGGCTCTCACCGCGTGCAGTTCGGGTGGGAGCCGATGGTGGCGATCCAGTACTACAACCCTTCGGCCGGCGCCGAGCCGCTCTTCTATACGAACGAGTTCGACGGCGGCATCAACGGGTGCACGTTCCACAACATCTGGGTGATCGGCCACAACCGCGGCTTTGAGTCGCTGCAGGGCGGCACCGTCCTCGCGCGCCACTCCAAGTTCAGCTGCAACAAGACCGACCACCCGCGGAATCACGGCCTCGTTCTCGAGAACACGTTCTGGGTCAACATCGAGAAGACGTCGATCGCCATAACCAGCAACGAGATCGGCACCCGCTTCCCGCTCGGCCTGTACTGCGTCGACGGCGACAACATCGGCCACGCCGTCGCCCAGGCGTACTTCACCGACGTGCAACTCATCAACGGCAACATCTACTGCGAGTCCGACTGTCACACCACGGAGGGCGGCTCGAGCGGCGACGTGAAGTTCATCGGCGTTGTGTCGGAGAACTCGATGAACCAGCCCTTCTTCACGTACCGCAACATCGGGACGAAGCCGACCGGCCTGCAGTCATGGATCTGGGAGCACTGCGTCAAAGCCGACAGTGCCCCGTCGATCGGCGAAGCCATGTTCGATCTCGACGGCGGCGGCAACAACGACTCGTTCACCGGCTGGACGTTGCGCGGCAACCTCGGCGACGTCTACGTCATCAAGGCCACGAACCTCGGCACCGGATCGGTCACCGGTTGGGACGTCGGCCGCCTCGCCCAAAACCAGGAACTCATCGACCCCGCTTCGGACGCCAAGATTTACGGGATGCGCGTCGGCGGCTCCTACGGCGCCGGCTGGAGTGTCCGCAGCAAAGCGGCCACGATGGGTGACGCGGCGAACTCGCATTGGAAGAACGGCTACCAGGATCCCGGCTTCCGTGTCGGTCGCGCGTTCGGCGACACGCACGCCCGCGGCATGTGGACCGCGGACGGGCGGCTGTGTTGGGGACCGGGCAGCGGCGTAGTCGACACGATGCTGTACCGCGACGGAGTCGCGTCGGTCGTGCTCGGCAACATGTCGGGATCCGATGGCACGTTCGCCGTCGCCAAGTCGCTCTACTACGAACGCTCCGACCCTTCGGCCCCGGCGGGCGGCGGTGCCTACGTGTACGCCCGCGACAACGGCGCCGGCAAAACGCAGCTGTGCGTCCGCTTCAACACTGGCGCCGTGCAAGTCATCGCCACCGAGCCCTAAACCGTCCACCAGGCGTCAGGCCATAACTCGCCGGGATGATGGCCAACGGCGACGGCGAGCTCGTCGGCACGCTCGACCGTCAGGCCACGCCTACGCCAGTAGTAGATCCAGTGCCGCTCCACGCGCAGGAGCCGCGCCAGCGCGGTCACGTTCGTGTCGTTCACCCGGTCTTCGATCGGCGCGAACGGCAACCGCTCACACTTCACCGGCGCACGTCCGCCGTACGAGCTCGGTCCTGGTCTCGACCGCGGCGAGGTTCCGCGGCCAGCGGTTCGTGGCGATGGTCCGCCCGATCGACAGTCGGCGATCGTCGTTGAGTGAGCGTGCCGCGGCGCTCAGTACGACGTACGTCGGACATGCGTCCGTCGATGCCGGTTGCCGTAGTGGCGTCGTCGCGCCCGAAGCACGGCACACGATCGTGTCACGATCCGTCGTGGCGCTGCCCTCGAAGGCCCACCATCGCCAGCCGAGCCGTGCGCGACCACGACCGGAAGTCGAAGACCTGCGAGAGCAGACGGATCCTTGCTGCCGCGCCGTCCGGCTCGATGTCATTCGAGCCACGCGATCGTTCGTGAGTCGATCGTCGAGCCTCACGGTCGTGCGCGCCTCGACGTGCTCGGTGCGACATCAGCTAGGCCAGCGAGCGCTCCAGATCGCGGATCAGCGCTCGCTAGCTCGGCGGCGTCAGACTCGGCCGAGTTCGATCAGGCGTCTCTGGTAGTGTCGTCTCCCCCTTGGTGCCGGCGGGCGCGTCTGTAGAGTGATCCATGCGGACCTCGACTTTCATCGGTTGGTATCGGTTCGTCAGCCCCCGGCCGTTCACGCGGTGCGGGGGCGCTTTTTTGTCTGGGTGTGGTCTAGTGGTGACTCAGGCCTGAGTCAACAGGTGATCGCTACGTTTCGCCGAGTGGCGGAGCTCATCGATCCGGACGAGCTCGTCGGCGCCGCAGAGATAGCGGACCGCCTCAGGGTCGCTCACGTCGAAACGATTCACACCTGGCGACGCCGACATGCTGACTTCCCGCAGCCGCGGGTGCGCCTGCAGCGGGCGATGCTCTTCTACTGGCCCGACGTCGAGGCCTGGGCGAAGAAGACAGGCCGGCTCTCGGCCGACTCGTCGAGCATCCCCGTTATTCGGCGAGAGCTCCTCATCTCCGGCGATCGCGCCCTGGTCGTGCGTGAGGAGTCGGTGCCCGAACTGGTCAGCTTCTTGCGGCGTGAATAGCCGCGAGTGATAAGCGAGCGCGTTGACGAGAGTCGCCGCCAGTTCGGGTCGCCCCTGGTCATGCGCCGACCTCATCGAGTACTTCGCCATGAACAGCAGGCGCCGCGTTTCCTCGATGACGGTCGGTCACGGGGAATCCAGCTACCGAACGACAGCGCCCTGTGCGGCGCGACTCCCACCCGACGAACGACTGCGCTTCATCATCGCACCCTGGAGAGCGAAGCCGGCGTGCCTGTACACCGCGCAGATGGCATGGCCGTCAACGGAACTCCACGACCGACGCCGCGTCGCGGATGCCGGCCGGGTAGGAAGCGCAGACAGCGCAGAGCGCCGGTTCTGGACGACGAAGCACGCCGCTGGTCGATGGCCGCGGCGCCCGACGCGGTTTGCGATCCTTGCCGCGAGGCCGGCCCAGATCCCGACGACAGGTCCTTCGGTCGGGAACGATCGCCGCGAAGGCGCGCAGTCGTCGCGGACCAGGCACGCGTCGCACACGGCCCTCGCAGCGGCGCACGCTGGTGTCGTCGTACTCGGGAAGAAGTCGATCTCTGGATGCTCCTTGCACGCGGCGTCGGCGTGCCACGGCGGCGGCGTCAGGTAAGCGGCGATGGCGTCGGCGCTCAGCACGTCGGATCGGGCCACGGTTGCGTACCGTCGAAGCTGTCGGGCCGCGCGTGAAGCTCCACGGTCGCGAGGATATGGCGGCGTCAACCCTCCATTGCACCCTCCATCCGCCGCAGTTCTCGACGGTTCAAGACGGTTCGCTCATGCGTGGTGAGCAGCGAAAAGAACTGGAGCGGACTTCGGCGAACCCCTTCCCAGAAATCTTAAAATCTCCACAGTGTGGGTTCGAAACCCACCGGGGGCACTACTGCGACACGACGTTGGTGAACGTCACCACCGTGAAGCCACGCGCAATTCGCACGGTGGCTGTGCGTGCGGCCGTGTTCGAAGAGACTCTGCGTTCCGGCGGCCGTACGGTGATCGCCTGGACCCGGAACGCGGACGGGGCTTCGGTCACGGTGACATTGGATCCGAGTGGGAAGCCGTAGGAAATCTTGCAGTAACCGCCCTGCGACGCGGGGCCCGCGGGAATCTTGAACATCCTGCCTCCGATGTCGAACCAGAAGTTCGTCCCGACGGGCACGCCGGAACCGGCGATCTTGCACACCTTGAGCGGCGCAGTACCGAGGTTCTTGTAAGCCGTGGTGGTCGTGGTCGGCTGGGTTGGCCCGACGGCGCGGTTCGTCATATAGAGCACCGTTTCCGTCGAGACGTCACCCGCGGCGACCCGGACGACCGCATTGCGGTTCGCCAGATTGCATTGCAGGAGTCGATCGGCTGGACGGGTGGCACACGCGCTGAGCGTGGTCCCGGCTTTCGCGACTTCCGTGACGGTCAGGTTCCCTGCCGGGACCGTCATCGGACCGGTGCACGAGTTAACCGGCACGGTGGCGGATCTGCCCGCGAAGTTGAAGGTGTAGTTGCCTTTGACTGGGCCGTTAACCGTGTCCGCCAGCTTGCAGATCTCGAGCACGCCCGTCGGCCGCGTGATCGTCACCGTCGCGTCGTCCGTGCCGGTCGCGACCCCGTTCGCGTAGGTGAGAGTTGCCGTGACGACATCGGTCTCGCTATCGCCGGCGACGCCGTTGAAGGTGCCTGTGAACGAGCAGGTGTACGTGACGCCCGCAGCAATGGTTGCGCCGGTCGCACAGGTGCCCTGTCCGTTCAAGTCGCCGTACACACTGTCGGTGAGGCTGCTCAGCGTGGCCACGGTGGTGCCCGTGTTCTCAACCGTGATCGTGAACGTGAAGTCGCCGCCCGGCGCCGGCCGTGACTTCGGACTGGCGGTCTTGGTCACGATCTTTGGCGGGGCCGAAGCCTCACACGGCAGCAAGACGTCGTTCGTGTCGAGATTCGCCGCACCGTTGAGCGCGAAGAGTCGACCCAAGACATCGGACCCGGTGTCGGCCGTAATCGACTGGTCCGCCAGGATGTTGCCGGCGAACTGCGTCGTTGTTCCGAGGGTGGCGGAAGTTCCCACTTGCCAGTACACGTTGCATGCCTGCGCCCCGCCGATCAGCAAGACCTGGCTGGCCGACGCCGTCGTCAAGGTCGAGCCGATCTGGATCAGGAAAAAAGCATCCGGATCACCGTTGCCGTTGAAGGTGACATTGTTCGTGAGTTGGGCAGAGGTGTCGTAGTTGTAGACCCCAGGTAGCAGGGTCATGCCGCCGAGATCCTGACCCGTCAGATCCGTGGTCGAGGGCAGCGCCGCCAAGGTGTTGTACGCGGTCGTCGCCTCGTTTTGTGCCTGCAAAGCCACGGCATCAGCCGCGTGGATCGTGCCGTTCACCACACCAGGGGGAAATCCCACGACCGCAGTGCCGGGACTGACGCCGAGGTCGCCCGTGACGACGGTGAAACCGGTATTGGTGACCGTGCTGTCACCGAGGACGGCGAACTGCGCCGCGGTGGTGCCGAACACCACCGTTGGCGCCGCACTCGTGGGCGCCTGGCTGATCGTGAACATCGGCAGCAAGAACACCGCTATGACGATCGCTTTGACGCGCCCGTGCCCGAAGAGGCCTGCTGCACCGGTGCGAAAATTCATGTCTGCTCCTCAGCGGCACGCAAAAAGGCTGCCGGGGGACCGGAGCAGACGAGAACGTCGGTACCAGACGATCTAGTTGAACCGTATACCCCGCCAGAGCGCTTACGATCCGCCGTGACGTGAACGACGCCTTCCTTCGCGCTTGCCGACGCGAGCCCGCAGATCGCATCCCGGTGTGGTTTATGCGCCAAGCAGGACGGTGCCTGCCCGAATACCGCGCCATCCGCGAGAAGCACGAGATGTTCGACGTGATGGCCAGCGCCGAACTGACGGCACTCGTTACTGAACAGCCCGTGAAGCGCTTCGGCGTCGACGCGGCGGTGATCTTTTCCGACATCGTGGCGCCGCTCCAAGCCGCCGGCATCGACGTGAAGCTGGTCGCCGACGTCGGCCCAGTGTTCGGCAGCCCGGTGCGCACCGCGGCCGACGTCGCCGCGCTCCCCCGCCTGGCCGACCCGAGCGCATCGATGGCCGGTCTGCTCGGGGGCATCGCCCAGGTCGCCAAGTCCGACGAGGTTCCGGTCATCGGATTCTGCGGTGGACCCTTTACGCTGGCGAGCTACCTCGTTGAGGGTGGCCCGTCACGCGACTACGCCAAGACCAAGGCGCTCATGCACGGCTCACCCGAGGTGTGGGAGGCGTTGATGGAAGCCCTGGCCGACATCGCCGCCACCAGCCTCCTCGCGCAGATCGACGCCGGCGCGTCGGCGGTGCAGATCTTCGACAGCTGGGTCGGCGCGCTCGATCCCGACACCTACCGCCGCCACGCGCTGCCGGCCACCGACGCCGTCCTCAGCGCCGTTGCTGCTCGTGACGTTCCGCGCATCGTGTTCGGCGTGTCGACGGGCGAACTGCTCACGCTGTTCGCCGAAGCCGGCGCCGACGTCGTGGGTGTCGACTGGCGGGTGCCGCTCGACCTCGCCCGCGCCCGCGTGGGCCCGCACGTCGCCGTCCAAGGCAACCTCGACCCCGCGGTGTGCCTCGCCGGCTGGCCGGCAGTGCAGGACGAAGCGCAGCGCGTGGTCGACGCCGCCGGCACCGCGCCGGGGCACATCTTCAACCTCGGCTGGGGCGTGCTCCCGGCGACCGATCCCGACGTGCTGACCCAGCTGGTCGACTGGGTCCACAGGCAGCCACCACCGACGGAGGCACCATGATCGGCGTGCTCGTGATGGCGCACGGGACCCCGGCGCGTCCCGAGGACATCGAGTCCTTCTACACGCGCATCCGTCGCGGCAAAGCCCCGTCGAAGAAGGAACTGGCCACGCTCACGGCGCGGTACGAGGCCATCGGCGGGTTGTCGCCGTTCGCCGAAAGGACCCACGCACAGGTCGACTGTGTGCAAGCGGCGCTCGATCCAAACCGCTTCCTCGTCGCGCTGGGCCAGAAGTTCGCCGCGCCCGAAATTCCCGACGCCGTGGAGGAACTGCTCGCCGCCAACGTCGACGGCATCATCGGCATCGTGCTGTCGCCGCACTACGCGCCGCCGAGCATCGACGACTACATGCGACTGGCGCGCACCGCCATCGACGGCCGCGTGCGGTTCGACCAGATCAACTCGTGGCACGCCGAACCCGAGCTCATCACCATGCTCGCCGAGCGTGTGCAACAGGTGTGGATCGACGACGCCATGCTCGTCGTCACCGCCCACAGCCTGCCGCTGGCGGCGATCGGCGACGACACGTCTTACGGCGACGCCCTCGAAGAAACGGCGCGGCTCGTCGCGGCGGCGACCGGCATCACCAAGTTCTGCGTCGCCTGGCAGAGCGCCGGCGCATCGGGCGGCGCGTGGCTCGACCCTTCGCTGCTCGACGTGATGCGCGAAGAAGCGGCGGTCGGTACACCCGCAGTGGTGGTGTGCCCCGCTGGGTTCACGTCCGAGCACCTCGAAGTGGCGTACGACCTCGATGTCGAGGCGGCGACGCTGGCGGCCGAACTCGGCATCGGCTTCGCCCGCACCCGCTCACTGGACGACGACCCCGCGCTCTGCGGATTGCTGGCCCGCCTCATCGCGCGCAGGTGATGCGCCCGCGCGTCGCGGTCGTCGGCGGCGGCATCGCTGGCATTGCCGCCGCGCTCGACCTCGTCGCATCCGCCGACGTCACCCTGTTCGAGGCCACCGACCGGCTCGGCGGCCCGGTGCGGACCGTCGACTTCGCCGGTACGCGGGTCGAGACGGGCCCGGACTCGTTTCTGGCGCGCCGTCCCGAGATGATCGACCTGGCGACGCGGTTGGGCTTCGGCGACTCGCTCACGTCGCCGGCGGCGACCGAGGCGGGCATCTGGTCGCGCGGCGCCGTCCGCAAGATGCCCACCGGACTCGTGCTCGGTGTGCCGCGCTCGCTCAAGGGTCTCGCCGAGTCAGGCATCGTCAGCCGCGCGGCGATCGCGCGGGCGGCGCTCGACCGCGTCTTGCCACCGACCAAGGTCGGCGACGACATCGGCATGGGCGACCTCGTGCAGCGCCGCTTTGGCCGCGCCGTGCAGCAACGACTCGTGGATGCGCTCATGGGCGGTGTGCACGCCGGGCGCAGCGAACTGCTGAGCACGGCTGTGGCCGCGCCGCAGTTGCTCGCCGCCGCTCGCACCGGGCGCAGCCTGATGGCGTCGCTGCCCGAAGCGCCGCCGTCGAATGACCCCGTCTTCTTCACCGTGCCGACGGGGCTGGGCGACGTGATCGATGCCGCCGCCAAACATCTTCCCGACATCCGCTGCAACTCGCGCGTCGACGAGCTGCGGGTGGTCGGCGATGCCTGGGAGATCAAAGGTGAGTCGTTCGACGGAGTCGTAATCGCCACGCACGCGCCGGTCACGGCGCGGCTGGTCGAACCGTTCGCGCCGGACGCCGCCGACGCGCTGACGCAACGTCGAGTATGCGTCGGTGGTGCTGACGCTGCTGGCGTATCCGACGGAGGATCTGCGCGAGCCGTTCCGCCTCAGCGGCTTCCTGGTGCCGCGGCCCGAGAAGAAGTTGCTCAGCGCCATCTCGTGGTCGTCGGCCAAGTGGGCGCATCACGCGGGGCGCGGGCTCGAGATCGTGCGGGCGTCGACCGGGCGCAGCGACGACAACCGTCATCAACATCTCGGCGACGCGGCGCTGGTCGAAGCGCTGCACCGCGAAATCGTGCAGGCGACTGGGCTGCGCGCCGCCGCGCCCGCGCGACGCGCTGGTGAACCGGTGGCCGAGTTCGCTCCCGCAGTTCACGGTCGGCCACCTCACGAAGATCGCGGCGCGCGCCCACGCGTCGGCAGCGAACGCGTCAGCGCCGCTCGCCCTCGCGGGCTCGGCCTACGAAGGCCTAGGGCTGCCGGCGTGCGTGGCGTCGGGCCGCGCGGCGGCCCGGGCGCTCAGCGAGCGACTCGGGATATGACTTCTTCGACGTCGGCCACCAGGCCGGTGATGAACGGGCCGAACTCGGCGTACTTGGCCGAGGCCTCGTCGAAGCGCATCTTGTAAACGACCTCTTTGAGGTCGTCGGGGTTGACGGCGAACAAGCGACACACCCCACTCCCAGTCGTCCAGACCGGCCGAGCCGGTGATGACCTGCAGCACGCGGCCGTGGAAGGTGCGCCCCGTCTTGCCGTGTCCGTGCATCAGTTCGTTTCGCTGCTCGAAGGGCAGCGTGAACCAGTTGTCGGCTTCGCCGCGGCGCTTCGACATCGGATACCAGCAGAACGCTCGCATTCCGTCGGGCGGCAGCTTCGGGTACAGGCGCGCCTTGAGCATCTCTTCGGGCATGCCGGCGGCGTACTCCGACACTTCAGTTAGCGACACGTAGGACGTTTCGACGGCCAGCCCGGCTCGCTGCAACTCCGCCTGGAACTGCTGGAGCCGCCACAGATCGGGGCCCAGCGCCATGAACCCGAGATCGGCCTTGTGGCCGAGCACCGCGAACGCGATCGCCTGGTACCCGTCGGCCTCGGCGGACTTAGCGGCGGCCACGACGGCTTCGCCGTCGAAACTCGGCGTGAGCGTGCAGAAGAGGTGGAGGACGCCCCAACCGGTCGACGGAATCAGCGCATCAGGCACTCCTTGAGCTTACGAGCCGCGTCGTCGCGCTTCTGCACCCGACAGTCGGTTGGCGGCGACGACGCCGTCGATCATGTCGGTGACCACCGCGCTCGGCCAGGCGGTCGCTGCGGCGCACCGCCACCAGAGCGCGGTCGCCCGGCAACCAGCGAATGGTGCGGCGCGCCGCCGCCGTGCGGGGCGGGCTCACGAAGCCGGGCATCTGCATGCCCGATGCCGCGGCGGCGCGCTGGAGCTGCCGAACGACGTCGGCGAACTCGGGCGGGCTGAGGCGTTCCATCGAAGACAGAGTGCCGGAGGGGTGTAACACTGAACGCATGGAAGCGACCGAGGTTTCAATAGCGCCGCCGCCAGCTCAAGATGGCACCAGCCGTGTGCTCTCGTGGGCGTCGCTGGCCATCGCGGCGATCGCCCTCGCCGAGATGATCGGCACGATGACGGTCGGTCTCGCGGTCAACGTCAGCCGCATGAACTTTCCGATCCGGCAGGGCTACGCGTTCTTGACCAACCTCGAGAAGTCGCCCGTCGGCATCGCCCTCATCGTCGCCTCGGTGTTCGGCGCTATCGCCGTGTTCCGCGGCGGGGGACGACGAGTCGCCCGGGTTGGCCACGCCCGCCCTGTGGGCCGTCATCGTCGCCGGCGCCGTGCTAGCCGTCGCCACGATCTTGTCTGTGATGGCGCGCTTTCGCGTCGCCGAGCTGGTGGCATCGCAGCCGGTCGACTCGCTGACGCGACGCGTGCTCGTGGTGTTCGTAATTCGCAACTTCGGTTCGGCCATGGTGGCGGTGCTGATCGCCGTGACCGCACTCTTCCGCGTCAAACCGCAGACCGCGCCAGTCGTCGAGGACGTCGTCGTCCCGGTTGACTGAACTAAATCCCGCGCAGCAAGCGGTCGCCGACGGTCTGCTCAACCTCGGCGGCGCGCGCCCGCCGATAGACCCGTCGACATATGACGCCGTGCGGGACGAGGTGACGGCGCGACTGCAGTTCGCCGCCGACGCGTTGCAGATCGCCGGCGAGCGATTGTTCGTCAATAAGCACGCGATCTCGACGGTGCTCGATTGTGAGCTGCGCTGGACCGACGGCAGTGCGTTCGCGTGGACACGCGCGACGGCAACGGGGTCGGTGGCGCACGAAACAGCTGAACTCTCGCTCATGGGCAAGCTCGCACGAGAGGTGGGAGACGGTGTCGACGGCGTCATTGAAGACCACCGCACCGCGCAGTCCTCGCTCGGCGTTTTCCTCAACGATGCGTCCCCGACGGAGCTGGCAGCGGTGCGCTCACGTGCGGTGACGGCGGCCACGACCATCATCGACGGATTTCCGCCGATCGGCCGGAGTTGGCATGCGCGCGCCGAACAGTCATTCGGATTCAGTCATCCGAGCGGCGTGATCCAGCTGAGCGCTCGACCGGACCTCGCGCTGGGCCGCCCACAGGGCCCGGAGGCGCGGAGTCTGCTCATCGACTTCAAGACCGGCCGACGCAGCCAGATTCATATCGACGACATGCGTTTTTACGCGCTGGTCTTCACCCTTCGTTGGGGTGTGCCGCCATGGCGGGTGGTGACGTTCTACGCCGCCGACGGGACGTGGGTCGCCGAAGACGTCGACCTCGACCTGCTCCGGTCGGCGGCGCGCCGCACGACGGACGCCGTGCTGATGATGGCCGAACTGATCGCGTCGAAACGGCCAGCCGGGGTCACGCCGTGTCCAGCGTGCACCTGGTGCCAACTCAAGGCATCCTGCGCGGGCGCCGTGACCTGGGCTGAGAAGGCCGCGCAGATCGACGATGCGCTGTCGTACGGCGATGAAGAGGACGAGTTACCGGCTTTTTAGGTCGAGAGAGGGGCCAACTAACCTCTGCTCGATGGCCACCAAGCGCGTTGCCGAGCGCACAGTTGGCGGGGCCCTCGTTCCGCTCCCCCGAACCACCGAAGAACAACAACCGCTAGACGACCCGCGCGTCGGCGACGTCGACGAGTGGGGGCGTTCCGAACACATCCGGTCGATCGTCCGCCGCGTTTACGACCCGATGTACAAGTACTGGTTCCGCGCCGAATGGGAAGGGATGGAAAAGATCCCGGCCAACGGCGGCGCGCTGCTGGTCGCCAATCACGCCGCCGCCATCCCGTCCGACGCGCCGGCGATCATGCACGGCATCGAGACGGAACTGGAACGGCCCGTCTACGGCCTGGCCGATCATTGGTTCAAGGGCATCCCTTACGTAGGCACCATGTGGTCGCGCGCCGGTGGCGTCGCCGCCGACCCGGCCAACGCCTACAAGCTGTTGCGCGAGCAGAAGCAGCTGGCGCTCGTGTTTCCCGAGGGCACCAAGGGCACCTCCAAGACCTACGGCGAGCGCTACCAGTTGCGACGCTTCGGTCGCGGTGGATTCGTAGAGATCGCCATGCGTGCCGGCGTGCCCATCGTGCCGATCGCAGTGGTCGGGGCCGAGGAGTCGATGCCGATCCTCGCCAAGAACACGACGCTGGCCAAGCTGTTCGGCCTGCCCTACTTCCCCATCACGGCCAACCAACTCGTGTTCGGCCCGCTGCTGGGAGCGCTGGCCTACTTCCCTGCCAAGTTCAAGCTGCGGGTGCTCGATCCCGTCACCTTCGACGTGCCCGCTGATCAGGAGCGCTACTCCAAGAGCCTGGTGATGGACGAGGCCGAGCGCATACGCGTGCAACTGCAAACGGCGCTCTACGACATGTTGCGCACGCGCAACTCGGTTTGGTTCGGTTAGTCATGGGCAAGCGAGTACTTATCACCGGCCTCGGCGGCTTCTGGGGTGGTCGCACCGCCGAAGCGATGGAACGCGACATCGACGTCGAAATGATCGTCGGCCTCGACACCGTCGAACCCAAGGTCGAACTCGAGCGGACGGAGTACGTGCGCGCCGACTCGAGCTACTCAATCCTGGCCCGCATCGTGGAGGCCACGCAGGTCGACACGATCCTGCACACGTTCCTCGAGATGGACAGCACGCGCATGAGCGGTCGCAAGCTGCACGAGATCAACGTGATCGGCACGATGAACCTGCTGGCCGCGGCGAGCGCTCCGGGAAGCTCGGTGCGTCACATCATCGTGAAGTCCTCGACGCTGGTGTACGGCTCGAACCGCAGCGACCCCGTCTGGTTCAAGGAAGAAATGTCCCGCACCGCCTCGCCGCGAACGCGCGTCGAGCGGTCGATGCTCGAAGTCGAGGGCTACCTGCGCGACTTCGCCGAAGACAACCCGCATGTGGTCGTGAGCCTGCTGCGCTTCTCCAACGTCTTGGGCACCGACATTCGCACCCCGATTTCCAAAGCCCTTGAGATGCCGCTCGTGCCGTGCATCGCCGGCTTCGATCCGCTGTTGCAGTTCACCGAAGAGGACGACGTCGTTCGTTCGATCGAGTTCGTCATGCGCAACCGGATCCCCGGCATCTTCAACGTGGCTGGCGACGGGAAGGTCCCGTGGAGCGAGGTGGTGTCGATCTGCGGCAAGCGCCGCTTCCCGATCACACCCGCCGGCACCGGCGTCGTCGCCTCGCTGCTCAACAGCATGCGGGTCATCGAGATGCCCGAGGAGATGCTCGACCTCCTGCGCTACGGCCGCGGCGTCGACAACCGTCGCCTCAAGCGCGCTGGATTCGCCTACCGCCACACCTCGGCGGGGGCGGTAGAGAGCTTCGTGCGGGCGTCGCGCTTGCGCAGGACCGTCGGCCAGTCGCGGCCCGACTATCACTACGACCCCGACGTCGAAACCTTCTTCCGCCACTCCCCCGCCGTCGTACGCGAAGGACGCTGATGAGCGAACTCAATCTCACCATCGACGGCAACGGCGTCGCCCTGTTCACCCTCAACGCACCGGAGCGGCGCAACTCGATGAACCTCGACATGGTCGGCGAGATCGTCGCCGCCATGGACCAGTGCGTGGCCGACGACAGCGTCGGCGCGATCGTCGTGACCGGCGAAGGCAAGGGCTTCTGCGCCGGCGCCACGCTCGATCATCTCGCCGGTTCGACGGGCGCGTCCGAGAGTCGCGCCGTCGGCAACGTGTACGACGGTTTCCTCGTGTTCGCCAACTGCCCGAAGCCGACGATCGCCGCCGTCAACGGCGCGGCCGTCGGCGCCGGGATGAACCTCGCGCTGGCCTGCGACGTGCGCCTCGCGTCGACCAGCGCCAAGTTCATCACACGGTTCCTCGATCTCGGCCTGCATCCCGGCGGCGGTCACACGTGGATGCTGCAACGCATCGTCGGCCCGCAAGTGGCCCGCTCCATGGTGCTGTTCGGCCAGGAGTACTCGGGCGAGGACGCGGTACGGCTCGGTCTGGCGTACGAGTGCACGTCGCCCGACGAGTTGATTCCGCGCGCGCTGGAGATGGCCGCGCGAGCGGCGTCGGCACCACGCGAACTGTCGCAGCGCACGAAGGCCACCATGAACCGCATGTGGGACGTCGCAACGTCACCGGAGGCGGTCGCCGTCGAGCTCGAAGTGCAGGCGTGGTCGCTGCAGCAACCCGAATTCAAGGAACGCATCGCCAGCTTCCAGAAGAAGTAGTTGCCATCACGGCCGCCTGCCCGCCCGTCACTTTCATGACGCGATGTGGCTGCTGCACTCGACATAACTCGCGCGGACACAGCCATAAGCGGTCACCAGACGCGTCGACCCCAGCGTCGGTAGCGTTGAGGACGTGACCGTCGACGTCAGCGCCGAACTCGACGGGTATTTCGCGGCCGTGGGTGGGGTCTCTCCTGCCGCATCGCGGTTGCTGGAAGCGACCCGTCTCGCCCAGGGCGACGCGACGCGAGCGGCAAGAGCCGGGCGCTCGCCCTCGGTCCCGAGCTACGACGACGGACAGCGGTTCATCCTCAACGAGGGACTCGTTCTCGCGATCGAGCCTTTCCTGTCGACGTCTGCCGACCACGTAATCGACGACGCCGACGGGTGGACGTTGCGCACTGCCGACGCGAGCCTCGTTGCTCAATTCGAACACACCATCGTCGTCACGCGCGGCGAGCCGATCGTCCTAACGGCAGTGGAGCGGCACTGATCGACCTTCGCGCCTGCCAGTTCGACGGCGTCTCGTTGTGGCACGCCATGGACAAGCAGCGCTTCGAACGCGGACTGACGTGGAACGGCGTCGCCCGTGAACTCCGTGATGTCGAAGCCGGCCTCGGCGAGCGCCTCGGGAAACACAACCACCCGATTGCCGCCTCGACCATGGCCAAGCTCGAAAACGGATCCGAACCCGGTTGCCACTTCGCGCTCGGCTATCTCCGATGGCTCGACGCGATCCCCGAAGAGTTCCTGACCACCGGCGACCCATTGGGCGTCGCGGCGCCGCTGCCAACGACCGATTCCTTCCATCGTCTGCGCTGGGACGTGCCCCGTCTGGCGGCAACCATGAACGAGCGGCGGGTCGCCGAGGGCCTCACGTGGAAGGCGTTGGCCGACCTGCTCGGCGTGTACGCCGGGCCGCTATCGAGCCTGCCGCGCCTCAAGTACGGGACGAGCATGACCATGGCGATGAAGCTGACCCAGTGGCTCGAATGCTCTGCTGCGAGCTTCACCTACGCGGCGCAGTGGTAACGCGACAAGAATTTCCGGCGAAGGTGTCCATCTGAGGCGGCGCCGTTCGTCGTGGGGGAAACCTGACCAAAAGGAGAGCCCAATGAAGTACCTGCTGCTTATCTGCAACGACGAGAACGGTCCCGGCGAAGAGCGCACCGCCGATTACATGAAGTGGGTCGAAGAGGCGCAGACCCGCGGCGTGCTCGTCGGCGGCGAGCGGCTCCGGCCAACTTCGGACGCCACTTCCGTGCGCGTCCGCGATGGCGAGACACTTTTGGCTGACGGTCCGTTCGCCGAGACCAAGGAACAGATCGGTGGCTACTTCATAATCGACGTTCCCAACATCGACGACGCCGTCAAGGCTGCAGCCATGCTGCCCGGCGCGACCGACGGCACGATCGAGGTCCGCCCGATTTGGGAGATGTAGAGGACGCAGTCGCCGCGGCGTTCCGTGATGAGTGGGGCCGCGTGGTGGCCACGCTCATCCGGACCACCGGCGACTGGGACCTCGCCGAGGAGTGCGCGCAGGACGCCTTCGCCCAAGCGCTTGAGCGCTGGGAGAAAGATGGCGTCCCGCGCACGCCCGGCGCCTGGCTGACGACCGTCGCCCGCAACCGCGCCATGGATCGCCTTCGCCGCGACCGCACACGCGACGCCAAGTACCAGGAGATCGCTGTGACCACCGACGACGACAACGAGGCCGAGCGCCACGCCATCGTCGACGACCGGCTGCGGCTGATCTTCACGTGCTGTCACCCCGCGCTGCCGCTCGAGGCGCGGGTCGCGCTCACCCTGCGCACGTTGGCAGGACTCACCACGGCCGAGATCGCCCGCGCGTTCTTCGTTCCTGAGCCGACGATGGCCAAGCGGTTGGTGCGCGCCAAGCGCAAGATCGAACACGCCGGCATTCCGTACCGGGTCCCGCCGCCGGAGTTGCTAGCCGAACGAGTCGACGGCGTGCTGGCCGTCCTCTATCTCCTGTTCAACGAGGGCTATAGCGCTACGTCGGGTGACGACGTCGTGCGCGTAGCGCTCTGCGATGAAGCGATCCGGTTGGCGGCCGCACTCGTGGAGTTGCTGCCCGACGAGCCGGAGGCCACCGGGCTCCTCGCACTGATGCAGTTGCACAACGCCCGCCGCGCCGGCCGCGTCGACGCGCAGGGCGACTTCCTCCCGCTGGAAGAGCAGGATCGGACGACCTGGGATCTCGACGCGATTCGTTCCGCCATCGTCACCCTCGAAGCGGCCGAACGCCGCGGCGAACGCGGTCCGTACCAAGTCCAGGCGGCCATCGCCGCGTGTCATGCCATCGCGCCGGTCGCCGCGGCGACGGACTGGGCGCGCATCGCCGCGCTGTACGACCAACTCATCGGGATGGTGCCGTCGCCCGTCGTCCGCCTCAACCGCGCCGTGGCCATCGGCATGGCCGCCGGACCCGAAGCGGGCCTCGCCCTCGTAGACGAACTCGACGCGTCCGGCGAACTCGCCGGCTACCACCTGCTCGCCGCCACCCGCGGGGACCTACTCCGACGACTGGGTGACAACGCCGCCGCTGCCGTCGCCTTCACAACCGCTCTCGACCAAGCCACCACCGACACCGACCGCCGCTTCCTTCGCCGCCGCATCGCCGAACTGTCGTAAAACGGTTCCGCGGAACCGCTCCACGCGACTCCTGCCGCCAGACCGCCCCGCTTTTGGGGATTCCGCGGCGATACACGGCGGTTTCGTGGCACCAGTCGCGCCGAGGCGACGCTACGGAAGCTACAGCGTCCATCGCCGAACTGTCGTAGACGCCACTGCGTACAATCCGACGCGTGTCGTTGATCGGGGAACCCACTCCGGGCCGCGTCAAGGGCCCGCTACACCGCGCCATCGTCAAGCCAGGGACGCCTTGGTGGGTTCCCGTGGTCGGGTCGCCCACGACGCTCGAAGGAACTGTCGCCGCGCAGGCTGGTGTGCTTGCGCTCACGCTGACGCCGCTAGTTGCTGGACTGCTTCTCCTCACGGTCCCCTGGCCCGGTCCGCTCGTTGGTCTCGTGATGATCTTCGCCGTGATCACGTTCGCGTCGCTCGGATATCGGACGGCCGCCAAGAGTGTCGTGTCGCCTGGTCGACCAATGGTGGGCCGAGTGGAGTTGACCGGTGAGGCACTCGACTTACTCGGCGATATCGAAGACAGGTTTGACTACGCCCGGCGCCTCATTGGCGAGATCCCGACCGGAATCTCCTGGTCAGACATCGCCTCCCACGTCGACGCTCTGTTGTGGGACGCGGCGGAGCGCGCGGGACGGCTCGCGGAACTCGACAACGAAATCAACGAGATGAGGTACGCCTCACGCGGCACACCACAAGCTGCTCTCAGGGCCACCCTGATCGAGCGCCGCGTCGAGCATGAACAGTCGATGCGCGCCGTGCAGTGGCAAGCCGAAGATCTCGCAAAGTATGCGGGCAACGCCGCCGCGGCCGCCCGTCTCGCGCTGGCGCGGACCGGGGACCGCGGGCTTTTGGAGATCGTTGCCCCGTCGGCGCCCGTTCTTCAGGCACGCGATGCATTGGCCCAGGCCAAAGACCGTCTAGCCATGCTCAGCGCGGCGTGGGCCGAGCTCGATCCGCGGGGTGCGGCGCTCGCGGAAAAGCTCGACGAAGCGGCCGACCGCGAGCTGCCTTCCGCCTAGCGGAGAGTCCAGTCTTCGTCGGACGTATAGCGGGACGGGGTGGTGGCGACCCAACCGGCGCGAACGTCGGCGAGTTGGTCCGCAGTGATCTCGGCGCGCCAGGCGTCGGCCATGGCCGCGGTGTTGCGGACGGTGCCGGCGGGGTCGTCGGCGCCGCGGGTGAGTTCGCCCCGCGTGCGCTTTACCACCGTTGCGGCCGCCAGGGCGTTCCACGGGAGGCGGCAGAAGTCGTACAGCTCCTTGAAGCGAGCTTCGGGGTCGCGGCACAGGTCTTCGTAGGCGACGATCCGGCTCCGGCGCCGGCGGTCGACGATGGCGCGCTCGGCCATGCCAAGGGCGACGCCTTGCACGGCGCCGATGCGACCCCAGTAGCTGTCGGGCACGTCGGAGGGCAGCGTCGCTTGCGTCGCCGGCAGGAAGCGCTTCTCGTAGACCGGGAAGTCCCACCCGCGGCCGGCGAGACTGGCGGCCACCGCCGCCGGATGGCGCACCAGATAGACCAACCGCGGCTCGAGCGCCCGCAGGTACCACTCGACGGCGAGCGGGTTCACTTCCTTGATGACGACGGGGGCGCCGACGCGGCGCGGCCTCGGGTCGTCGCCGAGCGTCCGCGGACCGAAGGCCGGCACCCCGGCGGCGGCGAAGCGCGCCGGCCACACGTAGGTATCCGGTGGGTTGTCCGGATCGACTTCGAAGAACGTGGCGCGGTGGTGCTCGGCCACGTGCACTTCGCTGACGGGTTCGTTGAAGTACAGCGCTCGCGACGCGTCGCCCAGCGTGCGACCGACCCACGTGGTGCCGCTGCGCGGCATGCCGAGGACAAGAATCGGCGGCCAGCGCACCGGAAAGATGCGAGCGAAGAAGAGCTGGACGCGCCCCGAGCGCGCCGATTCGATCAGCGAACCCAAGTGTCGAGC
The DNA here is from genome assembly GCA_963722185.1 of uncultured Actinomycetes bacterium. GTDB lineage: Bacteria > Actinomycetota > Acidimicrobiia > Acidimicrobiales > JACCXE01 > JACCXE01. The sequence continues at coordinate 666,934 of CAVRKD010000010.1, read as the reverse complement.
AGTTCGCTGCCGCGGTCGCCCCATTCCTCGGCGGTCAGCGCGTGGCGCACGTGGTCTTCCCACACGCCGTTGATCTCGAGGTAGCGCGTGGCCAGACCCTCCTCGCGGACACCGAGCTTGGCCATGACGCGACGGCTCGGCGCGTTGCGCGGAATGATCGCCACCTGCACGCGGTGCAGCCCGAGCTCCTCGAAGGCGAAGCGCATGACGACCACGACGGCCTCGGGCGTGAGGCCCTGACCAGCGTGCTTCTCGTCGACCCAGTAGCCGATGTAGCAACTCTGGAATGGGCCGCGCTGGATCGAGCTGAGGTTGATCTCGCCGACGAGTGCGCCGTCGAGGAACATGCCGAAGCCGTAGCCGGTGCCGAGCTGGCGTTCCCGATCGCGCGCCGCGCAGCGCGAGGCGAAGGCGCGGCGGTCGGTGGACGGATCGGCGTGGCCCGACGGGATGCTCGGCTCCCACTTGCGCAACCACCCCGCGGCGCGGGCGCGGACTTCGGTCCACTGGTCGAAGTCGGTGGCTTCGAGCGGGCGCAGCACGAGGCGACGCCCGACCAGTTCAACCGGCGCATTCGTGCGCAACAACGCCACGTCGTTCCCTAAACCGCTTCTCGCACGGCCTCAATGGTCGCCGGATCTTCCAGCGAGGACAAGTCTCCTACGTCTTCCCCGGTGACAACTCCCCGCACGGCGCGGCGCAGCACCTTGGCGTTGCGGGTCTTCGGCAGTGCAGTCGTGAATTTGACAGCGCTTGGCGCGAACGACTTTCCGAGCGCCTGGGAGACGAAGCCCTTCAATTCGGTGCGCAGATCTTCCGACGGGGCGGTGCCGGCGGCGAGCACAACGAAGCACCACAGCGCCTCGCCTTTCACGTCGTCGGGGATGCCGACCGCCGCGGCTTCGACCACCGCCGGGTGCGTGACCAGCACGCTCTCTACTTCGGCGGGGCCGAGACGTTTGCCTGCCACCTTGATGGTGTCATCGCTGCGGCCGTGCAGGAACCAGTCGCCTTCCTCGTCGATCGACGCCCAGTCGCCGTGCACCCACACGTCGGGCCAGCGGCTCCAGTACGTCTCGATGTAGCGCTGCGGGTCCTTGTAGATGCCGCGGGTCATGCCGGGCCACGGCATCGTGCACACGAGTTCGCCGACCGCGCCACGCAACGGATGGCCGTTGTCGTCGAACACGTCGACGGCCATGCCGAGGCACGGTCCACCGAGGCTCATCGGCTTGATCGGATTCACCGGATGGGGCGACAAGAAACACGCGCCGACTTCCGTGCCGCCGCTGATGTTGATGACGGGACAGCGCCGGCCACCGACGACCTCGAAGTACCACATCCAGGGCGACTCGTTCCACGGTTCACCGGTCGACCCGAGCACGCGCAGCGACGACAAGTCGTGCTTGGCGACGGGCTCGTCGCCGTGGCTCATGAGCGAGCGGATCAACGTCGGGCTGATGCCGAGATGGGTGACGCGGTGGCGCTCGATGTAAGACCACAGCCGGTCGACGTCGGGCCAGTCGGGCGCGCCTTCATACAGCATCAAGGTCGCGCGGTTGGCGAGCACGCCGACCACTTCCCACGGACCCATGATCCAGCCCATGTCGGTGAACCAGAACAGCCGGTCTTCGGCGGTGACGTCGAACTGGAACGCCACCTCTTCGGCCACCTTGGTGAGGAACCCGGCGTGGGTGGCCACCGTGCCTTTCGGTCGGCCGGTGGTGCCCGACGTGTAGGCGATGAACATCGGATGTTCCGCGTCGACCTCGGCGGCGTCGAGGTCGGCGTCGCTCGGCTCGGGCCAGTCGTCACCAACGCTGAGAACCGTCGTCACGGACGGGCACTGCGCCACCGCTTCGTCGGCGACGACGCGCATGTCGATCGTCTTGCCGCGCCGGCTGGCGGTCTGCGCGGTCAAGAGCGCCTTGGCTTCGGCGTCTTGCAGCCGGCTGGCGACGGCGCCGGCGCCGTAGCCGGAGAACAGCGGCAGGAAGATCGCGCCGACCGCCATCACACCAAGCAGACCGGCGACGGTCTCGGGCAGCATTGGCATGAACACGCCGACCGTGTCGCCCACGCCGACGCCCGCCTCGCGCAGCCGCTGGGCCACGCCGCTGGCGGCGCGGATCAACTGCTCTTGACTCCACTCGCGCGTCGTTCCGTCTTCGCCTTCCCAGACGACGGCTGTGCGCTCGGCCTCACCGGAGAGCAACGTGTCGACGGCGTTCAACCGTCCGTTGGTGAACCACGTCGCCCATGGGATGCCGTTGTCGGTGTTGAGCACCTCGGAGTACGGCTCCCGGAACCGGATGTCGAGCCACTCGACGATCTCGTTCCAGAACCACTGCGGTTCGGTAACCGACTTTTCCAGCAACAGGTCGAACTCGTGCGGCACCTGCTCGGCCGCCATGAAGCGACCGATGTTGGTCGCGGCAACGTCGCCGGGGAACCAGACCGCCTCGCTCATGCGCTCACCACGTGATGACGTCGTCGAGTGCGGCCAGGAGCGCCGCCACATTTCGCAGGCGCGCCGTGTGGCCCATGCAGCCGATGCGCCACGCCTTGCCGGCCATCGCACCGACGCCGCCGCCGATCTCGATGCTGTAGCGCTCGAGCAGCGCGCGACGGACGAAGGCGTCGTCGACGCCCGCGGGAATCCACACCGTTGTCAGTTCCGGCAACCGGTTCGAGACTGGCGCGATCAGTTCGAAGCCGCGCTTCTCCAAGCCGTCTTGCAGCGTCTTGCCCGCCTCGGCGTGGCGTTCCCACGCGTTGCGCAGGCCCTCCTCGAGGATGACACCGAGGCCGGCGTGCAGCGCGAAGACCATCGAGATCGGCGCGGTGTGGTGGTACTTGCGGGCACCACCGCCGCTCTCCACGTACGCGCCGATCTGCGACAGGTCGAGGTACCAGCTCTGCGGCTTGTCGAGGATGCGCCGCCGCGCCGCTTCCGAGTACGTCAGGGGCGCCAACCCCGGCGGGACGCCGAGGCACTTCTGCGTGCCGGCGTAGGCGATGTCGATGCCCCAGCCGTCGACGTCGAGTTCGATGCCGGCGATCGAGGTCACGCAGTCGACCAGCAGCAGCGTGTCGTCGCGCTTGCCGGCGCCGATGGGCGCCACGTCGTTGCGCACCCCGGTCGAGGTTTCGGCGTGCACGACGGCGATGATCGACGGGTTGGGATGCGCCGCCAACAACGCCGCGGGATCCAGCGGCGTGCCCCACTCGGCGTCCACGCGCACGACCGACGCCCCGCAGCGCGTGGCGACGTCGACCATGCGCTCGCCGAACAGTCCATTGACACCGACGACCACAACGTCGCCCTTGGTGATCACGTTGACGAACGCCGCCTCCATGCCCGCTGAACCCGTCCCGCTGATCGGCAGGGTGAGCGCGTTGTTCGTCTGGAACACCGTGCGCAGGCGCTCACAGGTCTCGTCGAGGATGTCGAGGAACTCCGGGTCGAGGTGCCCCAGCATCGGTCGTCCGAGCGCGGCCATCACCTCGGGATAGGGGTTGCAAGGGCCGGGCCCCATGAGGATTCGCTCGGTCAACACGGCTTCACGTTAATAGGACGCAATAATGCGACCCCTATGACGACGGGTTACGACGAGGCGGTGGCCACGGTCACCGGGCCGGGGCAGGTCTTCGAGCTGGAAGAAGTCGACGTGCTCGGGAATCCGACGATGGTGTTCAAGAACGCGCCGAAGACGCTGCGCGACTTCATCGCCTCGGCCCGCACCCGCGGCGACGCCGACTTCCTCGTGTACGAGGACGAGCGGTGGTCGCTTCGATCTCGTGATGCAACACGTCGACGCGCTCGGCGCCGCGCTGGTCGAGCACTACGGGGTGCAGAAGGGCGACCGCGTCGCCATCGGCATGCGCAACTACCCCGAGTGGGTCATCTCCTGGGCGGCCATCGTCTCCATCGGCGCCATCTCGGTGTCGCTCAACGCCTGGTGGACCGAAGACGAACTCGACTTCGCGCTCGAAGACTCGGGGACGAAGATCCTCATCGCAGATGTCGAACGGGCGAAGGTCGCGGGGAAGTCCGCCGACCGGCTCGGCTGCCGCGTCGTGGTGGTGCGCGGCGACGTCGAGGGCTGCGAGCGCTACGACGACGTGGTCGTACTCGGTGCCGCGCCGCCGCTCGTCGAGATCGCGCCCGACGACGACGCCACGATCCTTTACACGTCGGGCACCACCGGCCGTCCCAAAGGCGCGGTGTCGACGCACCGCGCAATCGGCAACTCGATCACCGGGTTCGCGGCCCGCGCTGCGGTCGAACGGCTGCGCTATCCCGGCTCCGGCCGCAACGACCCGGGCGGCGACCCGTTGAGCTTCATCCTCATCGTGCCGCTGTTCCACGTCACCGGTGGCGTGCCGGTGATGCTCACCTGCTTCGGCAGCGGACTCAAGCTCGTGATGATGCACAAGTGGGAACCGGTGCGTGCACTCGAGCTGATCGAGCGCGAGCGCATCACCAACTTCGTCGGCGTGCCCACGCAGAGCTGGGACCTCATGGAGTCGCCACGCTTCGCCGACTTCGACACGTCATCATTGCTGTCGGTCGGCGGCGGCGGCGCGCCGGCGCCGCCGAAGCTGGTGAACCGTGTCGCCACCGGGTTCAAGAAGGCGGCGCCGGGCATCGGCTACGGCATGACCGAGACGAACGCCTATGGGCCCGGCAACTCGGGCAAGGACTACGTGGAGCATCCGAGCTCGACGGGACGGGCGGCGCCGGGCCAGCTCATCGCCATTCGCGACGAGGACGGCAACGACCTGCCGGTCGGTGAGCGCGGCGAGATCTGGTTCAAGGGACCGTCGCTGATCCGCGGCTACTGGAACCGGCCCGACGCCACGGCGGAAACGATCGTCAACGGATGGCTGCGCTCGGGCGACCTCGGGCGGCTCGACGACGAGGGCTTCCTCTACATCGAAGACCGCGCCAAGGACATGATCCTGCGCGCCGGCGAGAACGTCTACTGCGCCGAGGTCGAAGCGGCCATCTACGAGCACCCGGCGGTATACGAAGCCGCTGTGTTCGGCATTCCTCACGAGCGCCTCGGTGAAGAAGTCGCGGCGGTGATCTGCCTGCGCGAAGGCGAGTCGCTCGACGCCGCAGCACTGCAAGAACACGTGCGTGAGCGGCTGGCAGCGTTCAAGGTGCCGACGCAGATCTCCTTCACCACCGAGCAGCTCCCCCGGAATCCCGCCGGCAAGATTCTCAAGCGCGAGCTGCGCGACTCTTTCTCCGCCTAAAGAGCTACTTGGATGGCTCGATGGCGCGCACTACCCTTCCCCCAGCCCGCGTGCCGGGGCACACATATGACGAACTTCCCCAGTTCCCGACGAATCTGCCTGCTGGCAGCCGCGATCGCTCTGTCGATCGTCGCTTCAAGCGCGCCCGCGCTCGCCGCCACGGCGACGACGCAAGACCCGTACACCGAGCGCAAGAACGTGCAGAAGCAGCAGAAGTCGATCAGCAACGAAGTCAGTTCGCTGAAGAAGACCGACGCGCAGCTGAAGAAGGAACTCGCGGCACTCGACGCGTCGGTCCGCACCAGCAAGTCCACCTACGACGCCGCGGCCGCCGCCGCCGCCAATGCGCAAGCCGCCGCCAACCTGGCGCGGGGCAGCGAGGCGCAGACCACGGCGAACTACAAGCGACTCCAACAGGCCACCAAGAACCTCGCGCTACAGCTGTACATGCACGACTTCTCGGACGCGCAGACGCCGAAACTCACCGGTGCACAGCTGGCCGAAGCCGCGGCGCACGGTTTCCTCGGCGTTCGTGCCGTCGAGCGCGGCCACGACGTCACCAAACGTCTAGGCGCACTCCGCGACGAGATGGTCCGGGCGCGCGAGGCCGCCGAAGCCGCTGAAGCGAGGGCGGCGTCCGAGCGCGCCAGGCAGCAATCGGCGCTGAACAACTTGCAGAGCACTCGTAGCAAGCAGCAGAACCTGCAGAGCGCGGTTGAAATGCGGCTCGAGCGGGCGCTGGCTGAAGCGGCGTTCCTAGCCGCCAGGGACAGGGCTCTGTCCGCCGAGATCGCTCGTCGCTCAAAGGGCGGCGGCGGCGGCAAGGGCAACATTTCGGTTGGCAATGTCGACGTCGTCACCGTGCAGGGCATCACGGTCGCCCGCTCGATCGGCGACAAGGTCGATGCGCTGCTGACCAAGGCCAAGGCCGACGGCGTCCCGCTGAGCGGTTGGGGCTACCGCAACTCCGACCAGCAGGTAGCGCTGCGCAAGGCGCACTGCGGCTCGTCGAACTACGACATCTACGAGAAGCCAGCCAACGAGTGCCACCCGCCGACCGCCCGCCCGGGCGCGTCCATGCACGAGCGCGGCCTCGCCATCGACTTCACCTACCAGGGCTCGATCATCACCTCGCGCTCGAACCCCGCCTTCAAGTGGCTCTCCGCCAACGCCAAGACGTACGGGCTCTACAACCTGCCCAGCGAACCCTGGCACTGGTCCACCAACGGCAACTAGGGCTACGCGGAGCCAATTTCGCGACTCGTGCCGCCAAACCGCCTCGGTTGCGCCTATTGACCGCGGATTCGGGGCGGACTCGTGGCAGGAGTCGCGGCTGGGAGCGGGCCTGTGGACGAGTCCACCGTCTGGACTCGTCCACAGGCAACTACGGCAAGCACCTGGCCTGGCGACGTAGTAATCAGTCCGGATGGCTGAGGCTCCTGAGATCAATCTGTTGGACCGCGAGTTTTGGCGCGATCGGCAGCACGAGGCGTGGACATGGGCGCGGGCCAACGATCCGGTGTACTTCGACAAAAACAGCGGCATCTGGGCGATCACCAAGCACGCGGATGTGATGCACGTCGAGCGTCACGACGACCTGTTCTCGTCGGAGGGCTCGTACCGGCTCAACCCGTCGCCCGGCGAGGCCAACATGATCGCGGCGGACGACCCGCAGCACCTCAAGCAGCGGCGAGTGGTCAACCGCGGCTTCACGCCGCGCGCGGTCAACACGTGGAACCCGCATTTCGAGGAAATGATCGACGACATGGTCGACCCGCTCACGCCGAAGGGCGAGTGCGAAGTGGTCGAGTCCATGGCCGGGCAATTGCCGGCGCGCTTCACGTGCGCGCTGCTCGGCCTGCCCGACGAGCAATGGCCGATGGTCAAGGTGTGGTCCGAGAAGCTCATGCGCATCGACGCCATGACCTTCGACAACGACTCCATCACCGGGATGATGGAAGCCAACATGGAGATCTACAGCACGGTCACCGAGAAGGTGCCCGAGCTGCGCGGTTGCCCGATGGAAGACGGCCTGCTGTCGAAGTGGTCGCACGCCGAGATCGACGGCCAGCCGATGAGCCAAGAACAGATCCACCACGAGACCGGATTGTTCGTCGCCGGCGGTGCCGAGACGACGCGCACGGCGATCGCCCACGGCCTGCGCACCTTCTGCGACCACAACGACCAATGGGAGATGCTCCACGAGCGCCCGGAACTGATGATCTCCGCCGTCGATGAAGTCATCCGCTGGGTGACGCCGCTCAACAACATGTTCCGCCGCGTCACCGCCGACACGGAGTTGCACGGCAAGCAGCTGAAGGCCGGCGATCGTGTCGCCCTCTGTTACCCGTCGGCCAACCGAGACGAAGAAGTCTTTGACGAGCCGTTCCGCTTCGACATCACTCGTAGTCCTAACCCTCACATCGCCTTCGGCTACGGCACCCACTTCTGCGTGGGACGCAACTTCGCCCGCCGCGAGATCGAGATGCTGCTCGCCAAGCTGACGCGGGAATGGAAGGACCTGCACGTCGTCGAAGAGATCGACGTCGAGCCCAACATCTTCGCCCCGGCCGTGCGCCGCTTCGTCATGGGATTCACCGCTCGCTGAACCCAGGGGTGGGTGTAGTGCTGTGTTCTAGAGGGACATGCCTGGCTACGACGCGCACTTCTGGGAGCTTCCATTCGACCCGGGCATTCTCGCTGAGATCCCGGCGGACGTCCTCGCGCCCGTCGACGAGGACGTCAGCAGCGAAGCGGCGCGCCTACGGCATGCCGTCCTCGAAGAGCTAGGCGAGGTCGTTCGAACCCGCCTTACGTCGCGCCAACGTCAGATCGTGGAGCTGTACTTCTACGTGGGGCGCACGCAGGTGGAGATCGCCGACGAGCTAGGCATCAGCCAGCAGGCCGTCAGCCGACAACTCTTCGGGGTGGTGCGCAACGGTCGGCGAATCGGTGGCGCGCTCAATCGGCTGCGGAAAATCGCGGCAGACCAGGGTTGGGACCCGACCCAGTGGGTGTAGCTGTGTGTATAGGTGTGACAACGGTTTGGTGGGGACTCATTGCCAAAGAGTCTGAAATGTTCCGGGTCCGAGCAGGCCGCCTTCCGCAAGGAAGGGACTCATTCCCAAAGAGTCTGCAATGTGCCGGGCAGGAAGCAGGACGCCCACCATGTCATTGACCGTCGACCAACTCCGCGAGGCGGCGCGGGCGACCGTGTCTCTGGACCCCGACGTGCGGCCGGCGATCACCGAGGATCTTGCCGCCGGCGCGTTGGCCTTCGTCGACCATGCCGACCGCAATGTGCGCGTGGCCGCGCTGCGGATCCTCGCCAAGGCCGACGGCACCGACGCCGTCCGCGTTGTGCTGCGTGGCCTCGACGATCCCGAGAAGCGCGTACGCGAGGTGGCGGCGAAGAGTTCAGTGCGATTCGTCGACGACACGCGCATCCTCGACCGGCTGAAGCTCGCCATCGAGCGTGACGAGACCGGCAGCCGCGGCCCGGCGGTGCAGATCCTCGCCGGGCTGTACACCTCGCCGTACGGCCTCAAGTCGGTGGCGCCCGTCACCGATGCCATCAGATGGCTGCGCGATCTCCCGAAGTACCGGCAGATCGCGCTGGCGGGGCTGGTGCGCAGTCCCACGCTGACCGGAGAGGTCGCCGCGCTGCTGCGCGACTTCATAGCGACGGGCTCGAAGGAGGAAGCGGTGGCGGCTACGCGCCGACTCTGCGGCTTCCGCGTCGCCCACCACGGCGAGCTGGATCCGGAGACGCGGCGGGTGTCGGATCGCGCGTGGGGCGACGTCTACTACTGGGTGCGCGTGCCCGAGGAGCGCTAGCGCTACGGCAAACCGGCGTGTGGGACGGCGACGGTCGTCGCGTAGATCGCACCCTCGGCCTTGCCCGCGACGTGTTCGAAATTCGAGCTCGGTGCGCACAGCGCGAACAACGTCTTGCCGTCGTCACCGCCGAGCGCGCAGGCAAAGGTTGCCTGCGGCGTCGGCAACCGATCGGTGATCTCGCCGCCTTCCTTCACACGCACGAGTTGCTGGCCGACGGCGTCGGCGAACCAGATCGCCCCTTCTTCGTCGAGGGTGCAGCCGTCGGGTGCCATCCCGGGGACGTCCGCCCACCGGCGGCGGTTGCTCAGTGAACCGTCCGCTTCGATGTTGAAGGCCTCGTAGCCACCACCGAAGGACTCGCCGACGATCAACGTCGAACCATCGGGCGTTATGACCGAGCCGTTGGGGAACCGCAAGTCTGTGGCGGCAACGGTGACGGTTCCGTCCGGGGTAACACAGGCGAGATCTGCCCCGATGGGTGGCTCGCCGGCTTCGAAGTCGAAGCCGAAATTGCCGACGTACGCCGTGCCGTCGGCCGCCACCACCATGTCGTTGCAGTGCCCGGTCGCGACGCGCGAGAGGTCCGCATGCTCGACGAGTTCGCCGTCGACCTCACGCCAGACGCGCTTGGTCGTCATCGCGACCGCTAGGAGCGATCCATCGGGCATCCATCCCAGACCCGACGGGCGATCCGGCAAGCCCGACCACACGGCGCGCCGGACACCGCCCGTCGTCACCGCGTAGATGCTGGCTTGGAAGAAGTCGGAGTACCACAGCTCTCCGTCGTGCCAGCGCGGGCCTTCACCAAAGTCGACACCGTCCACGAGGAGGTCCATGCCGCCATCTTGCCGCGTAGCGTGAAGAGATGGATCTGGGATTGGCGGAGCGCGCCGCGGTCGTAACGGCAGCATCGAAGGGCCTGGGACGGGGTACCGCGCTGGCGCTGGCCACCGCGGGCTGCAACCTCGTGCTCAACGCCCGTGACCGGGGGCCGCTGAAGGCGACCGCCGACGAGTGCCGCGAGCACGGCGTCGACGTCATCGAAATGCCCGGTGACGCGACGGCCGAGACGGTTCCGGACGAGTTGGTCGCACGCGCCCTCGAAGCGTACGGACGACTCGACGTGGCCATCGCCAACGCCGGCGGGCCGCCGCCCGGCAAGGCGCTCGACGTCGACGACGACATGATTCGTACCGCGGTCGAGAACAACCTGCTGGCCTCGGCACGCCTCGTGCGCGCCGCCGTACCGCCGATGACCGAGAACGGGTTCGGGCGCATCGTGTGCATCACGTCGATGTCGGTGAAGCAGCCCATCAACACCCTGAGCCTGTCGAACACTGCCCGCACCGGTTTGTACGCCTGGTGCAAGACCGTGGCGACGGATCTGGCGGCCGACCCGGCGACGGCGGCGATCACCGTCAACCTGGCGTGCCCCGGCCTGCACGCCACCGACCGCGTCCGCCAGCTGCACGGTGGCGACGTCCCGCCGGGCATCGGCGACGCCGAGGACTTCGGCCGCGTGGTCGCGTTCATCTGCTCGACCTCAGCGCGCTACATCACCGGCCAGGCGATCCTCGTCGACGGTGGCGTCACGCTCGGTCTTTAGAGCAGCGACATGGCGAGGCCGTCGAGGATGTCGGACTCGCTGACCAGACACTCCTGAAAGCCGAAGACGCGCATCACCGCGACGAGGATGATGCAACCGCCGACGATGACGTCGGCGCGCTCGCGTTCCAGACCCGGGTTGTAGATGCGATCGGCCAGCTTCTCGGTGGCCAGCGTCCGAAAAACGTCTTCGGCCGCCGCCTTGGTGAGCACGAAGTGGTGAATGCGGTCGCGGTCGTACTCGGCCAGTCCCTGCTCGATGGCGGCGACCGCGCTCACGGTGCCGGCCAGTCCGACCAGTCGCCGGCCGCCGTCGAGGATCGGCAACTGCGCCCGCAACTCCTCGAGCTCGTCGCGCACGGTCCCCACGGCGTTGGACAACTCCTCGGCGGACGGCGGGTCGCTGTGCAGCCACTGCTCGGTCAGCCGAACGCAGCCGATATCGAGCGAGCGTCCGCCTTCGGCTTCGGTGCCGCCGACGACCACCTCCGTCGAGCCGCCACCTATGTCGACGACCAGGAACGGCCCGTCGCGGGGATCAAGGTCGGCGGTCGCCCCGGCGAAGCTCAGTCGTCCCTCTTCGTCGCCGCTCAGCAGCTCGGGCACGACGCCGAGCGCGTGTTCCGCCGCGCCGAAGAACTCGTCGCGGTTGACGGCGTCACGCGCCGCGGACGTCGCCGCGGCGCGCACCTTTTCCGCGCCGTGCTGGTCGATCAGCTGGCGGTACTCCGCCAGCACGCCGGCGGTCCGGGCGATCGCCGCCGGGTCGAGCTTGCCGCTCTTGTCGACGCCCTGGCCGAGCCGCGTGATCACCATGCGCCGTTCGATCTGGCGGGTGCCGTCGGTGATCAGCAGGCGCGTCGAGTTGGTCCCGCAGTCGACGGAGGCGACGATGCTCATTCGTCGCCTTGCAGTCGCGCGTCGACCCAGGCGCCGACGGGGTCGTCTCCCCCGACGAGGAAGTAGGCGTAGTGGGCGTGCAGGCATTTCACGCCGGTCCGCGTACCGCCAACGCCCCCCGACGGCCGCGGCCCCGCGTACGACGCGTCGAGCAGAGCGTCGCGCTCGGCGGCGTAGCGAGCATGGGCATCGGCGAGGGCGAGAGGATCGACCTCGGCCTCGGCCTGGCGAACACCGCCCTGGCTCTCCAGCTGACTGACCCGCCGCGAAGCGTCAGAACCCACCAGCCAGTACAGCGTCGGCATGGGCGTACCGTCGTCGAGCAGGGGCGCGTTACGGATCACCACCGGCTCACCGGACCCGTCGCGGACGACGATTTCGAATTGGCCGGCGGGTTCGCGTCCCAGCAGCTCGGCGACGGTTACCACGCGACGAGGCAGACGCGCTGCGGTTCGCTGATCCCCTTCAACGCGATGTGCTGCTCTTCTGCGAACTTGAACTCACCGGAGGAAGCGACGAGGTCGCGCACGACCGAGGTCACCATGACCTCGCCGCCGGTCGCCGAGTCGGCGAGCCGCGCGGCGATGTTGACGGCGGTACCGAGGAAGTCGTCGCCGTCAGGCACGGCCTCACCGGCGTTGATCCCGATGGCGACGCTGATCGGTGTCTCGTGCTGTTGCGCGAATTCCTTCATCGCTTCCTGGATGGCGATGGCGCAACGCACGCCCTTGGCCGCCGAGGTGAACGCCAGCATGAACCCGTCGCCGCGGAACTTGACTTCGTAACCGCCGCACGCCGCCACCTGGGCGCGCACCAACTCGTTGTGCTCCTTCACCAGTACCGACGCCACGCCATCGCCGAGCCGCTCGGTCATCTCGGTGGAGCCTTCGATGTCGGTGAACATGATGGTGACGGTGCCTTCGGGCCGGCCGTTGCGCTTAAGGCGGCGGCGCACCGCCGATGCGTCTTCTTCGCTGGTGATCCAACGATCGCGTGGGGGCGGTGCGTACGGGGCGGACGCCGGACCCCGGGGGCGCGGCGGACGATGTGGCACGCCGCCGGCGCGGCTCTGTGCTTCGTCGAGTTCTTCGATCGTGGCGCGCAGCGTTTCTTTCACTTCGTCGGCGATCCGGCGACCCGCCTTGCCAAGCGTGGCGCGGGCGTCGGCGTTGAGCCCCTTCTGCATGTGCCTGTCCAGATGGCGCTCGGCCGCCTGCAGTTTTTTCTGCGCCATGAGTTCGCGACGCGCCGCCTTCTTCGCCGCTGCCAACGCCTTCAACTCGGCCGCCGGGCGCTTCGACTTCACGTCGACACCGCCCATCAGGCAGACCGCGGTGACGCGGACGCGCGGCGCTCCCGGGATGAGAGGAACCGGCGCCAGCTTGGCGTCCTTGCCGCCCATGATGGCGATGCCGCCCAGGTCGACGTCGATGCCTTCGGGGACGGTGATGCTGATTCCGCCCATGATCGAAATGGCGCGGATGTGCAGCTCCGACGTATCGAACTCGGCCTCGCGCAGGTCGATGTCGATCCCGCCCATGATGGCGATGGCGTTGAGCTCGTCGCCGACGCGCCAGCGCCCTGACTTGTTGGAGCCGCTCATGATGGCGAGGATCCAGCGGCGAACCTTGCGGCGCTTCGTCTCGCCCACGATCGCCGGCGCGGCTGCCTGCGTGGGAGTGCTGAGATCGGGAAGGTCGGCGACGATGGCGTCGAGTTCCATCGAGGTCGGCGCCGCCCACACTCGACCAGCGCGCTCGGCGAAGTCGTCGAGGGTGAGCAGGCCGGCGCCGCAGTGCCGCCGCAACTCTTCGATCACGTGCTCGCGCTGCTCGTCGGTCACCGTGGGGAGGGGGCGCGACGGGCGTCGCTGCGCGGGAAGCCGCGGCGGACCGGTCGGTGCGTCGTGGGGGTCGTTCAATTCGGCCATCTAGAACGCCGCCTTCGGCGGCCGTCCCGATGGCCGGGCCGCAGTCTTCTTGGACTCGCTCGCAAGCTCGCTCATCTCGGGCTCCAGCATGCCTCAGCGGAGGCGCAAACGCGCGCTGTCCAAGATGTTTCGAACGTTAAAACGCTGACTAGACCCAGAAAGACACGCGATCGCGGAGGCGTTCCCAGAAGTTTCGGCTGGTATCGGTGGTCTCCGGAGCGAGCGTCGGCGTGGGCAACTTGGCGGCGTCGCCGGCCGGCGGTAGCACGGCGTAGGCCTGTTCGCCCGGCTTGACGAGGTTGTGCTGCTCCCGGGCGATGCGTTCGATGGCGGCGTCGCTATCGAGTTCGTTCACCCGCTTTTGCAGCGCGGCGTTGGTCTGGTCGAGTACGTGGACGCGGTGTTCGGCGTTGGCGATGTCAGCCTTCTGACCGAGCCAGAGCCGCGTCGGGAACACGGCCACGGCGAGGAAACCGATCACCAAGGTGCTGCCGAAGAACGCGATGGCGAGACGCGTCAGCCTCGGCCTCCGGTTGCGGCGCGGGCTCATGCGGGAGCGCCTCCGCGGAACGCGGCACGGCCGAGATAGCGAGCGGCGTCACCGAGGTCGTCTTCGATGCGCAGCAGCTGGTTGAACTTGGCGACGCGATCCGACCTCGCCGGCGCCCCGGCTTTGATCTGGCCGCAGTTCGTAGCCACCGCCAGATCGGAGATCGTGGTGTCTTCGGTTTCGCCCGAGCGGTGACTCATGACCGACGCGTACGAGTTGGCGGTGGCCAGCCCGACGGTGTCGAGCGTCTCGGTCAGAGTGCCGATCTGGTTGACCTTCACGAGTACGGCGTTGGCCACGCCTTCGGTGATGCCGCGCTGCAAGCGGCGTGGGTTGGTGACGAACAGGTCGTCGCCCACGAGTTGCACGCGTGCGCCGAGCGCCTTGGTCAACGCCGCCCACCCAGCCCAGTCGTCTTCGGCCATGCCGTCTTCGATCGAGATGATCGGGTACTTGTCGCACAACCCGACGAAGTAACCGACGAGGTCGTCGCTGGTAAGCGTTCGATTCTCGGACGCGAAGGTGTAGGTGCCGTCGGCGTAGATCTCGGTGGTCGCCGGGTCGAGGGTGATGGCAATGTCGTCACCGGGCGTGCGGCCGGACTTCTCGATCGCTTCGACGAGTAACTTCAGCGCTTCCTCGTTCGACGCCAGGTCGGGGGCGAACCCGCCTTCGTCGCCAACGGCGGTCGACATCCCGCGCTCGTGCAGGATGCCCTTGAGCACGTGATACGTCTCGGCGCCCCACTGCAACGCCTCGCGGAAGCTGGCGGCGCCAACAGGGGCGATCATGAACTCCTGCAGGTCCACGTTGTTGTCGGCGTGGGCGCCCCCGTTGACGACGTTCATCATCGGCACGGGCAGCACGTGGGCGTTGGTGCCGCCGACGTAGCGGTAAACAGGCAGTTCGAGTTCGGCGGCGCTGGCCTTGGCGAGCGCGAGCGAGACACCGAGCACGGCGTTGGCGCCGAGGCGCGCCAGGTTGTCGGTGCCGTCGAGGTCGAGCAGCGCGCGGTCGACGCCGCGTTGATCGAGCGACTCCATGCCCGCGATCTCCTCGCGCGATCTCGTTGCGCACCGAGTCGACGGCGCCGAGCACGCCCTTGCCGCCGTACCGGTCGCCGCCGTCGCGGCGCTCCACGGCTTCGTGCGCACCCGTCGACGCGCCGGAGGGCACGATGGCCCGTCCGTTGGCACCGGAGTCCAGAAAGACCTCGACCTCCACGGTGGGGTTGCCGCGCGAGTCCAAAACTTCGCGCGCGTTCAGATGCTCGATCGCCGACATGGTCCGCAAAGGTTACTGCTGGGTGTCCCGGATTTGAGTTACCGGTCGTTCGTACGTGTTCTTGGCCGCCGTCGGTCCGCTCGAGCACAGAGGGCGTGCTCATGAGCTCCGCTCAGGCCAGCAGTTATACGCGATGCGAGCCAGGTCATTCCTTTCTTGGCGGATCGGTGTGCCGAACAGAGCTACAGATCCAACAAGAAAGCTCACGCGAGTTTCTTCGCTTCTTCCCACAGTTGGTCGGAGACCGGTACGCCGCGATCCTCGGCGAGGCGGCGCATGACGTCGTAGCGCCGCAGGAACTTGGCCGACGCCGCCCGCAAGGCGGACTCGGGGTCGGGAACACCGGCGTGGCGGGCGACGATGACAGCGGCGAAGAGAAGGTCGCCGAGTTCGTCGATCACCTCGTGCGATCCGGGGCCGTGGTCGCGCAGGGCAGCGGTGACTTCGGCGATCTCCTCGGCCAGCTTCTCGAGCGGGCCGGTCACGTCAGGCCAGTCGAAGTCGACCGCCTCGGCCCGGCGGCCGATCTGCGCGGCGTGGGTGAGCGCCGGCTGGGCACCGTCGACATCGGCGAAGGGATCGTCGCCGACGTCGCCGCGCTCCTCCGCCTTGACCTGCTGCCCACATCGCTTCGACCTCGGCGGGCGTTTCGGCCACCACGTCGCCGAACACGTGGCGGTGGCGACGCACCAACTTCTCTCGGATGCCGCGGGCTACGTCGGCCAGGTTGAAGTCCCCCGACTCCTCGGCGATGGCGGCGTGCAACACGACCTGGAACAGCACGTCGCCCAGTTCGCCTTCGACCGCACCGACGTCGCCACTGGCGATCGCCTCGACCGCTTCGTACGCCTCCTCGAGCATGAACCGGGTGAGCGACTGGTGCGTCTGCTCGGCGTCCCAGGGACACCGCTCCCGCAGCACGCGCACCAGGTCGACGAACTGGGTGAGCTCGTCGCCGGGCAGCACCATCCACAGTGACGTGAGGTGGTCTGGCTGCACCACGCGGTCGAGGTCGTTCCACGCAACGGTGGCGACGGACTCGTCGGGCAGGCCGAGTCGCTGCAGCACCACCACGTCGGGACCGTCGTCGAGCGACAGCTTGATGTCGGACAGCACATGGCGCGAGTCGCACTGCGACACGAGGAGCGAGCCGCCGCTGCCGGCGACGAAGTCGTGACCGTTGACGAGACGAACTCGGGCGGCGACCGGGTCAATGCCGAGGCGAGCCCACACCAAGTCGAGAAACGACAGGGCGGGGTGCACGACGAGTTCGATGTCGTCGCGGTCACGCAACAACTCGACGGTGTGTTCGGCGATCAATGGTGAACCGGGCACGAGGTAGATCGCGCGGCCGTCACGCTGCGCCGTCGCGACCACTCGGTCCACGATGGCGACGTACACGTCTTCAATGGCCGACCCGGTTTCGTAGAGGTCGTCGCAAGCGACCACGTTGTCGGGCAACGCTGCGGCCGCGGGATGACGGCGGGTACGCAGCACAGTGGGCGTCAACGCCACGGCGTCGAGGAGACCGGGAGGCATCAGGTCGGCAGCGGCGGGCCCGAGGCCCCAGACGTCGACCTGGTTCTTAATTGCCTGAGTCGCTGCCCGCGGCCGGCGCCTTCGGCGGCACCACTTGGGGCGACTCGCCCGTGGTGTCGTAGGTGCCGTAGCGCGGGTTCACTTCGATCTCGGCCTCGGTCGACGCTTCTCGGAGGAACTCGGTGAACGCGTCCTGTCCGCTCTCGGTGATAGCTGTCCGCACCTGGTCGGTGACCTCGTCGAACGGCTTGGCGTCCTCGCGGCTGTCGACGCGGATGATGTGGTAGCCGAACTGCGTCTTCACCGGCTCGCCGATCACGCCGATCTTCTGCGTGCGCACGGCGTCCTTGAATTCGGCGACGTAGCCGCCCGGGGCGGCGCAGCCGAGGTCGCCGCCGTTGGCGCCCGAGCCCGTGTCGGTGGACTTCTCCTTCGCCAGATCGGCGAAGGTGGCCTTCTTGTCCTTGGCCTTGGCGAGAGTCGTCTCGATCGCGTCGGCTTCGTCCTCGGTCGCTACCAGGATGTGGGCGGCGCACACGCTTTCGAACTGCTCGAGGTGGTCGTCGTAGTAGCGGCGGAGGTTGGCGTCGCTGGTGTCGACCAGTGCCCGCTGGAGGACGAGGACCTCGGCGGTGGTGCGCACTATCTCGGTCTGGAAACTTTCAGGGAACGCGTCGAAGATCGTTTCGTCGCCGATTTGCCCGATGATTTCCGTGCGGGCGTCGGCCAGGTTCTTCTTCGTGATCGTCAGCTTGCGCCGTTCGACTTCTTGGTGGATCAGCTCGATGAAGATCCGGCGGCTGAGGATCGTGGCGACGAACTGCGAGTTGAAGGTGCCATCGCCCTCGCCGTCGACGGGCACTTGGGCTTGCTTGAGCAGCGCGAAGTACTTGGCGTTCCCGCGGATGGCGTTGAGCTCGTTGTCGAGACCGGACTTCGACAACACCTCGCCGTTGACCTTGGCGGCGTAGGGAGTGGCCGACTTGCAGGCGGCCATTCCGGTGAGGGAAACGAGGGCGGCGACGGCCGCGACAAAGAAACGAACTTGAGATCTTCACGGTGCCGCAGAGCCTACCGGCGCGGCCTCATCGAGCGGAATCAGGTCCTCCAATAGCGCCAGCAGAAACGCCGCCGAGTCCTCTTTCGGGGGCACCGGAATCACCAGTTGTCGCAGGTCAGCCTTGTGGACGGCCTTGGGATGCAGGCGCTGCAAGCGCACGTGCTTGCTGGCGGGCAAGTCGACGGGACTGATGCGGGCGACGCTGCGGGCGACGGTCAGTTCGCGGATGCCGCGCAGCGCGCAGGCACCGCGCAACCGCCCGATCGTGAGCAACGCCTCGGCCGGTGGCGGCGGCGGACCGTAGCGGTCGTTCCACTCCGTGGCGATGTCGTCGACGTCGGCCGGGTTGGCGACGGTGGCGAGGCGGCGGTAGGCCTCGAGCCGCAGGTCCTCGCGCCCGACGTAGTCCCGCGGCAGGTGGGCGTTGGTGTCGATGTCGAGCTTGATCTCCGCCGGCTCGCGGATCTCCTCGCCCTTCAGTTCGGCCACGGCCTCGGTGACCATCTGCATGTAGAGGTCGTAACCCACTGCGGCGATGTGACCAGACTGGTTCTCGCCGAGGAGATTGCCGACGCCGCGGATCTCGAGGTCGCGCATGGCGATCTTGAAGCCGGAGCCGAGCTCGGTGTGCTCACCGATGGTGCGCAGGCGCTCGTAGGCCGTCTCGCTCAGTGCGCGGTCGGGCGGGAAGAACAGATAGGCATAGGCACGCACGCCGCTGCGGCCGACGCGGCCGCGGATCTGGTGCAGCTGACCGAGGCCGAGCATGTCGGCGCGGTCCACGACCAGCGTGTTGACCTGCGGCATGTCGATACCGCTCTCGATGATCGTGGTGCACACCAGCACGTCGTATTGGCCTTCGACGAAGTCGAGCACGACCTTCTCCAGAGAGCCTTCGTCCATCTGACCGTGGGCGATGGCGACGCGCGCCTCGGGCACGAGCTCGCGCAGGTCTCGCGCCTTGCTCTCGATGTCGGCGACACGGTTGTGCACGTAGAAGACCTGACCCTCGCGCAGCAGCTCGCGGCGAATGGCTTCGGACACGGCGCGCTCGTCGTACTCCCCCACGTAGGTGAGGATCGGCTGGCGGTCGGCGGGGGGCGTGAGCAGGATCGACAGGTCGCGGATACCGGTGAGACTCATCTCGAGAGTGCGCGGGATCGGCGTGGCCGACAGCGTGAGGATGTCGACGTCGACCTTGAGCTTCTTGATCGCCTCCTTGTGCTGCACGCCGAACCGCTGTTCCTCGTCCACGACGAGCAGGCCGAGGCGGTTGAACTGCACGTCGTTCGAGAGGAGGCGGTGCGTGCCGATGACGATGTCGACCGTGCCGTCGCGCACACCGGCGGTCACCTTCTTGGCCTGCGCCGGAGTGAGGAAGCGCGACAGCACCTCGACGCGCACCGGGTAGCCGGCGAGACGCGACGTGAAGGTCTGGCCGTGCTGCTGCGCCAGGAGCGTGGTCGGCACCAGCACCGCCACCTGCTTGCCGTCCTGCACCGCCTTGAAGGCGGCGCGCAGCGCCACTTCGGTCTTGCCGAAGCCGACGTCGCCACACAGGAGGCGGTCCATCGGCTTCTCGGCTTCCATGTCGGCCTTCACGGCCTCGATGGCGGTGACCTGGTCGGGCGTTTCGATGTAGCCGAACCCGTCCTCGAACTCGCGCTGCCACGTGGTGTCTTCGGGGAACGAGTGGCCTTCCGACGTGATCCGCCGTTGGTAGAGCACGACGAGCTCCTGCGCGATCTCGCGTACCGCCGCTTTGACCCGCGCCTTCGCCTTGGCGAAGTCGGCGCCTCCCATGCGCGACAGCGTCGGCGTCTCGCCTCCCGAGTACGGACGCAGGGTGTCGATCTGATCGCTCGGCACGTAGAGCTTGTCGTCGCCGCGGTATTCGAGCAGGAGGTAGTCGCGCTCGATGCCGCCGATGGTGCGGGTGACCATGCCGGCGTAGCGAGCCACTCCGTGGTGGTGGTGCACGACGAAGCTGCCGGGCGCCATGTCGTCGAAGAAGCCCTCGGTGGCGCGGGCGCGCGGCCGCGCCGCTCGATGGGCGCGGCGACGCCCGGTGATGTCGGGCTCGGCCAGCAGCGCCACCTTCGAAGAGGGCAGGATCACCCCGCGCTCGAGCTGGGCGACGATGACCTCGGGCGCGACGAAGCCCTCGTCGCGCAGGTTGCCGGCGATGCGGGCGGCGGAGCCTTCGCCGTCGGCCGCCACGGTGATGCGAAAGCCGTCCTTCGACAGTTGCTTCAGCCGCTCGACCAGGCGCGTCGGGTCGCCGACAACCGGATCCCACACATTGGCGTCGACGCTCGGCGTGTCCGGACTGTCGGCGCTGGCCGTGACCGACCACACCGGTGCGGTGGTGTGCACCAGCAAACGATCGAAAGGCACGTGCAGCTGCGGGAAGTCTTCGCCGTCGGGCACGTTCCAGGTTTTCGCCAGTGAACCGGCGAGGCTGGCTTCTTCAGCCAGCAGGTCAGCGGCGCGGTCGCGCATGCGCCGCGGGTCGAACAAAAGCACCAGCGCGTCGGTGGGCAAGAGGTCGGCGATGACGTGCTCCGCCTCCGTGAGCCACGGCAACCAACTCTCCATGCCGTCGAACGTGTGGCCGTTGGCCAGTCGCTCCCACTGGTCCTTGGCCCACGGGGCCGACGTCATGAGCGCCTCGGCGCGAGCGCGTACGTCGTCGGTCGGCAGCACTTCGCGTGATCCGAACAGCTCGACGACGTCGAGGTCGGACACCGACCGCTGGTCGGCCACGGCGAAGCTCGTGAGGCGATCGACCTCGTCACCCCAGAGGTCGACGCGCACCGGCGTGTCGGCGGTCGACGGGAACACGTCGACGATCGAGCCGCGCACCGCCAGCTCGCCGCGGTGTTCGACCTGGTACTCGCGGCGGTAGCCGAGACCGACGAGCCGCTCGACGAGTTCGTCGCGGTCGATGACCATGCCCTTCTCGAGCACGACCGGCGCGACGTCTTCCACGTGGGGACCGAGCCGCTGAACCAGCGCCCGCACCGGGGCCACCACCGCCCGGGGCGCGCGCTCCGGCGTGCGCAGATGCCACATGGTCCGGAGGCGGCGGCCCATGGTTTCCACGTTCGGGCTCACGCGCTCGAACGGCAGCGTCTCCCACGCCGGGAAGGTGTCGACGGCATCGTTGCCGAGGAAGACTCGGAGGTCGTTGGCGATGTGGGTGGCGTCGGCGGCGGTCGGCGTCGCCACCAGGATCGGGTGGCGCTCCGACAGCGCCGCCACCGCGGCCACGAAGAGCGGGCGCGCCGCTTCGGGCACGGCCACGTGGGCCGCGCCGGTCCCGAGCAGGGCCGTAAGCGCCGGCTCGGCGCGCAAAAGCGGTGGGAGTTGCGCCAGCGGCGCAGTCCCCACTGAGTTATTCACTGCGGGTGTTATAGACGTTCATCGCCGGAGCGATTCCGTCTTTCACGATCATTTCGACGGCGTCGGCCGCTTCTTCGATCGTGACGGCGAGGAGCTCGGCTTCGGCTTTGGTCGGTTTCGCCAGTACGTGGTTCGCGCCCATCTTCTTGCCGGGGGGCTTGCCGATGCCGATGCGGATGCGCAGGAACTCGTCGGTGTGGAGGTGCTGCTTGATCGACTTGAGGCCGTTGTTGCCGGCGAGTCCGCCACCCTCCTTGAGTTTGAGGCGGCCAACTTCGAGGTCGAGTTCGTCGTGCACGATCACGATGCGGCGCGGGTCCTCGACGCCGTGCCACGTGGCGAGCGCGCCGACGGCGATGCCGCTGTCGTTCATGTAGGTCTGCGGGATGGCGATCACGGCGCGGTCGGTGCCGATGCGGACCACCGTGCTCACCGAGCGCGTCTTGTCCTTTTTCAGCTTCTCTTTGTGACGCGACGCCAGCAGCGCGACCGCGTCGGCACCCGCGTTGTGGCGCGTGTGGGCGTATTCCTTGCCGGGATTCCCTAAACCGACGACCAACCACGTGGTCGCCACGAGTTACTCGCCTTCGGAAGATTCGGCCGGAGCGGCCGCGGCGTCGCCGCCAGCGCCCTCGGCGGCAGCTTCGCCTTCGGCACCTTCGGCGGCTTCGCCCTCGGCACCCTCGGCGCCCTCGCCCTCGATCTCTTCCTCGCTGGCAACCCGCGGGATGAGCGCCGTGACCATGACGGTCTCGGGATCGAGGTCACACGTCACGCCGTTCGGCAGGGTGATCTCGCCGAGGCGGATGACCTGGCCGACTTCGAGGTGACTGGTCTCGATCTCGATGACCGACGGGATGGTGGCCGGCGTGGCGTTGACGGTGAGGCTGACGACGTCGAGCACGACCACGCCGCCCTGAACCGATACCTCGTGAGCCTCGCCGATCATCTCGACAGGAACGTCGACGGTGATGGCCTGGTTGCGGTCGACGATCTGGAAGTCGACGTGCTGGACGGTGCCACGCACGGGATGGCGCTGCAGTTCGCGGGCCAGCGCCGTGAGGCTGTCGCCGTCGACCTGGAGGTCGAGCAGGGCGTTCAGGCCCGCTTCGCCGGAGAGGGCGGTCCGCAGTTCGCGGCCGTCGACCGTCACGGCGATGGGCTCGCTGCCGTGCCCGTAGACGATGGCCGGGATGCGGCCGGTCTTGCGGAGACGCCCGGAGCGGGCCGATCCACGATCGGTTCGAGATTCAGCTGCAAGGCGGACATCGGCCATGGGACGCGTTCCTTCAAAAGGCGAGAAAATGGAGCCTGAGGATTCTACTGGTTCGCGGGCTTTCCGGGCCAACGCTGTGCTAATCACCCTGCGTGGGCAAGCCATTAGAGGGTGTGCGGGTCGTCGATCTGAGCCAGATCACGTCCGGTCCGTTGGGAACCATGGTGCTGGCCGAGCAGGGCGCCGACGTGGTGAAAGTCGAGCCCCCGGGCTTCGGCGACCTCATGCGGATCACCGCCTTCAACCGCAACGGGTTCAGCGCGTTGCTGCTCAACCACAACCGGGGCAAGCGCTCGATCGCCGTCGACACCGCCGTAGAGGACGGGCGCAAGCTGGTCACCGAGTTGATGGCGGGCGCCGACGTGGTGGTGCAGAACTTCCGGCCGGGCGTCGTCGATCGCCTCGGATTTGGCTACGACGACATCAAGGCGCTCAACCCGGGCGTCGTCTACGTGTCGGTCTCCGGCTTCGGCCCGACAGGCCCCTACGCCACGCGGCCCGTGGTCGACCCGATCATCCAGGCGCTCACGGGCTACGTCGCCCGGCAGCAGAGCGAGGCCATCCCGCTGCCCGACCTCGTGCGCAACATCCTGGTCGACAAGGCCACGGCGCTCACCGTGGCGCAGAGTGTGTGCGCCGCCCTGTTCCACCGCGAGCGCACCGGCGAGGGCAATCACATCGTGATCCCGATGCTCGACGTGGGGCTGTACTTCTTCTGGCCCGACGGGATGATGGATTACACGCTGGTTGGCGACGGCGTGATCCCGGGACCGCGCATCGCCGACACGTACTCACTGACGCACTGCGCCGACGGGCAACTGATCTACTACGCGCCGACCAACGACATGCGGCTGCGGCTCTACCGCGTGCTCGGTCACCCCGAATGGTGCGACGACGAGCGCTTCAACAACGCCGCGCAACTGGTGCAGGGCGACAACTTCGCGACGCTCGGGGCGATGCTGGTCGAAGAGTTCGAGCAGCGTCCCCTTCGCGACATCCTCGCCAAGATGCACGAAGCGGAGATTTGCGCGGCGCCGATCCTCGAACCGGATGAGGTGCTCGTCGACGAACAGATCCTGCACAACGAGGCCATCGTCACGTGGGAACACCCGACGGCCGGCACCGTTCGTCAGGCGCGGCACCCGGTGCGCTTCAGCGGTGCTGAGACTCCAGTGCCCGAGAGCGCGCCGGCGTTGGGCGAACACACCGATGACATCCTCCGCGAAATGGGTCGCACACCGGAACAGATCGCCGCGCTACGAGCGGCCGCGGTCGTGTCCTAAGACTGGTTCTCGCCGCCGAAGATCTCCGAGACCGACTGGTCTTCGAAGATGGCGGAGATGACTTCGGCGATCAGCGGCGCCACGGATAGCTGCTCGATGATCGGCAGCTGGCGCTCGGAAGGCAGCGGGATCGTGTTGGTGCCGACGACTCGACTGATCGACGAGTTCTTCAGGCGCTCGGTCGCGGGATCCGACAGCACCAGATGCGTCGCCGCCACCCACACTTCGGTAGCGCCGCGCTTGGCCAGCAACTCCGCGGCGGCGGTGATGGTGCCGGCCGTGTCGATCATGTCGTCGATCAGCACGCAGTGGCGCCCTTCGACCTCACCGATCATTTCGAACGCTTCTACACCGCCGCTGCCCTTGGTGTCGCGGCGCTTCTGCACGAAGGCAAGGTCGGTGCCGAGGTGCTGGGCGTACCGGTCGGCGAGTTTCACGCGTCCGGCGTCGGGGGCGCAGATCACGACATCAGACGGCGCGTTGGCGCGGATGTAGTCGAGCAGGACGGGCATGGCCACGAGGTGGTCGAACGGCCCGTCGAAGAACCCCTGGATCTGGCCGGCGTGCAGGTCGATGCTCATGATGCGATCGGCGCCGGCGACGGCCAGCGTGTCGGCGAGCAACTTGGCGGTGATCGGCTCGCGGCCGGTGGCCTTGCGATCCTGGCGGCCGTAGCCGTAGTACGGGCACACGGTCGTGATGCGCTTGGCGGACGCGCGCTTGGCGGCGTCGAGCATGATCAGATTTTCCATGATCGACGAGTTCAGGTCCCCGCAGTGGCTCTGGATGATGAACACGTCTGAGCCGCGGATGTTCTCGTTGAACTTGCAGTGAAGCTCGCCGTTGGGGAACTGCTTCAGGTTGGCGTCGCCGAGCGGCACGCCGAGGCAAGCGGCGATCTCTTCGGCCAGCGCGACATGGGAGCTACCGGAGAAAATCTTGAGTTTCTTGACCGGACTCAGTTCCATGGGCTCACGTCATCTTCGCGCGTCGCGCGCGTCGCGCGCGCGGACATTCCGCTAGATCAGCGATGAAAGTGGCAAGGCGCGAGCGAAGGTGGGGCTGCCGCGGGTGCCGACGACGATCTGGGTGGTACCACCGGCGACGGTGAATCCGGGGGTGACGCTGTTGCCGTAGGCGAAGATGCCGCCACCGATCGGGCTGCCGTCGGTGTGGAACGCTCGCACGTGCGGACCGCCGGGGCCCTTCGGCACGGTGATGATCTCCTCGCGGCCGCCGTCGATATTGGCAGCGGCGATGTCGACTCCGCCCGAGTAGCCGGCGGCGTAGGCGTAGAACCCGTCGCTGAGCGCTGAGGCGTCGTAGTGGAAGACCTTGACGTGCGGGCCGCCGCCGGGGCCGGCCGCCACGGCGATCTGTTCGCCGTTCTGACCGTCGAAGTCGCCGACGGCCACCTGGATTCCGCCGGTGAAGCTGGCCGAGAAGGCCATGAACCCGTCGCCGAGCGGTGTGCCGTCGGCGGTGAAGACCCGGACGTGGGGCCCGCCGCCCGACGCCGCGCCGGTGATGATCTCTTCGCCGGGAATGTCGGGGCGCACGTCGCCGGTGGCGATGCTGACGCCGCCGCCGAAGTTGGGCGCGTACGCGTAGAAGCCCGCCGCCCGCCTGGCCCGGAGCGGGCGTTCCGTCCGACAGGAAGACCCGCACGTGCGGACCGCCGCCGCCGAGGGTGGCGGTCACGATCTCGTCGCCGGTGATGTCGGGCAGGACGTCGCCCACGGCCACGTCGACGCCGCCGCGGAAGGCGGCGCCGTAGGCGTAGAAGTTCACGGGCAACGGGTTCAGCGCCGCGCTGAACACACGGACGTGCGGGCCGCCACCGGGACCGGCGGCGGTGACGATCTCCTCGCCGGCGCTGTTGGGATCGAGTTCGCCGACGGCCACGGTGTCGCCGCCACCGAAGCCGACCCCGTAAGGCGCGACCGTCTCGGTGGCCGAGCCGGCCTGGAGGCGGCGGTACAAGCCTCCCCCGCCATCGGAGACCGGCACGCCGCTTCGGACGAGTTGCGCCGTGACCGCGTCGGGCGACGGTTCGAGGCCCTGCGCCATGAGCAGCGCCGCGGCGGCGGCCGCGAGGGGCGCCGCCATCGAGGTGCCGCTGGCGTATCCGTAGCCACCGCCGACCAGCGTGGTGAGTAGTTGGTTGCCCGGCGCCGCCATGTCGACGGTCGGCCCGCGCCGCGAGAACGGAGCCAGTTCGTCGCTCTGGACGGTGGCGGCCACCGACAGCACGTGGTCCATCGCCGCCGGGTACTTGGGCGAGGTCGGCGAGCCGCCTTGGTCGTCGTTATTACCGGCGGCGGCGACGACGAGCACGCCGCGCGCGTAGGCACGATTGATGGCGTCTTGGAGCGGCTGTTCGTAGACCGTGGTCGCTAGCGAGAGGTTGATGATCTTGGCGCCGCGGTTGATCGCCTCGTCCACGCCGTTGATGACCCAGCTCGTGAACCCTTCACCGTTGACGTCGAGCACCTTGACCGACATCAAGCTGACGTTCCACCCGAGCGAGGCGACACCCACGCCGTTGTTGGTGGCGCCGCCGGCGATGCCGGCGACTTTGGTGCCGTGCTCGCCGTTGCCGTCGTGCACGTCGGTCATGTCGAAACTGGAGACGACCTTCGAGGCGAGGTCGGGATGTGACGAGTCGACGCCGGAGTCGAGGATGGCGATGGTCACGCCGTCGCCTTTGGAGCGGTCCCACGCGCTCGACGCACCGATCGGCTGGAGGTACCACTCGTTCTGATTGACGTTGCACGCCGTCACGCACGGATCGTTGGGAATGACCTGGGCGCGTACGACGCCGTCGGGTGCCACCGACGCGATGTCCTTGAGCCCGGCCATCACCGCCGGGTCGGCGTCACCGGCCCAACCGTTGGGGCCGACCGCCCGTCCACCAAAGCGATCGATGACCCGGGCCACGGCCGCCTCGTCCTTGAAGGTGACGAGGAGCCGTGCGGTGAGGCCGCTGTCAGCGCGCGCGGGAAGCGCGGAAATAACGAGCATGGCGGCGATCAGCGCGCTCGCCGCCGCGAGGCGCGACTTCACTCGACCGCAGTGCCCACGTAGAACGGCCCAGTGACGACGCCGGCGCTGACCCGCGAGCCCGGCTCGAGCGAAGCGAAAGGTCCGACGTTGGCGTGGTCGCCGATCTCGGCTTGGCGGCCGACGCTGTTGGCCACGATGGCTCCTTCACCCACGACGCAGTCGACGAGGCGCGTGTTCGGCCCGATCTCGGCGTGCTCCCCGATCACGGTGCGTCCTTGCAGGATCGTGCCCGGGAACAGGGTCACGTCGGTGCCGATTTCGACGCAGGCGTCGACGTAGGTGTGTTCGGGGTCGAGCATGGTGACGCCGGTACGCATCCACCGTTCGTTGGTGCGGTCGCGCAGCTCCGCCTCGGCGACCGCCAGTTGCGCGCGGTCGTTCACGCCCGCCGCCTCCATCGAGTCGGCGGCTTCGAGGCTGGTGATCGCGTACCCAGCGTCGGACAGCACGCCGATCACGTCGGTCAAGTAGTACTCGCCCTTGGCATTGTCGGGCACGACGCGACGCAGACCCGGCGCCAGCACGCCATGGCGGAAGACGTAGATCGACGTGTTGATCTCGTCGATCTCGCGCTCGTCGATGGTGGCGTCGGCCTCCTCGACCACCTTGATGAGACGGCCATCGTCGCGACGCACGATGCGTCCGTAGCCGTACGGGTCGCTCACGCGCGCCGTGAGCAGAGTGGCGGCGGCGTCGGCGGCGCGGTGCTGGCGCACGAGCGCGGCGATGGTGGCGGGACGCAGCAGCGGCGCGTCGCCGGGCAGCACGATGACGTCGCCGTCTTCGTCGTCGGCGTCGGGCAACGCGGTGATACCGACCGACACGGCGTCGCCGGTGCCGCGTTGCGCGGTCTGCTCGACGAAATCGATGTGGACGCCTTCGGGCGCGTCCTCGGTGACAGCTTTGACCACCCGGTCAGCGCCGTGACCAACGACCACGACGACGCGTTCGACGTGTAGTTCGGCCAGCGCGTCGATGACGTGCAACACCATCGGGCGACCGCACAGGCGATGCAGCGGTTTGGGCCGCGCCGACATCATGCGTGTGCCCTCACCCGCCGCCAAGACGATGGCGGAAAGCGGGCGGGCAGTCACGCCTACCTGTTTACCGCGTCGCGCGCCTGTCTAAGCCGCATGCTTCGTCGCTGGGGGACGAGGGGTCGAACCTCGATTCTCGGATTCAAAGTCCGATGTCCTGCCATTGGACGATCCCCCACTCTCGCGGGACTCATTTTGGCCGAAACCAAATGGCAGACCGCAGCCGATAGGCCGAAGGATCCGGCAGAGATGATTCTTTGCCGGTCCGGGGCTCACCGAAACCGGCATGGAGGGTTCGAACTCGGCGGCGAAGCTTGGCTTCGGCGCTGAAACTATTTGCCGGCAGCGCGCCGTTGGAAGCGGGTCGCCTTGAGCATCTTGCGATGCTTCTTCTTGCGCATGCGCTTACGGCGCTTTTTGATCAATGAACCCATGACGGCGGAGCACCATAGTTGGCAGGGCCGGTTCGGAGCCAACCGGGCCACGCGCGGGGTAGGTTCCGCGCATGTTGCTCGTAGGCACCCGTAAGGGACTGTGGCTGCTCCCACACGACGGCAAGCGAAGCCGGTGGACCGTCCCCGATCCATTGTTTCTCGGCCAGATCATCAATCACGCAGTGGCTGATCCTCGAAACCCGGCCACGATCCTCGCCGGGGTCAGCGCCGGCCATCTCGGTCCCACGCTGATGCGCTCCACCGATGCCGGAAAGACCTGGACCGAGGCTTCCGTGCCTCCCAAGTTTCCGGAGGACGACAAGCACGGCCGAACCCTTTCGAACGTGTTCTGGCTCACGCCGGGCCACGCCGACGAGACCGGCACGTGGTACGCCGGCGGTATTCCCCAGGGGCTCTTCCGTTCCGAAGACGCCGGCGACACCTGGGAGCCGGTGTCGGGGTGGAACGACCACGAGATGTGGACGGAGTGGGCCTCATGGCCCGACGGCACGCCCGACGGCGCCATGTTGCATTCGGTGAACGTCGACTCGCGCGACGCCTCGCACATCTACATCGGTCTGTCCTTTGGCGGCGTGTTCGAGACGACCGACGGCGGCCGGGACTGGCGCCCGTTGAACGAGAACGTGGAAGCCGACTTCCTGCCCGACCCGACGGCCGCCTACGGCCACGACCCGCACTGCTTCCGCGTCCATCCGACGCAACCTGATCGGCTGTACATGCAGAATCATTGCGGTTTCTACCGGCTCGACCGCCCGGCGACGCGGTGGGAGCGCGTCGGCAACAACATGCCCGCCGACCTGGGCGACATCGGCTTCCCCGTCGAACTGCACGCGCGGGACCCGCAGGTGGCGTGGACGTTCCCGATGGACGGCACGGAGGTGTGGCCGCGCACGAGTCCCGACGGCAAGCCGGTCGTGCTCAAGACCCGCGACGGCGGCGAGACCTGGGAGCGCTGCTCCAACGGCTTGCCCGAGCGAGGGTGGTTCACCGTCAAGCGCCAAGCGATGACGACCGACACCGAGGATCCCGTCGGTGTGTACTTCGGCACCACTGGCGGCGAGGTGTGGGCCAGCGCCGATGAAGCTGCTTCGTGGAAGCCGGTCGCGTCGCACCTGCCGGAGATCCTCTCGGTCGAGTACGCGCCGAGCGCGTAACGCGTGCAGGTCCGCATCCCCACACCGCTGCGGTCCTACACCGGCGGGTCAGCCACGGTCGAGGCGACGGGCGCCACGCTCGACGCCCTCCTGCGCGATATCGACTCCACGTGCCCCGGCCTGCGCTTCCGTGTCGTCGATGAGCAAGGCAACCTGCGGCGACACATGAACATCTTCGTCAACCAGGAACGCGTGCGCGACCTCGCGACGGCGATCGACTCCGCTGACGAGGTCGTGCTGATGCAGGCGCTTTCAGGGGGCTAGCGATGCGGGGAGCGTTCGCACGACCCTGCCGGCGTCGGGATACTTGCCCGACACGAACCACGTCGCACCGCTGCCGGCCAGGATCGGTGTCTGTCCCGTCGCATCGCCGAGTTGGTCGCGGTAACGCGCCAGCTCGGGACGCACTTTGAGCGCTGCGGGCGCGAGGTCGTTCGGACCGTCGCCGCTCGGGCCGCCAAGCTCGTCCCACGCCTCGTAGACCGCCGGCGTCGCCACGTGCAGCGGCGGCGTGAGCAGGGTGAAGGTCGCGTCGACGAACGGGAGCGGGTCGATCACTTCACCGATACCCGTGACGCGGGCGCGCCCACCCACCAAGCAGAACGGCACGTCGCCACCTAGAGAGGCCGCAACCTCGAGATCGGCCACGCCGGCCCAACGCAACACGGCGGCGGCGTCGGCCGACCCGCCGCCGAGCCCGGCGCCGGCCGGGATCTGCTTGTCGAGCGTGACATGCGCCGTGCGCCGGACGACCTTCAACGCCTTGGTCACGAGGTTGTCGCCGTCAGGAATGTCGACGGGGCCCGTGACTACGAGACCGTCGCCATCGTCGAAGGCGAGTGTGTCGGTGAAGTCGACGGTGACCATCTCGGCGTCGATGAGGTGATATCCGTCGGAGCGCACGCCGACGACGCGCAACGACAGCGTCAGCTTCGCGGGGGCGAGGTAGAGGCGCACGCGGCCAGTCTTCTCCACGCGTCGAGGTCGAGTCGTTCGGCGCGCTCGGTGGGCTCCACGCCAGCCGCGGTGAAGCAGGCGTCGTCGACGCGTCCAGCAAGGGTGTTGCGCAGCATCTTGCGGCGCGTGGCGAAGCCGGCTTCGACCAACGCAAACACGGTGGCGCGTTCTTCGCGCCCACCGACGTCGGCGTGCCGTTCGAACAACACGAGCGCCGAGTCGACCTTTGGCGCGGGCACGAACACCGTCGGCGGCACCTTTCCGGCCACCGATGCCGTGGCGCTCCAGGCCACTTTCACCGAGACCGCTCCGTACGCCTTCGAGCCCGGCGCGGCGGCGAAGCGCTCGCCGACTTCGCGCTGCACCATCACCAACATGCGTTGCACCATCGGTGCTTCGTCGAGGATCTTCAGCACCAGCGGTGTGGCCACGTTGTAAGGCAGGTTGGCGACGAGCACCCAGTCGTCAGTGCCGAGCAGCTCCCGCCAGTCGACTTCGAGCGCGTCGGCGTGCACGACCGTCGCGCCTCGCGGCTCGACCATCTGCCGCAGAACCGGCACGAGGTAGCGATCCATTTCGATCGCCGTCACCGACGCGCCCGTCTCCAGGAGGGCGAGCGTGAGCGAGCCGAGACCGGGCCCGACTTCGACGACGCGGTCGCCGGCATTGACTGCGGCGAGCCGGGCGATACGGCGCACGGTGTTGGCGTCGCCGACGAAGTTCTGGCCGAGGGCGCGGCTGGGCGTGAGTCCGTGAAGCTGGAGCAGTGCGCGGATTTCGGCGTGTGAGTGCGTCACGCCGCGATCACTACCAGGTGATCTTGACCCAGATCAGCCCGGTGGACGGATTGGCGAGGCGGCTGAAGGCGTACTTCGACAGGTCGAGGATGCGACCTTCGACGTAGGGCCCGCGGTCACCGACTTCGCAGGTGATCGACCCGCCGGTGTTGATGTTGGTCACGGTGAGCACGATTCCCTTGGGGATCGTCTTGTGGGCGCAGATCCACGGGTTGGTCTCGTGGTACTTGGCGTTGTACCAACTCGCTTTGCCCTCTTCGCTGTTGCTACTGCCACCAGGGGCGGGCATGGGGCGGGTCGACTCGGTCGGCGCCGTGTTCGACGGTGGAGGAGTCGACGATGCCGCCTTGGGCTGGGACTTGGGCTTGGCCGTCGTCGAGGGCGCCTTGTAAACGACCTTGGGTCGGGGCTTGGCGGTCGTAGTCGGCGGCGCCTCAGTGGTCGAGGTTGTCGTGGCCGGCGCGAAGTAGACGCGCTTTTGCTTGCTGCGCGACGCCCGCGACGAGGCGAGACGCGTCGAGGCTTCGATGCGCGACCCGGTCGTCAACGAGACCGATTCGTCTGGTGTCTTGCTATTACGCAAGGCCGCCAGGCTGACCACTACGAGGGCTGCACACATCAGCCCAGCAACGATCTTCCCAGCCGCCCGTCGGTGCTCGTGCAGGTCTCCGTCCCTTCCCCTGTGTGAGCGCTTCTGGCGGTCCGGGGCACCCTAGGTGGGTTCTTCGGATGGCGGCAAATAGTGCACGCATAGTTATGCACTACGACGGAAGGCGAAATACCAACGCTGTGTTTTCCCAGGTAGCTGCCTC
Organism: uncultured Actinomycetes bacterium; assembly: GCA_963722185.1. Lineage (GTDB taxonomy): Bacteria > Actinomycetota > Acidimicrobiia > Acidimicrobiales > JACCXE01 > JACCXE01. Next base: position 634,719 of record CAVRKD010000010.1, on the reverse strand, counting down.
TATTTCGGCCGCATTAATTCCCTTGGCATCGGCGACGGCCGCGCCCACGAGGGGCACATAGGCCGGTTCGTTCTGTTTGCCCCGGTACGGAACGGGCGCAAGAAATGGCGCATCCGTTTCGACCAGCAGACGGTCAAGGGGGACCAACTGCGCGGCGGCGCGCACGTCGTCAGCCTTCTTGAACGTCACGATCCCACGATGGAAATGAACGCGCCGCGGTCCAGACACTTGCGCGCTTCGTCGGGCCCGCCGGTGAAGCAGTGGATGATCGTGCGCTCCGGCATTCCTTCGCGGTCGAGGATCGCGAAGCGTCTCGTCCCACGCGCCGCGCGTGTGCACGACCAGTGCCAGGTCGAGTTCTTTGGCCCACGCGATCTGCCGGGCGAACACGTCGCGCTGCGCCTCGGCCGGCGAGTGGTTGTAGTGGTAATCGAGGCCGCACTCGCCGATGGCGACGACGCGTTCGTGCTGCGACGGGTCGGGCAGCCCGTCGAGCCCCTGCGACGCGTCGTGCGGGTGCAAACCGACCGTCGCCCACACGTCGTCGTTGGCCGCGGACGCTTCGATGGCGGTGCGCGAGGTTTCCGCCCCGGTGCCGATGGTGATGAACCGCGTCACGCCGGCGGCGCGCGCCGCGTCGAAGGCCGAGGTATCACTCCCCTCCCACGGCACGTGGCAGTGACTGTCGGCCCAACTCATTTCTTCTGGGCCATTACTTCTGCAGGCGTGGGAAGAGCGGTTCGCCCTTGTTGACGGTGAGGCCGCCGGGATAGCCCCCCCAGGCGAGACCGTCGGGCACGCGCACATCCTCGGGCGATCCGTCGAGACCGATTCGGCGCCACAACTCGTTGCACGCCCGCGGAATCGCTGGTGACGCGAGGACGGACACGATGCGCAAGACCTCGAGCGCGTCGCCGAGGACGGCGTCGACCGCCGCGCCGGGCTCGGCCTTCCACGGTTCGTTGGCTTCCAGGTAGGCGTTGGTGTCGCGGATCAACTGCCACGTCGCCTCGAGCGCGTCCTGCGGTGCCAGCGCCGTCCATCCAGCGGCGGTGTCCGCCAGGGCGCGCGTCGCCAGAGGTGCGAGCGGGCTGTCGGGTTGTGGCGCGGGTCCGACGCCGCCGCACTTGCTGGTGACCACGGCGGCGACGCGCGCCGCGAGGTTGCCGAAGTTGTTGGCCAGGTCGGTGTTGTAGCGCTCGACCATGCCTTCGTAGGAGAAGTCGCCGTCGTTGCCAAAGTTGACGGCCCGCAAGAAGTGATACCGGTAGCCATCGACACCGAAGTCGGCGACAAGGGTCTCGGGCACGATGCCCGTCAACTTGGTCTTGCTCATTTTCTCGCCGCCGACGAGGAGGTGGCCGTGCACGAAGATGTGGTGCGGCGGATCGATACCGGCAGCCATCAGCATCGCCGGCCACCAGACGCAGTGGAAGCGGATGATCTCCTTGCCGATGACGTGATGCACGCTCGGCCAGTACGTGTTGAACCGTTCGTCGTCGACGCCGTAACCGATGGCGGTGCAGTAATTGATCAGCGCGTCGTACCAGACGTAGAAGACGTGCTTTTCATCCCATGGGACCGGCACGCCCCAGTTGATCGACGTGCGCGTGATCGAGATGTCCTGCAGGCCTTGCTTGATGAGCCCGAGCGCCTCGTTGCGCTTGCCTGGCGGCTGTACGAACTCGGGGTTGTCCTCGTAGTACTTGAGCAGTTGGTCTTCGAAGCGGGAGAGCCGGAAGAAGTAGTTCTCCTCGGCGAGGACTTCCAGGGCGCGGCCGTGCACCGGGCAGTTGCCGTCGGGTGCCTGCGTGTCGGTGTAGTAGTCCTCGCAGCTGACGCAGTACAGGCCCTCGTAGGTGTCGAGCTCGATGTGGCCGTTGTCGCGGATCTTGCTCAGCAACGCTTGGACCGCCGTGTAGTGGCGGGGTTCGCTGGTGCGGATGAAGTCGTCGTTGCTGATGTCGAGGCCGGCGAAGGTCTCCTGGTAGCGGGCGCTGGTGATGTCGGCGTGCTCTTGCGGCGTTCGGCCGTTCGCTTCGGCCGAGCGCTGCACGTTCAGGCCGTGCTCGTCGGTTCCTGTGAGGAAATACGTGTCATCGCCGAGGAGGCGGTGCCAGCGGGCGATGGCGTCGCAGTTCACCGTCGTATAGGCGTGGCCGATGTGGGGCGCGTCGTTGACGTAGTAAATCGGCGTCGTGATGTAGAAGCGCCCGGACATGGTCCTGCGAGGGTAGCGGCGCTACCCCGCAGGCCATGAACGGATTTCGACGGGCTAGTGCAGCGAGTCGATGAACGCTTGGATCTGCTTGGGCGAGATCGGGTTCGCCAGCAGACCGGGCACGGCGCGCTCGGCGATCTTGCGTTCGTGGTCGTCACAGTCGTTGAGCGCGATGTTGACGCGGCTGACGAGCCAGTTGATCCCGCCGCTGATCCCGTAGGTCAGCATCCCCATCGTGATCGGTCCGTCGAAGCCGGCCGTCTCGCGGTACGAGTCGAGGAACGCCTGTGCCGGGCCGGCGATGAAGTCGGATTCCGAGGTCAACGTCGCCGCTGCGGCGGCCGCCGGCATGACGGCGATCCGGTTTTCGTCGGCGAACGAGCTACGTCTTTAACGCGACGGCGAGCTTGTAGGCGCGGTTGCGGGGCACCCCGAGGGCGGTCGAAACCCTGTCGGCGGCGGTGCGCGTCGTGGCGCCGGTGGCGAGCGCGTCGCGCAGGGCGGCCACGATGGCGTCATCCGTGACTTCAGCGACGTTCGGCGCGGCGCCTTCGAGCACGATGACGAATTCGCCGCGCGCCACTTCGGCGAAGTGGGCGGCGGCTTCGGCCGCCGAGCTGCGCCAGAACTCCTCGTGCACCTTCGTGAGCTCGCGTGCGACCACGACGCGGCGCGCCGGATCGAGATCGCCGAGCGTGGCGGCGACGCGGTTGGGCGACTCGTAGAGCACGACGGTTCGTTCTTCCTTGGCGATGGATTCGAGCCGCGCTCGCCGTTCGGCGCCTTTGCGCGGCAGGAAGCCCTCGAACACGAACCGGTCGGCGACGAAGCCGCTGGCCGCCAACGCCGTGGTGACCGCCGAGGCACCGGGGATCGACTCGATCGTCAGTCCCGCGGCCGCGACCGCGGCGACGACCCGGCGGCCGGGATCGGAGACGCCGGGTGTACCGGCGTCGGTGACGAGCGCGACTGTCTTGCCGTCGGCGACCAGCGCCACGATCTCCGCGCTGCGTTGGTCCTCGTTGTCCTTGTGCACGGCGATCAGCTTGGGCGTGGGCACGCCCGTCGCCGAGAACAACTTGCGGCTGTGCCGGGTGTCCTCGCACGCCACTACATCAGCGGATGCCAGCGCCGCGGCGGCGCGCGGCGACAAGTCGCCGAGGTTGCCGATGGGTGTGGCCACGACCACGAGGCGGCCCGTCACTGGCGAATCTCGAGGGCGTCGCCGGGGACGAGTCGCCAGCGCTCGAACGCGCCCGACTCAGCCTCGATGACGCAATGCGCCTTCGGGCGCGGCCGCGCGAAGCGGTTCGGCGGCATCGTGACCACGTCGACGACGACCAGGTCCTTGGCGCAAAAGGCGACGTCGATGGCGAAGCGCATGCCGAGCGTGTGGACCGACTTGGCGGGCCTGATCAACAGCGCTCCGTCGAGTCCGTCGCGTCCGAGAAGGCCCTTGAGCCGCGCGGCGAACGTGTCCGCGACGTCGAGGGATGCCAGCACATCGTCACCTCGGACAAGCCACGCCATCGCGCCATTCTCTCCGAATTGGGCGCTATACGTTGAAGCGGATCTCCAGGACGTCGCCGTCCTGGACCACGTACTCCTTGCCTTCGACCCGCAACTTGCCGGCGTCCTTGGCCTTGTTCCACGAACCGAGTTCGAGCAGCTCGTCCCAGCGGATGCACTCGGCGCGGATGAAGCCCCGTTGTAGATCGGAGTGGATCACGCCGGCGCACTCGGGGGCCTTGGCGCCAGTGCGGAACGTCCACGCCCGGCTCTCCTGCTCGCCGGTGGTGAGGAACGTGCTGCGGCCGAGCAGGCTGTACGCCGCGCGGGTGACGCGCGGCAACGCGCCCTCGCCCAGACCGAGTCCCTCGAGCAGCTCGGCCTTGCCGGCGGCGTCGAGCTGCGCGGCTTCGGCTTCAAGCTGGACCGACACCGCGAGCACTTCTCCCCCGCCGCCGAACGCCGACGCGACCGGGGCGATGATGTCGCCGGCGCGGTCGAGTTGGTCGTCGGCGATGTTGACCACGGCGAACGCCTGCTTGGCCGTCAGCAAGCAGAACGGAGCGAGCGCGGCGATGTGTTCGGGCGCCACGTCGGCGCGCCATAGAGCGGTGCCGTCTTGCAGGATCTTGTCGACGGCGTCGAGCGCCTCGACCTCGACGACGAGCGACTTGTCGCCCTTGGCGGCGCGGCGGCGCTTCTCGAGGTTGTTCGACACCGTGGTGGCGTCGGCGAGCACGAGTTCGAGTTCCAGCGTCTCGAGGTCGGCCACGGGATCGATGTCGCCGACGACGTTCTCGTCTTCAAACGCCCGCAACACGAGGCAGATGGCGTCGACCTCGCGGATGCCGGCCAGGAAGCGGTTGCCCAGGCCCTCGCCGAGGACGCGCCGGCGACGAGGCCGGCCTGGTCGGCGAACTCGATCGTGGCCGTGACCGTCTTGCGGCTCTTCGACATCTCCGCCAGCAGCAGCAGGCGATGGTCGTAGACCTGGGCGATGCCGACCGACGTCTCGGTCGTCGAAAACGGGTGCGAAGCGACGACGGCGTTGCCGCCGGTGAGCGCGTTGAACAACGACGACTTGCCGCTATTGGGTAATCCGACGATGCCGATGCGTTCCACGGGGCACCAACTCTACGTTTGGGTGCGCCTAACTGAACATTCTCAAACTGACGCACCCAAACGTCAGAGGTTCGTCCGGATGTCGTCGATCTTGGCTTGCCACGCCGTGTACCAGATGTAGGGCTTGAATCCGAGGTCGTCGTTGATGGCCAGCATCCACTTGTTGGAGCCGGCGTTCCACGTGTCGACGAACTCGGCGTCGGGATTGCGCTCCAGCAGGTTGGTGAAGTTCGCCGCCTTGATCCAGCGACCGATGGCGTGCCCGCGGTGCTCTTTGCGCACGGCGGTGCCCCACTGCCACACCAACTGCGGCAACAGCGGGTGCCACGACAGCGTCGTGAAACCGGCGAACTCTCCGGTCGGGTCATGCCGAGCGATCAGCTGCATTCGTATGGACCCGCGCTCGGCCAGCCGCCGCTCGCCGTCGCGGAACTGCTCCGGCGTCTCGTGCTCGTCCTCCAGGTCGAGTCCTTCGCGGGGTGCATCGTTCATCGACTCGTGAATGTCGATCGTGGCTTGCAGGTGCTCCTCGGGCACTGGGCCTTCGAAGAGCAGCAACGAGTAGTCCGGCGCCTTGGCCTTCGCATCGGCGATCCAACCGTCGACCAGCGTGCGGTCGACTTCGTTCACTTGCAGCCGGCTGCGGCGATCGAGATAGGCGTGTTCGCAGCCGATGGACTGAAGGAACGCCTCGCCCGCCGAGTCCTTATGCGTTCCGGCGGTCAGCGAAACCCGACCGTCGGCCTCGGCGGCGTCGAGGATCGCGGCGACGACTTGTTTTCCGAGCCCCTGGCGGCGATGGGACTGCGCCACGTCGACGTTGAAGTCGGCGCGGTGACGGTTGTCGTCGGTGCGGTTGAGCTCGAGTGCGCCATACGCCACCACGCTGTCGCCATCACGCACGAGCCACCGCTTCGTCTCGTGGAACGGCGTCGTGATCAGCACGTTCTTCTGCCACAGCTCGAAGGGCTCGACCGGCGTCTCCGGATCGAGCTCGGCGTCCAACTCGACCGAGAAGGCGTAGAGCGCGCGCAGGTCGCCCTCCGACGCCGCGTGCGGATCCCAGGGTTCGACAGTCATGTTCGTTTCTCCAGCCAGGTCTCGGCGTCGGTGCGCTCCATGGCCCACCGGCACGCGGCGTATAGGGGCTTGAAGCCCATGGCGTAGTTGATGGCCAACATCGGATCGTTCGAGTCGGCGTTGAAGGTGCGGATGGTGGTGATTTCAGGACGCTCGCTCTGCACGCGCTCGAGCATGGCCGCCTTGAGCCACCGGCCGAGCGCGTGTCCGCGGTGCTTCTCGTGCACCGCGGTGGCGCCCTGCGATCCGATGGTCGGAGCTTCGGCCGGCAAGAACATCTCGGTGTAGCCAACCGGTTCGCCGGTGGCGCGGTGACGGGCGATCAGCGTCCACCACTCGCGACCGAAGGCGCGGGCGCGTTCGCCGTGCGCCACGATCTGTTCGCGGCTGGTGTGGCGTTCGCCGATGGGCATGTCTTCCATCGGCGCGTCGTTGATCAGCACGTCATTCACGACCACGAGATCGTCGAGCCACTCCTCGGGATACGTCGCTGTCGGGCACCCACGCGAGTTCGTACTCGTGGACGGCGCCGGTCGCCGAGTGGGCGGTCGCCAGCCAATGCTCGACGAGGCCGTCGGGCACGTCGCTGAGTACGAGTTGATTGACGTGCGAGCGCATCGCGAGGTTCGCGCCGAGCGAGGCCGCGAACGCGTCGCCCGCGGGATGGTGCAGGTCGGCGCCGAGGACGAGCGACGTGCGTTCGTTGACCGCCGCGAACTCCACGAACTTGGCGAACAACGCGGTGGCGACGCCACGACGACGGTGCGCAGCGGCCACGCCCAGCCGCATGAAGGTCATGTGCTGATTGTCGGCCTTCGGGGCGAAGATCCATGCCGTTCCCACTACGCCGCCCTCAGCAGCGCGCGCCAGGTAGGCGGTGGCGATGTCGTTGGGATCGTGCAGTTCGGCGTACGCACGGGTCGCCGACGCTGGCAGCGGCGGCATCGCCGGGTCGAGTTCCGCGGCCAGACCGTTCTCGAACGCGTTGATGTCACACACCGTCTCGTCGGTTAGGGGTGGCTCGATCGGTTCGACGGTGTACATCGGCTAGCCCAGGATCGCGGCGAGCTTTTCGAGCGCAACATCGGCGCGTACCTGATGCTCGCCGAACTCGCTCACGGTCTTGAAGCCCATGGCGTAGTTGATGCCGAGCATGGCGTCATTCGAGCCGGCGTTCCAGGTGGAGATGTTGTCGATCTGCGGGCGCTCGGCCATCAGGTTGAGCAGCATCTGCGCCTTGAGCCAGCGACCGAGACCCTTCTCGCGGTGCGACGGGTTCACGCCGGTGTCGTTCTGGTACGCCTTGGTCGACCAGCGCTGCGGGAGCCACACGTCGGTGTGGGCGACCATTTCGCCGGTCGGCCTGTGCACCGCGACGAGCGTCGACAGGTCGATGTTGCGAATGGCGGTGGACTCTTCGCGGTCGCGCAGGCGCGCCACGGTGAACACTTCGTCCTCGAGTTCGAGGTCGTCCTTCGGCGCCGTGTTCATCACGTTCTGTTCGTTCACGAACGCCTCGGCGTGCTCGTCGGGGCACCGGCCGTCCCACCGAACCAACTCGTAGTCGCCAGCGCGCTCGGCGGCGCGGGCGACCCAGCCTTCGAGTTGGGCGCGGTCCACGTCGGCGAACTTCAGCATGCTGAAGCGGCCGGTGAGCTTGTGCTCGCGCGCCGATCGACTTCAGGAAGTCCCAGCCGGCCGGCACGTGGTTGCAGGCGTCGAAGCCGACGAGCGGGCGCCCCTGCTCCTGGCAGAACTCAACCGCGACCTGGGCGAGCGTGGCGCCGACCTTTTGCCGGCGGAACGGCGGCATGACGTCGAGCTCGACCCATGACATCTCGCGGTTGTCCTCGTAGTCCTCCCACGACACGCAGACGACGCCGACGAGGTCGGTGCGGTTCTCGTCCCACACGCACCAGTAGTGGTTCGGGTGCTTCGGGTGGATGTTGATCGAGCCGTACCAAAGCTCGTCGTCGGGCACGACACCGTCGTCGGGGATCGCCTCGTTGTGCGAGTGCTGGGCGACGCGCAGATACGCCGCCTTGGTGGATTCGTCGGCGTTGTCGAGGTCGAGCGGTTCGACCTTCCAGTGCGTGCCCATCCGCACAGCTTGCAGCCGTTCGCCGTTGGCTGTCGCCCGAATTAGCCGTTCGCCACCCAGTCGTCGATCAGCTTGCGGGCGATAGACATGCCCGGCGGGATCATCGGCAGGTCGTCGGGGCTGTGCCACTGCGCGTCGGCGATCTCGCCATCCTCGAGCACGATGTCGCCGGAGGCGTAGGTGGCGCGGAAGCCGAGCATCAACGAGTGCGGGAACGGCCACGGCTGACTGCCCCAGTAGCGCACGTCCTTGACCTCGATGCCGACCTCTTCGCGCACTTCGCGATGCACGGCGTCTTCCATCGTCTCGCCCGGTTCGACGAAGCCAGCGAGGCACGAATACATGGCGACGGGGAAGTTGGCGTTGCGGCCGAGCAACGCCTTGCCGTCCTCCTCACGCGTGACAAGCACGATGATCGCGGGCGCCAAACGCGGGAACGCCAGCAGTCCGCATTTCGGGCACTGCATGGCGCGGTGGTTGGGCGGCGCCGCCGGCGCGGTCTCGCTGGCGCAGCGGCCGCAGTACCTGTGGGTGCGGCTCCACTCGACGAGCTGCACGGCGCGGCCGGCGATCGTCCAACGCAGGTCGTCGACCTTGCCGTACAGGCCCATGAGCGGCATGCCGGCGTCGGGTTCCTTGTCGTGCGCGTAGACGTGCTGGGTTTCGAGGTGACCGAGATAGAGCCCGCTCTCGTCGGGGACGTCGAATGGATCGTCACCCTTGCCCAGGTCCACGATCTGCACGCTCTGCTTGCCGACGAGCACGTGCATACCGTCGGCGTAGTCCCCGTCGGGATGCGGCTGGTGGTGCGGCAAGAACCCCATAACGCCGACAACGTAGGTTGTTCACCCATGGCGGTGCTGCGCGAACTGATCGTTGGGGACGAGCCGGAGGTGTGGGCGTCGCTGGGATTCACCATGGACGGCGACCGGTGCCGCGTCGGTCACGTCGACATCGTCTTCGACCCGTCGGTCGGCAAAGGCATCCGGAAGTGGAACCTCGTCGGCGAAGGCCCTGAAGACGTAGACGGGATTCCGACGACGTGGAGCGACGACGGCCTCGACGTCGCGCCCACGCACCCGAACGGCATCTTCGAGATCGACCACGTGGTTGTCTCGTCGCCGGACATTCCGCGCACCATCGCCAGCTTCGCCAAGGTTGGCGTGCCGGCACTGCGCGAGCGGGAGACCGGTACCTACGGCGCACCGATGGTGCAGGTCTTCTTCCGCCTCGGCCAGCCCATCCTCGAGCTGATCGGGCCGAAAGAACCGCAAGGCGACAAGCCGGCGCGTTTTTTCGGGCTGGCGTTCACCTCCGAAGACCTCGAACTCACGGCGAAGGCCATGGGTGGCGCGCTGCACGGTTCGAAAGACGCGGTGCAGCCGGGTAGGCGCATCGCCACGCTCGACAAGTCCGCCGGCTCCACGATCGGTTTCGCCGTCATGAGCCCCCACACGAAGGAAGAAGACCTTGTCTGATTCGTTGCTGGTCGACATCAAGGACCGCGTCGCGCTGCTCACGCTGAACCGGCCGGCGGCGCGCAACGCGCTGTCGTCCGAACTCCTGCGGGCATTGCCCGAGGCGATCGTGGCCGCCGACGCCAACGACGACGTCGACGTCATCGTGCTCACCGGCGTCCGACCCGGCGTTCTGCGCCGGGCTCGACCTGCGCGAGCTGGGATCGTCGGGCAGCAACCTCGCCGGCGGCCCGTCGGCGAACAAGGAGTGGGGTACGCCGTGGCCTGATGTCACCAAGCCGGTGATCGGCGCCATCAACGGCGCGGCGGTCACGGGCGGCTTCGAGATCGCGTTGAACTGCGACTTCCTGATCGCGTCGGAGAACGCCAAGTTCGGCGACACCCACGCCCGCGTCGGCTTGCTGCCGGGATGGGGCCTGTCGGTGCTACTGCCGCAAGCCGTCGGCATCCGCCGCGCTCGCGAGATGAGCCTGACGGGCAACTTCATGGACGCGCAGGAAGCGTTGGCCTTCGGCCTCGTCAACCGCGTCGTCGCCCATGACGACCTCATTCCGGTCACGCTGTCGATCGCCGCCGACATTGCCGGCAACGACCAGCGCGCCGTGCAGGCGTTGCTCGGTGAGTACAAGGAAGTGACCGGCTCGATCTACGACGACGGCCTCCGTATCGAAGCGCAGAAAGCCCGCGTGTGGAACTCCGCCGCCGGCGGCTTCGACCACGAGGAAGTCGAAAAGCGCCGCGCGGCGATCATCGAGCGCGGCCGCAAAATGGTCTAGGGCAGCCCCCTGCGCGTTCTTGTGTCACCACAAGGATGCGAGGCGATACCGAGAGGGTCGAGCAGTCTGATCGCCGAAAAGTCAGGCGAGCGTTGCCGTGAGCGTGATCGAGGTGCCGGCCAGCGCCTTGCTGACGGGGCAGCCTGTCTTCGCGCCCTCTGCCGCTTCTCCGAACGTTTCGGCCGTCATGCCCGGCACCTCGCCGCGCACCGTCAGGTGGATCCCCGTGATTCCGTCGCCGGGCTGGAACGTCACCGCGGCCGTGGTCTCAAGCTTCGTCGGCGGAGTCCCCGCCTTCGCGAGCGCGTTCGAAAGCGCCATCGAGAAGCATGACGAATGGGCAGCGGCGATGAGTTCCTCGGGGCTCGTGCGACCGGCAGGGTCCTCAGCGCGCGACGCCCAGGTCACGTCGAAGCCGCCGAGACCCGACGAGTCGAGCTCGACGCGCCCCGCACCCTCCATGAGCGAGCCGCGCCAGACGGCAGTGGCAGAACGGGTCGTAGCCATTGTGGACCTCTTTTCTCTAGGGACCGAGCGAAGAAAGACACCGTACGTCGATCCCACGGTTCCCCTGACCGCCGGATGCGGGTCGCAGATAAGTGCCCCTCTCGCGCACGGGCAGCGCTGCATACTGCGTCGTGACTCCGCGACCGACGCTGATCGTTGTTTGCCGACATCACGAAGTTCACAAGGCTCGCCATCGCGGGTCCCTCGATCGACGTCGACACGACCGCCGGATACGTGCCGCCCATTGCAGAGATCGTGACGTTCATCGGCCGCCACACCGGTGAGAATGCTGAGTCGTGATAGCGCAGAAGTGGGCCTGGCGGCGTGGGGGCTTTGTTGTTTCCCGGTGAATGGTGGCCGTTCGTCGGGGCCGCGGTGCTCGGCCTGGCGAATGCGCTGACGTGGCGACCGAACGGGCCGGGGCACCGACTACGCGCGTGGATGCTACGGCGGTTCCCGCGAGAGTGAGCGCATAACTGCGTTATCGCGCGAGGCCTTAGACGTCGGGGAGTTCCAGGCCGATCGAGGCGACGCGCGCTCGGGCCACCGCTTCTAGATCTGTCGGCCAGTCGAGGTCGTACTTGGCGAACAACGGGCGGGCGCGGCGGAGTACTTCGCCGGCGACGGCGAGTCCGAAGGCGGAGACGTCTTCACGCGTAGCTCGCAGTGGCGGCAGTGACTCGAGGCAGGCGCGCTGTTCGTCGGTGAGAAAGGCGTTGAGGCGCTTGCCGTTGGCCGGCGGTGACTCGGTCTCGGCCAGCATCACGGTCGTCAGCAAGCCGACGATGTGGCCACAGCCGACCATGTGACGGACGTGTTCGCCGCGTTCGAGGTACGAGACGAATGGACCGGCGGTGCCGCGCAGCATTTCGGCGACGGCGTACTCGACCGCACTCGCGTTGTCGTCGTAACGATGGCTGGACAGCAAGCCAACGGCGAAGCCGGTTACCGGCGCGAACAGCGGCGTGTCCTCGCGCAGGATCGCGAAGTCGAGCGTCAGGCCATCAGCCGTGACTGTGTTGACGATGAACGGGAGAATCGGCGTGCGGGCGAACACCGTCGGCGTGATCGCCGCGACCCATGTCGGCCACTCGGCGACGACCGCCGCGTGATCGTCGACGCGGACATACACGTGCAAATCGAGGTCGCTCCACTGGTCGGCCGTGCCCTCGCTGACGGAACCAGCAACTTCGAGCCGTGCCACACGCGGGTCGGCGTCGAGGACTTGGTGAGCGCGCGCCGAGAGCGCGGTGTACCGCGGGTCGACCGCCTCGATGCCCCCCACGACTAGAGCAGCGTGCGGAGGTCGGCCGCCGGGCGGGCGCCGATGTGTTGGATCGTCTCCGATGCGCAGGCCGAGCCGAGCGCCGCGCACTTCGCCGGGTCGAGGCCGTGGGTGAGGCCGTAGAGGAATCCGCCGGCGTAGGCGTCGCCGGCGCCGGTCGTGTCGACCACCTTGTCGACGGGCACGCCGGGGACCTCGATGCGCTCGCCGTTGACGACCAGCACCGATCCCTTCTCGCTGCGGGTCGTGGCCACGAGCCCGCAGAGTTCGCCGAGGCGACGGGTGGCTTCCTCGACGTCGTCGATCTCGAACATCGCGCACGCTTCTGACTCGTTACCGAAGACGATGTCGACGGTGCCGTCGAGCACCGCCAGGAACTCGTCGCGGTGGCGGTCGACGCAATAGGGGTCGTTCAATGCGAGGGCCACTTGCTTGCCGGCGCTCTTCGCGATCGCGATCGCGGCCAGCACGGCCTCACGTCCTGACGGCGGGTCCCACAGGAACCCTTCGACGTACACGACCGACGCGGCGGCGATGACCTCCGCGTCGAGATCCGCCGGGCTCAGCAGGCCGCAGGCGCCGAGGAAGGTGTTCATCGTCCGCTCGCCGTCGGGCGAGATGAGGATCGTGCAGTGCGCGGTCGACGGCAGTTCGAGCGCTGGTGGCGGGTCGAAGGTGACGCCGACGCGGCGGATGTCGTGCGTGAACGAAGCGCCCAGCGCGTCGTCGGCCACCCGGCCGATGAACGCGACGTCGCCGCCGAGCTTGGCGATGATGGCGGCGGTGTTGGCCGCGCCCCCGCCGGACTGTTCGACGGCGTCGGTCAGCGAGGCGTACAGCCGCTTGGCCTCGTCGGCCTCGACCAGACGCATGCCGCCCTTGTCGAGCCCGGCGGCGGCGATGAAGTCGTCGTCGACGCGCACCAGGACGTCGACGATCGCACTGCCAACGCAGACGACGTCGGACATCAGGCGTCGCCCTTGCGCAACGGCCGGTCGCGCCGCGGCCGCGCCGAAGAGGGCTTGACGGAGGGCTCGTCGTCGAGCGACCAGTTCACGGGTTCCTCAGCCGCGACCACGTCGGGCTCAGGCTCCGACTGGGCCGCGGCAACCGGCACCTTTCGAATCGCCGGCTTCGGCGGTGGCGTCGGTTCCGCGGCGATCTCCGGCGCCGGCAGGTCCCGCGGCGGCTTCTCGGAAGGAGCCGGACGCTGACCGGGACGCACGCCGTTGGTGGCGACGGGCTCGGACTGCGGCTGGCTGACCAGCGACGCCACCACGCCGGCCAAGGCGGCGGCGAGCACACCGAGCACGGCGATCACGACGCCGGACGCACGCGCCCCGACGCTCGCACCACCGACGATCAGCACGAGAATGATCCCGGCGGCAGTGGCGCCGAGCGACGGACGTTTGGCGCCGAAGCGATCGAGCGATCCCTTGGCGGCCGACGCCCCACCGACGAAGTAGCCGAGGGTGCCGCAGAACACCATCGGGACACTCACCTCGACGGTGGCGTCACCGAACAGGGCGATGAACCGGCCGACGAGGGCGCCGAGGATCGCTCCCATGAGCGCCCCCACGACCGTGGTGACCAACGTCGCAACAAGAGGACGGCGAGTCATGATCGTTCAGCTTTTCACAGCAGCAATACTGCATCGCGTGTCCGACCATCCTCCGTACCGCTTGCCCCGCACCGTTTCGCCCGTTCGCTACGACGTATCGCTGCGCCCCGATCTCAAGGCGTTCACCTTCGCCGGGTCGTCGTCGGTCACGGTGACGGTGCACGAACCGGTCAATTCGATCACCCTCAACGCCATCGAGCTCGACATCAGCCAGGCCCGGCTCGAGTCCGCCGACGGCGCCTCGCACGCTGCCGCGATCACCTACGACGAGGCCGAGCAGCAGGCGACGTTCGCGTTCGAGACCACCGTCGAGCCCGGCGACTACGCATTGCACACCGTCTTCACCGGCATTCTCAACGACAAATTGCACGGCTTCTACCGCTCGACGTTCACCGACGCCGACGGCAACGAACAGGTCATCGCCACCACGCAGTTCGAGTCGACCGATGCCCGGCGTGCCTTCCCGTGCTGGGACGAACCCGACCGCAAAGCGGCGTTCGGAATCACGCTCGAAGTCGGCCCCGGCCTCACGGCGCTGAGCAACGGGCACGTGGTCGCCGACGACCCGATCGAGGACGGGTGGCGCCGCGTGCGCTTCGCCGACACCATGACGATGTCGACGTATCTGGTCGCGTTCATCGTCGGCCCACTGACCTTCACCGAGGAGGTCGACGCCAACGGCGTGCCGCTGCGCGTCGCCTGCGTACCCGGCAAGGAACACCTCGGCCAGTTCGCGCTCGAAATCGGCGAGCACTCGCTCGACTTCTTCGCCGACTTCTTCGGCATCCCGTACCCGTCGTTCAAGCTCGACCTCGTCGCGCTACCCGACTTCGCGTTCGGCGCCATGGAGAACCTCGGCTGTGTCACCTTCCGCGAGACGGCGCTGCTCGTGGACCCGTCTACGGCGTCGACGCAGGAACTCATGCGGGTCGCCGACGTCATCGCCCACGAGATCGCCCACATGTGGTTCGGCGACCTCGTGACCATGAAGTGGTGGAACGGGATCTGGCTCAACGAGGCCTTCGCCACCTTCATGGAGATGCTGTGCGTCGACGCCTTCCGGCCGAAGTGGAAGCGCTGGGACGCGTTCGCCACCGAGCGCGCCGCGTCGATGAAGGTCGACGGGCTGGCGTCGACGCGCCCGATCGAAATCGCCGTCGAACGTCCCGAAGAGGCCGACGCCATGTTCGACGTGCTCACCTACGAGAAGGGCGCCTCGATCGTCCGCATGCTCGAGCAGTACCTCGGCGCCGAGCGGTTCCGCGACGGGCTGCGCACCTACATGAAGCGCCACGCCTACGGGAACACCGAGACCACCGATCTGTGGGACGCCATCGAGGAAGCCAGCGGCGAGCCGGCCCGTTCGATCATGGACACCTGGATCTACCAAGGCGGCTATCCACTGGTGCGCGCCTCCATCGACGGCTCAACTCTGACGCTGAGCCAGAGTCGCTTCCGCTACGACGGCGCGGCCGACCCGACCGTGTGGGAAGCGCCCGTACGCGTGCGCGACGCCAACGGCGAGTATCGCGTCGTGCTCGGTGCCGATCCGGTGTCGATCGACGTCGCCACTACCGGGTCTGTCGTCGTGAACGCCGGCGGGTGGGGCTTCTTCCGCGTCGCCTACGAGCCCGGCCTGGCGAGCCGCATCGACCTCGCGTCGATGCACGAGCTCGAGCGCTACAACCTGGTGTCCGACGCGTGGGCCGCCACACTCGTCGGCGTCGCCGACCTCGACGCCACGCTCGACCTGCTCGCCCGCTTCGACGCCGAGACCAACCCGTCGACCTGGACGCTGCTGAGCGAGATCGCCACGGTCCTCAATCGAGTGCACGACGCACCGAAGCTGAAGGAGTTCGTGCGGCAGTTGGCCGGCCCCACCGGCACGCGGCTCGGGTGGGAACACGTCGACGGCGAGGCCGAGACCGACGGCATGGTGCGCGGCACCGTGCTCGAACTGCTCGGCACCGTCGGCCGCGGACGACACCGTGATCGCCGAAGCGCGACGACGGCTGGTGGCCGTCGTCGACGGCGACGCCACCGCGCTGCCAGGCGACATGCGGCGCGCCGCGCTGCAAACCGTCGGACGCGGCGCCGACGAAGGCGACTTCCAGACGCTGCTCGACGGGATGCGCAACGCCACCACGCCGCAGGAGGAGCAGCAGTACCGCTTCGCGCTCGACCGCGGCCAGTCACGAAGCGCTCGTGCGCCGCGTGTGCGATCTGTGCAACACCGAGATCCGCTCGCAGGACGTGTCGCTGGTGCTGCTGTATCTCATGCACGGCCCGCAGCAGGCGGTGGTGTGGGAGTGGATCGAGGACAACTGGGCGGACCTGCAGCAGAAGCTGCCGGCCAACTTGCACGGCCGCGCGCTGTCGGGCATCACCACGGTGACCGACGGCGATTTGGCCAAGCGCATCCGCAGCTTCCTGGAGTCGGGCAACATGCCGGCCGTCGGCGCCAAGACGGTGCAGCAGTACTTGGAACTGATGGACACCACCGTGGCGTTCGCCGCGCGTTCCCGAGACAAACTCGCCGCGCGGTTCGGCGTCGTAGACCCGAGAAGTTCACGGTCGAGGTCGCGCCGCCGCCGGGCCGCGAGCTGTACCGCTTTGCCACGGTCAACGACATTCACATCGGCGAGACGTCGTTCGGCTTTCCGAACCGCTTCGCCGAGCCGGACGACGTCGAGCCGTACCCGGTGCGGTGCCTGCGCGCCGCGCTGACCGAGGCCAAGGAATGGGGTGCGCAGCGCGTCCTGTGCAAGGGCGACTTGACCGACAACGGGTACGAGGACGAATTCGAGTGGTTCGCCTTGCTGATGAACGAGTCGGGCCTGCCGTCGAACACCATCTTGGGAAACCACGACAACCGTGACCCCGGTGTTGACTGCGTCGGCCTCTTGCGCCGGCGCGGTCTCGAGGTGGCGCCGGTGGCGACGGTGGTCGATGTGCCCGGCTTGCGCATCGTGATGCTGCCGTCCGAAGCCGGGCCGCACCCCGGCGAGTGGACGCCATCGGACACCGCGGCGACGCTCGAGTACGCCGCGGATCACGGAGCGCCGATCTTCGTCGCCACGCATCATTTCCCGCAGCGACTCAATCGGGCGATCGAACACCCGAAGGGGATTCCGGCGCGTAACGCCCGGCCGCTGCTCGACGGTCTTGACCGCGTGGCGCCGCGGTCGTTGATCGCCTGCGGGCACACGCACCGCCATCACCGTCGCCACTACAAGTCGTTGCTGATCACCGAAATCGGCTCGACCAAGGATTACCCGGGGGTGTGGGCGGGCTACGTCGTCTACGAAGGCGGCATCACGCAGACGGTCCACCGAGTCGTCGATCCCTCGGCGCGCGAGTGGACGGAGCGGACGGGCAAGACGTTGCTCGGCGCGTGGAAGTGGTGGTCGCCGGGCTTACGTTCACACCGCTGCTGGTCGTGGAACTGGAAGAGCTAAGCCTCGTCGGGAGCGAGCGCCTCGAGGCGCTGGCGCACCTGATCGAGACGTGCGGATGCGGCGGCGTGCAGCTTCTGCGCTTGCTCGAACAGGTCGGCGGCCGCCTCGATCCCGGCGGTACCGCTGGCGAGTTGGGCGGTGACCGCTTCGAGCTGCTCGACGATCTGTTCGTAGGTGAGTTTGTCTGTCATGTCTGTTGTGTGTCCGTAACGTCGGCGGTGAAGGACCCGGCGGCGACGGTGACGCGCACGGCGTCGCCGGCGCCGAGTTGGGACGCGTTGCGGACCACCGCACCAGTGGCGGTGCGCACGACGGCGAAGCCCCGTTCGAGGACGCGCGCCGGATCGAGCGCGTCGAGGGTGGCGGCGAAACCGAGGAGGTGGGCCTCGGCCGCCTTCACGAGCGACCGCGGGTGGGCAGCGTCGAGCCGAGCCACGGCGCGGTCGAGCCGCACTGCCGCGCTATCGATCCCAGTGCGAAGCGCTCGGCCAGGCGCCTCGCCGTCGAGGCGGTCTGCGGCGCGCGCCAGCTGCGCGTAGGCGCTCTCGCGGACGCGGAGCAGCCAGTAGTCGAGTTCGTTGCGGAGCTCGGCCTCGGAGGGCACGACGAGCGCGGCGGCGATCGACGGCGTGCCGCAGCGATGGTCGGCGACGTCGTCGAGCAGCGGGCGGTCGCCGTCGTGGCCGATGGCAGAAACCGTGGGCGTTGCGCAGCCGGCCACGGCGCGGCACAGGTCTTCGTCGCTGAACGGCAACAGCTCGGTGGCGTCGCCGCCGCCGCGGGCGAGGATGATCACATCGACGTGCTCGCGCCCGTCGAGATCGAGCACGGCCTCGACGAGTGCGGTGGCCGCCGCCGACCCTGACACCAGCGACTGGCGGAAGATCACTGGATAGCCCGGGAACCGTGAGGCGATGACCGACTCGATGTCTTTGCGGACCGCCGCCTCCTGCCCGCAGATGACGCCGATCGTGCGGGGCATCAGCGGCAGCGGACGTCGGACGCGGTCGAGCACGCCTTCGCGTTGGAGCCGGTCGCGGGCCTCGGAGATGACCGCGGCGACCGCGCCTGCGCCGCGGGGTTCGACCGACAGAGCTTCGAGCCGCAACTCGCCGCGGGCGGTGTCCCAATTCAGCTGCCCGGTAACGCGTACCGCTTCGCCGTCTTCGGCCTTGCAGTGCCGCACGTTGCGAGCGGCGACGGTGACGCTGATGCGGGCGTTGCGATCTCGCAGGGTGAAGTAGCGGCGCGAGTTGTAGGCCTTGGCCGAGTGCACTTCGCCGTCGACGGCGATGCGGCCGACCGGCGAGAGGTTGCGGCTGATCTCGCCGGCCAACCGCACCAGCGAGACGCGGCGCGGCTCGTCGGTTCCCGAGTCGGTTTCGAACAGTGTCATTGACAGCGAGGCTACCGGCGGGGTGTGGCGGGCCTAGCCAGCGCCAGAACCCGGAACCGGCGCCGGGGCGGGCGCCGGGAGAGATCTTCTGAAAATCGCCTCAGAGCAAGCCGCGGTCGAGCGTCTCCCTCGCCCGGGCGACCCACCACTCGAGATCGGCCTGCTCGCGGGCGCGCATCGCCGCGTCCTCGTGTGAGGTCGCGTCGAGGGCCTTGTTCCACCCCATCTCGCAGATGCCGGCGAGCAAGCCGAGCGCCACGGCGTCGTCGCTGCACGACGGGCTGTGGCGCCGGAACATCTCGACGACGTCTACGCGGGTCGGCTCCATGTGGGCGGCGGTACCCGTCAAGAAGTTCGACAGGTCGAGCACAGGCGGCGCTTCACTGGCGATCGCCCAGTCGAGCAACACCACCTTGTCCGCTTCGATCGCCAGGTTGACCAGCCACAGGTCGGCGTGGGCCAGCGTCATGGGCCCGGTAGCGCGCAACGCCTTGCCCAAGGGCGCCGCGTCGGCGTGTACGGCGTCGACGGCCGCGCGGACATCGTCGGGCACGACCTCGTCGAACCGGTCCCATCCCTCGACGACGACCGCGGGCAAGTCGTGACCCGAGTCCAGCAACGAACGCATCGTGACGCGACCGAGCAGACCGAGACGCGTCTCGAGCGGGCAGGCGCCCTCTGGAACGTCGTCGAGAAAGATGCGGTGGAGCGTGGACACGGCGCGCATGATGCGGTCGACCTCGTCAGCGGGGACGATGCGTTCCCACCCCTGTACGGCGTCGCCGAGGTCGCGCATGACGGTGACCGTGTCGTCGCCTTCGCTCCACATCTCGAGGATGGCGTGGCCGACGTCGCCGCGCAGCCGGTCGAGCGCGCCGGATTCGAACAAGACGCGCTCGCGCTCGACGTTGCCGCCCGCGGCCATCGTGATGTCGTTGTAGGGGTTGG
The DNA here is from genome assembly GCA_963722185.1 of uncultured Actinomycetes bacterium. Taxonomy (GTDB): domain Bacteria; phylum Actinomycetota; class Acidimicrobiia; order Acidimicrobiales; family JACCXE01; genus JACCXE01. The sequence goes on along the minus strand of CAVRKD010000010.1, from coordinate 615,217 downwards.
CGGTCTTGACGATGAGCCGGGTGCCGTCGTCGAGCACGGCGCGTTCCAACTTGGCGCCCGAGCGCCCGTCGTGATCGGCCAGCACCGCCCGCTCGACGGCGCGATCGAGAATTGTCACGGACGTAGCAGTCCACCGCTGGCGGCCAGGCCGTCGATCGTTGCCTGGTCCCAGATGCCGGTGCAGTACACGCCTTGCTCGGTGATGCGACCGTGGCGAGCGCGCAGCAGTATCACCATCTGCGCCATGCCGAGCTTGCCGCCGTGGTCGAAGTTCGACTCGACCTCGACCACGAATCCGTCGGCCGTCGGACGCGCCGACCACTGCGTCAAGCGAAAGTCGGGTTGGAACTCCTCGTGGTCGATGAAGGAGACGACCTTGTCGCGACCCTGCAGCTGCACGCGCCAGCGCGGGACATGCACGTCAGCGAAAACGTCGTCAGCGAAGAGCGGCGCGAGCGCGGCGGCATCCGCGTGCGACCACGCGTCGATGAACGCCTCGAATAGGTCAGCGTTGTCAGTCTGACCCGCCGCCGGTGAGTACTCGGTGCGCGGTGCCTCCGGCTGGTAGTCACCGATGACGACCAGCTCGATGGCGCCGTGGCGACCAGCGACTTGGCGGTGGAGTCCGTCGCCATCGATCACCGCCGCCAGGCCGGGAATGGTCGGTTCAATGCGCTCTAACGATGCCCCGACATCGGCGTTGACCCAATGCTCGAGGCTTCCCGCGCCTTCGAGGGCGTAGAGCAACGTCCACGAGTGCGAATGCACGGTGCTGCGCTCACCCGGCGCGTAGTACCGCAAGCCGATCGCTGGACCGGGAGGATGGTGCAAGAGCATGCGCCGGGGGTCGGGCGATGCGCGCAGCGCATGAACTCGCTCGCGGTCGAGTTCCGCAGCGAGGTCGTCGACCAACGGCTTCAGCTCGCGCAGCGCGTCGTGGCCGGGTCGGTCGTCGAGCTTCACCGCCGCGGCGAGAAGCGCTTCTGCGCGATCGTGCATGACCATTCGGTCACGCTACGTCCACCCCGCGTTACGCGCTGCGGGAAGAAAGGGCTCTCCAGAGCGCGAAGTAGCTCGGGTACTCGAGTGCCGCCGGCACCCATCCCGCGGCCGCCAACTCGCGGTGGAACTTCGGCAGGTTGCGGAAGGGCACACCGATGTCGACGTGGTGGGCCAGGTGCCAACCGGTCTTGTAGGGCGCGATCCAGAAGCGCGGCCAGAAGCCCTGCTTCACGTGGTGAGTCGTCAACCGCCGATCGGGCGACCGCGTCATGCCACCGTGCTCGGCGATGGCGCGCAGGCGATTGATGACGCGCCACACCGTCATCCACGGCGCGATCCAGAGGAAAAGAAACAGCCAGGGGTGACCGGAGAGGACGAAGCCCAAACCGATGACGAGTTGCACGGCGAGGATCGTGCGGGCGACGGGCGCGGCTACAGCCGCGCGCAGCAGGCCGCGGGCGTTCTTCCACCCGGAGTTGAAGAAGGCGTCGCGGGTGAGCTTGCGCCGCAGCGACGCCCGCGTGATCGGATAGCCGTTGTAGAGGTTCAGGTCGGGCTCGTCGGGGCCGAACTCTTCGCGGTGATGCGCCATGTGGGCGCGGCGGTACTGGTCGATTGGCGTGAAGCCCGGGTAGGCGAGGAACCAGCGTCCGACGAAGTCGTTGACGGACTTCTTCGAGAACAGCAGCCGGTGCGCCGCCTCGTGGCCGAGGATGTTCAGCAACGCGAAGCCGCGTCCGGCGAGCAGGAAGGCGGCGATCCACATCAGGGGATGATCGAGACGCACGGCGAGGTAGATCGGCCCAAGAATCTGCACCCAGCAGAACACGACCGACCCCGCGTTCAGCGCGTTCGGGATGCGGCGCAGTTGCTCGCGGAGTTCGGGGACGGCCTTGCCAGTCACCGTGAGCCGATCGCTCGGCAGTACCTCGGGCAGCAGGTCGGGCGCGGGCAGCATGGTCGTGGCCATCGTTAGTACGTGCCGCCCAGCTTGCGGTGGTCCCACGAGGTGACGTGCTCGGGCCGGATGCGAATGCCGACTCGCTTGGTCGCCTGATCGTCGAGGAAGCGCTCCACGCCGCTGGCGTTCGGAGCGTCGGGCGACAGGCCAAGGTAACGCTCTTGCAGCGACCAGCCGAGCTTCTTCACGTACACCGGGTCGTCGATCACCTCGGCCGTTCCAGCCATCTCGACGCCGCGCAGCTGCGAGTAGTCGTCGCCGTCCTCGACCATCCACGTGACCCGCGGGTCGCGTTTGACGTTGAGCACCTTTTGCGCCTTGCGGAAGCTCCACATGGCAAGGTCGCCGTCGACGAAGCCGTACCACATGGCCACGAGGTGGATCCGTCCGCCCGGCCCGTACGACGCCGCCGAGATGGTGTGGCGCTCGTGCAAGAACGCGTCGATCTCGTCGTCGGTCATCTTGACGACATCACGTCGCTTCACAGCGTGGGACCGCCCGCGCGGACCATGTCGGTCTCTTCCCGGATCAGGAACTGCGCGGGCGTGACAGCTTCGAAGAGCTCATCACTGGTCTTCTCGAAACTCAACGCGGCGTCGCGGCTGGCCTCGTAGATGGGCTGCAAGTCGCGCCACAGCGCGTCGTCGTAGCGGGCGAGCGCGTTGTCCATGTCGCCGGTGAGGCCTTCGTGGACGGCGGCCGCGAGCAACTCGGCGCCGACGAACGCGTCGGTGATCCCGTGGCCGAGCAGCGGGTCCTTCAGACAGGCGGCGTCGCCGATCAAGGCCCAGCCGGGGCCCGACGCGTGCCGGAACCAGCCTTCGGGGAGGTCGCCGAAGCGCCAGCGGCCGTCGCGGGTTGCCGCCTTCACGCGACGAAGCAGATCCTCGTGCAGCGCGAAACGCGCGAAGAAGGTTCCTTCCGGGTCAGAGCGGACGGCGGGCTCGTACGAGACATCGACCTCCGTGCCAACACACGCCGAACGCGGGCCGGTGGGGAAGAGGAACAGGAACGCACCGTCGACCAAAGCGACTTCGGCCGACGTGTACTCGAGGTCGTCGAAGTACGCGTAGAGCCCGGTGCCGGCGATCTTGTGTTCGTCTCGGGGGGTGGGCTCGACGCTACGACTGACGACCCCCGTGCGTCCGTCGGCGCCGATCACGACGTGCGCGGTCTCAGCGGCGACGTTGCCGTCGGCGTCGCGCACCGTGACGCCCGTGACCCGACCCGTGTCGTCATGCAACAAGTCGGTGACGGTGGCTCCCATGCGCACTTCGGCGCCTGCCTCCGCCGCCATGTCGCGCAACGAGGTGTCGAGGTCGGTTCGCCGTGGCGAGCAGACCGGGTTCGGGCCGAAGAGATCGACGGTGCTGATTTGGTTGCCGCCCACGTTGAGGAGGACGCCGTCGAACACTGGCACGTTCGCCGCCTTGAGCCGTTCGAGTGCGCCCCACCGCTCGAGCAACGCCGTGCCGCCGGCGTGGATGAAATGCGTCGAGAACGTGTCGCTCGGGAACGTGCCGCGCTCGACGAGCAGGACGGAGTGGCCCTGACGAGCGAGCAGCATCGCCGTCGGTGAACCGGCGCAGCGGGCTCCGACGATGATGGCGTCGTACATCGCCGCGAGATTACGACGTCTCTAGCGCAGCGTCGCCCGTTTGGACACGCCACAGCGCGGCGTAGAGGCCGCCGACTTCGAGCAGCTCCTCGTGGGTGCCGGCCTCGACGACGTGGCCGGCTTCGAGCACGTGGATGCGATGGGCGTGGCGAACCGTCGAGAGGCGATGGGCGATCACGATCGACGTGCGCCCGTCAGCCACGCGGGCAAGTGAGCGCTGGATGGCGGCTTCGGTTTCGTTGTCGACGGCGGAGGTGGCTTCGTCGAGCACGAGGATGGCCGGGTCGCGCAGGATGGCCCGAGCGATCGTGAGCCGTTGGCGCTGACCGCCCGAGAGCTTCTGGCCGCGTTCACCGACGATGGTGTCGTAGCCCTGCGGCAGCGCCTCGATGAAAGTGTGCGCCTCGGCGAGAACGGCGGCGCGCAACACGTCGTCGTCGGTGGCGTCGGGTCGCCCGTAGGTGAGGTTCTCCCGCACCGTGCCCTGGAACAGGAACACGTCTTGGCTCACGAAGCCCATGGCGCCGCGCAACGATCCGAAGGTCAAGTCGCTGATGGGAACGCCGTCGACCAGCACGCGCCCGCGGTTGGGTTCGTACAACCGCAGCAGCAGTTTGACGATCGTGCTCTTGCCCGAGCCGGTGGCGCCCACGATGGCGTGGGTCTCCCCCGCGGGAATGTCGAGCGTGAGGTCGTGCAGCACGTCGCTGCCGGTGCCGTAGGCGAAGCGGACGTTCTCGAAGCGCACGGCGCCTTGTACAGGCACGGCGAGTTCGCGTTCTCCCGGACGAATCGACGGCTGGACTTCGAGCAGCCCGAAGATGCGCCGGCACGACGCCATGGCGCGTTGGTACATGTCCATCGTTTCGCCGAGCCGCGTCAGCGGCCAGAGCAGGCGCTGGGTCATGTACACCAGCACGGAGAACGAGCCGACGGCGAGGTCGCCGCGCAGTACGGCTCGTCCGCCGAAGTACAGCGTCATGGTGAAGCCGGCGAGGATCGCCATGCGGATGATCGGCACGAAGGCACTCGAGTAGCGGATGGCATCGGCGTTGGCGGCGCGGTAGGCGAGGCTGTCCTCGGCCACGCGATCCACTTCGCGTTGCTCGGCGGTGAACGCCTTGATGGTGGCGATGCCGCCGAGGTTGTTGGTCAGCGTGTCGGCGATGTTGCCGGCGGCGGCGCGCACGGCGTCGTACCGCTTCTCCAGCGTCTTCTGGTAGCGGAGCGAGCCGATGATGATCAGCGGGATCGGTAGGAACGCCAGCACGGTGAGCATCGGCGAAATCACCGCGAAGATCGTCCCGACGATCACGACGTTGGCGGCCACGAGGATCAGTTCGTGGGCGCCGAAGTCGAGGAAGCGTTCGAGTTGGTTGACGTCGTCGTTGAGCGTCGCCATCAACCCGCCCGACGACCGGTCCTCGAAGTACGCCAGTTCGAGTTCCTGGATGTGGCGGTACGAGTCCATTCGCATGTCGTGCTCGATCGACTGCGCCAGGTTCCGCCACAGGATGTGAGCGACGTAGTCCGTGCTCGACTCGAGCACCCAGACCACGACATTGATGACCGCCAAGAGCGTGAGCTGGTCGAAGCGGCTCTCGATGTCGAACAGCCGGCCCATGAACGACTGCTTCTCGTTCACGACCACGTCGACGGCGACGCCGATCAGCAGCTCGGGCGCGACGTCGCAAATCTTGTTGAGGATGGAGAACGTGGTCGCGAGTACGACGCGCGGGCGGTGACGGTCGGCGTGTTCCCAGAGTTGGCGAAGCGGCGTGCGTGCTGGCGACATCTTGTGAATCTACGACCGAGGGCCGGAGAGGCTCCTACCGATACCGAGGAGGTGGTGCACGCCTTCGTGGGCGGTGCGCGACGCGAGAGTTGGTCATCGTGGCGTTGTCGAAGCTGCACTCCGCGCAGGAGAAGATGGTCAGGATTTCCACATCGACTCCGCCACGGTGCCGATATCGATGACGCGGGCCGCGTTGGCTTGCGGCGAGTCGATTCGCGCGTTGATGACGTTGACAACCTCTTTGCGGATCTTGGCGTCGACATTCCCGAGCCGGCCCAACACCCGCCCGGCCATGCCCGACGCCCGCACCTCGACCTCAAGATCGGCGGGCGCGGGCGCCTCGATGTCGATGAGAAGCGACAACGGGCGCGCCGCCGTGCGGACCGCCAAGCGCAGCGGCACCTCGACGCTCGACTCGAAGCGATGCAAGGTGCCCGCCACCTTCACCGACAGGTGCAGCTCAACGGGGATGGTGACGGTGAATCGCCGCGTGCCGTCGTCCTCGGGTGCGGCGGAGCGCGCGGTCGGACGGGCGATGGTGCCCTTGGCCACCACCGACGCCGCGTCGCCCGGGCCGACCCGGATCGGTCCGACGTCGACCTGATCCCCTGCGACCTCGGCTACTGCGTGTTCGATGCGGGCAGAAGTGACCGTTTCGTCGACAAACGCCACGCCAAAGTCCTGGTAGGACACGATTTCCACGGAGCGCAGTCTGCCGTATCGCCGGCCTACCGACCGGTAGGTAGACTGGCTGGGTGCCGGTCTCTTCCGACGATCTTGCCCTTCTCGACGAACTGACGCCCGAGGCCGAGCGCCTCATGGAGCGTCACCTCAGCGCCAGCAAGGAGTGGTTCCCGCACGAGTTTGTGCCGTGGAGCCTGGGCCGCGACTTCGTGCCGGGCGAAGAGTGGGCTCCCGACGACGAGAAGATGCCACCGGCGGTGCGCAGCGCGCTGGTCGTGAACCTGCTGACCGAAGACAACCTCCCCTATTACTTCCGCGACATCGAGCGGATGTTTGGCCGCGACGACGTTTGGGGCGCGTGGAGCAAGCGCTGGACGGCCGAAGAGGGCCGCCACTCGATCGTGATTCGCGACTACTTGACCGTCACCCGCGCCGTCGATCCGGTTTCGTTGGAGCGCGACCGCATGGGCCAAGTGAGCGCCGGAATCGTCCCCGAACCACCGACCGCCGCGGAAGGCATGGCGTATGTCGCGCTGCAAGAGCTCGCGACGCGCATCGCCCACTTCAACACCGGCAAGCTGCTCGACGACGGTTTCGGCTACAAGATCATGAAGCGCGTCGCCGCCGACGAGAACTTCCATTTCCTCTTCTACCGTGACCTCGTCACCGCGGCGTTCCAGATCGATCCCTCCGCGCTCGTTATCGCCGTCGAGAAGCAGGTGCGTGAGTTCGAGATGCCGGGCACGGGCATCGCCAACTTCGGCGAGCACTCCAAGGCCATCGCCAAGGCGGGCATCTACGACCTGCAGATCCACCACGAGCAGATCCTCGTCCCCGTCGTACTGCGCGACTGGGCCGTGGGCTCGCTCGAAGGCCTCACTCCTGAGGCGGAAGAAGCACGCGACGCGCTTGTCACGCGCATCGACCGCATCGGTCGCGCCGGTCGCCGCATGGCCGAGCGCTGGGCCGAGCAGGACAAGCCTGACGACGGTCCGCTAGCCGCCACGGGTTAACCCGTGCCGCTCGCGTTCCAAGCACGCTTTGTCGGGTGATTTGACGCCGGACAAGCTCCGATCACACGTCAAACCGTGCTTCAAACGCGAGTGAGGATCACGGCCTGGTTGGCGGCGAGTTGTCCGGCGAACGCGCCGCCTGTGGTTACTTCGGTCGTCCAGTCACCTTCGGGTAGCAGGACCGGCTTGGTTTCGTCGGTGAAGTTGATGGCGACGATGCGGCGGTCGTCGCCGGCGCGGCGTTCGTATACGAGAGTGCCGGGCGCGCTGTCGATCCACGCGAAATCGCCGCCGTGCAGCGCCGGTGACGCCCGGCGCGCCGCCAAGAGGTCGCGGTAGAGGGTGAGCATCGTGTTGCCGTCGACGTGGTCCCACGGGATGGGCGCGCGGCAGCCGTCGCGGCCGCCGGGGTCGACCATGTCCGCGGGCGCGACGACGGCGTCCTCGAGGCCGAGCTCTTCGCCGGCGTACAGGAACGGCGTGCCACGGAGCGTGAGCAACAACACTGCGGCGGCGCGCGCCCGCTCCTCGCTGCCGCCGTAACGGGTGCGGTGCCGCGGTTGGTCGTGGTTCGACAAGACCCAAGTCGGCCACGCGTCGGCGGGCAGGACCTGATCGACGCGGCTGATCCGCCTGCGCCACACCTCCGCGTCCCACGGCGCGAACAGCGGCGGGAAGTTGAACGCGAGATGCAGCTCGTCGTTGTTGCCGTAGTACTTGGCCACCAGTTCGGTCGAGAGGAGAAACACTTCGCCGACGGCCATGCGGTCGCCGTCGTAGGAATCAAGCAGAGCGCGGATATCGCGCAGGATCGGGTGCGTGTCGTCGAAGTCGAAGAACGTGAGACGCGCGCGCAGATCCTCGGGTTGGTCCGGCAACTCCGTGCCCTTGCCGAGCAGGTGCACCACGTCGATTCGGAAGCCGTCGACGCCGCGGTCGAGCCAGAACCGCAGCGTGTCGTACATGGCGGCGCGTACTTCGGGGTTGGCCCAGTTCAGGTCGGGTTGTTCGGGCAGAAAGTTGTGCAGGTACACCTGCTGGCGCGGTTCATCGAACGTCCACGCCGGCCCGCCGACGAAGTTGGCCTCCCAGTTGTTGGGCGGGTTCTCGCGCGTCGCGTCGCGCCACACGTACCAATCGGCCTTCGGGTTGTCGCGCGAGGAGCGCGACTCGACGAACCAGGGGTGCTGATCCGACGTGTGGTTGGGCACCCAGTCGAGCAGGACTTTGATGTCGCGGTCATGCGCGTCGGCCACCAACGCGTCCATCGTCGTCAGGTCGCCGAACAGCGGCTCGACGTCGCAGTAGTCGGCCACGTCGTATCCCATGTCGGCCATGGGCGAAGGGTTGATCGGCGACAACCAGATGGCGTCGACCCCGAGGGTCTGGAGATAATCGAGCTGGCTCCGGATCCCGTTGAGATCGCCGAGTCCGCTTCCGGTCGTGTCGCAAAAGCTGCGCGGATAGATCTGGTACACGACGCCGGTCTTCCACCACGGCTGAGCCATGGCGGATTTCTACCGCGTCACACCAAAGCCCGTCGTTCTGCGAGGCAGGCCGATCGCACGTGGCAGCCCACGAGATGGTCATTGGTGAGCCCGAGCGATTGCATCGCCGCATACGCGGTGGTGGGACCGACGAACCGGAACCCGAGCCGGGCGAGCTCTTTGGCCAACACCTTCGACTCTGGCGTCACCGACGGCACGTCACCGAGTCGGCGGGGCGCGGGGCGGCGCCTGCGAGCCGGTTCGTGCGACCACACCAATGTCGCGAGTGAGCCGTGGCGTTCCTGCGCGCGCAACGTCGCCGTGGCGTTCGCGATTGCGGCCTCGATCTTGCCGCGGTGGCGGACGATGCTCGCGTCACCGAGGAGCCGATCCACGTCCATCGGTCCGAATTCCGCGACGCGTTCGGGGACGAATCCTGCGAACGCTTTTCGGAACGATTCCCGCTTGCGCAGGATCGTCAGCCACGACAAGCCCGATTGGAACCCTTCGAGCGAGATCTTTTCGTAGAACCGAATGTCGTCGGTGACCGGACGGCCCCACTCGTCGTCGTGATACGCGACGTAATCGGGTGCCGACGTGGCCCAGCCGCACCGCTTTCGCCCGTCCTCACCCCGAACGACGCCGACCTGCTCCCACTCGGCCACGGTCGGAACAATACGGCCGAAGCGGCCGGCATCGAACTGAGGAGCTGCGGGCTAGGCAGCGAATGAGGTTGCGACTGACGCGTTGCGTACTACCGCGTCAGCACCAGCGTGAATTCGAGAGTGCCGGTGTCGCCGACTTGGGCGGGGCCGCCCGACGGGTCGTCGATGTCGTAGTCGGAGAAGGTGATCGGGATGGCGCCGTTGATGCGGACCTGACCCGTCACGCGCTTGGCGATGACGTCGAAGGTGATTCTCTTCGTAACGCCGTGCAGCGTGAGGTCGCCGGTGGCCTTGGTGGTGATCTCCTGATCGAGGGCCGGGACGCGGCCGAGGTTGATGGGCGACGTCAGCTTGAACGTGGAGGTGGGGAACTGCGAGGTCTCCATGATGCGACCTCGGAATTGCCCGTCGCGTTGCGTGCGATCGCTCGAAATCGAGTCCACATCCACGGTGAACTGCGCGGCGTTCACGGTCGCCCCGGCGATGGTGATCGAGCCCTCGACGTCGGAGGTGCGGCCAGTCGCCGTGTTGCTCGCGCCGAAGAGTGTCTCCTCAATGCGGTAGCCGACGATGCTGTCGGAGCTGACCTTCCAGGTGCCGTCGGTGGATCCGTCATCAACGACGGTCGTATCCGAAGTCCGGGCGGTGTCGTCGATGGTGAGCTTCTCCGCCGGCTTGTCGATGATCGTGTAGATCCACGCGCCGCCGACGACGAGCACGACGACGGCGACGATTGCAGTCAGGAGCTTCTTCACTAGCTGGCAGGCCTCGTTCCTAGGTCGGCGGTCACGGTACGGGTCGTCGAGCTGCGCACGAAGGTGATCTTTACCGGTGTGCCGGGCGTGTGGGCGCGCACCGCGGCGCCCAGGGCGGCGGCGCCGTCCACCGACTTGCCGTCGATGGCAGTGATGAGGTCACCCGCCTGAATACCGGCGACGTCGGCCGCCGAGCCTTCGTCGACGGACACCACGGTGGCGCCGCGACTGCCGTCTTCGGGATCGCTGCTGCGCACGCCGAGGAACCCCATGGCGGCGGCGGGCGTGTGATTACGCAGCCGGTCGATGACAGGCCGGGCGTTGTCGATGGCGATGGCGAATCCGATGTTTTCCGCGGCGGTCCCGGCGCCGCTCGACGCCACCGCGCTGTTGATGCCGATGACCTTGCCGGTGGCGTCGACGAGCGGGCCGCCGGAATTGCCAGAGCTGATCGACGCGTCGGTTTGAATGAGACCGCTCATGCTGGAGTTCTGCGTCTCGAGCGAGCGGTCGAGCGCGGAGACGATGCCGCGGGTGACCGTCGGGCCGCCGTTTAGGGCGAGCGCGTTGCCGATGGCCACGACGTCGTCGCCCACGCGCACGTCGGCCGACTGGCCGAGGTCCGCCGCGGGAAGGCCCGACGCGTTGGCGATCTTGAGCAGGGCCAGGTCGTTGGCGGGATCAGTGCCGACGACCGCGGCGTCGCGGGCTTGGCTCTCACCGGCGAGCGTGACCTTGACCGAGGTGGCGTCGCCGACGACGTGGGCATTGGTCATGATCTCGCCGTCGCCGCTGATGATCACGCCGGTGCCGGCGGCGGCGTCGGCAAATCGTCCCTGCGTGATGGTCGCGCGGATGCTCACCACCGACGGGCCGACCTTGGCGACCACGCCGGCGACGTCGAGACGCGTGCCCGACAGGGCGAGCGTGCGCGCCGCTGAGTTGGGGGCGCTACTGAAGATCGTGGTGGCACCGCGGTTGTCGAGCGCATGCGTCGCTACGGCCGCGGTGCCACCGGACAACAACGCGACGGCGACGAGGGCGGCCGACCGCTTGGCCCAGGATGGGGGGGTGCTGGGCGAAGCGGGAGCTGGAGGCTCTGGGGCGGGAGCGGGAGCAACGGCTGCCGGTTCGTCGTCGAGGAACGTCATGTCCATACGACGATGGTGCCCGCGGTTCCTGAGAACTCCCTGTGGACCAGCTAAAGACTTAGGGGGAGTTTGATCTCGAAACGCGTGCCTTCGCCGGGCGCCGTGGCGACCGTGGCCGACCCCCCGTGGGCGCGGGCGATCGATTCGACAATGGCGAGCCCGAGCCCCGTTCCGCCCGCGGCGCGGGCGCGCGCCTTGTCTGCGCGGTAGAAGCGCTCGAACACGTGGGACGCCACGTCGTCCTCCATGCCCGGGCCTTCGTCGCTCACGGCGAGAACGGCGTGCTGCCCGTTGCGGGTGACGGTGACCAACGCCGGCGTCAGCGGCTCGGTATGCGCGCGGACGTTGGCCAGCAGGTTGGTCAGCACCTGGCGCAACGCCGGCTCGTTGCCCCGCACGACCACCGGCGCGTCGCCCGTGACGCTGATCGCGAGCGGCCGTTCAGGCTCGACTACGCGGGCGTCATTCACCGCGTCGGCGGCGATGCCGCCGAGGTCGACATCGGTGAAATTGAGGGGAGGTTGCTCCTGATCGAGGCGGGCGAGGTTCAGGAGCTCGTCGACCAGCAATCCCATGCGCGTCGCTTCGCCTTCGATGCGGCCCATGGCGTCCGCAAGTTCGTCGTCCTGCTTCAGCCCCCCGGCGCGCCACAACTCGGCGTAGCCGCGAATCGAGGTCAGCGGCGTGCGCAACTCGTGCGACGCATCGGCGGCGAACTGCCGCACGCGCGCTTCGGACGCTTCGCGGCCGCGGAACGCCTCCTGGATGCGGTCGAGCATGGCGTTGAAGGCGGCGCCCAACCGCCCGGCTTCGGTCGTTTCGTCGGGATGCTCGACGCGGGAGGACAAGTCCCCACCGGTGATCTTCTCGGCGGTGTCGGCCATGGCCGCGATCGGATGCACGCCGAGTCGCATGACCCAGAACGACACGAGACCGAGCGCGGCGAGCACGGCGAGCGTGCCGGCGATCTGTACGTTGCGCGATTGGCGCAGGGTGGCGTCGACACCGTCGAGGCTGATGCCGAGCACGGCGATGCGGCTGGGCTCGAAGCGGCTGGCGACGACGACCACACGCCACTTGCCGCCGCCCGTCACTGACCCGGTGGTGAACGGCTCGGGCGGCGCGCCAGGCTCGGTGGCCTTGGCTTGCACCGTGGCGATCTGCAACTTGGGACCCGGCCGGGCTTGCGGGTCGTAGGTTCCGCCGACCGGGCTGATCGTGCCCGTGTTGAGATCACCGACCGCCTGGAAGTATTCCGACACGGCCTCGCCTTGCGCGTCGGGTCCCCCGCCGCGCCCAGGGCGATTGCCGAGCGGCCCTCCGGCGGCCTGCAACTGATCGTCGACACGGCTGACGAGAAACGACCGGAACGTGGTGGCCAGCGCGACGTTGCTCACCACCAGCACTGCGGCGACGGCGATGAAACCGACGATCACGCGGCGGCGTAGCGACATCGGTAGTCCTGGTGGTTACGCCGCGACGCGCAGCGAGTACCCGACGCCGCGCACGGTCTGGATGAGCGGCGGACCCAGCTTGTCCAGCTTCTTGCGGAGGTAACTGATGTAGGTCTCGACGACCGTGGCGTGGCCGCCGAAGTCGTACTGCCACACGTGGTCGAGGATCTGGCTGCGACTCAAGACGCGGCCGGCGTTCACGAGCAGGAACCGCAGCAGGTTGTATTCCGTCGGCGACAGCTCGACGACCTTACCGGCGCGGCGCACGACGTGGGCATCGTCGTCGAGCTCGAGGTCGGCGAAGCTGAGCTGGCTCGATCCGCTCGCCGCCCCCTGCCGCCGGAGGATCACTTGGATGCGGGCGATGACCTCTTCGAGGCTGAATGGTTTGGTGACGTAGTCGTCGCCGCCGAGGGTGAGGCCGCGCACCTTGTCCTCGGTGGTGTCGCGCGCCGATAGGAACAACACCGGAACCTTGGCTCCGTCGAGACGCAGCCGCCGCACGATTTCGAAACCGTCGAGATCGGGCAGCATCACGTCGAGCAGCATCACGTCGGGAGCGAACTTCTCGACCTGGGCGATCGCGTCGCGACCGTTGTGCGCCACGCGCACGTCGTATCCGAAATGGCGCAGGGCCGAGTCGAGGAGGAAGGTGATGTTCTCCTCGTCGTCCACGACGAGCACCCGCGCCAGCCGATCATTCATGCCGTCAAGTGTGCACGCGATTCCTGAGAGGTTCCTGTGAGCGGCATCGGAAACCGATGATCTGCGAGGATCGCCGGATGCCATATGAAGTGCGCGGCGTGGTCGCGCGTGCCCAGGGTGCCCCCGTCAGCCTCGAAACCATCGTCGTCCCCGATCCCGGCCCCGGTGAGGCAGTGGTGAACGTGCTGGCGTGCGGCGTGTGCCACACCGACCTGCACTACCGCGAGGGCGGGATCAACGACGACTTCCCGTTCCTGCTCGGCCACGAGGCCGCGGGCACCGTCGAGGCGGTCGGGCCCGACGTGACCAGCGTCGCGCCGGGCGACTACGTGATCCTGAACTGGCGCGCCGTGTGCGGGACGTGCCGCTCGTGTCGCAAGGGCAATCCGCATCACTGCTTCTCCACATTCAACGCCACGCAGAAGATGACGCTGCTCGACGGGACGGTGCTCTCGCCCGCCCTCGGCATCGGCGCCTTCGCGGACAAGACGCTGGTCGCAGCGGGCCAGTGCACGAAGGTGAACCCGGCGGCACCGCCGGAAACTGCCGGCCTCCTCGGATGCGGCGTCATGGCCGGCCTGGGCGCGTCGATGCTGACGGGCGAGGTCGGACCGGGCGACAGCGTCGCGGTGTTCGGCTGCGGCGGTGTCGGCATCGCGGCGATCATGGGAGCGCGCCTCGCCGGTGCGACCACCGTCATCGGTGTCGACCTCGACGCCCGCAAGCTCGACCTGGCCATACGGTTGGGCGCGACCCACACCGTCAACGGCAGCAAGACCGATCCCGTCGTTGCCATTCAGGAACTGACCGACGGCAACGGCGCCGACGTATGCATCGAAGCCGTCGGCAATCCCAAGGTCTTCGAGCAGGCGTTCTACGCCCGCGACCTCGCGGGCACCGTCGTGCAGGTCGGCGTGCCGACGCCCGACATGCGCATCGACATCCCGATGATCGACTTCTTCGGTCGCGGCGGCCAGCTGCGCCCGAGTTGGTATGGCGACTGCCTGCCCGAGCGCGACTTCCCGTTGCTGATCGACTTGTACTTGCAAGGCCGGCTCGACCTCGACGCGTTCGTCAGCGAGGTCATCCCGCTCGACGGCGTGGAAGCGGCGTTCGAGAAGATGCACCGCGGCGAAGTGCTGCGCTCGGTGGTGTCGCTCGGCAAGTCCTAAAAGATGTCCACGACCATGTTTGGGTGCCTGTAATCGTCCATGTTCAGGTAGGCGCACCCAAACGCAGCACTGCGCGGTATGTCGCCATGTCTCGGTTGGTTCAATGCGCTTGCGAGGTCGCTGGTGCACCTCGCCGACCGAATCGAGGCATTGCGCTAACGAGGCCGCTCAGCGCGAACGTCGCCGCCGCCACCAGCGCGATGGTGCCGCCGGGCGCGGTCCCGGCTACTCGGGCAATCGCCAGTCCCACGACCGCCGAGAGAACACCAAGAACGCTGGAGAGTAGGAGCGTGCCGCGGAACGACGCCGTGATCCGCTGGCTGGCGCCAACCGGCAGCACCATGAGTGCGGACACCAGCAGCAGGCCCACGACACGCATGGCGGCCACCACTGTGATGGCCGTGAGCGCCGAGAGCCCGAAGTTCAAGACGGTGACGGGGAGCCCGGCAACGATCGCCGCCTCCTCGTCGAACACGACAGAGAACAGGGCGCGCCACGTCACCGCCACGGTGACGACGATCACGCCGGCGAGCACGGCCATCGTGACGACGTCGGCGCCGCGCACCGTCAGGATCGATCCGAATAGGTACGTGAGCGTCGACGCGTTGAGCGAGCCGGCGCGCTGGATCAGCACCACGCCGCCGGCGATACCCGAGTAGAAGAACAACGCCAGCGCGAGGTCCCCCGCGATGCGCCCGCTGGAACGCAGCCATTCGATCCCGACCGACGCCACTACCGCGAACAGCAGCGCCGTCCACACCGGCCATACGCCCGACAGCAGGCCGGCCGCCACACCGGCGAAGGCGACATGGCCGATGCCGTCGCCCATGAGCGACAGGCGCTTTTGTACGAGGAATGCCCCGACCAGCGGCGCCGCGCCACCCACCAGCACCGAAGCCACGAGCGCCAACTGCATGTACTCGCGGTCGAAGGGATAGGGCAGCGTCACGGCCGGTTCTCCAACCACGCGGGGAGATCGTGGCCGTGCAAACCGAGACTGACGCCGGTGCTCTCCAGTTCCGAAGGTGGACCGTCGAATTCGATGCGGCCGCGTGCCAGCAGCAGCACGCGGTCGAGGGCCGCCGCCACCGCACTGAGTTCGTGCGACACCAGCAGCACGGCGCGACCGCGCTCGATGCGTGACACCAGCGCGTCGCGGAAGCGCACCTGCGAGGCGGCGTCGACGCCGGCGATCGGCTCGTCGAGGATCAGCAGTTCCGGGTCGTTGACGATTGCCTTGGCGATCAGCACCCGCTGCTGCTGGCCCCCGGAAAGCTCGGCGAATCGCTGCGACGCCGCGTCCGCCAACTCGACGGTGCCCAGAGCGTCGGCCACCGCGGTGTGGTCGGCGGCACTCAGCCGGCGCAGCCAGCCGCGCTGGGGCAGGCGACCGCACGCGACCACTTCGGCCACCGTCGCCGGAAGCAACTCGCTGACCATCGGGCGTTGCGGCACGTAGCCGATGCGCCAGCGTTGCGACAGCTGCGACGGCGCTTCGCCGAGCAGCTGCACGTCGCCTGACGACGGGCGAAGGAGGCCGAGCACGATCCGCAGCAGCGTTGACTTGCCCGCGCCGTTGGCTCCGGCGAGGGCGACGAACTCGCCCTCCTCGATCGCCAAGCGCACGCCGTCGAGCACGGCGTGGCGGTCATAGTCGAAGGACACGTCGCGCACCTCGAGGACGTTCATCGGCTGCCGCCGGAACAATCGAGCGCAGCACTGAGCGCCGCGAGGTTGCTGCGCATCACCGAGACGTAGCTACCACCGGCCCGCGCTTGCTTCTCGGTGAGGCCTTCGATGGGGCTGAGCACGGCGGCTTTGACGCCGGCGTCTTTGGCCAACGTGTCCGCGAAGTCACGCGGCACCAGCTCCTCGTAGAACACCGTCGTGACGTGGTTGCGCTTGATCAGGTCCGACAACTCGGCCAACCGCTGCGGGCTCGGTTCGGCGTCGGGGGTCACGCCGGTGATGGCGTGTTGTACGAGTCCGTAGCGAGCGGCCAGCCGGGAGAACGCCGCGTGGGCGGTGACGATCTCGCGACGAGCGCAGGTCGCCAGCGTGGACGCGTAGTCAGCGTCGAGGGTCGTCAGCTGCCGCTTGTACGACGCGGCGTTCGCCATGAACGCGTCGGCGTGCGCGGGGTCGGCTTTGGCGAGTCCGGCCTGCACCCGGTCGACGGCCTGGACCATGAGCTTGGGGTCGAGCCAGAAGTGCGGGTCGTCGTCAGCAGCGTCGATGAGCCCGGCGGCCACGTCGACGGTCACGCCCTCGCGACGCGCGGCGGCGGTGGCCACTCCCGGCTGGAAGCCCGACCCGACGTAGAACAGTGCGCCGGCGTCTTCGATGCGGTCGACGTCTTCGGATGTCAGCTCGAGGTCGTGGGGCTCGACGCCAGCAGGCGTGAGATTGGTGACGGCGACGAAGTCGCCACCCACCTTGGTCCCGGCCTCGGCGACTGGGAAGAAACTGGCGACGACCGACGTCTTGCCCGTGTCGTCGGGCTTATCCGAGCACGCCGTGCCCGCCGCCAACCCCAAAATAAGAATGATTCTCAATATCACGTCAACAGGATAGGCAAAACGCCCACCATTCAGCCATTCGTCCCCGTGGCGGGGCACGATGACCTCGATGATCTTGCGGTCTGTTCGGCACAGCGCACCGTGGCTCGTGTTGGCCGCGCTGATCGTCACCGCGATCGGGGCGACGTCGCCGGATGATCCCGTCGCCGCGCGCGATGACGCGCCCAGCGCAATGGGCCCAGACCGTGGCCCGGCAACGTCACTCCCCGACGAGGCGGCAGTCATCGCCCCCGGCGCATCCGAGCGACAAGGCGGCGCAGCCACGACACCGCGTCTTATCCCCGGCACGGCGTCGGTTATCGGCCGCGGAGTCTCGGTCTTCGGCGTCAACTGTGCCACCAGCGCGCGGCAGCTGCCGGTGTCCGCCTACGGCCCGCGGTGCCAGTCGGCGTCGAACGGCAAGAACCCGGGAGCGACCGCGCCGGGCGTCACCGGGACCGCCATCAACGTCACGTTGCGCAAGTCCGAAGGCGGCCAGTCGGCGGCGATGATCGCGACCGCCGGCACGGCCGCCGATTCGCTCGGCGGCGACCAGGACGGTGTGGCGGCCGACATGCAGACGCTCGTCGACTACTTCAATCGCGTCTTCGACCTGTACGGACGCAAGGTGCAGTTCAAGGTCTACGACGGTCAGGGCGACTTCCTCGCCGAGTTCCAGAACCAGAACATTCAGGGAGCGCAGGCCGATGGCGCCCGCGCCCGCGACCTCGGAGCGTTCGCCGATACGTCGCTCATCACGATGACCCAGCCCTACGGCGAGGCGCTCGCCTCCCAACGGATCATCGGCATGAGCCCTCTCTACCTCTCCGAGGCCTGGCACCGGGCGCACGCGCCGTACGCCTTCGGCGTCGTGTGGCCGATCGGGACGCGCACCGCGTCCTTCGTCGGCAACCTGGCGTGTCGCCGTCTCGCCAACGGGAACGCGACCGCCGCCAGCGACTCGTCGTTGCGCGGCCAGCGGCGCGTGTTCGGCCTAATTCACCCGGAGAACCCGGAGTTCGCGTCCGTCGCCGACATCATCGACCGAACGCTCCGAGCCTGCGGTCACGCGCCGGCGCGCCGCATCGCCTACACGCTCAACATCGCCACGGCCCAGAGCCAACACACCAACGCGATCGCGCAAATGAAAGACGCCGGCGTGACCACGGTGCTGTGCCAGTGCGACCAGTTCTCGCCCATCTTCTTGACCCGCGCCGCGGACCAGCAGCACTACGGACCGGAGTGGGTGCAACTCTGGTGGCCCGACCCGTGGCAACGCTTGGCCAACGAGTCGCAGTGGAGCCACTCGATTCACACGGGCGGCACGTCGCCGGACTACTTCGCTGGAGAAGTGGGCGCCGTGTGGCGCGCCGCGGCGAACGGCGCGCCGCCGCGGGCGGCGGCGGTCCTGCCGCTCGTGTACCAGCAGGTCCTGTCGCTGTTCGCCGGCCTGCAAGCCGCCGGGCCCAACCTCACGCCCGAGTCGTTCCAGCGCGGCTGGTTCTCGTTGCCTGACACGGCGGCCGGAGACTTCGGTCCGTGGGAATTCGGCCCTGGCATGTTCAACCCGCGCGTCGCAGTTCCAGGTCGGCTCGTACGACCCGAATGCACGGAGCAACTTCGACGGCCAGGACGGCGCCATTCAGAGTTGCGACGGTGGTGCGTGGTTCCGCTTCGACGATCCGGTCTCGTTCGGCTCCGGACCGCTTGGGTGCTTCACGCGATGACCCCCGCGCAGCGGTTCCGCCGGTACGCCGGACTGGTGGTCGTCCTCGTGCTCCTGCTGATCGTCGTGTTCGTCGCCCCGACGAGGATTCGATGATCGGCGCGCTCCTTCCCAACGGCGCGCCGCTCGGCGTGATCCTGCTCGGCATTGTGCTCGGATCGCTCGACGCGCTCACCGCGCTCGGCTTGGTGCTCGTGTACCGCGCGGCGCGCGTCGTCAACTTCGCGCAGGCGGAGATCGGCGGTCTGGCGGCGGCGGTCGTGACGATCGGCGTCGCCAGCCTCGGGCTCCCGTACTTCGTCGCGCTGGGCCTGGGCTTCACCGCTGCGTTGGCGACCGGGTTCCTGATCGACGCGACGGTCGTGCGTCGCTTTTTCACCGCGCCGCGGCTCATCCTGATGGTGGCGACGCTCGGTGTGGCGCAGGTACTCGGCGCGTTGCAGATCGCGCTGCCCTCGTGGTTCACCGACCTCGACCTGTTCGAGTCGGTGAAATCGCCGCTCACCGCCGAGCTGCAAGTCGGGCCGATCGTGTTCACGGGCGACCACCTCGTCGCCGTCATCGTCGTGCCGCTCGTGCTCCTCGCGCTTGCGCGTCTTCCTCACGCGCAGCCGCGTTGGCCTGGCCGTACAAGCCGCCGCCGACTCGATCGAACGCGCGCTCCTGCTCGGGATCCCCGTCCGCCGGCTCTCGCGCATCACGTGGATGGTGTCGGCCGGACTGTCCGGCATCGCCGCGATGTTGACGACACCCATCCTCGGCGCGCACCTCGGTGCCATCGCGGGCCCGCAGGCACTGCTCGTGCCGATCGCCGCGGCGGTGATCGGGCGCATGCACAAGCTCGGGGTCACCGTTGTCGCCGCCATCGGGCTAGGAGTGTTCCGACAGGTCTTCTTCTGGAACTCGCCGCGCTCGGCCACCGTCGACGTTGCGATGTTCGTCGTCGTGCTCGGCGCGCTGCTCCTCCAACGCCGGGGGTACGAGCGCGTGAGCGGGAGCGACCTCGGCTCCTACGCCGCGCTGCGCGACGTACGACCGATTCCCCGCGTGCTCGCCGCGTTGCCCGAGGTGCGACTGCCCCGCCACGGCCTGGCGATCGCCGGCGCGCTGGTCGCAGTGGTCGTGCCGGCGCAATTGGGCAACGCCCAGCTGGCGTTCACCACGACCCTGGTCATCCTCAGCGTGCTCGCCGTGTCGCTTGTCGTTCTGACGGGATGGGCGGGGCAAGTGAGCCTCGGCCAGTTCGCGTTGGCCGGTGTGGGCGGCGCCGCCACTGCGTCGCTACTGGTTGACCGGGGCGCCGATCTCTTCGTCGCCCTCGGGCTCGCCATGGCCGTGTCCGCACTCGCGGCGGTGGCCGTCGGGATCCCGGCGTTGCGCATCCCCGGGATGTTCTTCGCCGTCACCACGCTGGCGTTGTCGGTGCCGGTGGCGACGTGGCTGCTCAACCCCACGTACTTCGAGAGCCTCACGCCGACCAGCATCGAACGCCCGCATCTGCTGGACCGTTACGAGCTCGACTCGCCGCTGCGCTGGTACTACCTCTGCCTCGCCGCGTTGGGAGCCACCATCGTTGTCGTCCGCCGCTTCCGCGGCACGCGTCCGGGACGCGCCGTCATCGCGGCCCGCGACAACGAGCGCGCTGCCGCTGCCTTCTCCATCGCCCCTAACCGAGTCCGGCTGGTCGCCTTCGCGTTGTCGGGCGTGATCGCCGGGCTCGCCGGCGGGCTTTACGTCGCCACGCTTCGTTCGGTTCCCTTCAACGGGTTCAGTCCCAACGCGTCCGTCGAGCTGTTCACCATGGTGGTCATCGGCGGCCTCGGCAGCCTGCCCGGTGCCATCCTCGGCGCCGCCTATGTGTGGTCGGTCCAGTTCTTCCTGCGCGGCGCTGCGCAACTACTGGCCACCGGTGCCGGCCTCTTGCTGCTGTTGATGTTCGTCCCCGGCGGCGTCGGGCAACTCGTGTTCAACGTGCGCGACCGGTACCTCCGGTGGGTGGCGCATCGCCGCCACCTCGACGTCACGGCCTTCTCCGCCCACGCCGTGTTCGACGAAGGACCCGTTGGCGTCGAGCCGCCGACCGTCTCGCGCGATGACGCCTTGCTGCGCTGCCGCGGAATCGACGCCGCCTACGGCAAGGTGCCCGTCCTCTTCGGCGTGGACCTCGACGTGGGCGAGGCGGAGGTCGTCGCGCTACTCGGCACGAACGGCGCCGGTAAGTCGACGGTGCTGCGTGTCGTCGCCGGACTACTGCCGGCCAGCGCCGGTTCCGTCACCTTCGACGGCGCCGACATCACCGGACTGGATCCGGTGGCGCGTGTCGAAGCAGGGCTCGTCACCGTGCCCGGCGGGCGCGGGGTGTTCGGCTCGCTGACTGTCGCCGACAACCTGCGGGTCGCCGAGTGGACGCAACACCGCGACGCCGAGTTCATCGAACAGGCTCGGCGCCAGATCTTCGAGCTGTTCCCGAACCTGGTGGAGCTCCTCGACCGCAAGGCCGGCTCGCTGTCGGGCGGCGAGCAGCAGATGCTCACGATCGCCCAGGCCATGCTGTGCCGCCCGCGGCTGCTCATCGTCGACGAACTGTCTCTCGGCCTGGCCCCGACGGCGGTGGCGACCCTCATCGACGCCGTCGCCCAACTCCGCGCCGAGGGTATGACGATGGTTGTCGTCGAGCAGTCCGTGAACGTCGCCACCACGATCGCCGAGCGGGCGGTATTCATGGAGCGCGGCCAAGTCAGGTTCGCCGGCTCGACCGCCGAGTTGCGCGGCCGGGATGACTTGCTGCGCTCGGTCTTCTTCGGATCGGCGCGCAAGGCACCGGCCGAGGCGCGTCGGCACCCGAAGGTCGCGGCGGTCGGGATGCCGGCGCTGGAGGCGACGGGCGTCACGATGCGCTTCGGTGGGGTGAAGGCGCTCGACGACGCATCGCTCCAGGTCGCGCCGCACGAGATCCTCGGGATCATCGGCAGCAACGGCGCGGGCAAGACGACGCTGTTCGACGTTTGTTCCGGGTTCCTTTCTCCGACGTCCGGGCAGGTGCGCCTCGCCGGCCACGACGTGACGAATGCGACGGCCGCCGAGCGCGCCGCGCTCGGCATGGGTCGGGTGTTCCAGGACGCCCGTCTGTTCCCGTCGCTCACCGTCGCCGAGACGATCGCCGTGGCGCTCGAACGCCACACGCCAGGTCCGCGATCCGGTGGCGTGTTCACTCGGCATCGCCGCCGCGCAACGATCAGAGCGCGCCGTCGCCGACCGCGTCGACGAACTCGTCGTGGCGATGGGCCTGGAGCGATACCGGACCGCCTTCATCGCCGAACTGTCGACGGGCACGCGCCGCGTGGTGGAGATCGCGTGCGCCATGGCACATGAACCGAGCGTGCTGTTGCTCGACGAACCTTCGTCAGGCATCGCCCAGAGCGAGACCAAAGCGCTCGCCGCGCTGTTGCATCAGCTGAAAGACACGACGGGCGCGGCGTTCGTCGTCATAGAGCACGACATTCCTTTGGTCACGCAGCTGAGCGACCGCATCATGTGCATGCACCTCGGCTCACCGATCAGCGAAGGCTCGGCGTCCGACGTGCTCGGCGACGCCGCGGTGATCGCGTCGTACCTCGGCGACGACGTCGCCGCCGTCCACCGGTCCGGCGCGGCGGCGGGCCGATGAGACGCCTGGCGCTCGTGGCGGCGATAGCGCTGGTCGTGCTCGTCGCCATGCCCACGGCGCGGGCCCAACTCCTGCCACCGCCGCCGGCGATTCCCACGCCGCCTGAGCAGCTCGAGCCGCTGCTCGAGATCCTGTCCGGCCCGGGCGGCGTCGTGACCGAACCTGGTTGTGCGGTACTCGGCACCCTCCTCGGCCTCGGCACGCTCGTGATCCCGGGCCTGCCCGGCACGATCGAAGCGCAGACCGGGATCCCGCTTTCGACTCTCCCGATTGCGTTGCAGCCCGAGTTGCTCGGAGTCGCCAACACATTGCTGTTCGTGCAGGGCTCGGGCTGCGGCCTCTTGCCGCTCGCCGCCGAGCGCACCGTGTGCGCGTCTGACGACGACATCGCCGCCGCCATGACGGTGCGCGACCGGTTGAACCTGCCCGGCCTGCCCATGCGCGTCGGTGACTTCGTACCCGAACCGTCGCCCGTCGCCGGGTCCGTCGTCGATTCGTTCCGGGGTCTCGGGCGACTCGGCGTGCCGGGCGCGGCCGAAGTCGTGGCGGCGTTGAACGACGTCGGCGACTGCGAACTCCGACGGCGCTTCACCAACATCGAGCCGCCCCTCCTGCCCGCCGAACCACATGCTCCGTCATCACCGACGCACCCGACCCGAGCCTCGGTGGCGCGAACGGAACTCCCCACGCTCGACGCGCTGCCGGCAACACCGTTGCCCCGCACGGGAGTGCTGACGGCTCCAGTGGAGGAGGACGGGCCCCAGCCCGTCGGCCACACCGGCGCGTTGCCCGGCTGGTTGCAGCTGCTGACCGTCGGCGCGCTAGTCGCCTTCCTGTACCGAGCGCTCGCTCCCGCCGGCGAGCCGCCCGCTTTCTGAGACTCGCCAGCGTCGTGAGACGCGTCCGCGCCGCGCTGGTCGTAGTCGTCATCGCCGAGGTGCCGGCGGCCGTGTGGTCGGCCACTTCCAGCTCGGTGCGCCGCGCCGCCAAGCCTGCCGTTGCGGCCGTCGCAACAGGCCTTCGGCAACGCGCTCGCCGACTTGCTCGTCTTCGTCACTACCGTGGCGGCGCATGGAACCAGTTGTCGCCCGCAAGACGTGGCGCACTCTCGAAATGATCCACGGTTTGGTGTACTTCGCGCCGGAGGCGACCGAGGCTTACGCCGCGCTCGGTGTGACGGGACGGTCCGGGTACTTCGCCTCCCGTTCGGCACCGTTGGGCGCGGGCTCGGCCGAGCTCGTGATCGCCACGTTCTTCAACTTCGACCCCGGGCTCGTGCGTCGCGCCATGAACGGCGTGTGGGAGATCACGACACCGGCCGCGCTGCTGGATGCCCGGCTGACGGCCGCCGGTGCAGCGCTACGGCGAACGATGGGCGACGAGCTGGCGTCGTCGGCCGACGTGAACGAAGCGGCCACCCTCGCGCGGCGCGCCGCTGAGGAAGCGTGCCACCACCTGTCGGGCAAGCCGCTCTTCGCCGGCCATGCAACCTTGCCTTGGCCCGAAGACCCGTTGTCGATGCTGTGGCACGCCCAGTCGCTCCTGCGCGAGTTCCGCGGCGACATTCACATCGCCGCCATGACCGCTGAAGGGATCGACGGCTGCGAGGCATTGGTTACGCACGCCGCGTCGGGCGACATCGCCCGCCAGGCCCTGCAGTCGAGCCGCGCCTGGTCCGACGAGAGCTGGGACGCGGCGGTGGAGTCGCTGCGCGTCAAGGGCCACGTCAACGCCGACGGCAGCTTCACTGAGCAGGGTGCCGCCAGCCGCCAACGCGTCGAAAATCAGACCGACGCCGGCGCACTGGTGGCGTACGCCGCGCTCGGTAACGACGGCTGCGAAAGGCTGCGCTTCCTGTGCCGGCCGATGTCGAAGGCCATCGTGGCGTCCGGCCCGATGACCCTGCCAGCGCAGTAGTGCCACCGCGCGTTGCTGCGTCGATCGGCGAATTGATCGCCGGGGCGACCGATCGCGTCGAGATCAATCCTGCCGACGGGAAGTCGGGTAACCGCTACGAGCTTCTGACCATCGACGATGCGCGGTACTTCCTGAAGACCCTTTCGTACGACGCCGACTGGATCATGCGGGTCACGGGCAACGTCGACCACTTCGAGTACAAGGCATGGACCGCCGGCCTGTACGACCGCTGCCCGGCCGAAATCGACCACGCCATGGTCGGCATGGCGGTGGAGGGCTCGGTCCAGGCGCAATTGATGCGCGACATCTCGGCATCGCTGATTCCCGAGGGCGACGAGCTGGTCAGCCTTGAGCAGCACGACGCCTTCATTGATCACATGGCGGCGTTCCACGTGGCGTACTGGGGCTTCCAGGACACAATCGGCCTGACGCCGCTCGAAGGCCGCACCGCGTTCTTCTCCGACGCCAATGTGGCGCAGGAAATGCAGGCGCCCGATCCACCCGGTCCAATCCTGGTGGCGCAGGAGGGCTGGGCGTTGCTCCCAGAGCGCGCCCCGGCGCTTGCGGCGATCGTGAACGCTGCTCGCACCAACCCGACGCCGCTGGCGGCCGCCATTCGCGCTACGCCGCTGACGTTCATCATGGGCGACTGGAAGATGGGCAACCTCGGGTACCACGCCGATTCCGAGCAGACCGTGCTGGTCGACTGGGCCTATCCCGGCGAGGCGCCCGGAGCGTTCGACCTCATGTGGTACCTCGCCCTCAACCGCGCCCGACTGCCGCGCAGCAAGGAAGACAGCATCGCCGCCTACCGCGAGGCGCTGGTGCGACGCGGAGTCGACGTGTCAGCGTGGTTCGACGACCAACTCCACTACGCGGCGGTTCTCACGATGTGCGTCATCGGATGGGAGAAGGCGGTCGGCGACGCCGACGAATTGGCTTGGTGGGAGGAGCGGGTTACGCGAGGTGACGCTGATAGAAGTCGTCGTTGATGGCGAACATGAACGGCGGCACTGCGGCGTGCGCGCCCTGATTGGCCAAAAGCGTCTTGTCGGTTGAGCCGAACGCTTCGTAGAGCTTGATGCCGCGGTCGGGCGTCACGAGTTCGTCCTGCCACTGGATCATGAACTGCAACGGGATGGTGATCGACTTCGCCTTGTCTTCGTAGCTGCGTCCACCGCCGCCAACGCCCATGAGCCCGAGCACGGCACAGCGGATCCGCGGCTCGGCGGCTAGGAGCGGCACGCCGAAGATCGTGCCCATCGAGACTCCCCAGTAGCCCGTCGGCCCGTCGCCCACATCGTCGAGCGCCTCGACGGCGTCGATGGTCGCCTTCCACTCGGCGACGGCCATTTCCTGGCGCGCCTTGAGGTCGTGGCCGGTGAGGTTGCGCATCCGTTTCTGGGCACGCTGGGCGCGCTCGATCGGGTCGAGCGCCTTGTCCTCCTCCGGGGCGCGGTCGCCGTGGTCGGGCGCGTCGATGGCCACCGACGCCCACCCGTGACCCGCCAGGCGTTTGGCGAAGGAAGGGATGTGCGCCACCTTCTTGTGCTGCGAGCCACCGTGGCCGAAGAGCACCTTGGGACGCGGACCACTGGCGCCTTCGGGCAACCACAGCATGCCGGGGACGATCTCGTTCCCGACCTTGAGATCGAAGCGTCGCTCGACGACGCCGTACTTGACCTGCTCACTCACGATGTCCATGACCGACGAAGCTACGCGTAGGTTGCTGCTTCGTGCCGGGCGACGACCTCCACAACATCGAAGAGGCCGAGGAAGGCGTCCTCGGCGGCGACGTCGCGTACCGCCGCGGCAGCGCGCGCGCCGCGCTCGCCCATCGCGACTTCCGGCTCGTGTGGTCGGGTTCGCTGGCGTCGAACATCGGCACCTGGATGCAGAACGCCGCGCTGGGCGCGCTGGCGTTCAAGCTGACGGGCTCCTCCGCGTTCGTGGCGCAACTGGGCTTCGCTCAGCTCGGGCCGCTGCTCCTGCTGTCGCTCGTCGGCGGGCTGCTGGCCGACTCGATCGACCGGCGGCTCCTGCTGGTCGCGGGGCAGGCCGCGCAGATGGCGCTGTCGTTCGTGCTCGCGTTCATCGCCGCGCAGGACAACCCATCACGCGCCGCATTGTTCTTCTGTGTTCTCGGCATCGGCGTCTTCAACGCGCTCTCGGCGCCGACGCTCTCCGCCGTCTTGCCGCAACTCGTCGGCATGGAGGACCTACCGGGCGCCGTGTCGTTGCAGTCCGTGCAGCTCAACCTCTCCCGGGTCATCGGCCCGGTCATCGGCGGCCTGATCATCCCGACCCTGCACGCTGAGGCGTGTTCGCCATCAACGGGTTCACGTACCTGTTCGCTATTGCGACGTTGCTGATGGTGAAGATCCCGCGGCCGTACCCCGACCACAGCGAGCAAGGTCTGCGGCGCGTGCTCGGCGGATTCCGCGTGGCGCGAGAGGACGGTCTGGTCGGTCGCTGCCTCATCATGATCACCACCTTCTCGTTCTTCTGCCTTTCGTTCATCGGACTGATGCCGGTCATCGCCGGCAAGAACCTCGACATCAACGTCACCGGCTCGGCGTACGGCGTCTTCTTCGCCTGCTTCGGTCTCGGCGCCGCGCTCGGCGCCATCGCCGTCGGCACCGTGCTGGTCGACTACTCCAAAGCGCTCGTCGTTCGCATCGGGCTCCCGCTGTTCGCGGTCGCGCTGGCCACGCTCGCCCTCCTGCGTACGCCGGCGCCAGCCTTCGCGGTCGTGTTCCTGGTGGGCCTCTTCTACTTCGCCACGATCACCTCGCTCTCCACCGTCCTGCAGAGTCATCTCGACCAACGCGTGCGCGGCCGGGTCATGTCGCTGTGGATCATGGGCTTCGGCGGGACGGTGCCGATCGGACTCCTCGTCGGCGGCTGGGTCGCCGATCACACGTCGGTCAGCACGGTGCTCTACGCCGGGGCGGCCATCGCCGTCGTGCTTGCCGCCACCATCGACCTGCGCGAGCGTGCGCCCTCATGACGCTCGTTGGTTTTGGTCGCGCCGTAATCACCCCACCGTTGCCGGTGGCGCTGGCGGGGTACGGCGACCGCTCCGGACCGGCGACGGAGGTGCGCGACGACCTTGAGGTGCGCGTGCTCTACGCGCAGGCGGCCAGTCCGGATGGGGGCAGCGTTGGTCTGTGCTTGGTGGTGTGCGACCTGCTCGGCATGTCGTGGGAGTTCGCCAATCCCGTCCGCGACGCCATCGGCGCCGAACTCGGCCTGCCGCGTGAAGCCGTGCTGACTTCCTGCATCCACACCCACGCGGGGCCGAGCACGATCGCCGGATCCGAGCGGCTCGGATGGCCGACGCCCGACGGGTACCTCGACATCCTCGTGCGCGGCTGTGTCGCTGCGGCGCGCGAAGCCCGCTCGACCGCGGAGGTGGCGACGTTCCACTTCTCCCGTCAGCCGCTCCCCGACGGGCTGTCGATCAACCGCCGCGGCCTGCCGTATGCACCGACGTTCGCCGTGCTCGACGTGCGCGCCAACAGCGGCGCCCGCATCGGCACGCTGGCCAACGTGGCGATTCACCCAGTGGCACTCGGCCCCGGGCTGCTGGCCGTGTCGAGCGACTGGGTCGGATCGTTCCGCACCGCGCTGGAGACGTCACACGACGGGCGCACGGTGCTCATGTCCGGCGCGCTTGGCGATGTGAACCCACCGCTGCACGCGCACGCCACCGGCGCCTACGACAACGACAACTTTCAGGACGCCGACGACCTCGGCCGCCGCGTCGCCACCGCGGTCGGCCCGGCGCTCGACGGGGCGTCGCTCGTGGGCGACGCGATCGGCGTGCGGAGACATCGCTTCCTCGAAGTCGAGGCCGCGGGCGCGCTGGCCGCGCTCGCCGGCGTCGCCGGGCCGCTGTCGGTCGAGTTGATCGAGTGGATGCTCGGCGACGTGCGCCTCGTGTCGGTACCCGGCGAGGCGTTCCACGCCATGGGCAACGCGATCGAGGCACGCCAAGGGCGGGCCGGTGCATGCTCGCCGGACTAGCGCCCGTGTGGCAGGGCTACCTACCCGAGCCATGGGGCGAGGGCTACGAGGAAGGCGTGAGCTATGGCCAAGCCGCCGTCGAAGGCATCCGCGATGCGTTACTCGAGTCCGACGAGGACGGTCACAGTCACCCCGATCAATGAGCGCCGGCCGGACTCCTGACTTCAATCCGCCCGGTTTGGACCTCAACAAGCGAGGTCGAGGGCGGATTCGCGTCACGAGTCACAAACAAACCGGCGGCCTCGTACCATTGAACCGTTGTGAAATGGCGACTCTTTCGACGATTGGAACGACTCCGCAACAGGAATCGCGCCCGCGCGTTGAGCCAATGACGCGAAGTGAAGCACTCGCGATGCGCGGCGCTCACGCGATCGGCACGATCCCACCCGATGTGCCTCCGCGTGACCTTCGCAGCCGTTGTGACTGAAACAGTCCGGGCGTCGGTTGTCGTCACGCCTGATGCGCTGCTCACACCGGGCGAAGTGTCAATCGACAACGGCGTGATCGTCGACGTTCGCCCTCACGCGGGTGTCGCGCCCGAGCGGATCCTCTCCCCCGGCTTCGTCGAGTTGCAGATCAACGGTTACGACGACGTCGACTGCGCCACCGCCGACGGCGACGACTGGACGCGGCTCGACGCGACGTTGCGGTCGCACGGCGTCACCGCATGGTGCCCGACCATCACGACCGCTCCGCTCCACGTTTACTCCGAGCGGCTGGCTCGCATCGCCGCCGCGGCGGCGCGCCACACGAGCATTCGCGGGGCGCACCTAGAAGGACCGTTTCTCGGCGACGCCCACGGCGCCCACAACCCGGCGTGGGTCGCGCCGATCGACCTGGCGTGGATCGGCGCGTTGCCCGACGTCGTCCGGGTGATGACGCTCGGCGCCGAGCAAGCCGACGCGCTCGACGCCATCCGAATGCTGTGCGCCCGGGGGGTGCTGGTCAGCGTCGGCCACTCCAAGGCCACGTACGAAGAAGTGACCGCCGCAGCCGACGCCGGTGCCCGCCTCGTCACGCATCTCTTCAACGGCATGGGCCCGCTGCTCCACCGGGCTCCCGGCGTACCCGGCGCGGCGCTGTCCGACGATCGCCTGGCCCCGTCCCTTATCGCTGACGGCGTGCACGTGCATCCCGCGGCGTTGCGCACCGCGGCGCGGGCCAAGGGCCGCGGCGGGTGGGTACTGGTGACCGACGCCGTCGGCTGGAAGACCCATGACCGCGTCCGCATCGTCGACGGCGCTCCGCGGTTGCCCGACGGAACCATCGCCGGCAGCTGCGCCCGCATGGACGAGTGCGTAGCCCGCATGGTGCACGAGGCAAACATCGATTTGGTCGACGTGGTCCGCGCGGCGGCAACCACCCCCGCGCGCCTACTCGGCCTCGACAGCGAGCGCGGCGCCATCGTGGCCGGCCGGCGCGCCGACCTCGTCGCCCTCGACCCGACCTCGCTACGCGCCACCGAGGTGTGGACCGGAGTAAGCAGTACGTCGTGGTCCTCTTCCGCCCGCTGAAGGAGGCGCCGGTCGCCTTCCGCCGCCTGGCGGTGGTGCAGGCGCTTCACGCGGCGGGCGACGCCATCGTCGCGGTGGCGCTGGCTAACACGCTGTTCTTCAACGTGCCGATCGGAGAGGCGCGCGACAAGGTCGGCCTGTACCTGCTGCTGACCATGACGCCCTTCGCCGTGCTGTCACCACTGGTGGGACCGGCGCTCGACCGGCGGCGCGGCGCGTACCGGCTCGGCATCCTCGCGAGCGCCGGCGGCCGCGCCACCCTGGCGTTGCTGCTCGCCACCCGCACGCAAGGCCTCAGCCTCTTCCCACTCGCCTTCGGACTGCTCGTGCTGTCACGCGTCCACGGCGTGAGCCGCAGCGCGATCGTGCCCAACGCCATCGGCGACGACAAGCCCTTGATCTGGGCCAACGCCTGGCTGGCGGTCATCTCAGTCGGCGGTGCGGCGGTCGGCGCCGGAGTCGGCGCGGGGTTGCAGTCGCTCATTCTCGACCAAGGCGTCGCTGTGGCTGGCCACTGCGGTGTTCCTCGTTCTCATCGCGCCGTCGGTCGCGCTGCCCCGACCCGAAGGAGAGAAGCAGCACAAACACGCGCCCGGCGACTACCGGGCGCTGCTCACGTCGCGACTCATCGGCGGCGGTGTCGCCATCGGCGCCAGCCGCGCCAGTGTCGGGTTCCTCACGTTCCTACTCGCCTTCCTGCTGCGCGCCAGTGGCGACGGCACGAAGGGCTTCGCCACCGCGGTGGTGGCCGCAGGTATCGGTGGCTTCGCCGGATCGGCGCTCGCGCCGACGTTGCGCAAGGTGTTACGCGAGTCGCTGCTGATGTTCGTGAGCCTCACGGTGATGGGATTCGCCGCGCTATTGGCTTCGAATGACTTCTCGTTGCGGTGGGCCGCCTTCGCGGCGGCGGTCGTCGGCTTCGGCTCGACCGCTGGACGACTCGCCTTCGACAGCCTGGTCCAGCGCGATGCGCCCGAAGAGATCCGCGGCCGCACGTTCGCCCGCTACGAGACGATCTTCCAGCTGTGCTGGGTCGCGGGCGCCGGGCTGGCGACACTCGTCCCCTTCCATTCGCGAGGTGGCCTACGAGTGCTCGCGGCGATCTGCTTCGGTGGATTGGCGCTGTCTATCTACGGATTGATCATCCGCGGCCGCCTATCGCCGCTTCATCGCGCGGGCGCCGAAGTGGATGCGCCCGGGAACGGCGTCGTCGAAATCGAAGAAGACGGCGGGCATGGGCGTCGTGATCTCCCCCGATGAAGCGAGAAACAGCGACGTGTCGACGGCGCGCAGCGTCAGCTTGCCCTTCTCCCGTTCGGCCGCCAGTTCCTCCTCGGTCTTGCCCGCTTTCATGGCCGCTGCCAGCGGTCCTGATTGTTCGATGTGCGCGACGAGGTGGTCGTCCTCGACACTGATTTCCAGCTCCACGTTGAGCCGGCTGAAGACCGCCGCGTAGTTCGAGAGATCGATCGCCGGCGGCGTCTCGGGTAGATCGGGAAGCTTCGGCATGGCGACGCCGGCGCGCTCGGCGAGAATCTCGCGGCACAGCGTGGAGAACGCCGGCCCGGCGGCACCACCGTTGGTGAGGAGGCACACGGCCACGCCGGCGCCGGGCACCACGCGCAGGTACGCCCGCTGACCGAGTGTCGTCCCGTCGTGGCCGTAGATGGCGTGGCCATCCCAGTCGAAGAGGATCCACCCAAGCCCCCATCGATCGCCGAGCGTGTAGCGGTCGGGCACGTCGATCTGGGCTTCTTGCATGGCCTTGACCGACGCCGCGGACAGCAACTGCGTGCCGTCGGAGGCGCGTCCTTCGTCGAGATGCAGGCGGGCGAACTTGAACAGGTCTTCCGCCGTCGCGTTGATCAGACCCGCGGGCCCGGCCGAACGCGGCAGCGCCCACACCGGCGCGACCTCGCCGTCGACGTGGCCGACCGCCGCGCGGAACATGATCGCCTCGTCGGCGAGGGTGTTGGTGTGGGTCAAGCCCAGCGGTCCGATGAGACGTTCGCGCAGCACTGTGTCCCACAGCTGACCCGTGATCTTCTCGATGACGCGGCCGGCGACGGAGTATCCCGTGTTGCAGTACGACATGGTCGCGCCGAGCTCGTGTTCTTGACCGAGCGCGTCGCAGGTGGCGACGTAACGCTCGAGGTTGTCGTCCCCCCGGCCGGTGTCGAGAATGTGATCGCCGCCGACGCCGCTGCGGTGACTCAACAGATCGCGCAACGTGACCTTGGCGGTGACATCGGGATCGGCGAACTTGAGCTCCGGCAGGTATGTGATCACCGGCTCGTCGAGGTCGAGCTTGCCTTCGTCGACCAGCAGCATGATCAGCGTGGCCGTCCACACTTTGGTGATCGAGCCGATCTGGAACAGCGTGTCGGTGGTCACCTCGATGCCGGTGCGGACGTTGGCCACACCGGCGGCGTAGAACTCGGTCGCGTCGCCGGCCAGGATGCCGAGAACGGCGCCGGTGATCTTGTGTTCTGCCAGGACTTCTTCGAGGCGTGCTTGCACGTTTTCTCCTTACGGTTCGTAGCTGGCGGCGGGGTCTTTGGGCCACAGCGGTCCAGCGGCGCGGTGGCGATCGAAGGCGTCGACGCGCAACGTCGTGAGCCCCGGCGCATCGGAGGTCACGATGGCGCCGGCGAGATCACCGAACCCGGCGCGGAAATGCTGGCTGGACTTCAACGCCACGATGTCGAAGCGGGTCACGTCGATGCCGTTGAGACGGAACACCTCGGGGTCAAAGGTCTGCGAGCGCGCCGAGCCGACAAGGACGTCGATGCCGCCGACTTGCAGACGCGCCATCTTCCCGAGGTTCTCGCGAAGACCGGCCATCATCGGGTTCGTGTAGGTGAAGCGTCCGTCGGTGAGCGCCTTCACGTAGACCGACAGGTTGAGCGGCGCGCCGTGCATCTCGTCGTGCTTGCCGCCAAGGGTCACGTCGATCTTGGAGCCAACACCGGCGCGGTGGGCCGCTTCGGCGACCTCGGGGTCGTACATGAAGCCGAAGCAGGTGTTCTCGACACCCGCTTCGATTAGCGCCCGCAGGAGGTGTGTGCTGTCGCCGGGCGCGCCTCCGCCGGTGTTGTCGCACGTCTCGTTGATCACAACTGGCACGTTGCCCTTGGCCACGGCGTCGCGCGCCTGACGCACGGCCAGCTCCGGCGTGTCGCTCTCGGGCAGGAAACTGGAGCGCCGCTCCCACACCGAGGTCGCCACCTGCTTGGCCAGCTGGCGCGCCAAGGCGGCGTCGCCGTTGGTCGTCACCACGATGTGGCTGCCGGCTTCGGGCGTGTCGGTGAACGGGAACCCGTGGAAGAAGGTGACGTCGACCACGCCTTCGGTGCCTTCGAGTTGCCAACACAGTTCATTTGTCAGGCGTGCCGGGTCCAGATCGGTGCACGCCGGCGGCATGAGCATGGGGAGGTACTCGACATAGGTCGACGGCTTCAGGCGTCCCGCGATCAGATCCGGCAGCGCCGCGACCGCTTCCTCGCCGCGCTCGAAGGCGTCGACGTGGGGGTAGTAGTGCACGCCGAACATCAGGTCGATCGTCTCGGCCATGCGCATGGTGATGTTGCCGTGCAGGTCGAGCGGCGCCACGATCGGGACGTCGGGCCCGACGATGTCGCGGACCGCTCCTGCGAGATCGCCTTCGAGGTCGTCGACGCCGTCCACGACGCCGGCGCCGTGGAGCTCGAGCGCCACCGCATCTGCCGGCAACGCCGCCTCGATGGCGCTCAGGAGTTCGGCCTTCATAGTGTCGTAGGCGCCGCGGGCGATAGTGCCCGACGGCTGGGCGTAGGCCCGGTAGGTCGGCACGACCTCGGCGCCGAGCTTGTCCGCCGCGCTGAGCATCCCGCCGATGAACGACCGCGTGCCGACGCTGCGGGCGACGATCTCCTCGCCGCGCGTGATGCTGAAGTCGTCGAGCTCGGTGTGGCCGAACGACGCGTCGGCGTAGGTGTTGGTCTCGTGCGAGATGCCGCCGAGGATGATCCTCATGCGTCGACGCGACGCGACAGCCGGCCGAGGAACAACAGCTCAGGACGCCCGCTCCCGTCGAAGTCGAAGAAGTTGATCTTCGCCGCCGCCTTGCCGTCGGGTCCGACCACGACGAAGGTGGCCTCGTCGATCGGCGTGAGCGCCATCGGCGGAGGCGGCGTCAGGTCGAACTCGATGTCGCGGTAGGTCACGGTGAGCATCAGCTGGTCGCCTTCGACCTTGGTGTCGATGTCGACGCTCTGGCGCACGAACCGACCGGCGTACTTGCTCAGGTCGACGTCTGGCGCCTCCGCCGGCAACTCGGGCATCGGCGCGTCGAGCGACGGCAGCCCGAGCGCCTCGGTCACGTGCCTCAACATGACGGGCCAGAGCGCGCCGCCCGTAAGCCCGTTGGTGAGCAGCACGACGGCAACGCGGGGCTCCTCGATCACCATTAGGAAGGCGAGTTGGCCGAGCGTGCCGCCGTTGTGGCTGAACGTGTGCACGCCGTTGAGGTCGCGCAGCATCCATCCGAGCCCCATCGTCGTCGACGGTTCGTCGGAGAACGGCACCTGCGTGGTCCGCATCGCCTTTGCGCTGGCAGGTGACAACACACCCCCGCCGTCGTCGAGATGCATCCGGGCGAACTTCGCGACGTCGTGGGCCGTGGCGCACACCGCGCCCATCGGCCCAGAAGACCGGTCCAAGAACCATCGCGTGGCGGGCTGCAACCCATCGGCGCCGATCTGGTGACCGACCGCCGCGCGGAACAGCAGCGCCTCTTCCGGCAGCGTGACGGAGTAGTCGAGGTCGGCGGGTACGAACAGGCGCTCGCGCAGGGCGTCGTCCCACACCTGGCCGGTGACGACCTCGATAATCCGACCAAGCACCGCGAAGCCGGCGTTGTTGTACGACCAGTACTTGCCGACCGGAGAAATCTGCCGCTGCGTGACCAGGCCGGCCACGTAGCGCTCGAGGGTGTCGTCGCCGCGGCCGCCGACGAAGAAGTAGTCGCCGCCGTCGAATCCCGACGTGTGCGTGAGTAGGTGGCGCACGGTGATCGCCGCGCTCGCCTCTTCATCGGCGACGCGGAACTCTGGGAGGTACTTGCGCACCGGCGCGTCGAGATCGACGAGGCCAGCGTCGACCAGCAGCATCACCAGCGACGCCGTATACACCTTCGTAATCGAGCCGATCTGGAAGAGGCTGTCGGTCGTAGCTTCCACGCCCGTGCGCAGATTAAGCACGCCCGTCGCCGCCTCGACGATCTCGCCGTCCTGCAGCACCGCGATCGAGGCGCCGGGAACGCTGGTCTCCTTGGCGGCTGCGGTGAGAGCTTCGGCCAGCGCGGCAGCGTCGAGTTTTGCCATGTAGTGACCGTAACGGCGGGAGCGCCAGGACGGTTTGGTGGCGCGAGCCAAACCGCACCGTTCCAATCGTCGGTCGCGACCAAGCACCGGCGCGACGCGATTCTTACCCTTATCTGCGTGACGCAGGCCGAGACCTCCCAGGCTGCTGCGAAGAAGCCTGACGTCGTCACCCGGCTGCTGGTCGAGTGGGAGGATTTGCAGGGCGCGTCGCGGGTCGTCTCGGAGGTCTGGGGCGACGACGAAACGCTGGCGCCGCCGTCGCTGCTGCGGGCCTACACCCACAACGGGAACCCAGTCATCGGCGCCTTCGTCGCCGGCCAGCTTTGCGGTGCATCCATTGGCTTTCTCGGGCCCGAGCCCAAGCTGCACCTCCACAGCCACATCACCGGAGTGGTCCCCGCGTTGCAACACATGGGCGTCGGCTTCCACCTCAAGCTGGCCCAGCAGGAGTGGTGCCGCGCCAACGGCATCGACCTGGTCACCTGGACGTTCGATCCGATGCTCGCCCGCAACGCGTACTTCAACCTGCAAAAGCTTGGCGCCACCGCCGTTGGCCTGCTGCCGTCGTTCTACGGCCAGATGGAGGACCGGCTCAATCGCGGCGAGGACACCGACCGGCTCGAAGTCGCGTGGCACCTCGACCGGGTCACGCCGCCCGACACACGAGCCACCGCCCGCACCGTCGCCATTCCGGAGGACTACTTGTCGTTGCGCGACCGCGACTCCGCGGCCGCGCAGCGTGCGCGACGCGAGGTGCGCAAACAACTGGCGCAAGGCTTCGCCGACGGGCTCGTCATCGTCGGCTTCGACCGCCGCCTCGGTTACCGCTTCGCTGGCAAGTAGCGGGCGAGGAACTCCTCGACCCGTCCGTAGTACACGATCTTGTTCTCGGGCCGGGCGAAGCCGTGGCCTTCGTCGTCGAACAGCAAGTACTCATGCGGCACGCCGCGCTTGACCAGCGCCTCGACAATCTGCTCGGACTCGGCCTGCTTGACCCGCGGGTCGTTGGCGCCTTGCGCGATGAAGAGCGGAATCTTGATGGCGTCGACGCGCGACAGCGGCGAGCGCTCCCACAAGAAGTCGTTGTCGGTGTCGGGGTGGCCCAGCAGCTTGTGGAACTGCGTCGCCACGCCGAACCAGTACGGCGGGATGCTCTTGAGCAACGTGATGAGGTTCGACGGACCCACGTAGTCCACCGCGCACCGGAACACGTCGGGCGTGAAGGTAGCCCCGACCAGCGCCGCATAGCCGCCGTAGGAACCGCCGTAGATCCCGACGCGGTCGCGGTCGACCCAGCCCTGCGCGATCGCGTACTCGAGGCCGTCGATCAGGTCGTCGTGCATGGCGCCGGCCCACTCGCGAGCGCTGGCGTTGAGGAAGGCCTTGCCGTAGCCGCCCGAGCCGCGGTAGTTGACCTGCAACGTGGCGTAGCCGCGGTTGGCCAGCCACTGGCACTCCGGGTGCAGCAACCACTGATCGCGTCCACCCCACGGGCCTCCGTGAACCACCAGCACCGCGGGCAGGTTGGCGCGCTCGACACCGGGCGGGAACGTGACGTAGCCGTGCACCGTCAAGCCGTCGCGCGCCCTAAAGGAGAACGGTTCCGAAGACGCCAGCTCGTACTCGTCGAGCGCCGGCTGGGCGACGAAGAGCGTCGTCAACGCGCCGGTGGCGCGTTCGTAACGGTGGTAACGCGTGGAGTGGTTGTCGCTCACCTCGGCGATCAGCCACACCGTGTCGGCGCGGTCCGTGCTCACGACGTACAGGTCACCGTCGAGCTTGGTGGCCAGCGCGTCGAGGTCGGCGCCGGCGGCGGCGTCGAGCGCGAGGTACTTGTGCCGGTCGGTGGAGAAACCGACGAGCTGCGCGTCGAACGTCGTCGGATGGAACCGCACCGTGGCGAGGGCGACGTCGCGCTCGGGGTGTTCCGCCACCACGGTCTCGGCGCCGGTTTCCAAGTCCATGCGCACGAGGCGGGCGGTGTCGCTGTCGCGCACGCTCACGACCCAGATGTCGCGGTTGTCGGGCGTGAACCCGAGCGGATGGGTGATGTTGATGATGAAGTCCTCGGGCGCCGTCGAGCACGTCTGGCGAAAGGTTTCTCCCTCGCGCACCACGTAGTCGACGCCGCCATCGGGGCGCGGCTCAACGGCGCCGCGCACGTTGAGGTCGTGGTCGATCAGCCAGCCGTCGTAGCCGGGGTTCGTCACGAGCTTGGTGAGCTCGCCCGTCGACAGCGTGAGGCGGTACACGTCGTGCAGACGCGGGTCGTCCTTGTTGAGGCCGAGCAGCACGTTGTCGGGGTGGCGGTGCGACGTCCGGATGATCTGCGCTTGCGCGCCCGGGAACGGCGTGCGGTTCACCACCTCGCCCGTGACGAGGTCCACGGAGTAGACGTGCCAGTTCTCGTCGCCGCCGGCGTCTTGCAGGTAAAGCAGGTGACGGTCGTCGTGCGCCCACGCGTACTGGCGGATCCCGCGCAACCGATCGTCGGTGACCGGCGCGAAGTTGTCGCCCCCGGCGTCGCCCACCCACACGTTGAGCACTCCGTCGACCGGCGCGAGGAACGACAGGCGGGTGCCGTCGGGCGACAGCTTCGGGTCGACCTGTTCGGGATTGCCGAACAGGACCTCGAGGGGTATCCGGGCGGAGCTGCTCATGGGCGCACCAGTTCTTTCTTGACCGTGAGTTCGCCGAGGACATCGGGCAGCGGGCTGACGCCGATGCCGGGCCCGTCGGGCACCGCCAGTTGGCCGTCGACCAGCACGAACGGCTCGGTGAGATCTTGCTTGTAGTAGCGGCCGCTGGCCGACGTATCACCGGGCAGCGTGAAGCCCGGGAGCGCGGCGAGCGCAATGTTGGCGGCGCGGCCGAGGCCGGTCTCGAGCATGCCGCCGCACCACACGGGAATGTCGCTCGCCAGACACAGGTCGTGGATGCGGCGCGCTTCGAGGTAGCCGCCGACGCGTCCTGGCTTGATGTTGACGATCGCCGTCGCGCCGAGGCGGATCGCCGCCTGGGCGTCGGCCGCCGACTCGATGGACTCGTCGAGGCAGATCGGGGTGGCGATCAGCTTTGCGAGATCGGCGTGGCCGAGCACGTCGTGTTCGGGCAACGGCTGTTCGATGAGCAGCAAGTTGAATGCGTCGAGCTCGGCAAGATGGCGGGCGTCGTCGAGCGTGTAGGCGGTGTTGGCGTCGGTCTGGAGCATCAACTCGTCACCGAAGCGCTCGCGCACGGCGCGCACCGGCTCGATGTCCCAACCCGGCTCGATCTTCAACTTGATGCGCTTGTAGCCCTCGGCGATGTAGCCGGCGACGGTGTCGAGCAACGCGGGGATCGAGTCCATGATGCCGACCGACACGCCGGCGTCGACCGCCGTGCGGACCGCGCCGAGATAGTCGGCCAGCGATCGCCCGGCGGCGCGCAACTCGGCGTCGAGCACGGCGGTCTCCAGCGCCGCCTTGGCCATCTGATGTCCCTTCACCGCGGCGAGCACGCCGGCGACCGTCCCCGCCGTCAGCTCCGGGGCGGCGAACAACCGCGGCAGCAGGTGGTGCACCATCACGTGGGCCGCGCCCTCGACGTACTCGGGCGAGTACACCGGGTCGGCCAGGGCCACGCACTCGCTCCAGCCTTCGGCGTCGGCGGTCACGGCACGCACGATCAACGCGTCGCGCTGCGTCTGGGTCCCGAACGACGTGCGGAACGGCGTCACCAGCGGGAGGCCCACCCGGCGCAGCTCCACGGCGTCGAGCCTCATCGGCTCATTCTGGCCCGGCTACCGGCCGGCCGGGTTCGTCGTCACGGACGGCAAAAAGGCTCGTTCGTCGTCGGCGCCGACAGCGCTTGGGTGCCGAACCTGCGAGGATGCCGCGGTGTCGACTCTCGGCCGCGTGCTCGATCAGTTGGGCGTCGGCGTGCTCGAGGTCGCCGCGGCCCCCGCCGGCATCGA
This sequence comes from uncultured Actinomycetes bacterium, assembly GCA_963722185.1. Taxonomy (GTDB): domain Bacteria; phylum Actinomycetota; class Acidimicrobiia; order Acidimicrobiales; family JACCXE01; genus JACCXE01. The sequence goes on along the minus strand of CAVRKD010000010.1, from coordinate 576,026 downwards.
GGTCGACATCACCGACGTCGTCATTCACGATGCCGCCTACCCGGCCGTCGCCGCCGGGTCCCTCGTGCTCGGCGTCGGCATCGACCCTCGCAACGCCGAAGCCCCGGCGACCCTGCGCCAGCTCCAGGCCAGCGGGGCCATGGGCGTGATCGTGAAGGGCAACGCCTCGGCGCTGCTCGACGCCGCCACGGCCGACGACCTGACGGTCCTGACGATCCCGACCGAGATGACCTGGGCGCAATTGCACACGCTGCTGCGCACGACACTGGCGACGGTGCGCCAGGCCCCGGCCGCCGTGAGCGGCATCGCCCTCGGCGACCTGTTCGCGCTGGCCAACGCGGTGGCGGCGATGGTCGGCGGCCCGACCACCATCGAGGACACCCGTTCGACCGTGCTCGCGTATTCGAGCCTGGACGAGCCGATCGACGACGCCCGACGCGACACGATCCTCGGTCGCCGCATCCCCGACGAGTGGATGCAGCGCCTCACCGACGACGGCGTGTTCCGTCGTCTCTATTCCGGCACCGATCCTGTGCTGCTCGACTACAGCGATGTGATGCCCGGCTTCGCCAACCGCCTCGCGTTGGCGGTGCGCGCCGGTGACGAGGTGCTCGGCTCGATCTGGGTGGCCGACGGCGGACCCGGCTTCGGGCCCGACGCGGAGGCCGCGCTGCGCGAAGCCGCCGACCTGGCAGCGCTGCACCTGCTCCGCACACGCGCGTCGGCGGACCTCGAGCGGCAGCACCGCGGTGAACTGCTGCGCGCCGCGCTCGAGGGCCGGGCGGCGCCCGAATCCTTGGCGGCGGCCGTGGACCTCGGCGCGACGAGCGGTGTGACCGTCGTCGCCTTCGAACTGCTCGAGTCGACCGACGACGCCAGCACGCAAGTGCGAGCCGAACGCGTCATGAACCTCATCTCACTGCACTGCGAGGCGTACCGCCGCGCCGCGGCGTCGGTGGCCGTCGGCGCGGTGGTGTACGTGTTGCTGCCCGAGTTGGGCGAACCCGACCGTCCGCGCCTCGAAGCCTTCGTGCGCGATGTGGTCACGCGCACCGCCGAGGCGTCGCGCACGCCGCTGCGCGCCGCTATCGGCGCGACGGTCAGCGGCTTGCGCGACGTGGCGCAGTCCAATCGCGAGGCGGGCGAGGTCTTGCGGGCGATGCGAAGCGGCGACACCGACGTGGTCGGCACGGCGGACGCGCTGCGCAGCCGCATCGTCATGCAGACGCTGTCGGATCTCACTCGCAGCGAACCCGACTTCCAAGCGGGGCGCGTGGCCGTGCTGCGGGAGCACGACCGCGACAAGCAGACCGACTACGTGGTGACCCTGCGGGCTTACCTCGACAATTTCGGCGACGTTCCGGCGGCGGCGGCGTCGTTGTCGGTACACCCCAACACGTTCCGCTACCGGCTGCGCCGGCTCGTGGAGGTCGCCCAGCTCGACGTCGACGATCCTGTCGAGCGCCTCGTCGCCCACCTCCAGCTCACGCTCGGTGCCCCGAGCTACTAGCGAGAGAATGTGCGCCGCGCCCAACGGCCGCATGTTCGGCTGTCCTGGGCGACAGTCGCGGGTACCGGACCCGCCGGTACGATCCGCGGCGTGAGATGGCTGCGGGTTGCGCTAGCGCTGGCGCTATTGAGCCTCGGTGCGGCGTGCGGCTCGACGGCGTCGGAGGCCCGCCAGAACGCGCTGCGCAACCAGGCGATTGGGGCGACGGGCGACGGCACCGAGCTCGAAGTGCCGGACGGGATCGACGACACCACCGACGGCAGCGTCGTTTCGGGCGACGGTACGACGGCGAGTCCGTCCAGCCGCGTCGGGTCTTCTACGAGGACGGCGTCAGGAAGCACCCGCAGCACCACGCGCGCCGGCGGCGGATCCAACGGCCCGGGCGTCACCGACAAGACCATCACCGTCGGCATCAACTACGTCGTCAACAACGCGGCCGCGCAGGCGGCGCTCGGCAACTCGGCGGCGTCATCCGGCGACATGAAGGGCGAGGCCGAGGCCGTCATCCGCGACATCAACAAGACCGGCGGCATCCGCGGCCGGACGCTCCAGGCTGTGTTCCACGAGCTCGACGCCACGTCGACCAAGACCGGCGCGCAGAACGCGCAGGAAGCGTGTTCGGCGTTCACCGAAGACAACAAGGTGTTGGTCGCCGGTCCGAGCTTCGACGACAACTTCCGGGCGTGCACCGCCAAGGCGGGGACTGTCTCACTCTCGGCCGGCCTTGCCACCTTGCACGAGGCCGGCTTCGACGCCGCGCCGCTGTTCTACGACGTATCGGCGCTGAGCACGGACTCGATTGCTCGCAACCTGGTGGCCGAACTCGTACGCGCCAAGTACTTCACCGGCTGGAACACCACCACCGGAGCGCCGGGCAACGCGCCGGTCAAGGTTGGCGTCCTGACGCCGGACCAACCCGAATGGGACGCGGTGATCGGCAAGGTCCTGCTGCCGGCGCTCGCCGCCGCCGGCTACCCCGTCGCTCCCGACGACGTGCAGCGCTGGCACTTCCCCGAGTCGTCGGCTGACAACAGTCAGGCCATCGCCCAGATCCAGGCGTCGGTCCTGCGGTTCCGGCAGGACGGCGTGACCCACGTGTTGCCGATCGACGTAAACAGCCTGGGCTTCTTCGCCCAGCCCGCCGAGTCGCAGCGCTACCGGCCCCGCTATGGCGTGAGTTCGAACACCGGCGTGCAGATCTTCGCCGGCAGCCTCGTCCCGTACTCGCAACTCAACGGCGCGGTCGGCTTCGGGTGGTCGCCAGGCCTGGACCTGCCGGCGGCCCGCAATCCCGAGAACGGTCCCTATGCCGGCCCGGGGCGCGCACACTGCCTCAAGGTGATGAGCGAAGCGGGCTTCTCCTTCCCGGACCAGAACGCCAAGACGATCGCCCTCACCATGTGCGATGCCCTGTACTCCGTGCGCGACGCCATCAACGCCATCCCTGCCGGCGACGGCATCAACGCCGCGAACTACATGCGCGCCATCGAGAACTTCGGCACCCGCTTCAACATCGCCAACTTGCCGTTCGGACGCTTCGGGTCGGGCAAGCACTACCCCGTGGAGATGGCGTGGAGCTATGCCTTCGACAAGGCGTGCAACTGCATGCACTACACGGGCAACCCGTACAAGCTGAACTAGCCGCGTGCACTGGCTTCGCAGGTCCCTGCGCCCAGAATCATCCGCCCCGGTCGTCGCCGGCATGGTGCTCGCCGGCATCGGCGTAGCGCTGATCGTGATCGGCTGGGGCGGCCTGGCCTCCGAAACCGTCGTCGCCCTGCAACTTCCCTACGTCGTGTCGGGCGCGGTGGTGGGTCTGGCGCTCGTGATGATCGGCCTCACCCTGGCCACCATTCAGACCAAGCGCCGCGACGCGGCGGTCGACGCATCCAAGCTTGAAGAACTGGCGGCGCTGCTCAACAAGCTCGGCGACCGATGATGCGCCTGCGCGCCATGTTGCGCGATCCGAACAGCTCGAGCATGGTCGTCGGCGCGCTGCTCGTCATCGCCGGACTGATCATCATCGCCGCAACCTGGGCGGCGGTCGCGGCCCGGCTCGAGGTTCCGTTGCAGATGCCCTACCTGGTATCGGGCAGCTTCGGCGGCCTGGCTGCCGTCGGCATCGGGCTGGCTGTCATCAACGCGCAGGTGTCACGGCGCTTGCATGCACAGCGCCAGCGCGACCTCGACGACCTGCTCGACGCCGCGCTTCACGCGGTGGACAGCCGCACCTCGGCGGTCAATGCGCGCGTGAAGAAGGCGCCGAGGGCGGCGATCAAGAGCGGCGCCAGGAAGACCAGCGGGTAGTCGAACGGCCCGACCGGTTCGCCCGACAGTGCCCGCGTAGCGCCCCGCGAAGGGGGTGCCACTCCACCGTCGGCGTCGAGTCCGGGCGCGTCCAAGCCCAGTCCGAGCGGATCGGCCAGGTCGGCGTCGGGCAGGTCGAAGCCGAAGCTGTCGTCGACCGAGTCGGCCTCATCGCCTTCGGTCGTCGGCGCGGCGGGCGTCGTTGGCGCAGCCGTCGGCGGCGGCCGCAGCGCGCGGCACGACAACGCCCCGCCGAGAGCGGCCGACCCACCGAGTCCGTTCACCGGCGCCGGCGCGGCTTGCTCGGCCAGCGCGGTGACCTCGACGATGGGTCCGACGGTGCGCGTTCCCACCGGTGGACCGCTGCCGAGCACGGGCAACAAGGCCGCCGTCAGCGCGCCGGATACCTGGTCGTCGGCGGCGCAAACGAGCTGGGTGGAGTCGGGCGGCACCGGCACCGACAGGCAGACGGCGTACACGGGCGCGAAGAGCGTGGCCACGGGGACCGGTTGCGGGACGGTCGGCGGCACCAAGGTCGGGCCGGCCAGCGCCACGTACAACGCGGTGCCGCAGGTCGGGCTGGCGATCGGCGCCAACAGGTCGAACACGGGGTTCGCTGGGACAGCCGGCACTGGCGGCAGCGGTACGTCGACCTGCGCCGCCGCCGGGCGGGGCGAACCGAAGGCCGCCGCGGTGAGCGCCAGAAACACCACTGGCGCGATCACCCGGCAAATGCGGCGTACCACGTCCCCATCATCGCCCACGGTGCGTACGGCGGTATGCGCGCCCGGAACCAAGCGGGCCCTACCGGGTTGGTGCCCGGCACGAAACAGCGGCGCCCCGACAGAGCAATGATGCGACATGCGTCGAATCCGCGGGCGGCTCGCTGCCGCCGTGCTCGCCGCGTTTCTGTTGGGCTCGGGGCCCGCCTGCGGACGCGACCTGGCGTTCCGCGTCGACGAGCGCGTCGACATCGTCACCCCGGGCGACCGCGACGAGGTGACGTTGCCGATGACGGTTCGCTGGACGTCGCGCGCCGAGCAGACCCACTACGGCGTCTTCGTCGACCGAGCCCCGCAGCCGCCCGGCGAACCGCTGACGTGGTTCGCCCGCGACGACGAAGTGTGCACCGCCACCCCGGGTTGCCCCGATGACGTCTACCTAGCGGAGCGCAACGTCTTCTCCAGCACGGCACGTACCTTCACGGTCGAGCGACTACCGGACACGCAACCCGATGGTCGCAAACGCGACCTCCACGAAGTGACCGTCGTGCTGCTCGACGCCGACGGGCGGCGCGTCGGCGAGGCCGCGTGGTCGGTGGAGTTTGTCGTCAAGCGAGGGCGCAACAAATGACCGACCGCCTCGTTGACGACATCGAGCAGACCCGCGACGACCTGCGCTACGAGGCGCGCGCGCTACTGGGCGTGGTGGCCGACGACGCCAGCAAGGCGGCGCCGCTGCGCGCCACGCTGCGCGCCGAGGGACTCACCCTGTACCCGCTCGCAGCGCTCGGCTCGCTCGCCATCGTCGACACGTTTTACGGCTACGCCTTCTCGGTCCTGACGCCGGAGATCTCCAGGTCGCTCGGCATCGGTATCGGCGTCATCGCGGGCGCCGTCGCCCTCAAGGGTCTCGCTTCGGCGCTGGCACCGCTCGGGGTCGCCGCGCTGGCGCAGAAGCCGCGCCGCGCCTTCCTGGCGCTCGTCACGGGAGCGCTGTGGAGCGTGGCCACGCTGTTCACCGGCTTCGTGACGGCCACGTCGGAGCTGATGCTGTTGCTGTTCGTCGACGGGCTCTCCACCGGTGGCGTCAGTGCACTTCACCAGCCGCTCGTGCTCGACGCCCATCCGCCGCCGGCGCGCGTGCGCGCCCTCACGGCGTACACGGGCGCTAACGCCGCCGGCAACGTGATCGCTCCGCTGGCGGTCGCCCTGCTCGCCGCCACCTTCGGATTTACGTGGCGCGGCATCTTCGTGATCTTCGGCCTCGTGTCCGTGCTCGGCGTGGTGTTCGCCGCCCGGCTGCGCGACCCCGGCTTCGGGCGGTTCGACACGCAGCGCATCCGCGCGGCGGTCCACCGCGGCGACAAGATCCCGGCGGCGCCAACCGACACGACGGTCGGCTTCGTCGACGACGTCGAGCTGGGCTTCTTCGAGATCATGCGGCGGCTGTTCCTCGTGCCGACGGTGCGCCGCCTGGTGATCGCCCAAGCCGTCTTCGGCGTTCTCACCGTGCCGTACGCCACCTTCATCCAATTCTTCCTGGCCGAGCGCTGGAACCTCGGCCCTGGCGCGCGTGGCTTGTTCGCCGCCTACCTGGCGCTCGTGTCCATCGGCGCGCTGGCCGTGTTCGGTCGCCGCGGCGAGGCCATGTTCCGCCACAACCCCGGCCGCGTGGTCGAACTCGCCGGGCAGCTGCTGGCCATCGGTGTCTTGCTGATCGCGCTCGGCGGTTTGTCGCCGTGGATCGGCGGGATGCTGGCGTCGTTCGGTCTCGCCGCCGGCGTCATCGCCGTGCTAACGCCGTCATCGGCCATCGCGTTGTTCGCCGTGATCCCGGCGCGCATGCGGCCGCACGCCGCGGCGCTGATGGGCATCTTCAGCGCCGGTGTCGGTGGGCTCATCGGAGCGATCTTCCTGTCGGGCATCGATCGGCGCTTCGGCATCACCGGTTCCATCGTGGCCCTCGCCGTCCCCGGCGTGGCCGGCGCGCTCCTGCTGGGCAGCACCGGCAAGCTGGTCGGGCGCGACCTCGACCGCATGATCGACGAAGTGCTTGAAGACGAAGAGGTCAGGCGCATCAGCGCTAGCGGGGGGCACCTGCCGATGCTGTCGTGCCGCCGCATCGACTTCTCTTACGGGCAGCTGCAAGTGCTCTTCGGCGTGGATTTCACCGTCGAGGACGGGGAGATGGCGGCGTTGCTCGGCGTCAACGGCGCCGGCAAGTCCACGCTGCTGCGAGTGATCTCGGGCGTCGGCCTGCCGAGCTCTGGAACGGTGCGCTTCCGCGGCGGCGACATCACCTACCTCGACGCCGAGCGCCGCGCCCGGCTCGGCATCACCCAAGTCCCGGGCGGCCGCGCCGTATTCGCGCCTGTCTCGGTCACCGACAACTTGCGCGCCTTCGCCCACACCCTCGGGCGCGACAAGCGAGCGGTCGACGAAGCCATCGAACGCTGCTTCACCGCGTTCCCGCGCCTCGCCGAGAGGTCGTCGCAGAACGCGTCCAATCTCTCGGGCGGCGAGCAGCAGATGCTCGGGCTGGCGCGGGCGCTCATCCTGCGCCCGCGCTTGCTGCTGATCGACGAGTTGTCGCTCGGACTCGCGCCGGTGATCGTCGGCCAGCTCCTCGACATGGTGCGCCGCATCAACGGCGAGGGCACAGCGGTCGTGCTCGTCGAGCAGTCGGTGAACATCGCGCTCGGGCTGGTCAACCACGCCTACTTCATGGAGAAGGGTGAGATCCGCTTCGACGGCACGAGCGACGACCTGCGCGAGCGCGCCGACCTCCTGCGGGCGGTGTTCCTCGAAGGAACGTCGGGCGCCACCGCGACGAACGGCCGGCGCCGCCGATGATCGGCCTCGCTCCCGCGGGACTCGAGATCCCGCTTCCGGTGGTGCTGCTGGGCACGATCATCGGGCTGACCTACGGACTGCTCGCCGTCGGCCTGGTGCTGATCTACCGGTCCAATCGCCTCATCAACTTCGCCCACGGCGAGATCGGTGCCTTCGGCGCGGCGGTCTTTGGCGTCGCCACGGTGCGCTGGAACATCCCCTATTGGATAGTGCTCCCCTTCGCTCTCGTCATCGCCGGCGGCGCCGGCGCGCTCGCCGAGGTGGCGGTGGTGCGGCGACTGCGCAACGCTCCGCGCATCATGAGCATCGTGGCCACGCTGGGCGTCGGCCAGTTCCTGGTGCTGTTCTCGGGCGCCATCAACGCCAACAACCGCAGCGGCAACAGCTTCCCGTCGCCGCCCGGGCTGCCCGAGTTCGACCTGGGCGCCTTGCGCGTCACGCAGGCGTATTCGGGCATGCTGCTGCTCGCCCCGATCGTCGTCGCCGCCATCGTCGTGTTCCTGCGGCGGAGCCGCCTCGGCGTCGCCATGCGAGTGTCGGCGGCCAACCCCGACGTCGCCCGCATGTCGGGGATCTTCGCCGGCCGCATGTCGTCGCTGGCGTGGGCGCTCGCCGGTGGACTCTCGGCGCTCACGGCGATCCTGGTGGCGCCGACGCTCGGCTTCAGTTCGGGCGACACCTTCGGCCCGACGCTGCTGCTGCGCGCCCTGGCCGCCGCGGTCATCGGCGGGATGGTCAGTCTGCCGATCGCACTCGCCGGCGGTGTCGGCCTCGGCATCGTCGAGCAAGTTCTGTTGTGGAACTACCCGCGCGCCGGCCTGGTCGAAGTGGCGCTGTTCGTCACCATCTTGGTGGCGCTGCTGTTCGCTCGTCGAGCGACGGGGCGCGAAGAGGAGAAAGGCAGCTGGGCGTCGGTGCAGCCGTGGCGGCCGCTGTCGGACGCGGCGCGACGGGTGTGGGCGGTCCGCAACCTGGGGCGCATCGTCGCCGGCGTCGGCTTCGTCATCGCCGCCGTTCTGCCGATCTTCATCACCAACAGCGCGGCCATCACCTTCGTCGGAATGATGGCGTTCGTCATCGTCGGGCTCTCCGTCGGGGTCATCACCGGCTTGGGTGGCCAGCTGAGCCTCGGTCAGTTCGGCATCGGCGCCATCGGCGCGGTGATCTCGTACCAGGTGTCGATGCGCATCGGGAACTTCGGGCTGTCGTTTCTGTACGCCGGGCTGGGCGGCGCCGCCGTATCGGTGCTCATCGGCATTCCCGCGCTGCGCGCCCGCGGGTTGCTGCTCGCGGTCACCACCCTCGGCGGCGCGCTCGCCGTCCCCGCGTGGCTGTTGCAGCAGCCGTGGATGCTGGGCGAAGGCGTGGACCCGGGACGGCCGATCATCAACGGCACGGCGCTCAGTTCGGGCAAGCAGTACTACTTCTTCGCCCTCGGTGTGACCGTGATCGCGCTGGTGGTGGCCACCAATGTCCGACGCACCGGCTTTGGCCGGCTGCTCGTGGCTGTGCGGGACAACGAGGACAACGCCCGCGCCTTCACGGTGCGCGCCACCGTCGTCAAACTCCAAGGCTTCATGCTCGCCGGCTTCATGGCCGGCATCGGTGGGGCGACGTTGGGGCACGCGTTCTCACGCATCGGGCGCGCCACCTTCCCGACGGCGAGCAGCATCGACGTGGTGGTGATGACGGTGCTCGGCGGACTCGGCACCGTGGCCGGGCCGCTGCTTGGCGTGGCGTACTTCGTCGGCTTCCCTGCCTTCGTTCCCCTCGACTCGGCCGGTCTCGCCGCCACGCGTTTCGGCGCGTTGCTGCTGATCCTCTACGCGCCGGGCGGGCTCGCCCAACTCTTGCAGCCGGTGCGGGATTGGATCGTGGCGCGGCTCGAGCGCGGCCGCGAGGTGGAGGACGACGCACCGCCGTCCGCGGTCCGAAAAGAACTGCCCGTGCTAAGCCCCATCCGCCAACGCGCGCCCCGGGCCGACGTGGCGCTGCTCCTGGCCAAGGGTCTGCGAAAGAACTTCGGGGGCATCGCCGCGGTCGACGACGTGAGCCTGGCCGTGTACCCGGGCGAGTCTGTCGGCATCATCGGTCCCAACGGTGCGGGCAAGACCACTACCTTCGAGATCCTCGGCGGCTTCACCCGTCCCGACGACGGATGGGTCGAGTTCGCGGGCCAAGACGTCAGCGACCTCGGCCCCGAAGCCCGCGGCCAGCTCGGCCTGATCCGCTCGTTCCAAGACGCCGCGCTGTTCCCGACGATGACCGTCACCGAAACGGTCCGCCTCGGGCTCGAGCGCGTCGCGCCCACGAGCTTCCTGGCGTCGGTGCTCGGCCTGCCCGGGAGCGAACGAGCGAAGGAAGCCCACGCCCGCGAACTGATCGCCTTCATGGGGCTCGACGCCTATCGCGACAAGCAGGTGCAGGAGCTGTCAACCGGCACGCGGCGCATCACCGAGTTGGCGTGCCTCATCGCGCTGCAACCGCGGCTGCTGTTGCTCGACGAGCCGTCGTCGGGCATCGCCCAGCGCGAAACCGAAGCGCTGGGCGCACTCCTCGAGGACGTGCAACGGCAACTCGGGGCGACGCTGGTCGTCATCGAGCACGACATCCCGCTGATCATGGGATTGTCGTCGCGCATTATCGCCATGGACGCCGGCCGGGTGATCGCCGACGGTCCGCCGGAACAGGTGCGGCACGATCCTCTGGTCGTCGACGCCTACCTCGGCGGCAAGGTCGAGGCCGTCGAGCGATCGGGCGAGCGTTCCCGCAAGGCGCGCCAGACGCGGGTCAGTTAACCCCGCGCTCGCGTCCTTCCCAGAACGGGGCGCGTAGCTCACGGCGCAGGATCTTGCCCGACGGGTTGCGCGGCAACGCGTCGACAAAGTCCACGCTCTGTGGGCACTTGAAGTGGGCGAGGCGCTCGCGGGTGAAGGCGATGATGTCCTCGGGCGTCGGGTCCTGGCCGGCGGCTTTGACGACGAAGGCGTGCACCGACTCGCCCCAGCGTTCGCTCGGGATACCGACCGCCGCGACATCGGCGATGCCGGGATGCGACATGAGGCAGTTCTCGATCTCCGCCGGGTACACGTTCTCGCCGCCGGAGATGATCATGTCCTTCACGCGGTCGTGGATGTACAGGTAGCCGTCCGCGTCGAGGTAGCCGGCGTCGCCCGTCTTCAACCAGCCGTCCTCGGTGATGGTGTTCGCCGTCTCGTCGGGCTTGTTCCAGTAACCGAGCATGTTCTGCCCGCTGCGCGTCCAGATCTCGCCGACTTCACCCGTTGGCACGTCGTTGCCCGTGTCGGGATCGACCAGGCGTAGTTCGACGCCCTTGTTGGGCTTGCCTGCCGCGCGTAGGCGGTGGGCGTTCGGGCCGTCGGGATCGTGGTCTTCGGGCGCCAGGCCGACGATGCCGCCGGTCGTCTCGGTCATGCCGTAGGCCTGGCTGAAGCCGGCGCCGGCGAAGAGGCGGATGGCGCCGGACAACACCTCGACCGAGATAGGTGACGCGCCGTAGAGCACCGACCGCAACGTCGTGTAGTCCAGGTCTTCCTTGCCGGGCACCATCAGCATGAACTGGAGGATCGCCGGCACCGCCAGCATGTTCGTGACGTTCTTCTCGGGGATCAGCGCCAGCATTCCCGCGGGGTCCACCTCGCGTAGCAGGATCGTGTGGCAGCCGACGAACATGCCGACGACCGCGTAACCGCTTCCGGCGATGTGGAACAACGGCATGGCGACGAGGTTGACGCTGTCCTCGTCGAAGCCCCATTCGGGTGCGGCCCACGGCAGCATGCTGAAGAGGTTCGCGTTGGACAGCATCACGCCCTTGGGCAAGCCGGTCGTGCCCGACGTGTAGAGCTGGAAGCCGACGTCGTCGGGTCCCGGCGTGATGTCGGTGTCGGTGGCCGGCTGGGCATCGACCCACTCGTCCCACGACTCGTAACCGTCGTGGCCGCCGATCACCACGATCTTCTTGATCGCCGCCAGGTCGGCGGCGATGGCGTCGAGCACGCCGACGAACGCTTGGCCCACGACAAGCACCGTCGCTTGGGAATCCTGGAGCACACCGGCGATCTCCGGCGGCGCGAGGCGCCAGTTCACCGCCACGTTGGCGGCGTTCACCTTCGAGGTGGCATAGAGCAGTTCGAAATACTCGAGGGCGTTCTTGTCGAGGATGGCCACGCGATCTGCCGTCTCCACCCCCTCGGCGAGCAAGGCGTTGGCCACTTGGTTCGAGCGCTGGTGGAGATCGCCGAAGGTGATGGTGCGGCCTTCGAAGGTGATGCACGGCTTGTCGGGCCTCTCCTTCGCATGCGTGCGGATCAGTTCGGCCAGGGACATGATTGCCATGCACGTATCTTGGCGCGGTGGAGGAGATCCTTGCCGCGTTGAGCGAACAGCAGGCCGAACTCGACGGACTGGTCAACCCCGTCGACGACACCGCGTGGGCCATGCCCTCGCGCTGCGAAGGGTGGAGCGTGTCCGACGTTGTCTTGCACCTCGCCCAGACCAACGAGATGGCGTTGGCGTCGCTGCAGCACCGCATGCAGCCCTTCCTCGAGGCGATGCTGCGCGACCTTCAGTTCACATCCACCACCGTCGACGACGGCGCTGGTGCCATGGTCGACAAGGAGCGAGGCGCGCCGCCGGCCGAGGTGTACGCACGGTGGCGCGACGGTGTCGACGAGATGATGACGGCGTACCGCGTCGCCGATCCGCACGACCGCGTGCAGTGGGTCGCGGGAACACTGTCGGCTCACACGCTGGCCACGACCCGCTTGGCCGAGAGCTGGATTCACACCAACGATGTGGCGTTCGGCCTCGGCGTCGACTTGGGTTCACCGGATCGCCTCAAGCACATCGCGCGGCTGGCGTGGCGGACGCTGCCGTACGCGTTCACGCGCGCCGGTCGCGACGTTGAAGGGCGCGGTCTGCTTCGAGCTCGACGGCACCGTCGGGCGAGTCGTGGGTGTTCGGCGACGAGTCAGCCGACACGGTGCTGCGGGGGACGGCGCGCGACCTGTGCGAGGTCGCCGGCCAGCGCGCCCACGCAACGAACACGTCCCTGACGGCGGAGGGGCCCGACGCCGAGGCGGTGCTGGAGCTGGTCAGGACGTTCGCGTAGCGCGCAGGACCGCTTGGTAGCCGCCGTCGAGATCGGTGGCGTTGCGCAAACCGAGTTGCTGCAGCGTCGCGGCAGCCAGGCTCGACTGGTAGCCCTCGTTGCAGACGATGACGACTTCGCGCTCGGCGTCGTCCATTTCCGGAATGCGATGCGGTGACGTCGGGTCGAGCCGCCACTCGAGCACGTTGCGATCGATGACGATCGCTCCATCCAGCGCGCCGTCGCGTTCGCGCTGCTCCACCGGCCGGATATCGACAAGCAGCGCTCCGCGTTCGCGGAGCGCTGCGAGTTCGCTGGGAGTGGGCCGGTGCGGAAGCCGACGCCGCGCCGCTTCGAGCAGGGCGTCGACTTCACTCACCGCACCAGTTTGTCTAGACGCTCGTGCTGGCGCCTTCCCCCCGCACGTCACCCGCTACCGGGCCACCGCGACCGCGACCAGGACCGCCCCGCGGGCCCGGCGGGTTCGGCGCGGGATCCTGGACGCTGGTCACCTTGAAGTCCTTGTCGAGATGCACCAGGACGCGGGTCGTGCCGTCGGCCTTGAGCAGCATGGCGACGTAGCCGTCGTCGCGATCGTGGCCCGACTTCTTCACCGTCGCGCCCGGCACCGCCTTCTCGGCGGCCGCCTTCACCTTGGCGGCGGTGGCGGCGTCGAGCGGTTCATGACCCTTGTGTCGACGCCGCTCGGGAGCGGGGTCCTTGACCTCGGTCACCTTGAAGTCCTTGTCCAGATGCACCAGGACGCGGGTCGTGCCGTCGGCCTTGAGCAGCATGGCGACGTAGCCGTCGTCGCGATCGTGGCCCGACTTCTTCACCGTCGCGCCCGGCACCGCCTTCTCGGCGGCCGCCTTCACCTTGGCGGCGGTGGCGGCGTCGAGCGGTTCGCGGCCTTCGCACCGCATGCCGTCACCCTTGGCCGAGTCGGACGGCTTGGTGGTTGTGGTCGTCGTGCCGCCATCGGTCTGCGCGCCGGCGGACCCGGCAGCGCCGACGCCAACCGCCGCGGCCACGCCCAGCGCGCCGACAATCGCCAGCTTGCGGGAGATGTGGGGAGTCTTCATGGAACGAATGATCGGCGGTCAACCTGTGAGTGCGGCCGTTCGAACATGTGAGTTTCCTGAGCCCTACGCGAATGGAGCGTCGAGATCAGCGGACGTGTCGTTGCCGTGATCGAAGATGTCGTCACGACCGGCGGGCAGATCGGTCTCTCGACGAAGGACCTCCGAGACGAAGGCGCCGACGTCCGGTATGCATTCGCCATCGTGACGTTTCAAGCACGCTTTGTGGCGTGCTTTGACGTTTTGGACACCCAGATCACACGGCAAACCGTGCTTGAAACGCACGACGCTCGGAAGAGACGCCATGGACCGGTACCGGCGCGTCCACCGCGACCGGTACCTGCGCACATGGACGCGCGACGGCGCGCTCTGCGGATCGTTCTCGCTGACACCGGATGAACTCGCCCGCATGTGCCGATCGCACCATCGGCTCAAAACCGTCGACGGCTGGCGGCTCATCGGACCACCCGGCGACTGGCAATGGCTGCCGCCCGAACGCGAATGAGTCGCGAGAGGCACGAGTTCGGTCGGGTGCGCGAGGATTCCGGCCTCGACATGTGGGGGGATTTGTAGAGATGACGATGGAGTTGGACCTCGGACCCGGGGCCAAGAAGTTTCGCGATGAGATCCGGATGTTTCTCGAGGCGAACCAGCCCGAGGGGCTGGACAACCTCGACGACGAGCAGGCGGCGTTCGCGAACACGCCTGCGGCGCGGGCGTGGGCCGACAAGCTGGCCGAAGCCGGGCTGATGTGCGTGTCGTGGCCGAAGGAGTACGGCGGCCGTGGGCTGACCGGCATCGAAGTGGCGGTGCTGAACGAGGAGTTCGCCCGCGTGAAGGTGCCCCGGGTCACCCGCGGGATGGGCGAGTGGCTCGTCGGCCCGTCGATCATCGTATGGGGCACCGACGAGCAGAAGGCGAAGTTCCTGCCGCGCATCATCGACGGCACCGATCGCTACTGCCAAGGCTTCTCCGAACCCGACGCTGGCTCTGACCTGGCGGGGCTCAAGACCCGCGGCGTGATCGACGGCGAGGAGATCATCATCACCGGCCAGAAGGTGTGGACCTCCGGGGCGCAGCAGGCAAACATGATGTTCTGCCTATGCCGGACTGATCCGGACGTGCCGAAACACCAAGGCATCTCCTACGTGCTGCTCCCGATGTTCAAAGAGGACGGCTCGTCCAACGGCATCGAGCTGCGCCCGATTCGTCAGATCACGGGCAGCGCGCATTTCACCGAGACGTTTCTCACCGAAGCGCGCGCTCCGGTCGCCAATGCGATCGGCGGTCTGAACAACGGGTGGAAAGTCACGATGACGACGCTCGGCAACGAGCGCGGCGGCAACGCCACGACGCAGCACGTCCGCTTCACCACTGAGTTTTGGGATCTCGTGAGCGAAGCGAAGAAGCGCGGCAAGGCCGACGACGCGACCGTGCGCCAAGAGTTGGCCAAGGGGTTCACCAACGTCGAGATCATGCGCTACAACGGCCTGCGCGCCCTGAGCGAAGTGGTGGCGAAGAAGGAGCCCGGTCCGGCCTCGGCTCTCAACAAGATGTTCTGGTCGGAACATCACCGGCGCTTCGCCGAAGTCGCGCTCGAGGTCCTCGGCATGGACGCCACCGTCTATGAGAAGGAACAGGGCGACGAATACAAGCCGGACCGCTGGCAGCAGACGTTCCTGTCGAGCCGGTCAGAAACCATCTGGGGCGGCACCGCCCAAGTGCAGAGAAACATCGTCGGCGAGAAAGTTCTCGGACTACCAAAGGAACCAGGACACCAAAAATGAGTCGTTTAAATGAAGGTCGCGTCGTCGTCATTACCGGCGCCGGGAATGGGATCGGCCGCGAGCACGCACTGCTGTTCGCGC
The DNA here is from genome assembly GCA_963722185.1 of uncultured Actinomycetes bacterium. Lineage (GTDB taxonomy): Bacteria > Actinomycetota > Acidimicrobiia > Acidimicrobiales > JACCXE01 > JACCXE01. The sequence goes on along the minus strand of CAVRKD010000010.1, from coordinate 560,577 downwards.
AGACCGGCGCCAAGGTGGTCGTCAACGACCTCGGCGGCAGTCGCGACGGCACCGGCGCGTCGGCCGGCCCGGCGCAGGACGTCGTGAACGAGATCAAGGCGCTGGGCGGCGAAGCGGTCGCCAACACCGACGACGTGTCCGACTACGACGCCGCCGGTCGCATGATCCAGCAAGCCATCGACACGTTCGGGGGGCTCGACGTGCTGGTGAACAACGCCGGCATCCTGCGCGACCGCATGCTCGTCAACATGTCGATCGAAGAATGGGACTCGGTCATCAAGGTGCATTTGCGCGGCACGTTCTGCCCGACCCGTCACGCCGCGGAGTACTGGCGCACCCGGAGCAAGGCGGGCGAGGAGAACGACGCCCGCATCATCAACACCACGTCGAGCTCCGGCATCTACGGCAACCCGGGCCAGACCAACTACGGCGCCGCCAAGGCAGGCATCGCGTCGTTCACGATCATCGCCGGCATGGAGACTGGAGCGCTACGGCGTGACCGTCAACGCCATCGCACCGGGCGCGCTCACCCGCATGACCGAAGACCTCAACCCCAACCGCCCGCAGCCCAAAGAGGGCGAGTGGAACGCCTTCGGTCCGGAGAACATCGCCCCACTGGTGGTGTGGCTCGGTAGCCCGGAGAGTAAACGAGATCAATGCCCGCGTCTTCAACGTCGCCGGCGGCCGCATCTCCGTCGCCGAAGGCTGGACGTACGGGCCCGGCGAAGACCACGGCGCCAAGTGGGACCCCGAGGAACTCGGCAAGGTCATCCCCGCTCTGGTCGAGAAGGCCGCGCCCAACGTGGCGCAGGCCCGCCGCGCCCCCAAGTAGCGGAGTGAGCTGGCGGGGCGACTGGATCTGGGCGGAGCACGCGCCCCGCGATCGCCACGTCGTCGCGCTGCAAACCAGATTCGACCTCGACACCGCGCCCACCAGTGCACCCGCCCGGTGGTGCGCGGTGTCCCGCGTCACGCTGTACGTGAACGGCCACGAGATCGGCCGCGGCCCGGTGCGCGCGAACCCTCGCACCCAACCGGCCGACGACATCGACCTCGCACCGTTTCTCGTCGCCGGGCGCAACACCATCGCCGCGCTCGTCACTCGCTACGACAAGGCCACGCCGTGGTACTTGCCACCGCCGCCGTCGACGCAGGTGGCGTGGGGGGCGTTCCTGTTCGAAGCGCAGATCGGCGACCAGCTGATCGCGTCCGACCCCGCGACGTGGACCGGCGTGGTGCTGGAGGGATGGGGTGCCGACCAGGGCGTCGCCGGTGCCATCTCGGGACGCGGCCGCGAGTTGGTCAACGCCATACCGCTACCCCGCGACTGGTTGACCAACGACGTCGGCTGGCCGGCGGCCATTCGACGCGACTCGCACAACACCGGTGAGTCCGGTCGCCGCAAGGCGCCGACCTATCCGATGGGCCCCTTCGGCGGACGGCCGTTGTCCTGGCCCACCGCCGTCGACGTTGCGATGGACCGACACTCCGCCGACGCGTGGCGCGTCGACCGCGTCACGCCCGGCACGATCGTGCTCGACGTCGAAGGCCCGGCGCATTCCGTCGTCACCGTGACCGCCGCCGAATTCGTCGACGCCAAGGGCCGTCCGACCCCGAACGAGCACGACGCCTGCGTGGCGTTCACCCTCGACGGCACGCGACGCACACTGGAGTCCTTCGACTACTACGGCGGCCGCGGCGTGATCGTCAGTATTGACAAGGCGGCGCCAGACGACGTCACCATCCATGGCATTACGGTGCGCGAACGCCTGCACCCCGTCACCGGGAACGCGAGCTTCGAATGCTCCGACGACACGCTTAACCAGATCTGGGCGGTCGGCCGGCGCAGCGTCACCATCAACTCCTTCGACGCCTACACCGACTGCCCCACGCGCGAGCAGCGCGCGTGGACGGGCGACTCGGTCGTGCACCAGATGGTCGACCTCACGACCAACTTCGACTGGTCACTGGCGCGCCGTCACCCGCGGCTCACCGCGGTGCCGCGGCCCGACGGTATGTTGCCGATGGCCGTTGGCGGAGACATCGAAGCCGGCGACTGGACAATCATCCCGGACTGGCCGCTGCACTGGGTGCACGCCGTGTGGAACCTGTACCGCTATGTCGGTGACCGCGACGAGATCGCCAGCCTGCTCGGCGTGGTCGAAGGCGTCGTGCGCTGGTTCGTGCCGTTCTGTGGCAAGGAGGGAACCGAAACCGCCGGGTTGCCACAGGACGTGTACGGCTGGGTGATCATCGACTGGTCGGCCATCTACAACGAGGGCGTGTCCGCCGCTTTGTGCGGTCTGTGGGGCCGGGCGCTACTCGAGTTCGCCGAAATGGCGGCGTGGCTCGGCGACCGCGGCCGCGCCGCTTGGGCCAAGCAGACCCACGCGCAACTGAAGGCCGGCTTCGAAACGCTGTGGGACAAGAAGCGCAAGCGCTACATCGACTCGTACACACCGGAGGCGCCGCGTGCGGTCGCATCGCAACACGGCCAGGCGGCGGCCATCGTCGGCGGGCTGGCGCCGAAGCGGCGACTCCCGCGCCTCGTCGAGGTCATCACCGATCGCACCAACCTCGTGCACGCGGCGTTCAGCGTCGACGGTCCCGCCGATCCGTATGTGGGGCCGGGCGACGGGCCCGTTCGCGTCGGGGGCGCCTACCTCGGCGTCGGCCATCCCGAGAAGCAGTGGTGGGACGAGAACCGCGTCGTCGCCGCCCAACCGTTCTTCCGCTACGTGGTGCACGACGCGCTGGTCGCAGCCGGCCGCGCCGATCTGATCGTCGACCAGTGCCGCGATTGGGAAGTCGCGCTGCAACGCTGCGACACGTCGTGGTCCGAATGCTGGTTCGGCGGCACCGTGAGCCATGGTTGGTCGTCGACACCGACCCGCGACCTCATGCAGCGCGTGCTCGGGGTCACGCCGGCCGAGCCGGGTTTCGCGTCAGCGCGCATCGAGCCCAACCTCGGTGACCTCGAATGGGCCCGCGGCGTCGTACCGACGCCGTTCGGTCCGATCACCATTGCCATCGACGGCGACGGGGTTACCGTCGACTCGCCCGTGCCGTACCAGCTTGGTTAGACGCCGGTCCAGGCCGTTATGAACTGGCGGATGCTGGCGTTGTTGACTTCGCTGTAGGCGCCCGGGAAACCCGGGAGCGCGCACAGCAGCCCGTGGCTCACGATGCCGATCTGGATCCGTTGCGTGCCCGACTTCCAGAACAGCGGACCGCCGCTGTCGCCCTGGCAGCTGTCCTTCAACAACGCCTCGGCGCACACCGTGGTGAGGGCGGCGTTGCTGCCCTCGGCGCCTTCGCCGCAGTTCGCGTCGCTCACGACGCTGAGCGCCGCCTCATTCAGGGTCGGCCCGGCGAGCAGGCCCATGGTGACGGGGTTGTTGTCGCCCCAACCGGCCACGACCACGGGAGTGCCCTCGGCTTCGAGGTTGTCATTCGACGCACCCGCCAGCGCGATCGGTGCGACGTTCGGCAGGCCGGCCACCGACGAGGCCAGCTGCAGCAGCGCAGCGTCGAAGTAGGTGCCGTCGAAACTCCCGTGCACCTTCACCGCGCTCACGGGGATGACCGTGCCGCCCGAGGTGTTGTTGTTGCTGCCGACGCGGACCGAAAGTCCCGAGGCGTTGCCGTCGGGCACGCAATGCGCCGCCGTGAGGACCCACGTGCTGGAGATCACGGTGCCGCCGCAGAAGTGGGAGCCACCGTCCTGGACCGACGCCATGAACGGATATGAACCGGCCGCCGACCCGCCGACGATCGCTTGGCTCGGCGCCGCGGTCATGGCGGTGACCCCGAGAGCGAGCACGGAAAAGAAGACGGCAAGAATGCGGCGCATGAGTAGGAAACGGACCGAGTAGCGGATACTTACGTCTTACCCACCGTCTCCTACAGAGAACCGTCGAACGCCCGCCGCAGCGCCGCGGCCCGAAAGTCGTTGATCAGGTGGTGCGTTGGGCGGAAAAACGGGACGACCCACCCGATATGGAACATCGCCTTCACGCGGATGCACGTGGCGTCTACGCCGGCGTCGAGAAGTCGCGCGAGATAGCGCTCGCCGTCGTCGCGTACCGGGTCGAGTTCTGCCACCGTGATCACCGCCGGCGCCAGACCCGACAGGTCCGGACACAGCAACGGCGACACCAGCGGATCGGTCGGATCGGCGCAGTACCCGCCAACGAAGCCGCGGAGTTGCACGGCTAACGCATCCGCACCGAACTCCGCGGCCGACGGCGAGCTCAACGTCAGGTCGAGACACGGCGAGTCGAGCAGCTGCAAGATCGGTTGCGGCCACCCGCGTTCACGCGCGGCGATGCAGAGCGCGGCGGCGAGGTTGCCGCCGGCGCTCGTACCTCCGACGGCCACCGGTCCCTCGTCGGCGAGCGCTTCGTACACCGCGAGGCAGTCGTCGAGCGCCGCGGGGAACGGGTGCTCCGGCGCCAGCCGGTACGCCACCGACACAACCCGGCACTGCGCGCCCGAAGACATCGGGCCCATCTCGACCTCGGCCGTATCGAGGTTGCCTTGGAACCAGCCACCGCCGTGGAAGTAAAGGAACGTCGGCGGATCGGCCAGTCCGTCAGGCATGTAGGTCCGCACCGGCACGCCGGCGACCTCGCCGTCGGCCGTGGTGACTCCGGGTTCAGGACCCGGGTGGATCACCATCAAGCCGGCGTCGGCGACGGCGCGCTTCTCCTCGTTCGTGGAAGGGGGCTCGGCCGACATCGACGGATAGCTTGGCAGGCACGTCTTTAGAAATTGGCCAGGAAGCACCCGACTTCGACCTCAAGGCGAGCACCGGCGACAACGTGAAGCTGTCGCAGTTCCGCGGCGACAACGCAGTGGCGCTCGTCTTCTATCCGTTCACAATCGTCGACACGTTCTCCACCGACAGCCGCGCCACCGCCCGCGAGAAGTCGCGTTACGAGGAGGCGCTCGCCAGGCTGTAGCGCCCTAGTCCTGGTTGGCGAAGTCCGGGATCGGCGCGGTCGTCGCGTCCTTCGGGAAGTTCTCCAGGTACCACTTCGATGTGTCTTTCCAGCGGTCGTCGCGCCCCCGTTTCCCGACGAGCACGTCGGCCAGATTATCGAGGCAGGCGTGCCAACCGCCGGCGTCGCGCGCCGCCTTGGCGTATTCGCGGAACGTATCGGTGAGCGTGAGGCGCGTGCCGGCGCCGCCGTCGATCTCTTCGAGCGTGATGCGCAAAATGTCTTCGCCGCCCCAGTCGAACTCGATTGTCGAGGGCGGGTCGTAGGCAAGCATGGCGCCTTCGAGAACCGGCGCCTCGGGATAGGGGAAGACGAACTTGAGCGGCGCGCCCGGTGCGCGGTCGCCGTCGATGCTGGTGGGGAACCACTTGGCTAATTCATCGGGTTCGGTGATGGCGCGCCACACCCTGTCGCGCGGGTGTGAGAGCTCGCGCACGAAGGTGAGGCGCGCGGTGCTCTCGTCCAGTTTGTCCAGCGTTCCATGTTCAGTCTTCATCGAGACTCCTCTCGAGATCGTCGAGCGCGGTAGACCACAGCGCCCGGTACGGCGCCAGCCACGTATCCAGCTCGCGCAACGGTTCGGGTCGGACCCGGTACAGCCGGCGCTGCGCGTCGACACGCACGTCGACCAGGCCGGCGTCGCGCAGGACCTTCAGGTGCTTAGAGGCCAACGGTTGGCTGATCTTGAGCTTGGCGACGACGTCGCCGACGGCGCGCTCGTCCTCGCGCAGCAAGTCGAGGATGCGCCGTCGCGTCGGCTCGGCGATGACATCGATAACAACCACGCGCCTAGTATGCGTGAATAGTTATATAACTGTCAAGTGATGTTCTTGATGAGATAGACGCACGGGTCCTCCTGCACGTGGACCACGTTGCCCGCGTCGTCGAAGTACTCCGAGCGATCGATCACGTCGCCCCAATACTCGTAGCCGAGGCGCTCGTACAGCCGCCGCGCGTCCACGTTTGTCTTGACGACACCAATGCCCATCTGCTTCTCGCCCCGGTCGACGGAGATCTGCTCGCACTTGGCGATGATGCGCGTGCCGACACCCGTCCCCTGCGGCCACGCGTCGAGGGCGTTGATTTCGGGAAACTCGCCGAACTCGTCGATGACTTCGATGTACTTCGACCACCAACGCAGCCGCACGCGGCCGCGGACTGTCTCGTCCTCCCACGCGATGAGCAGCAAGCCCTCGCCGCCTTCCTGCGCTTCAAACCGAGCGGCCTCGGCGCGCCGTTCCTGCGCGGTATCCGATCTCGCCATCAACGCATCGAGGTCTGCCGTCGTCGCTTGTCGGATTTCGATGTCGCTCACCACGAAACGGAGTCGCAGCCAGTGTGGTCTTCGGGTTCGACCTGCAACGTCGCGTGCGCGAGGTGATACCGCTCCCCCAGTAGAGCGCGGGCGCGGTCGAGTACCGCGTGCGCGTCGGCGTCGGTGCGGATCATGAGGTGAGCGGTGGCAACGTCCATGTCGGAGGTGAGAGTCCACACGTGCAGATCGTGCACGTCAACCACATCGGGCAGCGCCGCGAGATCCGCGTGCACCGCCGCGAGGTCGATGCCCGCCGGCGCCGCCTGCAGCAGGACGCGCAAGGCCCTGCGGGCCAACCGCAGCGTGCGGGGCAGGATCCACAATCCGAGCGCCGCGCCCGCCAGCGGATCAACCCAAGCCCATCCGGTCACGCTGATGACGGCGGCGGCCACGATCACTGCAGCCGAGCCGGCGAGGTCGGCCAGCACTTCGAGATAGGCACCCTCGACGTTCATGGACTCACTGGCGCCGGCGCGCAGCAGTCGGAACGACACGAGGTTGGCGGCGAAACCGATCGCCGCCACCACGAGCACCACGTTCGACGCGAGGTCGGGCGCGTCGTCGATGCGCGTGACCGCCTCGATCAACACGTAGATGGCGACGCCGAAGAGCAACACCGCGTTGGCCAGCGCCGCGAGAATTTCGAGGCGGTACAAACCAAAGGACCGGTCCTCCCGCGCTTGACCGCGGGAGGCGAGATGAATCGCGGCGAGCGCCATGCCGAGCCCGGCGACGTCGGTGAGCATGTGGCCGGCGTCGGAGAGCAACGCCAGCGAACCAGTGGCCACCGCTGCTCCGACTTCCACGGCGAGTACCAGCGCGGTCAGCGCGAAGGCCCACGCCAGTGGCCGGGCGTGCCGCGCCCCGGCGCGGTCGTACCCGTGCCCGTGCCCGTGGGCGTGATCATGAGCCACGCAGGCAGTCTTGCAATTACGTTGCAGGTATGGCTGACATCCAGGGCACCTGTGACCCACGCTTCACCGCGGTGCGCGATGCGCTGTCGACCAATATCGGCAGCGGGAAGGATCTCGGCGCTTCCGCGGCGGTGATCCTCGACGGCGAGTTGGTCGTCGATCTGTGGGGTGGCGAGGTCCCGCCAGACGAGCACCACCCCGAGGGATCGCCGTGGGAGCAGGACACGATTGTCAACGTCTACTCGACGACCAAGACGATGACGAACCTGTCGTGCCTGATCTTGGCCGACCGCGGCCTGGTCGACCTCGACGCGCCCGTCGCCACGTACTGGCCCGAGTTCGCCGCCAACGGCAAGGACGGCGTGCTCGTGCGCCACATCCTCGGCCACACCTCCGGCGTCGCGGGGTGGGACGAACCGATCACGACCGAGGACCTCTACGACTGGGAGAAGTGCTGCGCGCTGCTGGCCGCCCAAGCGCCGTGGTGGGAGCCGGGCACGGCCTCCGGTTATCACGCGCTGACCCAGGGCTATCTGGTCGGCGAAGTCATTCGCCGCGTCACGGGCAAGACGCCGGGCACGTGGTTCCGCGAGGAGCTCGCTGAACCGCTCGGTGCCGACTTTCACATCGGCACGCCGGCATCGTGCGACCCGCGCATCAGCCGCCTCGTGCCGCCGCCCACGACCGAGATCCCATTCGACGGCGACCCCGGCAACATTGCGTACCGCATCTGGTCCAACCCTGGGGGCAGGTCGGAGAACTCGTCGAGTGAGGGATGGCGACGCGCCGAGATCCCGGCGGCCAACGGCCACGGCAACGCCCGCTCCGTCGCCCGCGTGCAATCCGTCGTGTCGCACGGCGGCGTCGTCGACGGGACCAAGTTCATCTCCCCCGAAGGAATCGACCGCATCTTCGACGTGCAGAGCGAAGGCAAGCCCGACCTCGGTGTTGGCTACCCGTTGACCTTCGGCATCGGCTACGGCCTCATCACCGCTTCTCTACCAGTGGCACCCGTCGAACGCGGTTGCTTCTGGGCCGGCTTGGGTGGATCCATGGTGGTCAACGACCTCGACCGGCGGATGACGATCGCCTACGTCATGAACAAGATGAGTAACGCCACTACGGGCGACATGCGCGGCGTGGGCACCATCTACGCCGCCTACGCGGGGCTCACGGGTTGAGCGACCTCGACGAGGGCGTCGCCGCGGGTCTCGAGTCGTTGCGGTTGACCGCGGAGGCGATCGCGTGTTTGCCCGCACGGAACGAAAGCGCCCTGGCTGCTGCGGCCGCGCTCGTGCTCGAACGCGGCGGGACCCTCGTCATCACCGGCCTGGGTAAGTCCGGGCTCGTCGGTGCCAAGTTGGCCGCCACCTTCGCCAGCACGGGCACCGTGGCGTACTTCGTGCACGCGGCCGACGCGCTGCACGGCGACTCCGGCATGGTCACGCCCAACGACGTGCTGCTGGCGTTGTCCTACCGCGGCGAAACGTCGGAGGTCGTCGGGTTCGCGCGCATGGCGGCCGCTCGGGGCGTACCGGTGATCTCACTCACCGGTTGCGGCGGCGACTCGTCGCTGGCCGCGCTCGCCACCGTCGCGCTCGACGGCTGCATCGAACGCGAAGGCGATCCCCACGATCTCGCCCCGACGGTGTCCACGAGTGTCGCTCTGGCGCTCGGCGACGCGTTAGCCGTCGCGCTCATGGTGGCGCGTGGGTTCGGGCCGGACGACTTCAAGGTGTTCCACCCCGGTGGTTCCCTCGGAAAACTGCTCGATGAGTAAGGGCGTCACGGTCGTCGGCAGCTTCATGATGGACGTGGTCGTGCGAACGGCGACGCGTCCGGCGGTCGGCGAAACCGTGATCGGTGAGTCGGTGAACTTCTTCCTCGGCGGCAAGGGGTTCAACCAGGCGGTGGCCAGCGCCCGTTACGGCGCGCCGACCTCCATGGTGGGCCGCGTGGGCTCGGACAGCTTCGGTGATCAGTTCATGGCGGCGCTCAAGCGCGAGAACATCGATGCTAAGCACGTGGGCCGCGACGGCCACGTCGGGACCGGCGTCGGTTTGCCGATCGTCGACGACTCCGGCGCGAACTCGATCATCGTGGTCCCGCAGGCCAACCTGCAGTGCAACCCCCGCCACGTCGAGGAGGCAGCCGAAGCCATCCGCACGGCCGGGGTGGTCCTCGCCCAACTCGAACTCCCCTACGAGTCCGTCGTCGAGGCGTTGCGGATCGCCCGCAGCGCCGGCGTGCGCACCATTCTCAACCCCGCGCCCATGAGCGGGCAATCCTTGGACGCGTTCCGCGGGCTCGTGGACCTCGTCACGCCCAACGAGTCGGAAGCCGCGGCGATCGCGCCGGGCGCCGGCGGAGATCCGGCGGAAATAGCGGCGGCGGTCAGCAAGGCACTGGACGCGTCGGCCGTGCTCCTCACGCTCGGCGAACGCGGAGTATTGCTGTGGGAGTCGGGCACCGTCACGCACTACGACGCCCACACCGTCACCGTCGTCGACACCGTCGGCGCAGGCGACGCCACCTGTGGCGCCCTGGCGGCGGCGTGGGCCAACGGCGCGTCGCTCGTCGACGCTGCGAGGGTCGGGAATGCCGCCGGTGCGCTGGCGGTCACGGTGGCGGGCGCCGAACCGTCGATGCCGCGCCGCGCCAAGGTCGCGCGGCTGCTGGACGGCCAGTGACCCAGCGGGTCCAGCTCCCGGATCCGCGGGTGGTCATCGATGGCGCCGTCGACCCCGATCGCGGCAACTTCAGCTTCGCTCCCGGCGAGCCCGTCACGCTCAGCTTCGACGTGCCCCAAGGTGCGGGCGTCATCGAGCCGTGGTTGCCGAGCAACTCGCTCGTCGAGGCCCGCGCCGTCGTGATCGACGACGGCGCCACGTTGTCCGCGCCGCCTCTGTAACACGTTCCAGTCGCCGCACGACTTCTTTGCAGCCCAGCGGGTCCAGGCGCCCCGCCTTGCTGCAATGAACCGGCGTGGCAATGCTCGCGCCGGCGTCGTCGAAGACATGTCCGTTGCGGATTCGCTTAGACGTCGACAACGCGACCGCGCTGCGCCTGCACCTACCCCCAACATTGAGCTAGCCGATGGCGAGGTCGCGCCGTTCGAGCGCGAGGGCGCCCAGGGCGACACCGGCGAGGCCGACGGCGGTCATGACCGCGGCGGTGTCCCACCGGGGATCGAACAGCGGTGCCGCCGCGAGGTGGTGCAGCAGCGACGTGTCGAACAGGAAGCGGTTGAGCGTGACCACGCTGCCCAGCATCTCGACCAGGAACGACCAGGCGACCGCCGTGTAGGCGACGGCCGACGTCCAGCGAGGTACCAGGCCGTGGGCCAGCGTGCCGAGACCGAGCACGACAATGCCCGGCGACACGATGTTGAGCCCGGCGCCGACCATGGTGACGAAGCCGAGGCGGCCGCCGGACATCGCCGCGCCGATCCAACCGCCGACTCCCGCGCTCAAGCCGATGACCACCAACGCGCCGACGGCGACGGCGCCGCGGCCGGCCAGCCAGATCCAGCGGTCCGTCGGCGTGGCGAGCAACCACTCGAGGCGGCCCTCGGCTTCCTCTTTGCGCCCCGCGCTGACGAAGCCCGCGGCCGTCATACCGAGGACGGCCGACATCATCACGAAGGTGAGCCCGACGTAGCCGTTGGCCGACAACTCGCTGCCCATGCGGCTGAAGATGTCGGCGACGGACTGGTTGGATGCCAGGGCTTCGGAGATGCTGCTGCTGACGATGCCGAATACGCCGGCGGCGACGCCGACGCCGAATGCCCACGCCGCCATGGTCCCCCACGACAGCCGCACCGCGAGCCCGATCGGTGAGCCCAGCAACCTCGTGCGCGCCACCGCCGTGTCGCGGCTGGGGACGACGGCCGCGCCCAAGTCGCGACGCGACGCCAACCAGATGGCCGCGCCTGTCGCGGCCACGGTGACGCCAACGATCGGCGTCCAGGGCGCGAACGCGCTGCCGGTGAGCACGTTCAGCTTGTCGATCCATCCGTTCGGCGACAGCCACGTCAACCAATACGCGCCGTCAACCGACTCTCCGATGGCGCGCAGCAGCAGGCCAACGGCCAGCACGGCGCCCGCCACCGCCGAGGCGGCGCGGCGCGTGGCGAACAACTGCGACGTCAGCGCTCCGATCGGGATAAAGAGCAGCGCACCCGCGCATGACGCCGCCGAGAAGAACAACGCGGCGGTCCACGAGAAGTACCCACCGGCCAGGCCAACGGTTACGACCCAGGCCGCCACCGACGCAAAGAACACCAAGAAGACCACGCCGAGTCCACCGAGCGCGTGGCCGAGCCCGCTGGCGCGGGTGACGGGGCCGGCGTACAGCAGGTCGGCGCGGCCGTCCTCTTCGTCGCCGCGCAGCCCTTTCGTCGCGAGTAGCAGGCCCCAGATCGCACCGAGCACGAAGAACGGTGTCGAACTGCGCCACGCCGTGAAGCCTGCGACGGTCGCGAGCCCGCGCGGCGGACCGAAGATGGCGTTGATGCCGACGTTGCTGCCGAGCGTGTTGGCGAATTGGAAACGGTCGTCGAGGTCGGGATAACTGGCGGCGTAGCCCGCGGCTGACACCCATACGAACAGCCCGATGACGCTGCCCCAGATGATCGCCGCGCGGCGCGACTGCCGGTAGATGTGCCGTGTGATGGCGTTCATGCGCCGTAGTGCGCCAAGAAGAGTTCTTCGAGCGACGGTTCGCGGCTGAGCATCTCGACCACGTTGTGACCGTCGAGCGCGTTGAGCAGCGGCTGGATCGGCCCGGTCACGCGGCACGACACGCGCTTGCCGTCGACCTCGACGTCGGTGACACCCTTCACCTTCGTGAGCGACGGCGGCTTGGCCGCAAATGTGAGCTCGACGTGCGCGGCGGTAGAGAGCCGCAGCTGGTCCATGCTGCCGGACTCGACCAGCTTGCCGGCGCGCAGAATGGCGATGCGATCGGCGGCCGCCTCGACTTCGGCGAGGATGTGCGACGAGAGGAATACGGTCTGGCCGCGTTGTTGCGCTTCGCGCAAGCAGCTGCGGAACGTCTGCTCCATGAGCGGATCGAGGCCGCTCGTGGGCTCGTCGAGCACCAGCAGATCGGCGCGCGACGCCAGCGCGGCGATCAGGACGACCTTCTGACGGTTGCCCTTGCTGTAGGCGCGCGCCTTCTTGGTGGGGTCGAAGTCGAACCTGGCGATCAGCTCGTCGCGGTACGCCGTGTCGACCGAACCGTGCAGCTCGGCGAAGAGGTGCAGCGTCTCCTCGCCGGTGAGCGCCGGCCACAGCGCGGCGTCGCCGGGCACGTAAGCCAGCCGCTGGTGAATGGCCACGGCGTCGCGCTGCGCGTCGAGGCCGAACACCGTCGCCGCGCCCGCCGTCGGACGGATCAATCCGAGCAGCAGCCGGATGGTGGTGGTCTTGCCGGCGCCGTTGGGCCCGAGGACCCCGAGCACCTCGCCTCGGTTGACGTCGAGCGTGAGATTGTCGACGGCGACGGTGGCGCCGTAGCGCTTCGTGAGACCCTCACAGTGGATGACCGCCATGCGCGAAGGAAGATAACCCCACGGGCAGCGGTTAGAACAGCTTCATGCGAGCGATCACGCGAGATCCCGACGTCGCCTATCGCCGCCGCTGGCTCACGCTGGCGGTGCTCTGCGTCAGCCTGTTCGTGATCGTGCTCGACAACACGATCCTGAACGTGGCCATCCCGACGCTGTCGCGGCCCAAAGCGGCGGACGGTCTCGGGGCGACGGCCAGCCAACTGCAGTGGATCGTCGACTCGTACACCGTCGTGTTCGCCGGCCTCCTGCTGACCGCCGGCAGCCTGGGCGACCGGTTCGGCCGCTACCGCGCGCTGGTGATCGGCCTCGTCATCTTCGGCGCCGGCAGCCTGCTGAGTTCCTTCAGCACTTCGCCCAACACGCTGATCGCCGCGAGGTCGCTCATGGGGGTCGGCGGCGCGTTCATCATGCCGTCGACGTTGTCGATCTTGACCAACGTCTTCCACGACCCGTACGAGCGCCGTAAGGCGATCGGCATCTGGGCCGGCGTCGCCGGACTGGGCGCGCTCGGCCCGATCACCGGCGGCTTCCTCCTCACGCATTTCTGGTGGGGCTCGGTGTTCCTCGTCAACGTGCCGATCGTCATCGTCGGTTTGACCGTCGGCTATTTCCTCATCCCCGACTCGTCGGACCCGTCGGTACCCAAGCTCGATCCGATCGGCGCGTTGCTGTCGATCGTCGGGCTCGGCACGTTCCTGTGGGGCGTGATCGAAGCACCTGCGAAGGGGTGGACGTCGCCGGAAGTGCTGACGGCGTTCGCCGTGGGCGCGGTCGTCCTTGCCGCCTTCGTGCGCTGGGAGCTGACCTACGAGAGCCCGATGCTCAACCTGACGTTCTTCAAGAACCCGCGCTTCTCGGCGGCGAGCGCGGCGGTCACGCTCACGTTCTTCACGCTCTTCGGGACGCTGTTCGTAATGACCCAATACCTGCAAGTGGTGCGCGGCTTCTCGGCGCTGAAGGCCGGGCTCATCCTCGGGCCGCAGGCGTTGATGATGTTGACGTTCGCGCCCATGTCGTCGGTGTGGGTCGGAAAGTTCGGCAACAAGCGCGTTGTGGCGACGGGATTGTCGATCGTCGCCCTCTCGCTGCTGCTGATCACGCAGCTGACGGAGTCGACGCCGGCGCTGGCGATCATCGCCGTCACCATGCTGATGGGCGTAGGGATGGCCAACATCATGGCGCCGGCCACCGACTCGATCATGGGCTCGCTGCCGCGCGCCAAGGCGGGCGTTGGCTCGGCGGTGAACGACACCACGCGTCAGACCGGTGGCGCGTTCGGTGTCGCCGTGCTGGGCTCGCTTCTCGCGTCTCGCTACTCCGAACGCATCACCGAACTACTGGGCGCCGACTCGCCGGTGTTGGAGGCCGTGCGGGACAACGTGGGCCGGGCGCACGGGTTCGCGCTGACCAACCTGCGCGATCAGCCCGAACTGCAACGCCGCGTCATCGACGCCGCCGACCGCGCCTTCGTGTCGGGCTTCCACTACGCGGCGGCGTTGGGCGTCGCCGTCATCCTCGCCACGGCGCTCGCCGTGTTGAAGTGGCTGCCGCACCATCCGCCCGAGGAGGACGCGACCTCACCCCTCCCAGATGACACTGGCGCGGCCGCGGATGTCCGCGGCTGACACGCCGACGAGGATTTCGAACTCGCCCGGCTCGGCCTTCCAGTCGTGGATCGCCGGGTCCCAAAACGAGAACGACGCGGTCGTCGAGAGTGATGTCGACCACGCCCGACACGCCGGCGCCGAGATGAATACGGCCGAAACCCTTGAGCTCCTTCGGCGGCCGCACGAGTGACGACTCGACGTCGCGCACGTAGAGCTGCACCACGCAGTCGCCCGCGCGGTCGCCGTTGTTGGTGACGGGGATGAACACCGTCACCCCTTGACCGGCGCCGATCGTCGGCGACGACACCGTCGGATCACCGACCCAGAACGTCGTGTACGACAGGCCGAAGCCGAACGGGTAGAGCGGTTCGATGCCTGTCTTGTCGAAGGCGCGATAGCCCATGAACAGGCCCTCGCCGTAGAGGACTCGGCCGTTCTCGCCCGGGTAGTTGAGCATCGCCGGGATGTCTTCGAGCCGGCGCGGGAACGTCGTGGGGAGTCGTCCCGAGGCGTCGACGGCACCGGTCAACACGTCGGCCAGAGCGTTGCCCGCTTCCTGGCCGAGGTACCACAGCTGCACGATCGCCGCGACCTCGTCGCGCCACGGCATGGCGACGGGGGCGCCGGCGTTGACCACGACCACGGTCCGCTTGTTTACCTTGGCCACGGCGGACACGAGCTCGTCCTGCCCCGGCGGCAGTGAGATGTGGGCGCGGTCGTGGCCCTCTGACTCCCAAATGCTGTCCATGCCCACGACGACGATGGCGACGTCGGCCTTCTTGGCAGCCTTGACCGCCGGACCGATGAGGTCTTCGGGAATCGGTTCGAGCACGCGGAAGTCGAGCAGCGAGCCGAACACGTTCTCGGCCAGCGTGCTGGCGTAGTCGAGGCGCACCGACACCGACTCGCCCGCTTTGAGCTCGACGGTGCCGGCGACGTTGCGTCGATCGGTGTTGTTCTCCCACTCGTCGACGAACACGGCGTCGCCCACCCACAGTCGGATGCGGTCGATCGTGCGGGCGCTGAATGTGTGCGTGCCGTCGAAGGACGCGGTGAACATGCCTTCCATGTGCGCCGACCACGCATTGCTCTTGCCGGCCGGCTCGAACTGGCGCGACCAGCGGAACGCCGAGCGTGGGCTGACTTCTTCGCACACTGGAGTGCCCGCGGGATCGGGGCCGGCGAAGTACGTGACGCGCAATCCCCCGGCCCATTGACCCGGGTCGATGTGACTCGCCCCGCGTCCGAGCGTGGCGCCGTGGGCGTGCGCGATCTTGACGTCATCACCCAGCGCCGCCTGCAGCCCTTCCAGCGGCGACACCGTGTACGGCGACAACACTCCCGCACTACCGCCGCCCTGGGTCGACGCCGTTGCCGCCAGCGGACCGATGACCGCCAGCGTTTCGAGCTTCTTGGTGTTCAGCGGCAACACCGACTTCTCATTGCGCAGCAGCACGATTGCCCGCGCCGCGACCCGACGAAGGAGTTCGATGCGGGCGGGGTCGTCGTCGTAGACCTCGGCACCCATCGCGTCCGGCGCGTTGCCGTCGAGCACACCGGTGCGTTCGTTGAGTTGCAGCACGCGCCGCACGCGTTCGTTCAACGTCGCTTCGCTGACTTCACCGGCTTCGACCGCCTTGACGAGCAGGTTGCCGCGGTGCACCGGCGGCCCGGGCATCTCGAGGTCGAGACCGGCGTTGGCGGCGTCGGCGGTCGAGTGCGTGCCGAACCAGTCCGACATCACCATGCCGTCGTAGCCCCACTCGCCGCGCAGGATCGTTTCGATGAGCGGCGCGTTCTCACCGCACCACGTGCCGGCGACCTTGTTGTAGCCGGTCATGATCGCCAGGGTTCCTGCCTGCACCGCCGCCTCGAAGGGGACGAGATACAGCTCGCGCAACGCCCGCTCGGGGATCTCGGAGCTGATGGTCATCCGTTCGAACTCGGAGTCGTTGCCCACGAAGTGTTTGACGGTGGTGGCCATGCCTTGGCTCTGCACGCCGCGGATGTAGGCCGACGACAACTGCGCCGTGAGGAACGGGTCTTCGCTGTAGCACTCGAAGTTGCGACCGGCGAGCGGCGTGCGGTGCAGGTTCACCGTCGGCGCCAGGATCACGGTCGCGCCCTTGCTGCGCAGTTCGGCGGCGAGCGCCACGCCGACTTCGTGGATGAGTTCCGGGTCCCACGTCGCGCCGAGCGCCGT
Source organism: uncultured Actinomycetes bacterium (assembly GCA_963722185.1). Lineage (GTDB taxonomy): Bacteria > Actinomycetota > Acidimicrobiia > Acidimicrobiales > JACCXE01 > JACCXE01. Next base: position 543,963 of record CAVRKD010000010.1, on the reverse strand, counting down.
TCCGCAAGGGAAGCTCGACGACGCCGGCCCCCCGCTGATGTGGGCGCCGCGTACGCCGGCGGGCCCGTCGCTGACCTTGAGCGTGGGGATCCCGATACGCTCGATGGCGTTCACGTGCCACCAGTCCTCGCCGGCGAGCAAAGAGACCTTTTCCTCCAGCGTCAGCTCGGCGATGAGCTTTTCGACTCGATCCGTCATCCCGAGACTCTTGCAGAATGCACCGACACGGCGTACGTGCCGTCGCCCGGAAACGGATCGGCATCCCACGTCGAAAATCGTTCGCGCAGTGTGAGACCGGCGGCGTCTGCGTGCGCGTCGTAGTCGGCGAGCTCGTAACCGCGGCCGAGTTGGAATCCTGCGATCAAGACGCCGTCGGGCGCGACGTGCCGGGCACAGCCGGCGACCAACGCGGCGTGCGTGCCGGGTGGCGTGAACAGCGGCACGTTGCCGGCCATGACGACTACGTCGAACGTGCGGCCGAGCTCGAGCGCCGCGAGATCAGACTCGACCCACGTGACGCCGGAGCCGCGCTCGCGCGCTACCGCCAACATCGACGGGTTGACGTCGGCACCGACAACGTCGACGCCGCGCCGAGCGAGTTCGATGGCAACGCGTCCTGACCCGCACCCGGCATCGAGGACCGAGCGCGGCGCGTAGCGCATGACGAAGGAGGCCTCGCCGTGAACGTCCTTGCCCGTTGCTGCGAGTTCATCGAAGCGCCGTTGGTAGTCGCCGCCATCCCAGTCCGTCATCAGTAGGTGAACTCCCAGCCTTCTTGCCACGCGAAGTCGGCCGTCGCGAGATCGGACAAGGTGCGGCCGTTGCAGAACCGGTCGAGCGCCCAGCGGGTCGCGACGTGGCCAACCACGAGCACTCGCTCGCCATCGAAGCGCGCCGCGATGTCGTCGAGCGCGCCCTTGACCCGGGCCACGGCCGTCGTCCACGACTCACCGTTGGGATGCGGTTGGAGGATGTTGGCGGCGCGGTCGGCGTGCACGACGCTCGACGGCGCACCGTTGTTGTCGCCGTAGTTGCACTCGCGCAGCCGCCAGTCGTAGAAGCGGGGCAGGTCCGAACCGGCGAAGGCGATCTCGACGGTCTCACGCGCCCGTGCGAGATCGGACGAGAAGACGGCGCCGACTTCCTTAACGATCGGCCGCGTCGCCAACGTCGCGGCGTTCTCCCGACCGGCCGCCGAGAGGCGACCCTGGTGCCAGCCCGTGGCGAGGCCGGCTTCGTTGTCCTCGGTGATCTCGTGCGTCACGAACACGATCGAGACGCTCATGGCCCCGGGAACGCTTACTGGTTCGAGATGAGGCTGAACATCGGCATGCCCTCGTCGTAGGCATGTTCGGGGTTGGCGCGCACGGCTTCGTCGAGGCGGTGGGCGTCGTCGCCCACGAGGATGCGCCACTTCCCGGCGCGCACGCCGTCGAGGATGATCGTGGCCGCCTGCGCGGCCGTGGTGGGCGCGTTGTTCTTGAAGCCTTCGGCCATCATCGACGACAGGTTGGCGATGTCGTCGTCGCTCATGCCGGTGGCGTCGAAGCCGCGCTTGGCCATCTGCTCGCGAATGGTGGCGACGTCGGTATCGCCCCCGAGCACCTCGCGACTGTTCTTCACGATGTCGGTTCCGATGTGACCCGGCATGACCACCGCGACTTTTACGTGCGGCGCGTTCGTGCGGAAGTCCTCGATCAGCGCCTCGGTCAATCCCTTCACCGCAAACTTCGCCGCGCTGTAGGCGGTGTGCGGAACGCCCTGGCCGATCGCCGCGTAGAAACCGTTCACGCTCGACGTGTTGACGAGGTAGCCGTCGTCGCTGGCGACGAGCAGCGGGACGAAAGCGCGACACCCGTTGTAGACGCCGCCCCAGCAGATGTTGAAGGTGCGCTCCCACCCGGCGCGGTCACCGTCGATGAAACTGAACGTGCCGCCGACACCGGCGTTGTTGAACAGCAGGTTGATGTAGTCGGTGTCGTGCTGGGCAATGACCTCGTCGCGGAACATGAACATCTGTGTCTCGTCGGACACGTCGCACACGTGCGTCGTGATTTTCACGTCACTCGACGACGCCGCCTCGCGGGCGAGTTTGGCCGCCTCTTCGAGGTTGTCCATGTTGACGTCGCACGTCGCCACCGACGCGCCTTCCGCCGCCAACTGGATGACGAGTTCCCGCCCCATGCCGGTGCCACCGCCTGTGACCACCGCCAGCTTGTCCGCAAAGGATTCCATGGGTATCTAAGTTAGGCGGCGTGCCCGACGATGCGCTTGCCGACTTCGAACGCTCCACGTTCACCCACGACGGCAAGACGCGCGCCGTGTTCCGGAAGGGCTCGGGACCCGCGGTCATAGTGATTTCTGAGATCCCGGGGATCACCCCGAAGGTGGCGGACTTCGCGCGGAAGGTCGTCGACATCGGATGCACGGCGGTGATGCCACACCTCTTCGGCCAGCCGGGACGGGACCCGGCAGAAGGGGGCCGACGAGGCGCCATGTCCTATATGGCGCAAACGATGGTTCCGCTTTGCATCAGCCGCGAGTTCACGATGCTGGCGACCGGCAGGTCGTCGCCCGTGATCGACTGGCTGCGCGCCTTGGCGGGAGCGGAGCACGAGCGTTGCGGCGGGCCGGGCGTCGGCGCCATCGGCATGTGCTTCACCGGCGGCTTCGCGCTCGCGATGGCGACGCACCCAAGCCTGCTGGCGCCGGTCCTCAGCCAGCCGTCAACGCCCTTCGTCGTCCCGTGGCGCAAGGAGAACGCGCGCAACATCGACACGTCACCCGAGGAGATGGCGGTGGTGAAGGGGCGTTGCGCTGCCGAAGGCCTCACGGTGCTCGGGCTGCGGTTCAAGGGCGATGCGTTCGTGCCGGCGGCGCGCTTCGAATTCCTGCGCGAACAGCTCGGCGACGCCTTCGTAGGAATAGAGCTCGAGGACGAGCACGCCAACCCCAACGCGGCTTCGAAGAACCCGCATTCCGTCGTGACCGAGCACCTCATCGACGAAGAGGGCCAGCCCACCTACGCCGCCGTGGGTGAGGTTCTCGACCTCTTCCGCCGCCGTCTACTTTCAACGCCATGACTGATGTCGATGTCGTGGTGGTGGGAGCCGGTTTCGCCGGCATGTACATGCTGCACAAGCTGCGCACGCTCGGCTTCTCCGCCCGCGCCTTCGAGGTGGGCGACGGCGTTGGCGGCACCTGGTACTGGAACCGCTATCCCGGGGCCCGCTGCGACACCGAGAGCATGGAGTACTCCTACGGGTTCGACGACGACCTCCAGCAGGAATGGCACTGGAGCGAGCGCTACGCCACCCAGCCCGAGATCGAGCGCTACGCCAACCACGTCGCCGATCGCTACGACCTCCGGCGTGACATCACGTTCAACACGCGGGTCACCTCCGCCACCTTTGACGACGCCGACGGCACGTGGCGAGTCGCCACCGACGGCGGCGAGGATCTCACCGCCAAGTTCGTCGTGTGCGCGACCGGTTGCCTCAGCTCGGCCAACCTGCCCGACTTCGAAGGCATCGACTCGTTCACCGGCCCGAAGTACCACACCGGCCGCTGGCCGAAAGAGGGCGTCGATTTCTCAGGCAAGCGCGTGGCGGTCATCGGCACCGGCTCGTCGGCCATCCAGTCGATCCCGATCATCGCCGAGCAGTGCGCTGACCTGACCGTGTTCCAGCGCACCGCCAACTACGCCGTACCCGCGTGGAACCAGGAGCTTGACCCCGAGGACGTCGCCGACATCAAGGGCCACTACCAAGAGTTCCGCGAGGAGAACCGCAAGATGGGCGCGGCCTTCGGCTCGCGTCTGCCGAAGGGCACCGACAAGTCGGTGTTCGAAGTCGACGAGGAAACGCGGCGCGCTCACCTCGACGAGCGGTGGCAGTACGGCGGGCTCGGATTCCTGGGCGGTTTCCTCGACGTCTTACTCAACCCGCAGGCCAACGAGGTGGTCGCCGAGTACGTCCGCGAGAAGATCCGCGAACAGGTGAAGGATCCCGAGGTGGCCGAGCTGCTGGCCCCGCAACAGGTCATCGGGTGCAAGCGCCTGTGCGTCGACACCGGCTACTACGCCACCTTCAATAAGGAGCACGTCCATCTCGTCGACCTCAACAAGTCGCCGATCATGCGCATCACCCCCAACGGCGTGCAGACCGTCGACGAGGAACACGCGGTCGACATGATCGTGTTCGCCACCGGCTTCGACGCCATGACCGGCGCCCTGTTGAGCATCGACATCCAGGGCCGCGACGGCGTGCCGTTGCGCGACGCGTGGTCCGCCGGACCGCGCACGTACCTCGGCCTCGGCGTGGTCGGGTTCCCCAACCTGTTCACCATCACCGGGCCGGGTTCGCCGTCAGTGCTCACCAACATGATGGTGTCGATCCAGCAGCACGTGGACTGGATCGGTCAGTGCCTGGCGTACTTGCGCGACAACAACGTCAGCACCATCGAGGCGGAGCAGGACGCGCAGGACGCCTGGGTCGACTACGTCAACACCATCGCGTCGTTCACTCTGTTCCCGCAGTGCAACTCGTGGTATCTCGGCGCCAACGTGCCCGGCAAGACGCGGGTGTTCATGCCGTTGCTGGGCTACCCGCCGTACGAAGAGAAGTGCAACGACGTCGCCTCCAAAAATTACGAGGGCTTCGCGCTAACGCCTGCGTAGGGTCTCCGCGTGTCTGGGGCGGCCAAACGATCGGGTTCCTGGACGGCACTCATCCGGGCGGCGGCGCAGCAACGCGTCGGCCTGACCCTCGTCATTGTCACGCTCCTCGTCGCGACGGCGCTCCCACTGTCCGGGCCGTTGCTGCTCCGGCGTTTCGTCGACCAAGCGGCCAGCACCGCTCCGCTTCGCGAGATGACCCTCACGGCGAGCGCCTTCCTGGCCGTCGCCGTCGCCACGCAGGTCGCGACGGTGATCGCCACCTACGCCGGTAGTTCGTGGGCGTGGAAGACGACCAACTCGTTGCGCGAAGAAGTGGCTGCCCACGCGCTCGGTCTCGACTACGCGTTCCACGGCCGTCACACCGCCGGCGAGATGATCGAAAGGGTCGACGGCGACATCGTCGGCCTCGCCGAGTTCCTGGCGCAGTTCGTAACGCAGGCGGCGAGCAGCACCCTGCTTCTCGCCGGCGCGCTCGCCGTCGTCACGCTCCAAGATGTGCGGCTCGGGCTGGCGTACGGCGCGCTGGTGGCGGTCGGCATGACGCTGCTCGTGCGCGCGCAGCGCAGTTCGGTTCCCCTTGCCGCCGCCGAGCGCGAGGCGTTCGCCCAGCTGTACGGCGGCATCGAGGAGTACCTCACCGGCGCCGAAGACATCCGCGCCAACGGTGCGGGCGAGCACATCATGGGCCGCTTCCACGACAAGGCCGTCGCCCAGTTCAACACCGGCTTTCGCTCGCAACGGTGGAGCGGGCTGCTCTTCGGCACAACGAGCCTGTTCTTCGCCATCGGAACCGTCGCACTGTTGTCGATGGGCGTCGTGCTGCACCGCAACGACGCCATCACCCTCGGCACGGTTCTCGCCCTCTTCCAGTACTCGCAACTGGTGCGTGGCCCCGTCGAGCAGATCGTTGGTCAGGCCAAGCAGCTACAGGAAGCCGCGGCCAGCGCCGGCCGGGTGGCCCAGCTGCTGAGCGAGCAACCGACCATCACCGAGATCGACGACCCACTGCCACTGCCGCCTGGCCCCTTGGGCGTCGCCTTGCGCGGCGTGACGTTCGCGTACGGCGACGACCCGCCGGTGCTGCACGACGTCACCCTCGAGGTCGCGCCCGGACGCACGCTCGGTCTCGTGGGCCGCACGGGCAGCGGCAAGACCACGGTCGGTCGCCTCGTTCTCCGGCTCTACGACACCACGACCGGAACGGTGGAACTGGGCGGAGTCGACATCCGTCGCACGCGGCTCGGCGATGTTCGGCGGCGGGTGCGGGCGATTACCCAGGAAGTGCAACTCTTCAGCGCCAGCGTGACCGACAACGTGACGTTGTTCGACGACGACGTCGACGAAGCGCGGGTGATCGAGGTGCTGCACGGCGTCGGGCTCGGACCGTGGCTCGACACACTGCCCGAGGGCGTAGCCACGCGACTGGGCGCGGCGGGAGCGGGGATGTCCGCCGGCGAAGCGCAGCTGTTGGCGTTGTCGCGGGTCTTCCTCGCCGATCCCGATCTCGTCGTGCTCGACGAGCCGTCGAGTCGCCTCGACCCCGCCACCGAGCAGCTGGTGGAGGCGGCCACGGCGCGTTTGCTGGCGGGCCGCACGGCGATCGTGATCGCGCATCGTCTCGCGGCGCTGGCCACGGTTGACGACGTGGCTGTCATCGAAGACGGGCGGGTGGTCGAGCATGGACCTCGCGCCGTGCTCGCCGGCGATCCTGCGTCGGCCTATGCGCGGTTGCTCGATCCGGCGCCCGCGGACCGCCAGGAAATGTCGTGAGCGAGAACGGCTGGATCTCGGGATACCGCGTCGCCCATTACTACCCGCGGCGCTATCTCGGCGGCGGCACCCTGTGGGCGATCGTGGCGTTGCTGCCGCTGTTCCCCGGCCTGCTGCTCAAGGCGGCCTTCGACCGGATCGATCCCGGCGCCGAGGCGAGCGGTTCGGCGTTGTCGTTCCTCGCGCTGCTGGCGGTCGCTGAGTTGGCTCGGGCCGCGACGCTGTTCTCGTCGTTGACGTTGTGGACACGCTGGTGGTCGACGGTCAGCACCTGGATCCGCGGCAACCTGCTCCATGCCGTGCTGCGAGGCCCGGGTCCACCGTCGCGACGACTCCCCGGTTCGCCCGGTGAAGCCATCGGACGGTTCCGCGACGACGTATCGGACATCGTGTGGCTGACCGACGGCTGGGTCGACCTCGCCGGCGCCGTCGTTCTCGGCGTCGTCGGTGTCGGCGTCATGCTGTCGATCGACGGCGTCCTCACGCTGATGGTCTTGCTGCCGCTGGTGAGCGTGGTCTTCATCACCCGCTGGCTGGGCAACCGCATCCGGCGCATCCACCGCGGCCTCCGCCAGTCCGGGGCGGCCGTCACCGCGTTCGTGGCCGACGTGTTCTCGTCCGCGCAAACACTCAAGACATCAGGCGCCGAGGACCGCACCATCGCCCGCTTCCGCAAGCTCAACGCCGACCGCGGAACGGCCGCCGTGCGCGCGCAGGTCGCGCACACCATCGTATATAGCGTCGGCGGCGCGACCTCGAGCATCAGCGTCGGCCTCGTGCTCTTGCTGGCGGCCTCGGCGATGCGCCGACGCGATTTCACCGTCGGTGACCTAGCGCTCTTCACGTCGTACGCCAGCGCGCTGACCTTCTTGCCCCGCCGCACGGGCGAGACGATCGCCCGGGCGCGCACCGCGAGCGTCTCCACCGAGCGACTGGCGCGCTTCGTCCCCGAGACCGGCGCTGACGGCGTATTCAGCGTGCACGGCTTGGTCGACATGACCCAGCTTGCGCCGGCCGCGCCCGCCGTTGCCCGATCGGCCGACGATGCGCTGCGCCAACTCAGCCTCCGCGGCGTGACGGCGTCTCCGGCGGTCGGTCGGCGCGGCATCGTCGACATTGATCTCGACGTCAACGCCGGCGAGTTCGTCGTAGTCACCGGCCCCGTTGGCGCCGGCAAGACCACGCTGCTGCGCGCCCTGCTCGGACTCACCGCGCTCGACGCCGGCATCATCACCTGGAACGGCGACGTGGTGGAGGACCCGGGTCTCGAACTCGCTCCGCCGCGGGTCGCGTACGTCGCCCAAGTGCCGCGCCTGTTCAGCGCGGCGCTCGACGAGAACGTCACCCTCGGTTGGCACGCTTCGGCGGAGGAACTCGCCGACGCGATGCGGCAGGCGTGTCTCGACGACGACGTCGTCGCCATGCCCGACGGGCTCGCCACTCTCGTCGGTCCCCGCGGCATGCGGCTGTCGGGCGGCCAGGCGCAGCGCACGGCCACAGCGCGGGCACTGATTCGCCGGCCTGACCTCTTGGTGGTCGACGACCTGTCGAGCGCCCTCGACCCGCAAACCGAAACGCGGTTGTGGGACGCGCTGGCCGCGTTGCCGACGGCGTGCCTCGCCGTGTCGCACCGCCCATCAGTGCTCGCCCGCGCCGACCGCGTCATAAATCTCGCGGACGGTCGCGTCGCCTCTGCGTAGCGTTTTGGCTGTGCTGACCGACGCACAACGCCACGAACTCGCCACGACCGGCATCACCTACTTGCGCGGGTTGCTCCCGCGCGACAAGGCGGCGGCGATGGCCGAACGCATATGGCGCTTCTATTTCGCACAAGGTGTACGCCGTGATGACCGGGCAACGTGGCCTTGCGACCGTTTCCAAGTGAAATTGCAAGGACTGCGAAAGTCGGGCGTATTCAAGCCGTTCGCAAACGACGCGCTGAAGCGCGGCGATCACCGACGTGTTCGGTACCGACTGGCATGAACTCGATCCGTGGGGCGGTCCTCTCATCACGTTCCCCGGTCCAGGCCCGTGGGCGATGCCGACGAAGCACTGGCATTCCGATTTTCCGGTGACGGGCTCGTCTGATCGCCTGGGAGCTTTACGCATGTTCGGATTCGTAGGCGAAGTCGCGCCGCAAGGTGGCGGCACGCTCGTTATCGAAGGAAGCCACGAACTGGTGCGCCGGATGGTCGCGCAAACAGACAACCATGACCTCGGCAAGTCGGGCGTGGCGAAGAAAAAGCTGTTCAGTCGGTACCCGTGGTTCCACGCGCCTGACTTCGCGGGTGTGGAGCTGGACGGTGTTTGTGTCCGAGTACGCGAGCTAACCGGTCAACCGGGTGACGTGGTCCTGATGCTGCCCTGGACTCTGCACAACGGCAACATGAACTGCTCCGCCGAGCCGCGGTTCATGGTCACCCACACCGCCTACCGAGGCGCGGCTTAGCCTCGGCACATGATCTCGGGGCTCGCGCACGTCGCCGTCTGTGTCAGCGATTGCGAGGCCGCGGTGGCGTGGTACGAGTCGGTACTCGGCCTGACGGTGCTCTCACCGCCGTACTTGATGACGGGCCAAGCCATCACCGACGACATGGCCGAACTACTCGGCGGTCGACCCGTCGAGGTGAAGGCTTCCCTCGTCGGCTTCGCCGACGAGGCCTGCGTCTTCCAGCAGCGACGTGATCCCTTCGACGCCAAGCGGTGGACCGCCACCACGCCCGCCGCCGGCGACGTCATGGTCCACCGTGGCGAACGCCGCCATGTATTCGAATAGGCCCGGTCCCGACGGCTGCAACTCATCTTCGGTGAACGGCATGACGATGAACTGCCGGCCGACATTGCAGGCGAAGCGGCCACCGTCACGAAGCGCATCTGCGACCGCGGCGAATGTGGGTGACAATCGCGTCTGCCAGATAGCCGAGTTGCAGATGACGGCGTCGGATCCGCTGACATTGCCGGCGATTGATCAGCAGCAATGACTTCCGCGCCTTCGCCGAGTGCTTCCAACAGGCAGGCGGTCGTGACCCCCGTCCCGCAGCAAAGGTCGACAACGCGCATGTTGCCCTCGACGCTCGCCAGCCGCACGAGGTCGCGGCTCGTCTCCCAGTACATGTCGTGTGTACGGCAGAACTCCGCATACCGACGCGCCGTCTCGCGACTAGCCCAGCCCGACTCGCTCACGTTCCCCAGCCATTTGCGGCAAGTTAACCGACTGGTGACACCAATCCGCCCCGATTCAGCGCAGAACCCGCCTGCGAGGGGCGGTTTGGCGGCACGAGTCGCGAAAGGCGCACCCAAACGTCAGATGATCTCGCGGTCGTCTTTGTTCGGCAGTTCGGGGAACGGCGCCACTGGGAGGGTCTGATACCAGAACGCGGTGGTGGCGATGTCGTCTTGCAACGGCAGGTACTTCCAACCGGGCTTCCACCCGAGGGCCTGCATCGTGATGCGCAGGTCCTGCTTGAAACGGATGGGATCGGTGATGTGCCAGCGGTAGAGGCTGAACCGTTGCTGGCTCTTGTAGGTGCCGTCGGGGCGGATCACCAGCGGCATGCCCGCGTACGGCGTGACGAACTCGGTGTACTGCCCGTCGCGATCGAAGTTGTAGGAACCGCAGAAGTAGTCCTCGGTGCCGGTGCCACAGATCGTCGGGTACTCGCCGTCGCCGTCGATAAAGAACTTGAGCTCGCCTTCGCCCCACCAGCCGGAGTTGTTCACGCCCCAGCAGCAGTGCAGGCCGACGAACTGCCCGCGGCCTGTGACCCCGTCGAGCACGTTCACCACGTCGCCCTTGGGCAACGGGTTGACGCGCCGGAACTGCGCGCAGAAGTAGGCCGCGTCCTCGGGGACTTCGCACTCCTGGTAGTCGATTTGGTAGTAGAGCGTGCGCTCCTCGTGCGTCTCGTTGGTCAGCGTGATGCGCGCCCCCGTGCGGAACGGCATCTCCCAGTAGCAGTTGAAGGCGCTGCCCGGGTTGACACACACCGCCGCTGACGCGATCGGCGCGTACTGGTTCCATCCCGATGCGAAGAAGTCGCCTAGCGGGCATTCGACAGACGGATTCTCTTGGTCGTCCCAATAGATGCGGAGGATCTGTTGGCGCCAGTTGCCCGTCGGCGTCAGCCAAATGTGCTGAATGGCGCCGGATCCCTTGATGTCGCACAAGGTGAACGTGTCGCCCTGGGCGATGTTCACCGACGGCGACATCTTCCAACCAACGCCGAGCTCGCTGGCCGGCCACGTGCCCGTCCCTTCGGTGGCCATGCCTCCTTTGCCCTTCTCCCCGGTGAAGTTCTCCGGGCTGATCGAGCGCGTTTCCGCGTCGGCCAACCGCCAGAGGTTCGCCAGGCCAACACCGAGACCGTTCCAACCGCCCGCATTTGTCATACCGGCAGTATTGCAAAACCGACGGCACTCAAGTCCCACGTCTAGACCCGGACGCCGTGGGGCAAGACAGCCAAGTCCCCTAAAGGACGGACTTTTGCTTGCCGATAGGCAGGTATGAGTTCGCTGAATTGGAGTTATGGCGGCGTGACGTACGCGGTGGTCGACAACGTCAGGCACGTGCGGCGGCACAGCCACATCGGCACGAACCTGCTCGGGCTGCTGCTCACTGTGGTCGCCCCGCTGATCACCGCCGTGTGGGCGTTGGCAGCGTTCTGGCCCGTCTCGCTCTTCGTGTGGATCAGTGTCACCGTGGCCTTCTGGGCCTACGCCATGTCGACCGCCGCCGACGAGAACGAGCTCGCCCCCAACTAGCTACGCCGACATCATCTCCACGATGCGCTGGTGGAGGTGCGTCAGGAGGAATTCGGGTTCGGTAAAGGTCCGGCCTGTCGGCGCGATCCCGGTGGCATGACCGGCTTGCACCTTCTGGCAGATGTCGACGTCTTGATGGATCGTCGGATCGTTGACCAAGAAGTTGTGGCCTAGATCGCGCACGTCTTCGGGTGTGTCCGGCGGCATGAACCACACGTGGCGGAACCGGATCTTGTCGACGTCGATCACGTTGATCGACCCGATGTCGAAACCCTTGCCCGAGTGCTGTAGGTACGTCGTCGGGAAGACCCAGTTGTAGTGGTACCAAAACGGTCCCTCCGCGGGACGCTTGAACGTTGGGCCCTCGTCGATGCCGTCGCGGAACGGAATGCGGTGGTGAATCCAGTTGGTTCCGCCGACGCCGAGCTCCTGCTTCGACGGCGCCATCACGATGGCGCGGGCGAACTGCGGATGGGTGGTCGGGCAGTGGTAGCACTCGATTGTGTTGTCCTGGAACACCTTCCAGTTCGCGTCGATGATCCAGTCGTTCTGGAAGCCGAAGGTGAACTGCGTGACGTCACAGCCGCGCTCGAGCAGCAGGTCGTTCATACCGGAGATCCAGTCGTGCAACGGCTCGGCGTCGCGGTCGATGTTGACCCAGATCATCGGCCCCCAGACCGCCACCTGCACGGGCACGAGACCGAAGTCTTCCGGGTTGAAGTTTTCGGTGCCGGCCGAGCGCGGCGCGTTCTTGAGCGTGCCGTCGAGCTCGTAGGACCACCCGTGGTAGTGGCACTGCAGCACGCGCTGGTTCCCGTCTTCGGTGACGACGGGATAGCCGCGGTGACGACAGATGTTGACGTGACCTTTGATCTCGCCGTCGGCGGTGCGGCTCAACACGATGGGGACGCGGGCGAGGTCGCGCACGATCACGTCGCCCGGATCTGCGACTTCGCCGACGTGAGCGACGTAGTGCCACGCCCTGCGGTGGATCTTCTCGAGTTCGGCCCGGAATATCGACGGGTCCGAGAACCACTCCGTCGGCAGCGCGTTGCCGGCTCGGATCGAGTCCAGCAGCGCCGTCAGTTCGGGCGTCATCACAGATACCGATGGTATCTGAAGCACACTGTGGGCGTGCGCGTGACGATCGACCCCGAACGCTGTCAGGGCCATTGCCGGTGCGTGACGTCGGCGCCCGATCTGTTCGAGGCCGACGAGATGGGCTTCGGTCAGGTCATCGGCGACGGAACGGTTAGCGCTGAGCAGGTCGAGCGGGCCAAGCTCGCCGTCAACAACTGTCCCGAATACGCGGTGGAGATCATTGATGGCGATTGACTGGGCGACGGAGTTCAACCACTACACCGACGAATACGCCGCCAATGCGTTCGCAGTGTGGGACGAGTTGCGCGGCAGCTGCCCCGTCGCCCACTCCGACGCCTTCCGCGGCATGTGGGTGCCGACGCGGCACGAAGACATCGTCGCCATCGCGCAAGATACCGACACGTTCAGCTCGCGCAGCCCGCTGGTGGCGCAGTACGGCTCCATGGCCGACTTCGGCATCGTCGTGCCACCGATCTCGAGCGACCCGCCGTATCACACCGAAATCCGCCGCATGCTGCTCCCCTTCTTCTCACCGGGACGCATCGACGCGCTCCGTCCCGCCGTCGAGGCACACTGCGACGAGCTGATCGACGGGTTCCTCGACCACGCTGGCTGCGACGCCGCGACGGACTACGCGCAGTACATCCCGGTACAGGTCATCGCCACGATGCTCGGCATCCCGCCGGAAGACGGCGACCAGTTCCGCATCTGGGTGCACGAACTGTTGGAGAACGCGCCGACCAACATCGAAGTCGCCGGAATGAATCTGTTCGCGCTGTTCCAGTACTTCGGCGAACACATGGAGCGGATGAAGGTCGAGCCGCGCGACGACCTCATCTCGTTCCTCGTCGCGCAAGCGCACGACGTCATCGGCCGCGAACTGAACCAAGACGAGTTGTTCGGCATGTGCCTGCTGCTGCTGCTCGCCGGCATCGACACCACGTGGTCGGCCATCGGCGCGTCGATCTGGCACCTCGCCAGTCACACCGACGACCAGAAGCGGCTGCGCGAAGAACCCGAGTTGTGGCCGGTCGCGCTCGAGGAGCTACTGCGGGCGTATGCGCCCGTCACGATGGCGCGCGAGGTCGCCAAGGACACCGAGTTCAAGGGGTGCCCCATGCACAAGGGTGATCCGTTGCTACTGCCGTTCCCGTCAGCCAACCGCGACCCGGCGGTATTCGAGCGCGCCGACGAAGTGATCATCGACCGCGCCGAAAACCGTCACCTCGCCTTCGGCGTGGGCATCCATCGCTGCCTCGGATCCAACCTGGCGCGGCTCGAGGTGCAGGTCGCGGTGTCACGTTTCGTCGACCGCGTCGGGCCGTTCCATCTCGGCGACGCCGACGCCGTGCGCTGGTCAAAAGGCCAGGTCCGGGGCCCGCGCGTCTTGCCGATCGTCTTTGACCGTTAGGTAGCGGTACGCGCGGGTAGTACCAACGCATGGCACGCAACCTCACCCGGTTGAAGGGCAAGGTGCTTCGCAACCTGAGCATCGCCACCGGCGATCGCGAAGGTGAGGCCCGCGGCAAGGTCGAAGAGACGACCGGTCACGAGCCTGACGCACAGGAAGTGGACGAGGAGACCAAGAAGGTGAAGGACTCCCACCATGACTATGGAGAACCGGAACGCGGCTGATCGAGTCGTAGACCTCACGCGCTACCGGCTGGCCGACGGCTGGCCGGTGTCGTTGGTTCTACCTCTCGATCTCCGTTTTTACGTGCGCGACGCGAAGACTGCGAGGCGCGGCCGCCTGTCGGCGGTGCGGCGTTCGATCCGAACGTCGGTGAATCCGTGGTCGCGACACATCTCGGAGAAGCGTTCCGCCTGATCGTCGGTCCATCCGTGGCTGGCCTGCCCCATGGCGCCGTGTTCGGTGGCGGCTTCGATGGCGACGAACCGGCCGCCGGGCTTCAGTACTCGCCGCACCTCGTTGAGCCCGGCCTCGAGGTCGGCCCAGTGATGCACCGTCGCCAGTGACCACACGACCGTCGCCTGCGAATCGTCGACGGGGATGTGTTCAGCGGTGCCCTTCCGGAAGCTGACCTTACGACCGAGCGAAAACAGGCGCGCCAGCCGCAGCATCACGTCGGCCGGATCAACGCCGACGGCGGTCGCGCCCCGCTTGGAAGCGACGCGCGCGGCGTTGCCGGGCCCGCAGCCGACATCGACAACCACGTCCCCAGTGGTGACGCCGGCGAGATCGGCTGCCCACTCGCCAGTTTGATTCCGCCCGAAGGCGAAGCTCAGTCCGATCAGCAGACCGGTGAGGCCGGAGAAGCCGGGGTGGTTGTGGTGGTGGTTCGGGAGCGCGGTGTGCATACCGCACCTTGACAATTGAACCTGGGTTCAAGTCAAGTGTTGTGTGCCAGAAAACTTGATGACGATCGGGCAAGTCGCGCAACGGGCCGGAGTACCGACCTCGACGGTCCGGTACTACGACCGCCGTGGCCTGCTCTCTCCCGATGCGCGATCGTCCGGACACCGGCGCTACACCGAGGAGAGTCTGCGACTGCTGGTGTTCATCGGCATGCTGCAGGATGCTGGCCTCTCCCTCGAAGACATCATCGGTGTGTTGAACGCCACCGACGTCGCCGAATGGAAAGCCATCGGCCGCCGGCGACTCGCCGAGCTCGACGCCGAGATCGAGAAGCTCCAAGTGGCGCGTGAGTACCTCAAAGGCGCGCTGCTGTGCCGGTACCACCACCCGGTGCCTGAGTGCCGGATCATGGGCGCCGAGATCGACCGCCGTTTAGGTTTGGCCAGTGCCTGAGGTTGTCTCGCCGCTCACTGGTGTGGTCGTGTCCGTCAACGTCGCAATCGGCGACGCCGTGCACAAGGGCCAGACCGTCGCCGTGATCGAGTCCATGAAGATGGAACACGTCGTCGAAGCCGAGGCCGACGGCACCGTCGAGGCGATAGCGGTAAAAACCGGCGACCAGGTCAAGCCGGGCGACGCGCTGATCGCGTTCGGACCACCCACCTCCACCCCGCGTGCGGAGTTGTCCGGGCTCAGCCCGGACAACGACGCACACGGCCTCGCGGGGCGAGCGGATCTCGCCGAGGTCATCGCGCGGCACGAAGTTGGGTTGGACGAGAACCGGCCCGACGCAGTGGCCCGGCGGCGCAAGACGGGGCAGCGCACGGCGCGGGAGAACGTGTACGACTTGATCGACGAGGGCACGCTCGTGGAGTACGGACCGATCGTCGTGGCCGCGCAGCGGCGGCGACGGTCGATGGAAGAGCTGATCGCCCAGACGCCGGCCGACGGGATGATCGGCGGCATCGCCAAGGTCGACGGGCAGTCGACGGTCGTCGTGTCGTACGACTACACGGTGCTCGCCGGCACGCAGGGCGCGCAGAACCATCGCAAGAAGGATCGGCTGTTCGAACTCGCCGCCGAGCTGCGCGCCCCGCTGGTGTTCTTCACCGAAGGCGGCGGCGGGCGCCCTGGCGACACCGACGGCCTCGGCGGTTCCGGACTCGACGTGCTCGCCTTCCGCCTCTTCGGCGAGCTCAGCGGTCTGGTCCCGCTCGTCGGCATCAACAGCGGACGCTGCTTCGCCGGCAACGCGGCGATCCTCGGGTGTTGCGACGTGGTCATCGCCACCGCCAACTCCAACATCGGCATGGGCGGCCCGGCGATGGTCGAAGGCGGCGGACTGGGCGTGTTCAAGCCCGAAGAGATCGGGCCGATGAGTGTTCAGGTGCCCAACGGCGTCGTCGACATCGCCGTGGCCGACGAGGCCGAAGCGGTCGCCGTCGCCAAGAAGTACCTGTCGTACTTCAACGGCCGGCGCGACGGCTGGTCCTACGGCGACCCGGCGCAGATGCGCGACGTCGTACCGGAGAACCGGCTGCGGGTTTACGACACGCGCGCCGCGGTGCACGCCATCGCCGACGAGGACTCGGTCCTCGAAATCCGCGAACAGTTCGGCGTGGGCATGGTGACGGCATTCATCCGCGTCGAAGGCCGACCGCTCGGCGTCATCGCCAACAACCCGATGCACCTCGCCGGTGCGATCGACGCCGACGGCGCCGACAAAGCCAGCCGCTTCATGCAGCTGTGCGACGGCTTCGACATCCCGCTGCTGTTGCTGTGCGACACGCCCGGGATCATGGTCGGTCCGGAAGTCGAGAAGACGGCGCTGGTGCGCCACGTCAGCCGTATGTTCGTCGTTGGCGCCAATGTGACTGTTCCGACGATGACAATCGTGCTGCGCAAGGGCTACGGCCTCGGCGCCATGACGATGGCCGCCGGTTGTTTCAAGTCGCCGCTGTTCACCGTCGCCTGGCCGACCGGCGAGTTCGGCGGCATGGGCCTCGAAGGAGCGGTGCGTCTCGGCTACCGCCGCGAGCTCGAAGCCATCGAGGACGACGCCGAGCGAGACCGCGTCTTCAACGAGATGGTCGAGCGCATGTACGAGCACGGCAAGGCCATCAACTCCGCCAGCTACTTCGAAATCGACGACGTCATCGACCCCGCGGAGAGCCGCCGC
Organism: uncultured Actinomycetes bacterium; assembly: GCA_963722185.1. Classification (GTDB taxonomy): domain Bacteria; phylum Actinomycetota; class Acidimicrobiia; order Acidimicrobiales; family JACCXE01; genus JACCXE01. The sequence goes on along the minus strand of CAVRKD010000010.1, from coordinate 527,157 downwards.
TGGATCACCGCGGCGCTCGACGCGGTTCCCCCCACACCACCCCGAACGGGCAAGAAGCGCCCGAATATCGATACGTGGTAACCGGCATGGCCAGGCGCGCCGACGCGGTCGTCTTGACACTCGTGCAGCCCCGCGACTGGGCCGACGACGGGGACGCGAATTTCGATGCGGTGTCGCGCCTCCTCCGCGGTTCGGCCGCCGCCGGCGTGCCGGAGGTGGTCGTACTGCCCGAGCTCGTGGGCTCCGCGATGCCTCGTGACGGGTACCTCGCGCGTGTCACCGAACTCGCGGTGCGGCGTGGCGCCTGGGTAGTCGGAGGCTCCCACCATTGGGATTCGACCGCAGGCGTTCGCAACGCGGGCGTTGTCGTGGATCCCGACGGAGCTGCCTGCGCACCCTGATCTGGTGGTCGTGCCCAGCTTTTCGATCCGCCGCTCCCGCGACCCGCGCGTGGCCCGCTCCCTGTGGCGTCACGTCGCCATCAGCCGCGCGTACGAGTTGGGTTGCTACGTCGGCGTCAGTGACTGGGGTATCAATGCCGCCTTCGGTGGACTGCACGCCGCGGGTCTCGCCGCCGCGGTGTCGCCGGCGCCCACAAGCCGTGGGCGCTTTATCCGATCCCTCGGGTCGCAGCAGTCGCGCAGTGAGCGCATCGACTTCGTTCGCGTTGACGACCTTCGTAACGACCAGCACGACCGGGGCATGTTCGGAGCGTGGGCGGCCCGACTCAATCAGTCGTCAAGGGGCTGACCGTTCATCCAACGATCCGGCGTCCATGAATTCGAATCCCTCTTGCAGAAAGCGAATGCCCGGGCTGCAGGCTGCCTCGAGCAGCGCCCGCCGCTTCTCGGCATCGTTCCTACGCGACGCGCGCGTGAGCGGTGATGAGGTCGACCATCGTGTCCCAGAGTTGCGGCGGGTAGTCGTGGCCCATGCCGGGGACGATTTCGAGACGCGCCCCGGGAATTGCATCGGCCGTCGCCTGCCCGTTGGCCGGCGGCACCAAACGGTCGGCGTCGCCGTGTATGACGAGCGTCGGCACGTTGAGCGCAGCGAGCGCCTCAAGGCGCGACCCTGAGCTCATGATCGCCGCCACCTGACGCGCCTTGCCCTTCGGGTCGAAGTTGCGGTCGAAGGCCGCGGCGGCGTCGGCACTCAGCCGGTCCACCTCGCGATATGCGGGACTCCCCCACGTGTTGATGTTGGCAATGTGTTGCGCAATCGCTTCGTCGCGCGTCTTCGCGGGCTTCGCGCCGAACTGCGCCATCACGTCGTCGTCGAGTTTGGCGACGGGCGATCCGGTGCTCGACATGATCGAGGTCAGCGACAGCACGCGTTCGGGCCGCGCGATCGCCATCTGTTGCACGATCATCCCGCCCATCGACCAGCCGGCGATGTGCGCCCGCTCCGCACCGACGGCGTCCAGCACGGCGAAGCCGTCGTCGGCCATGTCCGACAGGCGGTACTCCGGTCCGTCGTCGAGGTGTGACGACCAGCCGACGTCGCGGTTGTCGAAGCGCACCACCTGGAAGCCCTGCGCCGCGAACTTCTCGCAGAACTCCTCCTTGAAGTTGATGCACTGGCTCCCCAGGCCGTTCACCAGGAGCAGCGTCGGGTCGCTCGGGTCACCGAAGCTCTCGTAGTAGAGCTCGACGGTTCCGTTCTTCGTTGTCGCCATGTCCCGCACCGTATATGAGTTTGGTGAGTGAGCGCTCGCTCACTTATACTTGCATTGTGCCAGTAACGCGGGCGGCAGCCCTCCCCACCGAGGCCCGGCGGTCCATGATCGTGGACGCCGCGTTGCCCCTCATCCTCGAGTACGGCGAGCGCGTGACGACGCGCCAGATCGCCGACGCCGCCGGCATCGCCGAGGGCACCATCTTCCGCGCCTTTGCCGATAAGGACGACGTCATCCGCGCCGTAGTCGACAAGGCGCTCGACACCCAGTCGCTCGAAGAGGCTCTCGCCGCCATCGACTCGTCGTTGCCGTTCGAGAAGTGCCTCGACGCCGCTATTGCTGCCATGCAGCGCCGCGTCACCGATGTGTGGCAGGTGATGTCAGCCGTCGGACCCCGCTTCCAAGAACCAGAAGCCCGGCCCGCAGCCGCCGAGCCCGGCGCTGGTTCGCATGTTCGAGGCGCACAAGGAACGGCTGAGCGTGAAGCCCGCCGACGCCGCCAAGCGCCTGCGCGCCGTCACCCTGGCCGTTACCCATCCGATGCTCAACGACGCGCCGCTGTCCAGCCGCGAAGTCGCCAAGCAGTTCCTTTACGGCGTGCACGCCCGAGGCGACGCAGGAACGTTGAAACCATGCTGATCAAACTCCTTCGCCAACATATGCGGCCGTACAAGCGCCAGATCTGGATACTGCTGGCGCTCCAGACAGTGCAGACCACCGCCGGCCTCGTGCTGCCGCAACTCAACGCCGACATCATCAACAACGGCATCCTCAAAGGTGACACCCCGTACATCTGGAAGACGGGCGCGGTCATGTTGGGCTTTTCCATCGTGCAGATGGCGTTCAACGTCGGCGCCGTCTACTACGGAGGGCGGGTGGCGATGGGGTTTCGCGCGTGACATCCGTAGCAACTTCTTCCATCGCGTGACAGGGTTCTCGCACAAAGAGGTCGCCACCATCGGCGCCCCGTCGCTCATGACGCGCATCACCAACGACGTGCAACAAATCCAGATGCTCGTCGTCATGGTGTGCACGATGGCGATCTCGGCGCCGATCACGATGGTCGTCGGCGCTGGTCATGGCGCTGACCTTGGACCTCGGTCTCTCGGTGATCCTCGCTGGTGGCATCCCACTGACGGCGGTCGTGCTCGGCGTGATCGTCGCCGGCATGGTGCCGGCGTTCACCGTGATGCAGGATCGCATCGACCAGATCAACCGCGTGCTGCGCGAGCAGATCACCGGCATCCGCGTCGTGCGCGCCTTCGTGCGCGAGCGAGGAGGAGAAGCGTCGCTTCACCAAGGTGAACCGCGAGCTCACTGATTCAGCGCTGCGATCAGGGCGCCTCATGTCGTCGATGTTCCCGACGATCAACGTGCTCACCAACCTGTCGAGCGTCGCCGTGCTGTGGATCGGCGCCAACCGCGTGCAAGCAGGCCAAGCCGAGGTCGGCACGATCGTCGCGTACCTCAGCTACCTCATGCAGATCCTGATGTCGGTGATGATGGCGACGTTCATGGTCTCCATGATCCCCCGCGCGTCGGTCGCCGTCCGGGCGCGTCATGGAAGTGCTCGATACCGACACGTCGATCACGCCATCCGCCGCGCCGGTGACGCCCGCCATGAAGGCGGAAGTTGAGTTCCGCGGCGCCGGGTTCCACTACCCGGGTGCGGAGCAATCGGTTCTCCACGACATCTCCTTCGTCACCAAGCGCGGCGAGACGACCGCCATCGTCGGCTCCAGCGGCGCGGGCAAGACCACGCTGATCAACCTCGTGGCCCGCTTGTTCGACGTCACGTCGGGCGCAAGTGCTGGTCGACGGCGTCGACGTGCGCGACCTCGAGAAGCACGCGCTCACCGACCGCATCGGTCTCGTCCCGCAGAAGCCGTTCCTGTTCTCGGGCACGGTGGCGTCCAACCTGCGTTACGGCAAGCCCGACGCCACCGAGGACGAGATGTGGGAGGCGCTGCGCGTCGCCCAGGCCGAAGACTTCGTGCGCGCCATGCCCGGAGGCCTCGAGGCCCGCATCGAGCAGGGCGGCTCCAACGTGTCGGGTGGGCAGCGGCAGCGACTGTCGATCGCCCGAGCGCTTGATCCGTCGGCCCGAGGTGTTCGTGTTCGACGACTCGTTCTCGGCGCTCGACCTCACCACCGACGCCAGCCTGCGCGCCGCGTTGCCCGCCTACACCACCGACGCCGCCGTGTTGATCGTGGCGCAGCGCGTCTCGACGATCTCGACAGCCAATCAGATCATCGTGCTCGACGACGGCGAACTGGTCGGCAAGGGCACGCACGACGAGTTGCTGGAGAGCTGCCCGACGTACGCGGAGATCGTGCAGTCGCAGATCGGCGAGAAGGAGGTGGCCGCATGACCGACGGCAACGGCGTCGCTCCGGAAGCGGAGGAGACCGAAGACGACGAAACCCTGCCCGCCTCGGCGCTCAACAACCAAGCGTTCGGCGGGCGATGGGGCACGATCGGCATGCCCCTCGAGCGGTCGAGCAACTTCAAGGCAAGCGTCAAGCGCCTCGGACGCATGGTTGGCAAGCGCTGGCCGACGGTCATCACCGTGCTGCTGTTCTCGATCATCGCCACGTCGCTGAACGTCTACGGACCGCGCCTGCTCGGCCACGCCACCGACGTCATCTTCCGCGGCGTGTTCCTCGGCGGCGGCGTCGACTTCGGCCGACTGCACCACTACCTCTACCAAGCGATCGCGCTGTACGGCGTCGCTGGGTGCTGGGCCTCGGCACGTCGTATCTCATCGCCGGTCTCGTGCAGGGCCTCATGTTCGAGTTGCGGTCGAAGGCGGAAGACAAGATCAACGCGCTGCCGCTCAGCTACATCGACCGCCACGCCCGCGGTGACCTCCTCAGCCGCGTCACCAACGACCTCGACAACGTCGCCCAGAGCCTTCAGCAGACGATGAGCCAGAGCATCACGTCGGTGCTCATGATCGTGGGCACGCTCGGCATGATGTTCTCGATCTCGTGGATCCTCGCGCTCGTGGCGCTGACGACGGTGCCGTCGTCGGTCTTCCTCGTCCAGCGCATCGGACGACGGGCGCGGCCGCGCTTCATCGGGCAGTGGACGCACACCGGTTCGCTGAACGCGCAGATCGAAGAGACCTTCACCGGCCACGCCATCGTCAAGGCCTTCGGTCAACAAGAAGCCACCGAGGAGCGCTTCCGCGAAACCAACGACAAGCTGTACGAGGCGTCCTTCGGCGCCCAGTTCATGTCGAGCCTCATGCAGCCGGCGACGATGTTCCTCACCAACATTCAGTACGTGCTCGTCGCTGTGGTCGGCGGCCTGCGCGTGACGTCGGGCGCCATCTCGGTCGGCGACGTGCAGGCCTTCATCCAGTACTCGCGCCAGTTCTCGATGCCGCTCACGCAGTTGGCGTCCAACGCCAACGTGTTCCAGTCGGGCATCGCGTCGCTCGAGCGCGTCTTCGAGTTCCTCGACGCCGACGAGATGACGCCTGAGCAGGACCACGGCGTCATCACCGAAGCAACGCGGGGCCGCATCGAGTTCGACGACGTCACGTTCTCCTACAACCCGAACGTGCCGCTCATCGAGAACCTGTCGCTCGTAGCCGAGCCCGGCCAGACCATCGCCATCGTCGGGCCGACGGGCGCGGGCAAGACCACGCTGGTCAACCTCATCATGCGGTTCTACGACCTCAACGGCGGGGCGATCATCCTCGACGGTCACAACATCGCCGACATGTCGCGCCAAGAGCTGCGCAGCCAGATCGGCATGGTGCTGCAGGACACGTGGCTGTTCGGCGGCACGATCCGCGACAACATCGCCTACGGCAAGCCTGGCAGCACCGACGAAGAGGTGCTCGCGGCGGCCAAGGCCACCTACGTCGACCGGTTCGTGCACCACCTGCCCGACGGCTACGACTCGCTGATCAACGAAGAGGGCGACAACATCTCGGCCGGTCAGAAGCAGCTGCTGACGATCGCCCGCGCCTTCCTCTCCGACCCGGCGATCCTCATCCTCGACGAGGCGACGTCGTCGGTCGACACCCGCACCGAGGTGCTGGTGCAAGAAGCAATGAACGCCCTGCGCAAGGGCCGCACCAGCTTCGTGATCGCCCACCGCCTGTCGACGATCCGCGGCGCCGACCTCATCGTCGTGATGGAGCACGGGCGCATCGTCGAGCAGGGCACGCACCACGAACTGCTCAGCCGCGACGGGCCGTACTTCCGCCTCTACAACTCGCAGTTCGTCGCCCCGATCGTCGACGAAGAGGAAGTCGCCGTCTAGAACACGTCGGCGCGGATCTCCTCGACGGCGGTCGTGAACTTGGTGAGCGCCTCGATGTCGGGCACCACGCCGAGGCCGGGACCGGTCGGCACGTCGAGCATCCCGTCGTGCATCACGAACGGCTCGGTGATGTCGCGGAAGAAGTAGCGGTCCGACGCGCTGGTGTCGCCGGGCAGCGTGAAGCCGGGCAGCGCGGCCAGCGCCACGTTGGCGGCGCGACCGAGGCCGGTCTCGAGCATCCCGCCGCACCACACGGGCACGCCGATCGACGCGCACAGGTCGTGCACCTTCACCGCCTCGAGGTAGCCGCCGACGCGCCCGGCCTTGATGTTGACGATCGAGCAGGCGCCGAGCTCGATGGCGGTGAGCGCATCGCGCGCCGAGTGAATCGACTCGTCGAGACACACCGGCGTAGCCGATCTTGCGGCTCAGCTTGCGCGTGGCCGATCAGGTCGTCCTCGGCGAGCGGCTGCTCGATGAGCAACAGGTCGTACGGATCGAGGGCGGCGAGGGTCTGCCAGTCGTCGAGCGTGTAGGCGGCGTTGGCGTCGACCTGCAGCAGGTCGAGCGGGAACGCTTCGCGCACCTTGCGCACCGGTTCGAGGTCCCAGCCCGGTTCGATCTTCAGCTTGATGCGGCGGTAGCCCTCGTCGAGGTAGTCGCCGACCTGTGCGAGCAGTTCGTCGATCGAGCCGGGGATGCCGACGCTCACGCCGCACTCGACCGCCGTCTTGGTCGCGCCTAGCGCTTGCGCGAACGACTGACCGGTCATGCGCAGTTCGGCGTCGAGCACCGCCATCTCCAACGCCGCCTTCGCCATGCGATGCCCGCGCACGCCGGCGAGCACCGTGGCCACATCGAAGGCGCCGACCTCGCCGGCGGCCAGCAAGCGCGGCACGAGGTGCTTGCGCAGCACGAGCTGGGCACTGTCGACGTACTCGGAGGAGTAGCCGGGTTCGGACATGGCGACGCACTCACCCCACCCGTCGCCGTCGGGCGTGCGCACCCGGACGAGCACCACGTCACGATCGGTCTCGGTACCGAACGACGTCCGGAAGGGTTTGACCAACGGCATCGAGATCCGCCGTAGCGCCACCGCTTCGATCTGCACGTCCCGCAGGCTACGACCTGCTGGACTTTCTGCGTCTGAGGGTCGCCTGCCGTCACTAAGACGCAGAAAGTCGATGGTTAGCTTGGATAATTAGTCTGGTAAAGTAATTGCCGTGATACCCGCCGAAATCGCCGCTCGTCTCCGGCTGAGTTCCACGCGGTTACACCGCCAGCTGCGGCGCGAGTCGGGGGTCGACCGCACACCGAGCCAGATGTCAGCGTTGGCCGCCATCGAGAACCACGGGCCGCTCACGCTCAAGGCGCTGGCCGAACACGAAGGCGTCGCTCCCCCGTCGATCACCAAGGTGCTGGCCATCCTCGAAGACGACGGCCTCGTGTCGCGCTCGATCGACGCCGAGGATCGGCGGGTCAGCTTCGTGACCACCACCAAGAAGGGCTCCGCCCTGGTGGCGGAGTCGCGGCGCCGCAAGACCGCCTGGCTCGCGGGTCGGGTCCGCGAACTCAGCCCCGAAGCGCAGACCAAGCTCGCCGAAGCTCTCGACATCCTCGAGGAGCTCACGAAATGAAGGCCACCTTCCGCTCGCTCGGCCACCGCAACTTCAGGCTGTTCTTCACGGGCCAGCTGATCTCGCAGATCGGCAACTGGCTGACGCTGGTCGCCCAAACGCTATTGGTCTTCAAGCTGACCCACAGCGGCGTCGCCCTCGGCTTCCTCGCCGCCGCTCAGTTCGGCCCGGTGCTGCTGATCGGCGCCTTCGCCGGCCTCGTGGCCGACCGCTCCGACAAGCGCAAGCTGCTGCTGATCGTGCAGAGCCTGGCGATGGTGCAGTCCTTCGCCCTCGGCGCCGTGGCCTTCATGGACCACCCGCCCGTGGCCGCAATCTTCGCCATCGCGGTGTTCGGCGGTATCGCCACCGCCTTCGACAACCCGGCGCGCCGCTCGTTCGTGGTCGAGATGGTGCCCGACGACGACATGACCAACGCCATCAGCCTCAACAGCGCGCTGATGACCGGGTCGCGGGTCATCGGTCCCGCCCTCGCCGGCGCGCTGATCGCGACGGTCGGCTTCGGTTGGGCGTTCGTGGTCGACGGCCTTTCCTACATCGCCGTGATCGCCGGGTACATGCGCATGCGGCCGAGCGAGCTGCGCCGCGCCGAACCGGCGATCCGAGGCCGCGGGCAGGTCCGCGAAGGCATCCGGTACGTACGCAGCGTGCCCGACCTGTGGATCCCGCTCGTGATGATGACGGTGATCGGCACGCTGGCGTTCAACTTCCAAACCGTGCTCCCGGTGTTCGTCGCCCGCGACCTCAAAGGCGGCACGCTCACCTTCACGCTCCTGTTCTCGGTCGTGAGCATCGGCTCGCTCGCCGGCGCGCTGATCACGGCACGACGCACCCATGTGTCACGCAAGAACGTCTCCACCGCGGCGCTGGCGTTCGCGGCCACGATGGTGCTACTCGCCCTCAGCCCGAATACCGCGGCGGCGTTCGTGGTCGCGGTGTTCCTCGGCGGCGCCAGCATCGCTTTCATGACGGCGTCGACGGCCATCGTGCAGACGCGGGCACTGCCGTCGATGCGCGGCCGCGTGCTCGCCCTGCAAGCCATGGTGTTCCTCGGCAGCACGCCGATCGGCGGCCCCATCGTGGGCACGATCTCCCAGAACCTCGGCGCCCGCTACGCCCTCGGGCTCGGCGCGCTCGGCTGCCTCGCCGCCGGCGTTTTCGGGTTGCTGAATCCCGCGCCGGCCGTCGAAGCGCCGGTGGTCGACGCCGACGCGGCTATCGGAAGTTCGCCGCTACTTCAGCCATAAACAGGTCGCAGGTGTCCTTGCGACGCTGCATCGAGCCCATGGTGAAGTCGGGGATGATGATCTCGTCGGCGCCGGCGTCCTTGTAGGCGCCGATGATCTCCACCACTTCCCTAGGCGTGCCGGTGATGCCGCCTTGCCCGCGGCCGTCCGGCCCGCGCTTGTCCTTCAGCCACTCTTCGTCGTTGGACAGGAACAGCATCTGCTGGGTCGAGACTTCGATCTCTTTCGGATCGCGGCCGATGGCGTCGCAGTGCTGCGCCAACACCGACAGCTTGTGGGCCAGCACGGTCGGGTCGGTCCAGGCGTTCCACTCATCGGCGTACTTGGCGGCGATCTTCAGCGTGCGCTTCTCACCGCCGCCGCCGATCAGGATCGGCAGCCTGTCCTGCACGGGCGCCGGCTGGTTGGGTGCGTCCGTGACGTCGTAGTACTCGCCCTTGAAGGTGGTGCGCCCGGCGCCCGTCAGCGACCGGACGACTTCGCACGCCTCCTCAAACCGGTCGAGCCGCTGCTTGATCGTGCCCAGTTCGAGCCCGTACGCCTGGTGTTCGTTCTCCTGCCACCCGGCACCGAGGCCGAGCAGCAGGCGGCCGTCCGAGATGTTGTCGACGGCGGCGGCGATGTTGGCCAGCACCGCAGGATGGCGGTAGGTGACGCTTGTGACCAGCGGCGCCAGTCGCAAGCGCGACGTGGCCGCGGCGAGGCCGGCGATGACCGACCAGCATTCGAGCGTCGGCCCGTCGAGCGGCGTCGCGTCCGGAGCGTTCGGCATGAAGTGGTCGGCGAAGTACACGCCGTCCCACCCAGTGGCTTCGCAATGCTGCGTGAGTTCGAGGATCTCGGACCAGGGCCGCATCGGCGACGGCCAAATGGAAAAGCGCATCCGCGGAACTTAGTTATCTCGCAGCGCGTCGGGCAGCGGCCGTGCATGGACGACGGTGAGCGCCTGCACGGCACGGGTCAATGCGACATACAGCGCCCGCACGCCGGTCGCGCCCTCCTCCTCGACAATGGTGGCGGGTTCGACCACAAGAACAGCGTCGAACTCGAGGCCCTTCGACGCGACGGCGGCCAACAACGTGATGTGTTCGTCGAGCTCGGATGCGCGCCGCGCGTCGGTGAAGGAGAGCCCGTAACCGCTCAGCGCGGCGGCGACGTCGTCGAACAGCGCGGTGGGCACGACGACGCCGAGCGTGTTCCACGTCGCCGCAAGCGCGACGACTTCGTGGGTCACCATGGCGACGACGTCCTCGGCGTCGACCGCCACCAAACTCGGCGCCTCGCCGCGTACGCGCACCGAACGTGTCGGGGCGACGGTGGGTGCGGCTTCGGGCAACAGGCGATTGGCGAAGTCGATGATGGCCGCGGGGACGCGGTAGCCGACGGTGAGCTCGTCGAGGTGCGCGTCGCGGGCGCCGATGACCGCCAGGGCATCAGCCCAGTTGGTCTGGTGCCCGGGAGCGGTGGCTTGCGCGAGGTCACCGAGGATCGTCGTCGACCCGCGGCGACTGCGGCGAGCCACCATGCGCAGCTCGAGGGCGGAGAGGTCTTGCGCTTCGTCGACCACGACGTGTTCGTACATCCGCGGGGGGCCGGCGGTCAGGAAGTCGGCTTCGTCGAGCACCCCAAGGTCGGCGCGGGTCCACACCTCATCACGCATCCGCGGCGTGGCCTTGCGGGCTAGCGCGTCGCGTTCGTCGTTCTTCAGCAGCCCGTCGGTGGCGCGCATGAGCACGTTGCGGTTGCCGTACAGGCGCCGCACCACGTCGCCCGCGCTGATGGCCGGCCAGAGCTTGTCGAGCGCCGCCTTCAACCCGGCGCACCCGCGCACGTCTTCGGCGAAGGGTCCGTAGTCGGCCAGCTTGGTCGTCGGCTTGGCGGAGTGGACGCGCCACGCGAGGTCCACGAGTTGGTTGCGCAGCAGTTCGCGACTCTGGCTCGTCGGCCGCGGGCTGTTCACTGACGCGTCGATCAGGTCGGCCACGTCGGAAGCCGGCAGCACCACCGCTCCGAAGCCCGACTGGACGACCACGTCTTCTTTGGGAGCGCGCACGCGATCGAACACGGCGCGGCGTACGACTTCGATCATGCGCGGGTCGCCCTTCAAGCGGGCGACGTCCATCGTGTCCTCGCCGCGCACCCGATAGCGAGCCGCCACCAGGCTTTGCAGCGTGCGTTGCACCGCCGAGGTCTCGCCCAGCGACGGCAGCACTTGCGAGATGTAGCGCAGAAAGATCGGGTTCGGCCCGAGGATCAAGAGACGCTCGCCCTTGAGCAGGTCGCTGTGCTCGTAGAGCAGAAACGCCGCGCGGTGCAGGCCGACGGCGGTCTTGCCGGTGCCGGGGCCGCCTTGCACGACGACGCACTGCTCGATCGGCGCGCGGATGATGACGTCTTGCTCGGCGGCGATGGTGGCGACGATGTCTCGCATCTCGCCGGTGCGGGCGTGCTCGATCTCGGCGAGGAGCGGGTCGGGTACGAACGCGCCGGCGGTCGTGGCGTCGGGCGACAGGAGATCCTCGTCGAAGATATCGACCAGTTGCGGGCCTTCGAGGATGAAGCGGCGCCTCCGGCGCAGTCCCATCGGGTCGACGACGGTGGCTCGGTAGAAACTGGCGGCGACAGGCGCCCGCCAGTCGGTGACGAGCGGTTCACCATCTTCGTCCTCGACGTGGCGGCGCCCGATGTAGTGGCGCACGTCGTCGCGCCGGTCGAGCCGACCGAAACACAGCGCCGTCGGACGGTCGGCCAGCGCGTCGATCCGCACCTGCTTGTCGAAATCCCACTTGGCGGCGATGTCGGGGTCGACACCGCCCTCGGTGACGTTGCCGCCTTGATATCCGAGCGACTTCAGATATATCGCCCGCTCGCGCATTCGCATCAGGTTCATTTGTGCGAAATCGAGAAACTCTTGCTCGGAAGCGAGATCAGGGTGGTGGTCAAGCGGATCAGTGGTGGCAGGCCCCATTGGGGCGAACCTACCGAAGCCGGAGGGGGATTTCAAGCAAAATGAGGCGCGCTAAACAGGCCTCGAATTTCCTCTATACGTTTATCCCACGAGCCGTTAATTGCGGCGTTTTGCACAATAACTGTGACCGGTTTCGAGCGCAAGCATTTTCCTAGCGGTGCTAACAAACAGCCCATGTACGCACGCGACCACGCCGCCGCCAATCCGGATCAGCCCGTCCTCATCATGGCAACCAGCGGGCAAGAGCTCACCTACAAGGAGTACGAGGAGCGGGCCAACCGCGCCGCGCACTTCTACCGCGACATCGGCCTCCAGCCGCTCGACCACATCGCGACGTTCACCGAGAACAACCTCCACCTGATGGAGGTCGAAGCCGGAGCCGAGCGGACCGGCCTGTACTTCACCTGCATCAACTCGTACCTGTCGCCCGAAGAAGTGGCGTACATCGTCAACGACTCGACGGCCAAGGTGTTCATCACCACCAAGGCAAAGCGCGAGGTGGCGCTGCAACTACCGGCGCTGTGTCCCGACGTGCAGCGCTGGGTGATGATCGATGCCGACGAGCCCGACGGTCCGTTCGAGCCCTACGACGAACTGATGGCGAAGTACCCGACCGACCACGTGGAGAACGAACGCCTCGGAGCGGCGATGCTCTACAGCTCGGGAACGACGGGTCAGCCGAAAGGAATCCTGCGACCGTTGACGGAAATGGCGCCCGGCGACATGTTGCCGGCGCTGCTCGCCTTGAAGTTCATGTTCGGCTTCCGCGAGGGCATGCACTACCTGTCGCCGGCGCCGCTGTACCACTCGGCGCCACAGGCCAGCGTGTCGGGCGCCATCCGGCTCGGCGCCACCAGCGTGATCATGGAGCGCTTCGACCCCGAGCAGTACCTGGCACTGGTCGAGAAGTACAAGATCACCAACAGCCAGCTCGTGCCGACGATGTTCTCCCGCATGCTCAAGCTGCCGGAAGACGTGCGCGCCAAGTACGACCTGTCGTCGCTCGAGTGCATCGTGCATGCGGCGGCGCCGTGCCCGATCGCGGTGAAGGAACAGATGATCGAGTGGTGGGGGCCGATCATCCAGGAGTACTACGGCGCGACCGAGGCGCACGGCTTTACGTTCTGCACGTCGGAGGAGTGGATGGCGCACAAGGGCACCGTCGGCAAGCCGATCGTCGGTGAGCTGCACATCCTCGACGACGACGGCAACGAATGCCCGGTGGGCACGCCCGGCACCGTGTGGTTCAAGGGCGCCACCGCCTTCGAGTACTTCAACGCACCCGAGAAGACCAAGGAGTCGCGCAGCGCCGAAGGCGACGCGTCGTCGGTCGGCGACGTGGGCTACATCGACGAAGACGGCTACCTCTACCTGACCGACCGCAAGACCTACATGATCATCTCCGGCGGCGTGAACATCTATCCGCAGGAAACCGAGAACCTGCTCATCACGCACCCGAAGGTGATGGACGCCGCCGTCATCGGCGTGCCCAACGAAGACCTCGGTGAGGAAGTCAAGGCAGTGGTGCAGTTGGTCGACGGTGTCGAGCCGTCCGACGACACAGCGCGCGAACTGATCGCGTTCTGCAACGAGCACCTGGCACGGTTCAAGGTGCCGCGCTCTATCGACTTCGAAGCCGAACTGCCTCGTCTTCCGACAGGCAAGCTCTACAAGCGCTTGCTACGCGACCGTTACTGGGACGGTCACGGCAAGGTCATCTGAGCGCACGCGCGGCCTGGGAAACCGGAGCGCCAGGTACCCAAGCGCTCCCGCAATCACGCTCGCACCGAGGATGCCGATCTTCGCCGCGTCGGTCTGCGCGGGATCGTCAAAGCTGAGGCTGGCGACGAAGAGTGCCACGGTGAACCCGACGCCAGCGACGGCCGCGATTCCGGCCATTTGCATCCAGGTCGCGCCGCTAGGCAAGGCGCCCAACCGAAGACGAACCGCCAGTGCCGTCGCGCCTAGGACGCCGACAGCCTTCCCGGCGACGAGTCCGGCGATGACGCCGACCGTGATGTCATTCGACGCCAGTCCGGCGATCGCATCCCGATTGATCGACACGCCGGCGTTCGCCAAGGCGAAGACCGGAACAATTATGTAGGCAACCCATGGCGTGAGAGCGCGCTCGAGTCGTTCGAGCGGACTGGTCGAGTGCATCGCCAAACGAGCCACGTCGGCGATTCGTTGCTCGTTTTCTTCGAACTCCTTCTGCGTCAGAACGCGGTCGTAGTACGACGTTTCGACACCCTTGATGATCGCTCGCGCGTGCTCGGGAAATCGACGCGGTGAGTGCAGTGGCCACGCGGGAGTCAGTAACCCGAGAATGACGCCGGCGAGCGTTGCGTGCACGCCCGACTCGAGCAACGCGAGCCAAAGGAATCCTCCGACCGTGAGATACGGCGCCAGGCTCTGCACGTCGCCGCGACGCATGGCGAGGATGATGGCTAGCCCGCCTGCGGCGGCCGCCAGCCAACCCCACTCGATGTTGCCCGCGTAGAAAACGGCGATGACGATGATGGCGCCGACGTCATCGGCGACCGCGAGCGTGAGCAGAAACAGCTTTGCCGACGTCGGCACGCGCCGCCCCGCGAGCGTGACTATGCCGACGGCGAAGGCAATGTCGGTCGCCATGGGAATCGCCCAGCCGCTCGCTCCTGGGCCTCCGGCGTTGAATCCGGCATACATCGCCGCGGGAACCACCATGCCGCCCAGCGCTGCTACCACCGGGAGCGCGACGGCGCGCACATTGCCAAGCTCACCGTGAACAACCTCACGCTTGATCTCTACGCCTACCAGTAAGAAAAAGACGGTCATGAGCGCGTCGTTCACCCACGTCTGGAGTGAAAGGTGATCGAGGTGGATCAACTCGCCCAGCTCTACGCGCAACGGCGTCTGCCACAGGTTGAAGTAGGAGGAAGACCACGGCGAGTTCGCCCAAAGGATCGCCGCGACTGCTGCGACGATCATGACCACTCCACCGGCCGCTTCGTGCTGAAGCAGCCGGTGGAGCGGTTGCACGACTACTCGTGGAACGAGGCGCTCGGACTCACTCCACGTATGCCGGACTGGCATCCCACCTTGCGGTGGGTCAGATGGCATCGGTGTCCATCTCACCAGTGCGAATCCGCATCAGCCGCTCCACATCGAGCACCCAAATCTTGCCGTCGCCGATCTTGCCGGTGTTCGCTGCAGTGCAGATCGTTTCCATCAACTGCGACACCTGGCCAGCTTCGCAGAGGATTTCGAGACGAAGCTTCGGGACCAGGTCGACGGTGTATTCATTTCCACGGTAGGTCTCGGTGTGACCTCCCTGCCGGCCGAAGCCCTGCACTTCAGTGATTGTGAGTCCCTTGACTCCGATGGCCTTGAGGCTGTCCTTCACCCCGTCGAGTACGAACGGCTTCACGATTGCTACGACAAGTTTGGTCATGCCTCACCTCCCGACCTGCTCGGAGAGGCCGTGGCGAAGGATCGAGCGGTACCACCGGTCACCAGCGGAGAAACGTCGTGGCCGTAGCCGGGCGCGCCGTGCTCGAGCACGTCGAGACCCGCAATTTCTTCTTCCTCGCTCACGCGCAGTCCGATCGTTACCTTGATGAGAAGAAACAGAATGCCAGCCGTGAGCGCCACGAACGCAGCGACCGCGGCGACACCGATGACCTGGCTCACGAGCTGGTCGGCGTCGCCGCCGTAGAAGAGACCCTGCTGCCAGAAGTCGGTCGTCTCCGTGGCGAACAGTCCGACGCAAATCGTGCCGAACGCTCCGCACACGCCGTGGACCGAGATTGCGCCAACGGGGTCGTCGACGTGCAGTCGATCGAAGAGGAGGACCGCTCCGACCACTATCACGCCCGCCAAGGCGCCGATGATGATCGCGCCCATTGGGCTGACGGCCGCCGTGCCCGCCGTGATGGCAACGAGACCGGCCAGCATGCCATTCGCAGTCATCGCGACATCGGGCTTGCCGCTCTTCATCCAGATCGTGGCCATCGCCACGATCGCGCCCGCCGCCGCCGCCAGCGTGGTCGTGACGGCTATGCCGCCGATCGCGCCGTCAGCTGCGAGCTCAGAACCAGGGTTGAATCCGTACCAGCCGACCAGGAGGATGAAGGTCCCGAGGACGGCATAGGGAATGTTGTGCGCAGGAATGGCCCGCGGCTTGCCGTCGGATCCGTACTTGCCGAGGCGTGGCCCCAACACGATCGCTCCCATGAGAGCCGCGACACCACCGGTCAGGTGAACCATCGTCGAGCCAGCGAAGTCGTGGAACGGCGTGTCGAGCTGTGCGAGCCAGCCGCCGCCCCAGTTCCAGTGCACGACCACGGGGTAGATGAGCGCCGATATCACGATCGAGTACAGGAAGTAGCTCTTGAACTTGGTTCGTTCGGCCATGGCGCCCGAAACGATCGTGGCGGCCGTCGCGGCGAACGCGACCTGGAAGATGAAGGTGACCGGCACGGTCAGTGTTCCGTACTGGAACGCGTTGTCCCATAAGAACCAGCCCTCGGAGCCGAAGAAGTCGTTCCCCGAACCGAAGGCGATGGCGTAGCCAACCGCAAAGAACGCTATGGCGCCAGCGCAGAAGTCCATCAGGTTCTTCATCATGATGTTGGCGACACTCTTGGCTCGTGTGAGCCCGGCTTCGACGAGCGCGAAGCCCGCCTGCATGAAGATGACGAGCACGGCGGCGATGAGCACGAACACGTTGTCGAGGTTCGTTTGTACGACCTCGGCAGTGAGCTCATCGCTTTGTGCGGCGGCAGGAGCCGCGAGCCAAACCGTGACAGCCACAGCGCCCGAAGCGGCAATAAGAGTTCTGGGTAAGACGCCCATCGCCGCCCTACTTCGTAGTCGTTGCATTAACGATCCTTTCGAAAGCGAATCGGGGAGGTCCGATACAGCAGAGAGGGGCCCCGTTGCCCGGCTCGCAACCTACGAAGCTGACGTTTCTCTTTCGTCTCCGGATTGTTGCGATCGTGTGGCGAACGCGCGATCAGCGCGTTTCCGGGGTGAACAGGCTTTCTTCGGACCGCGACTCGCCATCGCCGCGATCTACTTAGCCAAGGCCAGGATCAATGCAACGACGCCGCCGCTTCCGATTGCGTCCAGGTTTGGCGATGCACCGAGCGCGGCGCCTTCGCGTCGGATTGCGGACCCGAGCGACGTGGGCATTCGGGTTGACGGCGTTGTTCGTGGCCATCGGACTCGGCGGTGTCACGTACGAGGTCGCTCGCAGCTACCTCGTCGCCCAACGCGAGACGACTGCGGCGCGCCAGGCGTTCGTAAACGCTCGCCTGGTCCGTTCCGTGCTGCGAAATCCAATCCCCGACGTGACCACGTTCCTCGCCTGCCTCGGCGGAGGTACCGCGTCGAGTGCTGTGCTGCGGTTTCGCGGCGAGTGGTTCTCGACTTCGGTCGCGACGGGGTCGAGCTCGCTTCCCGCCGGCCTCGTCTCGGCCGTCGGCGACGGGCGCGCCGGTCACCAGCGCTTCACCGGAGTCGGGGGTGGTTCCAGCCTCGCTGTTGGCGTGCCAGTGGCTGCCGTGGGCGCGTCGTATTTCGACGTGTTTCCACTTGCCGAGCTCGACCGCACACTGGATCTGCTTGCGCGCGCCTCGCTCGTCGGAGTCGCGTTATAGGCAGTCTTGGCCGCGGCACTTGGCCGGGCGGCGGCGAACCGCTTGGTGCGGCCACTCGGACCGGTCGCCGATGCGGCCGAAAGGACCGCTGGAGGGGCGCTCGATACGCGCCTCGACGAGGCTGCCGATCCGGACCTGGAGCGGCTCTCGCACGCGTTCAACACGATGGCCTCCGCGCTCGAGGAGCGTATGGAGCGCGAGGCTCGGTTTGCTGCGGACGTAAGCCGTGGGCATTAATGCGGGTTCGTCGAGCGGCACGGGGTTGGGTTTGGCGCTGGTGGCCGAGCAGGTGCGCTGTGCTACGTCGCATGGGACCGCCTCGCGATCGCCGAACGTGCGCTCAACGCACCCGTCGCGCCGCCGGACGTGGACACAACTCGTCTGCACTTTCACCGCGCGTGCGGGGATCGGCCAAGTGGCTTTCACATTGAGCGGGGCGCCGGTCGACGTGCCCCGCGGCGACGGGTCGTTGACCGCCGATCCGGTCTCGCGTGACGACTACGCCGAACTGCTGCCATGAGCGCCGCCAATCTGGGCGGTCGTTAGGACGGCATGCACCCCTTCGCCGCGGGCGGACTTTCTGGGTAGGACGGTGTGACGGGATCCCGTCTCTAGAACCTCGAGGAAATGACATGACTGATGTCGCAGCAGAAGATGAGCGCACCTACCGACTCCCGGACCTGAGGTACGACTACTCGGCGCTCGAACCGTGCATATCGGGTCGGATTATGGAGCTTCACCACTCGAAGCACCACGCCGCATACGTCAAGGGCGCGAACGGCGCGGTCGAACGTCTCCAGGCCGCGCGGGAGGGCAACGATTTCAGCGCGCTCGTCATGTTGGAAAAGAACCTTGCGTTCAACCTGTCGGGCCACGTCCTGCACTCATTGTTCTGGGACTGTTTATCGCCCGACGGCGGGGGCGAACCAGACGGCTGGCTCGGCGAGCAGATCCGCGCCAATTTCGGCGGCTTCCAACAGTTCATCACGCATATGACCGAGGCAGCCAGCACTATCCAGGGATCCGGTTGGGCGCTCGCGTCGTGGGAGCCGATGGGACGACGGATTGTTATCGAACAGGCTTACGACCACCAGGGCAATCACGGCCAGGGAACCGTTCCCATCCTCGCAGTCGACGCGTGGGAACACGCGTATTACCTCCAGTACGAGAACGACAAGCGCGCCTTCTTCGAAGCAATCTGGGGGATCGTCGACTGGCCCCGCGTGTCGGCAAGGCTAGATGCGGCGACGATTTGACTTCCATGAACGGCGCCGAGGAGTTCACGGCCGCCGAGCGCTGCGCGAGCCTGCCGCTCAGGCGCCGGGGTTGAGCTTTACGCTTCGCTGGCGCGCCGCCCGGTGAGCAGGATCGCGCTGCCGAGAGCCGCGGCGATCACCGAGGCCGCGAGGACACCGATGGTGGCCTGGTCACCCAGCACCGGGTCGTCGAATGCGAGGCCCGCCACGAAAATCGAAACCGTGAAGCCGATTCCGGCGACGGCAGCCAGCCCGAGAACGTGGCGCGTCGTCACCCCTTCCGGCAGCCGACCGACGCCGAGACGCGCGGCGAGAGCGATCGCACCGGCGACGCCGACGAGTTTGCCGACCACCAGACCGACCACGACCCCGACGGCGACTGGGGACGTGGCGGCCTCACCCAGGGTGCCAGCGCTCACGGTTACGCCGGCGTTGGCTAGGGCGAAGACGGGCACGATCACGTAGCTCGTCCAAGGGTGCAGGTGATCCTGCAGACGTTCGGTGACGGGGACCGATTCGCGGATACGAAACGAGATGTCTCGGACATCAGCAGCCGTCACGGCGACGTCGGTGGAGAGTTCACCGGCTACCCGGTCCGCGTCGACCTCAGGAAGAAACGCGCGCGCGGGCGAGAGGAGTCCGAGGGCTACCCCGGCGATGGTGGCGTGGACGCCCGATTCGAAGGTCGCCAACCAGATGCCGATGCCCAAGATCACATATACCGGCACGTAACGCACGCCCGCGTGGCGCAGTGCGACTATCGCGAGCAAGCCGGCCACCGCCGCCGCACCCCAGCGGGCGTCGAGGCCGTCAGAGTAGAAGAGTGCGATGACGATGATGGCGCCGACATCGTCGACGATCGCGAGGGCCAAGAGGAGCACTTTCAGCTGAGCCGGGACGCGCGAACCGAGCAGGGCGAGCACCCCAAGGGCAAAGGCGATGTCCGTGGCCATCGGAATTCCCCAACCCGCGGCGCCGTCACCGCCGAGGTTGAATGCCAGGAAGAAGCACGCCGGCACGACCATCCCGCCGAGCGCTCCGAGTGCGGGAATGGCGGCGTCACGGGGCTGGGTCAGCTGCCCGTTGGTTATCTCCTGCTTAATCTCGAGTCCGATGACGAAGAAGAACAGCGTCATCAGACCGTCGTTGACCCAGTGGCGTAGATCCTCGGTTATTGCGTGGCCGCCGAGGTCGATGGTCAGTTCGGTCGCCCACAGGTCGTTGTACGCGGCGGACCATGGCGAGTTGGCCCAGGCCAACGCCACAAGCGCAGCCGCCACCAGCAACAGCCCGCCGGAGGCTTCGACATGCAGAAACCGTTGCACCGGCCGCGCAACCGAACGAGCCAAGAATCGGTCGCTGCGCAGCCAGGTCGGCCGGTTCGTTGGGACCATGGGGCCGCTCCTTAGGATCGACGAAGTATCTCGCCGACCAGGCTTCCCGGCACTCCGGTCACCAACAGTAGCCACAGCGAGCCGCCGTGACGCTCCCGCGGGGTCGTTGGGTCACCTTCGCCGACCAGACCTCCCGGCGCGCCGCTCGCGGAGTACTGTCAGGGTCGGCGCGCAGGACGCCTCCGGTCCGCGGACAGGGCAGAGCCCACCTGAGATGTGCAGTTGAAAGGTTGAGTCCAACGCCTCCTTTCAGCCCGGTGATGCGGACCGCCGGCGACGAGAGGAGTCGCGTTGTCGACCACCATTCCCCTACCCGACCGGCCAAGCCTCGAGCATCTGCGCAATCAAGCGCAAGACGTGAAGCGCCAGTTCGGCATCAAGCTCAGCCAAGCGCAGTTCCACGTCGCCCAGGGCTACGGCTTCGCCAGCTGGCCAAAGTTGAAGAACCACGTCGAGTTGGTGACCAAGCTCACACGCACGCCCGACACGGTCGCGCCGTCGAACGATCCGGCCGACGAGTTCCTGCGGCTGTGCTGCCTTTGCTACTCCGACGACGACTCGCCGGCCAAGCGCGCCGCGGCGAGCGAAATGCTCACGCCGGACCTGGCGACGCGGAACATCTGGATCGCCGCCGCGACCGCGTCGATCGACACCGTGCGAGCGATGTTGGACACGGATCCGTCGTTGGCCGCACGCGAAGGCGGTCCCTTCATGTGGGAACCACTGATGTACCTCGCCTACGGCCGCTTCGAGCCGGTTCCGAGCGAAGGCGACACGCTCGTCACGGCCATGCTGCTGCTCCAGCACGGTGCCAACCCGAACGCCGGCTACCTGTGGCACGGCTTCCCGTCACCATTCACGGTGATGACCGGCGTGTTCGGCGAGGGCGAGCAAGGACCGGCGAACCAGTCGCGGCACCCACATGCGATGGCGCTCGCCCGCGTCTTGCTCGAACGCGGTGCCGACCCGAACGACTCGCAGGTCCTCTACAACCGGCAGTTCCAGCCCGGAGCCGAGCACCTCGAGTTGTTGTTCGAGTTCGGGCTGGGCCAGGGCGACGGTGGACCGTGGAAGGAGATGCTCACCTCCGCCCGTGAGACTCCTCAGGAGATGCTGCGCGCACAGCTGCGGTGGGCCATCCACCACGACATGCGCGACCGCGTGCGGCTCCTCGCCGAGAACGGCGTGGATCTCACAACTCCGTTCGACGACGAGCGCTTCGGCCACTGCCACGGTCGCACGCCCGCACAGTTCGCCGCGCTATGCGGCAACTCGGCAATCGTGCGCACACTCGCGGCGCACGGCGCGGTGTCGGAACCGCGTGATGTGGTCGACGCGTTCATCGGCTCGGTCATGGCCGCCGACAACAAAGCCACCATCGTCCGCGACACCGATCCCGATATCCCGCGCAGCGCGCAGCAGGAACGACCGTCGCTGGTCGTGCAGGCGGCGGCGAGCGGGCGGGCAAAGGCAGTGATGACTGCGGTGAGCGCCGGTTTCGACGTCAACGCGCTCGGCCGTTCCGACTCGCCGTGCGAGATGCCGTGGCAAACGGCGCTGCACGTGGCCGTCGAGCGCAACGACCAGGCGATGATCGACCTGCTGCGGAAACTCGGCGCCGACCCGTCCATCACCGATGCGCGGTTCAACGCCACGCCCACAGGATGGGCGGAGCACTTCGGTCACGAATTGACCATTGTGGGTGTGACACCCCTCCGGTAAAATTACATCGATGTCATTCGCTTCCACGATGGCTGCGCTCGACGCTCTGGAGATGCCCACAGATGGGGCGTCGTTGGCCGTGGCGGTGCGGGCCTATGACCGCTACGAGGCGCGTTTGGCGCTGGCGATCGCGGCGTTCGACGAGTCCGGTGAGTGGGAGATTGCCGGCCACACGTCGGTGGTCGCCTGGTTGCGCGACCTCGGGTTCACGCATGGCGACGCGCTGCAGCTGGTGAAGATCGGCCAGAAGCTGCGGCGGCTTCCTGTGACTGCGGCGGCGTGGATGTCCGGGCGGCTGAGCGGTGGGCAGGTGCGGATCATCTGCGCCAAAGTGATCGACCGTCACGTCGAGTTGTTCGCCGAGCACGAAGCCCTCGTCGTTCCGAGCCTCGAGTCTCTCGACATGATCGAGACGGCGGTGGCGATGCGGGTGTGGCGCGACCGCGCCGACGCCCTCAACGAAGGCGGCCGCCCGAAGGACCCGCGCGCCGAAGCGTGGTTGTCCCCCACGTTGGACGACCGCGGCCAGCTGAACGCGTCGCTGGATGCCGAAGGATTCGCGCTCGCGGTCAAGGCCCTCGCGCTGGCCGACTCGGGCGACCTCGACGAACCGGCGCCACAACGACGGGGTGCGGCACTGGTCGACGTGTTCCGCTTCTTCGTCGACAACCAGAACCTCAAACATCCCGGCCGGAACCGACCGCACCTCAACCTGATCATCAACGCCGACACGATCGACACCGCCCGCGTCGAGGGCTACGACCTCACCACCGGCATGAGCCTGACCTCAGAGACGTTGGATCGCCTGTTGTGCGACTGCACTTTGCACCGTGTCCTCAACGCCGACTCGACCCTGCTCGACTACGGCGTCGGCGTCCGAACCCCGCCACCGGAACTGTGGAACGGCATCGTCATCCGCGACCGCGGCTGCCGCTGGCGCAACTGCGACCGCCCCGCCTCGTGGTGCCACGCCCACCACGTCAACAAGAAACACTGCGACGGCGGCCCCACCTCCATGACCAACCTCGTCCTGCTGTGCGAGAAACACCACGGCATGCTGCACCGCCACGGCTGGCACGCCCGATTACACCCCGACGGCACCCTCGAAGTCACCGGCCCCAACCTCACCCACTGGACCACCCGACCACCCGGGGCCATCGGCCCACCCCCGACACCACCCCGCGACGACGGCGACGACGATCAGTCACCGTTCGAACGACACGTCGAAGAAATGCAACTCCGCGAACTCATACGCGCTCGCGCCCACGGACTCAAAGAAGAACGCGTCCCCGCTTTCGCCTAGTTCCCGAGTCGTTTCAGCGCTCGCCGCACGTGCTCATCCAGGTGCGCGACTGACAGCTGATAGTCGGGCACATGGCCTTGTTCCCGGTCGGCGGCGAGCGAGTCCGCGAGGTAGTGCCGCGAGCTCAACACGCACATGAGGTCGTACACAGCGAGATCGTCAGAGGTGGCACCGACGATGCCCGAGTATGCGTCGGTGAGGCGAGCGGCGATGTCCGGCCCGTGATGGATGCACACCGAGGCTCGGCAATACGCGAGGTCGTACCACCGGGTGTCGAGCCGTGCGGCGCTCCAGTCGACGACACCAGTGATGCGGCCGCGGTGCCAGAGGATGTTGCCCGGGTGGAAGTCGCCGTGAGTGAGGACGCGTTCAGACGCACTCAAAGGCAGATGTGCTGTGACGGCGCGAACGGCGGTGGCGGTCAACGCATTGTGGTCGCCCGCTGGTGCCGTCCAAGTCTCGAAGCGTGGAGGTCGCGTGACCGCACCTTCAGCTCCGTCCAAAGACGTTTCGTGCAACTCCGCCAGCGCCCGCGCGAGCGCCCCGACCCACGAATCGACGTCCGTGGGCGTCAGGTCCGGACGCCCAGGCAACCGCGACATGACCACGGCGGGCCTCCCGAACCAGACCGACGCCAGATCAGCAACGATGGGCTCGGGCACCGGCAGCGAGACCCGCTGGGCGAACTCGAGGCGACTCCACTCCAACGGTGCCGTACCGTCACCGTCACGGTAGACCTTGACGACGACTCGGCCGGGCGTCCGATCGAGTGTTACGTCGTAGGCATCGGTCATCCCCGCTCCCGCCAACCGTCGCAACCGCGTTACACGCGCGCCCGCGGCAACCGCTTCGGCCAACGCCTTCCACCCACGGTGTCTCGGCGCCATGGCTTGTGTCGTTAGCTCGCGAGGTTATGAAGGACGGCGCGCTCGATCTCTTCGAGTATGTCGGCGTCGACGATCTTGTTGCCGTCGCGGTCGCGGACGTAGAAGGCGTCGACCACGCGCACGCCGAGGGTTTGCACCTTCGCCGAGCGGACATCGAGGTCGAGCTCGGCCAGGGCGCGGGCGATGGCGTAGAGCACGCCTATACGGTCGCCGGTTTCCACGTCGATAACCGTGGCGTCGTCCGAGGCTTGGTTGTCGATGACCACCGACGAGCCGCGCGCCTGCAGCGAGTACGTCTGGCGTCCGTAGGTGCGCGCCCGCTCGGCGACTCGTGCATGCACCGCCAGGCGACCCTCCAGCGCCCGCTCGACGTCGGCGATTACGCGGGGCCAGGGCGTCTGCTCGCGGTAGGGATCGTTGACGCGAAACTCTTCGAGCGCGCGGCCATCCTCGCTGGAGTACACGCCCGCCGTGAGGACGTCGAGGCCGTGCATCGCCAAGACGCCGGTCACCCGGCTGAACAATCCGGAACGGTCGTCGGTCATCACCGTCAGCGTGTCGTTCTCACCGACGATGCGCTGTCCGGGCTCGGTGAGCGCGACCAGCTGCTCCGGCGTCGGGAACGTCCGCGCCGGCACCACCGCCATCTCACCACCGGCTAGCACGATCTCGGTGCGGTCGACCAGCTGCGCCAGCAGCTGCGCCTTCCACGGGCTCCAGGCCGACGGCCCGGTGGCGATCGAGTCGGCCTCCGTGAGGGCGGCGAGCAGTTCGAGGCGGTCGAGCGTGCCGACCTGGGCGGCGACTTTCTGGATGGTCGAGGGGTCGTCGAGGTCGCGCCGGGTGGCGACGTCCGGGAGCAAGAGATGGTGTTCGCACATGGCGACGAGGGTGTCGGCGTCGTCGGCGGAGAAGCCCATCCGCGCGGCCAGTTCCGCCACCAGCTTCACGCCGACCTCGGTGTGATCGCCGGGATGACCCTTGCCGATGTCGTGCAGGAGCGCACCGATGACGAGCAGGTCGGGCCGCTTCACGCGACCGGCGATCTGCGCCGCGTTGGCGGTGGCCTCAAGGAGGTGCCGGTCGACCGTGAAGCGGTGATACGCATTGCGCTGCGGTTTGGCGCGGACCGGCAGCCACTCCGGGAGGACGCGCGTCCACACGCCGCGCTGGTCGAGCGCCTCGACGACGCGGATGGCCGGTCGTCCCGTAAGGAACAGCTCGACGAACAACGAGCGCGCCTCGGCCGACCACTTCTGCGGCACGGTCGGCGTGGTCGCCAGGAGCTCGAGCGACTCGCGTTCGATGGCGACGTCGTTCTTGGCGGCCTCCACGGCAACGCGCAGCGCCATGACCTGATCATTGGACGCGGCCACCGGGTCGACGTGCAGTTCGTCGTCACGCAACGTGATGCCCGGACTGATGTCCTTGCCGCGACGGGCAACCCGCGCCGAGATACCGCGTCCGTTGGCGCGCACCCGCCGCCACGTGTCGTCGCTCGTCCAGGCGATCGTTCGCGCTGCCTCGGCGATGTTCTTCATCAACACGTCCGGGTCGTCGAGCCCGAGGTTCTCGGATACGGCGCGTTGCTCCTGCAGGTTGAGCACGTTCGAGTTGCGTGCCGTCAGGCGCTGCAACTCGACCCGCGCTTCGAGCAGCACGTCGTAGGCCTGCACGAGCGCCGCGTCGTCGTGCTCGATGATGACGCGGTCATCCGCCGCCTCGGCCCACCGCAGCGCGTGCACGTCACGCAGCCCACCACGGCCGTCTTTCAGGTCGGGCTCAAGGCGAAACGCGACTTCGCCCGCCGTCTCGTGCCGCTCCTCGACGCGATCGCCTAGCGCCTGTAGCCACCGCTTGGAACGCTTCGTCCATTGCGCGTGCGCCGCTCCACCGACCTCGGAGGAAAGTCGTGAGTCGCCCGCCACGTGCCGCGCGCTGAGCAGCGCAGTGGCCGTGTCGAGATCGTCATTAGCCAGCCCGAGCGCCTGCTTCGGGGTTTGCACGCTGTGGCCGAGTTGCAGGCCCGCATCCCAAATCGGATACCAGAGGCGGTTGGCGAGCTCGTCGATGTCGCCGCGCCTTTCGTGCACCAACATCACGTCAATGTCGGACCCGGGACACAGCTCGGCCCGGCCGTACCCGCCGACGGCGACGACCGCCACGCCGTTGGTCTCGGCGCCGACCGCCGCCAGCAACAAGGCGATCAGCCAGTGGTCGACCAGGTCGCTATATGCCTTGCACCAGCCGGCGCCCGTCCGCGAGCGATCGGCCAGCAGCGGCCCGCGGTCGAGTTCCATCGACCCAGGGTAGATAGCCGCCGGCTACTTCTCCGAAACACCCTTCGGCGCGCGCTGGTGCATGAAGCCGAACATGTAGCCGGCGACGCGCCGCATCTGGATCTCCTCCGCGCCTTCGGTGATGCGGTACCGGCGGTGGTGACGGTAGATGTGCTCGAAGGGCATGTGGCGTGAGTAGCCGAGTCCGCCGTAGGTCTGCATGGCCTGGTCAGCGGCGTTGCAGCACAGGCGGTTGGCCGTGTAGTTGCACATAGACACTTGCTCGGACTGGCTGAACGCGCCGTACTTGTCCATCTTCCACGCTGTCTCGCGGATGAGGGCGCGCAGCATCGTCGCCTGCGTCTGCAGTTCCACCAGCGGGAACTGGATGCCCTGGTTGTGCGACAGCGGCTTGCCGAAGGGCTTGCGCTCCCCCGCGTACTTGACCGCCATATCGATGCAGAACTGCGCGGCGCCGAGAGACGACGCGGCTTGGCGGATGCGGTTCTCGTTAAAGAACAGCTGCGTGACGCCGAGGCCGCGCCCTTCACCACCGAAAATCGACGAGTGCGGCACGCGCACGTCGGTGAGACGGATGTGCGCATGGTCGGTCGGCATATTGAAGGTCCACAGGAACTCGACGATCTCGAACCCGGGCGTCGTAACGGGCACGAGGAAGGCGGTGATGCCGTCGCCGTCGCCGGCCTTGCCCGAGGTGCGCGCCATGATCATGTCGTAGGGCGCTTTGTGGATGCCGGTGTTCCAGGTCTTCTCGCCGTTGATGATCCACTCGTCGCCATCGCGCACGGCGGTGGTCTCCATGTGCGTCGCGTCGGAGCCGTGCTGGGGTTCGGTAATGCCGAAGGCGAACCCGCTCGTCCCGTTCAGGAGATGGTCGACCCAGTACTCCTTCTGCTCGTCGGTGCCGTGTTCGAGCATGAGCAGCAGGCCGACGTTGTTACCGACGATCGAGCTCTCGTTCTGCAAGTCGTTGTGCAGGCCGAGTCCCTTGCGCGCCAGGTGCTCGCGGATGACGGCCATCCCAAGGTTGGTGCCGTCTTTGCCGCCGTACTCCTTCGGGAAGGCGTAGCGATAGTGGCCAGCCTCGTCGGCCACATTCCGCATCGTGCGCAGCAGCGCTTCCCACTCCTCGTTCGGCAGGCCACCGCGCTCCCAGTCGGTGCGGGCATCCTCGCGGCGGTGGTCGAAGAACCGGATGTTGTCGTCCTTGTTCTCGATCGGCTTGATGACGTTCTCGATGAAGTCGTCCAGCTCGGCCAGGTAGTCGACGATGTCCTGCGGCAGATCGAAGTCCATTGACGCTTTCTAGCGTTCGGCGGCGCACAGTTGCCGAAATCGGTTGCCGGGACCACACCCGACACACCACGCTACGCCGGCCATGAAAGACGACGAACGGCCCCAGCCGCCCTACACCGGCGATGTCGCTGCTCGGACTCGTGCGCTTCGAGAATCCCCACGACGGTCAGGTCACCCTCCGGTGGATCCTGACCCACATGATCGAGGAGTACGCGCGTCACAACGGGCACGCCGACCTCATGCGCGAGGCGATCGACGGCGCCGTCGGCGAATGAGCGAGAGCGTCAGCCAGTGAAGATCGGAATCACGATCGACTGCCCCGACCCCGATCGGCTGGCCGTGTTTTGGGAGACGTTCCTCGGCTACGTGCGACGGCCGGGAAGTGCCGGCGGGCCGTACGTCTCGATCGACCGGATCGAGGGTTCCGACGGGCCGCCGCACGTCACCTTCCAGAGGGTTCCCGAGGCGAAGACCACCAAGAGCCGAACGCACCTCGACCTGTTCGTCGAACACGCGGCGCCCATGGTCAACGAGATGATCGCTGCCGGCGCGACGTCGCTTGCGACCACGGAAGCCGGTGAGTGGACGACACGAGTCCTGCAGGACCCGGCAGGCAATGAGTTCTGCGTTATCGGCCCGGACTGAGTCGCGGACCGGGCCACGGTCGACGAGTCGAAGAGGTCGCGGCGATGTAAAGGACAGTTGACATGCCGTAAAGGTGCCTTTACATTGGCCGCATGTCCACGATCCCTACTTTTGAGGTCTCGCGACGACGGCAAGTTGTTGCCGGCGTCGCAACGGCGATCGCGGCCGCGGGCGTAGTTGCAGCGTCGTGGGATGGAGCCAACGAAGCCGCGGCGACGGCCGCGGTGCTTGTCGCGGCGGCCGCCAGTGCACTGGCTTCGCCCAGCGTGAGGATCGCGATCGCGAATTTCGTTGTTGGAGCCGGAGTGTTCGGAACCGTGGCTGTGCTCGTCGCAAACGAAGGCCTTCCGGCGGGCGGCGGCGGCCGTGTGGTCCTCGCGGTCGTTGTGGCGGCGCCACTGGCAGCTGTTGTCGGGTCGATCCTCTTCGCGGCGAGACGGCTCGAGACAGAGCCCACGCTGGAGTTCGAGCGACACACGGTGGTACGTGCGGCGTCGACGGCGTTGGCGACGACGACGTTGGTGGCGCTCGCACTGACGATCGTCGATGTCGTGAGCACAGAGCCAGCGCCACCGCCGGCCGTGTTTCTCTTCGTCAGCACGTTCGCATTCGTGGTCGCCCTCATGGCCGAACGTCGGCGGATGTCCCGATGAAGAACCGACTCGTCGAGCTGCGCGGCGCCAAGGGGTGGAGCCAAGTCGACTTGGCCGAGCGGCTTGAGATCTCTCGTCAAAGTGTGATCGCGATCGAAAAGGGCAAGTACGACCCGTCGCTTCCACTCGCGTTCAAGATCGCCTCCGTCTTCGCACTGACGATCGAGGATGTGTTTGAGCCCGCAGCCGACGCTCAGACGTCTTGACCCTGACCCACGGTCAGGGTTCATGCTGGACGTGTGGACGATGTCATGCCGATCGGAGAATTCTCGGAGCGGTCCGGTCTGTCACCGAAACGCCTGAGGAGCTACGCGGCTGGAGGGCTGCTTGTTCCAGCGGCAGTCGACGCGACGTCGGGCTACCGGTACTACTCGCCAGGGCAGCTTCGCGACGCGCAGCTCATCGACTCGCTGCGTGAAGCAGGGATGCCACTCGCGGACATTGCGCCGCTCCTTCGAGTGCCGTCAGCCGAGCACCTTGATGCATGGGCCGAGCGCGTCGAGACCGACGCGGCGAGTCGACGGGAAGCCCTCGCTGTCGCGCGCCAAATCCTGGCGCTCGAGGCCGAATCGTTCGCAGCCGTTGAGAGCTTTGGGAAGGGAGACCTGATGAATCTGAAGACCGCAACTCGCGTGGACATCGGTCGAGTACGCGACAACAACGAAGACGCCGTCGTCATGAGCGACCGGTTGGCCGGCGTGGCCGACGGCATGGGCGGCGGACCCGGAGGCGAGATCGCGTCGGCGATCGCAATCGATCTTGTCCAGGCCGCCTTCGCCGGGGAATCTCTCGACGAGCTGCGCGGCGGTGTACGGGCAGCCAATCGGGCGATATGGGCGCGAGCCAGCACGACCGCGGAGCTCGAAGGCATGGGATCGACGCTGTGCGTCGTCGGCCTGACCGGCGATGGAACACTCGCGGTGGTGAATGTGGGCGATAGCCGCGCATACGTCTTCCGCAACGGAGCGTTGAAGCAGTTGACCGATGACCACACCGTGACCGCCGAAATGGTTCGACGCGGTGAACTGAGCGAACAAGACGCGTTGAGTCATCCGCATCGAAACGTGCTCACCCGCGTTCTTGGCGTCGGCCCCGACGTCGAACTGGACGACGCCGTCTACCCCGCCAACGAAGGTGACCGCGTGCTCGTGTGCACCGACGGCCTCGTCAACGAGGTCTCCGACGAGCAGATCGCGTCCGTGATCGACATGGGGGACGTCCAAGCGGTCGCCGACGCCCTGGTTGAACTAGCCCTCTCAGCGGGCGCGCGCGACAACGTCGCAGTCGTCGTCGCCGAGGTTGCTGCCGCGTAGCCCGACGCTCGAGTGTCGCCATAGCTTGACGACGTGCGTCGGCAGGCAAGAGCTATCTGAGGCATCCGTGCAAACGCCGCTCTCATACTTTGAAGCACGGTTTGGCGTGTGATCTGGACCCGATTCGGTCCCAACTATGCGTAAAACCGTGCTTGAAAGGTTCGACCGGCTCGTGGCGCGGGCGCCCTCCATGCGCCGTTGAGGGATGGTCGCGAACCGGTTGTTCATGCGATTGCACCGCCGGTCGTGTCAGCCAACGATTCTGTAGAAGGTGAAGGCGACGCCGAAAACGATGAGGAAGCCGCCGAAGATGCGGCGCTGCACGCCGGCGCCGGAAGTCCTTCGAAAAGCGCCCGCCGATCATGCTCGTGGGGACGACGCCGGCGGCGAACAAAGTGGCGACGGCCCAATCGACGTGGCCGAGCGCGGCGTGGGTGATCAGCGTCGGCACGCTAAGCGCGGCCACGACCAGTAACGACGTGCCGACGGCTTGGCGCATGCGGAGGCCGAACACCAACAGGTACAGCGGCATCAACAGGAACCCGCCGGTTCATGACCGGCCTGCTGGCCAACGGCTGGCGCCGGGTCGTGCCGGCGTCGCGCGCCGCGTCGGTGAGCGGCATGATCACCCGCACGCCGACGATGATCAGCATCAGGCCCGACAGCACGAGCAGCGCGTCTCCGCCGGGAGCGACCACCCCGCGCCCTGGGTCGTGCTTCTCCCGAGCGGTAACATGGGGTATGTCCGACCTCTCCATGATCATCGGCGGCGAACGCCATCCCACTGAGGGCACCTTCGGTGTCGTCAACCCGGCCACAGGCGAAGTGTTCGCGGAGGCGCCCGACTGCTCGAAGGAACAACTCGACGCCGCCTTCGACGCCGCCAAGAAGGCGCAGCTGGATTGGCGTCGCGACGAGGACGCGCGCCGCGCGCTGCTCAACGAGTGCGCCAACAAGTTGTTCGCCGTGGCCAACGACATCGCTCCGATCCTCACCGAGGAACAGGGCAAGCCACTGAGCGGCGCGGTCACCGAGGTCTTCGGTGCCGGCGTGTGGTTCCAGTACTACGCCAACCTCGAGGTCGAGCCGCTGCAGATTCAGGACGACGCGTCGGCCACGGCGCACGTGCATCGTCGCCCGCTCGGTGTTGTCGCCGCCATCACGCCGTGGAACTTCCCGCTCGTCCTCGCCTCGTGGAAGATCGCGCCGGCGTTGCGCGCCGGCAACACGATGGTGCTCAAGCCGTCGCCCTACACGCCGCTGGCGACGCTGAAGATGGTCGAGATCCTCAACGAGATCCTGCCCGCGGGCGTGCTAAACGTCGTCTCGGGTGGCGACGACCTCGGCAAGTGGATGACCGCGCATCCCACGCCGCGCAAGGTCTCGTTCACCGGTTCGGTGGCAGCCGGCAAGCACGTCGCCGCGGCGTGCGCCCCCGACCTCAAGCGCGTCACGCTCGAACTCGGCGGCAACGACCCGGCGATCATCCTCGACGACGTCACCGACGTGGCCGGTGTCGCCGACAAGATCTTCTGGGGGGCCTTCGCCAACAGCGGCCAGATCTGTTCGGCCATCAAGCGCGTGTACGTGCCCGAGTCGATCCACGGTGAACTGGTCGAAGCGCTCGCCGAAAAGGCGGCCAACGTCAAGATGGGCCCCGGCACCGAAGAAGGCGTGGAGCTCGGCCCGATCAACAACGCGCCGCAGTTCGAGCGCGTCAAGGAACTGGTGGCCGACGCCATCGCCGGCGGCGCAACTGCCGTCGCCGGCGGCGCCGCGGTCGACGGACCCGGCTACTTCTTCCAGCCGACGATTCTCGACAACGTGACCGACGGTTCGCGCATCGTCGACGAGGAGCAGTTCGGCCCCGCCCTTCCGGTCATTCCTTACCGTCATCTCGACGAGGCGATCGATCGCGCCAACGCCACGCACTTTGGCCTGTCCGGTTCGGTGTGGTCGAGCGATGTCGAGCGCGCCAACGCTGTCGCCGACCAACTCGAATGCGGTACGTCGTGGGTCAACGCCCACCTGGCGCTGGCGCCGCACCAGCCGTTCGGCGGCTTCAAGTGGAGCGGCCTCGGTGTCGAGAACGGTCCGTGGGGCCTCGACGCCTTCACCGACATCCAGGTTCGCTACAACGCCAAGTAGCCGGGGTAGCGGTGGCTTGGACTGAGAAGGACATCCCGCCACTCGACGGCAAGACGGCGGTCATCACCGGCGCCAACTCGGGCATCGGTTTGGCGGCTGCCAAAGTGATGGCCGAGCACGGCGCGCGGGTGATCATGGCGTGCCGCAACGCCGCCAAGGCCGAAGCGGCGGCGGACGAGGTGCGCCGGACGGCGACGGGACCGGTCGAGGTGATCTCGCTCGACCTGGCGTCGCTCGCTTCGGTCGACAAGTGCGCGGCGGAGTTGCGGGCGAACGAGCAGTCACTCGACGTCCTCATGAACAACGCCGGGCTGATGGCCATCGACCAAGCCAAGACCGACGACGGCTTCGAGATGCAGTTCGGCGTGAACCACCTCGGCCACTTCGCGTTGACGGCCAAGCTGTTCCCGCTGCTGGCGGCGACGCCGGGCGCCCGCATCGTCAACCAGTCGAGCTTCGGTCATCGCCCGGGCCGGTTGCGGATCGACGACCTGATGTTCGAGCGGCGCTACGACCGGTGGCGGCCGTACTTCCAGAGCAAGCTGGCCAACCTGCTTTTCAGCGCCGAGTTGCACCGTCGCCTCGTCGCCGCAGGCAGCCCGGTGAAGGTACTGACCGCGCACCCCGGCGGAACGAGTACCGACCTCGGCCACGAAGGCAAGGGCATCACCAACTGGGTGATGCGCGTCGGCATGCCGCTGATGCAGTCGGCTCGCATGGGGTCCCTGCCGTTCGTGCGCGCCGCGGTCGATCCGAATGCGAGAGGCGGCGAGTTCTACGGGCCGCGACTGATGTTCCGCGGATACCCCGTGCTCGAGAAGCCGAGCAAGCGCGCCCGCAATGCCGACGACGCGCGCGCCTTGTGGGAGAAGTCCGAAGAGCTGACTGGGGTCACGTTTGCCGTCTGATCCACGAGGAAGTCTCGACAACCCGAACTTCCACGCCGGCGGGATGGAGAACACCAGCTGGGACTTGGCGTTCAACCTCGGCGGCGCAATCATCGGTGGCGCCTGGATAGCCTCACGGGCGAGTGAGTTTGCCGGCTGGGGTCGTCACGTTTCTGTTCACGGACATCCAGGGTTCGACGCGCCTGTTCCGCGAGTTCGGCGACGACTACCCAGCGCTCCTCGACGCTCATAACGCGATCATCCGCCGAGCCGTAGCGAACAACCGGGGCCACGAGGTATCGACCGAAGGCGACGCGTTCTTCCTCGCGTTTGCCTCGCCCGAAGATGCGCTACGGGCCGCGGTGGAGGCGCAGCGCGGGTTGCAACAACACGCCTGGCCCGAGGGCGGAGCGATAACGGTACGCATGGGCCTGCACACCGGCGAGGCTCAGCCGACCGGCAACAACTACATCGCGCTCGCGGTGCACCAAGCCGCCCGCGTGGCCGCTGCAGGCCACGGCGGCCAGATCGTGGTGGCCAGCGCGACCGCGCAACTGTGTTCGTCGCTCGACGGGATCGCGCTGGCGCCGCTCGGCCCGCACATGCTGCGCGACTTCCCGTCGGTCGAGGCCCTGTTCCAGGTGACCGCCGAAGGACTGGCGAGCCGCTTCCCGCCGCTACGCACGCCGACGGCGACCTCGAACCTGCCGCGACCGCGAACTCAGTTCCTCGGACGCGAGGAGGAGTTGCGGCAGTTGGCAGAACTCACCGAGCGATCCCCGCTCGTCACGCTGACGGGTACCGGCGGGACGGGAAAAACGCGGCTGTCGATCGAGCTGGCGCGCCGAGTCGCCGATCGTTTCGAGAACGGCGTCGTGTGGGTCGACCTGGCGCCGCGCAACGACCCCGATCTGGTGCCTCAGGCGATCGCTGAGGCGCTTGGCATCGGTGAACAACCCAGCCGAGTCCTCGTGCACACCATCGTCGACCACCTCTGCCTCACGCGCACGCTGGTCGTCATCGACAACTGCGAACATCTGGTCGAAGCGACCGCACAGGTCGTCGAGCACCTACTGGACGGTTGCGAACGCATCGTGGTGGTTGCCACCTCGCGCGAGCCGCTCGGCGTGGACGGCGAACGCGTATTCCGCGTTCCGTCCTTGGCGACCGATGGTCACGGAGATTCGCCCGCGGTGGCGTTGTTCCTTGACCGCGCACAGCAGGCCAACGGAACCTTCCAGCCGGGCGATGCTGCGCTCGACGTCGTGCGCAGCATCTGTGCCCGCCTCGACGGGATCCCGCTGGCGATCGAACTCGCGGCATCTCGCCTCCGCTCGATGTCGCTGCTCGACCTGGCCACGCGGCTCGAAGACCGCTTTGCCCTGCTGTCCGGTGGTGCTCGTACCGCGTTGCCGCGCCAGCAAACGCTGCGCGGTCTGGTCGACTGGAGCTACGAGCTGCTCGACGACGACGAGCGCTCAGTGTTCCGGCGTATCTCCGTGTTCAACGGTCGGTTCCCTCTCGAGGGCGCCGAAGCGCTGTGCTCCGACCTGGCATGCGATGTTCTCGCGGTCGTCAGCCGACTCGTCGACAAGTCATTGGTCAACGTTCATGACACAGAGTTGGGCACGCGCTTTCAGCTGCTGCAGACGATTCGTCACTACGGATTCGATCGGTTGCTCGACGCCGGTGAGGCGGCCGATGCGCGAAGTCGCCATCGCGACTGGTGCGCGTCCGCCATCGAGAAGTTGCCGAAGGATCTTGCGCCCTCGTCCTCGCACTACCGCTCGACTCGACTGGCGCTCGACGAGCTGATCGAGGACGTGCGAGCCAGCTTCGAATGGTGTGCGGCCAACCGCACCCCGGAAACGGCGAGCGGCTTGCTCGGCAGCACCTTCTGGTACTTCATCGACTCCGGGTTGTTCGGCGAGGCCCGGCGGCGCGCCGAAGCGTTATTGGTCGACACGCAGCCCGACGACCCGGCCGCCGGCTGGCTGTTCGCATTGCTCTACTCGGCGGCGTGGGAGCAGGGCGATTACGCAGCGACGGAGCGATACCTGCGGGCGTTGTTGGCGCTCGACGACGAGGTGCTGGCCGTGCACGAGGTCTCGCGGGCCGCCGCCATGAACGATCTTGGGGCCACGCTGTGGCGGCTCGGTCGGCTCGATGAAGCCGAGGAGGCGCTGCGGGAGTGCATCGCACTAAGTGGCGACGGCGACGTCTCGTTGCAACTCCACAACATCGGGCTCGTGCAGTTCACGCGCGGCGACTTCGCCGCGGCACGGGCGGCGTTCCACGACGCAATGCACGCCGTCGTGAGCGACGACGCGATGCTCCAAACCTGCGTCATGCGCTTGGGGATGATCGCCATCGAAGAGGGTGACTTGGTGGAAGCGCACAAACGCTTGGACGAGGCAGACGCGATGTTCTCCCCCCTCGGTCAACACGTGCTGCTGCCGCACTACCACGCCGAACTCGCGTTGATCGAAGACCGCTTTGACGACGCCGAAGCCGGTTACGCGGCTGCCGCCGCGTCCTCTCTCCTGCACGCGAACACGAATAACGCCGCCTACGAACGGTTGTGGATGGGACGCGTGTCGCGGGCGCGCGGCGACTTCGACGACGCGCGCCTTCGCACTGAGGAGGCGCTCGCGACCTTCGAGCAGCAAGGCGACCTGAGCAAGATCGCGCGGGCCCACGGCGAGTTGGCACACATTTGCAGCGCCCGCGGCGACACCGCCGGTGCGCTCGACCGCTGGTGGATCGCGCTTGACTCGGCTCGCCGCGCCGACGAGCAATTGCGCATTGGTGAGTTCCTCATCGAACTCGCCAGCGCGGCGCTGGCGGTCGGCGACCATCGGGCCGTGTTCTCGGCTGCCGACGAGGCGGCAGAGTTCTGGCTCGCGCGCGCCGTCTATCCCGTCGCCGCCAAGCACGCCCGACGTCTGGTCGCGTTGCTCGAACCCCTGCTGGAGTCGCCGCAGTTCGGTGCCGGGGCCGCGAAGCTCCGCTCCCGCCTAGAAGGGATCGTCGGGCCAGCGCCGGTATGACCCGTCGCCGTTGAGGTGGCGGTCGAGTTCGAACAACCACGACGCGATGCCCGCCGCTCCTTGCATCTGTCCGCAGTCAGGGGGCAGAACCGGATTGGGCAGCCGGTGCTCGATGTTCGACCAGCGCACGCCATCGTCATCGACGGTCGCGCGGTCGACGATGTCGTCGCTCATCAATCGGGCGAAGGCGAGGTGGTCGGCGTCACCGGTGCGGCGGTGCAGACCGAGAAAGAATTTCGCCACGCCGGTCGAACCGCAGCAAGCGGCCACGTTGTCCCAGAACCCCGGTTCCTTGCGCTCGGGGATCCCGCTAGCGCGCACAGTGTGGGCGCAGGCGTCGCGCAGTTCGGTCCACTTGGCGTCGCCCGTCTTGTCGGCCAGAACTTGGAACAGGCGCGCCGTGCCGGTTGGCCCGTGGCACCAGCCGAGCGGGAAGTCGGGCGGAGCGCCGTCGTCGAAGTGACGGACGCGGAAGCCACCATCGGGTCGCTCGGCGATGGCGACGAGATGTTCAGCCCCCGCAATTGCCGCGTCGAGAAAGCCGGCGGCGGCGAGCGCGTACGCGTTGCCCGACGTGCCGTGCGAGAAGTTCGGCATGTAGTCGTCGTCGTCGATCTTGAACATCCACTTGGTACCGCCGACCGCAGGTTGTCCGACCGAAACCAGCCACTGCGCCCAGTGGCGCGCCAGTTCGTCCTCACCGATCGCCGCCAGCCAACAAATCGTGCTGGCAGCACCGCCGATGATGTCGGTTACCGGGCCGGGCTCGCGCCGGCGTAGCGCATCGACGACCTTCGACACGCCGCTGTCGTCACCCAGCTCGGCGAGGGCGAAGCCCCGTCCGGCGATGCCGACGTACAGCCCGCTGAATTGGTCGTCGTCGATGTCACCGACGAGCTCGGTGCCCATGCGTTGCGCGGCCTCAAGGAACCGTTGGTCACCCGACGCCGCGTGGGCGTCGAGCATGGTGAGCAAGATGCCGGCGGAGCCGTCGTAGAGCGAGCCGTCCTCTGGCGTTTGCGCGACCAGCCACTCCGACGCGCCGAGCGCCGCCTCGCGGTAATTCACCTAGTTGCGCACCGACACGAGATCGACGACGAACACCAGCGTCTCGTTCGGGCCGATGACGCCACCCGCACCGGCGCCGCCGTAGGCGAGATCCGGCGGGATGGTGAGGCGGCGGCGGCCGCCGACCTGCATGCCGTCAACGCCGCGGTCCCAGCCGGAGATGACCTGCCCGGCACCGAGACGGAACTCGAAGGTCTCGTCGCGGTCCCACGACGCGTCGAACTGGCGTCCGTTGCTGTAGGACACGCCGACGTAGTGCACCTCGACAGAGTCTCCTGGCTTGGCGACGTCGCCGTCGCCCACGGTGATGTCTTCGACGAGCAGTTCGGTGGGCGCGGGAGTGTCCGGCACGATGACGTCAGGCTTCATGCGAGCAGTCTGCTAGGTAAGTCGCCATGAGTGACGCGACTTTGGAGATGCCGGACGGGCGGACTGTGGGCTACGCCGATTTCGGTAACGCCGGCGACACCGTCGTGCTGTGGTGTCACGGCGGGCCGGGCAGCCGGATGGAGGGCAAGTTCACCGCCGCGGCGGCGAGCGCTCTCGGCTTCCGCATCGTCGGCATCGACCGACCGGGCTACGGGCTGTCGACGCCGCGACCGGGTCGCTCGATCGAGTCGTGCGTGCCCGACATCCTCGCCCTGGCCGACGCCGTCGGTGCCGAGCAGTTCATCACGGTCGGCGTGTCGACCGGTTGTCCGTACGCGCTGGCGACCGCCGCCATCGCACCGGACCGGGTGATCGGCGTCATCGTCGCCTGCGGCCTGACCGACATGCAGGACGAGGCTTCGAACAAGGTGATGCGACTCACCGGTCCCATCGGCGACATCTGGGACTCCGCCACGCGCGAGCAGGCGATGGAGTTCGCGGCCGAGCAGTTCGGTGCCGACGGCAGCAAGATGTTCAACCTGGCGCAGGGCGACGCCGCCGCCGGCACCGAATCGGCAGTCGGGCTGGCCGAAGCCGACCTGGCGATGTTCACCAACCCGGAGTACCTCACGGCGTTGATGGACACGCTCCCGCCGATGTTCGCGTGGGGCGTGGAGGGCTACGCGGATGACCGTCTCGCCGACGGCCCGGGTTGGAAGGGTTTCGACGTATCGACGATCAAGTGTCCGGTGATCGTCGCCCACGGCGACTCCGACACCATCGTCCCGCTGGATACGGCACTGCACACCGCCGAGATCGTCCCCAACGCCGACATGCGCGTGTTCAAGGGCGATGGCCACTTCAGCGTCGTTCGCCACATCCCCGAACTGCTGCCGGAACTCGTCTGATGGAGAACATCCGCGTCGAGCGCGACGCCGAACTCAGCGGGCTCGTCACGATCACCCTCAATCGGCCGGCGAAACTGAACGCGCTCAGCATCGCCTTGCATGACGAGCTGCAGTCGGCGCTAACCGAACTGGAGACCGACGTGGAAGCGCGCGTCGTAATCATCACCGGTGAGGGTCGGGCCTTCTCCGCGGGTGCGCAGCTGACCGATCGCCGCGAGGAGCCTCCAGTCAACGACATTGACCGTCTCGCGCGCGCTCACCTCGGCGGGCGCACGTGCGAGTTGATCGACCGGTTACCACAGGTGGTGATCGGAGTCGTGAACGGCCTGGCCGTCGGGGGCGCCGTCGTGATCCTGACCGCGTGCGATCTGCGCATCGCTGCCGAGTCGGCGTGGTTCTCGATCCCCGAGGTCGAACTAAAGCTGCCGTTGACGTGGCAGGCCCTGCCCCGACTAATGCGCGAACTCGGGCCAGCAAAGACTCGCGAGTTGGTGATGTTGTGCGAGCGATTCTCCAGTGCCGACGCCGAGCGGTGGGGGTTCGTCAACCGGGTGTTTCCCGACGACGCGCTGGCTGACGAAGCTCGGGCCATGGCGGCCAAACTGCTGTCGATGGACGCGCTATCGCTCTCGCTGACGAAGAGCGCCTGCAAGGCGCTCGAGAACGTGATGGTGCCGAAAGAAGTGAACTACAGCGACGCTGGGCTCATGCTCAACGCCTATCGCAACCTCACTCGGCCATCGCCGGATTAGATACGCGACAACGCGGCGTTGCGGGCCCGCACGACGCTCTGTTCTCGAGCGCTCTTGCGGCGCGCCCAGAGCTCGAGTCGACCCCATTCGTCTTTCGGGAACGCCAGGATTACGGCATCGCGATCGCGCGGCGACGCTTCGATGTCCTGGCGGACGTGTGCATGCATTCTCGCGACCATGGTCAACGTGTACCCGCGGCCTTGCGAGAAACAAACCGCGTTGGGATGTTTAAGCGAAGACCATCCGGGTGATCCAGTCGGCGACGAGGGCGGGCTTGTCTTCGCCTTCGATCTCGACGGTGAGCGTGTTGGTCATGTTGATGGCGTTGCCCTTGAGCTCGATGTCCTTGGTCACCGAGGTGGCGCGGATCTTCGAGTTCACCTTGACCGGGTTGATGAAGCGGATCTTGTCGAAGCCGTAGTTCACGCCGGCCACCATGCCCGCGAAGTTCGGCGCCGGGCGCTCGTCGCCACCCTTGAGCGAACCTTGCAGGTGCACGAGTAGCGACAGTGTGAGGAAGCCGTGGGCGATGGTCGTGCCGAAAGGACCGGCCTTGGCGCGCTCGGGATCGACGTGAATGAACTGATGGTCGTGGGTGACATCGGCGAACTGGTTGATCAGCTCTTGCGTAACCTCGAACCAGTCGCCCGTCCCGTTGGACAGCCCGACATTGCCCTTGACCGATTCGTATGCGGTCTCTGCATTGGTAGCCATAAGAAGGGTCTTTCTAGTTGATTTCGAGTCCGGCGAGATCACCGGACGCGCGCCACTTGGCGAGGATGTCGTAGAACGCGATCGGGCCGCCGCCGTACGGGCCGTTCTCACCGGTGAAGAAGCCGTCGCCGAGCTTGCCTTCGTTGTTGTAGTAGCCGGGCGTGCACTGCTCGAAGAACTCTGAGCGTCCAGGTGCGAGCTGGCGGATGATGCCGACCCACTCCTCGACGGCCTCTTCGGTCACCTCGACGCGAGTGGCGCCCGTCGAGTTCATGTGCTCGATGATGTAGGCGAAGTGCCGGCTCATCTCGTCGAGGTTGTGCGGGAAGTTAGGGGTGAACCCGCCCTGCGAGTTCTGCACGATGAACAGGTTGGGGAACCCCTGCACGTGCATCGAGTGCAGCGTGCGCACACCATTGCTCCACGCGTCGTCGAGCGTCAGGCCTTCGACGCCGACGATGGTGTAGCCCGAGCGCCGCTCGTAGGACGTACCGACTTCGAAGCCGGTAGCGAAGATGAGGCAGTCGACCTCGTACTCGACGCCGTTGGCCACCACCGCGTTTTCGGTTATGCGCTCGACGCCTTTGCCGTCGGTGTCGACGAGTTCGACGTTGTAGCGGTTGAACGTGTCGAGGTACTCGTCGTGGAAGCACGGCCGCTTGCAGAACTGCCGGTAGTACGGCTTGAGCGCGTCGGCGGTCTGCTGGTTGTCGACCACGGAGTCGACGCGCTGACGGATCTGCTCCATCTTCTCGAAGTCGGCCATCTCCATGTTGCTCGCCAACATCTCGGGCGTGACGTCGGCGGCCTTGGACGCCTCGCGCATGCGGACGAGCAGCTTGCCGATGATGTCGGTCCAGCCGTCGGCCACCAGGTCTTCCTCGGCGTAGCCACCGGAGACGAGCGTGTTGAAGTTCTCCATGCGGTGCTTCTGCCAACCGGGCTCCAGTGACCGCGCCCACGCCGGGTCGGTGTCGCGGTTGTTGCGCTCGTCGATCGACGACGGTGTGCGCTGGAACACGTAGAGCTGGTCGGCCCATTCGCCGAGATGGGGCACGCACTGCACCGCGGTGGCACCGGTGCCGATGATGCCGACGCGCTTGCCCGCCAAGCCGGTCAGCCCGCCGTCGGGATCGCCGCCGGTGTAGCCGTAGTCCCAGCGTGACGTGTGGAACGAGTGACCCTTGAACGTGTCGATGCCGGGAATGCCGGGCAGCTTGGCGCGGTGCAGCGGACCGCTTGACGAGATAACGAAGCGGGCGCGCATGGCGTCGCCGCGGTTGGTCGACACGATCCAGCGTTCGACGTCCTCGTCCCAGCGCAGTTCGGTGACCTCGGTCTGGAAGCAGGCGTTGTCGTACAGGTCGTAGTGCTCACCGATCGCCCGGCTGTGGGCGAGGATCTCGGGCGCGTGCGTGTACTTCTCCTTCGGGACGTACCCGATCTCCTCGAGCAGCGGCAGGTAGATGTACGACTCGATGTCGCACATCGCACCCGGGTAGCGGTTCCAATACCACGTGCCGCCGAAGTCGCCGCCCTTCTCGACGAGGCGGATGTCGCCGGCGGCGACGCCCGCCTCGCGTAGACGGGCGCCGGCGAGCAGTCCGCCGAAGCCGCCGCCGATGACGAGGACTTCGACTTCGTCGATGAGCGGCTCGCGCGTAAACCCGGGTTCGACATAGGGGTCTTCGACGAAGTGGGCGAACTGGCCGACGACTTCTTGGTACTGGTCGTTGCCGTCGGCGCGCAGCCGCTTATCGCGCTCGGCGCGGTACTTCTCGCGCAGGGCGTCGGGATCGAAGGTGATTTCCTCCGTCGTACTCATCCCTTGGCAGCCTCGTCTCGCAGCACGCGACGCAGGATTTTGCCGGACGCCGACTTGGGCACGGCGTCGAGGAAGGTGACCTTACGGATCTGCTTGTAGCTGGCGACCTGCCCGGCGACGAACTCTTGAATCTCTTCGGCGGTCGCTTCGGTGTCGGGCCGCAGCACGACGTAGGCCGCGGGGATCTCGCCGGCGTCGTCGTCGGGCAGACCGATGACCGCGGCGTCGGCGATCTTCGGGTGCGTCAGCAGCAGCGCTTCAAGTTCCGCCGGCGGCACCTGGAAGCCCTTGAACTTGATGAGCTCCTTCAGCCGGTCGACGATGTAGAGGTGACCGTCGGCGTCGACGTGGCCGACGTCGCCGGTGTGCAGCCAGCCCTCTTTGTCGATGGTCTCTGCTGTGGCTTGGTCGTTGTTGAGGTAGCCCTTCATCACCTGTGGGCCCTTGATCCAGACCTCGCCGTCCTGATCGAGGCCGAGGTCCTCACCTTCGAGGTTGACGATCCGCACCTCGGTGTTCGGAAGGGTCATGCCGGCCGAACCGGGCTTGAATTTGCCTTCGGGGGTTGCGTGGGTGACCGGCGACAACTCGGTCATGCCGTAGCCCTGCACCACTTCGCAGTCGAGGCGCTGGCCACACTCGATGGCGAGCTCCGCCGACAGCGGCGCCGCGCCGGAGAAGATGTTCTTCAGCGTCGACAGGTCGTAGTTGTCCACCAGCGGATGCTTGGCCAGCGCCACGACCATCGGCGGGGCGACGAACGCGCGCGTGAGGCCGTGCTTCTGGTGCAGCGCCAGGAACTGCTCGAGATCGAAACGCGGCATCGTGACGATCGTCGAGCCGAGGTACAGCCCGAGGTTCATGAGCACCTGCATGCCGTAGATGTGGAAGAACGGCAGCACGGCGACGAAGGACTCGTCCTCCTCGATGGTGATGATCGCCGCGGTCTGCGCCAGGTTGGCCACCAGGTTGCGGTGCGTCAGCATCACGCCCTTCGACAACCCGGTCGTACCCGACGAGTACGGCAGCACGACCACGTCGTCGAGGTCGACGGGCACCTGCTCGGCCAGCGGCTCGCCCATGAGGTCTTCGAGATTCTCGAGGAGCACGATCTCCTTCACCCCACTGTCGGCGGCGGCCGCCTGCGCGGTCTCCGCGAACATCGAGAACACAATGAGCTTCGACGCCTTGGCGTCGTTGAGCTGGTGGTGGACTTCGCGCTCGGTGTAGGTCGGGTTGATCGTCGTCACCACGCCACCGGCCATGGCCACGCCGTGGAACACCACTGCGTAGTCGGGGACGTTTGGCGCCATGATCGCCACGACCTCGCCCTTGGCGAGTCCGCGCTCGAGCAGGCCGCCGGCGAGACGCCGCACGCGGTCGTCGAGCTCGGCGTAGGACATGGGCATGTCGGTCATCGAGTCGATGAACGCCGCCTTGGCGCCGAGTTCCTTCGCTTTGGCGAGGACGAACGGGGTTAGCGGGCTCTCGGGAACGACGACGTCGGGAAACGGGCTCTTGTGGATCACGGCCCCATCTTTTCACGAACGTTGACTTTCCGGCCCGTGAGGCGAACCCTTGAAGGTAATGACCATCGGCGTGCTGGACCAGTGGCGACCCCCACAGTCCTTCCGGGTCGACACGCCGTGGCGAGCCGCGCTCCGGCGGGCGACCAAGGCGTGGACCTGGACCGCCGTGCACCGGCGGCTCGCCGCGCAGCCGCTGTTCGCCAACTGCTCGCGTGCCGAGATCCGCACCATCGCCCATTGGGGCGACGAGGTCGACGTCGAGGCCGGCACGGTGCTCTTCCGCGAAGACACAATCGGCTACCACTTCTTCGTCGTGTTCGCCGGCGAGCTCGGCGTGACGCGCCGTGGGCGCGCCACCGGTACCGTCGGGCCGACCGAGCACGTCGGCGATGTCGCCATCCTCGGGCTGGGTCCGCAGCCGACGACGCTCACCGCACTCGTGCCGTCTCGTCTCTTCGTGCTGGGCCGGGTCGCATTGCGGTCACTCGTGCAGACGTCGGTGGGTACGCGCCAGGGTCTGTTCCCGGGCCGGACGTTGCCCGACGTGGTGCTGGAGATTCGCGCGATGCGATCCAAGGGACTCGCCGGTTGGCGAGGGCCGCGGTTCGCGCCTGGCGCCGTCGGAGAGGCCGCCGCGCTCGCGCCGCCGGAGACGCTGCACTGGAATCCGCGTGAGCCTCGGCGGGCGCCACTGGGGTCGTTGCTCCGGTTGCCGCGTCCGGTGGCGGCGGCGACGCCTGTCGCCCCGATGAGTCGGGCGCGCCGTCGGCTGCTGGTGCTGATCGCCACGGTGGTGCCCCTTGCCGGTTTGACGGGCGCGGCCGTGGCGGTGCACCCGTCGGTGGCGAACGTCACCGCTGGCAAGCCGATCGACGTCACCCGCGACATCACCGTTGCGGGCGCGGTCACGTCTCCGATCCACGGTC
Source organism: uncultured Actinomycetes bacterium (assembly GCA_963722185.1). GTDB lineage: Bacteria > Actinomycetota > Acidimicrobiia > Acidimicrobiales > JACCXE01 > JACCXE01. The sequence goes on along the minus strand of CAVRKD010000010.1, from coordinate 482,762 downwards.
GCTTCGTGCTCACGCCGGTCCACGTCGACCAGCTCAACTACGCGCAATGGATATGGACGCGAGCATCGGGCGGAACCGTCAAGCGGCTGGCGTCCGACCAAGCGACCGCCGGGCGTTCGGCGCGCGAGGCGTTTCGCAACGGGCAAACCGCCGCGCTCCAGGCCGCGGCCTCCACCTACGGTGCCGATACCGCGGCGCTGCGTGTCGCGTTCCGCCACCGCGAACTGGTGGGTCCGTCGGCCGGGTTGGTCTTCGCCCTCGCCGTCGCCGACCTGCTCGACCCTGCCGATCTGGCGACGGGACGCACTATCGCCGCCACGGGCGGCATCGACGCCAGCGGCCGCGTCTACGACGTCGGCTTCGTCGACAAGAAGGTGGCGGTGGCCCGCGCCGCGGGAGCGGACGTGCTGTTTGTCCCCGTCGGCCAGAACCGCAGTTACTCCGGAATCAAGGTGATCGAAGTGGCCACGCTCGGCGACGCCCTCGCCGCGCTGCGCGCTCAGTAGGGTCCGGCGATGCCTCGTGAAGTCGTCACCGGATACTGCTGGCCGCAGTCAGTCGCGGCCGGAGCGCAAGTCGGGCTGCACATATCGTCGTCCGGTGGGCGTCCGGTGCGGATCGAAGTGGCGCGTGTCGGCTGGGAGCGCGAGGTCGTGTTCAGCGACGACGCCGTCGCCGCCGACGAGCACGCAACACCGAAGGACGCGGCGTCTGCCGGGTGCGGATGGCCGGTCGCCCTCACGCTCGACGTGGGCGCGGACTGGCGGTCGGGCTACTACGAGGTCGTGATGGAGATCGACCTGGGCGAGAAGGTGCGGCGCGACTACGCGTTCTTCGTAGTGCGCCCGTCGGCGGCGCGCATCGTTCTCGCGCTGGCCACCAACACGTGGCACGCCTACAACGACTTCGGCGGACCCAACCTGTACACGGGCGGCACGCACGTCTCCATGCAGCGACCGATGTCGGCGGGCTATTTGTTCAAGCCGCCGGGCAAGGGGCGGCGGGTGACGGGAACCGGCGCGCCCGATCCGCAGAACGCGGCGCACGTCGGATACATCCAGCTGAACCATCTTTCGGGCTACGCCGGCTCCGCGGGTTGGCCGGACTGGGAGCTGCCGTTCATCCAGTGGGCCGAGCGCGAGGGCTTCGAGATCGGCGTGTGCACCAACGCCGATCTCGAGGAGCACCCGGAGGTGTTGGACGGCGCGTCGTTGTATCTGTCGGTCGGTCACGACGAGTACTGGTCCAAGGGCATGCGCGACACCGTCGAGGACTTCATCGCGCATGGCGGCAATGCCGCGTTCTTCTCCGGCAACACGTCGCTGTGGCAGGTTCGTCTTGAAGGCGACGATCACGATGTGATGGTCGGGTACAAGGGCTTCTTCAAGAACGACCCGTTGATGGAGACCAACCGGGAGCCGGAGGTGACGACGTTCTGGTCCGACGTGGTCGTCGGTCGGCCCGAGAACCACATGACCGGCGTCACGTTCACGCGTGGCGGCTACCACCGCATCGGTCGCAATGTCACCAGCGGACTCGGTGGGTACACCGTGCACCGCGCCGGTCACTGGATCTTCGACGGGACCGGTCTCGGTTACGGCGACGTGCTGGGCGCCGGCGCGACCGTCGTGGGTTACGAGTGCGACGGGTGCGTCTTCACCTATCGCGACGGGTTGCCCTATCCGACCGGCGAGGACGGCACGCCGTCGACGTTCGAGATCCTCGGCACGTGCCCGACCCAGCACTTCACGCGCGAGTCGGCACCGCGGCCGCCGGCGCCCGGAGCGCCGAGCGAGTTGGAGTACATCGCGTCACGCGTGTTCGGCACGCGGGATCCCGAAGCGATGGAGCGCATCCGGCATGGGCACGCGGTTCTTGGCACCTATACGAACAAGGCCGGCGCGACGGTGGTGACCTCGGGTTCCACCGACTGGGCGCACGGCCTCGCCGGCCGCGACCCGCAGATCGAACAGATCACCCGCAACGTGTTGCGCCGCTTGGGTTGATAATGGGCAGATGGCTGCTCAATCGAAGGACTTCGTTTCGCTCCGACTGCGACTCGGTTGGCCGAAGGATGGGGACTTCATCGGTCTCACGCTCGATCACCGCCTGACTTCATTGCACATCGTCCTGGGCGGCGCGATCGCGATCGGCATCGTCTGGATCATCAAGTCGAAGAACACCGCGGCGCCCGACGCCGTCAGCCCGCCGACCGACATCGCCCTGGCGCGCGAGTCGAAGTCGTTGCCGGCTCAGAACTCTTAGAGGTCGCTGACCGAATCACTCCGCGGGCGTAGAGAAGAATGTGTTGCAGTAGCCCCGGACGTCGTCATCGGACTGACCTTGCCGACACGGTTCTTGTGGCGGGTACACGGCACCGTCGAGCAACCGGCGCTCGCCCAGCGGTCGTTGCAAGGTCACCGTGCGGCGAGTGGGCGCATGGCTCGGGCAGTTCTGGTTTCCCTCGAGTGGCGTAGCTGTAAACGTGACCACAACGGACTCGTCAGTTTCGACGACGTCGGCCTCGCTCACCCGCTCCTCCGCCGCGACACCACTTGCGCACTGGCGGTCATTCGCCAACACTTCAAACGACAACGAGGTTTGGTCGATGCCGCCGGTCAGAATCGCCCAATTGGCTGTCGTCTTTCCCTCGTTCCGGACGAACGCGGTGCAGCCGCCACCGCCTTGCCACTTCCATCGCCCGTCGGCGAGCTTCATCGACACCAAGTGCAGGTTCGGAGGCTCACCCCCGAGGTAATGGAGCGTGTCGCCATCTTTGTGCGTACGCCAGACGATCGCTGTCTTTAGGTCGTCGCCGATCATGCCGGGATCGTCGGCGGCGATGCGGTCGGGTTCGCTGGCACCAAGTTTCCTCGGCGGCTCCGCGAACAACGAGACCGGCGCGTCACCGCACGTGATGGTCGTCTCGCCCGCCGCATTGACCGACGACGCTTTGTCATCGCCGCAGGACATCATCGTCAGCAACAACGCCAGCGCGATGAAACGTCGCCGCATCAGAGGTCGCGGACTGCGACGAGTTCGATGTTGCGCGACTCGATGACTTTGCGGACCTCGGGAGCGCACAGGGCTTCGAGGTCGGGGACGCGGGTGGATTCCGCCCAGAAGTAGGTGTCGCTGTCTTCGGGCTCCATTGCTCGCAACTCTGCGCTGGCCACCGCGGGGTGGGACTGGACCATATGCGTGCCCGGCGTGAGTTGTTCCAGCGCGGCGGCGAACCAGGCGGCGCGGTCTTTGCGCGTCTGCACGCTCAGGAAGATGATCGAGTCGAAGTCGTGGTGCGGCTTCGGACCGGGGTACATGAACTTCACGCCGAGCCGCGCGCAGGCCGCTTCGTAGGCGGGCACGACGGAGATGCCCATGTGCGGATCGACGTAGCTGATGGTGAGGCCGAGCGCTTGGGCGCGGTCGATCTGGGCGTGGCCTTCGGCGATGGCTTCGTCGACGTCATCCTCCTTGGCGGCGGCGACGGTCGACTTGAAGGTGCCGTCGGAATCACGCAACGACGCGCCCGCGGTAAGCGGACTCCAGCGGTAGTACTTCCAGTCACACGTGAGCGTGAGGTGGAGACCGGTCGGGATGCCGACGCGCTTGGCCATGGCCGCGCCTTCGGCGAACCACGGCGTCGGTGCCATCACCGACGTCTGTGTGAGAACCCCTTCGGTGCGCGCCAACTCCACGCCTTCGTTGACGGCGCGGCACATGCCGAGATCGTCGGCCTGCACCACCAGTCTCACGTCGCCCATGCGAAACGAGCGTAGGCGCGGCCCGAAATATTGGGGGTTGACGGGGGTGAACGTGTGTTCGATATACTGGTTCCCATCGCAGTTCTTCGGGAACTGCCTATGTCGTGCCGATTCCTTCCATCGGAGTCGAGTGCAGAATTTCTTGCTTGCAGGACTACGGAAGACGGTCGAGAAGACCGCCGACGAGTTCGACCCTGCCCTGCTGTCCGGCGTCACGGCGACGCAGGCCGTCGAGGCATGGGCGGCGATCGAGAAGGTGGCGTGCGCGCAGAAGCTTCGTTCGGCGGCGCGGGCCGAGGAGGTCGGCTTCGACGCCGAGACGATCGTCGCCGAGTCGTCGGGCATCACCCAGGGTGCGGCGAAGCAGCAGACGCGAGCAGCGCGCAAGGCGAAGGGCAAGACCAAGGCCGCGTTCGAAAAGGGCAAGTTGTCGGCGACGCAAGCCAAGGCCATCGCCGAGGCGGTCGAGGCGAACCCGGAAGCCGAGGAGTCGTTGCTCGACTTGGCCGAGTCCGGCTCGACGGGAGAACTGCTGTCGGCCTGTGACCAGGTGCGGCACGACGCGATGCATGCCGACGGCTCGCTGGCGGCCCGGCAGCGTCAGGCGCGGTGCCTGCGAACGTGGCGAGACGGGATGGGCATGACGCGGGTTGCCGGCGCCTTCGAGCCCTTGGTCGGCGCCAAGATCGTTGCCGAACTGGAGCGGCGTTCTGATCGCCTGTTCCGCGAGCAGTCTCGGGCCAAGGGCGCCATCGACACCGTCGAGCAACGCATGGCCGACGCCCTGGCGGAAATCGTCGAGAAGGGTTCGGTCACGCCGAAGGGGAAGAAGCGTGGCCCGCGCACGGTGGTGCGGTTGATCGCCACGAAGGCCGCGGTCGAGCGCGGCTACGCGCTGCCGGGTGAGAAATGTGAGACCGCGGAGGGCCAACCGATCCCGATGGCGGCGCTCGACGACGCGTTGCTCGATCCCGACACCCTGGTGCAAGAGATTGACGTCTCCACCATCAAGACCTTCAAGAAGTACATCCCCAAACGCATCCGCGATGTGCTGGAGGCGAACGGCGTGTGCTGCGTCGTGCCGACCTGCCGGCGGACCAAGAATCTGCAGATAGATCACACGGTCGAGCGTCGCGATGGCGGGCCCACGACGTTGCTGAACCTCGGTTGGCTCTGCCCGTACCACCACCGCCTCAAGACGAGCCGGCTCTACGACCTGTGGCGCGACACCCGGGGTGAGTGGCACTGGGAACCCGCGCAGGCCCGAGCGCCCGCTAATACTGGGGCATGAGCCCTCCTCGCCGTGTTGCCATCGTCAGTGACGCCGCCAGTTATGTCGGACCGAACCTGGCGCGGGTGCTCGCGGCGCGTGAGCACGACGTGGTGGTGGGCGATCCGGCGGAGGGCCTCGTCGGTGAACTCGAGGCGCTCGGGGCAACGGTGGTTGCGGTGGAGGGTGTGCGCGACTTGGCGAAAGCCGAGTCGTCGGAGAAGCTGCTGACCGCCGCGCTCGAACGGTTCGGCCGCGTCGACGCCGCCACGGCGTTCACCGGGCGGATCGCCGTGGGCCGGTTCCTCAGATCGTCCCTCGACGACCTGCACACCGTGCTCACCGGATGCGTCGACGCGCCGTACAACTTCTTGCGGACGGTGGTGCCGCAGATGGTGGAGCAGGGCGAGGGGCAAGTGCTGGTATTCACGAGCGCGGCGGGCGCCCGCCCAACGCCGGGCGCGCCGCTGTACTCATCGGCGCGCGCGGCGGCCAACATGCTCGTGCGCAATGTGGCCGCCGAGGTCGCCGGCAAGGGCGTGCAGGTCAACGCCATCGGCACGAACTTCATGGACTTCCCCGACTTCCTCAAGGCCAACCGGGCCGAGGACGCCGACGGCCGGGCGCGGGTGGAGGCGCAGGTGCCGATGGGGCGGCTGGGCACGCTCGACGAATTGGCGCATTTCGCGGCGGTGTTCGTCGACGGGCAGAGCCGGTTCACCACCGGCCAGTTCGTGGCCTTCGCCGGCGGTTGGGTTTAGGAAGGCGCGAGCGCGCGACCTAGCGCGTCCATGCGGGCGCGGGCGATGCGGCGCGACGTCGGCGCGGCGGGGTTGTATCCCTCCGAACCGTGGAAGGCGCCCGCCGTCACGAGGAGGTCGCATGGGACGCCCGCCGCGAGCAGCTTTTGGGCGTACGTGATGTCCTCGTCGCGGAACGGATCGAGCTCGCCGACGTCGATGTACGCCGGCGGCAGGCCGCGCAGATCGTCGACCGTGGCCCTGGCCGGCGCGGCGTAGAGCGGGACCTCGGCGCCGCCGTCGAGATCGCCGAGGTACGACTTCCACCCGAACCGGTTGGCCTCGCGGTGCCACACCTTCGGAAACGTGATCTCGTGGGTGGAGGCGGTGGCGTCGCGGTCGTCGATCATCGGGTAGATGAGGATCTGCGCGGCGATCGGGATGTCGCCGCGGTCACGCGCCAGCAGCGTGATTCCCGCGGCGAGCCCTCCGCCGGCGCTGGCCCCGGCGACGACTATCCGCTCGGGGTTACATCCGAGCGCGGCGGCCTCGGCGTGCAGCCACCGCAGGCCGGCGTAGCAGTCGTGCAGCGGAGCCGGGTAGGGATGCTCGGGCGCGAGGCGGTACTCCACCGAGACGACGACGCTGCCGAACTTCGAGGCGAAGTTCTTCGACTGGAAGTCGTCGCCCTCGTAGCTGCCCGCCACCATGCCGCCGCCGTGGATCCAGTAGAGCGGGGCCTCGGTGAGCCGAACGTCGGGCTCGTACACGCGCACGACGACTTCCGGGTCGCCCTCCAAGTAGCCAGCGACGAACACGTCGCGCGACTTGACATCTTCGACCGGCGGCTGCGGGAACCGCTCACGCATGTCGGCCATCAGATTGCGCAGCACGTCGACGCCATGGCTGAAGTCGATGTCGATCGCCGCCGGCGACATGATGGCAGCGACGAGCTCCGGGTCGATCCGGTTGATGAAGTCCACTGTCTCTTCTCCCCTGCCTAACGCATTCGGACGACGTTACCGGTCACCATGCGCGCCGCGTCGGTGCACAGCCAGGCGATGACCTCGGCTACGTCGTCGGGCGACGCGACGTGGATGTGGTCGTTGCTCTGCGCCACGAACGCCCGAACCTCGTCAGTGACCCAACCCGTGTCGGTGACGGGTGGGTACACGACGTTGGCGGTCACGCCCACATCTGCCAGTTCGATCGACGCCGTCATCGTGTAGTTGTCGAGCGCCGCTTTGGCGGCGCCGTAGGACGCCTCGCCGGGGAAGCCCATCGGACCGCCGGAGGTGAGCGAGACGATGCGTCCCCACGTTGCGCTGCGGGCGCGGTGGCGGCGCGCGTACTCGGCGATCATGAGACCGCCGCCGCGCGCGTTGAGCAGGAACTGCTCGGCGAACGACTCGGCATCGACCAGCGCCGCCTGCCGGCCAACGGCGTCGGTGCCATCGGCGCGGAAGGTGTCGCGCCGGGCGCCGCTGGCGTTGTTGACGAGGATGTCGACTGCTCCCAATGTCTCGGCGGCGTCGAACAAGTAAGCCGGCGACCCGGGCAGCATCAGGTCGGCCTCGACGGCCAGGCCGCGAGCGCCGAGCGCGGCGATGGCCTCGACCACGTCGCTGGCGTCGCCGGCGCGCAGCGCGTCGAACTCGGCCGGATACGCCGGGTCGTGCGACGGCGGCACGCGGGAGTAACCCACGGCCACGTCCGCTCCGAGCGCGGCCAGCGCGACGGCCGTCGACGCCCCGATGCCTTGGTTGGCGCCGGTTATCAGCGCAACGCGACCGGACAGTGGACCCATGCCGAGAACCTACGCCAGCAAACCTGAGGGGCGCATCAGGTTTGTTGCTAACGTCCGACCGTGGAAGCGCTGCGGCGGGAGGGGGACCGCGTCGTCCCGGCTGGTCCCAAGGCCCGGCGCACCCGCGCGCAGCTAATCACGGCGGCGATGACGCTGTTCGCCGAGCAGGGCTACCAGGCCACCTCCGTCGCCCAGATCGCCGAATCGGCCGGGGTAAGCCTCGGCACCTTCTACCAGTACTTCCGCAACCGCGGCGAGGTCCTCGCCGCGCTGATCACCGAGTCGCTGCGGCAGATGGAAACCAACACCGGAACCGGCTGGCGCGCCGCCGAAGGCGCGGAGGGTCTCGAGCGAATCTTTCGGGTGTACGTCGAGGCGTACACGCAGAACGTGGCGATCGCGCGGGTGTGGGAAGACGTCAGCCAGACCGAACCCGAGATGATCGAGTTGCGACGCGAAGCGGCGCGGGCGATCACCGGTCAGTTCGCCGCCGAGTTACTGCGCGCCGGCAAGGCGGGCAAGACGCGCGCCATGACTCCACGCGAGGCCAATCTGACGGCCCGCGCGCTGGCGGGCATGGCCGACCGATTGTGCTTCGAGCTCTTCGTGTTCGACCCGCCGGAACCCAAGCCGACGCACGAGGAAGTGGCGTCGCTGCTTGCCGGGCTATGGGCCTCGGCGCTCGGCCTGTAAGTGGGCCACCAGTAACGGCATCGTCTGCTGGCGACGGGTCAGCAAGAAGGCGTGGCCGCCACCGGCGATGACTTCGTGGCGCGCGCCGGGGATGGCCGCGGCCCAGTAGTCGGTTTGCCGCGCGTCGATGACGGTGTCGGCGTCGCCGGCGAGCACCAAGGTGGGCGCGGTGATGGCGCGGTAGTCGTCGGGCCCGTGGCGGTGGGCGGCGAAAATGTTGGCGGCATCGTTGCGGAATCCGACCCACGGCGCGGGAGCCTCGGCGTGACTCTGCGCGAAGCCGATCACGCGCTCGCGCATTAGCGGATCCTCCGCGAGCGACTCGAGTTCAGCGGCGGTCAGGCCCTTGCGGATCTCGGCATCAACAGCGGCGAGGTCCGAACGCTCGAGCTTCCTCCGGGAGCGCCGGCGCTCGAGCGTGCCGACGGCCTCCCACAGATACGGCACGCGCAGCGCGGCGCGCAGGCCACGCGACACCGGCATCAGGTGCGGGGCGAGCGCGCACATCAGCACCAAAGACGTGCACCGCTCGGGGAACTGCGCGGCGAACGCGGCGGCCGATAGGCCACCGCCGGAGATGCCAACAACGGCCGCCTTCTCGACGTCGAGTGCATCCAGCAACGCGGCGTACGCCGCCGCCTGCTCCGGGCCCGTGCGTCCGGTCGTGATCGGCGTTCGCCCGTAACCGGGACGCGAGGGCAGGATCGAGAAGTAGTCGTCGACGAGGTCCTCGCCGAGCGGGAGCGCCTGGCGGTAGCTGCCCGGCATGCCGTGGAGGATGAGCAGCGGCGGCTTCGACTCGTCACGCACGAGCGCGGCTTCCATGCGCCCGCGCGCCGTCTCAATTTGGCGAACAATCACAGCAGGGTCGCGGCCACCTTGAGAACCGCGGCGGCGACGTCGTCGCAGTCACCGGCGTCGAAGCCGGGGCCGATGCCGACGATGAAGGAGCGCGCCGCCAGGTCTTCAGTCTGCGGGCACATGCCCATGGCGTAGGTGACCTCGGTCGGGTGCTCGGCGCAGTTCCACGGCCCGCCCTTCTCGCTCGCCGTGCGGCGGGCGAGGATCGCCGGCGCCGAGTACACGGGCAGCCCGTCGTACATCTGGGCGGAAGGGATGCCTTCCTTGCGCAGCCCGCGGGCGAACTGTTTGGCGATCTCCTGGCTCGGCGCGAACCACGTGAGGCTGGAGCCGACGGCGCCCGCGGGATCGGGGCGGCGACGCGGGACGAGGCCGTCGACGTCGCCAATGGCCTTCTCAATAGCCGCGGCGTTGGCGCGCAGCCGGCCGATGATGTCGTCGAGCCGGCCGAGCTGCACGCCGGCGATGGCGCCGGCCACCTCGGTCATGCGCAGGTTCTCGCCGACGAAGGGCACGCCGAGTTCGCCGCCACGAGTGTTCCCGTGCTGGGTGATGAACTGACCGCCCTGATCCTGGTAGCGGGCAGCTCGGAGGCCGAGATCGTCGTCGTTGGTGACCACGGCGCCGCCTTCGCCGGTGGTGATGTTCTTCTGGGTTTGCAACGAGAAGGCGCCGAGGGTGCCGATGGCGCCGACGGGACGACCGTGGTAGCTGACACCGATCGCCTGCGCGCTGTCTTCGACCACCGGGATGTCACCGGCCGCCGCCAGGACCGCGTCCATGTCAGCGGCCACGTTCTCAAGATGCACCGGCATGATCGCCGCGGTACGCGGCGTGATCTTGTTGGCGAGATCCGCTGGATCCATGGTCAGCGTGTCGTCGACTTCGCAGAACACTGGCACCGCACCGACCGTGACCACAGCGTTGACGGTGGCGATGAACGTGAACGCCGGCACGATGACTTCGTCGCCGCAGCCGACGCCCAGAGCGGCCAGCGCGACTCGGAGCGCGGCGGTGCCGCTCGACACGGCCACGGCATTCGACACAGCGAGGCGCTCGCGCAACGCCGCCTCGAAAGCGTGCACGCGGCTGTCCTCCGGTTTGGCGTCGTAACGGAACAGCGTGCGACTGGCCAGCACTTCGGTGACCGCCGCGATCTCTTCGGCGCCCAGCGCGGCGATGCCCTTGCCGATTTTCAACACGACTACCCGGCCTTTTTGAACATCGGCCGCAAGTCCTTGCCGTTGCTCTTGTTCGGGCCCATGACCTTCCAGTAGAGCGGGAAATCGCTGAAGTCGTACTGGCCGCGGTTGCGGTTCCACTTCACGACGGTCCAGTCGTCCATCGCCTTGGTCTTGTACGGCCCGCCCACCGGCATGCTCCAGTCCATCGGCACGGTCGAGTCGAAGTAGTAGTCGTTGGTGATGGCGTCGGCGCCGGCGATCAGGGCGTCGGCGTCCAGCTCGCCCGTGACCTTTTCACCACGGCGCATCATCTCGGCGGCGGGCAACAGCAGCGCGCACGCCAGTTGCGTGTAGGCGGCGTCGCCGCCGGAGTCGTCGTTCGGGTAGTAGTGCTCGTAGATGCGCTTGCAGTTGCCCTCGGCTGGATGCTGACCTGGAGGCACGCGGTACGACAAGCCGATCGCCTTCTCCCACTGCCGCTTGTCCATCAGGTTGGCGGCGAGCGGAGTGTCGATCAACGCGGTGTAAGAGGTCCACGTCCACACGTCGGGGAAGAACAGGTTCTGCGTGGCCGCGCTCGTGAAGAAGATGAGCGCGATCGGGTTGAACGCCATGAAGAACACTTGGTTGCAGCCGGCGTCGCGCATCTTGGTGGCGGCGGCGGTGGACTGCTGCTGCGCCGTCGACACGTCGTCGGCGTAGCGCACGTAGGTCTTGAACTTGATCCCGTAGGCCGCCAACAAACGGTCGAGCGTCTTCTCGTTGGCGTTCCACTCGTCGTCGTCGGGGTGGACCAAGCAGGGCACGTTGGCCTTGGAGTTGATGTAGTACGCCGCGAAGCTGGCCCATACCTTCAGCGCCGACTGGATGCCGTACAGACCAATGCCGTTCGGGCCGAAGGCCTTGGCCGACGCTTCGTCCTCGCGTCCCGAGAACGTGGGGATCTTCTTCGAGATCGAATAGTCCGACACCGTGTGGAGCCCGGGGATGACAGCGAACACCTTGTCCTGGTCGACGAGCTTGACCGCCGCCGCCGACGTCTTCTCCGGGCACTGCACGCCGCCGTCATCCGCGATGTCGAGCACGAACTTGCGGCCGTTGATGCCGCCGTTGTCGTTGATGTGGCGAATGAACGCGTCGAACGACTTGTCGGGATCGCCGGTGACCGCTTCGCCGAGCGCCGCCGACAAGGCGCCGGAGTCGCCGCAGCCCGACACGTTGTATGTGAGACCGACCTTCACCTCTTTGTCGGTCACGCCCTGGGTCTTCAATCCGTATCTGGAACCCGACGTGCCGCCGTTGCCGCCACCTCCGCCTCGGGTCGAGCTGCGGGTGCCGCCGGCCGCGCTCTGGGAGGCATCGAGCGTGGTCGTGGTGGACAGGTCCGAAGACGTGCCCGGCAGCGACAACGCATCGGAACGGCGCGCCGAGTCAACGCGTTTGCGGTTGGCGGCGTTCACTTGGCCGATCGACGAGATCGCCGCCACGAGGAGGCAAGCAATGGTGATCGCCAGCGCTTTGGTGCCCTGCTGGGTACGCAACCACGTGAGCATTCGTCCAGAGGTCATGAACGCAAAGCATCGCGCCGGATCGCGTGTCGCAGCCCCCAGGCCGAAGCCGACTTGAACTCCGGCGGCGCCGCCGACAGTTCGACATTGAACTCGGGAATGCAGACCTGCAGACGATCGCGGATCGTCGGATACCGGCGGGCGATGCCGCCGCCGAGCACGATCAGCGACGGAGTGGCCAGCGGCTCGTTGTCCAAGGCGGTGGCGATGGCCACGGCCACGGCGTCGATGGCGCTGGCGTCGAGCGGATCCGGCAGCGCCCAACCGGCGGCGACGGTTTCGAGGCAGCCGACCCGTCCGCAGGTGCAGGGCTCGTCGGAGAATCCGCCGATGTGACCGAGCAGGTTGCCGCCCACGACCCGGCCGTCGATGACGACCGCACCGCCGATGCCGGTACCAAGACTGATCAAGACGAGATCCGACACGTCGCGCAGCGCCGCTTCGCCGAGCGCCGCCGCTTCGGCATCGTTGAGGACCAGGTCGGCCGGACCCTTGAGGCCGATCTGGGTCGCCGGGTCGACGTCGTACCAGCCGAGGTTCGACGCACCCAGCACGCGGGTGCCCTCGATGAACCCGGGGCAGGCGATCGCCAGCTGGCCGCCGTCGGGCGGCAGTATCCCGTCGTGGCGCTCGATCCGGCCGTTGTGGAAACGGACGGTCTCCACGCTGCTGCCGCCGATTTCCACGCAGGTCAGCTGCGGATCATCAGACATCTAAATATGTATGTACCTCATGCTTATTCGGTTGTCCAGTAGTAGTTTGCACGGGTGACCTCTCGTCCGTGGCTCGCTGCGCTGGAGGGTTACTACGGCCCACCGCTGGCGCACGCCGAGCGGGTCGACCTGGTCCAGTGGCTCGGCCAACACGACTACGACAGCTACGCCTACTCGCCCAAAGACGATCCGTTCGCCCGGGAACGCTGGCGCGAGTCATACCCCGCCGACGAGCTGGCAGCCTTCGCCGAACTCGTGGCGGTGTGCGACCACGCCGGCCTCGAACTGGCGATGACGATGAACCCGGGCCTCGACTGGCGCCTCGACGACCCATCCGAAGTCGACGCGCTCACCGCCAAACTCGAGGCGTTCCGCAGCATCGGCGTGCGCGGCCTCGCCGTCGCCTGGGATGACGTGCCGGGCGAGGGAGCGGCGGTCGGGGCGTCGCACGGCGCGGCCGTGGCTACCGCCTTCGAGCGCCTCGGGCCCGACGCCTCGTGGTTCACCTGCCCGGTCGACTACGCGGCGCGCTCAGCGACGACCTACTTACGCGCCTTCGCCGACGCGCTGCCGCCGGAAGTTGGGATCGTGTGGACGGGTCCGGGGATCGTCAGCCCGACGCTGACCGGCGCCGACGCCGTCGGGCTGGCCAAGGAACTCGGCCGCGACCTGCTGTTCGGCGAGAACTTTCCCGTCAACGACGGGGGCATGGCGCACATGCTGCACCTGGGTCCGTACCCGACGCGCGACGCATCGTTCGTACAGGCGACCAAGGGCGCGGTCGTGAACTTCATGCACCGGCCGCGCGCCAGCCGCATCGGCCTGGCGGTGGCGGCGCGCTTCTGGCGCGATCCGACCGCCGATCGGTACGCCGCCTGGGAAGAAGCGCTCGCCGAGTTCCCCGGTCTCGAACCGCTGGCGCGCGCGTGCAGCTCGTGGGTCGACAATCCCGAGCCCGACCGGCGGTTGCTCGAATGGGCGGAAGCGGCGCGCGACGGCGACACGCGTCTGGAGGCGTTTCTCGCGGGCGGCTGCCGCCGCGAGCTCGACCCGGCGCTCGCCGCCGAGGTCGAACCGTGGTTGGCGCAGTGGGACGCCGAAGCCGCCGCCATGCAAGCCGCGTTGTGGCTGATCGCGTCGGACGCGCCGGTGTCGATGGACGAGGTCGGCGCCATGGCCTTGGCGTGGTACGGCGCGCGGCGCAGCGAAACCCAGGCGTTTGGCGTGCGGTTCGCGTACTACCCCGTCAGCAGTCGCGTCGGCGACCGTCTCGTATCGGATCCGGTATCGGTCGTCGTGGGATCGAACCTGACCGACCGGCTGTGCGAGCAGGCGCTCGTTGCAGTGAAGCCGTGACGCGGTTCTTCGGAGAGAGGGAACTAGGCGACGAGGCGGAACGTCTCGGACAACACCAGCGCGCTGGCGCCGAGCAGCGTCGCGTCGCGGCCGAGGTTTGTGCACTGCAGCGTCACCCGCATGAGCGACCGCCGGCGGGCGTGACGCTCCAGACGCGCCCGGAACGCTTCGCCGCCACCGACGACGTCGCCGTGCAGGATGAACGTTCCGAGGCTGAGCACTTGATTCAAGTTGCCGATACCGATCGCCAGGTTGGCGGCGTACCGGTCGAGCAGCGCCTCGGCGGGCTTGGAGGTTTCGGCGAGCGCCGTCAGCTGCTCGCACGTCATCGTGTCGGCACCGTCGAGGCCGGCCGCCGCCGCCTCGCGCCGCAACCACGGCACGTTGGCGATCGTCTCCCAGCAGCCACGCAGCCCGCAGGTGCATTGGTCGCCGTCGGGCACGACGCAGGTGTGCCCGACTTCGCCGGCGCTGCCCTGACGCGAGCGCACGATCACGCCGTCGAGCACGAGACCGACGCCGAGCCCGTCGCCGGTCTGCAGCGACGCGAACGTCTCGAGGCCGCGACCGAGCCCGAACCAACGCTCGGCGAGCGCCTGCACGCGCGAGTCGTTGTCGATGAAGACGGGCAAGCCCACGCGCGCCGTGAGCGTGTCGAAGATCGTGCGACCGCGGGCGCCGGGCACCTGACCCGACCCGAGCACCTCGCCGCGGTGCATATCGCACGCGCCGGGCACGGCCAAGCCGACACCCACCGGTTGGTCCTGCCGACGGGCGCGCTGCACTGCGGTGGCCACGTCGTCGGCGACGGCGTCCTCGTCGTCGCGGTCCTGCAGGGCGACGTGGTGACGGTCGCGCACGGTGCCCGAGGCGTCGATGAGGCAGGCGTCGACACCGTCGGCGGTAACCGATGCCGCCACGGCGAGCCCGGCGCCGGGCGCGAACCACACGGGGCGGGCGGGCTTACCGATGGCGCCGCGATTGACGGCGTCGTGCTCTTCGAGCATGCCGGTATCGATCAGGCCCTGCACGATGGTGCCCATCGTCGCCCGCGTCACGCCTGCCGAACGCGCCAGATCCGACCGCGACAGCGGCCCGTGATCGGTCAGTGCCCGCAAGACCCACGAACGATTCAGGTCGCCCACACGGCGCGGCGAGAGCAGCGACGAGGCCTTCTTGGCTCCACGCTTTTCGGCCGCCATACCGGGAATGTACCCATCTGATGCAAACTCGCGTCCTGGCCGTGCGCGATATAGGCGTTTCCTTCGGTGGCCTCGACGTGCTCGCGGAAGTTTCGTTCGACCTGCACGACGCCGAAATCCTCGGCTTCATCGGTCCCAACGGCGCGGGCAAGACCACACTTTTCGATGCCATCAGTGGCTTCGTTCCCGCGGTCGGCCGCGTCTGGTTGCGCGACGTCGAACTGACGCAGCGCGCTCCGGTGGAACGCGCCGAAGCCGGGATCGGCCGGAGCTTCCAAGACGCGCGCCTGTTCTCCGCCATGACGGTGCTCGACACGCTGCGCGTCGCCGACGAACTGTCGTTGCGCCGCGTCGGTGTGCTCGCGAGCGCCTTGGGGCTCGCCGGCGGGCGGCGCGCCGAGGCGCGCGCCACGCAAAACGCCGTCGAACTCATCGAGATCCTCGGGCTCGGCTCTTATCGCGACAAGCTCGTGCGCGAACTGTCCACCGGCACGCGCCGCATCGTCGACATCGCCTGCTTGTTGACGCGCCGGCCTGATGTCGTGCTGCTCGACGAGCCGTCGTCGGGCATTGCTCAACGCGAGTCCGAAGCGCTCGGCCCCATGATCCGCGCCATCCGCGATTCGCTCGGGTGCTCGGTCATGCTGATCGAGCACGACATGCCGCTGTTGCTGTCAGTGGCCGATCGCCTGCACGCGCTCGAGACCGGGCGCACGATCGCCACCGGCGCGCCGGGCGACGTGATCCGCCATCCCGAAGTGGTGCGCTCCTATCTCGGCGACGACGCCTCTGCGATAAGCCGATCGGGGACGGCCGCGCATGGGGCGAGCGAAGCGAGGGGCCCCCATGCCGGCGGAGGAGGACGGGGTTGGGGCCCCGTCCGGGGAAAGTAATGGATTACATCACCCTCGGCCTCGCCATCGGGATGGCCAACGCACTGCTCGCCGTCGGCATCGTGCTCACCTACATGTCGACGCGGGTCATCAACCTCGCCCATGGCGAGCTGGGCGCGTTCTGCGTCGCGGTCATGCTGGCGCTCACGCGCAACGCCGGGTGGAGCTACGGCGCCGCGCTCGCCGCCAGCTTGGCGGCGACGGGTTTGCTGGCCGCCGTCATCGAGCAGGTCGTGATCCGCCGCTTGGAAAAGAGCCCGCGGCTGATCGTGCTCATCGCCACGCTCGGCATCGCGCAATTGATCATCGTGGGCCGGCTCGCCGTCCCGAAGCCCAAGGCGGGCGAAGGCGTCGAGCTGATCACCGGCAGCGGCGTGTTTCCCGTCCCCGTTGACAACCCGGTGGTCGAGTTCGGCCGCGTCGTGTTGCGCCCGCAGCACTTCATCGCGCTGGTGGTCGGGCCGCTGGTCGCACTGGCCGTCGTGCTTTTCCTCAAGCGCTCGGCGTACGGCATCGCGCTGCGTGCCTCCGCCCAAAACGCCTCGCGGGCGCTACTCGCGGGCATTCCAGTCCGCCGCGTATCGACCATCGCCTGGATCGCTGCCGGGCTGCTCGCGGGCATGGCCTCGATGCTGCTCGCGCCCATCGTCGGCTACTCGTCGAGCGAAGCCGTTGGCATGCCGCTGCTGATGCGCGGCCTCGCCGGCGCCACCATCGCCGGCTTCGACAAGATCGGCGTTGCCTTCGGCGCCGGGCTCGCCATCGGCGTGGCCGATCAACTCATCTTCTTGTCGACGGGTCGGGCCGGCATTACCGACCTGATCGTGTTCCTCGTGGTGCTCGGCGTCCTCTACACGCGCCGCGGCGAGTACCGGCGCACGGGCGCCAACGAAGAGACGAGCTGGGACACCGGCGACGCCACCCGCCCGCTGCCGCTGGCCATAGTCGTTCATCCGCGGTGGCGTCAGACGGTGCGCGCCGGCGTCATTGGCCTCGGCGTCGTCGCCTTGGCGCTGCCGGCGTTGCTCACGCAGTCGGCGCTGTTCTTCACGGCGACGGTGTTGCTGGTGGCGGTCGTCGCCATCTCGCTCACCATGCTGACGGGCTGGGCCGGGCAGCTGTCGATCGGCCACTGGGGTCTCGCCGGGGTCGGCGGCGTCGCCGGCGCCCACCTCGTCACCATCAACCACCTCCCTTTCCCGGTGGCCTTCCTCGCCGCCGGCGTCGTCGGGGCGCTGAGTGCGCTCATCATCGGACTGCCCGCCCTCCGCCTCGAAGGCACGTCGCTGGCCGTGGTGACTCTCGGCTTCGGCGTGGCCGCGTCGACGTGGCTGTTCAGTCAACCGTGGTTCCGCTCGGGGCAGGGTCTGCGCCGTCCCTCGTATCTCGACAACCGCAACTACTACTACCTGGCCGTCGCGTTCCTCCTCCTCACGGTCATCGTGACGCGACGTCTGCAACGCGGCCGCATCGGTCGCAACATGGTGGCGGTGCGCGACAACAGCCGGCACGCCGAGTCCTTCGGCGTGCACGTAACGCGCACCAAGCTCACGGGCTTCGTGATCTCCGGCGGCTTCGCCGGCCTCGCCGGCTTCCTGTGGGCGCTCGGCGTGGGCGGCGCCAACGGCGAAGTGTTCACGCCCGTGCGCTCGCTCACGCTCGTCACCGCGGTCGTGATCGGTGGGCTCGGTTCGATCGCCGGAGCGGTGGTGGGCGCGTTCTACATGCTCGGCATCCCGTACTTCGGCAGCAACATCTCGGTCTACATCGGCCTGCTGTCGACGGGCATTGGCGTGCTCGTGCTCGTGCTGTTCCTGCCGGGCGGCTTCGCCCGCATCGGCTACCTGATACGCGACCGCGTCGCCCGCGCCGTCACCGGCCTCGATCCGAACCCCGACGTCGTGCCGCCATCGCTGACCGAGGCGCACCTCGCCGAAGCCGCGCGAAGGAATATCGGCGGAGGGGACCGGTGATGGGTTCGGTCGTGGCGCGCCTGCGCGCCTACATCGGCGGCGAGGCGATGTTCCCGATCGTCGTGCTGTTCCTCCTGAACGCCGTCGACGAGTTCGACACCCGCATCTTCGAAGTCCTCGGTCCCGACATCGCCGACGACTTCGGCGTCGGCGTCGGCGCCTTCGGCGCCATCGCGGTGATCAGCGCCATCGTCGTGCCGCTGGTCGCCGTGCCCGTGGCGTCAGCGGCCGACCGCCGCGCGCGGATGCCGATCGCCATCATCGGCGCGGCCGCCTGGGGCGCCTTCTCGGTGGCAACCGGCCTGGCGCCCACGCTGGCGCTGCTGTTCGTCGCGCGCGCCGGGTCGTCGATGGGCAAGGTCGTCAACGAGCCGGTGCACTACGGCCTGATCGGCGACTTCTACTCGCCGCGGGTTCGCACCAAGGTCTTCGGGATCCACTCGCTGGCCAACCCCGTCGGCGGCGTCGTCGCCGCCGTCCTGGCGGGGGCGCTGGCCGACGCCTTCGGCTGGCGGCTTCCTTTCCTGCTCTTCGCCATCCCGACGGTCATCGTGATCCTCGTGGCCCGCCGCCTCGCCGAACCCGAGCGCGGCCAATTCGAGATCGTGCTCCAGCCGGACTCGCCACCGATGCGCGCCGCCGTCCGCCAGCTGTGGCAGTTGCGGTCGCTGCGCTACCAGTGGTTCGGCGCCGCCTGGGCCGGCGGTGCCGTATTCGGCATCGGCATCCTGCTGCCGTTCTTCCTCAAGGACGAGTTCAACGTGGGGGCAACCGGACGCGGGGTCATCAACGCCACCGCGCAGGTGATCGCCGTCATCGCCACGCTCGTCGGCACGGCGCTCATGCAAGATCGAGTCAACGAACGCCCGAGCAACGGCCTGCGCCTGCTGGCCAGCATCGGCGTCGTCGCCGCCATCGCGCTCGTCGCCGGCTCCGTGGCGCCGAACTTGGCCACGTTCATGCTTCCGCTGTTCGTGGTCGTGGCGGTGTTCGCGCTCGTCGTACCGGGTTTGAGGTCGATCACGTCACTGGTGGCGCCACCCGAACTGCGGTCGATGGGCTTCGCCGTCGGCGGCATGGTGGCCCTGGCCGGTCTCCCGTTCGCGCTGATCGGCGCCGTCATCGGCGACGCCAACCTCCGATGGGCCATGGCGATCATGGCGCCGATCTTCTTGCGCGGGGTCGTCTACTTCTTCCAGGCGGCGCACTACCTCGACCACGACATCGCCCGTCTCGATCCGAACGCGACGCACCGCGGTCCCGACGGCGCCAACGTGTTGCTGTCGTGCCGCGACGTAACCGTGTCCTACGGCGCGGTGCAGGTGCTGTTCGGTGTCGACCTCGAAGTGCGCCGCGGCGAGATCGTCGCCCTCCTCGGCACGAACGGGTCGGGCAAGTCGACGATCCTCAATGCCGTGTCGGGCCTGGTGCCGGCCAGCGGCGGCAACATCTGGTTCGACGGTGAGTTCATCAACGGCGAGCGACCCGAGCGAATCGTCGGGCGCGGGCTAGTGCAGGCGCCCGGCGGCAAGGGCGTGTTCCCGGCGCTGACCGTCGAAGAGAACCTGAAGATGGCGGGGTTCCTCTTACGGCGTGACGGCGCCGAGCTCGACCGTCGCATCGGGCACGTCATGGAGTTGTTCCCGCGGCTGGCGGAGCGCACCAAGCAACGCGCCGGCGACCTCTCGGGCGGCGAGCGTCAGATGCTCACCATCGCCGGCGCCTTCTTGCTCCAGCCGACGCTGCTCATGATCGACGAGCTGTCGCTCGGGCTCGCGCCGACCGTCGTGCAAGAACTGCTCGCCGCGGTGCGCGGCATGAACGCGGAGGGCACCACGATCCTGATCGTCGAGCAGTCGGTCAACGTCGCGCTCACGCTGGCGGACCGCGCCTACTTCCTCGAGAAGGGCGAAGTCCGCTTCGACGGCCGCGCGAAGGACCTGCTGAAGCGCAACGACCTCGTTCGCTCGGTCTTCCTCGAAGGCGCCGCCAAAGCGGTGTCGAAGCGCTAACTCTCCGAGATGTCGGTGAGGGTCTTCAGCGTCGAGCGCCGGGCGGCGGCGACGATGCCGGCGGCGCCGCCGGGCGCCTCGACCACCACGACGAGCAGCAGCGCGCCCGTCGCCAGCGGAACGATCCACCGGTTGTCGAACTCCACCAGTAGCGGCAAGCCGAACACGAGGAACGAGCCGAGGATGGGCCCGACCAGCGAGCCGAGCCCGCCGATCATCACCATGCTGACGAGGATGATCGACGTGAACGCCGGATACTCGACGGCGTTGACGTTGCCGATCGACAAGCTGTGCAGCACGCCCGCGAGCGCGGCGATGCCGCCCGAGATGGCGAAGGCGACCAGCTTCGCCTGGGTCAGTCCCACGCCGAGTGTCGCCGCGGCCTTCTCGTTCTCGCGCACGGCGAAGAAGCTGCGACCCGTCGCCGAGCGGCCCAGGTTGCGTGCCACCCAGATGCACGCGAGCAGCAGCACGATCCCGGTGAGGAACAACGGCCGGTTCGACGGGTCGTCGAGGTCGACGGGGCCGAGTTTCGGCGGCACGATCGAGATGCCCGTCTGGCCTTGTGCCAACTGGTCGCTCTTGAACAGATAGAGCTCAGCCGCGTAACCGAACGCCAGCGTGACGATGGCAAGGTACAGGCCCTTGATCCGCAGCGCCGGCAAGCCCAGCAGGATGCTCACCCACATACCGATCACGACCACGAGCGGCACGGTCAGCAAGAACGGCACGCCGTATTTCGTGAACAGGTTGGCGGTGGCGAACGCGCCGACACCGACGAGCGCCCAGTGCCCGAGCGAGATCACACCGGTGTACCCCATGAGCACGGTGAGGCTGACGGCCACCATCGCGTAGACCACGACGTTGACGAGGATGCCGTTGGTGCGCGACCCCGACGCCAGTGACACGGCCACGGCGAAGGCGAGCAGGGTCAGGAGCGAACCGCGGCGCAAGACGGGCTCG
This sequence comes from uncultured Actinomycetes bacterium, assembly GCA_963722185.1. GTDB lineage: Bacteria > Actinomycetota > Acidimicrobiia > Acidimicrobiales > JACCXE01 > JACCXE01. The sequence continues at coordinate 461,763 of CAVRKD010000010.1, read as the reverse complement.
AAGGGGCTGAGCCGCAGCCGCTCTGGCAGTTCGCGTAAGGCCGGGACGAACGCGACCTTGTCCTCGGTTTCTTCGCGTTGGCCGAACAGGCCGTTGGGGCGGAAGACGAGAACGAGGATGACGGCGGCGAAAAAGACGGTTTCGGGCAGTCCGATCGTCGAGGGGAAGAAACCGGCGATGACAGACTCGGCGACGCCCACGAGGAGCCCCCCGATGAGCGCGCCGGGCAGGCTCGTCAACCCGCCGATCAGCGCGGCCGCCAGCGCGCGCACGAGGAATCCGACCGAGAGCGTCGTGGTGTTGAGCCCCCCTTGCTGGGCGCTCAACAGAATGCCGGCGACGCCAGCGAGCACAGAGCCGGCGACCCAGGTGAACACCGCGACGCGGTCGACCGAGATGCCGAGCAGGCGCGCCGAGTCGGAGTTCTCCGCCGCGGCGCGCACCGCGACGCCGAAGCGGGTGAAGCGGAAGAACGCCGCGGCGGCGAGCGTGATGACCGGGATGATGATGAAGGCCTGGATGTCGCCACCAGTCACGCCGAGGTCGCCGATGACGAAGTTGGCTCCGCAGCACGGTGGGGATGATGCGGATCTCCTCGGCCTGCTGGGCGTTGCGGTTGAACAGCAGCGTGACGATGCCGAGCGTGCCCTGGGCGATGGCGATCGTCGCCACGAGCGTGACCAGCCGCGGCGCCCGGCGCAGCTTGCGGAAGAGACTGCGTTCGAGGCTCCACGCATTTAACCCCAGCAACACGAGCGCCAACAGAGCGGCCACCACGAAGCGGGGCCGGGACATCTCGTCGAACGGGAGGAACCCAGCGCGCGCCGTCAGCCACCAGCACAGGAACGCGCCCAGGAGTCCGAAGAAGGGCTGCGCGAGGTTCACGACGCGCGTGCCCTTGTAGACCAGCACGAGGCCGAGGGCGAGGATGCCGATGATCAAGCCGCGACTCAACCCGAGCACCACGTAGGACAAGAGTTCGCTCACGCGCCTGCCTCGTTCTGGGCGAATCCCGCGGACGCGCCGGCGAGAAATACCGAGCGCAGCAGGTCGCCGCGCTCCGTAAGGCCCTTCGAGGGCCCGTCGTAGCGCACTTCGCCCTTCTCGAGGAAGTACGCGCGATCGGTATAGCCGAGGGCAAAGCTCGCCTGCTGTTCGACGATGATCAGCGTGAGCCCTTCGTCGTCGCAGAGCCGCTGCACGGTATCCATGAGCTTCTCGATGACGATGGGCGCGAGGCCGAGGGACAACTCGTCGATCATGAGCAACTCCGGCCGCGACATCAGGGCGCGCGCCACGGCGAGCTGCTGTTGCTCGCCGCCCGACAGCGTGCCCGCCGCCTGGCTCGCCCGCTCGGCGATCCACGGGAAGTACTCCACGACCCGCGCCACTTCCTCATCGATCCGCTTCTCGTCGGGATAGATGTAGCCACCCATGCGGAGGTTCTCGCCGACGGTCAGGGTCGGGAACAGGCCGCGTCCGCCGGGCACCTGCCCGAGCCCGCGGCGCATCAGCACTTCGGCAGGCACGCCTTCGGTGCTCTCGCCCTTCCAATGGATCGTCCCGGCGGTCGGTGTGATCAGGCCCGACGCCGCCTTGAGGATCGTCGACTTGCCGGCGCCGTTGGTGCCGAGCAGCGCGATGCGTTCACCGCGCCGCACGTGCACGTCCACGTCGTAGAGCACCTGCACCTTGTCGTAGAAGACGTCGAGGCCCTTGATGTCGAGGAGCAACTCGGCTGAGGTGTCTTCCTTCTTCTTGCTGGCCTTGGCCGAGCGACGTTGTTCCTTCGGCGTGCCGAGATAGGCCTCGGCGACGCGGGCGTCGGCCTGGATCTCCGCCGGCGTGCCCTGGCTGAGGACGGTTCCGGCGTCGAGGCAGTAGATCCGGTCCGACAAGCTCATCACCAACGGCATGTCGTGTTCGATCATCAGGATCGTGGCGCCCGTCTCGCGTTGGATGTCGCGCAGCAGGGGACCCAGCGCCTCTGTCTCCTTTTGACTGATGCCCGAGGCCGGCTCGTCGAGCAGGAGGAGGCTCGGCCGCAGCGCCAGCATGCAGCCGAGTTCGAGCAAGCGCAGCGTCCCGTAGGACAACTCCGACGCGAACTTGTCGGCGAACGCTTCCATGCCGACGATGGCGATGATGCGGTTGGCCTCGTCGCGCAACTCGACTTCTTCGGCGCGGGCTGAAGGCAACCCGAAGGCGTGCGCCACCGTGCCCGCGTCGGCGTCGTTGTGCAGCGCCACCTTCACGTTGTCGAGCACGGTCAGGTACGGAAATAGCCGCACGTTCTGAAGCGTGCGACCGATGCCGAGTCCCGCCCGGGCGCTCGGGTTGTGCGCCAACAGGTCTGTCGCCCCGGTACCGCACGCTGCCGCGCGTCGTGCGTTGGAACCCGGAGATGCATTCCATGAGCGTGGTCTTGCCGGCGCCGTTGGGACCGATCAACCCGACGATCTCGCCCTCGTACACGTCGAGGTCGACGCCTCCGAGCGCCTGCAGTCCGCCGAACTGCACGTAGATATCGCGGCACTCGAGGATGGGCTCGCCCTTGGGAACCTCGGGCGGCGGCGCCGGCCGCGGATGGAGGACCTCCCGAAAGCGGGGCTGCCGGAGCAGCAGCACCGCGGCCGGGCCCAATGCCAGGACGACGAGCAGCGCGATCAATAGCTGTCCACGAAGCCGGGAGTGATCATCTTGTACTTCACGTTCGGCTGCGCCTCCAACACGACCATCTTCTCGGAGCCGTGCATCGTGTTCGGCTTGCCGCGGAAGGTGATCGGGGTCGTGAGCAGATCGGCGTACGCGTTGTAGTCCCGCAGCGCCGCCCGGAACTTCTCGCGCGTGAGATCGGGCCCGGCAGCCACCAACGCGCCCTTGATCATCGAGACGAGCTGGTAGCCCGACGACGCGCCCGAGCCGTTCTCCTCCCAGTCGTCGCGGCCGTGAACCGAGATGTACTGATCACGCGCCACCTTCATGTTGGCGCAGTTGGCTCCGTCGACTTCGGGCGCCAGGTAGTAACAGGCGGCGGCAAGGCCGCGGACGCGCTGGTTCGACCAGGTCGGCGCCATCAACGCCAGCGCGGTGTCGCTCTCATGCGCAAAGTCGGAGAACGTGTAGGTCCAACCGCAGGCCGCACCCGCGGCACACCGCTGCACAATCTGCTGTGTCGTGAGCGGATCGGTCAGCGGTACGACCACCTCGGTGTTGTTCGACCGGAACTGGAGGATGTAGCCGTTGTAGTCGGGGTTCTGCGCCGGCTTCTGGTTGGGGACGATCACCGACACCGTTTGGCCGAGTTCTTCGAGTCGCCTCTTGAACGTGTTGGCGACCGGCTTGATGTACTGCGAGTCCGACACGAGGATGCCGATGCGCTTGCCCTTGAGCTTGGGGTCCTTGGCGATGAACTCCGCCAGTTCGAGCGCGTGGGTGGTGTAGGTCGTGCCCAGCTGGAACATCCCGCTGATCGGCACTTCCTCGGCGCCGCCACCAGCCATGTAGGGCACGCCGCGCCGGTTGGCTTCGGCGGCAACCACGCCAACCTGATCGATGCCCAGAGTCCCGCTGACGACGAAGTTCTTGCCGTCGTTGACGAGCGCGTTCGCCGCCGCCTGCGCTCCTGGCGTGTCGAAGCGGTCGTCGACGATCTGTAGGACGATCTTGCGGCCGTGAATGCCGCCGTGGTCGTTGATGTACTTGACGTAGGCCTCGATGCCCTTGATCGGGTCGTCCGCTAGACCGAGCGGCACGCCGCTGAACGTGATCGGCGCGTGGATCCCGACTTTGATCTCGGTGGCGCTCACGCCGGTCCGGTCGCCGGCGCTCGACGGGCCGGGCTGTGTGGTTGCGCTCGTGCCCCCCGTCGTCGCCCGTGGCTTGCCCGTGGCCGGGTCGATGGTCTGGCCGGCCGGAATCGTCTGGCCCGTCGCGGGGTCGATGACCGGTTCGCCTGCCTCCGGCGCCCGCTGTTCGCCACCGGCCAAGTCGCCGGCGCTTTCACCGCCACGGGCGCCGACCGACGACGTGCCGCCGTCGAGCACCATCGTGCCGACGATCGCCGCCAGGAGCAGCCACACGGTGACGGCGCCGAGCCCGAAAACGAGTCGAGCCCCACCGGCGCCGCGCGGGCGACGCAATAACCCGATCAAGTCCTTCATTCGTTTCCCCCAGATTGCGTAACCGGGATGCTAGAGCCCGAACAGCGCGGCGGCGTTCGCGCCCAGCACGCGGGCGCGGGCGTCGTCGCTCAGCGGTGCCAGGGTTTGCCTGATGGTGTCGTTGGCGTTGACGTCGGCGTCGATGTGCGGAAAGTCCGAACCCCACAGCACGTGGTCGGCGCCGACGAGGTCGACGGTCGCCGGTACGGTCTTCTCGTGGGGCTCGGCGACGTACCAGACGTTGCGGCGTAAGTAGTCGCTCGGCTTCTCCTTGAGCGGTTCCGCGACGAGGCCGCCGAGACGACGCTGCTTGTCGTCGAGGCGGTCCATTACGAACGGCGCCCACCCGCATCCGGCTTCGACGCAGACCACTTTGAGCGACGGGTGACGGTCGAACACGCCGTCGAGCACCATCGAGGCGAGCGTCGGGATGAGCTGGCCGGGCGCTGTCAGCGCGAAACCGAACAGCAGCCCGGGCGCGGTCTCCGACCACGACGGGAACGGAACGCCGCCGCCACCGAACCGCACGATCACGTGCATGCACGCCGGCACGCCCGCCTCGGCGCAGCGCGCCCAGATTGGATCGAAGACGGCGTCGCCCGGTCGCAAACCGTTGACGGGCTCAGGCGGCAGGAACACGCCGCGGAACCCAGCGGCCAGGCACGTGTCGAGCTCGCGAGATGCTTCAGCGGGTTCACCGAAGTTCAACGACGCGATCGGCAGGATGCGGTCGGGCGCGGCCGACGCGAACTCGGCCTGCCACCGGTTGTAGGCGCGGCAGTACGCGGACTTCAACGCTTCGTCCTCCGAGGGGACCGGCAGGATGCCGATCGTCGGGAACACCACGCCGGCGGTGATGCCGGCAGCGTCGTACATCGCCACCCGCGCCGCCGGGTCGTAGCTGGCCGGCGGGTTGCCGTCCTCGTATTTGAGCCCGCTGGTGAACGCCGTCATCGGGTCGAGGTGCGATCCGCCGAGCCCGGCCAGGCTGCCGGTGAGGACCGGCACGTTGGCGATCAGGAGCGACTCGACGCCGCCGTGCTCTTCGATGCGGATGGCGCGGTCGAGGTACTCGGGTTCGAGGTACGTGGTCCAGAGATCGCGTGGCTCGAGGACGTGCGAGTCGGCGTCGACGATAAGGCTCAACACGTCACCACTTTCGGGACGGACGGTGGCGTGCCCTTGGCGCCGCCGTCGACGAAGGAGCGCACGGCGCGTAGGTAACGCAGCATCGCGACGCGACCGTCGTGCACGCCGGGCGCGGTGCAGTCGAGCATCGTGAAGGCGGTCACGGCGGAGAACGCCGACGCCGAGAGCAACGCCGCGCAACGGGCGTCGTCGTCGTCGTTGTCGCGGCACGCCGCGCCGTCGGTGCGCAACGCCGCGCTGATGTCAGCCACGGTCTGGCCGGCCTTGCCGCTGGTGGCGAAGCGCTGGTTGTCCTGCAGCTGAGTGATCGCCTCGTCGAGCGTCGAGGGATTGTCCACTGACCGCAGCGCCACGACCCCACCGAGAGCGACCACGACGATCGCCGCGGCGAGCAGCACGCGCAACCGCGTCGTCACTGCTTCCTCCCAGTCACTTTTTCTCTGGCCGCAGGAGACCGGCCGCTTGCTGGTACTCGATGATGTCGCCCGCCACGGCGTCCGGCTCGACTTTGCCCGCCTTGACCTGCAGGACCTCGAAGAAGTTGGGCCCGAACCACAGGTAGACGGTGCGGTCGGCGGCGCTGCTGCTCAGCACCTTCAAGTCGCCCACGAACAGCGTGTCGTACCGCTGGCCAAGCATGACGCCGTCGATGACCGCCTTGCGGTCCGAGGCGTTGGTCATCGACACATCGGCCTTGACAGTGCTCGCCTGCAGCGTGCCCACCAGGGTCTGGCCGCGACGGATGGCCCACACGCGCCCGTCAGCGATCAGCGACGTCTGCCCCGCCTTGGCGAAGCGCGTCCGCGCCGGCTTGTACTCCCCGAGCGTGACGCCGTCGCTCAGCACGGTCGGCACGAGGTTGGCCGGTACGCGCGCCGGCGCGGCGATCTCGACGTCGCCGCGACCACACGCCGCCGTCGTCGCCACCGCGAACACGAGAGCGACCGCGAGCCGCCTCATGCCGGCGCCGCCGGGGTCACGGAGTCGAGCGTCTGGTCGTAGTTGACCGTCACCGACACGGGCGTGCCGCCTTCACCGGTCACCGTCGTCGTCGTGTGGATGTGTTGCTGCACGAACAGGCCACCCAGGTTGGTGGCGACGCGGTACACGTTGGGGTCCTGGGCGTCGGTGTCGGACCGGAAACCGGTGCCGAGGTTCACGATGTGCTCGTTGGAGATCACTTCGTAGGTGTCGTACCACTTGCCGCACACGTCGACGTTGACGCGCCGGCTCACGCTGCCCGACACGACCATGGCCGTGCCCGTCGCCTGGTCGGTGCCCGCCGAGTTCCACGAGGTGCCCTGGCCGCTGCGGAACGAGATGATCGTGACCGGCGGATCGGGCTTGAAGTCGAGGTTGTTCCCCGTCGCCTTCACCTGGAGGCGGGTCAGCACCATCTCCCCCGCCGCGGCTTTCTCGACGCCGGCCGCCTGGGTCACGGTGCCCGTCGTCGTCGCCGCCGAGTACGTCACCCGGTACGACGCCGTGGTGCCGCCATCGAGCGACGGGGTGAACAGGTCGTAGGTGATGACTTCGGTCGGTCCGTTGAGCGCATCTTCGGTCTTGGACTCCTGCACGTTCTTGATCTCCTGCAGGCCGCGGCTCGGCATCGGCAGGCGCACCGGTTGCGCGGCGCCGATCTCGATGTAGCCCGTGTTGTGCGTGGTGTAGGTACCGACGGCCGGTGGCTTGGTGACGAAGACGGTGGCGGGCTGTTCGGGCTTGGTGTCGGGATCGGCGACGGGGCAGCCGGGCAGCTTCGGCATGGGCGGCGGGGCCAGTCGGGGCGCGACGAACCCGGGCGCGAGGTACTGCACTTCGCTGGGGATCGTGACGGTGTTCGGGTTGACGAACTCGGGCAGCTTCTCGTCCTTGTACGACAGGTCGAGAGCGAGGCGCTTGAAGCCGATGGTGAAGTCGGGCCCGCGCCCACCGCCGCACGCCGACGCCAGGAGCGTGAGAGAAACCATCACTACGAGCAGGCGGGTCTGGCGGATCACGTCGGCACCTCGGTCGAGTACGGCTGCTGCAGCGACAGGCGGGTCAGGTACGACAACGCGCGGGTCTGCAAGGGCTGCGCCTTGATGAGACGCGCTCGCAGGGAGTCGGCGAGCTCGCGCGCCGCGGTGACATCGGCGGGGCCCGTCTCCTCGTACAGCTCGCCGTACAGCGCCTTGGTGACGAGCCAGGCGAACTCTTCGTGCTCGTCGTCTTCGACCACGTAGTTCAGGAACTCGATGGGCGTGGCGTAGGGGTCGCCGACTCCGAGGTCGGTGGCCAGGTCGCGAAGCTCGCAGTACTCGACGGCGATCTGCGCCGCGGGCCCCCGCTCGCGGGCCCATCGCTGGCGCTTGGCGCGCCGCCACGTCTTCTGCGCGTACGGCAGGGCGAGGCGCGCCGCAATCAGCAGAAGCACCAGCGGCAGCAGGGTTTGGATGATGTCGCGCACCTGCTGGTACAGCGCTCGGAAGTTGCGGACCTTGACCGGCACGTAGATCTGCACGGCGACGTCGTCGCCAGCCTCAATGGTCGGGTTGAAGCGGACGTCCTCGTTGTCGAGCGACGCCTTGGCCTTCGGCGGTTGGGTCACGATCGGCACCCAGCCCTTGCCTTCGAAATACACCTCGAGCCACTGCGACGCGTTCTTCGGCCGCACCGTCAGCACCACGCCCTCTTGCTGGCTGCCGTCGAAGCCGAACCCGATGCGCGACGGCACGCCGGCCCAGCGCGCCAACATCGCCTGCGCCGCCACGAGTTCGTACGGCGAGCCCTCGTGGTTCCCGACGAGCAACTGCTGCACCTTCGACGGCTTGATGTCTTTCGGTGCGCCGGTGCCGACGGCGACCTCGACGGCGGTGAGTTTCTTGAGCAGGTAGTCGAGCCGGTCCCACGGGCCTTGGGGTGCCTCTTCGAGCAGCACCCGTACCGCTGGCGGCGGCTTGGGGATGCGGCGGTACACGCTGTCGACCTTGCCGGGCGACGCCGTACGCAGTTGTTCGGAGGTCGGGTACGTCGGCACCGACTGCGTGTAGACGAGTCCCGTCGGCACGCGTCCGCTGGCGACGCGGAAGCTGCCGCCGCGCGGGTCAAACACCAACTTCTGGTTGCCCGCGACCTGGATGCGCGTCGGGCCGGTCACGCCGGGCAGGCTGGCGTTGGTGCCGAAGTCGCGGATCGTGAACTTCACGTTCACGTCGCCCTTGCGGGTTTTGTCGATGACGCCGTCGGCCGGCACCTTGACGAACGTCTTCGGGTCGTACGGCGGGAGTCGCCAGGCGGTGCCGTCGTAGTCGTCGAGCGAGCCCACCTTCCACGGACCGGTGATTGGGCCGTCGACTTCGAACAGCACGCGGTCATCCGCCGCGTTGAGCGGAACGGGCTTGGGCTTCTGCGGCTTCTGCGTGGGGTCGTACGCAGGCGCCGGGAACAGCAGTGAGGTGCTGTTGAGCGTGACGACGATGGCGAGGATGCCCGCCATGTAGGCGCCGGCTTTGGCGATGCGGCGGAACTCGAACTCGCGGGTGAGACCGGACACGCCGCCCTGGTCGCCGAAGAGCACCGTGAGCCCGGCGATGACCGGCACCACCGCGAGCAGGCCGGCGAGCGCCTGGCCCGTCGGCGGCTGCGAGATGGCGGTGAGACCAAGCAGCGGGAGCGGTATTACCAGCGCGAGGCGTGGCCGTTCGAGCACGGTGCCCGCGCTGCCGGCGGCGAAGCCGAGCAGCATCATCACCATGATCAGGATCGGGCGCCATCCGGCGTCGAACGGGATCGGTGGGTGCAGCGCCCGGCCGGCGTCGATGGCGTCGCGTACGAGCGACGGCAATTCCGCCGGCCCGCCCGACGACCCGACGGTGAGGCTGAGCAGCGAGAGCCCGAGGGCGACGACCGGGAGCAGGACCTGCAGCAACGAGCGGCGGCGCGAGCGGGCGCAGAACCACGCCCAGCCGACACCGGCGAGCCCCGCCGCGGTCGCCAGCAGGCGCGCCGGCCACGAGCCGAAGATGCCGCCGACGGTCAGCGCCGTGGCGAGCACCGCAAACCCGGCGACGATCAGTGGCCGCAGGTCGACCTGGAGCGGCCCCTCCTCATCTTCTGAGTAGGTCTTCTCCGGTTCTGGCGGCGTAGAGCTACTCAGAACCCCGTCGCCTTGGGCGAGGGACGTGACGAGGACGTCGGGCTCGTCCCCGGACGGCGCAGGCGGGGTCAGGGTGGTCGCCACGGTTAGCCGCCCATCCCGGCGCCGACGGAGTGACGGAAGGCGACGGCCAGCGGCACATTCGGGCGGATCTCGACGACCTGCGCGCCGAGCGCCGACGCGCGGGCCAGCGTCTCGGCCGACTCCTCGCCCCACATCAGCGCGGCCACGAGCACCGACGTACCTCGTTGCAGCACCAAGTCGAGACGAGCCGCGCTCGCCGCGTCGAGCCGCGGCGTCACGACCACGAGGTGGGTGTTCGACGCCGTGTTGACGACGCGCGACAACGCCTCGGAGATCGGCACCTTGACCCGTTCGACCCGCGCCAGCGCGTCTAACAATCCGATCGACGCGGTGGGGCCGCGCAACGGCACGACGAGACGGTCCTGACTGCCTTCGAGCAGGACCGAGAACCCGTCGCGCAGGTCGCGCACGCCCACCGACGCCGCCACCTTGACCGCCGCCTCAAACGAACCGCTGACCTCACCGCGGCTGTGGTACGTCTCGTCCTGGTCGAGCAGGATCGTCACCTTGTCGGTGATGCCCTGCTCGGCCTCGCGCACGAGCAACTGGCCGGTGCGGGCGTAGGCGCGCCACACGATTCGGCGCACGTCGTCGCCGGGCGAGTACTGGCGCATGCCGTAGAACTCGAAGCCGCTCGGCCACGGCCGCGACACGGGCGGACGGAACGGCGGGTCCTCGAACATGCGAGTCAAAGGACGGTCGGAGACATCCTCGACCGCCGGGTGCACCAACACTTCGACGGGTTCGACGAGCGTCGCTTCGCGGTGCGTGAGCCCGAACGGGTCGCCGTACTTCACCTGCAGCGGGCCGAGTTGGTACAGCCCGCGCCGCCGGCAGGTCAGTTGATACGCGTGCTCGACTTCGTCGCCGGCTTCGATGACCGCCACCGGGAGCGGGTCGGCGTCGCCGAGCGCGGCGGGCACCGTCTCCTCGATCACGAACGTGCTGACGCGACGCGGCGACGTGAGCTTGATCGTCATCGGCAGCGTCTCGCCAACGCGCAACCGGGGCCGGCTCTCCGAGCGCTCCCCCGTGAGCGGCAGCGGCCGGCGACCGATTACCCACGACGCGATGAGCAGCACCATCAGCGTGTAGGACACGATGAACAGCGGCCGACCGCCGATGTAGCGCGCCACACCCCACGACACCACGGCCAGCGCCGCGACGATCAGACCCGACGACGTCAGGCCCGTTCGTTCGACGATGGCGTCGCGGAACTTGCGCATCAGGAAGCGGCGCGGGTCTTCCTGGTGCGAGCGGCCGGCTTCTTGGCGGCGCCGTTGTCCGACGCGAGAAGCGGCGGCTTGATCTGGCCGACCACGCGCTCGAGCACGTCGTCGATGATCTCGCCGCGCAGCACGGCGTCGGGCGTCATCATCATGCGGTGCGCCAGCACCGGGCGCAGCAGCGCCTTGACGTCCTCGGGGTACACGCGGGCGCGCCCGTCGGCGGCCGCCGCCACCTTCGACGCCTTCAACAGCGCGATCGACGCCCGCGGCCCGGCGCCGAGCAGCAACGCCGGGTCCTTGCGGGTGGCCTGCGTGATCTCGAGGATGTAGGTCTGCACCGGCGTGGTGACCTCGACGTCGGCGGCGAAGTCGATCATCTCCAGCACTTCCTTGGTGCCGACGACGGGCTCGAGGCCTTCGACTTCGAGGTTCTTGGCGTTGCCGAGGATGACTTGGCGCTCGGCCTCCAGATCCGGATAGCCCATGGCCAACTTGAGCAGGAAGCGGTCAAGCTGGGCTTCGGGCAACGGGAACGTGCCGGCGAGCTCGACCGGGTTCTGCGTGGCCAGCACGAGGAACGGCTTGGGGAGCGGATGGGTCACGCCGTCGACGGTGACGTTGCGCTCCGCCATCGCTTCGAGCAGCGCCGACTGCGTCTTGGGCGTGGCCCGGTTGATCTCGTCGACCAGCAGCACGTTGGCGAAGACCGGGCCCGGACGGAACTTGAACTGCATCGTCTTGGTGTCGATGATCGAGCTACCGGTAATGTCGCCCGGCAGCATGTCGGGCGTGCACTGCACCCGCGAGGTCTCGGCGCGCATCGACTGACCGATGGCGCGGGCGAGCATCGACTTGCCCACGCCCGGCACGTCCTCGAACAGGATGTGGCCGCCGGCGCAGATCGCCGTCATCGACAGCCGCACGACGTCGTCCTTGCCGTGGATGACGGTGTTGATGTTGTCGACAATCCGGTTGAACACGTTGGCGAAACGGTTGGCGTCTAGTGCCATGGTGGGTCCTTCGTTCAGTCCGACGTGGCGCCGGAGCGGTTGATGGCCTCTTCGCTCGTACCGAGGTACGAGGCGACGACCTGTGGATGTTCGATCACTTCGCCGGCGGGACCGCGGGTCACCACGGCGCCGAGTTCGAGCGCGAGTAGCTCGTCGGACACCGCCATGATCAGCGGCATGTCGTGCTCGATGATGAGCAGTGCGCAGCCGGTCTCGTAGCGGATGCGACTGAGCAGCGGGCCGAGTTCTTCCGCTTCTTTTTGCGCGATGCCCGAAGACGGCTCGTCGAGCAACAGCACTTGCGGCTCGGCCGCCATGACGCAGGCCATGTCGACAATGCGGCGCTGTCCCGTCGACAGCTCGCGGACGAACTTGCCAGCGCTGCCACCGAGCGCGAACAACTCGACGAGCCGGTCGATGCGTTCGGCAGCCTTCGCTTCGGAGCGGCGCACGTTCGGCAGGTGCAGGGCGGCCGCGGTGACGCTGCGCACCTCGAGGTGGCGCTCGAGCGCGATAGCGATGTTCTCTTTGACGGTCAGGGCTGGGAAGAGGCGGGCGTCCTGGAACGACCGCAGCAGGCCGTGGTTCACGCGCTGGTCGGGGCTCAGCGCGGTGATGTCCTCGCCCAGCAACTCGATGCGGCCCGTCGTCGGTGTGACGAAGCCCGAGATGATGTCGAACAGGGTCGTCTTGCCGGCGCCGTTCGGCCCGATGATGCCGAGCGCCGCGCCCTGGTCGAGGGTGAAGCTCACGCCGTTGACGGCGCGCACGCCGCCGAAGTGCACGCTGACGTCGCTCACTTCCAACGCCTTGGCGGCGTCGTCGGCCACTGCCGCGCTTTCGTAGGTGCGCACAGCGATGCGGCCGCGCGAGACGCCCGTCCCCTTGAGGTAGACGGAGCGGAGGATGTCGGGGCGGCGAAGCAGTTCGGCGGTCGAGCCGGAGAACTTGATCTCCCCCTTCTCCATGAACACTGCTCGTTTGGCCACGGTGAGGGCGACGTTGACCGATTGCTCGACGAGGATGATCGTGGTGCCCGCAGCGGCGATGGCGCGCACGATCTCGAGGAGCTGTTCCACGATGACCGGCGCCAGGCCGAGCGACAGTTCGTCGATCATCAGCAGCCGCGGCCGGGCGAGGAACGCCTGGGCGAGCGTGAGCATCTGCTGCTCGCCGCCCGACAGGCTGCCGGCGCCCTCGTTGATCCGCTCGCGCAGGATCGGGAAGTACCGGAAAATCACTTCGGGGTCGACGGGCTCCGCGTCTTCCTGCTCCGCGAAACTCGCCATGCGCAGGTTCTCCCCGACCGTGAGCCCGCCGAACACACCCTTGCCGCCGGGCACCGTGGAGATGCCGCGGTGTACGTGCTCGTGCGAAGGGAGGTACGTGATGTCTTCGCCGTCGTAGAAGATGGCGCCGTTGCTCGGCGGCGTGATGCCGCCGATGGCGCGCAGCAGCGTTGACTTCCCGGCGCCGTTGGTGCCGAGCAACGCGATGATCTCGCCCTCTTCGACTTCGAAGTCGACGTTGAACAGCACCTGCACGGTGCCGTACTTCACGTCGACGTCGCGGCAGACCAACAGCTTGGCCAGGCCCGCCGCGCGGGCGTCGCGCGACACCTGGGCGGCCATCGCCGCGGCCAACGCGGCGCGGATGTCGCCCTCGACACTGGCGCTGCCCGACAGAAGGATGAACGCTCCGATCAGGAACACGCCCGTCAGCATGAGGATGCCGCCGCGCAGCCCGTAGCGGTCGCCGATGGCGCCGGAGATAGCGAAGATGATGTAGCCGGGCACGATGGCGATCGCGCCGAGGGACAGGCCGAGTCCGCGCACCCGCGCAGGGATAACCAGCGACATGATCGCTTGCATCGCCGGGCCGAGGATGAACGCCGAGAACGAGAACCCGCACGCCAGCAAGACCGCGAGCGGCAGCACGGGCGCGACCGCGACACCGGCGATGCAGATGGCGGCCACCACACTCATCGCGCCCGCGTAGGCGATGGTCCGAGCGGGGCGCTCGCTGAGCAACCGCGACGCGATGCGACCGCCGACGAGCAGCCCGAGCATGGCCGCGCCCTGGCTGAGCCCGACGATGAAGCCGCGACCACGCGGCCCGACGTTGAACACGTCCTCGTAGAAGAGCGAGAACAGGGTGAGGATGCCGAGGCCGGGGCCGACGAGGAAGGGCAGCGCGTACAAGATGCGCCGCAACGTGCGCACGTTCCACGCGACGCGGAAAGCCTCACCCACCGAAGGTGGCCGATCGGCTCGGAGCGCGTCTTCCTCGCTCGCCCCTTGCAGCCGGCGCTCCTGCTCCCCGCGTACAGGCTCGCGCAGGCGCAGCGCGAACCATCCGACGATCAACGCCGGGATGGCCAGGAGGACGAATACGTACTGCCACGGCAGGAACGACGCCACGACGCCCGCGAACACGGGCCCGATGGCACCGCCGAGTTGGTTGGCGAACGTGCGGTACGAGTAGACGCGGGCGCGCGCTTCGGGCGGGTAGTAATCGGCGAGCAGCGACGTGTGCGCGGGCTCGAACGCCCGTCCCGCGCCCGCGCCGACGCGCGTGAGCGCGAACATCAGCAGGGCCGGCGCGAGGCCGCTCAGCACGCCGAAGACGGCGAGCAGGAACGCGCCGACGGCGGTTAGCCATGTGCGCGACAGCCGGTCCGCGGCGATGCCCATCGGAACGGCGAGCAACAGGGTGAGCACGCCGGTGAGCGCGACGAGGAACGTGACGGTGGTGATGTCGAGCCCGAAGTAGTCGCGGATCTCGGGCGTGAGGACACCCAGCGCCGCCTTGTCCAACTCGTCGATCAGCGTCACGGCGCACAGCACGATCAACGGCAGGGCCGGCATCCCACCGAACTGGTCGCCTGAGCGCGCCGTTTGTGGCGCTCTCCCGCGACCAGTTGGCGCTTCTTGGGGCGTTTCGAGGACCGTGGTCATCAGAAGCGCCACCCCGGGCCGGTCTGGCTGGCGCCCGTCGTGCGGATGCGCGACTTCTGGCGGTACACCGCGGGGACGACGGGCTTGGTGCCGTTGGTGGCCGGCTTCTCCGCCAGGGGCGCCCGGCTCTCGACGCCGGCCGCCGCGGCGGTTTCGTTCAGCAGGCTCGGCACCCAGATGCGGCGGCGGATAGCGATGCGCCGCAAGATGGCGTCGCGCGCCGAGTACGCCATTGCCCCGAGACCGCCGGGGAAGGCGTAGAGCACCACGAGCACGCCGGCGGCGCTGGCAAACAGGCGACCCGTCGTGCCTTGCACCGTGAAGTTGACGACGGCGAAGTACACCGCGCCGAGCAGCGCGCCGGGAATCGAACCGAGCCCGCCGATGACGGCGGTGAGGAAGATCTGGATGCTGGTGTCAGGGCCGAATGACTGCGCGTCGAGCGCTCCTTCATGGGCGACGAACAGCACGCCGGCCGCGGCCGCCATGAAGCCCGACAGCGCGAAGGTCAACAGCCGCGTGCGCACGAGGTTCACGCCGTAGGACTGCGCGGCGCGCTCGTTGTCGCGCATCGCGATGAGCACGCGTCCCGTGCGCGACTTCCGCAGCCCGTTGGCTGCCCATACCGCGGCGATCAGCGCGACCAGGCACACGTAGTAGTACGCGCGGTTGTCCTGGGTCTTTACGAACAGGAACACCGGGCGCCCCACGCTCTTGGGCGCGTACTTCCCGAGGTGCGACTGGTCGAGCACGAGCGACGTCGTGACGATGGCGAAGCCGAGCGTCGTCACGGCGAGGTACAGGCCGCGGATGCGCAGCGCAGTGAGTCCGAGGACCATGGCGATGGCCGCGCCCGCGCCCGCACCGCCCAGCAGCGCAATCGGGAACGGCAGGTGCGCCTTGCCCATGATGATGGCGCCGACGAGCGCGCCCACACCGACGAGCGCGTACTGGCCGAGGCTGACTTGGCCGCCCCACCCGGTGAGGATGACCAGTGAGATAACGACGATGCCGTCGATCAGGATGAGGCTGCCGAGGTTGGTCTGGCTGGGCGACATCACCAGCGGGAAGGCGAGCACCGCCACCACGAGCAGGCCGATGCCGCGGCGCACGCCGGTGCGCACGATCGGCAGCCGCGCCAGCTCGACGGGGATGGGCCGGACTTCCTCGGTCGCGGCCCACGTGGAAGTCGAGGACTCGTCGCTGCGCCCCAGGCGCTTGCGTTGCACCAGGAAGGCCACGATGACGACGGCGAGCAGCACGCCGTCGACGGCGGCGGTTTCCTGGAACGCGAAGATGGAAGTGGTGCGCAGCACCGAGATCGAAATGGCGGCGACGATGGCGATGGGGACGCTGTCCATCCCGGCGACGACGCCGGCAGCAAGAGCAGCCAGCATCGCTCCGCTGACCGGTGAGCCGGCAACGCCGCGGCTGTAGCCGTAGATCGGCACCTGCAACGCGCCGCCGAGTCCGGCGAGCGTGGCCGAGATGGTCCACACGATGGTGGAGAGCGACCGCACGTTCACGCCCAACTCGCTGGCGCGGTCGCTGTTCTGGGCAGCGCCCCGTACGGCGATGCCGAGCTTGGTGTACCGCAGGAACAGGCCGAGGCCACCAAGCGCGGCGACGGCGATAAGGATCAACACCAGGTAGTCGCCGGTGAAGTTGATCGCGCCCCACTGCTTCTGGTGCTGCGTCAAGGGTGTGGTGACGACCACGACCGGGTCGGCGTCGTGGCCGATCCAACCGGGGATGGCACCGGCGATCCCGGCGAAGAGCTGCGCCAGACCAAGCGTGACAACGGCAACGATCAGCCGCGCCGACTTGAAGAAGCGGCGGATGAACACCAACTCGGCGATGGCGCCGGCAGCACCGCTCACGAGAGCGGCCGCGGGCAGCGCGAACCAGTACGTGATGTTCAGCGAGATCGCGAGTTCGTAGAAACAGACGTAGGCAAGGATGTAGAACGCGCCGTGCGCAAAGTTGATGACGCGGCTGGCGCGGTAGATCAGCACGATGCCCACGGCGAACAGCGCGTCGAGAAGGCCCACGATCAGCGCTTGCACGACGATCGGCGAGGTCTCGTCGAGGGGGAGATGGCGCCGGTTGACGATGACCAGCGCGCCGATCAGCGCGATAACGGCCTGCGCCGCGACGAGCACGCCGCCGCGGCGGAGCGATGCGAGGTTCAAGCGCCGCTCACTGTCGTGACGAGCTGACCGAGCGTGCTGACGTGCACCGTGCCGCGCCGCGCCGGCTTCTTGATCGTGACCACTTCGGCGGTGGGCGTCAGCTTGAAGCTCACCGTCAGGTCGGCGCGGTCCTTGCTCGACAGTTGCTGGCGCAGCTTGATCTCGAACGCGGTGAGCTGGCCGTCCGGGGAGAGCGTGAACTTGGCGGGGAACACGCGGCGCGTGATCGCGTTCGCCGTGAACATCTTGTCGAGTACTTCGCGTTCGGCTTCGCTCAGCCGGCGTTCGGCCTTGTCGCGGCTGACGTTGGCCTCGTAGGAGCCGCCGCGCCGCTCGATGCTGCCGGTAAGCACGCCCGTGGTGAGCCGCAACAGCGCGACGGGATTAACAGCGAAGCTTCCGCCGTGCTTGGTGCGGTCGCGGTCTTCGATCTCGGCGAAGTCGAACGCCGCCCATTCCCGCACGATCTGCACCGTCCGCCGAAGCACGCGTGTCGGCGTCGTCGACGATGTGGTCGCCGCCGTCCGGTCCGTGAACACTGCCGTTCCCTGCACCGCCGACACGATCGCTTGCAGGTTGCTCGGTGCTACCTGGGCGGCGAGGCCTGTCAGCGACGCTGTTTTGGGCGCGATCCGCTCGTACATGGCGTCGTCGACGAAGGTCAGCGCGCCGGCGACCGAGGCGGCGTTGTCGCGCGGACGCAGAGTCGCGTTGAGCTCCGAGAGCGATCCCGCGGCGATGCGCGGCGGCTCCACTTCCACGATTTGGCGCTCCACCGGAAGGACCTTCACGTTCACGCCGATGACCGCGGCGACGGAGTCCGACGCCATCAACTTCTTGCCGGCATCGATAATGCGCTCGGCCTGCGCCTCGCGGTCACCGAGACCGCACGCGCCGGCCAGAACCATCAGCGCGACGGCGCCCGCCGCGCAACGTCGCCGGCTCATGTGGGTGTCAGCGTGATGCTGGAGGGCTTGTCGGTGAAGACGTCGGGGTCTTCGGTCGGCCACTGGTCATACGTGTAGCGCTTGCCCTGGCGGACGTAGCGGTACGTGCCGCGCTGGCCGTCCGAACCGATGGCGTCGCGGTCCCACCAGATCTCGGCGGCCCAGTCGGGGAACGTGTGATCGTTGAGTTCGTACCCGCCGGCCATCGCCCACGGCGGATCCGGTGGCAGCTTCTTCTGGTTGACCATCGCCTGCTTCATCGACTCGACGGTCAGCTTCGGCCCGGCTTGCTGCATCGACCCGAACAGCTGCACCATGTCGTCCCACAGGTACGTGCACATGCCGTTGTCAGGGTCGTTGTTCGGATCGATCTCGTGGTACGCCTTGTAGCACTCGGTCTCGTGGTCGGGTTTGGGGATCTCGTAGAGCGAGAAGCCGAAGGCGCGGCTCCACACGTCCTGGTCGTACTGGCGGGCGATGTGGCCGGTGTCGACGCCGCCGAATCCGGGGATGAACCACTCGGGGTAGTAGTTGTTGAGCTTGGCGTTCTGCGTGAAAGCGACCGCGCTGATCAAGTCGCCGAGATAGAAGATCGTCGACACGTTGGCGCTCTGCATCGTCGTGATGGCGCTGGCCAGCCCCTGCGAACCCGACTGGGTGGCGCCGATGTCGTACGTGACGATCGGGTCGAGGTCGACGCCGCACTCCTTCAAACGCGCCTTGATCGTGGGGCCCGGATTGTCGTACGCCGGCAGCGTGTAGACGATGGCGCCGACCTTGCGGTTCTTCAGCGTGGCGAAGCGCGGGTCGTCGGTGAACTTCGGCGGCTTGTTCGCCAGCTTCTTGCAGTAGTACTCGGCGCCGAGGCGGATGTCCTGGCTACCCGACGGCGTGAAGCTCCAGATGTAGGGGTCGTGATCGGCGAACCACTTCTCCGGCGTCTGCGCCTGCGTGAAGTGGATGATTTCGCGCTTGGCCAACTGGTCCGACTCGGCGGGCTTGGTCTCCTGTAACGCCGCGAAGCATTTGTTGACGTCCTTGGCCTTGTCGGCGCGGGCGCGCGACTGGGCGTCGCCCTCCTGCGTGCTCGGGTTCGTCGGGTAGAAGAAGCGGAGGCGGCGGCCGTAGAACTGGTAGCGCGAGTTGAAGTAGTCGCGCAGCACCTTGTAGGTGCGCATGTTGGCCGAGTCGTTCGGCGCCACCGGTCCCGCCATCTCGCCGTCCTGGCTGACGGTTCCCGTCAGCTCGGCGAGGAAGCACACGTTGATGGCGTCGGCGGTGACGCCGAAGTTCGTGCTGCCACCGTTGTCGCCGGTGAACGCCGCGGCGCACGGCGGCGAGTACACCGACTCGATCTGGCGCGGCGGGTCGCCGAAGCCGTACGGGCATGCACTCGCCACTTTCTTCCGTGGCTGGGTGGTCGTGGTCGTGCCGGTTTCCACGCCGGCGTTGGTACCGCTGCGCGCCGCGTTGAACGACGAGAACACCGATGGCTGGTCCTTGTCGGGCGGCGCGTCGGGCGAGAACGCGGTGCTCGTTTGCGGCTGGTCCTGCGGCGGGCGCAGGACCGAGGGCAGGATCAGCAGACCGATGAGCAGCGCGAGTCCGCCAGCGAGCGCGGGCGCCAGCCGGTCAGAGCGGCTGGGCCGCCGCTGCACCGATCGCACACTCGTTATGGCACTTCCCCCAACTCCGTTATACCGACGACAAACCTGACGCTACTCTCAGATTCGGGTTTGGCGCAACAATGTTAGGTGTGCCTAAGATTTTTCTATGGGGACAACGGGGCGGCACCGGCTGAGCGACCAGGCACTCGAGCAGTTCAAGGACGAGTTCACCTCCGTGCCACCTCCGTCCCCGGAACCAACCCACGCCGAGCGCGCCCGCACGCTCATGGCGTCGACCACGACCGGCTCGATGGCCACCATGGCGGCAGGTGAGGACGGCTACCCGTTTGGCTCGATCGTCACGTACGCGCTGGACTACAGCGGCCGCCCGCTGCTGTGCCTGAGCGACATCGCCGAGCACACCCGCAACCTCAAGGCCAACCCGAAGACGAGCATCATGGTGATCGAACAGGCCGACCGCGATACCGACCAGCTGGCGCTCGGCCGGGTCACGCTCATGGGTGAGGTGACGACTGTCCCCGCCGCCGAGACCGACGCAGTGAACGCCGCGTACCGCGCCGCGCATCCGCAGGCGTACTACGCCGACTTCGACGACTTCGCGTTCTATCGCATGGACGTGCGCGCCATCCGCTACGTGGGCGGCTTCGGCCACATGAGCTGGGTGACCGACGACGCCTACGCGACCGCCGAGGCCGATCCCCTCCGTCCCCACGCTGCGGGAATCCTGCGCCACATGAACGACGACCACGGCGACGCGCTGATCGCGTACTGCCAAGCGCTGGCCGGTGAGCCGGAGACGACGTCGGCCACGATGCTGACCGTCGACCGCTACGGCTTCGACGTGCTCGCCGTCAGCGACGCCGGTCGGCGCGCCGTGCGCATCCCCTTCGGCGAGATCTGCGACACCACCGAGGCGGTGCGCGCCGCCACCGTGCGACTCGTCGGCGAGGCTCGCAAGGTGCTGGCCGGTAGTTGAAGCGCTTTGCGCTGGTGGCGCTCGTCGTGTTCTTCGCGCTCGGCGCGTCGGTGGCAACGGCGGCCGACGATCCGACGCGCGCGCCTGCGACCACGACGTCCGCCGACGGCCGCACCGTCACCGACGGCCGGCGCACGCTGACGGTGCCGCAGGCACGCGACCTCAAGGCCGAACCGCGAACCATCACGGTCGAGGGATCCGGCTACGACAACACCAAGGGCATCTACGTCGCGTTCTGCGTGATCCCCGTCAACAATCAGACCGCGCCCGGCCCGTGTGGCGGTGGCCAGGATCGGAGCGGACAAAACGGTGGCGCGGTGTGGGTGTCGTCGAACCCACCGCTGTACGCCCGCGGCCTGACCACGCCCTACGGCAAGGGCGGCACGTTCAAAGTCTCGATCAACGTGCAGGCGCTGCTGAACGAGAACACGGACTGCCGCGTCGCGCGCTGCGCGGTCACGACGCGCAACGACCACACGCGCAGCAGCGATCGGTCGCAAGACATCCTCATCCCCGTCTACTTCGTGGGCGGGTTCGGACCGCCGGCGCCGGGCTCTCCCGCTGCGCCGGCCACGACGCCGACCACCATCGCTGGGCGCGCCGCGGCGACGACCACCACGACGATCTCGCCGCAGTTGGCGGCGCCGCTCGCCACCGTGTCCGATGATCGTCGGTCGATCACCGGCGGCGGCAAGACGCTGCGTGCCTCCGAGGTCGACGGTCTCGGCGGCCGGCGAAGGTCACGGTGCAGGGCACCGGCTTCGACACGGCCAAGGGCATCTACGTGTCGTTGTGCTTCATCGCGGCGGACCTGCGGCCGGGGCCGTGCGCGTCGGGTTCGGCCGGCCAGTCGGCGTGGATCTCGTCCAACCCGCCCGACTACGGCAAGAGCCTGGCGACGCCGTACGCCGCCGACGGGAGTTTCGACGTCACGCTGACGCTCGACCCGGTGATCGACGCCGAGCACGACTGCGCCAAGGTCGCCTGCGCCATCGCTACCCGCAACGACGACACCCACGCCGAGGACCGTTCGCAAGATCTGCTCCTGCCGGTGTCATTCGCCGCCGTCGGAAACACCGAGCTCACCGTGCCGCGCGCCGATCCCGACTTCGACGCGAACCGCACCATCCCTTTCGCAGTCGGCGTGGCGTTCGTGGCGGCGGCAGGCGTGCTTGGCTGGCGCTATCGGAGGAACAACACATGAAGCGCCTCCTCGCGCTGATGGCGGCAGCGGCGCTTCTCGCGGCGTGCGGGCCCGACGGTTCGCGCGGTGACACCGGCACCGTGGCCACGTTCGACCAGAGTCCCAACCCCTCGCTGCCCGTCACTGTCGACTCCGCGGATGGCCGCCGCGTCACGATCACCGACGTCAGCCGCATCATCCCGCTGTGGGACAGCCTCAGCGAGGTGGTGTTCGCCCTCGGTCTCGGCAAGAACGTCGTCGGCCGCGACACGTCCACCACCTTCACCCAGGCCAAGAAGCTGCCGCTCGTGACCCGCGCCCACGACATCACCGCAGAGGCCGTGCTGTCGCTGCGTCCCACGGTGATCCTGGCCGACGAAGAGAGCGGCCCACCCGAAGCCCTGCGGCAGATCCGCGACGTCGGGATCCCCGTGGTCGTCTTCAAGCGACCCACGAGCGTGACGGGCGTATCCACGCACATCCTCAACGTCGCCAGCGCGCTGGGCGTGCGCGACAACGGCTCGATCCTCGCGGCGCGCACCGAGGCCGAGATCAACCGCGTCAAAGCGACCGGCACCGGCGCGACCAAACCGCGGGTCGCTTTCTTGTATCTGCGCGGCAACGCCGGCGTCTCGTTGATCGCCGGCCCAGGATCGGGCGTCGACTCGATGATCGAAGCCGCCGGTGGTCGCAACGCCGGCACGGCGATCAAGCTGGCCAACCCGTTCACGCCGCTGACGAGCGAGGCTCTCGTCGAAGCCAAACCCGACGTCATCTTGATGACCACGACCGGACTCGAATCGGTCGGCGGGATCGACGGGCTGCTCGAAGTGCCAGGGGTCGCCCAGACCCCCGCCGGCCGGAACCGTCGCATCGTCACGATGGAAGACGGGTTGCTGTTCAGCTTCGGCACGCGCACACCGGGCGCGCTGCGCACCCTGGCATCCGCATTCGCGGCGCGGTGACGCGCCCGCGCGCGCCGGCGTCGTCCTCACGCTGCTCGGCGTCGGGCTCGTCCTGGCGTGTCTCGTGTCGGCCGCGGTCGGCGCGTTCGAGATTCCGGTCGGGGAGATCCTCGGCGCCATCGGGCGGCGCCTGCCGTTTCTCAACGTCGGCGGTGACCGCAACGCTCTCGCCGACTCGGTGTTGTGGGACATCCGGCTGCCGCGGGTCGCGCTCGGTGTCGTCGTCGGCGCCTCGCTGGCCTCTGCGGGCGCCTGCATGCAGGGCACCTTCGCCAACCCGCTCGCCGAACCCGGCGTGGTCGGCGTGTCCTCGGGCGCCGCGCTCGGCGCCGTCATCCAGATCGCCATCGGGCTCACCCTCGCCGGGACGTGGACGCTGGCGGCTTTCGCCTTTATCGGCGGGCTGGCGACCGTCGCGCTCGTCTACTTCTCGGCGCGCAACGAAGGCCGCACCGAAGTCGTCACGCTCGTGCTCGCCGGCGTAGCCATCAACGCGTTCGCCGGCGCGCTCATCGGGCTGCTCACCTACGTGTCCAACGACGAGCAGCTACGCAGCATCACCTTCTGGAGCCTGGGCAGCCTGGCCCAGGCGACGTGGCCCAAAGTCGGCGTCGTCGGACCGCTCGCTCTTGCCGGATTCGTCGTGGCCATGACGCAGACGCGGCGCCTCGACCTGCTCGCCCTCGGTGAGCGGTCGGCGCGGGGACTCGGCGTCGACGTCGAGCGGCTCCGCATCACCACGCTCGCCGTGGTGGCGTTGTTAACCGCCGCGTCGGTCGCGGTATCGGGCGTCATCTTGTTCGTCGGCCTCGTCGTCCCCCACCTCGTGCGCATGCTCGCCGGGCCGCGCCACCGCGTGTTGCTGCCGGGCGCCGCGCTCGGCGGCGCGCTGGTGCTCGTACTGGCCGACGTCGTCGCCCGCACGCTCGTCTCCCCCGCCGAGTTACCGCTCGGCGTACTGACGGCGCTCATCGGCAGCCCCTTCTTCTTCGTGTTGTTGCGCCGCACGCGCGCTAGCCAAGGGGGCTGGGCATGACAGCGACGGCTGCCATCGGAGTGACCGTGCAGCGCGGCGACCGTACGGTGCTGACCGATGTCACCGTGACCGTGGGCGGCGGAGAACTGGTGGCGCTGGTCGGTCCCAATGGTGCCGGCAAGTCCACCTTGCTGTCGGTGCTCGGCGGGGAGCTGGCGCCGAGCTCAGGACACGCCGAGATCTCGGGCCAGCGGGTCGACGCGTGGTCCACGCCCGACCTGGCGCGCCAGCGCGCCGTGCTGCCGCAACGCGTCACCGTGGCGTTCCCGTTCACCGTCGCCGACGTCGTGCGCATGGGTCGCGCGCCGTACCACCGGTCTCCCGCATCGGCCGACGACGACACCATCGTGGCGAGCGCCATGGAAGAGATGGCCGTGGGTGACCTCGCCGACCGTCGCCACCCGTCGCTGTCTGGCGGCGAGCAGGCGCGGGTCGCCGTCGCCCGCGTGCTGGCGCAGGCCACGCCGATCCTGCTGCTCGACGAACCGACGGCCGCGCTCGACGTTCGCTTTCAAGAGCTCGTGCTCACCGCGGTATCGCGCCGCGTGCGTGACGGCGCCGCTGCCGTGGTCGTCGTGCACGACCTCGCGCTCGCGGCGGCGTACGCCACGCGCGTCGTCCTGCTCTCAAACGGCGAGGTCGTCGGCGACGGTCCACCGGCGGACGTGCTGACCGCCGAACGACTCAGCCACGTCTACGAACACCCGATCGCCGTGGTGCCTCACCCGACCAGCGGCGAGTTGGTAATCCAGCCCGAGCGCGAGCGTTAGTGCCGGCGGGCGTTGCCGAAGCTGATTACGCGGTGAAGGAACGAGCCGGGTAGCCGCGCCAAGAAGTCGAGCGCGTGAGCGTCGGCCCCGATCAACGTGCGGCGACGGTTCGCCTTCACCGCGGCGAGGATCTGTCGCGCCGCACTCTTCGGTGACGTGCGGGCGATGCGGTCGAAGTCGCCGGCCATCTCGTGCTGGCCGCGCATGTTGCGGGCGATGTTGGTCTTGATGCCGCCGGGGTGCACGGTGGTGGAGGACACGCCGCACTTGTCTCCGTCAAGTTCGATGCGCAGCGCGTCGGTGAAACCCCGCACGGCGAACTTGGCGGCGTTGTACGCCGACTGCGACGGAATCGAGAGCAAACCGAACACGCTTGAGACGTTGACGACGTGGCCGTCGCCCGTCGCCTTGAGGTGCGGCAAGAACGCCTGCGTGCCGTGCACGACGCCCCAGAAGTTGATGTTCATCAACCAGCTGAAGTCTTCGTACGACATGGTCTCGATGTTGGCGGCGAGCGCCACACCGGCGTTGTTGAAGATCAGGTTGACCTTGCCGTGATCGGCGACGACGGCGTCGGCCCACGCGAAGACCGCATCGCGATCGGCCACGTCGAGGCGTTGCGAGGTGACCTTGACCGCCCGGCCCTCGCACAAGCTGACGGTCTCGGCGAGGCCGGCTTCGTCGATGTCGGACAGCGCGAGGTGCGCGCCCTGTCCGGCGAGATTGACCGCCAGCGCACGGCCGATGCCGGACGCCGCGCCGGTGATCGCCGCCACCTTGCCGTCGAAGTTCTTCATGAGAAGACCATCTCGCCGTCTTCGATGCTCTTCAGTTTCATGGCCCGGTAGTCGGCCACGTAGCTCTGCTTGACCTGCCACGGGAACGCGGCGCCCTGCTTTGGCAGGCGATCGGCGGCGCGGTTGATGTAGCCCGAGTTCAACCCGAACACCGGCGTGTCGCTCGTCCCGGCGTTCGTGGCGTCAGGCGCGCACTGTTGCAGCCCTTCGTGATGCATGTGGTTGAGCAGCTTGGTGACGTAGCCGCACGTGAGATCGCACTTGAGCGTCCACGACGCGTTCGTGTAGCCGACGGCGAACGCGAGGTTGGGAACGCCGTCGAGCATCATGCCCTTGTAGGTGAGCTTGCCGGCGACGTCGACCGCTTCGCCGTCGACGGTCAGCGCGATGCCGCCGAGGAAGAGCAGGTCGAGGCCGGTGGCGGTGACGATGATGTCAGCGTCGAGGTGCGCACCTGAGGTGAGCCGGATGCCCGTCTCGTCGAAGGTGTCGATGTGATCGGTGACCACCGACGCACTGCCGTTCTTGATCGCCTTGAACAAGTCGCCGTCGGGAACGAGGCACAGGCGTTGGTCCCACGGGTTGTAGTTGGGCGTGAAATGCGTGTCGACGTCGTAGCCCGCGGGGAGCTGGCGCGTCACCTGGCGCTTGAGCACCGACTTCACCCGCTCGGGCCAGCGCTTGCTGATGAAGTACGACGCCTGCGTGGTCAGCGCCTTGAACCAGCGGATCAGCGGCGCATTGAGGCGTTGCGGCAGGACGCGGCGCAGCAGCGTGGCGAGGGGATCCTTGGCCGGCATCGACACGATGTAGGTGGGCGACCGCTGCAGCATCGTGACGTGCGCCGCCGTATCGGCCAGCGACGGGATGAGCGTGACCGCCGTCGCGCCCGAACCGATGACTACGACGCGCTTGCCGGCGTAGTCGAGGTCTTCGGGCCACTGCTGCGGGTGCACGATCGTCCCGTTGAACTCCTCGAGCCCGGGGAAGTCCGGCGTGTAGCCCTTGTCGTAGCGGTAGTAGCCGCTGCAGCTGAAGATGAAATCGGCCGTCAGCTGGAACGTTTCGTTCGTGTCGCCGCGCGACGCAGTTACCAGCCATTGGCCGTCGGCGGTCGACCACTCGGCGGCGACGATCTTGTGTTGGAACCGGATGTGCTTGTCGACGCCGGTTTCCCGCGCCGTGTCTTCGATGTAGCGCAGGATCGACGGACCATCGGCGATCGCCTTCTCGCCATCCCACGGACGGAACGAGTAACCGAGCGTGAACATGTCGGAGTCCGAGCGGATGCCCGGGTACCGGAACAGGTCCCACGTGCCGCCGATGGCGTCACGCGCTTCGAAGATGGCGTAGTCGGCCCATGGGCAGTCGTTCTGCAAGTACGCGCCGGCGCCGATACCCGACAGGCCGGCACCGACAACGAGAACGTCGAGGTGTTCCACTACGCCGCCGCGCTCGCGAGCTTGTCGTTCAGCGTGCCGTTCGCGCCGAACAGTTCTTCGCGCCACGTGTCGACGAGGCCGGTGTGGTCGCTCTGGCTCGGGTGGAAGTCGTGCCGGTTGTAGTCCTTCAGCTGCAGCCACAACTTGCGCGACACCAACGGCGACTTCCGGAGGCGGACCAGGCTCTTGAGCACGCGCAGCGGATTTCGGCGCGCCTGCTTGTCGAACAGCATCGACACGAACACCTGCAGCGCCATGCCGAGCGGGAACCCGAACCGCATCAGGTTCATCGTCCACACCCGCAGGCGCTCGCCGCCACCGACGGCCTTGTAGACGTCGAAAGCGACGGCCTTGTGCTCGGCTTCTTCCAGGGCATGCCACAGGAACAGGTTCTTGACGGTCTCGTCACCGAACATGCCCCGCGCTTCGGGATCGCTGAGGATCATTTCCGCCAGCGTGGCGGTGAAGTGCTCGAGCGCCGCGGTCATGGCGAGGCTGGCCTTCTTCGGCGTGTACTTGAAGCGCAGCCCGAGGCCGAACTTGGTGAAGCGTTCGACCTGCTTGGTGGGATAGCCGAGTTCGGCGAACCGGTCGTTGAGCACGCGGTGCTCACGCCCGTGCACGGACTCTTGACCGATGAAGCCCGAGACCTGACGTTTCAGATCCGGATCCGTGATCTGGTCGCGGAAGTGCCGCACCGAGGCCACGAAGAAGTCCTCGCCGTCGGGGAACACTGCGGAGAGCCCGGCGGCCACGTGGCTCGAGACGATGTCGCCGTCTTTGGCGAAGTGGCGGGGCACCGTCTGGATTGCCTCGTCGAAGTTCATCCGCCGGGTCGGGATCTGCAGGGCGGGGTTACTCGATTGCGTCATGCTTGCAAATGTATATGACTTGAGTGATTGAATCAATCCCTCAATTCTGCTAATTTGGCTCCATGAGTAAGGGCGCTGCTACCCGTGACGCCATCCTGCGCGCCGCCATCGCCCGCTTCGCCCGCGACGGCTACCGCGCCACGTCGGTGGCCGACATCGCCCGCGAAGCGGGCGTTTCCGGCACGCTCGCCTACGCGTACTTCCCGAACAAGGAAGCGCTGTTCCTGGCGGCGGTCGACGAAGACTCGGCGGGGCTGATCCAGCTGGCCGTCGACCACATGACCGACGTCGTCGACCCCAGCGACTTCGAATGGCGCGCCACGCTGCTTCTGACGCTGGTCGACGCCGTGGACGACCATCCCCTCGCCCGGCGGTTACTCGCAGGGCT
Source organism: uncultured Actinomycetes bacterium (assembly GCA_963722185.1). Classification (GTDB taxonomy): domain Bacteria; phylum Actinomycetota; class Acidimicrobiia; order Acidimicrobiales; family JACCXE01; genus JACCXE01. Next base: position 433,837 of record CAVRKD010000010.1, on the reverse strand, counting down.
CGAGCCCGACGTCACCGAGCGCGTGCTCGGCATCCCCGCCCTCGAAGAACTGCGCAAGGTCGTCGGTGAACGCCTGCGTAACGAGCAGCTCACCGGCACCGTCCGCTCGGACATCGACGCCTACGAAGTCGGCAGCGGTCTCGTGTCGATCTTCTTGTCGCTGCTGATGTCGGTCACCCAGATCGGCCGCGACGCCATCAGTACCTACGGCACCGGCATCGTCGCCGTCATGGAAGCCGCGCTGATGCCACCGCGCTGATTCAATGTTCGAGTGACCACCAATCGGCTCGAGGCGTTCAGCGACGCCGTGATCGCGATTGTCATGACGATCATGGTGCTCGAGTTGAAAGTGCCCGAGGGCGACAGCGTCGAGGCGCTGCGCCCGCTTGCCGGAGTCTTTCTCTCCTATCTACTGAGCTTCGTCTATCTCGGGATCTACTGGAACAACCACCACCACCTGTTCCAAGCCACCAAGCAAGTGACCGGTGGCGTGCTGTGGGCCAACCTGCACCTGCTGTTCTGGCTGTCATTGTTCCCGTTCACCACCGGGTGGATGGGTGAGAACCATGTCGCCCACCTTCCCACCGCCATCTATGGCCTCAACCAGCTGTTGGCCGCCGTCGCCTACTTCATCCTTCAGACGGCGATCATCGCCGAAGAGGGCCCGAGGTCGACGCTGGCGAAAGCGACCGGCACCAACGTCAAGGGCAAGCTGTCGCCCGCCATCTACGCCGCCGCGATCCCGATCGCGTTCGTCGCACCCTGGGTATCGGTGGCGGCGTACGTGTCGGTGGCGCTCATGTGGCTCGTCCCCGATCGACGCGTGGAGAGAGAGGTCGCGTCGTCCGCGGGGTCGAGTTGACCTTCCCGCCCGAATTCTTCTCGCGTGTCGACGAGGCCGATGATCCGATCTTCTACGCCGATCCCCGCATCGTCACCCACATCGACGACGACGCCATCGCCATGGTCGGCGAGCTCTACGACGAGTTGGGCATCGACGGCGACGTCCTCGACGTGATGAGTTCGTGGGTCTCGCACTTCCGCGCGCCGCCGCGCCACCTCCGCGTGCTCGGCATGAACGAGTACGAACTGAAGGCGAACGACGCGGCGGCCGAGCACATCGTCCACGACCTCAACGCCGATCCCCGTGTGCCGTTGCCCGACGAGAGCATCGACGACGCCGTGTGCTGCGCGTCGGTCGACTACCTCACGCGGCCGATCGAGGTGTTCCGCGACCTGGCGCGGGTGCTGCGACCGGGTGGGCGGTTGGTGTGCACCTTCAGCAACCGCGTGTTTCCGACCAAAGCGATTCGCGGCTGGCTCTACGCCACCGACGAGGACCGCTGCGCCATCGTGGCCGATTACTTCAGCCAATCACACGTGTTCGAGCCGGCGACCGTGGCACGGCGGTCCCCCGCCGGCCACCGCGGCGATCCGCTTTACGCTGTCTGGGCGAGGCGGACCGACGTCTTCGTCAGCTAAGCGAGCCAAGGGAGAGTCCGATGCCGGTTGCCTTCGATGAGGTTGTCGAGAAGATCGCTGACGCGGCCGGCGCGGTCGCGGCCGACGCCGGCGCGTCGCCGGTGCTGGTCGCCGTCGTGCGTGAGTTCCAGAACAAGCTGGCAAAAGCGCAGAAGCACGCGACCGATGGCACGCCCGAGCGCGACGCGGTGTTGGAACTCGAGCAGGCGGGCGACAGCGCCAAGGCCGCCGCCGAAGCCGACCCCGGCCTGTCCAGCGAGGCGCGGGAATCGGTGCTCGCCGCCCACCTCTCGATCTGCAAGCTGAAGGCCGGCGCCTGAACCACGACGACGAAGTCGCGCTCGAACGTGTGCGCGAAATTTGTCGTCAGTTCGCGGGAGCCGACGAGGGCGAGCTTCAGAACCGGCCGCTCTTTCGCGTCGGGCGCCGCCGTTTCGCCATTTTCAACGGGGACGGATCACCACCGCGCCCGCGCTGGAACGATTCGGGCCGTTCCCTCCACTTCCTCGCCGACCGACTTGAGTTCGATGCCCTCCGTCAGGACGACCGCTTCACGCCGTCGCCGCACCACGGCAACCGCGGATGGCTGGCGCTGCGACTCGACAACGACATGGACTGGCGCGAGGTCGCCGAGCTTCTGGAGTCGGCCTATCGCCAGGTCGCGCCTCGATCCCACTGACTCGCGGTTACTCGGCATGAGAAGGGTGTAATCGAGGTTCACCAGCTCCAATCACCCACTTTTGGAGGCGAGTAACTCACGTCGGTCCGGCGATCCGCCCGCCTACACGAAGAGGCACATGACGCGCATCTCGATGCTGAACCGGGCGGGATTGCCCGGTTCGACGTCGGGATCGCGGAAGGCGGAGTGGGGCGTGAAGTGCGTCTTGTTCTGGCGCACCAGCTCGGTGTCGTAGGTACGGAAGGCGACGACCTCGTCGATCGTCAGCTCAGGGAAGACGTACCAGCCGTGCTTGGCCGGATCCGCGGGAGCAACAACGGCGAGCGCGTCGAAGGAACGGCCGCCGGCGACGTAGCCCGTGTAGTGAAACGGCCGCGTCTCGTCGGGCGTGACGGTGCGGTTGTCGCAGAACGCCACCGGTAGGTCCATCTTCGGGGCCCCGAGGTTGCGCCAGAACTGGAACATGACCAGCCGCGGCGCGGTCTCGATCATTTCTGGCGTGACGCCGGTTCGTTCGAGGGTGGCGGCTCCGCGCCCGCGCACGTTGCGGTACGAACCGCGGACGATTTCGGCGTAGTCGGCCGCGAAGTCCGAATGCACCAGGCGGACGGGCTCCTGCTCGCGCTCGCGCTTGTCGTCCACGGCGTGCCGCTTCACGTGGTCGGAAACGAGCGCGAAGTCGCACCCGGTCAGGTGGCGCGCGACCTGCTCGATCTCGGCATAGTGGACGCGGGCGATCTCGTCGTCGTCGGTCCAGTCCTCGACCGCGGAACGGTGCTGCACCAGTTCGAAGCCGCACTCCTGCCAACCGGGCAGATCAGCGGCACGGCCGTCGCGGATCTCCACCTCGACGTTGGACGATGCGTAGTTGAGCGTGGTGCGGCAGAAGGTGATCTCGTCCACCGTACCTAGATAACGTGCCCCGGCATGGCACGGGTTACTTATGAATGCGACGCCGGCGTCGCGACGATCACGCTCGACGACGGCAAGGTCAACGCGCTGTCGCCCGACATGCAGGCCGAGATCAACGCGGCTCTCGACAAGGCCGAGGCCGACCAGGCCGTCGTGCTCTTGACCGGAAATCAGAAGGCGCTCTCCGCGGGGTTCGACCTGTCGATCATCACCACGCCGGGACCGGAGTCCGTCGCCATGCTGCGCGGCGGATTCGACCTGAGCCTGCGGCTGCTGTCGTTCCCCACACCGGTGGTGATTGCGGCTTCGGGTCACGCCATCGCCATGGGCTTCTTCCTGTTGCTGTCGGGCGACTACCGCATCGGCGTGGACCGTCCCGTGAAGCTGGTCGCCAACGAGGTCGCCATCGGCATGACGTTGCCGTGGGCGGCGATCGAGATCACCCGGCACCGCCTGACGCCCAACGCCTACCAGCGCATGCTCAACACGGCTGAGCCGATCCTCCCGAGCGAAGCCGTCGCCGCCGGCGTGCTCGACGCCGTCGTCGCCCCCGACGACCTGATGGCCGCGGCGCGCGAAGTCGCCGAGCGCTTGGCCACGCTCAACATGGAGGCGCACCGCGGCACCAAGGCGCGCACCCGCGCCGTCATGCTCGAAGCGATTCGCCAGGCCAACGACGCGGAGTTCCCCGCGTCCTAATCAGGCCGCGCTGAAGAAGTCCCAGGCGGCGCGGGTGATGTCGGGCCCGGCCGGGTCGGTGAACGTCGAGCGGTAATCGCCGTTGGGATAGTTGTGCTCCAGCCCGTGGATCAGCCACCACTCCACCGCGGTGCGCCGCGTCTTATCGGCGTAACGCTTCACCGTGTAGGGATAGCTGCTCCACCCGCTGGCGCCGGCGAGACACGGCCAGTTGCCGTGCTGGCCCAGGCAAGGGTTGCCGGCGCCGGGATTAACTTCCTTCACGTCACCGTGGTGTTGCGTGGTGCGCGGGCCCCCGGTGATGTTGCGCATGCCGAGGTGCTGCTGGAGCAACGTCTTGCCGAGCGCCACGTTGTTGAGCGTGTCGCTGTCGCCCTGGAAAACGATTGCGGGGCGCGAACTCCGGCCGCTCTTCGCCACTTCCTTCGCCGCCTGGTTGCCCAGCAAGTCGCGGCAGTAGGCGTAGGCGCACCCGGCGAACATGGCGCTGGCGGCGTACACATCGGGATAGGTGATGCCGAGGATGTTCGCCATGTTGGCGCCAGCCGATGCACCCATCACATAGATGCGCGACCGGTCGACGCGGTTGTCCGCCGCGAGGTCACGCGTCAAAGCCGCCACCACCGCGGGCTCGCCGCGCCCGCGATGCATGTTCTTGTTGAGGAACCAGTTCCAGCACGAGCCGCCGTTACCCTCGGCCGACGAGGGGTCGTTGGTGTCGTAGTCGGCTTGCAGCGGATAGAGCACGACGGCGCCGACTTTGGCGGCGAGTTCGTTCCAGCGCGTGCCGAACGCCACCTGCGGATCGGTGTCGTTGTTCTGCGCGCAGCCGTGCAAGTACACGACCATCGGACGACCGGCGGTGGGCACGGTGCCCGCCGGCACGTACAGCCAGTAGTCACGCGCCCCTCCGGTCACGCGGCGCCACGACTCGGCCGTCTTGACCACCGGAGCGGAAGCGGACGCGGTCGGCAGAGCGGCAACGAGCGCGGCTACCAGCAGAACGACGAAGACCCCAGTCCGTTTCACCATGCGGTGGAGGAATTCTACGTCCGCGTGGGGTGCAAGCGGGCGGCGCTGCGCAGGTCGGCCACCAACCCGTCGACGGCGGCACGCCGCGCGTGCGAGTCGCGCGCCCGCAACACCGACGACGGGTGGATCGTGGAGATCGCCGGCAGACCGTTGAACTCCAGCACCTGGCCGTGCGCCTTGCCCACGCGGAACGACGAACCCCACAACGACTGACCGGCCACCGCCCCGAGCGCCACGATGACCTCGGGCTGTACGAGTTCGAGCTCGCGCAGGAGCCAACCGTGGCAGGCGGCGATTTCGGTTTGGTTCGGCCGCTCGTGGATACGGCGCTTGCCGCGCGCCGTCCACTTGAAGTGCTTGACGGCGTTGGTGATGTAGACGTCGTCGCGGCGAATCGACGCTGCGTCGAGCGCCGCGTCGAGCACGCGACCAGCGGGACCGACGAAGGGGCGGCCGAGTTGGTCCTCTTGGTCACCAGGCTGCTCCCCGATGAGGAAGAGCGGGGAGTGGACTGGCCCTTCGCCGAAGACCGTCTGCGTCGCACATGCGTGCAGGTCGCACGCGGTGCACTCGGCGGCCTCCAAAGCCACCGCCCGCAGTTCTTCAATTGGCACCTTCGAGTAATGCCCCCCTCGGTAGACGAGTACACCCACGCGAGCCGGGTACGCGAGAAGGAGAGACCGAGGAGGTCACCGTTATGACTGCTCACGCCACTCTTTCGGCGACGGAACTATTGCGTCAGCGCCACAAAGAAATCGAAAACCTGTTCTCCCAGACCATCGCCGCGAGCAACGACGAACGCGCCGAGTTGTTCGACTGCTTGCGCGCCACCCTGGCCGTGCACGAAACGGTGGAGGAAATCTTCGTCCACCCCGTAGCTAAGCGAGCGACCAACGAAGGCGAACGCATCGTGAAGGCAAGGCTCGAAGAAGAGGCGGAGGCGGCGAAGGTTCTCGCCGAACTCGAACGCCTCGGCCCGGAGGGCGATCAGTTCGGGACCCGCCTCGCCATGTTCCACCGGGCGGTGCTGGAACACGCCGAGGCGGAGGAGCGCGAGTTGTTCCCGCTCATCGAGCAGGGCTGCTCGCAGCAAGAACTGAACGAACTGGCCGATGCGATCGTGTCAGGCGAGCAGCTGGCCCCCACTCACGCCCATCCGCATTTGGGCCAGAACCCGCTTGAGCTCATGCTGGTCGGGCCGTTCGTCGCCATGGTCGACAAAGCCCGCGATCACCTCAAGGCCCGAACGGCGAAGCGCAACTAGCTTCACCATGTGAACTGGCCTGAAGGATTCATCTGGGGAACAGGCGCGTCGTCGACGCAGTGCGAGGGCGCGGCGCCGGCGTCGGACTACATCGACAGTGAACGCGCAGGACTCGTTCCTCTTTCCGGGACGGGCAACGACTTCGGCACGCGCTACGCCGAGGACTTCTCGATCTACACGTCGCTCGGCCTCAGGCATCACCGCCTGTCGATCGAGTGGGCCCGCATCGAACCCGTCGCAGGCGAACGCGACCGCGCCGCGCTTGAGCACTACCGCAACCTGCTGCAGGCGGCGCTCGACATCGGGATCACCCCGTGGATCTGCCTGCACCACTTCACCCTCCCGCGCTGGTTCAGCGACGCCGGAGGATTCGCCGTCGAGGAGAACCGCGCCAAGTACTGGACGCGCCACGTCGACTTCATGGCCGAGGCCTTCGGCGACCTCGCCGGCGGATGGAAGCCGGTCAACGAGGTCAACTACTACGCCGGCATCAGCGGCGCGGCCGGTATGGGCTCGGGCTTTAACCGGGAGCAGCAGCGAACCGTCGACACCCAGATCCATCTCGCCAACGCCGAAGCAGCCGCCACGTTGCGCCGCACCGGTAAACCGGTGTGCTCCATCTTCGGGCTCAGCGGCGCCGTCGTCCTCGACGATGATCCGGCGAGCGCTGCTGGCGCCGAGAAGCACTACGCCAACAACTGGGACCGCGGCCTCGGCCTGTATCGTGACGGCGTACTGCACACGCGCAGCGGCGAGGTGATCGAACGGCCGGACCTCCGGGGTTGCTACGACTACGTCGGCTTCTCGTACTACGGCACCTTCGCGTTCCGTGACGGCCAAATGCTGTACGCCTATCCGGAAGACGCGCCGCGCTCCCCGCTCGGCTACTCCATCTGGGCCGACGGTCTTGGACTCGTGCTGGACAAGCTGCAGGCCGACGTGCCCGGCGCCCCGCTCATCGTGTCGGAGTACGGCGTCGGCACCGACGACGACACCGTGCGCGCCGCCTACGTCGAGCGCGGCTTGGAAGTCACCAACGCCGCGATCGGCCGCGGCATCGACGTGCGCGGCTTCTTCTCGTGGACCGGTGTGGACAACTACGAGTGGCTACACGGCTACACGGTCAAGTTCGGCGTCGTCGGGGCTGACCGGACGGTCAAGCCGAGTGCCGGGGTCTTCGCCCGCGAGGCCCTCGCCTAGCTCGTCCTCGCTCTTGCCGAAGGCGAGCTCGCCACCGAGGTAACCGCCCACGGTCATCGCACCCGCGGCGAGCATGCCCAATGCGATGCCGCGGCCGCGGCGCCCGCGCAGGCGAGCGACGAACGACAACGTGTAGAGCAGCGTGCCGATGGCGTTGGCCACCATGTGGAACACCCCGGTGTCGCGCTTGTGCCTGCCTTCGAGTGTCGAGAATTCCACGAGACCGGCAGCGATCGTCGGCGCCGCCGAGGCGATGCCCAAGCCGACGAAAGCCGTTGCCACTCGCCGCGACCGCCGGCCCCCGAAGATGTCGAGCAGCCACGAACTCGTCCAGAAGCCGATGGGCAAGTCCGTCAGCATCGGGTGCAGCGGGTGACCGAGCCAGTCGCCCTTCAGGAATGATTTGGTCGGCGCGGGAATGGCTTCGACGATGTCGTCCATCGCCCCGGCGATGCTGTCGACCGCAGTTTCGTTGTCTTCCATGTCGAGGGCCATACCCGAGGACAACGAATCTTTTACATTGCGAGCATGACCCGGCCGATCATCTCGGCGGACTCGCACATCACGGAGCCCGCGTGCACCTACGTCGACTACATCGACGCCGCATGGAAGGACAAGGCACCGCGGCTGGTCGACGGCGGCGAGAACGTCGGCGACATCTTCGTGGTCGACGGCATGAACAAGCCGGTGCCCATGGGGCTGGTGGCCGCCGCCGGCAAGCCCGCCGAGGAGATCCGCGTGCTCGGCGTGAAGTTCGAAGACCTCCATCGCGGCGGATGGGACCCCGAGGCCCGCATGGGCGAGCAGGCACGCGACGGCGTCGCCGCCGAAGTCATCTATCCCACCGTCGGCATGGTGCTGTGCAACCACCGCGACTTCGACTACAAGCACGCCTGCTTCGACGCGTACAACCGCTGGATCGCCGAGTACTGCGGCGCCCATCCCGATCGGCTGCTCGGGTGCGGCCAGACGGCCATGCGCTCACCCGAAGAAGGCATCGAAGATCTGAAGAACATCAAGGCGCTCGGGTTGCGCGGCGTGATGATGCCGGGCCTGCCCGCACTGGAGGACTACGACTCGCCCATCTACGACCCGTTCTGGGAAGCGGCCATCGAACTCGGGCTGCCACTGTCGTTTCACATCCTCACGACGCGCGCCGAGCACACCCGCGGCCCGGCGATGAGCCAGTTCCTGTCGACGGTGCGCGGCTGCCAGGACATCATGGCGATGTTCGTGCTCGGCGGCGTGTTCGAGCGGCACCCCGATCTCAAGCTGGTGTGCGTCGAAGCCGACGCTGGCTGGGTGCCGCACTTCATGTACCGGATGGACCACGCCTTCAACCGTCACCGCTTCTGGCTGCCGCCAGGTCAGCAGCTGTCGAAGCTGCCGAGCGAGTACTTCGCCGAGAACATCTACGTGACGTTCCAGGACGACTGGACGGCGTTCCGTTTCGCCGACGCCATGAACTACGAGCGGCTCATGTGGGCCAACGACTTCCCGCACTCCGACTCGACCTGGCCGTGGAGCCAGGAACTGCTCGAGAAGCACACCGCGCAGCTGTCAGCCACGCAAAAGGATGCGATCCTGAGCGACAACGTGGCCGACCTGTACGACATCGACCTCGCGACGCTGGGAGCGTGACATGAGCCAACACGACATCGTGATCCGCAACGGCACGGTCATCGACGGCACAGGGGCCGACGCTCGCACGGCGGATGTCGCCATCAGCGACGGCCTCATCGTCGAGGTCGGCCAAGTCGAGGCAACCGGCGCGCAGGAGATCGAAGCCGACGGCGCGCTCGTCACGCCCGGCTTCGTCGACATCCACACGCACTACGACGGGCAAGCCATCTGGGACGAGCGGCTCCAGCCGTCGTCGCTGCACGGCGTGACCACCGTTGTGATGACCAACTGTGGCGTCGGGTTCGCACCCGTGCGGCGCGAAGACCGGCAGCGGCTCGTCGAGTTGATGGAGGGCGTCGAAGACATCCCCGGCACCGCCATCCACGAAGGCCTCACCTGGGAATGGGAGAGCTTCGGGGAATATCTCGACGCCCTCGAGACTCGCAAGCACGACATCGACTTTGCGGCGCAGGTCCCCCACGGCCCGCTGCGGCTCTACGTGATGGGTGATCGCGGCGGCCGCGGCGACGCACGCGACGCCGGACGAGATCAACGAGATGGGCCGCCTCGCGGCGGAGGCCGTCGACGCCGGCGCGCTGGGCTTCACCACGTCGCGCACGCGCAACCATCGCACCATCAAGGGCGAGCCCACGCCGACGCTCACGGCGCCGCGGGAAGAGCTGGTCGGCATCGCCCAGCACCTCGGCGCGCTCGGCAAGGGCGTGCTGCAAGTCGTGTCGGATTTCCTCGACGTCGACGACGAGTTCGGCACGGTGCGCGCCATGGCCGAGCAGTCAGGGCGTCCGATCTCCATCTCACTCACGCAGGTGCCGTTCGCTGCCCGAGCAGTACAAGACCCTGCTCGACAACATCACGCAGGCCAACGACGATGGCATCGTCGTACGCGCCCAGGTGGCGCCGCGGGCGGTCGGGTTGTTGCTCGGCTTGCAAGCGTCGATGAACCCGTTCCTCGGCAACCCGGCCTACATGGAGATCGTCAACCTGCCGCTGGCCGAGCGGGTCGCCGCCATGCGGGAGGACGGGCGCCGCGAGGCGATCCTCGCCGCGGCTGAGGGTCACAACGGCATCTTCGGCTTCGACCGCATCTTCGACCTCGGCGATCCGCCGAACTACGAGCCAGCGGCCGAGAACTCGATCGCCGCGCGAGCGGCGCGGGCCGGGCGCACACCCCAGGAGTTCGCCTACGACTTGATGCTGGGCGACGACGGACGGGCGCTGCTCTACACACCGTTCCTCAACTACGCCCACGGCAATCTCGACGCCGCCCGCGAGTTGCTCGCGCATCCGTTCACGGTTCCGGGACTTGGTGACGGCGGCGCCCACGTGGGCACGATCTGCGACGCGTCGTTCGTCACGACCCTGCTCACCCACTGGGGCAGAGATCGTGCCAACGGCCGATTCGAACTCCCCTATCTCGTGCAGCAGCACTGCCGTGACACGGCGCGCACCGTGGGTCTGTACGACCGCGGCGTGCTCGCTCCGGGTTACCGCGCCGATGTCAACGTGATCGACTTCGAGGGGCTGCGCCTCTCGCCACCGGAGATCCACCACGACCTCCCGGCCGGCGGGCGCCGCCTCCTGCAAAAGGTGCAGGGCTACAAGCACACGATCGTCAACGGCGTCGAGACCTACCGCGATGGCGAGGCCACCGGTGCGCTTCCCGGTGCGCTGGTGCGCGGCGCCCAACCCGCTCCGGTCTAGAAGTGCCCGTCGACGTTCAGACCGAGACCGTCATCAACCGCCCGGTCGACGAGGTCGCCGCGTACGTCACCGACCCGTCCAACGCCACGGAGTGGTACGCCAACATCAAGCAGGTCGACTGGAAGACGCCGCCGCCGGCGCAAGTCGGAACCAAGGTGGCCTTCGTCGCCAAGTTCCTCGGTCGCACACTCGAGTACACCTACGAGTTCGTCGAACTGGTTCCGGGAGAGCGCGTCGTCATGCGCACCGAACAGGGACCGTTCCCGATGGAAACGACCTACGAGTGGTCCAACGCGGGCGACGGGGCCACGCGTATGAAGCTGCGCAACCGGGGCGAACCGTCGGGATTCGGCAAGCTCATGGGCTTGGTGATGGCGCCGGCGATGCGGCGTGCCAACACCCAAGACCTGAAGAAGCTGAAGGCGATTCTCGAATCTCGCTAGTGCAACCTGCGCCGTAACTCGACGAACACCGTCTCGCCGACGATGTCGGTGAGCTCGTCGGCGAGTGAGTCGACGACCATGCGATCGCCCGTGTAGGCGCGCTCGCCTTCGGTGCAGCACCACGCCATCGTCTGGCCGATCTCGCCCCAGTCGGCACGGTTCCAGCGGTGCAGCGTGGCTACCTCGGTGCCGTCGCCGGCGTCCTCCCAGTCGACCTTGATCGGCAGCTGCCAGCACACCGAGGGTTTCCACTCGATCGGCGACTCCCCCGCGGCGACCGCCGCCCGGTGCAGGGCACAGCCGGCGCCCCCCTCAAAGCCCGGCCGGTTGAGGAAGATGCAGGCGTCGTCGACGACGCGCGTATTCGTGCGCGTGTCGTCGCTGAAGATCCCGCCGTCGGCGGCGTCGCCGTGATGCTCGAACAACCGCGCCGGCACCATCGCCGCCATGGCGCTGATCAGCATGGCTTCGTCCTCGCCGTCGAGATGCGCGCCGACGCTGCAACAGCCTTGGGCGAGGTGTTCGGCCGGCTGTTCGAGAATGCCGAGGCAGCCGCGACCCCAGATGCAGTTCCAGTTCGAAGTCAGGAACTCGCGGTCGAACCGCCAGGTGACGTCGCCGTCGACGATCTCCTCGACCGGTTCGGTCACGACGCCTTAGTTGCCCACAGGATGAGCTCGCCGCCGTGCGCCGGCACGATCGGCTCGAGGGCGAAGCCGAGGCCTTCGAGGCGCTCAGTGATGTAGACCCGCGGGTCGGGCACGGGGGCGGCCTGCGGGTGGACCTCCATCACCAATGCGACGGCGCCGAGTCCGCCGAAGCGCTCGTCGGTGAGCAGGTCCCACTCGCCACCCTGGATGTCCATCTTCAAGAAGTCGCACGCCGCGAGGTCGCCGAACACGTCTTTCGTAGCGACGGTGACCTCGCGGGCTTCCAGCAGGCGCTGGCCGCGCATGAACGGGAAGACCTTCTCGACCAGCTGGTGCTCGCCGCGCAACGCGACGGGATCGCTTCCGAGCTGGGACAGCTGGTAGTCGCTAACGAAGCTCGCCGCGCCGTCGCTGGTCGCCGCCGCCGCCTCGACGACCTGCCAGCGATCGCCGAGACCGTTGGTGCGCACGCACTCCCGCAACACGGCGACGTTGTCAGGATCGGGTTCGTAGGACGTGATCACCGCGTCCGGGAACGACGAACGAAACGACAGGCCGAACAAGCCGACGTGCCCACCGAGGTCGAGGACGCGCGGCGGCCGCACCAATGCTCGCACTTCGCGGGCGACGGCCCGCGGGATCGCATATTGCTGCTTGCGGAAGATTTCGTCGAGCACCCAGGCGTCGACCAGCGGCTGACGAAGGACGGCGCGCAGCTGCGACCCGCGCAACCGGTAGGTGTTGGTCTGCTGCCGATTCGACATCTCGCGCGCCGCGAAGCGAATGGACTCGCGGACGTTCTGCGAGCTCCGAAGCGCCCTCGCCAGGCGGCTTTGGCTACCCCGCATAGCGCGGCTCGACGCGCCCGCGGCCGACGCCGTCGATGACGTACAGGCCTTCGTTGATGGCCACGACGTACAGCCGGTCGAGATCGGGACCGGCGAAGGTGGCGTCGGTCGGGTTCTCGAACGGCAGGTCGATACGACCGTCGAGCCCCTTGGTGGTGAAGCGAACGAGGCAACTCGAGCGTGGCAGCGCGCACCACAGGCCGCCTTCGTCGTCGAGCGTGGCGCCGTCGGGAATGCCGCGCTCACCGGCCGTTGGTCCGAGCTCGGTCACGTCGCCGAACACGCGCCGCTCACCAACGGTGCCGGTGGGCGGGTCGTAGTCGTAGGCGAAGTAATGCTTCGACGAGTCGCCGATGATCAGCGTCATGGCGCCGTCGAGCACGGCGACGGTGGGGCCGTTGGTGTTGGAAATGTCGTCGTCGAGCAGCTTCCACTCGCCGGTCGTCGCCGAGTACCACCACGACGAGCCCTCGTCAGGCCCGAGGTTGAGCTTGCCGGTGATCAGGTTGCCATCGAGGTCGGCGCACATGTCGTTGCAGCGACCACCGAGGCGCTCCGGATACGTGGTCACGAGTTCCCAGGTGCCGGCGTCGACGTCGACGCGGTACAGCCCGTCGTCCATCGTCACCACGAGCCGGCCCTGCTCGTCGGCCACCATGCCCGACGGCATTTGCGGCGTCGCCAGCGTGTGCAGTTCGTCGCTGTCGTCCGCGAGCCAGTGCAACGTCGAACTCAGCGTGTCGACGAAATAGAGGCGGTTCCGCCGCTCGTCCCACACAAGGCTTTCGCCCCACGTGGTGGTGAAGTCGCCGACCCGCTGAATGTCCACAACGGGTGACGCTATTACCGGCGGTACCGGCTGAGCGCACAGGCATTACCGAGCGGTCGCGTTTGAAGCACGGTTTGCTGTGTGTCCCGTGCCACCAGCAGGTCAAGTCACCCGTCAAAGCGTGCTTGAAACGCGAAGAACCCACGTATAAATGGGCGCCTGCGGTTACTCCGGGAGGTCGTCGAAGGCCGCGGGGTAGACGACGCGGCCTTTGATGGACGGGTCGTACGCGGTCAGGCGCCGGAGTTGTGCCGCCTCCTGGGGCGCCCAGTCGGGTAGGTCCATCGTGATGCCGAGCGGCGCGCACGGTTCGAAGCCGACCCGGCCGTAGTACGCCGGGTTGCCCTGCAGGACGACGAATGGTTCGCCGCGGTCGTCGCACACGGCGCACACCGCGTGCAGCAACGCCGTGCCGACGCCGCTGCGCTGGCGTTCGGGGATCACTGCGAGCGGGGCGAGACTGGGGATGTCTTGCCGCCAATCCCCATCCTGCAACCAGGCGGTGGTCACCATCACGTGCCCGACGATGCCGTCGCGCTTCGACTCAGCCACCAGCGACAGACCGGGCCGGTAGCACTCCGACGCCCACAGACGTTCGACCAGGATCGCTTCGGCTCGTTTGCCGAAGGCGGCCTCGACCACCTCGAGAATCCGCGGGCGGTCGGCATCACGTTCGGGGCGTACGAGCACGGGCGGAACCTAGATTCTGTCGGTGGACTTCCTCGCCGAATTACGCGCCTTCATCGACGCGCACACGCCGGTTGTCGACAACCCGGCGTTCGTGCGCGCGCTCGGCGAGGCCGGATGGGTGGCGCCGCACTGGGCACGCGAGCACGGCGGTCGCGGGCTCACGGAGGCAGAAGCGCTCGCGGTCTACGCCGAGCTCGACGAACGCGAGCTGCCGCGCCAACCCCGCGGCAGCGGCTTCATATTGGCCGCGCCCACGATTTTGCAGCACAGCTCCGAGGAAACGAGGCGCCGGTTCCTGCCACCGATCGCGTCCGGCGAGGAGCGGTGGTGCCAGCTGTTCAGCGAGCCGGGAGCGGGTTCGGACTTGGCGTCGTTGGCGACCACCGCGGTGCGTGACGGCGACGAGTGGATCGTCAACGGTCAGAAGGTGTGGACGACCTACGGCCACGAATCGGAGATGGCGATGCTGCTCGCCCGCACCGACCCGTCCTCCGCCAAGCACGCCGGCATCACCTACTTCGGCTGCGACCTGCGGGCACCGGGCGTGGAAATCCGGCCGCTCGTGCAGATGACGGGCGAGACCGAGTTCAACGAGGTGTTCCTCACCGACGTCCGCATTCCCGACTTGTACCGCATCAGCCCGGTGAACGACGGATGGGGCGCCACCCAAACGACGCTCGGCGCCGAACGGTTCGCGCTGTCCGGTGCGCGCAAGAAGAAGAAGGCGTCCGACGAAATCCTCGGCGGCAAGACGATCCAGAACGTGATTGACCTCGCCCGCTCACTGGGCGACGCGCTGAGCCCCGTCCACCGCGACGACGTCGTGCGCGCCTACATCGACAACCGCGTGCTCGAACTCGTGACCGCTCGTCGCATCCACGGCTCGGCCACCAAGATCGCCAAGGCGCGCACCAATCAGCAGCTGCAGCTGGTCGCCATCGAACTACTCGGCGCGCGTGCGACCGCCTGGCGCACCGACGACGAGGAGATCCCGGGCTTCGTCCGTGAACTTCTCCGTACGCGCGCCAACTCCATCGAAGGCGGCACGTCGGAGATTCAGCGCAACATCGTCGGCGAACGCGTGCTCGGACTTCCGCGCGAGCCCGACCCGTTCAAAGGCGCGCCGTGGAAGGACGTGCCGCGGAGCTAGGCGACGCCGCGGGCCAGCCAGGCCTCGCGCGGCAACGGGACTTCGCCGTCGCCGAAGCCAGCACGCGCCTGAGCGACGAGGTACCGGCGCAACGCGTCGACCTGCTCCGCAGGTAACTTCGCCAGCGCGAGCTTGGTGGCGGGCGACTGCAGCGACTCGACGACTTCGTCGGCCGACGCGTAGACCGAGAGAGGGAACTCGATCGTCTCGACGTCGACATCCTGCCAGCCCGCGCGCTGCAGCGTGGCCACGAAGTCGTCGCGGCTCGTCCACCGATACGCCGGACGCGGCCCGAGTTCGAACCCGAGCGCAGCTTCGTAATCGTCGCCGAGCAGCGTGGTCCAGCCGTTGTGCGACTCGAGTGACCAAGCGGTCATAGCGAGTCGGCCGCCGCGGCGCGTGACGTGTGCCAATTCGCCGATCGCGAGCGCGAAATCGGGCGCGAAGATGACGCCGAAATTCGACACCGCAGCATCGGCCGCGCCGGCCGCGTAGGGCAGGGCCTGCGCGTCGGCGACGCGGGCGTCCACCAGCGTGGATAGGTCCAGCTCAGCGGCGCGGGCGGTGAGGCGCGCGACCATCGCGTCGCTGAAGTCCGACGCGAGCACGCGGGCGCCGCTAGCGGCGAGGCGCATCGTTACCGTGCCGGGACCGGCGGCGGCATCGACGATCGATACGCCGTCAGCAGGTTGGAGGTAGTCGACGAGCTTGTCCACGACAAAGCCCGTCGTCGGCTCCCAATGCGACTCGTAGTCCTTCGATGCGTCGTCCCAATCGCTCATGTCGCGAACCTGTTTATCGCGACCGTGATCGCTTCGGCCATCCCCCCGTCCCCCGCGGAGTGGCCGGCGTTGTCGACGATCACCAGTTCGCTGGTCGGCCACAACCGGTGCAGGGCGTAAGCACCGGCGAGGGGGCACTGCATGTCGAGGCGCCCGTTGATTATCACGCCGGGCACCGAGCGCAGCCGCTCCAAGTGGTGGGGCTTGATCAGCTGGTTCTCGGCGGCCTGCATGTCCCCGGTGAAGTAGTGCGTGCAGATCCGCGCCCGCGCGAGTTGGAACGCCGGGTCCGACCAGCGACCCGCGGGCAGCGGCGTCGGGTTGGCCGACGAGGTGGACCAGTCCCATTCGGTCCAGCGCAATGCCGCTTCGGCCCGCACGCTGGCGTCGGGGCTGTTGAGCAAGCGCTTGTACGCGGGCACCGGGTCGTCACGCTCGTCCTCGTCCAGGATCTCGACGAAGCGGGCGTACTCCAGCGGATAGAACGCGCCCACACCCCCGTACAGCCAGTCGATCTCCGCGGGACTTCCGAGGGCGGCGCCGATGACCACGAGTCCGAGCAGCCGTTCGGGCCACGTCTCGGCATACGCGAGGCCGAGGGTCGTCCCGAACGAGTGCCCGACCATCAGCCAGCGATCGATGCCGAGGTGGGCGCGCAGCGCGTCGAGGTCTTCGAGCAGTTCCTTGATCCGGTTGTGCTCGAGGCTGGCCGCCGGGTCCGACGCGTGCGGTGTACTGCGACCGCACCCGCGCTGGTCGTACTGGATGACGCGGAACCGTTCGAGATCGAAGAAGGTGAGGTGGAACGGCGAGGAGCCGGACCCCGGTCCACCATGGAGGAACACCGCGGGAAGCCCGTCGGGATTGCCGTGCTCTTCGTAATGGATCGACTGACCGTCGCCGACGTCGAGGTTCATGCCGGTAGTTCTACGAGGCGGCGATGCAGCGGATGGCGCGCGCGAACAGACCGAGCGTGCTGGCGTGGAGCATGTCGCCGATCGCCTTCGGTGCCTTACCAGCGAAGGCGCGGGCGTGCGTGCCCTCCAGCACGATGCCGAGCTTGAAACAGGCGAGCACTTCGTACCAGTTGATGGCGGACAGATCCCGCGTCGAACGCTCGGCGTAGCGCGCCACCAGCTCGGCGCCTGTAGGCAGCCCGCCGGCGCCGGCAAGCGTGCCGCCGACGCTGAAGCCGCCAGGCTCCGGCCACGTGCCCAACAGCCAGCCGAGGTCGAGCAGCGGATCGCCGACGGTCACCATTTCCCAGTCAACAATGGCGGCGACGTCGGGCGAGTCGTAGCGGTACATGAGGTTGGCGAGGTGGTAGTCGCCGTGGGACAGGCCGGCGCGGAACGTCGACGCCGGCAGGTTGGCCTCGAGCCAATTCGCGACGTCCTCGAGGCCGGGGATATCGGGGCCGGGGTAGCCGTCGTGCTTGGCGTAGGTCTCGAGTTCACCGAGCCAGCGCGGCACCTGCCGCTCCAAGAAGCCGTCGGGCTTGCCCACGCCGGCGAGTCCGACCTCGACGTAGTCGACGGCGCCGAGCGCGGCGATCGCGTCCGCGGCCGACAGTCCCATGGCGTGGCGGACCTCCGCCGACGACGCGTGGTACTCGGGCAACTCGACGCTCGGGTTGAACCCGTCGACCGGCTCCATCAAATAGAACACTGCGTCGCCGAGCACGCCCTCGTCAGGACAAGCGGCGATCAGGCCCGGGTGCGGCACGTCGGTGGACGCGAGCGCGGCGAGCACCTGCATCTCGCGCCGCAGTTGATCGTTGCTCTTCGGGCGCAGGTGCCACGGCCCACGACGGAACACGAACGAACGTCCGCCGCGTTCGAAGCGCACCATCACGTTCTGCGTGCCGCCTTCGAGCGGACGGAGGTTCTCGATCGGGCCGGCGGGCAGATCCTGCGTGTCCATCCACGCGCCGAGCGCCGCCAAATCGATCCGGTCGGCCTCTATCTGCTCCGTAGACACGACGTTTGATTACTACAGGCCGCGCTTCACCGTTCGTTCGAGGATGCCAAGCGTGGCGCGCAGCGCGGTGTCGGGCACGATCGGAAAGCGATCCTTGAAGTCGGGGTTTACCTTCGACCAGTCGTAGTACTGCGTGACGCTGGTTCCGCCGTCTTCACCGGGCTCGAGTCGATAGCCGTAGAAGTGCGGGATGTTGAAGTCGGTCACGAGATCCCAAGCGATCTCCTTGTCCTTCTCGAAGGTGATGATGCGCACCGTCACGTCGTACTTGCCCATCGGAAAGTCGTTGAGCGACTCGCGGTCCATGTGGACGACGAAGGTGTCGCCCACCTTCTCGGCGGGCTCGCCGGTATACGACTGCAACATGCCGGAGGCGTCGATGGCGACGTGGCCGGCAGGGCTGCGGATGATGTCGAAGATCGCGTTCGCCGGCGCGGGTATCGGCCGGGTCACTTCGATGCGGTCGGTAAGAAACACGGTGTCGGGCATTAGCTCTCCTCAAGAAGACCGACGGGCATCTAAGCACGATCGAGGTAGCTCGCGAAGCGGGCCGGATTGTCGCACGCCGTCGAGTTCTGCCGCATTCTGTCCGGCCGCGGCACCGGAACCGGACTACTCACCCAGGAGGTGCCGTTCTAATGACTGCAATCGATCCCCATTAGGCGCGTGGCCGCGTGAGGTCCGACGATTCCTGCCACCGCTGGAGGCCGTCGTACGCGGCGTACTTGTAGGCCTCACACAACGTCGGCACGTTGAACGTCGTGTTGATGAAGTAGTCGACCGTCTCGCCGTGCTTGATAACGGCTTGGCCGACGTGAATCGCCTCGGTGGCGCTCTCGCCGAGGATGTGGCATCCGATGAGTGTCCGTTCCGACTTGTCGAAGATGAGTTTCAACAGGCCCTCGGTGGCACCGCTGATGTTGGCGCGCGAATTGCCCTCGAACCGGCCTCGCCCGATGACATACGCGATCCCCCGTTCGGCCGCCGCTTGCTCTGTCAGACCGACGCCCGCGATTTCCGGGATCGAGTACACGCCGGTCGGCGGGGACGGATCCACGGCCCCTTTGAAGTCGATCCCGAAGGCGTGACAGGCGGCCACGCGTCCTTGCTCCATGGCCGTGGACGCCAGTGCCGGGGGGCCGATCACATCGCCGGCGGCGTACACGCCGGGCGCCGTCGTCTCGAACGATTCGTCGACGACGATCTGCCCGCGCTGGTTCACCTCCACCCCCGCCGTCGCGAGACCCAACGTCTCGGTATTGCCCGTCCGGCCCGAAGCGACGAGGAGCTTGTCCGGACGAAGCTCGGTGCCGTCGTCGAGTACGACGAGCAAACCCTGATCGTCACGCGTGACCCCGTCGACGGCGCGGTTGGGCCGCAAGGTCATCCCCATGGCGGAAAAGATCTTCGCCAGGATGTGTGAGAGCTCCGAGTCGACGTAAGAAAGCAGCCTTTCACCGCGATCGACGAGGTCCACGTGCGCTCCGAGGGCGGTGAAGATCGAGGCGTGCTCGCACCCGATGGCGCCGCCGCCCACGACCACAACGCCGCGCGGCGCGGTATCGATCTCGAGCACGCCTTCGGCGTCGAGCACATCGGGATCGTCGAACGGGATGCCCGGCGGATGGTATGGACGCGACCCCGTGGCGATGATGATCGCCTGCGCTTCCAGGACCCGTTCACCACCCCGGCGCGTGGTGACGAGGACCTTCCCGTCGCCGGCGAGGCGCGCCGCGCCGCGGACCAGTTCGATGCGATGACGCTCGAGGTTGTTGCGCACAGACGCCGCCATAGTGTCGATGACTTCGTTGGTCCGCTTGCGCAGGGTCGAATAGATCTGTTCTGGATCCAGCTCGACACTTATCCCGTAGAGCTCACGCTTGCGGAATCCTGTGATGTACAACGCCGCTTCGCGCAGCGTCTTGGTCGGGATCATGCCGGCATGGGTCACCGCCACCCCGCCGGTCAGCTCGTGCCGCTCGACGAGCGCCACCCGTTTGTCGAAGTACGCCGCTTGCACTGCGGCCTTTTCCCCCGCGGGACCGGACCCGATGACGACGAGGTCGTACCGCTCGGTCAACGGTCTACGACGGCGGTCTCGACATCATTCAGCAACTCACGAGCGCGCCTGACGAAGAGCTCGGCCCCTAGCTGTTCGAAGCTGGCAAGCGCGGCCCGCGCCTCGTGGACCGCCGCGTCGGTTGAACCATCCGCCGCCAGCGCTCGCGCCAAGTCGAGACGGATGATCGCCGCCAGAATCGGCCGCTCCTGCCCCGCGAGCTCGTCGAGGCCGGCCGACAAGGCAGCAATCGCCGCCGGCGGATCGCCGCAGTGGACGGCGACGCGCCCGTCGGCCAGCTTCGAATCCGCTCGCAAGACCGGACTGTCCGACTCCTCCGCGTAGTCGGCCAGTCGCTCCGCTGACCGCTCGGCCGCGGAGAGGTCGCCGCGCGCCAGTTCGACATCGACGAGGACGCGCAGGAGCCTCCCGGCTCGGAGCCGGTCACCCACGAGTTCGTGCAGCGCGCGGTCAATGACCGCGGCGGCGAGGTCGTGTTCGCCGCGTGCGAAATACAGCCGCGCGAGCGGCTCGCACACTTCGAACATTTCTTTGTACGGCTCGAGGAGTGCGGCCGCGTCATCCGGCCGATCCTGCAGCAACCGCAAGTTGGCCAGCGCCCCGGCGGCGTCGGCGAGCTTGACGACGAACGTGCTCGACGTCGGGTCGAGCGCCCGCATGAATTCTTCCTCGGCCTCGGGCAAGCGACCGGCGTCGCACAAGACCGTCCCGTGAGCGATGCGACAGTGCGACGAGAGAATGGACAAACGCGGGGCGAACCGCCGATCCCCGTATTCGCGCGCCGCCCGGGCCCATTCCTCGGCTCGGCGCACGTCGCCAGTCCGCTCGCACGACGTCAGCAGCGCGCAAAAGATCATGGCGCCCATCACCGGGTCGGCGACCTCCCCCGACACAACCGGCGCCATGGCCTCATCGAGGCGCGCGAAGCCTTTCTCGAGGCGGCCCTGCGAGATCAGCGCCAGCCCCCCGTCGGCGAGGGCGCGCGCCTCGAGGTCGGGGTCGTTGAACTCCAGCGCGAGATCGAGGGCGACGGCGGCGGATTCCTCCAGCGCCGAGGCGTCGCGCATGTCGCACGCGACCAGTGCGAGTTCGAAGTAGCCGCGCTCGACGCAGCGTCCAGCGCGATCGAGCAGGCGT
Source organism: uncultured Actinomycetes bacterium (assembly GCA_963722185.1). Taxonomy (GTDB): domain Bacteria; phylum Actinomycetota; class Acidimicrobiia; order Acidimicrobiales; family JACCXE01; genus JACCXE01. Next base: position 412,635 of record CAVRKD010000010.1, on the reverse strand, counting down.
TCGGCGCGGCTCAGCCAGCCCCGGCTCGCCGGCTCGTTGCCGAAGGCGTCGTAATGGAGCGCGCCCAAGTTCACGGCGGCGCGCGCCGCCATCGGGAGGTTCTCGGTGGCTTTCGCCTCGCGGAACGCCGCCTCCCACTGCGCTTCGGTCTCGGCAAAGTCCTCGCGTACAAAGGCGAGTACGCCGAGGATCATCCGGGCGAGCGGATTCTCCGCGAGCTCGACGCTCTCCTGCAGACGGTCATGCGCCGCCTGCATGTCACCAGCCATGTAGGCCTCCATGCCGCGGCCCATGAGGTCCTGCGCGTCGGCGCTCACGTGGCGATGTTACGCCCCGTCTAACGCGAATTCTTCGGCGAGTTCCTCGCGCAGGACGCGGCGCAGGAGCTTGCCCGTTTCGTTGAACGGGAGTTCTTCGACGAACTTGATGCGGTCCGGCGTGCCCGCCGATCGCAGCGCAGCTCGGACGTGGTCGCGCAGTTCGTCTTCAGTGCAGTCGGCACACGACACGACCGCGGCCACGACCCGCTCGCCCCACTCCACGTCGGGGATGCCGACGACCGCCGCGGCTTCGACCGCCGGGTGCTCCATCAACACCGTCTCGATCTCACCCGGTGACAGGTTCTCGCCGCCGCGCACGATGACGTCGTCGACCCGGCCCTGCACGAACAGGTAGCCCTCGTCGTCGACGTAGCCGGCGTCGCGCGTGTTGAACCAGCCGTCGTCCATCGTCGACCCGACGCCTTCGTACTCGCCCGACACCTGATCGCCGCGCACCCAGATGATCCCGTCGCGGATCTCGACTTCGACGCCGGGCAACGGTTGGCCAACCGAGCCGAGACGAGCGCGCCACTCCGGTTCGTCGCTGTAGAAGGCGAGGCGGTGGTCGTCGGGCCCAAGCACGGAAATCGTCGACGATGTCTCGGTGAGGCCGTACGCGTTCACGAGGTCGACCGCCGGTAGCAACGTCATCGCTCGCTCGACGACCTGCGCGGGCATCGGCCCGCCGCCGTAGGCGAGGTTTCGCAGCGAGGGAAGCCCTTCAGCATCTCCACCTTTGGCAGCGTCGATCACGTCGAGGATGCGGTTGAGCATCGTGGGCACGACCATGGCGTGGGTGACGTTCTCTTCGCGCACGGAGTCGACCCACCGCTTCGGATCGAAGCTCTCGAGCTGGACGACGCGCCGCCCCGTGTAGGTCGTCGACAGCACCGAGGACACCGAAGCGATGTGGTACGGCGGCACGCTCACGATCGTGGCTTCGTCTTCGCCGGCGGCGCCGAACTCGAGCGACGTGACGAGGTACGCCGCGAGGTTGCGGTGGCGGAGCACGGCGGCTTTCGGATCGCCGGTGGTGCCGCTGGTGAACAGCAGCACCGCGGTGGCGTCGGGGTCGCATCCCCAACCGTCGGTTTCTCCGATCGAGTCGTCGGTCGACACGGCGAGGAACGCCTCGCGGTCGACCAACTCGACACCGTCGATGCCGGCAACCCGCTCGGCCACACCGGCGCCGCCGATCAACACGCACGGCGTGACGCGACTGATGATCGCCCGCAGCCGGTCGTCGGACAAGCGGTAGTTGACCGGCACGAAGGGCTTGCCGGCGATGGCCGCGCCGAACAGGGCGACGGGAACCGCCAGCGAGTTCTCGTCCACGAGCACAACGTGCGCGCACGGCTTGGCCGCGAGCCACGTGCCGGCGCGCCGAGCGCGGTGGGCGATCTCGGCGTAACTAACGCCGCCGTCGAGCGACCCGATGGCGACGCGATCAGCGAGGCTGTCGCTCGCCATCTCGACGATCATGCCGACGTGCATGCGTCGGCCTCAGTCCGACGAGGGCAGCGGCTTGGCGCCCTTGACGCCGAGCACGACGTCGCCGATCGACAGCGATCCGTCGCCCGCTTTGGTGCACAGGACTTCAACCGATTCGTCTTCGTTGGTGTAGCGCTTGCCGATCTGCGTGCCCTCGGTGAAGGGTTCCGCCGGCGCGCCGCGCTTACCCCTTCGCCGACGGGCGCCATCGGCGCGCCGCCGCAGCGCAGGTCGACGTCGCCACCGCCCTTCACGACCACCACTTCGGTGGCGCAAACGGTGGACCCGAATCGCCCGCCCGGCTTTAGCGAAATACTCACGAAAGAAAGTCCTTGATCAGATCCCGAAGAGCGGCCGGTTGGTCGCTCTGCACAGCATGCCCCGCGCCGGCCACGACTTCGTGCCGGACGCTTGGCAGAGTTCGCTTGAACTTCTCGACGTCTTCGGGCAGCACGTACACCGACTCGCCGCCCTGCACGAGCATCGTCGGCTTGGTGATGTTGGCGACGTCCTCCCACAGGGCGTCGAAGTCGAGCCAGTTCCGTTCCGGCTCGGGCGCGTCGGTCTCGCGCGGGAACAGGTCGTAGCGCCACCGCCACGTGCCGTCCTCGAGGCGCACCGAGTTGTGGCGTACACCGCGCCGTACCGCTTCCGGCGTGCGGAACGGGGAGAGCGCGATGGTCGCGTCGGCCATCGCCTCGAACGACGCGTAGATCGGCGGACCACCGATGAGCGCCACCGAGCCGCGCTGCTCGGGTGTCATGGGCCGGCCGAGCGAGGTGACGCTCGGCGTGGCGTCGATGATGACGTTGTGGTGAAACAGGTCGGGGCGTTGCCCGGCGAGACGGATCGCCGTGGCGCCGCCGAGCGACATGCCGACGAGCGTGGAAGAAAGCACGCCGAGCTTCTCGACGGTCTCGGCCGCGACGGCAGCGTTGTGCCACGGGCCGTAGTCGCGATCCTCGCGACGATCCGAACGCCCGTGCCCCGGCAGGTCGATGCACACCGCGGGCGCACCCATGAGAACGAGCAGCGTGTCCCACGTGTGGGCGTTCTGGCCGCCGCCGTGAAGGAAGGTGAACTCCGGCGCAGTGGTCCCCCACTTGATGACGCTCGACACCGCGCCGGAGTCCAACTTCACATCTATGCGTTCACACGGCAGGACCGACGCCGGGTCGACGCCTTCGTCCATGGCGACGTCGGCGAGGAAACCGAACTCGTCGTAGCTGTCGGTGTCGGACGGCGCCGGAATGAACATGGACTAGGAATATAGCAATCGCTATTTAGGGGCGAACCGTGTCCCGGCGTCGAGGCGCAAGCACTGACCGTTGAGCATCGCGTTTTCGACGATGGCCACGGCGAGCTTGCCGTACTCCTCGGGACGACCGAGGCGCTTGGGAAAGGCCGCGTCCTTGGTCAGCACGTCGGCGAACTCCTGCGGGATGCCGGCGGTAAGCCCAGTGGCGAAAAGTGAAGGCGCGATGGCGAGGCAGCGGATGCCAAGACCACCGAGGTCACGGGCGATCGTCAGGCACATGCCGGCGATCGCCGCCTTCGAGGCCGTGTAGGCGACCTGACCGATCTGGCCTTCGAACGCGGCGATGGACGCGGTGTTGATGATGACGCCGCGCTCGTCGTCCTCGGGCTCGTTGTGGCTCATCAGTTCGGCCGACAGGCGGGTGAGGTTGAACGTGGCGATGAGGTTCAGCTCGATGAGGAAGCGGAAGTCCTTCAGCGGGAAGGGACCTTCCTTGCTCAAGGTACGGCGGGCGTTACCGGTACCCGTCGTGTTCACCATGATGTGGAGACCGCCGAGGTCCTGCTTGAGCGCGGCGAACGTCGCGTCGACGGCGTCTTCGTCCATCACGTTCAGTTCGTAGAACGGCCCGCCCAACTCCTTGGCGGCGGCGGCGCCGGCCTCGGCGTTCAGGTCGACGATCGCGACCTCGGCGCCCTTCTCCTTGAGCATCTTCGCGGAGGCGTTCGCCATCCCCGAAGCGCCACCGAAAACGACGGCCTTCTTGCCCTTGATCTCCATCGAAGAAAATTCCTCTCCATCAGCGTTGTGCGGCTGCGACCATACTCCGCGGTATGCGTTCGCCGAAGTTCGAACCCGCGCTCGAGCTCAATCGGGGCTTCTACGACGAGGCCGTCGCGCCGTTGCTCGACGGCGTACCGCACGCCGCGGCGCTGGTCGGTTGGGGCTCTGACATTTTGGGCTTCGACACGGAGCGGTCGACCGACCACGGGTGGGGTCCGCGCCTGCACGTGTTCGTCACCGCCGAGTTGGTTGGAGACGCGCAACGGCGCATCGACGAAGGCCTGCCCGAGACGTATCGCGGCTGGCCCGTGCAGTTCGGATGGGACGCCACCCCGGTGCAGCATCACGTTTCGGTCCTCACGGTGGCGGATTGGTCAGTCGACAAGATGGGATTCGACGCGACAAAAGGCGTCGAGACGATCGACTGGTTGCTCGTCTCGCAACAGCGGCTGCTCGAAATTACGGGCGGCGCCGTGTACCACGACGACGAAGGAGAACTCACCAAGCTGCGTGAGCGACTCGCCTGGTACCCAGACGACGTGTGGCTCTGGCTCATTGCTTGCCAATGGGTGCGCATCAGCCAAGAGGAGGCATTCGTCGGTCGGACCGCCGAGGTCGGCGACGAACTCGGATCGCAAATCGTTACCGCGCGCATCGCCCGCGATCTCGTGCGCCTGTGGTTCCTCTTTGAGCGGACCTACGCGCCGTATTCGAAGTGGCTCGGTTCCGCCTTTCGGCAACTCCCCGGCAGCGAGGAACTCGGTCGCTCTCTCGGCGACAGCATGGCGGCGCGCGACTATCCGGCGCGCGAAGCCGCGCTGGTCGCGGCCTACGAACTAGTCGCCAACCGCCACAACCAACTCGGGCTCACCGAACCGCTCGATCCCACGGTGCGGCCCTTCTACGGCCGGCCGTTCCGCACCCTCATGTCCGACCGGATCGCCAAGGCGTGCTTCGGAGCGCTCGGCGACTCCGCGCTCAGGCGGTTGCCCGTGATCGGTGCCGTCGACCAGGTCGCCGACTCCGTCGACCTGCTCAGTCACGGCTCCCGTCCGCGCCTGCTCCGCGCCCTGTACAACCTCTGACCCGTGCACGCTGCCGCGTGAGCGACCATACTCTGCGGTATGTCGATCGCACTCACTGAGGACCACAAAGCCCTAGCCGACACCGTCGGCGATTTCCTCGCCAAGAAGGGCTCGCGTCCCGCGGCCCGCGCCCTGGTGGACGGAGCCGAGGAGACGCTCCCCGAGATCTGGAACGAGATCGCCAACCTCGGCTGGCTGGGTCTTCACATTCCCGAGAAGCTCGGCGGTTCGGGATACGGCCTCGAAGAGCTGGTCGTCGTGGTCGAAGAGTTCGGACGCGAGCTCGCGCCCGGCCCGTTCATCCCGACGGTGATCGCCAGCGCCACCATTAACGCCGCCGCGCAGCCGGCCACGAAGAAGCAGTACCTGCCCGGTTTGGCCGACGGGTCGATCAAGGGCGCGGTCGCGCTCGGCGGCGACATCAAGGTCAAGGACGGCAAGGCGTCGGGCAACGCCGGCGTCGTGCTCGGCGCCAAGTTCGCCGACATCCTCGTGTGCAAGAGCAACACGTCGATCGTGATCGTCGACGCGCATGACCCGGGCGTGAAGATCGAAACGCCGGCGAACATCGACCCGTCGCGCACGGCGTCGAAGGTCACGCTCACCAACGTGCCGGCAACCACCGTGCTGCGCGGCGCCCAGAAGCTGATCGACAACGCCCGGCTCATCGGCGCCGCCGAAGCCGTCGGCATCTGCCGCGAGACCACCAACATGGCCGCCGAGTACGCCAAGGTGCGCGTGCAGTTCGGGCGAGTCATCGCGATGTACCAGGGCGTCAAGCACCACTGCGCCAACATGGCCGTCGCCACCGAGCTGTCGACCGCCGCGGTGTGGGACGCGGCGATTCAGTCCAAGGACGGCGGCGACGAGTTCAGCCTCGCCGCCGCGATCGCCGCCGGCCTCGCCATGCCGTCGGCCGACCTGTGCGTCAACCTCAACCAGCAGGTGCACGGCGGCATCGGCTTCACGTGGGAGCACGACGCGCACCTCTACATGCGCCGCGCCACCGCGCTCGAAGCCATCGTCGACGCTGACGACGCGCTGGCCGCCGTCGTCGGCCTCACCCGCCAGGGCGTCAAGCTCGTCCGGAAGATCGACCTCGGCAAGAAGGGCGAGGAGATCCGCGGCGAGGTGCTGGCCTTCGTCGAGAAAGTGAAGGGGCTCGACGCCACCGAGCAGAAGAACGCACTCGTCGACAACGGCTACGCCATGGCGCACTGGCCCAAGCCCTACGGCCGCGACGCCGGCGCCGTCGAGCAGCTCGTGATCGAAGAGGAGTTCCGCAAGGCCGGGATCAAGAAGCCGCAGTACGGCATCACCGCCTGGAACATTCTCACGATCATCCAGCACGGCAACGAAGACCAGATGCGCCGGTGGGTCATGCCCGCACTGAAGGACGGCGTCGTGTGGTGCCAGCTGTTCTCCGAGCCCGACGCCGGTTCCGACGCTGCCGGAGTCAAGACCAAGGCCGTCAAGACCGACGGCGGGTGGCTCGTCAACCGGTCAGAAGGTGTGGACGTCCGGCGCGCACGTGTCGAGCTACGGCTTCGCCACCGTGCGCACCAATCCGGATGTGCCGAAGCACGACGGCATCACCATGATGGTCATCGACATGCACGCCGAGGGCGTCGAGGTCCGTCCGCTCAAGCAGCCGACGGGTTCGAGCGACTTCAACGAAGTGTTCTTCAACGACGTGTTCGTGAGCGACGAGGACGTGGTCGGCCCCGTCGACGGCGGCTGGACCGTCGCACGCGCCACACTCGGCAACGAGTCGGTGTCGATCGGCAGCGGCGGCGGTGGCGGCGGCATGGGCGGCGACATGGTGTTGCCGGCCTTCGACGCCAACCCCGACCGCCTACCCGGTGGCACCTCCCGCATCGGCCGCTACCTGTCGACCAACGAGGCGATGGCGGCGCTCAACATGCGCAGCGCCAACCGCGCCGTCCAAGAAAGTGGTCCCGGCCCCGAAGGCGCCATCACCAAGCTGGTGCTGTCCGAGCAGGGTCACGACGCGGCCGACATGCTGCGCGAACTCGCCGGCGAAGAAGGCGCCTTCCTCGACGGCATGGGCGCCATGGCCGGCATGTTGGTGCTGTTGCACCGCGCCATGTCCATCGCCGGCGGCACGTCCGAGATCAAGCGCAACCAGATCGGCGAGCGCATCCTCGGCCTCCCCCGCGACCCCCTGTTGAGCTAACCGTCAGTCGTCGATCTGCTCGTTCGCGTCGCTCGTGTAGTCGCCGAAGAACGACGCGTACATCGGAAACAACGTCGGCAGGTTCTCAGGACTGAAGATGCCGCGGTCGTCCGATGACGCGACCGCGCTTTGGTTGAACGCCGTCTCAAGGCGGAACTGCACTTTCGTCGGATCGTCGTCACTGAGCGCGTAAAACCAGTACCGACCGGCGACCGGGGCGACCCACGCGAGACGGATCTCGTAGAACGAAGGGCCGCTAGGCACGTTGGCCGCGTCGGGCAGCGCCTTCTCGGGCGTAAGGACGTCGTCCCAACCGTCGGCAGATGCGCGGAAGAGCAGTACGTGCTTCTTCGGTACATCGCCGTAGCGCTCATCGAGATCGTATGCATCCGAGTTCGCACGAAGCTCGTTTGCGGCTCCGGGCTGGAAAGCGTCGTCGAACTTGTCGATGTCGGCCGAGTCGACTCCGATGTAGCCGACGAGGTCGACGGCTCGCAGCGCGTTGACCACAAAGCGAACGGCTTCGCCTTGCTTCATGTCGAGCGAACGGGCCAACGGCGTCGTCGTCTCCTCAAGCTTGTCGGAGGTGACGCCACCTGTGGTAGTTGCGACCGGGAGAGTCGTCGTGATCCTGGTGGTGGCGGGCTCTGCAGTGCGCGTCGGTTTGTCACTACCGCACGACGCGGTCGCAACTAGCGCAGCGCTCGCGAGCACATGGAGAACGTAGGAATGACCACCGCCGGGTTGCCGCACGGGCCGGAGTGTAACCCTGGCCGTCGTCACTCAGCCGGGGGCGCGGGAACTCCCACCTTTTGGTGATGCCTAGTGGGAAAGACCCTCACCAGGCATCACCAAAAGCAGAGGGGAAGCGTTACTTCACGTCGAAGCGGTCGTTGTCCATGACCTTGGCCCAGGCCTTGACGAAGTCGCGCACGAACTTTTCCTTCGCGTCCTCGGAGGCATAGACCTCTGCCAGCGCCCGCAGCTCCGAGTGTGACGAGAACACGAGATCGGCGGCGGTCGCCGTCCACTTCGACTGGCCCGTCGACTCGTAGACGTTCTCGTGCTTCGAGGTCGTCCATTCGACGCCAGGGTCGAGCAAGTTCTTGAACCAGTCAGTGGTGAGTTGACCGACCCTGTCGGTAAACACGCCGTGCTTCGTGCCGCCGTGATTCGTGCCGAGCACCCGCATACCGCCCACCAGGACGGTCATCTCCGGTGCGGTGAGCATGAGCATGTTGGCGCGGTCGAGCAGACGCCGCTCGGCCGGGGCCTTGTCGTCCGCCTGCTGGTAGTTGCGGAAGCCGTCGGCCTTGGGTTCGAGCACGGCGAACGCTTCGACGTCGGTCTGCTCCTGGGACGCGTCGCCGCGACCGGAAGTGAAGGGAACCGTGACATCGAAGCCCGCATCCTTGGCGGCCTTCTCCACCGCCGCGCAACCGCCGAGCACGATCAGGTCGGCGAGCGACACGTTGGTGCCGGAGTCGCTTCGTACCTGCTCAAGCTTCTTGATCACCGCGTCAACACCGTCATTGACCGGCCAGTCCTTCTGCGGCGCCAGCGCGATGCGGGCGCCGTTGGCCCCGCCGCGCTTGTCGGTGCCGCGGAACGTCGAGGCCGACGCCCACGCGGTTGTCACGAGATCCGACACCGACAACCCGGAGTTGAGCACCGCGTCCTTGAGCGACGCGATGTCGCCGTCGCTCAAAGTGGTGCCCGCGGGGACCGGGTCCTGCCACAGCTGCGCTTCGGGCACCCACGGGCCGAGGAATCGTGAGACCGGACCCATGTCGCGGTGCAGCAGCTTGTACCAGGCCTTCGCGAACGCGTCGGCGAACTGGTCGGGGTTGTCCTTGAAGCGGCGCGAAATCTCGTCGTAGACCGGATCGGTCCGCAGCGCGATGTCCGTCGTGGCCATCATCGGCGCGTGAGTCACACCGGGTTGGTGGGCGTCGGGCACGAGGTCGGCGCCGGCGCCGCCCGCGGGGTGCCACTGCTTCGCACCGGCCGGGCTCTGGCCCAGCTCCCACTCGAAGCCGTAGAGCGTCTCGAAGAAGCTGTTGTCCCACTGGGTGGGCGTGGGCGTCCACGCGCCCTCGAGGCCCGAGGTGATGGTGTCTTTGCCCTTACCGCTGCCGAAGCTGCTGCGCCAGCCGATGCCGCCGGAGTGCACCGGGCAGCCCTCGGGCTCGGGGCCGACGAGGTCGGGATCGCCCGCGCCGTGCGTCTTACCGAAGGTGTGCCCGCCGGCGATGAGCGCGACCGTCTCCTCGTCGTTCATCGCCATGCGCCGGAACGTCTCGCGGATGTCGGGCGCGGCGCTCGCCGGATCGGCGTTGCCGTTGGGGCCCTCCGGGTTGACGTAAATCAGGCCCATCTGCACCGCGCCGAGCGGACCTTGCAGCTCACGCTCACCTGCGTAGCGTTCGTCGCCCAACCACGTGTCCTCGGACCCCCAGAAGATGTCTTCGGGTTCCCACGTATCCGGCCGGCCGAACGCGAAGCCGAATGTCTTGAAGCCCATCGACTCGAGCGCGGCGTTACCGGCGAACACCAGCAGATCGGCCCACGAGATGGCGCGGCCGTACTTCTGCTTGACGGGCCACAGCAGGCGACGCGCCTTGTCGAGATTGCCGTTGTCGGGCCAGCTGTTGAGCGGAGCGAACCGCTGCGCGCCCTCGCCGCCGCCGCCTCGGCCGTCCTCGATGCGGTAGGTGCCCGCGGCGTGCCAGGTCAGGCGGATGAACAGCGGCCCATAGTGGCCGTAGTCGGCGGGCCACCATTCCTGCGAATTCGTCATCACGTCGAACACGTCTTTTTTGAGCGCCTCGACGTCGAGCTTCTTGAACTCTTCGGCGTAGTCGAAGTCAGGCTCCATCGGGTTCGACATCGGCGAGTGCTTGTGCAGGACGGTCAGGTCGAGCTGGTTCGGCCACCAGTCCTGGTTGGTCCTCGGCCGATGGGGCGCAGGTTCTGGTGCGTCGATTGCTGGGTTTTCGCTTTCGCTGCCGTCAGGCATGCCGTTCTCCTTTGAGGGTTGCTTTGGTTGACGAGGTGCAATCGGGGCACCGGCCCCAATAGACGACCTCGGCTTCGTCGATCTCGTAGCCGGCGTCGTCGGCGGCGGTCAGGCACGGAACGTATCCCACCGCGCAATCGACGTCGACCATGCGGTTGCAGACGCGACAGATCAAGTGGTGATGGTTGTCGCCGACGCGGTTCTCGTACCGCGCCGGAGACCCCGCGGGCTGAATGCGGCGGATGACGCCCTTGGCCGAAAGAGCGCCGAGTGCGTCGAACACGGTCTGGCGCGAGACGGCGCCGATGTCGGCTTGCACGTCGGCGTAGATCTCGTTCGCCGTGCGGTGCGGTGCCTGCGCGATCGCTCGTAACACCGCGAGGCGTTGCGCGGTGACATGCATGCCGTGCTCACGCAACGCGGCTTCGGGGCGGTCGGGCACGGCGGGAACCCTATCCCATAATCTGGACTGAGTCCAGATGTTCTACGCAGGCGGATGAGGAACGCTCGGGAACAATTCCTGGAAGGCGCCGATGCGGATCCGGTGCGACGTCGCCTCGTCGACGCCGTCGAACAATTCGTGCAGCGTCTTTTGCGTGTGACCGAAGGTGCCTTCGAAGTGCGGGTAGTCGCTGCCCCACAGCACGTTCTGCCAGCCCATCGCCGAGCACGCCTTGACCGCCGACGAGTCGTGCTGGAACGACGCGTACACCTGCTCGTAGAGGTACTGGCTCGGCGGCTTCGACAGCGTCGGCTTAACCGCCGCGCCGTGTTGCCGGTAACCCTCGTCCATACGGTCGGCCAGGAACGGCCCCCAGGTGGCGCCGCCCTCTGATACCAGCACTTTCAGATCCGGGTGACGGTCGAGGGCGCCGCAGGCGATCAAGTGCGTCACGGCGCGCTGGCCGCCGTAGGTCGTCTCGACGTAGTTGAGGACCGCACCACCCGGGCCGCCGTAGTAGTGGCCGGAACGCTTGGTCGGGTGGACGGGTTCGGTGCCGATGTGAAAGCCGATGCGCATGCCGCTCTCTTCGAACGCCGCCCACATCGGTTCCCACTCGTCGTCGTTCCACTCGGGCCGTCCCGCCGGCGGCTGCACCGGCAGGAACCCGATCAGAAAACCTTCTTCGCGGCAGCGCTTGATCTCGGCGACCGCGTCGCCGACGTCGACCAACGGCACCGTCGCGCAACACACGAAGCGCGGCGACTTCGACTGGAAGTGCGCGACGAACTCGTTCATGACGCGGGCGCCGAGCCGCGCCACTTCCGGCGTGCGGATGTTGAACTGCCAGATGCCGAGACCGGGATAGATGACTTCGCCCCACACGCCCTCGTCGTCGAGGTCCTTGATGCGATGCTCAGGATCGTTGCCCTGCACGACGCGGTCGATGAACTCCTCGTCGGTCGTGCCGATGGGACGCGCGTTGATGCCGCCGAAGGCCTTTTTCTTGGGCTTCGTCGGATCGGGCTTGGGCATGTCGCGCCGGAACTCGAGTCCGTCGACGTAGATCATCTCGAACTCGCCACTCGGATCCTTCACGCTGCGCGGCAGTCGCTCCTGGATGTGGTCTGGCAACCGCTTGAACAGATTGGGCGGCTCGATGATGTGGGAGTCGCCGGAATTGGCCCAGATCTTCTGCTCTGTCATGGCGACCACGAACTCTATTGCGCTAGTCCCAGGCGGCAGCGAGGTCCTTCGCCGTGGGTGAGACCGGCACGGCGTCGCGTTCAGGCGCGGTCCGCAACACGCGGTCGGCGAAGTCCATGGTGACGCCGAACCAGTAGTTCTCATTGCGGAAGTGATGGTTGCGGTGGTTGCGCCAGATGATGCGGTAGTAGGCGCGCCGCGGCCGGTACTTCGAGTGGATGAGGAAGTGCGTCCACTCGTACGTCAGCAGCATGAAGAAGCCGAATGCCAGCGTGGTCGCCGCAGCTTTCGGATCGTCCCGGCCGAACAGCACCGTGAGCAGCACGGCTATCGGTAGCGCGATAACGGGCACGCGCGCCGGCAGCAACACCAAAGCCACGTCACGGGGCGCGGAGTGATGGGCGCGGTGCTTGCGGGCGACGTACGGGTCGACGTGGCGCCCGAACATCTGCTTGGGCTTGAAGTGCAGCAGGAACACGTGGATCACCCACTCGATGAACGGTTCGAGGACCAGGATCACCGCCGGCCCGATCAGCTCATGCCAGGCGAAGGAACCCATCGACATGCGGACGGCTACGGTCGCCAAGAAGTAGGCGACTATGACGCGAGCAGAAAGGAACCGCGTGAAGAGCCGCGCGTGCGTGCGCAGGCTTTGTGTATCGGGGAAGGCAACCGTTTCCGTAACACCATTATGGGGTACGCGGTCTTACGGAACCACGAAGAGAAGGGCAACAACCATGGGCATGGTGCGCAAGACGGTGTCGATCGGCACTCTGGGAGTTATCAACTTCCGCAGCAAGAACGAGAAGCTCGTGCGGGCCGAGAAGGCGCTCGAGAAGGCCGAACGTCGCCTTGAGAAGGCGAAGGCCCAGCGGCAGCTGAACAAGAAGCGCCGCCGTGGCCGTCGGGCGCGCCAGGCCGAACGCCTGAGTGGTCTGTTGTCCGCGGCCACGCCTGCCGTCGAGGACGCGCTCGAAACCGCCACCGAGAAGATGAAGAGCGCCGCCCACAAGGGCCGTCAGCGTGGGCGTCGCGCCCGCAAGGCGGCGCGCAAGGCGTCGCACGAGATGCGCATCGGCGCCGAGAAGGCGATCGACGAGGCCCGCTCGGAGATGGCGAGCTAGCGAACCGACGCAGTACGTCGGCGCGAGTTGCGCGGCGACGGCGCCACGACGTGCAGCCAGTACAGGTAGCCGGCCATGGCGAGCACGGTCACGAGCGAGAACGTCGCTAGGAACACGGCGATGACGCGCACCAGCAGGGCGGCGCCGTTGTGATAGCCCATCGGGCCGAGATCGAAAACGATTGCCAACGCCGGCGACGCGACAGCCAACGCGGCGACGGCAATTATCAAATTCTTGAGGGCGGCGGTCACCGCCCCCTAATCGGCAGGTCCGACTAAATCTTTAATACCGGCCGAACAAAAAGTTCGCAGTCGGTTGGCCTGGCTCGTAGCCGCCGCTGAGCGACGCCATCATGAAGCCGCCGTCGACGATCACGTTGATGCCGCTGATGCCGCGAGCGGCGTCGCTGTTGAGAAACGCCATGGTGTCGCCCATCTCCGCAGGCTCGCCGTAGGTGGTGCCGGTGGCCTCCCGCCAGTCCTGGCCGAAGCCGAGCCAGAGGTCTTCGTTGGCGCGGGCGAGGGGTGTGTCGGTCGGGCCGGGGCAGATGGCGTTGATCCTGATGCCCTGCTTGACGAGTTCGAACGACGCCTGGGCGACGTAGGTCAGCATCACTTGCTTGCTGTACATGTAGTTGTCGCGCCACGCGTTGTCTTCCCGCTCGATCCAGGCGACAGCGTCCTCGAAGGTGGCGTTGGACAGGAAGTCGTTGATCGACTCGGTTTCGGTGAGCCAGCCGAGACCGGCGGCCGAGCTGATCATGCAGACCGCTCCCCCGCGGCCCAGCGCGCCGGACGACACGAGGCTGTCGATGATGTGGCGGTGGGCGATGAAGTTGATTTTCATGAGACCGGGCGTGCCATCGGCGACGCCCGCCGCGCTGAACAGCGCGTGCACGGGGCCGCCGACTTGGGCGAGCGCGGCATCCACGGCGGCGCGGTCACGCAGGTCGACCAGGACCTGCTCCTTCACGCCGTCGTAGGCGACGGGCGCGTAGTCGAGCACGATCACCTCGCCGCCGAGGTCAGCGACGGTCTGCGCCGCCGCCGCGCCCATGCCCGTCGCGCCACCGACGACCAAGCACCGCTTGCCGTCGTACCGAAACCGATCTGCTGGAGAGCTGCTCATGCTGGGTATGCCACCGCTTTCGTCTCGAGGTGTTGTTCGAAGCCTTCGATGCCGCACTGGCGGCCGATGCCGCTGTTCTTGTAGCCGCCGTAGGGCGAGTCGGCGCCGTACCAGACGCCGCCGTTGACCGTCATCGAACCGGTACGGATCCGCCGGGCGACGCGCTCGGCGCGTTCTTCGGTGGCCGCGTGCACCGAACCCGACAACCCGTACACCGAGTCGTTAGCGATGCGAATGGCGTCTTCCTCGTCTTCGTAAGGAATGACGCAGAGGACCGGGCCGAAGATTTCTTCCTGGGCGATGGTCATCGAGTTGTCGACGTTGGTGAACAGCGTCGGCTCGACGAACCAACCCTTCGGCAAGTGCGCCGGACGCTTGCCGCCCATGACGAGCGTGGCGCCTTCGTCGACACCCTTCTGGATGTAGCCGAGCACCCGCTCTTGCTGCTTCTGTGAGATCTGCGGGCCCATGATGTTGCTGGCGTCGGACGGGTCGCCATAGGTGATGGTGGCGAGCGCGTTGGCGATGAGCTCGACGCCTTCGTCGTAGCGGCTGCGCGGCAAGAGCACGCGGGTCTGGATGGCGCAGCCCTGCCCCGCGTGCACGCACACCATCGAGGCGCCGGGACACACCGACGCGAAGTCGGCGTCTTCGAGCACGATCGTGGCCGACTTGCCGCCGAGTTCGAGGAACACCCGCTTGAGGGTGGCGGCACCTTTCTCCATGATGCGCTTGCCCACCGCAGTGGAACCGGTGAACGAGATCATGTCGACCAGCGGGCTGAGCGTTAGCTCTTCACCCACGAGGTGGTCAGAACTCGTCACGACGTTGACGACGCCTGGCGGGATGTCGGTCTCCTCCGCGATGAGGCGGCCGAGACGCGTGGCGTTGAACGGCGTGTCCGGCGCCGGTTTGAGGATCATGGTGTTGCCGGTGGCGAGGATGGGACCAAGCTTGTTGAGCGTGACCTCGACCGGGAAGTTCCACGGGACGATGGCGCCCACGACGCCCATCGCCTCCTTCCACACCTTGCGCCGCGACGCGATGCCCATCATGTCGCCGTTGGGCAGGTCGCGTTCCCACTCGTACTTGTCGATCATCTCGGCGGGATAGAGCAGCGCGTCCTTGAGCGGCGAGTCGAGCTGCGGGGCGTACGTCAGCAGGCGAGGTGCGCCCACTTCGAGAATCAGCTCCTCGCGCAGAACCTCGCGCTCGGACTCGAGCGCCGCCTGAAGTTGCAGCAGGCACTGCTTGCGAAAGGCCTTGTTGGTCGACCAGTCGGTCTCGTCGAACGCCCGGCGGGCGGCGGCGATCGCCGTCTGCATTTCGGCGGCGGACGCGTCGGCGACTTGGCCAAGGACTGCTTCGTTCGTGGGGTTGATGTTGTCGAACTGCTGGCCCGATTCCGCATCGACGAGCTTGCCGTCGATGAGCATCCGGGACTCGTGGTTGATTTCTAACGCTGGCGTCACATCTGACATAGGTCCGTACAGTAAGCGGATGCCGCACACCAATCCACCGCCGTACGCCGCCTTTGACGAACTGGCGATCGATCGGCCCGGCGATGGAGTTCTGCGCATCACGCTCGACGCCCCCAACCTGAACGCCGTCAACACGGCGGCCCACGGCCAGCTCGCCGACATCTGGCCGGTGTTCGACCGCGACGACGCTGCGCGCGTCGCCGTGTTGCGCGGCGCCGGTAAAGGTTTCTCCGCCGGCGGCGCCTTCGAGATGATCGAGTCGATCATCGGCGACTACGACACTCGCCTACGCACGCTGCGTGAAGCCCGCGATCTCGTGATGAACATCGTCAACTGCCAGAAGCCGATCGTGTCCGCCATCCACGGCCCCGCGGTCGGTGCCGGGCTCGTGGCCGCGCTGCTCGCCGACATCTCCGTCGCCGGGCGCAACGCCAAGATCATCGACGGCCACACCCGCTTGGGCGTGGCCGCCGGTGACCACGCGGCGATCTGCTGGCCGCTGCTGTGCGGCATGGCGAAGGCGAAGTACTACCTGCTCACCTGCGACCCCATGACCGGCGAGGAGGCAGAGCGGATCGGGCTGGTGTCGTTGTGCACCGACGACGCTGACGTGCAGGACCGAGCGATGGAGGTAGCGACGCAGCTCGCCGCCGGCGCGCAGAACGCCATCCGCTTTACCAAGCACACGCTCAACCATTGGTACCGCGCCCAGGCGGCCGCCTTCGACGCGTCGGTCGCCTACGAAATGCTCACCTTCGCCGGGCCCGACGCTGCCGAAGGCTTAGCCAGTCACCTGGAGAAGCGTCCGCCGAAGTTCAGCTGACGGACTTAGTCGGACGGGTTCTTGCCGCGGTCGGTCCCCCGCACCTGCTTCAGCGGGTACGTTGAGCAGGAAGACCCGCGTCATGGCAGCGGCACCGTGTCGATCAACCTTCGAATCGTTAACGGGCACCCCTATCAGGCACAACGTCACCATACGACCGTCTACGTTCGCGCCGTGACTGCGTTCGAGAACTACGACGAGGACATCGCCCGGGGCATGGTCAAGATGCACGACAAGGCCGACCGCGGCGGACTCGACGCTTGGCTCGGTATTCGCATCGAAGAGTTCTGGGCTGGCGGGTTGCGCGCCGTGCTGCCCGTGCGCGACGAACTGCTCACGTTCGCCGGCAATCTCCACGGCGGTGTGCTCTCTGCGTTCTGCGACCACGTGCTCGGCGTTGTCTGTTACCCCGTCATGGCCAAGGGTTCGTGGGCGGCCACCACTGAGTTCAAGATCAACCTGCTCGCTCCGGTCACGTCCGGTGACGCCGTGGCGACCGCGCAGATCGCGGCGATGACCAAGCGCTCCGCCGTCGTGCGCATCGACATCGAGAACGAGGGCCGCGCCGTGGCCATGGCGCAAGGCACCGTCACCCTGATGCCGCCCCGCACGTAGATGCAATCCCGCGCGCTGGTGCTCGCCGAGCCGCGTCAGCTCGAACAGCGCGTCTTGCCTGTCCCGGAGATTGGCGACGACGACGGACTGCTGCGCGTCGAAGCCTGCGGTCTGTGCGGCACCGACCACGAGCAGTTCACCGGCGCCATCCCGGTGTTCGCGCCCTACGTGCCCGGTCACGAAATCGTCGGCGTCATCGAAGCGGTCGGCGGGCGCGCCGCCGAAGCGGTGGGGCGTACAGGTCGGCCAGCGCGTCGCCGTCGAAGTGTTCATGTCGTGCCGCGTGTGCGACGCCTGCGTCGCCGGTGACTACCGGCGCTGCGTCGCCCATCCCTTCCCCGAGTTCTACGGCAACATCCCCGTCGAACGGGCTCCCGGGTTGTGGGGTGGCTACGCGGAGTTCGTCTACCTGTCGCCCGACGCCGTGCTACTCCCGGTGCCTGACGGACTCGATCCCGTGCTGGCCACGGCGTTCAATCCCCTCGGCGCCGGCATCGAGTGGGGCGTCAACGTGCCCGGCACGAAAGCGGGCGACATCGTCGCCGTGCTCGGCCCCGGCATCCGCGGCCTGTCGGTGGCCGCCGCCGTGAAAGACGCCGGCGCGTCGTTCGTGATGGTCACCGGCGCCGGCGAACGCGACGCGCCCCGTCTCGAAATGGCCAAGCGATTCGGCGCCGACCTCGTCGTCGACGTCACCACCGAGGACCCGGCGCGGGCGTTGCGCGCCGCCACCGACGGTCAGCTCGCCGACGTCGTAGTCGACGTGACGGCGAAGGCACCCGCCGCCTTTGGTCAGGCGATCAAGCTGGCAACGCGCCGGGGCACGATTGTTGTTGCCGGCACGCGCGGGTTTGGCGACATCCCCGGCTTCACGCCCGACGAGATCGTGTACAAGGAACTGCACATCCGCGGCGCGCTCGGCGTCGACGTGCGCGCCTACCGCCCGGCGTTCGACACGCTGGCGGCGGGCCGCTGGCCCTTCGCCGAACTGCCGCGCCAGGTGGTCGGCCTCGACGACGCGGGCGAACTGCTGGCCGTTATGGCGGGCGATGTCCGAGATGCGGCGCCCCCCGTCCACGGCGTGATCGTTCCCTAGACAAATCGCGCAAGATCGGCCGCGGCGAACCGTTGCTACCTCGCGTGTCGGCTCCCCAGCCGGCCACCTCGGGTCGGCGCCGGCACGCCTCGGAGAGGAGCATCACTTGCGACGCTTTGTTATCGCCGCTTCGGCGGTCCTGCTCGGGGCCCTCGGCTTCGTTGCGCTCGCACCCAGCGCGGATGCTGTGCCGTTCGTCTGTGTGCACGTCGGACTGAACATCAACGGCGTTCCAGTCGATCAGGCGATCTGTCTGCCGCCCGACGCCGGACCGGGTCTGCCGCCGCTGCCCGTCTAGTCCCGCCAGTTCTGTTTCACCGCGGCGGGGGTAGGTGCCACACCCCTTCTTTGCAGCCAGGCGGGTCCAGGCGACCCGTCTCGCTGCAAAGAACCGAGCAGAGGTCAGGGCTGGCGCGTCCAACCGGCGGGTTGACATATTCCGATATAGGAATATGATCGTCGCCATGCCTCGAAGTGCGACGACCGCGGATGCGTTCAACGCCATTGCCGAGGGCGGACGTCGGGATTTGCTCGACGCCCTCGGTGACGACGAAGCGACGGTCAACGATCTGGTCGCCCGTCTTGGCATGAGTCAGCCGCAGGTGTCCAAGCACCTCGGCGTGCTGCGCGAAGTCGGCCTCGTGCGCGTGCGCGCCGAAGGCCGGCATCGCTGGTACCGCGTCTACGGCCCGGCGCTCCAACCCATTCACGAGTGGGTGCGCCGCTACGAGCAGACGTGGAACGACAGCCTCGACCGCCTCGACGATCTCGTCGCCAAAATGAAAGAAGACACGCCATGAACACCACGACCAACCGCAAAGGCTCCGCCATCGTCACCCTGCCGAGCGACACCGAGATCCTCATCACCCGCGTGTTCGACGCGCCGGCGGCGCTGCTGTTCAAGGCGTACACCACGCCCGAGCTCGTCAAGCAGTGGTGGGGCTACGACAGCTTCGAGTGGCAGGTGTGCGACATCGACCTGCGCGTCGGCGGAAAGTGGCGCTGGGTGGCGCTGCACGACGGGTTCGAAGTCGCCTTCCACGGCGAGTACCGCGAGATCGACGATCCGACACGCCTCGTCTACACCGAAGTGTTCGAGGGCGCGCCGGTCGAGGATCCCGACGCCGCCGGCGCGCTCAACATCATCACCTTCGAAGAGGTCGACGGCGTGACGACCATGACCAACCTCTGCCAGTGCCCCGACCAGTTCGTGCGCGACTCGATCATCGAGTCGGGCATGGAGAGCGGCATGCAGATCTCCATGGACCGCATGGAAGACCTCGTTCGCGCCGGGCTCTAACGGACAAGCAGTCGCAACTCGTCGGCCACCGCGCCCGTCAAGCCGAGGTCCAGGGCGCGGCGGGCCGCCCGCGCCGCGGTGGCGTCGTCACCGAGGTTGTGCGCCAACCGCGCCAGGTTTACCCACGCCGATCGGTAGTCGGGCTTGATGGCGACGACCTTCTCGAGTTCGCGCACTGCCTGCCGCCGCGCCGAGACATCGGTCGTGACGTTGGCCCAGTCGTTCAGCGACAGCGCGTGTTCGTTGATCAGTTGCCAGTCGTGACGGTCGCGGCCAATCGCATCGCGCCACGTCGCCTCGGCTTGTTCGAAGACCTCCCGGTCAGCGGTCGCGGCGGCGAGCGACGACTGCGCCCGCGCCAGGCCTAAGAGGTAGAGGACGTTCGAAGGCTGTGAGCGGACCGCATCGGCGGCGCGGCTGGCGGCGATGCGGAGCGGCCCGGCGCGTTTGTCCGGCGGGAACGACGACGCCCAACGCTCGGCCAGTTCCGCGGCCTGCGCTCGGTAGAGCGGCTGCCACGGAGCCAACGCGATCGCCGCGTCAATGCGCTCCTGGGCATCGACGTGCTGTTGCCGACCCGCCGCCCGTTCAGCACCCGCGGCGAAGAGGTCGGCGCGTACCGGCCGCGTCAGCAGCGTGACGGCAACGACGAGGGTTATCGCCACCCACACGCGATTGACCCACGGCGTCGAATCGAGGCGACCGGCCCAGCCGCTGACGCGCCGCACCTGGGTGCGCGGCGAGGCCGCCGGCCGCGGCGTCGACGCCGCGGCCATGAGGCCGCCGAGCGCGGCGAAGGCCAACGGCGTCGTGGCGGGTGTGTCGAAGCTGAACGTCGCCGAGACGAGATACGCCACGCCGACGGCCACGAGTCCGACCACCACGGCATCGGCGCCGCCTTCGGACCGCCGCAGGTTCGCCACGACACGCGCCGCCGACACCACCAGGAAAGCGAACGCCGCCAGGCCGATCACACCGGTCGATGACAAGTACTCGAGGTAGAGGTTGTGGGGCTTGTCGGCGATCCGCAGGCCGAACCGCACGGCGTCGGCGGGAGTCCGGTGCCGCGGCGACTCGACGGCGAACGTCTCCGGTCCGGTGCCTACGACGGGGCGGCTCAGCCAAACGTGGGTCGCCGCCGACCACTCGCCACCGCGGTTCACGAGGCTCTCGGTTCTCGCCACCTCCAACTTGTCGAAGGGCGCCGGGCGGACGATCAAGGCCGGGATGCCAGATCACCGCGATGCCGACGACGACGAGCGCCGTCGCCGACCCGGCGGCGATGCGCAGCGCCATCCGGCGCCAGTGGCTCGGCGTGAGAACGACGACGGCGATCACGCCGGCCATCGCACCGAGCATGCCGCTGCGGCTCTGCGTCACCCAGACACCAAGAGCGAGAACTACGACAGCGAGCGTGAGCGCGCTCCGCGCCCGCGTGGACGTGTCCTTCATCAGCGCCAGCGCGGCCGGCAGCGCTATCCCGCACACAACGCCGGCGAACAACGAGTTGCCCACACTGCTGCCGGGATAGTCCGGGCGCGCACCGGTCTCGTCGCGGAAGTCGAAGGCGTCGTAGCCCAGGCGTTGGACCAGCGCGTAAACAGCCACGATCGTCGCGGCACCGATCATGGCGACGAGCAGCATCGATCGATCGACGTCGCTGAACGCGACGGCGGTGACGAGCGCCAGCGCGGCGAGCAGCGCGACGGTCACGAAGCCGCCGTAGCGGGTGTAGGTGCCGACGAGCGACAAGACCCGCGCGTGCGACGCCGCTGTCGCGAGGCCGACCGCGCCCACGAGTACGAGCAGCGGAATGATTGCTGGCAGCCGCGGCAACGGTTGCCGCGCTTCGGCCTTCCACAACACCAGGCACGCGGCCGCAACGAGAACGCCCAGCGCCAGCACGACCGTCTTCGTCAAGCCGAACACGTCGGCGCTGCGCGGATTGAACGCCACGGCGACGCCGGCGAGCGTCGCCACGACCGACCAACGCGCGGCCGCACGCCACTGCTCGCCCGCCATTCGCCAAGCATGACCGAAGCAGCACCGTTACGGTGGCAGGCAACGAGGGCTTGATCCCGGGGGAAGCATGCGAATTGCGCGTTGGCTGGTGCTGGTCGTCTTGGCGGCGACGCTCGTAACGGCGCGACCGGCGGCAAGCGTGGTACCACCGGCAAACGATCGACCGTCGGGAGCGACCCTCGTTGACACGTTGCCGACCACGATCACGCAGAACACCGCCGGCGCCACCGACGACCCCCTGTTCTTCGACTACTGCGGCATGGGGGCGAGCGTCTGGTTCAAGGTGAAGATCAAGACGCCCGGTCCCGTCGTCGTCCAAACCCGCGGCAGCTCTTTCGACACGGTGATCGCCGCCTACACCGCGGAAGGCGGCAAGCCCACCTCGTACCCGTTCCGCTGTGAGGACGACAACTACCGCCAGCGCGGCGCGCTCAGTTTCACCACCTACTCCCCGAGCCAAGTCGTCTTCATCCAAGTCGGCGGCTTCCAAGGCGCCACCGGCCAACTCCGGCTCACCGTCAACCGCGGAGGAACGCTCACCGGCGTGGCGAAGGACGCCACGACCGGCGCACCGATCCCCGGCGCGTGCGTCCGGTTCGAAGGCCCGACGAGCCGCGACTACTACTACGACCACTTCGCCTACACCTCGCCCACCGGCTTCTACTCGCTGAGCGGCTTGCCGGCGGGCGAATACCGGGCGACCACGGAAGGCTGCAACAACGACGTTGGCATCCACGGCTCGGCGCCCGTCGCCACGGTCGCCGAAGGGCGTACCACCCGCAGTCCCGACATCCGTTTCGCCCGCGGCTTCGTGCAAGGCCGGGTCACCGACGAAGCGAGCGGAAGCGCGCTGCCGTTCGTCTGCGTGTCTTTGATGAGTACCGACGGCAGCTACGTCACGGGAACGCAGACGACATCCACCGGCTTCTATCGCCTGCAGTCCGCACCCGGAGCTTTCAAGGTCCGGTTCGAAGACTGCGGCGGCGCCGAACACGCCCCGGAGTTCTTCCCCGGCGTCAGCGAGGAGACCGCGGCAACGACGATCACCGTCGCCGCCGGCGCCACGCGCAGTCAGGTCAACGCCAGCTTGCAGCGCGGCGCCATTCTCATGGGAACCGTCACCGGCGAGGGCACGCACGAACCGATCGAGGCCTGCATCGAGGTGGCCCGCGCGTCTGACGGTGCCTACGTGGCGTCGGCCTACACCTACGGTTCGAGTTCCGGCTTCTACCGTGTGGCGGGGTTGCCGATCACCGACGTCGTCGTGCACTTCAGCGACTGCCGTTTCCCTCACGCCGTCGCGCCTGAGTGGTTCCGCGACGCGTCGAGTCGCGCCGGCGCGGAGATCAAGAGCCTCAGCCCCGGCACGACGGCGTTTGCGTCGGCCTTGCTCGGCCGCGGCGCCCACGTGGGCGGCGTTGTGCGACGCGACTCCGGTCAACCGGCCGCCGGCGTGTGCGTGCGTGCAGAGCCGACGGCTCACGCGCCGGGTGACGCGCATCTCGACAGCAGCTTCGGCTACACCAGCAGCACAGGCTTCTACTCGATTCCCGGAGTGGGCCCGGGCGACTACAAGCTGAAGTTCTCCGACTGCGGCGCGGGCGTGGCGCCCGAGTGGTTCCAGGACAAGGCCGTACGCAACACCGCTGACGTGGTCACGGTTGGCCGATCGTGGCCACCGGCACGGCAGGTCCTGGTTACGGCGAACGCCCACCTCGCCCGGCAGGGCACCATGCACGCCGTCGTAGTAAATCCCGACACGCACAAGACGGCGCGCGTGTGTCTCTCGGTGGCCGACCCCGACGGCGACTTCGCCTATTCCGATATGCCTTCGATCACCGGAGCGGTCGGCGTGGGCGGTCTGGCGAGCTTGCGCTACCGGCTCGACGCCTACTCGTGCGGCGACAAGCTCAGCTCCGGTCAGAGCCAGGTGCTCACCGAGTTCGACGCCGTGGCGGGCAAGGACACCAAGCTCGGCACGCTCACGATCTCGCCTCGCGACGCTGACGGCGACGGCGTGTCCGACAAGGTCGATAACTGCCCATTTACCCCGAACGCCGGTCAAGCCGACGTCAACCACGACGACCTCGGCAATGTCTGCGACCTGCTCCGCCCCGGAGCCGGATAGCCGACCCTGTACAATTGACCGTTCGGCGCGCGGGGCGCCGAACGGAGCTGGGGACCGGGGCAAGCACATGAGAGTTGCGCGATGGCTCGCGCTGGTGGTCTTGGCGTCGACGTTGGTGCTCGCCGCGCCCGCAAGCGCGGCGGCCCCGCCGAATGACACCGTCGCCGGCGCCACAATCGTCGGTGGCGTGCCGTTTACGGCGACCCAGTCCACGGTCGGCGCCACGGACGATCCCGGCTACGACGACTCCTACTGCGGGATGGGTTCGGGTGTCTGGTTCAAGTTCGTGCCCAGCCAGAGCGGGCGCGTCGTCGTCCACACACGCGGCAGCACGTTCGACACGACGCTCAGTTACTTCGACTTCTCGTCAACGTGGTTCCCAAATTCCAGCCAGGCCTGTTCTGACGACACGGCGCGCCAGCGCTCCTCGTTCGGATTCGACGCCGTCGCCGGGCACAACTACTACATCCACGCCGGCGGCTTCCTCGGCGCGACCGGAACGCTGAAGCTGTCGGTCGGTCGCGGCGGCACGCTCGCCGGCGTCGTGCGCGACGCCGCCAGCGGTCAACCGGTCTACGGCGCGTGCGTCTCGTTGTTCGGTGGCGGCTACTACAACGAGGCTTACTCCTCGACCACGGGTTTCTACGCCTTCGCCGGGCTGCCCTCGGGCCAGTATCGCCCCGAGTTCCAACGGTTCTGCGGGAGCGTCGCCGCCGGCGCGGAGCCGCCCGCGCCAACGTCGGTCGCCGAAGGAAGGATCTCGCGCTCCCCGGACATCTTGCTTACGCGCGGGTTCATCGACGGCACCGTCACCGATGAGACGACGGGCCTACCCATCGCGTCGGTGTGCGTGAACGCCGAAGGCAATTACGCCGGCAGCGCCAGCACCACGACGACCGGGTACTACCGGATCGTCGCCGCCCCGGGGACGTGGGACGTGTCGTTCAGCGATTGCGACGGCGTCTCGCCTCTTTACTCCGGTGAGTACTTCGCCGGCACCATCGATCCCGCCAGCGCTACCGACGTCACCGTCGTGGCCAACGAAACGGTGCACAACGTGAACGCGTCGCTGCGGCGCAGTGCCACCATCGAAGGACTCGTCACCGACGAGGTCTCAGGCGTACCGCTTGACGCGTGCGTCGAGGCGTTCGACGCCGCGAGCAACACGTCGTTGGGCGGCACCAGCACCAGGCCCGACTTTCGCGTCGCCACCACCGGCTACTACCGGCTCACCGGAATGCCGCCCGTCGACGTGGTCGTGCGGGCCCGCCCGTGCGGTAACCCGTGGACGCACGCGCCCGAGTGGTTCAACGACAGCCCGGGCCGCGCCGGTGCGCAGCCCATCAGGCTGACCAGCGGCGTTACCAGCAACGCCGCCATCCCGCTCGGCAAGGGCACCCACGTCCGCGGCGTCGTGCGACGGGACTCAGACAACAGCCCGGTCGCTAACGAATGCGTGGAGTTCTACAACCCGGTCAATGACACCCAGTGGTCACCCCGGGTGGTCTATGCCTATACGAGCGCGACCGGTTACTACTCGGTCGAGGGGCTCGAAGCGGGCAACTGGCAGGCGTTCTTCCAGCAGTGCTACTCCCCCAATGCCACTGCTCCGGAGTGGTACCAGGACAAGGCCGACCGTGCCTCGGCGAACTCGATCACGCTCACGCGACCGGCCCCGACATCGTTCGCCGGCCTCCCGACCGTCACCGTCGACGCCCGCGTCGGCCGAGAGGGTACGGCCCACGGTTCGATCGTCGACCCCGACACGGGCAAGCGGCCGGAGGGCATCTGCCTGGCGATCGACCGCGGAACCCAGCGCATGGAACGCGTGCCGACGATCACCGGGTTCCTGAACCTGCGCGGCCTCGGTACCGGCACCTACACACTGCGCAACCACTGCGGCTACGACAACTCCATCGGCACCTTCGACGCGATCGCCGGCCAGTCCGTCGACATCGGTCAGATCCCGGTCCCGCGTACAGATTCCGACGCCGACGGCGTGGGCGACAAACTCGACAACTGCCCCCTGACGGCGAACGCCGACCAGGCCGACGCCAACCAGGACGACCTCGGCAACGCGTGCGACCTGTTGGTCCCGGGCGGCGGAACCGGCGCTCTGAAGGTGTCGGTCTACGACGTGACGGCGCGCGAGTTCCATGCCACGCACCCCTTGAATGTCCGAGTGGGACTGAGTCGCGCCAGCGCGTCGGTCGTGACGGTCACGCTCAAGACGAAGAACGGCTCGGCGATCGCCGGCTCCGACTACCGGTGGGTCAACACGCAGGTGACCTTCGCCGCCGGCGAAACGTCCAAGTTGGTGCCGATCACGATCCTCGGCGACCGCACGAAGGAACCGAACGAAGCGTTCACCGCCTGGTTGTCCGCGCCCACGGGTGCGGTGCTCGGTCGCACGACGGCGACCGTCACCCTCACCAACGACGACCCGTAGGGGGTTAGCGGAAAGCGATGCCTTCGAACTCGCCGTTGCTCCGCCAGCCGTCGATGTACTTGAAGTACGCCATCGCCCCGTGCGGGTAGCCGACGAACAGTGAGCCGTTGCCTTCGAGCGGCTGGCCCTCGTTGTTGTAGTAGCCGGGCGTGCAGTTGTCGTTGGCGCCGAGCATGCGGCCTGGGCCGCTGAGCAACAGCTCGATCCACGCGTCTTCGGCTTCTTTGGTGACTTCGATCTCGCGGTAGCCACCGTCGAGCGCGTGCTTGATCGTCAACGCGATCGTCTTGCCCGACTCCGTCAGGTTGTGCGGCACGTTGGAGATCAGGTTGGCGCCCTGGGTCGGCTGCACGATGAACATGTTCGGGAAGTTGTGGATGTGCGTGCCGTGCTTGGTGCGCATGCCGTCGCGCCAGTACTCCGACAACTTGATCCCGCCGCGACCGACGGGGTCGTAGTTGGCGCGGCTGGTGAACGACGTACCGACCTCGAAGCCCGACGCGTAGATGATGCAGTCGACCTCGTACTCGACGCCGGCGACCACCACACCGTTCTCGGTGATGCGCTCGACGCCCTTGCCGTCGGTGTCGATCAGGTGCGTGCCCGGCTCGTTGTAGGACTGGAGGTACTCGTCGTGGAAGCACGGCCGCTTGCACAACTGGTTGTACCAAGCCTTGAGGTTCTGCGCGGTGACCGGGTCCTCGACGAGCGCGTCGACGCGGGCGCGGATCTCTTCCATCTTCTCGAAGTCGGAGTCTTCGAAGGCCGCCATCATCGATTCGGGCGTGAACTCCTTGAGCGACTTCATCTTCTCGCCGATGCGCCGCGACAAGTCGGTCCAGCCGTCCATGACGAGGTCTTCTTCGGCGAAGGCGCCCGTCTGGTTAGCGGTGAAGTTTTCGAGCCAACGTTGCTGCCAACCCGGCGTGGCAATGGTGGCGAACCATTCGGGGTCGGTCGGTGTGTTGGCGCGCACGTCGACCGATGACGGGGTGCGCTGGAACACGTAGAGCGTCTCGCAGGCCTTGGCCAGATGCGGCACGCACTGCACCGACGTGGCGCCCGTCCCGATGATGCCGACCTTCTTGTCCGCCAGGTTCTCCATCGGCGCGCCCGACGGGTCGCCGCCGGTGTAGCTGTAGTCCCAGCGACTGGTGTGGAACGAATGGCCCTTGAACTCTTCGACGCCGGGGATGCCGGGCAGCTTGGGCACGTGCAACGGCCCGGTACCCATGCCGAGGAACTGGGCGGTGAACTCGTCGCCGCGGTTGGTGCGGATGATCCAGCGCGAGTTGTCGTTGTCCCATTCGAGGTCGAGCACCTCGGTGTGGAACAGCGCCTTGTTGTACAGCCCGTACTGCTTGCCGATGCGCTGGCAGTGCTCGTAGATCTCCGGGCCGCGTGCGTACTTCTCGCTCGGCATGTGGCCGGTCTCTTCGAGCAGCGGCATGTAGACGAACGACGCCGTGTCGCACATGGCGCCCGGGTACCGGTTCCAGTACCACGTGCCGCCGAAGTCGCCGCCCTTCTCGATGATGCGGACGTCGGTGATGCCCTGCTCGACGAGGCGTGCGCCGGTGACCAGTCCGGCGAAGCCGCCGCCGATGAAGGCGACCGTG
Source organism: uncultured Actinomycetes bacterium (assembly GCA_963722185.1). GTDB lineage: Bacteria > Actinomycetota > Acidimicrobiia > Acidimicrobiales > JACCXE01 > JACCXE01. Next base: position 385,049 of record CAVRKD010000010.1, on the reverse strand, counting down.
ACGTGGTCGGTCAGCGGCTTGCGCTCGGTCAGCGGCGTGTACGGATCCTCGAGGTAGTGGTCGAGGTGCGTGCCCGAAAGGTGGCGGTACTGCGCATTGCCATCGGGCCGCAGCCGCTTGTCCCGCTCGGCGCGGTACTTCGCCTTCAGCGCTGCCTTGGTATCGGCGTCAATCGACACGTCTGGTGTCCCCCAACTCGAACTCGAAACTTGACCGGTTGGTCAAGTTTTGCACAATCACCAGTGGGCAACCTGTTTGGATGGCCTCCATGGATTCCAAGACCGTCCTCACCACCGGCGCCAGCTCCGGCATCGGCCTGGCCACCGTCGTGGAGCTGGCCCGCCGCGGGTTCCATTCGGTGGGCAGCGTCCGCTCCGAAGCCAAGGCGGAGGCGGTCCACAAGTCGGCGGCCGACGCCGGCGTCGCCGACCGGGTGGAAACGGTGCTGCTCGACGTCACCGACGCCGCCGCTTGCGAGCACGTGATCGGCGATCTGCCGCCGCTGTTCGGCCTGGTGAACAACGCCGGTTACGGGTTGACGGGCGCCGTCGAAGACGTGTCCGACGACGAAGCCCGACAGCTGTTCGAGACCATGGTGCATGCCCCTATGCGCCTCACCCGTCTGGCCCTCCCGCGCATGGTCGAAGCCGGTGGCGGCCGCGTGGTGAACGTGTCGTCGATCGCCGGACGCACCACCTCTCCGCTCGCCGGGCACTACACGGGAGCGAAGCACGCCCTCGAAGCGTTGTCGGACGCGCTGCGGATCGAGGTCGCGTCGCGCGGCGTGCAGGTGGTGCTCGTCGAACCCGGCGGCTTCAAAACCAACATCTGGGACGACATGGAACGCGACATCGCGCACCGCGAGGCCGACGGCTCGCGCTTCACCGACGCCTACCGCCGCTCCATGTCAGGCCAGCGCCTGCTCGAACGTCTCATGGGCGATCCGCTGACCTGCGCCAAGGTGATCGCCGGCGCGCTGACGACGCGCTTCCCGCGACCGTGCTACCTCGTCGGCGTCGACGCCCGCGCCTTGCTCGTGGCCGACACGCTTACGCCCACGCCCATCAAAGACCTGTTCCTACGCCTCGGCCTGCGCCTTTAACGGCGCGGCCCTACACGGGTTCGAGGGTGGGTTCGTCCTCGTCGAGGGTGGCGATGTCTTCGAGGTGACTCTCCACTTCGATCTTGGGCAGGATGCGGTCGAGCCACGCCGGTAGCCACCAGTTGCGGTCGCCGAGCAGTTCCATCGTCGCCGGAACCAAGAGCATGCGGACGATGGTGGCGTCGAGCAGGACGGCCACGCTGAGGCCCGTACCCATGAGCTTGAACGTCCGGTCGTTTTCGAGCAGGAAGCTGCCGAAGACCACGACCATGATCGCCGCCGCCGCGGTGATGACCTTGGCCGTGGCCGCCAACCCGTCGGCCACCGACGTGTGACTGTCGCCGGTGCGGAGGAACTCCTCTCGCACGCGCGACAGCAGGAATACCTCGTAGTCCATCGACAGACCGAACACGATGGCGAACAACATCATCGGCGCCCACGACTCGATGGGCCCGGGCGACAGGCCGGTGATGCTGCCGAACCAACCCCATCCGAAGAGCGCCACGATCACGCCGTAGGACGCGCCGATCGACAGCATGTTCATGATCACGGCCTTGAGCGGCACCAGGAGCGAACGGAACACCGCCATGAGGAACAGGAACGACACACCGAGCACGGCGAGGAAGAAGTAGGGCAGGCGCGACGCCATCTGGTCGGACGCGTCGATGTTCGCGGCCACGAAGCCCGTGAGGTACACCTCGGACCCGATCGACTTCTCGACGGGCGGCAGGACCTGGCTGCGGAGCCGATTGACGAGCGAGCCAGTCTCCGCCTCCTGCGGGCCGCTCTCCGGGGCGATAGTCCACAGCACGGCGGTCTGGCCGGGATTCGGAATCGGATCGGTGACGAACGCGACGCCGGGATCGGCAGCCACGGCCGCCTTTACCGCCGCCAGCGCGGCGGGCGCCGTACCGGGCGTCACCTCCGTCACCAGCAGCAGTTGCCCGTTGAATCCCTTGCCGAAACCGTCGACGAGCAGGTCATAGGCCTTGCGCGTTGTGGTGGCCTCGTCGTAGTTCGACTCGTCGGAGAATCCGAGCCGCAGCGACAGCACGGGCGCGGCGAGGATCAGCAGGACTAGGGCGCTGCCCAATGCCGCCTGCCACGGGCGGTGCTGGATGCCGCGACTCCACCGGTACGCCAGCGTCTCGCGGCGCGGCTTGGGCGGGCGATGCTCGACGTCGCGCTTGAGCGCCGGCACGACGAAGCCCAGCAGCAGCGTGATCGCCGCCGGCACGAAGCCGATGACGAGCGGGACGAGCTTGAAGCCGACCAGCCCGATGCTGAAGAGAGACAGCGCCACGAAGCCGGCGGCGATCAGCCCGCGCCACTTGGTCTTCTCGATGTTGTCGCCGGCGAATCCGAGCAGCGCCGGCAGCAGCGTGAGCGACGCTAGAACTGTGATGAGCACTGTCACCGACGCGCTCACCGCCAGGCCCTGCACGAACGTGATGCCCATCAGCAACATGCCGAGCAAGGAAATGACGACGGTGCCGCCAGCGAAAATGACCGAGCGCCCGGCGGTGTCCATGGCGATGGCCACGGACTCGCGCACGGTATGGCGCGCGTGTAACTGTTCTCGGTGCCGCGTGACGATCAGCAGCGCGTAGTCGATGCCGACACCGAGCCCGATCATGATGCCGATGAACGGCGCGAACTCCGGCACCTGCAGCACGCGGCTGAACAAGATGACACCGGCCCCACCGATACCAATGCCGAACAACGCCACGCCGACCGGCAGGAGCATGGCCAACACCGAGCCGAAGGCGACGATCAGGATCACCACGGCGAACGCCAAACCGATCAGTTCGGTGGTGGGCGCTTCGAACGAAGCGAAGATCATGCCGCCCAGTTCGATCTGCACGCCGTCGATCTCAGGTTGCGCAGCCAAGACCTCGTCTTTGATGGCCGGCAACTTGCCGAAGTCGATGTCTTGCGGAAACTCGACGTTGGCGTAGGCGATCTTGCCGCTGAACGCGCCGTTCGACGAAATGAACCGCTGTCCGCCGGGCTGATACGGCGTCTCCATGCGGGAGACGCCGTCGATGGCGATCACCTTGCCGAAGAACTCTTCCATCGCCGTTTTCACCGCCGGGTCGTCGACGCCCTGGTCGGCTTTGAACACGATGGTGCCGCCCTGCCCGGAGTTAGCTCCGCCGAACTGCGCTTTCAGAATGTCGAAGCCTGTGCCCGAGTCGTACCCGGGAAGGCTGAAGTCTTGGCGGTAGTTCTCACCGACCGCGCCCGAGACGCCGTTCGCGAAGAGCATCGCGAAAATCCACAGGATGAGAACGATCCAGCGACGGTCGTGGCACCACGTACCTATGCGAGCGAACATGGCAGGCACGTTACTGACGGGGTGTAACAAACTGAATACGTTCACCCAGTGTTTAGAAGGTTCCAACGTTCAGTCAGACCCACCATTCACCAGGGCCGCGAGCTTCTTAGGCGCCATCAAGCAGTAGCTGTCGGAGAGAAGTTCCGACAGTTCCTGCCAATCGGTGTTGTCATCGATGACCATGCCGACGACGTTCTTGCCTTCGCCCAGGCTGAAGAACGGATGTCCGGCATGCGCCAGCGCGTCGAGTTCGGGCGGCGCTGACCGAAACACGACGACCACCCGGTCGTCGACCCCGAGGCAGAAGGCGAAGTTGCGCCGGCGAATCAACCACCGCGACCCCGCCCACGCCTTTTCCTCGTACGCGTCGGGAAACGCCAAGCAGATGGCGCGCAGCTTCGCTTCGATCTCCGGGGCCACATCGCTGTAGTCCATGGACGTCTAGTTTCGTCCGAATGCTCCGGCGGATGTCGTCCGTTTTGGCGGTTTCCCTGGCCGGCGCGCTTTTCCTCGCCGGTTGCGCTGACGACACATCGAACCCACGCGCCACCGTGACGGTGTTCGCGGCGACGTCACTCACGGGCGCCTTTACCGAGATCGGTCAGGCCTTCGAGGACGCGCATCCCGACGTGAACGTCACGTTCAACTTCGCGGCGTCGTCGGCGCTGGCGCAGCAGATCCTCGACGGCGGTGGCGCCGACGTGTTCGCGTCGGCCGATGAGACAAGCCTCGCCAAAGTGGCGCCGGCGAGCACGGTGTTCGCCCGCAACCGCTTGGTCATCGTGACCAAGCGCGGCGCGAACATCCGGAGCATTGTCGACCTCGCTGCCGCCGACGGCGTTGTCTCGCTGTGTGCGGTGACCGTGCCGTGCGGCGCGTACGCCGCGGAGGTGCTCCAGAACGCCGGCGTGATGCTTGCCGAGTCGCGCGTCACGCGAGGGCAAAACGTCGCCGTCACGCTGACCGCGGTGACCCAAGGCGACGCCATCGGCGGCATCGTCTACGCCACCGACGCCAAGGCGGCCGGATCGCGCGTCGCGACCGTTGCTATCCCGGAGGCGCAGAACGTGATCGCCAACTATCCGATCGCGGTCCTTCGAGACGCGAAGAACGTCGCGGCGGCGCGCGCCTTTGTCGCCTACGTGCGCAGCGACGCCGGACAGCGAGTGCTTACGCGCTTTGGCTTCCTGAAACCATGACGCCGCGCCGACCGCCCGCGCTGGTCGTCGCGGTAGGCGCGCTCGCGATCGCGTTCTTCGCCCTCCCTCTCGTCGGCCTAATCCAACGGGCCCGCTGGTCGACGCTGTGGGACGACCTCACCACGCCGGCGGCGCTCGACGCGCTCCGGTTGTCGGTGGTGTGCGCACTGGCGGCCGCCGTGCTGTCGGTCGTGTTCGGCACGCCGTTGGCGTGGCTGTTGGCGCGGTCGCGGTGGACGGGCCGGCGAGTCGTGCGTGCGCTGGTGTTGTTGCCGATGGTGCTGCCGCCCGTCGTCGGCGGCGTCGCCCTGCTGGCGGCGTTCAGCTTGGGCAGCCCGATCGGCGGATGGCTGCACGACGCGTTCAGCCTGCAACTCACGTACTCGCCCGCGGGCGTCGTCATGGCGCAGACATTCGTCGCCATGCCGTTCTACGTCATCACCCTCGAAGGCGCGTTGGGCAGCGTCGACAGCCGCTACGAAGACGCGGCGGCCAGCCTGGGCGCCGGCCCGCTCACGGTGTTCCGCCGCGTCACCCTCCCCTTGATCGCCAGTTCCGTGGCCGCGGGAACGGTGCTCGCCTTCGCGCGCGCCCTCGGAGAGTTCGGCGCCACCATCACGTTCGCTGGCAACATCGCGGGTCGCACCCAGACCCTGCCGCTCGACGTCTACCTCGCGCTGGAGACCGATCCGGGCGCGGCGATCGCGCTCAGCTTCGTATTGGTGGCGGTATCGCTGGCTGCGCTGGTGACCCTGCGCGAACGATGGTTCATCCGCACATGACCCTCCACGTATCCGTCGACGTGCGCGACATCCACGTTGCTTTCGACGCGCCCGCCGGGCAGGTCACGACAATGCTGGGACCGAACGGCGCCGGCAAGACGACGGTGCTGCGTTCGATCGCGGAGTCGTCGACCGAACGCGTCGGACTCGTCTTCCAAGACCACCTGCTGTTCCCGCACATGACGGCGCTCGACAACGTCGGCGTTCGGCCCCCGCTGCGACGGCAAGTCGCGCGAGGAGCGCGCGCCGCATCGCCGCAACATGGCTAGACGGCTTCGGCCTGAGCGCGTTGGCGCAGGCGAAACCCCGCACGCTGAGCGGCGGACAAGCGCAGCTGGTCGCACTCGCCCGCGCCCTCGCCAGCGAGCCCAAGGTGCTCCTGCTCGACGAACCGCTCGCCGCGCTCGACGCCGGCACGCGCATCGACGTGCGCCGCGACCTCCGCCGCTACCTCGCCGACTTCGCCGGACCAACGCTGCTGGTGACTCACGACCCGGTCGATGCGTACGTGCTCGCCGACACGGTCGTCGTGTTGGAGAATGGCGCCGTGACGCAGTCGGGCACCATCGCGGAGATCTCGGCGCGCCCGGCCTCGCGTTACGTCGCCGACCTCGTCGGCACCAACCTTCTGCGCGGCATGGCCGACGGCACCACGGTCACCGCGGATAACGGCACGACCTTCGTGATCGCCGAACCGCGGCAAGGTCCCGTCCTCGCGACCATCGCCCCCGAGGCGATCACCCTGCACGCGTCCGCTCCCGAGTCGAGCGCCCGCAACCGCTGGCAGGCGACGGTCCGCCACGTCGACCCCTTAGGCGCCCGCGTGCGCGTGCAGTTCGACGATCCCCTCCCCGTCGTCGCCGAAGTCACCGCCGCCGCCGCGTCCGAACTCAACCTCGCGCCCGACGCCACCGTATGGATCTCCGTCAAAGCAACCGAGATCGTGACCTACCCAACCTGATAAGGAATCGCGATGCCCTTCACTGACGAGGAGGTCGAGTACCTCCACTCGCAGCCCCTAGCCAGACTGGCGACCGTCTCCCCGGATGAGCAGCCCGACGTGGTGCCCGTGTCGTTCGAGTTCGACGGCGCAGGTTTCTGGGTCGGAGGACCTGGCGAGTCGGTCCGCGCCACCCGGAAGTTCCGCAACGTCATCGGTGGGCAACATCGCGTGTCCCTCGTGGTGGACGACATGGTGTCGTTCGACCCCTTCATCGTGCGCGGCATCCGGATCGACGGCGTCGCCGGGACGCCGGTCGAGCGCGAAGGAATGGTCGGGCCGGGCGTGTACATGCGGATCACTCCGATCATCTCCTGGAGTTGGAACATGGAGAGCGAGCCCGTCGGCGACGAGTGGTACGCGTCGCGACGCGCACTGCACGCCGCGACCGGCCTCCGGCGTTAGAGAGGCAGCCAGTCCACCGTGTCGGCGGGCTCGCCTTCGGGCGGGATGCGTGCCAGCGCAGTCGCGGACGCGAGGTTCGACAGCATGTGGCTGGCTTGGTGGCCGAGTTGTTCGAGCCGGATGACGCCGTTGTCGTCGTGGACGATGCAGCGCAACCAGAACGTCTTGCCCGGCTCGCGCCGCACGCCGTCCGGCATCGGCGCCCGTCGCCACCGCGCTTGTGGATCCAGCCCGGTCATTGCGTCGAGCACCGCACGCACGTACACGTGCAGGTTGACGAACACGGCGCCAGGGTTTCCGGGCAGGCCGATCAGCAACGACGTACCGCGGCGAGCGACGAACAACGGCATGCCCGGCTTCTGCGCCACCTTGTGCAGCAGCACCTCGGCGCCGAGCGACACGGCGACGCGGGGAATGAAGTCGTAGTCGCCGACCGACACGCCGCCGCTGGTGAGCACGAGATCGGACGACGCGAACGCCCGCTCGAGCGCGTCGCGCACACCGGCTTCGCTGTCGGAGACGTGGGCCACTTCGACCGGCGTCACGCCCCACGACGCGAGGTGAGCCGCCATGACCGGGCCGTTGGTGTCGGGCACCTGACCGAGCCTCAACGGTTGTCCCAGCTCCACGACTTCGTCGCCGGTGACGAACACCGTCACCCGCGGCAGCGCCCGCACGGCCACCTTCTCGGCGCCGGCCAGCGCCAGCGCGCCGACGAGGCCGGGCGTGACGACCGCGCCCTCCTCGGCGATGAGCGCCCCCTCCGCCACCTCTTCCCCGGCGCGGCGAACATCGGCGCCGAACGCGATGGCGTCTTTGACCGTGGTGCGCTCGTCGCCTCCGGGCTCGGTCGCTTCCTGGCGCACGATCGTGTCAGCCCCGTCGGGCACGACGCCGCCGGTGAAGATGCGCATCATCGTTCCGAGGTCGAGCCACGGCCGCTCGTCGTAGCCGCGGGCGGCGACCACGCCCTTGACCGGCAGAGTCGTGGGGACGCGGGCGATATCGGCGTGCCGTACGGCGTAGCCGTCCACCGCGCTCTGGTCGAACGGCGGCAGCGCGTACGCGCTGTGCACTGGCGCCGCCAAAACACGGCCCAGCGCGTCGTGCAGCGAAACCGTCTCGGACCCGAGCGGCGAGACGGCGGCCATGATCAAACGGAGTGCGTCGTCGACCGGGATCATTCGTAACCGCCCGCGTGCGGGAACTTCTTGTGCACGACGTCGACGAGGTGGACGATCCCTTCGAGGATCGCCTCCATCGTCTCGGTCGCCCCGCCGCGCGAACCCGGCGCGGTGACCACGATCGTGGTGTCGATGAGCCCGGCGACGCCGCGGGACAACATGGCGTAGGGCGTCTTCGTCTGGCCGTACGCGCGGGCGGCTTCCATGATCCCGGGGATCTCCATCGTCAGCATCGGCTTGACCGTCTCGACGGTCCGGTCGCGCGGTCCAACCCCGGTGCCGCCGACGGTCACGATGAGTTCGGGTTTGGCGTCGAGATGCTTCTTCAACGAAGCGAAGAGCGAACCCTCGTCCTCGGCGATCACCTCGAAGCCGGCATCGGTGAAACCGGCGGCAACGAGCGCGTCCATGACCGAGCGGCCGGCGGTGTCTTGCTTCGCTCCGGACGCGACCGTGTCCGACAGCACGATCACGACGGCGTTCATACGAGACTGCACCCGCTGACGAACGCCCGCGTGCCGTCGTCGTAGAACTCTTCCTTCCAGATCGGCACGCGTTGCTTCACTTCGTCGATGCCGTAGCGCGCCGCGGAGAACGCCTCGGCGCGATGAGCGGCGCGGGCGACCACCAACACGGCCGGTTCGCCGATGGCCAGCGGGCCGATGCGGTGCACGATGCGACACACGGCAGCGCCGCATTTGGCCGCGGCTTCCTCTTCGATCTCGCGGATGACGCGCTCGGCCACCGGCACGTGCGCCGTATAGACAAGGCGCAGCACGTGCTTTCCGTCGTGGTGGTCGCGCACATCGCCGGAGAACACCACCAGCCCGCCGCAGTCGGGCCGCTCGGTTTCGGTCATCAACGCGTCGAGCCGCAGCGGCGACTCTTGAATGCGCGGCGGGTTCATCGGCGAGGTCATCCGCCCGACACCGGCGGGAGCACGGCGACCTCGTCGCCCGGCCGGACGACGAAGTCACGCGCCACGAGTTCGTCGCCGACCGCAATCGCACAACACGGAAGCAGCTCGGCCAGTTCCTCATTGGAAAGGGCGAGCGCGGCGACGAGGTCGTCAACCGACGCGGGCAGCGCGATGGCAACTTCCACCGTGCTGCCACCGGCGCAGTCGCGCGCCGGCCCGAACATCTGCACCTCAACCACCGCGGGTGTGCATTTCGAGGTGCGGATCGCGTCGCAACAGCGTGACGGGCACCGACGCCTCGCGATGCGTGGTGCCAACCCGGTCGACCGCACCCTGGTCGGCGCGCTGCGACCACTCGTCGCCGATCAACCGCGCGAGCTCGTCGACGGTCATACCGGAGCGCAACGGCGCGCGCAGGTCGGTGCCTTCGTTGGCGTAGAGGCAGCGGTACCACATGCCGTCGGCGGTGACGCGGCTGCGGTCGCACGCCGCGCAGAACGGCGTGGTGGTCGACGCGATGATGCCGAACACGCGCCCGTCGGGCAGCTGGTAGCGCACCGCGGGCGCCGAGGGTCGCGACGCGATCGGCGTCGGCGAGCCGAGCCGGTCGCCGATGACACCCAGCATTTCGGCGGACGACACGACCTTCTCCGCGCTCCAGTGCGTCGCTCCACCTACGTCCATGTATTCCACGAAGCGCACCTCGGCGTGAATCGAGGCGGCGAAGTCGAGCATGTCGACCAGCTCGTCGTCGTTCACGCCGCGCATGACGACGGTGTTGATCTTGGTCCCGGTGAACCCGGCGCCACCGGCGGCGCCGATACCGGCGAGCACGGTGGCGTGGTTGTCGCGCGACGTAATCGCGTGGTGCCGCTCGGGACGCAGCGTGTCGAGGCTGACGGTCACGCGCGTCAAGCCGGCGGCGCGCAACGCCGCGGCGTTGGCGGCCAGCTTGGTGCCGTTGGTCGTGAGGCTGACTTCGTCGATGCCGTCGACGTTGGCGATGCGGGCGATCACCGCCGGCAAGTCACGGCGCAGCAGCGGCTCGCCGCCCGTGACTCGCACGCTCGACACCCCGACGCGGGCGAACGCGTCGACCAGGCGCTCGCACTCCTCGAAGGTGAGGATGTCTTCCCGCGGCAGCCACGTGTAGTCCTTCTCAGGCATGCAGTAGCTGCACCGGAGGTCGCAGCGATCGGTCACCGAGAGGCGCAAATCGCGCAGCGGCCGTCCTCGCTGATCGGTTACCACCGCATGATCGTACGGCCTACTTGAAGACCAGCGATCCGTCGGCCAGTCGGCGGTCGGAAGGATCTCCTTCTCCGACGTGTAGTCGTGGCGCAGGCGCCACGGATCGTCTGCCAGTTGGCGCGGCATCAGGTGCATCGAGCGCGTCAGGTAGCCCGGGTTGAAGTTGTCGGGCTCGACCCACGGCAGCCGCTCCGCCTCCGCCAACTCGTCGGGTACTTCGGGCACGACCATCGTCGAACCGTTGTCGTCCATGTGGGCGAGCAGGCGGCAGAGCAACTCGCTGATGAGGTCGGCGCGCAGCGTCCAGCTCGAGCGGAAGTAGCCGAACACGTAGAAGAGGTTGGGCACGCCGGTGAACATGATCCCGCGGTAGGTCACGGTGTCGGCGAAGTCGACGGGCTCTCCGTCGACGGTGAACTGCACGTCGCCCATCACCGCGAGGTCAAAGCCGGTGGCGGTGATGATCACGTCGGCCTCGAGCATGTCGCCGGACTCCAGCGCGATCCCCGTCGCCGTGAACCGCTCGATCTTGTCGGTGACCACCGACGCCTGGCCGTCGTTGATCGCCTTGAACAGGTCGCCGTCGGGGACCATGGCGATGCGTTGCTGCCACGGCCGGTAGGTCGGGTTGAAGTGCTTGTCGACGTCGAAGCCTTCGGGCAGCAACGGTCTTGATGCTGTCGATGAGCATCTGGCGGACCATGTCGGGGTACTCGTAGGAGGCCTTGGCGATGGCGTCGTGTTGCGTGACGATCTGCGCCCGCACCTGCTCGTGGATCTCCATGTCGGGCACGCCTGCCGCCCGCAGCTCGTCGGCCAGCTCGTTGCGGTTGGCGCCGACGAAGAAGAACGTGGGCGAGCGCTGGAGCATGGTGACGTGCTCGCAGTCGTACGCGATGTTCGGGATCAACGTGGCGGCGGTCGCGCCCGAGCCGATCACCACGACGCGCTTGCCGGCGAGGTCGACCTCGTCGGGCCACTCCTGCGGGTGGATGCACCTCGCCCTGGAACGCGTCGAAGTCCGGCCACTCGGGCGTGTAGCCCTGACGGTGCTTGTAGTAGCCCTGGCACATGTAGACGAAGCCGGCGGTGACGGTGTACTCCGGCCCCTCGACCGGGCGCATCGTGACGGTCCAACAACGATCGTCGGTCGACCAGCTCGCCGACTCGACGCGGGTGTTGTAGCGAATGTGCGGCGCGAGGTCGTTCTCCTCGATCACCTCGCCCATGTAATGGAGGATCTCGTCGCCCGAAGCGATCGGCGCCTTGCGCCACGGCTTGAACTTGTAGCCGAAGGTGAACAGGTCGCTGTCGGAGCGCACGCCCGGGTAGCGGTGCGTCCACCACGTCCCGCCGAAACTGTCGAGCGCCTCGACGATCAGGAAGGACTTGTCGGGCTGCTGGTCTCGGAGATGGCAGGCACCGCCGATGCCGGAGATGCCGGCGCCGACGATGAGGACGTCGAAGTGCTGTGGTTCCACCGGCTAAGTATGGCGGGCGTAGTCCGCTAGCAGCTGGTCCTGCACGAACGTCTGTGGACCCGCGCTCGGCCGCGCCGCTCGGACCGCGGCCAGCGCGTCGTCATGGCCCGCACCGAATGAGATGAGTAATGCCGCCGCGAGAGTGCCGGCGCGCCCGATCCCGGCGCCGCAGTGCACGATCACCCCGTCGCCAGCATCGAGCCGCGCCCGCACCCGGTCCACCAGCGCGCCGAACTCGTCGACAGACGGGGCGTGCATGTCCTCGATCGGCTCCCAGATCGCCCTGGTTGCGGCGTGGTCGATCAGCCAGGCGACGTAGTCCGGGTAGCGCGGCTCGAGTTCGTACCGCTTGTTCAGGCACACGACCACGGAGGCCTCGGCGCGGGTGAGCGCGGCTTCGACGTCGGGACCGATGAAGTGCTTGCCGCACAAGAACAGACGCCCCGCGCTGGCCGGCAACGGGACCTCGTCGATCCCCCCGTTCCGCCTGCGCTCCGTCAGCCAAGCCATGCCGACAAGAATGACGCACATGGAGGACCGGGAGCGCGCTCGCGCCGCATTCGCCCAACGCGACTGGCAGGACGGCGTACGACGCCTTCAAGTCGTCCGACACGCTCGACGCCGACGACCACGACGCGCTGGCCGAGTCGGCGCACTGGCTCGGCATCATCGACGACGTCGTTTCGAACTACACCGAGGCGCACCGCCTCCACCTGGAGAACAACCAGCCTCGGCGAGCCTCGCTGTCGGCGTTCACGGCCGCGCTCTATTTGCGCTGCATGGGCGAGGGCGCGCAGGCCGACGGTTGGCTGGCGCGGGCCAACCGCCTCCTCGCGGGCACCGACGAGGGTCCTGAGCACGGATATCCCCTCTACCTCGAGACGGCGCGGCTCATGGGCGTCGATCTCGACGCGGCGATCAGTAGCGCGAAGACGATGCAAGACATCGGCCAGCGCTTCGGCGACGAGTCACTCGTCGCCCTCGGCGTGTTCTACGAGGGCCGTTCCCTGGTAAAGCAGGCGCGCGTGCGCGAGGGGCTCGCCTTGCTCGACGAGGCAATGCTCGCCGCGCTGTCGGACCGGCTCAAGCCGATGTGGACCGGCGCGATCTATTGCGGCCTGATCTCCGCCTGCCACGAGCTGGCCGACCACCGCCGCGCCCGCGAATGGACGGCGGCAACGCAACGGTGGTGCTCACCGCTACCGACAGCGTCGCTCTACCCCGGCATCTGTCGCGTGCACAGCGCCGAGATGCTGTCGATGCACGGCGAGTGGGATCGGGCCGAAGCCGAAGCGCTCGCCACGTGCGCCGAGATGATCGACATCGACGTGTTCGTCGTGGCCGACGGGTTCTACGAAGTCGGCGAGATACGCCGTCGTCGCGGCGATCTCGCCGGGGCCGAAGAGGCGTACAACCGAGCGCACCAAGCGGGACGCGATCCCCAACCCGGGTGCTCTCTCATGCTCTTGGCACGCGGCGAGACCTCGGCCGCCGTAGCGTCGATCTTCTCGGCGTTAGCGGCCTTCGGCGGCAACGACCTGGAGCGGGCGCCGTTACTCGCCGCGCAGGTCGAGATCGCGTTGGCCGCCGGCGACGTCGCCACCGCCGACGCGTCGGCGCGCGCGATCGCCGATACGGCCGCGACCTTCGAGAGCGACGGCCTGCGCGCCGTCGCCAATCACTGCCAGGGCGCGGTTTCGTTGGCCAAGGGCGAACCGGTCGCGGCACTCGGGTCGCTGCGCATGGCTGTCGCTGCGTGGCAAGAACTCGACGCTCCGTACCAGACGGCGCGGGTGCGCTTGCTCTTGGCCGACGCGTACGGGAGTCTCGACGACGCCGACGCCGCGGATCGAGAGCTGGCCGCCGCCCGCGCGACCTTCGCCAAGCTCGGCGTGTCCGAAGAAGTCGCCGCGGCTCCGCCCGGTGGGCTGACCGCCCGCGAGGTCGAAGTGCTGCGGCTCGTGGCGATGGGCAAGAGCAACGCCGAGATCGCCACCGAGTTGTTCCTCAGCACCAAGACCGTCGCCCGGCACCTGTCGAACATTTTCACCAAGATCGGCGTGTCCTCCCGGACGGCGGCCACGGCCTGGGCCTACAGAGAACTACCCATGCCGCCGTCCTGAGCGAATGGGTAGCGCGGCCGATGCCGCGAGCCGCCCGTCCCCCGCACACTGCAGTTGCTGCACAGCGCAGCCACACTCACAAGGGGGAATCCCAAATGCCGAAGTTCGTTATCGAGCGCACCATTCCCGGCGCCGGCAATCTCAGCGCCGCCGAGCTGCACACCATCTCCGCCAAGTCGAACCAGGTCCTGGCCGACATGTCGCCCCGGGCGAAGTGGCTCGAGAGCTACGTGACCACCGACAAGGTGTACTGCGTCTACGTCGCCGACGACGAGGCCGCCGTGCGCGAGCACGCCGAATGCGGCGGCTTCCCCGCCGACTCCGTCGCCCTCGTCTCCGCGGTGATCGACCCCGCCACCGGCGAATAACTCACCGCTTCAATTCCTTCTGAGTAGGTCTTCTCCGGCAAAGCCGGAGGAGACCTACTCAGAAGCGCGTCACGCCGACCGGCCCTTCGGTGTCTTCTTGGTAATGCAAGCTGTTCTGGTGGCGGAGCGAGGGGCGGGACAGATGGATGACGCGGGGCTGTTTGCGTCCTTGTATCCCGGCTTGCGGCGTTTCGCCGCGGTCACGGGCTCGGTCGACGTCGAACCCGACGACCTCGTACAGGAGGCGGTCGCCCGCACGCTGCGGAACCACCGCCTGGTCGATCTCGACGACGCCGGCGCGTATCTGCGCCGGACGATCGTCAACCTGGCCGCCAACCGGCGCCGTTCGATGGCGCGTTTCCGCCTGGCCTTCGCCCGCCTCGACCGCGTCGACGAAGGCCAGCGCCCGGAGTACGCCAGCGACCTGAACGACCTGTTGCGACTCGAGCCCGACGCCCGCGCCTTGCTCTACATGATCGAGGTCGAGGGCCACAGTTACGCCGAGGCAGCCGTCGTGTTGGGGATCACCGAAGAGGCGGCGCGAGCCCGCGCCATCCGCGCGACGACGCCTACGCGCCGCCGTTGAAGAAGACGCTGTCGAAGGAGCAACACATGAGTGAACTGTCCGATCGATTGGCGCGCCTAGCCGGCCGGGGCACGCCCCGCGACCCGGCCGACGTGTTCGCCGCCGCCCAGGCCGCCGCCCAGGCAGATACCGCCGACGCGGCGCCGCCCGCGCCGGTTGTGCCGCTGTACCGCCGCACCAACGCCGTCATGGCGATCGCCGCCAGCTTGGCGCTCGTCGGCGCAGTCGCGGCGTTGCAGGTCGACGGCTCGACGAAGCAGCCGGTCGGCAACAACATCGCCATCGGCACTACGACCACGTCAGGCGTCGGACCCACCACGCCGACGAGCCTCGCTCAGTCGACCAAGGTGTACCTGGCGTCGACCCGGCTGATCTCGTTCAACCAGTGCGGCACCCTGTCGCGCTACGCCAAGGCCAAGGCACTCGACGTCGTCGGGCCGTACGGCTTACCCGGTAGCGGTGGCATGGTCTTTGGCGGCGGCATGGCCGCGTCGGCGGCGGCGCGCAGCAGCGCGGGGGCGGCCGAAGACGGCAACGCCTCGGCGGCGCCGCCGGCGGCCGCCACGGTCAATCAGGCGTACTCCGACACCAACGTGCAGGAAGCGGGCATCGACGAACCCGACAACGTGAAGACCGACGGCAAGACGATCTTCCACGTCGCCAACAACAACGTGTTCGCCACCTCGACCGGCTCGGACCCCGCGCTCATCGGCAGCCTGCAGATCGACGGGGCGCAGGAGATGCTGCGCATCGCCGACAAGCTCGTCGTCATCAGCCCCGGCTACGGCGTCTACGCCACGAGCCGCGGTGGCGGCGTGGCCACCGACTCGCGCATGTCGTCGATGCCGTATGGCGGCGGCACCCTGCAGTCGAAGTTCACCGTGGTCGACATCAGCAATCCGCGCGCCATGAAGGTCACCGGCCACCTCGACGTCGAAGGCAGCTACCTCTCGGCTCGCCTGGTCGACGGCGTCGCCCGCGTCGTCGTGCGTTCGAACCCCAACCTCACCTTCGCCTACCCGACCGAGCCGACGCCGGAAGCGGAAGCGGCGGCGGCCGAGCACAACAAGGGAGTTGTCCGCAGCGCCACCACCGACTCATGGCTGCCGCATTACACGGCGACGAACGCCAGCGGCAAGACCGAGCCGAGCAAGCCGCTGGTCACCTGCAGTTCCAGCTACCACCCGCCGAACTTCGCCGGCTTCGGCATGCTCAGCGTGCTCACGTTCAACACCGAGAACCCGTCGTTCACACGCGCCACGTCGGTGATGGCCGACGGCCAGATCGTCTACGCCTCGCCCACCCGCATGTACGTCGCAACCAACTCGTGGGGCGACGTCACCGGCGAGGGTACGGCGAACGCCACCATCGTCCCGTCGGCGTCGACGCTCATTCATTCGTTCGACATCAGTGACCCCGTCAACGCGGCGTACCGGAAGTCGGGCCGCGTGCGCGGCACCGTCCTCAACCAGTTCTCGCTGTCGGAGTACAAGGGCGCGCTGCGCGTCGCCACGACGGATCCCAACAACGGGTCGGAAAGCTTCATGACGGTGCTCGGCGAGTCGGCCGACGCGCTCGTGCAGGTCGGCCAGGTTGGCGGGCTGGGCAAGGGCGAGCAGATCCACGCCGTGCGCTTCATCGACGACGTCGGTTACGTGGTGACGTTCCGTCGCACCGACCCGCTGTACGTGATCGACCTCAGCCAACCGACCAACCCGCGCATCGTGGGCGAGTTGAAGATCAGCGGGTACTCGGCCTATCTCCACCCGATCGGCGACGGGCTCCTGCTCGGTGTCGGGCAGGAAGCCACCGACGAAGGCCGCGTCACCGGGTTCCAGATGACGATCTTCGACGTGCGCAACCCGGCAGCACCCAAGGCGCTGGCCCGCAAGTTCCTCGGCCAGAGTGGCAGCACCGCCGAGTTCGACCACCACGCCTTCCTGTACTGGGCGGCCACCAAGCTCGCCGTCGTACCGCTCAGCACGTACAGCACCACCGAGCAGGGCGGCTCGACGTTCAACGGCGCCGTCGGCATGCGCATCGGTGACAGCAGCATCGACGAAGTCGGGCGCGCCGAACCGCCGAACTCACAGATGTACGGCGGCATCGACCGCACCGTCGTGGTTGGCAACCGCCTCTATATGACGTCGTACCGCGGCGTGCTCGTCACGACGCTCGACAACTTGAGTGCGACGGCCTGGGTCGCCTACCCCGAGCAGCAGCCCGAGCCTCAGCCCGCAGAAGCGAAGCCGGCGCCGCCGCCCTCTTAGGGAGCGACCCACGTCGTGACCGCGGCCGCCAGCAACCCGGCGTTTCGCAGCAAGGTCCGCCAGCCGATCGGCGCGTGCGACATCACGCCGAAGCAGTTGCATTGCGGGTGACGATCGCGCGCCAGGTTCACGGCGACGACGATCGAGAACGCCGACAGCAGCGCGACGGCGGTGATCGCTCCCAGACGGCCTGACGGCTGGGCGATTAGGAGCGCGGCCACCACCAACTCGACGACGGGCACACCGACTCCCACCGTGGGCGCGAGGCGATCGGGAACTCCGAGTTCGCGGGCCGCTTGGCGCGAACGGTCGAGGCCAAGCAACTTGGTAAACCCGGAGACCGCGAACACACCCACGAGCACCGCCCGCAGCGCCAGCGCCAGAACCGCCAATTCCGTCTCCCTGAGTTCGCTTGCGCGCCATCGTACGGGCCTACGCTCGCACTGTGACCGACGCCGTAGTTGTGGGGGCGGGCCCGAACGGACTCGCCGCCGCCGTGGTCATCGCCCAAGCCGGGTTCTCGGTCACCGTCCTCGAAGGCCACGAACGCATCGGCGGCGGGACGCGCAGCGAGGAGTTGCTCGTACCGGGCGTGCTGCACGACATCTGCTCGGCGGTCATGCCCTTTGGCACGGCGTCGCCGTTGTTCCAGTCGCTGGACCTCGCAGCGCACGGACTCACCTGGGCCTGGGCCGACCTCGAACTCGCCCACCCGATCGACGGCGGGCGCGCCGGTGTCCTCAAGCGGTCGCTCGACGAGACCGCCGACGGCTTCGGTGACGACGCCCGCGCGTGGCGGCGCAGCTTTGCCGCGGCGGTCCGCAACTACCCCGACCTGACCCGCGAGGTCTTTCGGCCGGTGCTGCACGTGCCGCGGCACCCGCTCACGATGATGCGGTTCGGATTGGGCGCGCTCGTGCCGGCCACGCTGTTCGCCAAGCGGTTCAAGAACGACGAGACCCGTGGTCTGTTCGCCGGCGTGGCCGCCCACAGCTTCCAGCCGTTGAACCGTCCGTTGACATCGGCGGCCGCACTTATGTTCGTCGGCGCCGCGCACACGACCGGCTGGCCGGTGGCTGTCGGGGGATCGCAAGCGGTGACCGATGCGCTGGCGTCGATGCTGCGTGCCGCCGGCGGCACGATCGAAACCGGCGTCACGGTGAAATCGCTCGACGAACTGCCACCGCACCGCGTCGCCCTGCTCGACGTGGCACCAACGGCGGCGATGACCATCGTGGGCGACAAGATGCCGGCTCGCGTGCGCCGCGCCTTCGGCCGCTGGAAGTACGGGCCCGCGTCGTTCAAGGTCGATTTCGTCGTCGAAGGCGGCGTGCCGTGGGCGAACGAGGCGTGCGGCCGCGCCGGCACCGTCCACTGCGGCGGCACCGTCGACGAAATCGCCGCCGCGGAACACGCGTCGTATCACGGGCGCATGCCGGAGCGTCCGTACGTGCTCGTCGGCCAGCAGTACCTCGCCGACCCGTCACGCTCGAAGGGCGACCTCCACCCGATCTGGTCGTACGCCCACGTGCCCCACGGCTACACCGGCGACGCCACCGAGGCCCTGCTCGACCAGATCGAGCGCTTCGCTCCCGGCCTGCGCGACCGCATCGTGGCCATCACCCACCGCTCGCCCGCCGACTTCGAGGCGTACAACCCCAACTACGTCGGCGGCGACATCGCCAGCGGTGAGAACGGTCCGCGCCAACTCCTCCTGCGTCCACGGCTGGCGGCCGACCCGTACCGGATCAACGACGAGGTGTACCTGTGTTCGCAGGCGACCCCGCCGGGCGCCGGCGTGCACGGCATGTGCGGCGCCAACGCCGCGGCCTCCGCGCTGAAGCAACTACGCGCGGCGACGCGCTAGCTCGTTCAATCCGCCGACGGCCAACGCGGCGTAGGTGTTCTCGAGCAGTTCGGCGTGCTCGGGCGTAGGGCGGTGTCGCCACGTGTTGATGATGGTGTCGATGCCGCCGAGCAGGATCCCGACCCCGGCGCGCGCTTCGCGGTCTTCCAACCCGAACTGCTTGACGGCCCGCCGGGCGAAGAATGCCAGCGTCGTGCGATCGCGCTCGCGCTGCTCGTACCGCCGGTCCTTGGTGCGGGCGCCGGCGCGGTGCAAGGCCGCGTAGGCCGCGCCCCGACGCGCCTGCGCGCGCAGTGCGCCCTTGGCCAGCGCCCGGAACATCTCCTCCACGGTGGTGGCGGCGCCGACCTGCGCGGCCAGTTCCTCATGCAGGTGTTCGGCCTCGCGCTGGTACACCGCCGCGAGCAGCTCGGCGCGATTGGCGAAATGCTTGTACACGAGGGGGCGACTGACTCCGGAGCGTTCGGCGACGGTTTCCATCGTCACCTCGTCGATGTCGCCAGCGGCGACGAGCTCGGCGGCGACGTCGAGCAGGGCCTCGCGCCGGTCGGCGCGCGGAAGCCTTGCGTCGGTGTCGCCCATGGTGACATTCTGTCACCTATGACCACCTACGCAGGCGGACGCAGCATCCTCGACGCCGACAGCCACGTCATGGAGTTGGCCGACTTCCTCGACGACTTCATCGACCCCGCTCAGAAGGAACGGCTTCGTCGCAAGGGTATGGAAGCGCTCAAGCCGGTGCTCGACCACGCCGTCGCCCGGGCCGACGAACGGCGCGCCGATCCCGATCTGCAGGCCAAGGGCGAGGAGCGCCTCATGGTCGACAAGGGATGGCAGGCACTCGGCGCGTTCGACGCCGCGGAGCGCACCCGCGTGCTCGACCTGCTCGGCTTCGAAGGCCAACTCGTGTTCGCCACGTTCGCCACGTCGATGTTTGCCGGCCGCGACCCCGACCGCCTCTACGCCGGCGCAGCCGCCCAGAACAAGGCGATGGTGAACTTCTGCGCCGACGACGCCCGCCTGCTGCCCGTCGCCTACGTGCCGCTCAGCGATCCCGACCGCGCCGTGGCGTTGACCACCGAGGCGATCGCCGACGGTTGCGCGGCGGTGATGGTCCCGTCGACGCCCGCGGGCGACCGCTCGCCGACGCATCCCACCCTCGACGGGTTCTGGGACACGCTCGCCCAAGCCAACGTCCCGTTCGTGCTGCACATCGGCGGCGGCCCGCTGCTGTCGGACCGCGGCTTCCACAACAACGACATGCCCGTGACCGACCACCTCGGCGGCGGCGAGAACGTCCGCAGCAAGGACTACCTCGCCGTGCATCACTCCCCCGCCGAGTTCCTCGGGGTGTGCATCCTCGACGGGCTGTTCGATCGCTTCCCCGCTCTGCGTGGCGGCTGCATCGAGCAAGGCGCGGGCTGGGTGGTGTCGTGGTTGCATCACCTCGACTACGCGCAGCGCGCCTTTAAGCGCACCGAGGAACCGCTGCAGCGGTTGCAAGACCAGCCGTCGGAGTACGTCCGCCGGCATCTCAAGTTCACGCCGTTCCCGGGCGAACCCGTCGGCTGGATGATGGACCAGGCGGGCGCGGAACTGTTCATGTTCTCGTCGGACTACCCGCACCCCGAGGGCGGCAAGGATCCGCTGGCCAAGTTCGAGGCCGAACTCACGACCACCTCCGCGGCCGACCAGCAGTTGTTCTTCCACGACAACATGGCAGTGCTTCTCGGCGGCTAACACGGCGCGTCAGTTCGCCGCGCAATTACGGTGCGCGAGTGTTCCAGCCGATCCAGGTTCTGCGGAACGCGCATCCCGGTTTGAAGCCCGCTTTTGGTGATGCCACGTGAGGGTCTTTCTCACTACGCATCACCAAAAGCGAATCAGCCGGCGGCGGCGACGCTGACGGGGATGCCGTTGAGGATGGCGTTGCCGCTGATGGGGTCGATGCCGCGTTCGTCGGTGAGGATGTTGCTGTTCACGCCGGCGTGTTCTTGGGCGACGCGCAGCTTGACGTCGGGATCGCCGTGACCCCATCCGTGCGGGATGCTGACCACGCCGGGGCGGATGCCGTCGGTGACTTCGACCGGCACCGTCACCTGACCGACGCGGCTCGTGACGACGGCCGGGTCGCCGTCGGCCAGGCCGAGGCGAGCGGCGTCGTCGGGGTGCAGCTGCATCGTGCAGCGGTGGTTGCTGCTCTTGAGCAGCACCGGCACGTTGTGCATCCAGCTGTTGTTCGACTTGAGGTGCCGCCGGCCGACGAGCAGGAACGGGCGCTCCGGGTCGACGCCTGCGCTCATCGCCGCGGCCAATCGCGGCAGGTCGAGCATGATCTCTTCCGGCGCCAGTTCGATCTTGCCGGACGGGGTGCGCAGCGCTTCGGGCATGCGCGGCTCGAGCGCGCCGAAGTCGATGCCGTGGGGCTGCTCGATGAGGTCGTCGAGGGTCACGTCGTAGGGACCGGTGCGCAGCATGAAGTCGACGATGCGCGCCGGGCCGCGGCGGCCGGTCTTGTCGATCGCGCCGACGACATCTTCGGACGCATGCTCGGTCATCGCCGCGTAGGCGGCGTCGTCGGCGATGGACGGGTCGGCGTCTTCGGGACTCATGCCGCCGACGATCATCGCCAGCTTGGCCAGTACTTCCCACTCGTCGGGCTGACCCGGTTCGAGCGGCAGCACGGGTTCGGACCAGTTGGCCACGTTGCGAATGGCGAGCTGCAACAACGACAGGTCGTAGTGCGGCTTCTGCAGCGCGCTCGGCACCGGCAGGATCACGTCGGCGTGGCGCGTCGTCTCGTTCAGGTAGATGTCGACCGACACCATGAACTCGAGTTGGTCGAGCGCAGCGTCGAGCCGCGTGCCGTTAGGCGTCGACAGCACCGGGTTGCCGGCGACGGTGATCATCGCCTTGATCTGCCCTTCGCCGGGCGTGTCGATCTCTTCCGCCATCACCGCCGCTGGGAGTTCACCGAGGGTGCCGCGCAATCCGCTGACGCGCGACTCGTTGCGGTACACCCGCATGCCGCGACCCGACCCGGGCGTGCCGCGCGTGTTCGCTTGCCCGGCGGCCGCCTTGGTGAACATGGCGCCGCCGGGCCGATCGAGGTTGCCGCTCAGAATGTTGACGACGTCGATCAGCCAACTCGTCGTCGTCCCGAAGGCCTGGGTCGTCGTGCCGATACGGCCGTAGACGACAGCGGTCGGCGCGGCCGCCAGCCGGCGTGCCAGGTCGCGGATGACGTCCGCGCCGACGC
Organism: uncultured Actinomycetes bacterium; assembly: GCA_963722185.1. Classification (GTDB taxonomy): domain Bacteria; phylum Actinomycetota; class Acidimicrobiia; order Acidimicrobiales; family JACCXE01; genus JACCXE01. Next base: position 362,915 of record CAVRKD010000010.1, on the reverse strand, counting down.
CGGTTACTTCCGCGACGGCCTCGGGCGTGAACGGCGTCAGCGCGGCGCACACCTCGTCAACACCGGCCACGTGATCGGCGACGGTCCCCAGATCGACCAGGTCATCGGCGACGAGCACGTTGGCGATCGCCGCGAGGAAGTGGGCATCGGTGCCGGGACGGATAGCGATCCACTCCGTGGCCGCCTCCGCGGTGCGACTGCGCCGCGGGTCGACGACCACCATCTCGCCGCCGCGGGCGACGAGTGCGTCGATGCGCCCCGGCCAGTCGGGCGCGGTCGCCAGGCTGCCGTTGGACGCGAACGGGTTGGCGCCGAGGCACAGCATGAAGTCGGTGCGGTCGATGTCGGGCACGGGCACGGTGAAGCCACCGAACATCAGGCCAGCAGAGATCTCCTTGGGCCGCTGGTCGACGGTGCTGGCGGAAAACAGGTTGGGAGTGCCGAGCGCCTTGAGCAGGCCGCGCAGGAACAGCCCGGCGCCGATGTTGTGGGCGGTCGGGTTGCCGACATACGCGGACAGCGCGTTGCGGCCGTACGTATCGATCACCTTGTGGAGGCGCGTGTCGATCTCGGCCCACGCTTCGTTCCACGTGGCGGCGACGAACTGGCCGTCGCGCTTGATCAAAGGCGTCCGCAGCCGGTCGGGGTCGTTGTGCAGGTCGGTGAGCGTCGAACCCTTCGGGCAGATGAACCCGTGGCTGAACACGTCGGCCATGTCGCCGCGAATGCGAGTGACTGCCTCGTCCTTCACGGTGATCTCCAGGCCACAACCGGCCTCACAAAGGGGACAGGTGCGGAACGCAGTACGAGTCGTCACACCATCAACCTACGTCTAACGTCCCGACCCGTGAGCGAACTCGCCGACGCGCTCGACGCGCTGAAACGAGCCGGTGCGGCCGCGGGGCTGGGGGAATCCGACATCGAAGACGAGGCGGCGGCGCTCGTCGCCGCGGTGTGCGCCGAAATGACCGACGCCGAGTTCGCGTGGTCCGACGCCTTCGAGCGACCGTCGTCGGGTTTTCGCGCCGCCGCCAAGATCGGTCACGGGTGGCTCGAATCGGCAACACCACTTCTCAAGCGGCTGCTCGCCGAGAACGCGGAGGCGGCGCGCCTGTACGCCATCGCGCTGGGTCGAGTTGCCGTCGAGGCGTGCGAACTGGACCCCGACCCGAGCCTCGCGTCGGTTGACGCCGCGCGGTTCGCGGCCGGGACCCAGTTGCGCGCCGCAGGTGTTTCCGCTGTCACTTCAGCGGACGCGGCCGCACTCACGTCACCCGCAGCGGCCGCGGCCGCCGGAACAGTACAAACGACCAAGACGCTCGCGGAACTACTCGCCGAGTTGGACGAGCTCATCGGCCTGACCGACGTGAAGGCGCAGGTCCACCGTCAAGCGGCGCTGCTGCGCATGAGCGACCTGCGGAAGAAGAAGGGACTGAAGGTCCCGACGGTCAGCCGTCACCTCGTGTTCGTCGGCAACCCCGGCACCGGCAAGACCACCGTCGCCCGGCTCGTCGGCGGCATCTACCGCGCCCTGGGTTTGCTGAAGAAGGGTCTGCTCGTCGAGACCGACCGGTCGGGGCTGGTCGCGGGGTACGTCGGCCAGACGGCGCTCAAGACGAAGGCAGTCATCGACTCGGCCATCGGCAGCGTGCTGTTCATCGACGAGGCGTACGCGCTCGCCGAGGACAACTTCGGCGAGGAAGCGATCTCCACGCTGGTCAAGGCGATGGAGGATCACCGCGACGAGTTGGTGGTGATCGTCGCCGGCTATCCCGACGAGATGCGCCGCTTCATCGAGACCAACCCGGGACTCGAGAGCCGCTTCGGCACCACCATCCACTTCCCCGATTACACCGAAGACGAACTCGTCGCCATCTTCGAGCAGCTGGCGACCAAGACCGACTTCGAACCGACCGCGGCGTGCATCGAACGGCTGCGCGCCATCATGCGCGCCGAGCCGCGCGACCAGGGTTTCGGCAACGGGCGCTTCGCCCGCAACCTCTTCGAGACGGCGGTGAGCCACCACGCGTGGCGACTCCGCGACGACAGCGAACTGTCGCTGGAAGAACTGCGCCTGATCCAGGCCGAGGACCTACCGGCGGACGTCGCGGAACGGTAGATCGCGGCTCTCGTCTGGCTCGCGCGGCAAACCGAGCACGCGCTCACCCAGGATGTTGTGTTGCACCTCGTCGGTGCCCCCTGCGATGGAGATGGCCGGGACGGAGATGAGCACCTCGCCGACGGTCGCGCTCAACGTGGTCCCGGCCGCAATGTGCATGGCCGCGGCCCCGGCAATGAGCGAATGCGTGCGCGCCGCCTGACGGGCGATGTTGCTCGACGCCAGCTTGCCGATCGAGCCTTCCGCGCCGGGCGGCTTTCCACCCGCACGGGCCGCCATCGCCCGCGCGGCGGTCCACTGTGACGCCCGCGCCATCGACAGCGTGCGGGCGATTTCCTGGCGCACGAGCGCGTCGCCAGTGCGTCCGGCGACGCGGGCGTGTTCGATCAACAGGTCGGCGCGGCCGCCGCGCTGGGGGTACCAGGTGTAGGGCTGGTTGTTGCGCGCCGCCTCGGCCAACGCCTCCTCCCACGCGCGCCCGGTGCGCTCGGCGCTACCGGCGGCGAAGCGCTGCGGCGCCAACCGGCGTTCGTGCGCCAGGGTCGTCAACGCCACCGCCCAGCCGTCGCCCACCTGGCCGATCACGTTGTCGGCGGAGACGAGGGCGTCCGCGAAGAACACTTCGTTGAACGACTGGTGCCCGTTCATCTGCCGTAGCGGACGCACCTCGACACCGTCTTGGTGCATCGGGACCGCGAAGTAGGTGATGCCGCGATGCTTCGGCGCGTCCCAGTCGGTGCGGGCCAACAGCAGGCCGTAGTCGGCGTGATGCGCCGAGGTGTTCCACACCTTCTGGCCGCTGATCCGGAACACGTCGCCGTCGCGATCGGCCCGCGTCGCCAGCCCGGCGAGGTCGGACCCGGCGCCAGGCTCGCTGAACAGCTGGCACCACGTGATCTCGCCTATGACGGTTGGTCGGACGAGGCGCGCCTGCAGATCGTCGCTCCCATGCTCGACCAGCGTCGGCACGGCCAGGTTCGTGGCGACGCCTTCCGGAAATCCGGGCGCGCCGAGCTTCTCGAGTTCGTCACTGAGCCGTGGTGTGTCCCACGACCACCCGGCGTCGACCATCCGGGTCCGCCACTCGACGAGCGAGAGGTCCCGATCCCACTTGGCAGCCAACGACTCGCGCACGACTCGTGACTAGCACGTACGGGCTATTTCCGCACCCATCGACGGCGGATGCCCAGAAGTGGGTACAACAGAAGGACGTTGCCCCGGACTTTGGTGACGCAGCGCGAATGTGTCGCGTATCTACCGAAGCAAGGACGTCCATTATGGGCATTACCATCAGCTTGTTGCTCTTCGCCGTGGGCGCGATCATGCGCTACGCCGTAACCGTCAGCGGCGACGGATTCGATGTGCAGACGACCGGCGTTATCCTGATGCTCGTCGGTGTGGCCGGAGCCATTTTCTCCGCCATCAACTGGGCGAGTTGGGGCGGCATCGGCAATCGCGGCGCATCCGCCAGTGGTACACGCGAGACCGTCGTGACCGAGCGCGAAGTCCCGTAACCGCGCAGCCTCAGTTCTTGAAGCGGTAACCGACCGGCAAATGCTTCACGCCGGACACGAAATGTGATTCGGACCATTGCGGCTGGCCGGCCGACTCGATCGATTCGAGTTGGTCGGCCAGTTTGCCGATCATGGTGCGGATCTCTCGGCGAGCGAAGTGCGCGCCGAGACAGAAGTGCACGCCGGCGCCGAAGGACAGTTGCCGGTCGGAGTCGGCGCGGTTGACGTCGAAGGTCATGGCGTTGTCGAACACGGTCTCGTCGCGGTTGGCCGACGGGTACGACAGCAGCACCCGTCCACCCTCGGGGATCTTCACGTCGCGGATCTCGGTGTCCTGCGTGGTGTAGCGCAGGAAGTGACGCACCGGCGTCGTCCACCGGATGATCTCCTCGGTGGCGCGCACGACGCGGTCGGGATCACCAGCCAGATCGAACAGTTGACCCGGCGTGCGCAGCAGCGCTTCCATGCCGCCCGACAGACCGTACGAGGTGGTGTCGTGGCCGGCGGTCGCCACGATGATGTAGTACCAGAGCCGCTCCACGTCTCCGATGGGTGCGCCGTCGATCTGTGCGTTGGCGATGACTGTTGCCAGGTCGTCGCGCGGGTTCGCTCGCCGGTCCGTGGTGATGTCGTTGAAGTACGCGATGAAACTCATGACGGCGTTGAGCATCGCCGCCTGCGGGTCGTCGCCACCGAACTCGGGGTCAGCGGCGCCGAACACGCCCTGCGTGAGTGAGCGCATGAGCGGCTCGTCCTCTTCGGGCACGCCGTAGATCTCCATGATCACGTGGAGCGTGTAGGGCTGGGCGATGTCGGACGCGAAGTCGCAGGTGTCGCCGAGCTCGCGCATCTTGGCGATGTATTGGTCGGCAATCGCTTCGATGCGTTCCTGCCGGCTTCCCACTACCGCCGGCTTGAACCAATCGGTCGTGACGGCGCGGTGGCTCTTGTGCTTGTCCCCGTCGAGTTGCACCAGCGATGCCGGCAGCGGCATCCCACTCTGCATCACTTCGGTCTGTTGCATCTCCGGCCCCAACACCGAGAACGGCGTGTTGAGCCAGTGAGCGTGGTCGCGTTCGACGGCCGCGATGTCGTCGTGGCGGGTCAGCACATGAAACGGAGCGAAGCCTTCGAGCTCGACGGGCATGACGGGCGACTCGCGTCGCATGATGGCGACGCGGTCGTGCCACGCGTCCATGTCGGCCCACAACCTCGGAACGACGAAAAGCGCGGCGGGGTTGGCCTCGACGTCAATGGCGTTGATGGGATCTAGAAGCGTCATGGCTTCCTCCGGTTCTTCGGTGGGGCGGCGAGGCCGGTAATGAGAAGGTCGAGTGCGTCGCGCATGGCGCGGTCGAGACGCCCGCGCCCCGCGGCGATCCAATACATCGTGATGCCGCCGAGCAGGCCGGCGATCGTCAGTGCCACCAAGCCCGGCGCGGGACGGGTGTCGAACTCGCCCGATGCCTGACCTCCCGCGACGATCCCGGTGCACAGCTTCAGCAACTCCGGGAACGGAGACAACTTGGCTTCGGTTGCGTCGATGGCGACGCTCTTGAAATCCAGTGCCATGGCGCGTACGGCCGGGCCGCTGCTCGTCCACGCCTGCGCCAACTCGTCCTGCATGGCGAACAGCTGCTCCGTTGCGGTCGCGTCCTCCGCCATCGCCCTGAGCCGGGCAGCGACGCGCTCCGCCAGACGCCGATTGAACTCGGCGATGAGACCGGCCTTGGCGCCGTAGTAGCGGAAGAACGTGGCGCGGCTGACTTCGGCCAGCTCGCAGATCTCCTCGACCGTGACTTCGTCGTAACCACGGGCGGTGAACAACGTCAGCGCCGCGTCGTAGAGGTCGTCCGCCGTACGCTGCTTCTTCCGCGCCCGCAGGGACAATGTGACACTCACGTCTCAAATAATAGCCGGGTTCCAAAAGGAGTCACTCAGAATGATGAATACCGGCGACCTCGCTCCGGACTTCGAGCTGCCCGACGAGTCGGGCACGCCCCGGACGCTGTCGACGCTCCTGAAGGATGGACCGGTCGTCCTGTTCTTCTATCCGGCGGCCATGACGAGGGGCTGCACACAGGAGGCGTGCCACTTCCGTGACATCGCCGGCGAGTTCGCCGCTGTCGGCGGCCAGCGCGTCGGGATCAGTGCCGACAAGGTCGAAAAGCAGAAGCAGTTCGCCGACAAGCACTCGCTCGGCTATCCCCTGCTGTCCGACGCCGACCGCACCGTCGCCTCGCAGCTGGGCGTGACGCGAAGCATCGGGCCGATCAAGGTCCCGAACAAGCGCGTCACATTCGTGATCGACACCGACCGCACCATCCTCAACGTGATCGCCTCGGAAGTGTCGATGGACGTCCACGCCGACCGGGCGCTGGAAACATTGCGGCAGCGCGCCGCCGCGACTTAGAGCCAGCCCTCGAGGAACTTCGCCGACTCGTCGCCCTTGAAGAAGCGCTCGAGATGGTCGACGATCTCCTGCGCATCGGGCGGCGCGTCCCACTGCAGGCGGAGCGCGGCGTCTTCGTCGGTAATGGCGAAGCCAAAGAACTGGCAGCACCGCTTCTCGTCGACGGCGAACTTCTGCAGGTCGGCGTCGACGTCCGGGCGCTTCGGGAACGTCAGCAACATGCCGTGCTCGGTCCGCTCGAGGCCGGTGAGATTGGAGCGCATCCGCTCGACCACTTCGATGCGCTCGGCTACTTCGCCCGGATCGATGCTGCAGGCGATCGGCGCAGTGGCGTCGTAGAGCGGAATCACCTTCTTCACATCGACAATTGTAAATGTTTCCACCGGCGGAAGGCAATGCCCGCCCACACGAGCTCGACGACGCCGAAGGGCCACACGCCCGAGACGAATCCGTAGATGCTCGACAGCACGCAACCGCCGGCGAACGCGAGGACGAAGCCGCGGCCGCGTCGCTCGAGCGCGTACATGGCCATCATGAAGGTGAGGGCGCACGCGCCGAAGACCGTGACCACGCGGTGTTGCTACTCGATCGGGACGACGGGCTTGGCGTTCTCGTCGAACTGGTGCAGGTACTCGCTGATGCCGTAACCGACGCGGCCGTCGTAGGTCCACTTGGCCAGGCCTTCGTTGACGACGGTGCCGTTGGCCCGGATGCCGCGTGTACCCGGCTCGACCCGCAGCAGGTCGGCGCGCAGTTCGTGCGTGCGACCGAGCTTGTCCAACGCCGTGACGTGGCTGACTTTGTGCGTCACGCCGTCGTCTTCGAGTTCGGTCCGCACTTGCCACTCGGCGATCGACGCGTGTTGGCCGTCGGCCCACGCCCAGCCGCGATGCAGGTCGCCGGCCTCGGTGCCGATGCGGATGCCGCCGAAGTGCGTGTCGTCGTCGATGTTGATCGAGAACCAGCGCCACATCTTCGGGCCGCCCCACTTGCGCGGTCCCCACGACTTGTCGCGGTTGCCGCGGGCCTCGTCCGACAGCGTGTGGCGGACGCCGTCGACTTCGATCCAGCCTGACCAGCGGCCGGCCTGCTCGAGGTGGCCCTTGCCGACGGTCTGGCGCGTCGCCGCGGAGGTGGAGTCGACCGCTTCCTGGCCTTGACCGTCGCCACCCATCGCCGGCGTGAGTGCATCGAACGTGACGTCGCACGACACGGCGGCCTTGCCCTCGAACGTCGACGCCTCGCCGCTGGCCGTGATGCGCCACTGCTTCAGGGGCGCCAGGCGTTCGTAGCGGATGCCGTTGACCTCGAGGTCGTCGTCGATCATCACCTTCTGTTCGCGCACTCCGCCGAGATGGGCGAGGCCGCCGCCGGGTAACCAAAACGACAGGCCGATGTCGAGCGTGCCCTCGTTCGGGCGGATGCCGCAGCGCGTGTAGAAGCCGGTGTCGGTCGCCGGGTCGTAACAGTTGAAGTAGTACGACTCGCTCCAGGCCTGGTCGCCTTCCACTGGGTGCGCGAAGTCGTGGGACTCATCAAGAATCGGCATGGGCGGACCCTAGAGCGTCGAAGGTTGTTCGGGTCGAAAAAGCGCCATCTAGCTGCGGAAACACCTAGATTCCGAACGCGCGTTCGGGTACAATATGGTTCGTATCGCAGCCCGTCAGACGGCCGCCTCCCAAGCGAATGTTGTTTCCTCCTGGAGGTAGTCGTATGCCTGTGTCCGAGACCGAAGCCGGCCGCGAGTTGGTCGCCGAGTGGCGCCACATCGACGAGTGCACCGTGGCGTGGGTGCTGAAGTTGGCGGAGTTCGATCGCGACAGCCTGTGGGCTGTCGACGGCTTCCATAACTGCGTGTCGTGGCTGGAGATCAAATGCCAGATGGCGCGCCGCACCGCATTCGAGAAGGTGCGCGTCGCGCACGAACTTGAGCGTCGACCCCTCGTGCGCGAAGCGTTCGCCGCAGGTCTTCTGCCGTACTCGAAGGCTCGGGTGCTAACGCGGCTCGACGGGCTAAACGACGAACGCGACGAGATTTTCGTCGCCGATGCACGTGAGACGTCGGTGCGAGTCCTCGACAATCGCGTCCGCAACTGGAACTACTCCAACGGCGACGACAAGGCGCCGGACATCGACGACCACTACGGCCTGCGCCGCGTGCCCGGGTTCATGGACGGCTACGGCCAACTCGAGATCGAGGCGCCCAACGACCTGCTCGACCGGATCGTCGGCATCGTCGACGCCTACGGCAACTTCCTCGTCCATAACCGCCCCACCCAGTTGCGACTCAAGCCTGTGGATGAGTGTCCCGTGGACACTCATCCACAGGACGACTCCGAAGAACTCCCCAAACGGCCGACCTCGGCCCACCGACTCGACCTACTCGTCGACCTCATGGAAGAAATCGCGCTCGTCCATCCCGACAAGATCGACCCCGAAACCGCGGCGATCGGCATCACCATCGCCTACGAAGACCTCATCCAGAACCGCCGGGTCCTCACGTTGACCGACCAGGAATCGACCCTCACCGGTGAGGCGGTGCGCCGGCTGTGCTGCGACGCCGGCATCCACCGCCTGGTCATCCAAGGCGTCTCCGAATTCTTGGACATCGGCCGCAAAACCCGCACCTGGACCACCGCCCAACGCCGCGCCATCCGCGCCCGGCACCACCACCGCTGCGCCGCGGGCGGCTGCCGCCGCCGCATCACCCACATCCACCACCTCGAATGGTGGGAAAACGGCGGCGACACCTCCGTCGAAAACGGCGTCCCCCTCTGCTCCTACCACCACCACCTCGTCCACGAAAGCCGCTGGACCATCACCTTCAACCCCCACACCGGCCTCACCCGCATGGAAGGACCCGCCGGCCAAACCCTCGAATCACACGCCAACCTCCAACGCGCCGCCGCGTGACGCCGCGTTTTCATGAGCGGTTGAGTTGTTGCTCCTTGCATGCTCGAACGAATTCTTGGTGGACGCCGGTCAGCATCACGGTCTCGGTAGAACGATCCCAGGTCGCCTTGACGCCGTCGACGTGACCGGATGCGAAGGGCAGCTTGCCCCACACGCGGTCGCCGTCGACTCGCCATCTCGCGACCAGAAACGTGATGAGGTGAAGAGGAAAGAAGAACCACGGCCAAGCTGCACGGCGCGCTGCTTCAACAGGCACAACTTTGTCTGCGGGCAACCCGGAACGCGCGCAAACTGGTGGGTAGTCACCGAGCTGGAACCGGTCCAGACGCGTGGCGTAATGCACGACCTAAGCATGACCTAATCATCGGCGGCCGCCCCGCGTAAGAGGGTATGAAGGGGAGATGGCCACCACTATCAACCCCGTGCTGCATTACGCGGACCTCGACAAGGCCGTCGCCTACCTGAAGGACACGTTCGGCTTCGCCGAGCACGTCGTCCACCGCGACCCCAACGGCAATCCGATGTACGCCGAACTCGAGTTGCAAGGCTGCTTCGTCGGTGTCGGCGGCAAGACAGAAGAGGGAAGCCCGTTCGACCTCGGCCCGGCGGCGATATATGTCGCCCTCGACGATCCCGACGCCATGCACGACCGCACCAGCAAGGCCGGAGCGGAAATCGTGATGCCCTTGGTCGACCAGGACTACGGCTCCCGCGAGTTCGCTGCCCGCGACTACGAGGGCAACGTGTGGTGCTTCGGCACGTACCGCGCCGGGTCGAGCTAGCGCTCTAACGTCGCTCGGCGTGACGGGAGCGCCGAGGGTTGCCGTCGTCGTCACGACGTACAACCGATCGCACTACTTGCCAGAACTGATCGCCTGCCTGCGGGGGCAGACGATCGAGCACGAGCTGCTCATCGTCGACAACGGCTCGACCGACGACACGTCGGCGGTGTTGGCCGACCTCGGCGTCGACGCCGTTCGGCTCGACACCAACCGCGGACCGGGTGGCGGACGAAACGCCGGCGCCGCACTGGTAACCGCGCCGATCATCGCCATCACCGACGACGACTGCCTCCCCTCGCCTGCCTGGCTCGAGCGCTTGCTCGCGGCGTTCGACGAGGATGGAGTCGTGGTGGCGCAAGGCCGGGTCCAGCCCGACCAGGAAGCCAAAGACGCCATGGGTCCGTTCGACCACACCATCTCCGTGCCCGGACCGACGCCGTTCTTCGAAACGTGCAACGTCGCCTACCGCCGCGAGGCGTTCGAACGCGTCGGCGGGTTCGACGAACAGGATCGGCTCCTCCATCCGAATTCCGGCCGCGCTTTCGGCGAGGACGCTTGCCTCGGCGCCGCGGTGCTGCAGCAGAGCGGTAAGCGAGCCTTCGCCGCTGATGCGCTCGTGATCCACCGATGCGTGCCGCGAACGTTCGGCCAGTGGTTGGCCGACCAACGTCAACTGCGCCTGTTCCCAGGGTTGGCGCGCAAGACCCCGTTCCTGAGGTCGATCTTCTTTAGGCGCGTCTTCCTGAATCGCACCACGGCGTACTTCGACCTTGCGTTACTCGGCCTACTGGCGGCGATCATCTTCCGCTCGCCAGCGCCGATTCTGCTCGCCCTGCCGTGGGTCGGGCGGCGCGCCCGCATGACGCGCTGGTATGCCGGCAACAACGTTGTGCAGGGCATCCGCATCTTCGCCAAGTACGCCGTGTCCGACGCCGTTACGTTCGCGTCGCTGGTCGAGGGTTCCCTTCGCTACCGCCGGTTGCTCCTCTAGATTCGCCAGCGATGTCCTGGGCCGATGTTGCGCGCGCGTGTGCGGGGTCGAGCGCGGCGGTCGCGTTCGTCCGCGGCGTGGCCGTGGGTGACCGCGAAGCCATGGCGATCGGCGCCGGGCTTGCAGTGGCCACTGCGCTGACGTTCGTCGGTCGACAAGTGATCGCCAACCTGGCGTGGATCGCTCTGGCAGCGTTGTTGGTCAACCAGGCGGCATGGATGGTTCCGGCCATCGCCAGCCTCACCACCGCTGCGCCGTCGACCATCGGCGCCGCCGCGCCGGCGTTCCTCTCGATCGCCGCCATCCTCGGCCTGATCGCCTCCGCCCTCCGGCCGAGCAACCGTGCCGAACGCGCCGCCCGTGCCGCGTCAGCGGTCGCCGTCGCTGTCGTCGTCGCGCTCAGCGTTGCCGTGCCGGCGCTCGGCGCCGATGCCGCCAAGCAACGCGCCGGCGACCTCGTCATGGTGACCCGCGACGTGAAGTTCGAGCCCGACCAGCTCACCGCGCCTGCCGGCGACATCGCTGTGGTGGTGAAGAACGACGACCTGTTCTGGCACACCTTCACCGTGAACAAGCTCGACGCCAACGTCACCGTCGCCACCTCCGGGCGCAAACGCCTGGTGATGCGCGGCGTCGCGCCCGGCACCTACGAGTTCGTGTGCGCCATTCCCGGGCACGAAAGCGCCGGGATGACCGGCACGCTCGTCGTCACGCCGTGATGCGCCACGCCACCGTGGCGTGCGCCAGTCCCTTGAGGGTCAGCTCGACGCGGCTTTCCTGAAGCCGGCCGACCGACGACAGCGATCCGACGACGTCGGACACCAGAATCCGGCGCCGCCGATGGCGTCGCACAGGCGCTTCGCGATGACCACACACACGCCGAAGTAGTCGCCGTTCTGGAAGATCGCCCGAGCACTGTCGCCGGCTGCGTAACCATCCGCACGCGTACGGTGAGGGGATGGCGATCGGTGAGGTTCTGCGCTTCGACTACCCCGGCAACATGTGCTTCGGTTGCAGTCCGCACAACGAGCGGGGGTTGCAACTCGCGCTCACGCACGTGAGCCCCAGCGGTGTCGCCGGCACCTACACCGCACCCGAACACGTCTGCGGTGCCGCGGGAGTGATCCACGGCGGCATCCAGGCGGCGATCCTCGACGAGGCCATCGGCTTCGCCGTGCACGCCTACTCCGAATCGCAGGGCGAGAACCACAAGCCCGGCGAAGCCGAGTGGCAGCGCGTCGTGACCGTCGAGTTCGACCTGCGCTACCGCCGTCCCGCGCCAACGGGCGTCGAACTCGGCGTGCGTGCCGAAGTCGTACGTGTGAGCGGCCGCGACTATCTCGCCGTCGCCGAGCTCCTCGGTGAGAACGACGAGGTACTCACCTCGGCAACCGCGAAGTGGCGCCGCCTAACTTGAGGCGATGCGAATCGGAATCAACGGCGGCGGCGCCACCATCGATCGGATCATCGACCAAGCAGTAGAAGCGGAGGCCGACGGGTTCACCACCCTCTGGTACGCCAGCGCGGTGTTTGGGGACCCACTCGCGGCCATGGCCGCCGCCGGCCGGGCAACCAAGTCGATCGAACTCGGCACGTCGGTCCTCCAGACCTACACGAGCCACCCCGTGCTGCAGGCCAACCGCGCGGCGTCGACGGCAGCGACGATGGGTCGCCCCGGCTTCACGCTCGGGGTCGGCCCGTCGCACGCCCCGGTCATCGAAGGCATGCTCGGCCTGTCGTACGAAGGCGTCGGCGCCCACACCGAGGAATACACCAAGGTGCTGAGCACGCTGCTGCGCGGCGAAGGCGTCAGCCACCAGGGCGAGCACTTCACCGTCAACATTCCGCAAGTCGCTCCCCTGCCGCAACCCGTCAGCGTGATGCTCTCGGCACTCGCGCCACGGCTGCTGCGCGTCGCCGGTGAGATGACCGACGGCACGATCTTGTGGATGGCCAACGCGCGGTCGATCGAGACCCATGTAGCGCCGAAGATCAACGCCGCCGCCAAGAACGCCGACCGTCCCGCGCCACGTGTCGTCGCCGGGCTGCCGGTCGCGGTGCACGACGACATCGACGAAGCCCGCGGCGCCGCCGCCAAACAGTTCGCCGGCTACGGCGTTCTTCCGAACTACCGGCGCATTCTCGACATCGGCGGAGCCGACGGACCGGCCGACGCCGCCATCGTCGGCGACGAGACGGCGGTCACCGAACAAATCCAGAGCCTCTTCGACGCCGGCGCCACCGACGTGTGGGCCGCACCGTTCCCCGTGGGCGACGACCGATCCGAATCGCGCCGCCGCACGCGGGCACTGCTCAAAGAACTGGCAAACGCGTAGCGACTAGTCCGAGGGATACACCGTCGGGCACAGATCGTCGAAGCGGTAGGGCTCGCCGAGCTGCCCGCCGCGCGCTTGGAACATCGCCAGGTTGTAGTGCTGCCAGATGCCGGGACGTGACACGGCGGTTACCGACGCGTCGACGAAGTGCACGGCCAGCGAGCGGCGCAACCGGTCCGACGTGTTGGGCCCGCTGCCGTGGAAGGTGAGCGGGTGATGGAAGCTCACTTGGCCGGCGGACATGACAACCGAGCGCGGTTCGGCGACGCGTCCCTCGCCGAGGTTGGTGAGCTGCGCCTCGCGATCGGTGCCGAAGAAGTTGCTGGCGCCTTCGACCAGTCCCCACTTCTGGCTGCCAGGGATCATCTGCATGGCGCCGTTGGCATCGTCGACGTCGTCGAAGGCGACCCACGCGGTGACGAAGGCGTCATGCGACGCCACCGTGTCCCAACTCGCCCAGTCCTGGTGCCAGCCGATGGTCGTCTCGGTTGGCCCGCCCGGCGGCTTGTACAGCAACTGGTCTTGCCACAAGCGCACCGAGTCGGCGCCCAGCAACGTGGCGGCGATCTCGGCCAACCGCGGGTCAGTCGCCAGCGACGCCAGGTCAGGGTCGGACCACCAGGCATTGTCGATCTTGCGGAGGTCGGACTCCTTGGGTTCGAACGGCATGCACAGCGCCGGCGCGCGGTCGCCCGTGTAAACGCCATCGACGACGCGTTGCGTCGCGGTGTTGAAGTTCGTCGCTTCGGAGGCGTCGAAGAGAACGGGGGTTACGCAGTAGCCGTCCGTCGCATAACGCGCCTCCAGGTTCACCGCGGAGCGTCTAGCTCCCCCACCGGCAGTCGTCCGCTAATGACGTCGGCGGCGACCGCGGCGAGCCGGAGGTTGTGGTTGCGGGAGTGCGTACGGAGCATGGCGAAGGCGGCGTCCATGTCGACGCCCTCGCGCTCGGCGACCATTCCTTTGGCCTGCTCGATCACCACGCGACTGTTGAGCGCGTGGTTCAGCTGCTCGTTGAGCACTTGTGCCTCGAGCGTGGCGCGGTGCTGGAGGATGGCGATCGTCGCCACATCGGTGAACGCTTGCGCCGCCTCGATATCGGCGGGGCGCATCGAACCGCCGCCGACATGGAACAGATTGAGCGCACCGATCACGGTGCCGCGCAGCCGCATCGGCAGCGCCTGGACCGAGTGGAAGCCCGCCGCCACCGCCTCGGGCGCGAACCGCGGCCAGAGCGCGTTGGCGGAGTCGAGGTCTTCGTTCATGATCGGTTGGGCGCTGCGGTAACAGTCGAGGCACGGGCCTTCCTGCTCCTGCAGCTCGAATAACTCGAGCAGCCGCATCTCTTCGCTCGACGACGCCATTACTCGCAGCTCGCCGCCCGGTGTGGCCAGCATCAGCCCGGCGGCGCCGACGTCGAGCACGTCCACGCAGCGATCGGCCAACATCGTCAGCAGGTCGACGACGTCGAAGTCGGCGACCAGCGTGTCGGCCAGTTCCACCAGCGTTCTCGTGAGCAGTGCTTCTCTTGCCATCTCGAGCCCCCTTTCACGCGGGGTCATCCGTCTTTCGAGTGACGGTCGAATCGTAGAGTCCGCGCGACCACGTCGCGGGCAACGTTGGTCAGCGGCCGATCGTTACCAAAGGCGTAGGCGCGTAACTGGATCAATGCCTGACCAATGGACGCGTCCATCTGGGCGGAAACCATGCCCGCCGCTTGATGTATGACCCACTGGAACTCGGCGCCGGTCTCGAGCTCGGTGGCTAATGCGCCCGACGGCGCCTCTGCCTGGAGCAGGAGAATGGCCTCGGCGGCAACGTCGGCCATCACCAGCGCGTCGGCGTGCTGCTCGTCGTCGAGCGGCCCGGGCTGGTCGCGGTACAGGTTGAGCGCGCCGAGCCGGGCCGCTCCCACCTGGAGCGGAAACCCGAACACGGCGCGGGCGCCGGCCTCCAACGCCGGCGGGCTGAACGCCACCCAGCGCGGCGTGGCGGGTTCGGCAAGATCGGGCTCCAGGACCGGACGGTCGAGCCGGTACGCGTCTACGCAGGGCCCCTCACCGAGGTCGTACTGCAACTGTTCGATGAGTGCGCTCAAGTCGTCGGTGGTGCACACCGATCCGCGGGGAATGTCGTCGGACATCAGCATGATTCCGGCGCCGGTCATTGCCGTGACATCGGCGCACACTCGACAAAGGCGTCTGGTTTCGCCGGCAGGCTGATCACCGGTGAGGTGCGCCAGGATTCTCAAACGTCGTTCGCCGGCCACCGGTGCCTCCTCCCAAATTGCGCGCGATATGCGCTACCTAGGGCTGGAGTACCGCGGGTTCAACGTACACCCGGCCGGCTAGGTGCGGTCGCAGCGCTCGACGCGGGCGCCGTCGGCACCAGGGTCGCAGCGGTCGATGCCGTCGCCCCCGTCGAGCGAGTCGAATCCGGGACCACCGAGCAGCGTGTCATCGCCGCCGCTGCCGCTGACGGTGTCGGCGCCCGGTCCGCCGTCGAGACGGTTTGCCGATGCGCTACCGACGATCGTGTCGCCGGCGTTGCCGCCGGTGACGTTCTCGACGTCGGCGCGCACGTCGTCGCCTTCGCCGGACTCGCCGTCGTTGGCGACCCCGTCGAGGCGAACCGCCACGGCCGCGCTGCGACCGGCGTAACTCACCGAATCGCTGGCCGTGCCGCCGACCATGACGTCGGCGCCATCCCCCGCACGAACAATGAAGCTGTCAACGCCGGCGCCACCACTGAGGCGGTCGGCGCCGAGCCCACCGTCGAGCGTGTCGTCGCCCGAGCCACCGGTGAGCTCGTTGGCACCCGGGCCTCCGGTCAGGGCGTCGTTGCCGGCGCCGCTCGTGAGCACCTCGACGTCCGTACCAACCAGGTCGCGTTCGCCGGGCGCACCGTCGTCGGCCAACCCGTCGGGGTCAGCCGTCACCGTCGTCGCTCGCTCGGCCCAGCTCACGTGGTCGCGACCAGTTCCACCGACGAAGGTGTCGGCACCGTCGGGGTCGGGGGCGCTGAGAAACGTGTCGTCGCCGCTGGACCCGTCGAGCACGTCGTCGCCGGGACCGCCGCTCAGCGTGTTGTTGAGCGAACTACCGAACAACCTGTCGTTGCCGGCGCCTCCGACGAGCGTTTCGACATCGGCACGCACGTCGTCGCCCTCGCCGGACTCGCCGTCGTCGGCCTGCACGTCGGCGTCGACGCCCACGGGCGCCGAACGTTCGGCGTACGACAGCACGTCATTCCCCGTCCCGCCGGTGACGGTGTCGGCGCCGTCGGCCGTGCGCTCGCTCAAGAAGACGTCGTTCCCGGCGCCGCCGTCGACGACGTCGTCGCTGGTACCGCCGATGATGATGTCGTCGCCATCGCCGCCCGCGATCTTGTCGGCGCCGCCACCGCCACAAATGACATCGGCACCGCTCGTGCCCGTAAGCGTGTCGGCGCCACTCGTACCGAGGAGCGTGCAGTCGGGACGCACCGTCAGCGCGTACGCGCCCGTCTCGTCGTCGGATGAATCGTTGACGCGCAGGGTGTACGTGCCGGTTGACGGCAAGGTGCACGTGGTCGTGGCGCTCGATCCCGCCCGCGCCGAGCAGATCGTGTCGCCGGTTGGTCCGAAAACGTCGAAGTCGACGTCGAGCGGAGCGGCGGCCAGTACCGCGGCGCGCGTAACCGCGACCATGTTCGCCACGCCGGCAAACGTGTACCAGTCGTCTTCTCCCGTAGTGGTGACCACGCCGTGCCGCGGCCGGCCCATCACCATCGTGAACGCGCCCACCGGCCGGTTGATGCGCTGCGCCGAGAGCTTGTAGGTGCCCGCCTCGTCGCTGCCGGAGTCGAAGACCGACACCGTGTGGCGCGCCGTGGTCGTCACCGGGCAGATGGCTTCGGCGCTCGAACCGGCGCGCGCTGCGCAAATCGTGGTGCCCGACGCGTCGCGCATCTCGAGATCTACGTCGAGACCCGAGCCCGTCGCACCGACCGCATGCAACAGCACGCGGTCGCCGGCGGTGGCCGACAGCCCGAACGAGTCGACTTCACCGACAACGTCGAGCGCGCAGCCGAAGGTGCCGCCGTAGCTCAGCGAGGTCGGGCAGGCGGTCGGAGCGGTCGGAGCAGCCGCTGCTCTGGGGCTTGCCGGGCAAAGCAAGAGAGCCGGGATAGCAAGGAACAGGCCAAGTCGTCGTTTCATGTAGATGAAAATACATAGAACTACATGGAAAGCGCTAGACCATCTTTCTTACGGGACCCCGACCTCGTACCCCGGAGCCGGAGTGCCGGGCCCCGTGCCCGGTCCGGGCGCCGGACTGGGCACGACGACTTCGCACTCGAGCCCGTCGGGGTCGCGGAAGAAGCAGCTGTAGACGGTGCCGAAGTCGCTGACGTAGCCGTCGGTCGCGCCCTTCGCCATCAGCCGGCGGCGCGCTTCGTTGAAGGCGTCCATCGACGCAGCCTGGAACCCGATGTGATCCAACCGGCCGCGCTCGAACGCCGGCACCTGCCGCGTCGCTTCGGCGTTGTCCGTGATCTCGAAGACGTTCAACTCGCGATTGCCGCCGATATTGACGAAGGTGAGTTTGCCGAACGGCAACAGGTCCTGGCCGTCGACGTGGACGCCGAACACCTCGCGGTAGAACGCAATAAAACGATCGGTGTCACTCGTCAGGACAGCAACGTGGTTGATTCCGTCGAGCAACATCGAGTCAGCCATCCGCGGATGTTATGGCTCGTCGGCCGTGGCCGACTGCAACATGGCGCGCGCCGACCAGCGCATGAGATCGGCGGCGGCGTCGCGCGACAGCCCTGCCACGTCGACGAGCCAGACGAAGGCCTCGATCCCGGTGGCGCTGCGGATGGCGAGCGCCAGGCGGTGCACGTCGGCATCCGACATCGTCGGGCGCAGCGGCGCGAGCGCATCCTCGATCCACTTGATCGCCCGACCCTGCCGCAGCGGCAGCTCGGCGCGCTCGGCCGGCGTGGCTTCGAGCGACAGGCGCAGCATGGTGCGTTGCTGGCTCTCGGTCTCGAGCACAACCCGCACGAATTCGTCCATGACGAGGTCGAGTCGCGACGCCGCGTCATCGGGGGGGTTTTCCGGCAACAAGGTCGCGGCGCTCGTCTCGGGATGCGCGGCGGCGAGCAACGTCCGCTGGTTCGGGAAATAGCGGTAGGCCGTCGTGCGCGAAATGGATGCCGTCTCGGCCGCCGCCTCGACTGTGGGCGTGACACCCTCGGCCACAAGATCGCGCGCGGCGGCGATTAGAGCGTCACGCGTTCGCAGCTTTTGCTGCACCCGTCCGTTTTGCTCGTAGGGGGTTGACATCGGCTTCATGGTACCGTACTTTCGTCATGGGACCAAAGTCCCATAAAGCGATTGGGAGATGGCAATGACCGCTCAGAAGCCGATCATTTGGCAAGCAGGCGAGGGCGACAAGCGTTCCTTCGCCGGCGGCGGCGTTCACGTGTGGAAGCTCAAGGCCGAAGACACCGACGGTGCCTTCTTCATGTTCGAAGACACGATGACCAAGGGCAAGACAACCCCGCTCCATGTCCACCCCGAGGCCGACGAGACGACCTACGTGCTCGAAGGCGAGATCCTCGTGCAGGTCGACGGCAAGGAGACGCTCGTCGGCGCCGGCGGACTGAGCTTCACGCCGAAAGGAACGCCCCACGCGTTCATCGTCGTGTCGGAGACCGCTCGCCTACTGGCGTGGCAGACGCCGGGCGTCGGCCAGGCGTTCTATTACGACGCCAGCGACGCCGCGGCCAGCGACGACGACGACAACCTCGATATTCCGCGGCTGCAGGCGAACGCGCAAGACAAACCGCACGCCATCACCATGCTCGGGCCGCCGCCGTTCGAAAACGCGTCCGTCAGCTGAAGGACCGTTCGTCCACCAGTTCGACAGAGCGGAAGCGCCACAGCAGCAGCACGTCGTAGATCGCCTTCGAGGCCCCGCCGAGCACGAGCGGCCAGGCGAGGTGACCGTTGGCCAGCAACCATCCGGCGAGCGCCGGCGTGGCCGCCGCCGCGAGGCTGCGCGGCACGTTGGTGACGCTGGCGGCGGCGCTGCGCTCTTCGGGAAGTACGACGGCCATCACGAACGCTTGGCGCGCCGGGACGTCCATCTGCGACAACAGCGCGCGCATCAACAAGCAGGCGACGGCCAACCGCGAGTTGGGCGCAATCGCCGCCAGCATCAAGAAGCCGTTGGCCGGCAGGTGGGTGAACACCATCGTGCGGATCAGCCCGATGCGCTTCGCCAGCCGCGGGGCGAGGAACTGCGAGAACGCCGAGAGCGTGCCGGCGGCGAAGAAAACCGCGCCGGTGGTCGCCGTCGACAGATCGAATTTCAGGTGGAGCCACAGCACGAGCAGCGACTGCACGACAAAACCGCCACCCGCAGAATCGAGGCTGAACAGCGCCGCCAGTTCGAGCACCACGCGCCGCGACCGCTCGAGCGGTTTGGTGAGCCCCGATGGCACCGGCTTGTCCTTCGGGAGCTGCGCGTACACCAGCGCGGTGGTCGCCGCGACAGCGACGTAGATGACGAAGCCGACGCGTCCGGTGATCGCGGCGGACAGGAGGGCGCCGAGCGCTCCGGCGACGTTGCCGCCGACGTTGTACATCGCGTACAGCCGGGTGCGCTCGGCGCCAGTGGCGTGGCCGGCAAGGAAGGCCTGCTCGGTCGGCAGGAACACGCTCACGTCGCCCGAGGACGGATTGAGCGTGCCCACCAACGCGATCACGAACAGCGGGACGAACGCGGTGGTGGCGAGAAACCCAAGGCCGGTGAAGCCCATGAGCGCGGCCGCTGCGAGCAGCAGCGTCCGGAACCCGACGCGGTGGCCCGTCAACCCCACGACCAACGTCAGTGCCGCCGATCCGATCAACGTCGCGGTCACGAGGACACCCACGCGCAGCGGTGAGTATCCGAGCGATAGCAGGTAGTCGGCGAGCAGCACGCTCACGTAGCCGTCGGCGAACCCACGCAACGTGCGGACGAGCACGACCCGCCGCGCGTCGGTGAGTTTCACAGACCGCATTCTCCATTACCGCATACGGTCTGGCCGTGAACATCATCTACACGACCACGGCGACCGCGACGGGCGACGGGCGCAACGGCCACACCGCCACCGAGGACGGCATGGTGGCCCACGACATGCGTACGCCCAAGGAGCTGGGCGGTGCCGGCGGAGCGGCGAACCCAGAGCAGTTGTTCGCCGCCGGTTATGCCGCCTGTTTCCACTCGGCCATGAAGCTCGTCGCCAAACCTATGGACGTGGACGCCACCGACTCGGCGGTGTCGGTGACCGTCGGGCTTGGCATGCACGAGGGCGGGGCGTTCAATCTCGCACTCGAAATCGACGTGCACGTCCCCAACGCGACCAACGAGCAAGCGCAAGCGTTGGTCGAACGCGCCCACGAGGTGTGCCCGTACAGCAACGCTACGCGGGGCAACGTCGAGGTGAAGCTCGGCGTCGTCTGACTTACGCCGGGGTGACGGTGACCGGAATCCCGTTGAGCACCGCGTTCCCCGAGATGGCGTCGACCATCGTCTCGTCGGTGAGCACGTTGCTGTTTACGCCGGCGTGCGCGCGGGCGACCGACATCACCGCGCCGTCGGCGTCGTGACCCCAGCCGTGAGGTAGTGACACGACGCCTCGCATGACGGCGTCGGTGATCTCAACGGCTGCTACCACCGCGCCGGAGCGCGATTCGATCTTCGCCGTGCCGCCGTCGGCGGCGCCGATGCGCGCGGCATCGTCCGGATGCATTTGCAACGTGCAGCGCTCCTTGCCCTTCACGAGCACGTTGACGTTGTGCATCCACGAGTTGTTCGAACGCAGGTGCCGGCGGCCGATGAGGACGAAGGCGTCTTCGTCGGTGGCGCGCGCCAGCGATGCGTTGAGCCGCGTGACGTCGTCGAGGATGCGCGGAGGAGCGAGTTCGACCATTCCCGTCGGTGTGCGCAATACATCGGGCAACCGACTCGTGAGTTCGCCGAGGTCGACTCCGTGCGGCGCCGCCAACAAGTCGTCGAGCGTCAGGTCGTAGGGGCCCGTGCGGAGGTGCAGGTCCAGGAGTCGCTCGGGACCGGCGCGTGGCTCCACCGCGCGCAGAAGCGCGGCCGCGGCGGCGTCTCCGGCGTACCTGGCTATCGCCGCCGCCAGGGCGTCGTCGATGATTGCCGGGTCGGCGTCCGCACCATTGCCCTGCGCGATGAGCGCCAGCTTGGCGAGGGTGCGCCACTCCTCCACCATGCCGTCTTCGGGCGGCAGGACGGGCGGTGAGTAGTTCGCCACATTGCGCAAGGCGAATTGGTAGAAGCCGAAGTCGTAGTGACCGCGTGTCAGCGCGCTCGGCGCCGGGAAGATAACGTCGGCGTGGCGCGTCGTTTCGTTCACATAGATGTCGACGCTCACCATGAAGTCCAGTGACGCGAGCGCGGCGCTCAATCGTGCACCGTTCGGCGTCGACAACGCCGGGTTGCCCGCGATGGTGAACAACGCCCGTACCTGTCCGGGCCCCGGCGTGTCGATCTCCTCGGCGAGGCAGGCCGCCGGCAGTTCGCCGAGCGACTCAGGCGCTGCGCGCACGCGGCTGGAGAAGCGCCCCAACTTGGTCTCGCGGCCGTAACGCGGTCGACCCATGGTGTTGACGCCGGCGGCGGCCGCCTTCGCGAACATCGCGCCACCAGGGCGGTCGAGGTTGCCGGTGATGACGTTGAGCACATCGCACAGCCAGGAGCAGATGGTGCCGAACTCCTGCGTGCACGTGCCGATGCGGCCGTAGACGACCCCGCGGTCCGCACTCGCGAATTCGCGCGCCAGTCGGCGGATGATCGACGCGTCGATGCCGCAGACCGCCGTGACCGCTTCGGGCGTGAAAGGCCGGCACGCCGCCGCGATGGCGTCGAGGCCGCTGACGAATTCGGCGACGTCGCGCAGCCGCACCAGGTCCTCAGCGAAGATCACGTTGACCATCGCCATGAGCAGGTAGGCGTCGACGCCCGGCCGGATCGCACGCGCCAGATCGTGCAGCAAGGCCTCGGCGAGCGCGAGGCCAGGCGGTGAATTGCGCCGGGCGAACTCGTCGCGCGCCGCTGTCGCGCGACGCACGGCCTCGTCACGATCCTCCGGCCGACCGCGGTCGACGAGCATCTTGGCGAAGAAGTAGTCGACGTTGGGCGCGTCCATCAGGTTGGGTGCCTCGACGGCGATGCGGCTGGCTTCGGAAAAGTGCCGTTCGGCGTCGTCGAAGCGGCCGGCAGCGGCAGCGACCATTCCCAACACGCGCGCCAGGATCGTCATGTCTATCCACGCGTACTGGTAGTCGTACTTCTCGGGCGCGAGTTGGGGGTACCAGCGCTCGGCGTGTTCGCTGGCGCCGATCATCGCCGCCGCCGCCAACGACGCGTGGAACCAGAAGAGCCGCCCGGCAGGAACCGGTTCGCCCGGAGGCGGAACCCCGAGAGCGGGATCGTCGAGCATGGCGAGGCACTCGTCGCGCCGCCCGCTCCACGCCAGGGCAAGCACCTTGGCAGCTTCACCGAAGCCCGTCCACGCGGAGGCGGGCATGGTGCGAATCGCTTCGTCGGCGGCGTTGAGCGCTTCGTCGAACTGACCCAGCGCGAGATGGCTGGACGACAGCCAGGCATGGGACAACGAAACCCACGGCGAATTGATCGCCTCCATGACAGGCAGGTCCTCGAGCGCCGCCTCGTGGAACGCCGCGAGGTCGGCGTCTCGCTGGGCGTGGGCAAAGGCCACCATCCGCCGGCAGAGCGCTTCGGTGCCGAGGTGGCCGACGTTGGCGGCGAGGGCGGCTCCTTCCTCGGCGACCGCCTGACCGTCGTCGAGATCACCTTTGAACAGCAGCCCGAACGACGTCCATGCCAGTGCATCGGCGAGCGTCCAAGCGTCGGACGTGTCGCGGAGGTGGCCGACGGCCTCCCGTCCGAAGCGGACCGTGTCTTCGACGCGCCCGAAACTCCAACTGATGACCGCCTGCCCCCACCGGCCGGCGCCGAGGCCGCGGGCGTCGGCGACTTCTTCTGAGAGCGCGACCGCCTCCGTGATGCTGCTCATGCCCGCGTCGTACAGCCCGGCGAAGCCCGTGATGGCTCCCATGGCGCCAGCGACGAGCAGACGCTCAGGGATGACGTCGTCTCCCACGGCGCGCACGCCTCGCTCGCAGGTGAGAAACGCGTCTTCGAACCGGCCGAGCCACAGCTGCGAGATGCCCATCTTCCATGACAGCAGGGCGGCGGCACGCCGATTGTCAGCTTCCAGGTGGTGCGCGAAGGCCTTGTCCCACGCGGCGAGAGCATCCTCGAGCCGGCCGAGGGCGCGCAACGCGTCGCCCCGTAGCTCGATGAGAACACCGAGCCGAGCGCTGTCGCCTTCGTTTACGAGCGCGGTGGCGTCGTCGATGAGTCGCAGGGCGGACTCGAACGAAGCCGTCGTGATGGCGCGGTCGGCCGCGGTCATCAGCGCGTCGATCAGGCGCTTCGGTTCGGCGGCCGCGCCGGCCTTGAGGAGGTGGTCAGCCAGTTCTTGCGCCCGCGTGCTCTTGGCGTCGGGGTCGACGCGCTCGATGGCGTCGGCGACGGCGAGGTGCAGCCGCTGGCGTCGCAACACGGAGAGCCCCGACAGCAACGTCTGGCGGATGAGTTCGTGAGCGAAGGAGAACACCACCTCGCCGTCGCGTTCTTCGGACACGAGGACCTGCGCGGCTTCGGCGTCGTCGACGATGTCGAGCAGCTTGCCGGGGTCGAGGTCGGTCACGACTTCGAGGAGGCTGAACGGGAAGGCGCGGCCGATGACCGCCGCGGCGGCCAGCGCCTTCTGCGGCTCGGCGCCGAGCCGTTCCAGGCGACGGCCCACGACCAGGCGAACGCTCTCCGGAACGTCCAGCTCGTCGATCTCGAGGTCGGTGCGGAACTCGCCGTCGGCGTCGAAGACGCGTCCTTCCTCCACGAAGTGGCGGTACACCTCGCCGACGAAGAAGGGGTTGCCTTCGGTCTCCGCGTACACCGCCTCCACGATCGTGGGTGGCGGCACGCGGCCCGACAGCGCCTGGATCATCGTCGCGACATCCGCGAGTTGGAAGCGGCTGAGGTGGATGCGCTCGACGGTCTGCGTGCGCACCATGCGTTCGAGGCTGGCGGCGAGCGGACGCGACACTTCGAGCTCGACGTCACGGTATGTGCCGATGCACAGGATGCGGTGGTCAGGAACGAGGCCCGCGATGTGCTCGATGAGCAGCAGCGTGGACTCGTCGGCCCAGTGGACGTCGTCCATCATCAGGACGAGCGGAAAGCGTTTGGCGCCCCGCACGATAAAGGAGGCGACGGCGTTGAAGAAGTAACGACGCTGCTGTTCGGGCGGCAGCTCGAGGGCGTCCGGGATGTCGGGGAAGCGGCGGCGGAGTTCGGGCACCATGCGCGCGATTTCGGGCGCGTCGTCGGCCATGTCTTCACGAATCATGTCGGCCGGCATCAACGACAGCGCTTGTTCGAGCATCTCGACGAACGGCGAATACGCCACCGAGCCCTCGGATTCGTAGCAGCGCCCGAACACCGCCAGCGCGCCGCGGCGTTCGGCTTCGCCTATGACTTGCCGCACGAGGGCGGTCTTGCCGACGCCGGGCTCACCACCGATAAGCACCAGGCTGCCGTTGCCGTCGACGGCCGAACCCACCCGGCCGCGCAGCTGAATAAGTTGCTCCTCGCGTCCGACGAAGACCTGGGCCTTCGGTCCCGTCGACTCGCGCACCCACACGACGTCCCACAGCCGCCAAGGAGTCGGGAAGCCCTTCAGGTCGTGCTCGCCCGCGTCCTGGTAGCTGACGTCGGGGATCGTCCCGCCGAGTTGGCGCGTGATGTCGGAGATGAGCACCTGCCGCCCGGTCGCCGCCGAGCACACGCGGGACGCCGCGTGTACGGCCTCACCGGAGATGTTGCCGTCGACCTGTGTCACTTCGCCGGTGTTCAACCCGATGCGCACCTGCAGCGGCGGACCGGAGCGCTGGCGGTTGAACGTGTCGAGGGCGCGTTGAATGGCGATGGCACAGGCGATGGCCCGCTTGGTCGAGACGAAGACGACCAGGAACCCGTCGCCGAGCGCGGCGTGCTGGTCGAAGCCCTGGTGCTTTTCCACCTCGGTGCGGACGAGTTCGTCGTGCTGGCGGAACAGCTCGTCGGTCTCGGCGTCTCCCAGCGTGGTGCGCAGCGAAGTCGAGCCCTCGATGTCGGTGAACATGATCGTCACCGGCCCCTCGGGCAACGTCGGCGCGCTGCGCAAGTCAGCCATTACCTCAGAAGCTACGCCTTCTCGAGCGCCATCCCTAGGAGTTGGCTGACGAGATCGCCGCCCATATTGCCCAGATTGGTCATGGCGTCACCAGTACGGGCGACCACGAGGCGTCGACTTGGGACCACGACGCAGCACTGGTCGCCGGCACCCAAGGCGGCGAACGTGTCGCTCGGGGTACCGGCGACATGCACCCACCACAACAGCCCATAGGCCGGGTTCAACTCCTGGCTCGCGCGCGTCATGCGTTTTCGGTACTCCTCGTCGACGCCTAATCCCGCGCAGCCGGTCATGACGGCGTGACCCATGGTTGCGAGGTCGCGCGCCGTGCTCGTCAACGCCTCCATCGGCGCGCCATCGGGATAGAAGAACGCGCCGCGCAACGGCGCCGGGTACGCGTCGTTCCATACCCGCGGCACCCACGCGGTGTCGCTCATCCCGAGCGGCTCGGTGACCCACGCCCGCGTGATGGCGTCGAGCGACTCTCCCACGGCCGCGGTGAGCACGCGCTTGGTCGTCGGGTACGCCACCAGGTTGTAGTCCCAACGCGTCCCTGGCGCCGCCACGAACTCCATGGCGTTGCCGAGCCCCGATGTCATCGACAGCAGGTGCTCGACTGTGATCTCGGACTCAGATTTGACGTCGTCGCGTCCGGTCCACCCGGGTCCGAGATGCTGCGTCGCCGTGTCGGTTACTGCGAGGTGGCCCTTGGCAACGGCGATGCCGACGAGCAGCGACACCATCGACTTCTGGACCGACGCGACGTCTTGTACTCCGTCGCCCCATTTCTGGTCGACGACGACCTCGTCGTCACGCAGAACGACGAGATCGGTGGAGTCGTGCTCCCGCGCGAACTCTTCGATCAACCGTTCTTCGGCATCTCGTTGAACGGCAAGCGCGACAGGTCGCCCGGTTCCTTGGGCAGCCCGAGCCCGCGCTCGCCGATGATGTTGCGTTGGATCTGGTCGGTGCCGCCGAAGATCGGCAGCGCCTGCGCGCTAAGCGATTGCGCGGTCACGGCGTTGGCGGCCGCGCCGAGCGGCGCGCCCTTGAGCGTGGCGCGCTGCTCGTCGGTGTAGGCGTGCAACATGCCGCGGGCGCCGAGCAACTGCATACCGAGGTCGCGGTTGAGCCGCAGCAGGTGCGCCGTGAGCAGCTTCGACCAGTTGGGCTGCGCCGGGATCTCGCCGCCGCGCGCCCGCACCGCTTTGGCGCGTTCGCCGTTCATGCGCAGCAGCTCACCGAACGTGTGCGCTTGGGCCAACAGTTGGCGGATGACGGGGTCTTCGGCTCGGCCCTGCTGGCGGGCGAGGTTGATCATCGTCGCCGCCGGTGAGATCCGGCCCTTCGGCGCTCCGTCGTCCGCGGTCGCGGCCTTCTTCGGGCGCGGCGTCACGAAGTCGCCCACTCGCTTCTCCAAGTCATTGGCGACGGTTCCGGCGCGCGCGTAAGACATCTGCCCGCGCGCGCCCGCGGCACCGCCACCACCACCGGCGCCCATGCCGGAGCGCTCGTGGAACAGCGTCGTATTGGCGACGGTCCAGCCGTCGTGCGTGTCGCCGATGACGCAGTCGTCGTTGACGACGGCGTCGGTGAAGAACACCTCGCTAAACATCGTGTGGCCCGTCATTTCCTTCAACGGGCGCACTTCGACACCGGGCTGGTGCATCGAGAAGGCGAACCACGAGATGCCTTGGTGCTTCGGCGCCGTCGGGTTGGTGCGCGCCAGGAGCATTCCCATGTCGGCCATGTGGCCGCCGGAAGTCCACACCTTCTGCCCGTTGATGATCCACTGGTCGCCGTCTTTGACGGCCTTGGTCTGCAGCCCCGCGAGGTCGGATCCCGCGCCGGGCTCACTGAACAGCTGGCACCACCCCAGTCGGCCGGTGACGGCGTCGGGAATGAAGCGGTCGATCTGCTCGGGCGTGCCGTGGGTGGCGATGGTCGGCGACACCATGCTGATGCCCATGCCCGTCGGAGCGCCGAGGGCGCCGTGCGCCGCGATGATGCGCGCCGCCTGCATGGCGTCGGGTCGGGTGAGGCCGCGGCCGTAGGCGTTGACGGGCAGGCTCGGCGCCGACCAGCCGGCCATGCCCAACCGCTCCCACCACTCGCCGACGGTCAGCTCGGGATCCCAGTTGTCGGTGAGCCAGTCGCGCAGCTCGTCGAGCTGTTCGGCGGCGGTGCGGGTTTCGGTGACGGTCATTCGTTCTCCTCAGCTTGGGTTGCGCAGCACGCGGTAGGTCTCACGCAAGCGGCGCTTGTAGATCTTGCCGTTGTCCTCGCGCGGCAGTGCGTCGGTGAACTCGACTTCGCGCGGGCACTTGTAGTGCGACAGACGATCGCGACAGTGCTGCAACAGTTCGTCGGCCAGCTGCGGCGACGGCTCGATGCCGGCGCGCAGTTCCACGACCGCCAGTACCGCTTCGCCCCACTCCTCGTCGGGCACCCCGATCACCGCGGCGTCGCCCACCGCCGGGTGTTCGAGCAGCACGGCGTCGACTTCGGCCGGGTAGATGTTCACGCCGCCGGAGATGATGAGGTTGGCGCTGCGGTCGGTCAGGTAGAGGAAGCCGTCGTCGTCGAGGTAGCCGACGTCGCCGAGCGTGAAGTACTCGCCGCGGAACGACGACGCCGTCTTCTCTTCGTCCTTGAAGTACTGGAAGCGCGTCGCCGCCGGCGACTTGATGTAGACGAGACCGATCTCGCCCGCCGGCAGCTCCGTGCCGGCTTCGTCGCCGATGATCACCTGGCCGGGACCGAACGGACGTCCGACGGTGCCCGGGTGCTCGAGCCACGTGTTGGAGTCGACGAAGCTGCCGACGCCTTCAGTGGCGGCGTAGTACTCCATGATGATCGGGCCGACCCACTCGATCATGCGCTGCTTCACCGAGACGGGACACGGCGCGGCGCCGTGCAGGATGTGACGCAACGACGAGATGTCGTACTGCGCCCGCACGTCGTCGGGCAGCGACAGCAGGCGATGGAACATCGTCGGCACGACGTGCGTGTGGGTGACGCGATGTTCCGCCATGAGCCGCAGCGTCTCCTCGGCGTCCCACTTGTCCATCAGCGCGACGGTGGCGCCGTAGACCAGCGGCGCGTTTAGCGAGAAGGCGAGCGGCGCCGCGTGGTACAGCGGACCCGTGCAGAGGTGCACGTCGCCGCCCGCTTCGTTGTAGCCCGCGAGGTTGATCGACGTGGACGATGTAGCGGCCGCCGCGGCTGCGGCAGGGCGGTGCACGCCCTTGGGCCGGCCGGTTGTGCCCGAGGTGTACATCATCTGCGAGCCCGGCGTGGGGTCTTCGATCGCTTCGCCGGACTCGGCCGCCAGCGCATCCTCGAGGTTTTCGAAGCCGTCGGCCGTGCCGCCCGACAGCAGGGCGACCTTGCACGCCGGCGCGGCGCGGAGGCACTCGCGCGCCAGGGACGCGACGTCGTCGGTGGCGATCAATGCCTTGGCTTCGCAGTCGTCGACGATGTAGGCGGCTTCCTCGGCGGTGAGGTGCCAGTTGACCGGCGTGAAGCGGAACCCGGCGCGGGTGCAGGCGTAGACCGTCTCGACGAACGCCGGCCGGTTCGACGCCAGCAATGCGACGGCGTCGCCGGCGGCGAGGCCGCGATTGCGCAGCGCCCGCGCCAGCCGGTTGGCGTTGGCGTCGAGTTCGGCGAAGGTGCGGTTGCCCGCCGCCGAAACGATCGCCAGCGCGTCGGGTGTAGCGGTCGCCCAGTGAGTGAGATCAGGCACGGCCGGAGGTTATTGCAACGGCTATGACGCTGCCGCTGCCATGCGGTCCTTGGCGACTTCGTCGTAGGTCTCGTAGTCGTCCGCGGTGTCGTCGGCGAACTCGTACTGGAGCAGGCCGGCTTCGTCCCACAGCTTGCGCAGGTAGCCGTTGTTGCGGTCGAGCAAGCCAATGCGGCGAACGTTGGGCACGAGCTTCGCGAAGAAGCCGCGCTGGAAGCCGTTGAACTGGCTCTGCTTCATCTTCTGGCTGGCCTCGAGAATCGACGGCAGCGCCGCGTTGATGTCGACGCCGAGGCGATTGAACATCTCCGGGTCGAAGCCCCCGCGCTGGCGGCTCCGCAGCGTGTTCTCGGCCATGAACTCCTGGCGGTCCTTGATCTCGGCGTCGCTCAGGTTCTCGTAGAACTCCTGCAGCGACAGGATGCCGAAGGCAACGTGGCGAGCTTCGTCGGACATTACGTAGCGCAGCAACTTCTTGAGTAGCGGCTCCTGCGTGGCCCGCACCATGCTGCCGAACGCCGCCAGGGCGAGGCTCTCGATGACGATCTGCATGCCGAGATACGAGATGTCCCACCGGCTGTCGGTGATGAGGTCGTCGATCGCGGCCTCGAGGAACGGGCTCATCGGGTACGCCTCGCCGAGCTTCGTGTGCAGGTACTTGGCGAAGACCTCGGTGTGGCGCGCCTCGTCCATCGTCTGGGTGGCGGCGTAGTACTTGGCGTCGATCCACGGGACGGTCTCGACGATCTTGGCGGCCACCATCATCGCCCCCTGCTCGCCGTGCATGAACTGGCTGAGTTGGGTCTTGTAGGTCTCCACGCCGAGGGCGATGAACTCCTTCTCGGACCACTTGGCGAAGGGCGAGCCGTCGACCTTCGCCGCCTCGCGGGCGAGGTCCATGAACAGGTTTGGCGAGTCGGACTCGCTGACGAGCTTCTCGGGGTCGACGTCGGTGCTCCAGTCAAGGTCGGTGACCGAGTTCCACTGCGACGCCATGCCCTTGTTGTAGAGAGTGACCAGCTGCTCGCGCTCCCGGTCGTACTTCCACAAGAAGACGCGCTGGGCGTTGTCGGTGATGAGCTTGATGTGGTCGTTTTTCTCGGCGTCGGTGAGATCGGTGCCAGGAAGATCAGTAATCGCCATCCGTCAAGAATAACTTTTCTTCTCAGTCCGTCAAGGGGCGATCGACATAGCTGATTGGCTATACTCGCCCTCCATCAGGAGTTCCGCCGTCATCCGCGAAGTTCGGCGCCGCGCTGGGCTCACCCAGCAGGCGCTGGCCGAACGTGCCCGCACGACACAGTCGACGATCGCTGCCTACGAAGCTGGAGCGAAGGAGCCGTCGGTTGAAACGATGACCCGCATCGCCGCCGCCGGGGGCTTCGCCGTGACCTGGGACCTCGCGCCAGTCGACTCGCTGACGGTTCGAACCGTCCAAGAGGTCGCCGGGCTCCTCAGCGGCGGCAGTGATAAGGAGGCGTTCCGCCTCGTCGCGGATCTGGCGAACCGGCTCGACCGGCTCAGCCCGGCGACGTTCACAGCTCTCACCCGCGCGGATCCCGGAAGCACCGGCGACCGACGCTTCGACGCGCTCGTCGCTGGCGTCGTCGAGCGCGCCGCGCATCGAATCGGCGCGCGTGTCCCGACGTGGACCGCGGCGCCGACCAAGTTCCTGCGTGCGTGGTGGTTCGTCAGCCCGTACCGAACCTTGCACGCCTCCGCCCTCGTCGAAAGCCCGCCTGAACTGGCCAACCGCGGAGTGTTCCTCCACGAGTCGTCGCTGTCACGGGTCTGACGTTTTGTTCGACAACGAAACGCTCCGGCGCTACCTGAACGAGCTGGGCGACGACCTCCACGCGCAAGGCGTTCGCGGCGACATGTTCGTCGTCGGCGGCGCGGCCATGGCTCTCGCCTATAACACGCGTCGCTCGACGCGTGACATCGACGCCGTCTTCGAGCCGACGGCCGTGATCTACCAGGCAGCGCGTCGAGTGGCGGCCCGCCATGACGACCTCGACGACGATTGGCTGAACGACGGCGTGAAGGGCTTCATGCTCGGTCCCGATCCGGACGCGACCGTCGCCTTCCAGCACCCGGGCTTGCGCGTCAGCGTGGCTTCTCCTCACTACCTCTTCTCGATGAAGGTCGCCGCGTCCCGAGTCGAGCAAGACGACGACGACATAGCCGTGCTCTACCGGCTGTGCGGGTTCCGCTCCGTCGACGACGCGTTCGACCACGTGACGATGACCTACGCGCACCTACGGCTGGAGCCGAAGGCGCGCTACCTCCTCGAAGGCATCGCCGCCGCGCAAGAACTCGAATAAGAGTCGAGTCAGTCCGACTCGCCGGCGAGGCTGCCGACGATCCGGGCGACGAACTCTTCCCACACCTCGGGTGGCGGCGGTTCCATGCCGGCGCCGCGCTGGAGCAGCAGGCCGAGGTTGACGGCCCGGATGAAGTAGAGGACCGAGTCCACGTCGATCCCCGGCGCGGCGGTGCCGTCGTGCAGCGCTTTCTGCACGAGCGGCTCGACAGCCTCGCGCAGGCGGCGCTGGCTCTCGACGATCGCCGCCGCCACTTCCTCGTCGCGGCGGGCGGCGACGAACGCCTCGAGCTGCAGGGCTTCGGCTTCGCTAAGGGGACCGCGGCGCTGCGACATGCCGCGCACGAGCAGGTCCGCCACGCGCTCGTCGACCGGCGCCGCCGAACCGCTCCGCGTCGAGTTCACGACGGCTTCGGTGAGCAGTTCGTTCTTCGAGTTGAAGCGGCCGTACACCGCACCGCTGGACAGTCCGGCCTCGCGGACGATGTCCATGATCTTGGTGCCGGCGTAGCCCTTGGACGCGAACACCCGCGCCGCCGCCGCGAGCAGCTGCTCGCGCAGCGGATCAGGAACGCCGTCCTCAGGCGGCGTGGCTTCGGCGTCGGTCACGCCAAGGGAGAGTACGCGCCAGCGACCGTCTGCGTAGTGTCTGCCTCGATGGCCGGCCCGCCACGAACCCGCTACGCCAAGAGCGGCGATCTCGACATCGCGTACCAAGTCTTCGGCGACGGCGCCATCGACATCGTGAGGATCCCCGGGTTCATCTCGCATCTCGATCTGATGTGGGAGGACCAGCTCTGGGCAGAGCACAATCGCCGCCTCAGCCAGTTCGCCCGCGTCATCTCGTTCGACAAGCGCGGCACCGGACTGAGCGATCGCAACGTGCCCGACGTGTCGACACTCGAGGAGCGCATGGACGACGTGCGCGCGGTTATGGACGCCGCGGGGTCGGAGCGGGCGGTGGTGATGGGCTTCTCCGAAGGAGGACCGTTGGCCATCGTCTTCGCCGCCACCTACCCCGAGCGCGTCACGGCGCTGGTGCTCGGTTCCACGTTCGCCAGGGTCGACCCGCCCGAAGATTTGGACCAGCAGCTCGCTGACCTCGAGCATTACTGGGGTAGCGGCTATCCGTTATCGACGGTGTTCCGCCCGGGGATGGACCGCGAAGAGGCAGCGAAATACGAACGGGCGTCGGCGACGCCGCGCGCCGCCGCCGCGCTTCTACGCGCCAACGTCACCATCGACGTCACCGCCGCCCTGCCGGCGATATCGGCACCGACACTCGTGATTCATCGCCTCGGTGATCCGCTTGTTCCCGTCGAAGCCGGCCGGGCGCTCGCCGCCGGCATCGCCGGCGCGCGCTACATCGAACAACCGACTGACGGACACTTCGCGGCGACGCCTGCGGAGATGGCCGAAGAACTCGGTGACATCGAGGAGTTCCTCACGGGCACGCGCGGCGTGGTCGAGCCCGACCGTCTCCTCGCCACCGTGCTCTTCACCGACATCGTGGATTCCACCAGTCGCGCGGCAGCGGGAGGCGACGCGAAATGGCGCGCCGAACTCGAACACCACTACGCGCAGGCCGACCGGTTACTTGTGCAACACCGCGGGCGGCGGGTGAAGTCGACGGGCGACGGCATCCTGGCGACTTTCGACGGCCCGGCGCGGGCGATCCGCTGCGCGTCCGAACTCGTTCGGTCAGCAGCGCGCGCTGGCCTGGTCATTCGCGCCGGCCTTCATTCGGGCGAAGTCGAGGTGATCGGGGGGGACGACATCGCGGGGATCGCCGTCCACATCGCGCAGCGCGTCGAGTCCGCCGCCGCCCCCGGGCGCGTGATGGTGTCACGGACGGTCCGCGACCTCACCCACGGCAGCACGATCGACTTCACCGACCGAGGAGCGCACCAACTCAAGGGCGTGCCCGGCGAATGGCAGCTCTTCGAAGTGAGCTAGACGCGGCGGTAGATAGCGATTGCGGTGGCGATGGCGCGGTCGTCGCGGCCCTCGTCGTAGAGCGTGAGTTGCACCGGTACGCGGCCCCCCATCGCCAGCACCGACGCCTCGGCGCGGAACGGGCCGACCGTGCCCGGCCGCAGCATGGTGACGGTCCAGCTCTCGACCTGCATGCGGTCGCCGGCGGCGTCTGTGGCCGCCGCCTCGAGCACGATGTTGATCGGGCCGAGATGCAATGCACCGTGGGGCGCGGCGATGGGCGGCGACACGACCGGCAGGCGCCACACGCCGTCGTCATCGCGCGTCGCGCCGAAGACCATCGGGAGCGACGGCAACGCCTCCGAGTCCTCGACCTCGATCGGCGGGTTGTGGACCGGCTCGAAGTCGCCCGGTTGCGCGCCCAAGCTGACGCCCGCGCCGGTGCACACCGCGATCAGGCGCTCGTGGTCGTTGGCGTCGACGATGCGCGAGCGTGAGAACCCCATCGTCTTGCCGATGTGGGTCACCTCGCGCAGCACTTCGACCTCGCGCACGTCGCGCGCCGGGTCGACGATCTCGTACGACATCACAACCGGCGCGGGCACCACCGCGTCGTCGAGCCAATAGGGCTCGGGCGCGGCGATGACCAGCGGCGCTGCCAGCACGCCGCCGGTGCTGTTGCGCATGTCGTGACGCAACGGCATCGTCTCGCGCTCCACACCAATGTCGAGAACAGGGGTGCGCTTGCCGAGATAGCGATAGGTCAGCAGGCCGGTCCAGCTGTCGTGGAACTGCTGCCAGTGATCGACCATGATCGCCATGATGCCTGACCAACCCATCGACCCATTCGCTCCGGCGCGGCTTGGTCCGATCGAACTGCGCAATCGGTTCGTGAAGGCGGCGACCTTCGAGGGGATGGCACACAAGGGGTTGGTGACGGATCGCTTGGTCGACTTCCACCGGGCGATGGCGGCCGGCGGCGTCGGCATGACCACCCTCGCCTACTTGGCGGTGTCGCCCGAGGGGCAGGGCGCGCCGGCGGAGATCGTCGTGCGACCCGAAGCGGTGCCGGGCCTCGCCCGCCTCGTCGACACGGTGCACGCCGCCGGCGCGCGCGCGTCGGCCCAGCTGGGCCACGCGGGACCGGTCGCCGCCGGAACCGGTCACACCGGTTTGGCGCCGTCGCGCGTGTTCACCCCGATGGCGATGAAGTTCACCCGCGCCGTCACCGACGACGACATCGACCGCATCACGCGCGACTTCGCCGCTGCCGCGGTGTTGCTGCGCGACGCCGGGTTCGACGCCGTCGAGCTGCACCTCGGCCACAACTATCTCCTCAGCGCGTTCCTCAGCCCGGCGCTGAACAAGCGCAAGGACAAGTGGGGTGGCAGCGTCGCCAACCGCGTCGAGTTCGCCCGCCGCGTCACCCGCGCCGTGCGCGACTCCGTCGGACGCGACATGGCGGTGTTGGCCAAACTCAACATGGCCGACGGCTATCGCCGCGGCCTCGAGATAGACGACAGTCTCGCGGCGGCGCGGCTGCTGGAGTCCGACGGCGTCCTCGACGCCATCGAGCTCACGGGTGGCAGCTCGTTCCGCAACCCGATGTACCTGTTCAAGGGCGACGCGCCGATCAAGGAGATGGCGGCGGCGTTCCCCCAACCCATCCGCACCGCCTTCAAACTGTTCGGCAAACGATTTCTGCACGAGTATCCGTTCGAGGAGGCGTACTTCCTGCCCATGGCGCGGCAGTTCCGCGCCGAGTTGGCGCTGCCGCTGATCCTGCTCGGCGGGGTCAACCGGGTCGAAACCGTGCACGCCGCGCTGGCCGAGGGCTTCGAGTTCGTCGCCATGGGTCGCGCGTTGTTGCGCGAACCGGACCTCATCGCGCAGTGGCATGCGGGACGCACTGCGGAGGCGACGTGCATCCACTGCAACAAGTGCATGCCGACGATCTACGGGGGCACCCACTGCGTGCTCGTAAACCCGGAAGACCGCCCCGGCCACCGCTAGTACCATCGCCCTCGTGCATCTCGCCAGCAGCCGTCGATTTCCGGACCCCCGGCCCCTTTCGGGCTCCGTGGGTCCTCGACGCCTGTTCGGCTGACTCCACGTTTGAGCCACGGGCCGGGGGATCACCCCACTCGTCCGCTCGAACCGAAGGAGTCAACCAATGCCCACTTACCTCACCGCTGAACAGTTAGCGCGCGATCTCGCGCTGCGCGACCTGACCGACGCCACTGCCGGTCCCCATGCCATCCAACAGCTGGTCGACATGGCGGCCGGAGCGCTCACCGACGCCTGGGGTTGTGCCGTGCGCCTCTCCCCCGGCTCGCGCGTCGTGCCCATCGCCGACAACTACGACAACCTGGCTTTCACGCGCGACGCCGCCAGCCGCGACGCGCGCTACACGCGCTACGTCGACGACGAGCACATGCTGCGCAGCCACTCGAGCGCCATGATCCCGCCGGCGTTGCGCGCCCTCGCCGCCGATCCCGTCGACGACGTGGTGCTCGTGTGCCCCGGCGTGGTGTACCGGCGCGACGCCATCGACCGGCTGCACACCGGCACGCCACACCAACTCGACGTGTGGCGCATCTCGCGCCGCCCACTCGCCAACGAGGACATGGACGAAATGACCCGCGTCCTCATCGACGCGCTCGCGCCCGGGCGGACGTACCGCGCCGACCCGCGCGTGCATCCATACACGCTCGACGGACGCCAGGTCGACGTACAGAACGGCGCCGAGTGGGTTGAGGTGTGGGAATGCGGGCTGGCCCATCCCGACGTCTTGGCGCGCGCCGGTCTCGACGGCTGGCACGGACTCGCCCTCGGCCTGGGCCTCGACCGTTTCCTCATGCTACGTAAGGGCATCGGCGACATTCGGCTGCTGCGTTCGACCGATCAGCGAGTCGCGTCGCAGATGCAGGACCTCTCGCCGTACCGCCCGGTGTCAGCCATGCCGGCCGTGCGCCGCGACGTGTCGGTGGCCGTCGATGCCGACGACGACGTCGAAGAACTCGGCGACCGCGTGCGCGACGCGCTCGGTGAGAACGCCGACGCCGTGGAAGAGGTCTCGGTGGTTGCACAGACCGACTACGCCGACCTCCCGCCCTCCGCCGTCGACCGCATGGGCATGACGCCCGGGCAGAAGAACGTGCTCGTCCGGATCGTGCTGCGCGATCTGGACCGCACACTGACCGACGCCGACGCCAATCAGTTGCGCGACCAGATCTACGCCGCGCTGCACCGCGGCCGCACCCACGAATGGGCCGGTCAACGGTAGGGGTCGGCCTCGGCGCTTGAGCCACATTGCGTCCCCGAACGGCACTCGGGGGACACGCCTTGAGAGCGCTATATCAGGCAGCAAAATGCGCTCGTGCACTCACGCCTCCACGGCCTCTCGCGAGATAGATAGGGAGCGCTCAACGGTGCGTCCCGACTGAGTGTCACACCCTTCGGGCATGGTTCGGACGTGCTCGAACTAACGAAACAACTTGAAGAAGGTTTGATGTCCGCTGCCGACATGCAACGGTCGGACGACATGGATGGAGCGAGGGCGAAGTACCGAGCGCTCCTAGACGATCCGGAGACCGACGATGCGGGCGCAGCGACGGTGCTTCACTTGCTCGCCGTGATTGTCGACGATTCTCAGGCGAAGCTTGATCTGAACATCGAATCACTTGAGCGCGCCGAGAGGGCCGGACCCGAGAAGTTCCCGGCCGAGATGAAGGCGTCCATCTTCGCCAATGTCGGCTACTCGCATCGCGAGTTGGGCGACCTCGAAGAGGCGCGGCGTTGGTACAAGCGAGCGCGAGCAACGGCCGATGAGCTTCCGGACGACGATTACGGAAAGCGGCTTCGCGAGAACACGCAGAGAGAACTCGACGCGCTTGAGGCTCGCATCGGCGAACCCGAGTAGCTCACCCATCGCCCGCGTCAACAACGTGGCTGGGCAATACAACTAGCGCACGCGTGCCTCTCGCGCTGCCCGACAACGCCGGGACGCGGGCCGCGTAGAGACTCAAAGGGCCGCTTCGTATGCCGCGGCGCCGAACGTCCGGAGGGCGAGACGAATGCTCCTCTCGTCGATGTGGGTCTCGTCACGATCGAGTTCGGTCTCGATGGTCGCGTGACGGGCGAGCTTGTAGATGACGGCTGCCGCGATGAGGCGTCGTTGGCCGGGGTCGAATGTCGCGCCACGCGCGGCCTCGTAGTCAGCGACGAACGCGGCGACGTCAGAGGGCGTTGGTACCGACGAGTTCGGTGCGGCGAATATGACGCTGAGCATTGCCGCGGCCGTTCCTACGAAGAACGTTTCGGGAGCGATGCTCACTGCGTCCCAGTCGTAGATGGCGATGGGCGTGCCGGACTGGTCGACGTGCGCGTTTTGTGCTCGCCAGTCGATGTGACCGATGGTCGACGTTGCGGTGTCGGCCCTTAGGGCGGCGTGGCTTCTCGCGGCGAGCAGGTCGAACTCGTCGAGGCCGCAGGCTGGTGGGGTCTTGTGGGAGGCGGTAGCGCGACGCGCCGAGACTCGGCTGGCGGACGCCGCGTAGGCATTCGATGAGTTCGTGGAGCAGGCGAGCGAGTCCTGCGCGTACCGCCGGTTGGCGCGCGTCCAGCGGCGGCGGCGAAGGAAGCCAGGCGTCGACGGTGGTGGTCGTTCGATCCCACTCGATCGGGCCGATCAGAGGCTCCGGCACCGGGAGTCCATGCGCGCGGGCGCGCGCCTGCACGGACCGGCACGCGACGAGAACGTCGAGCCGTTCCAGGTCGCGTGGGAGGAACTTGCACGCGACTTCGCGCCCGTCTGCGAGCACGAGACCGGCAACTGCGCCGGTACTCACCCAGTAGAACGGAATGCTGGTGACGGTCGAGTCGAGTACGTCGGCGCAGAACCGCGAGATCGCCGACACGACCTCGTGTGGCTCGGTTACGCCGAACAGCGACTGGTGATACTCGGGAGCAGGACGCAACCGCATCCAGTTTTCGACGCCACTCCCCACACCACCGAGCATCGCGCAGGTGCGTGTTCGCGCGACACCGTGCTGAATCGCAGCGGCGCTGTGCTGAGAGGCCTAAGCGGTCTCTTCCTCGGCGCCGGGATCGTACGCCGGCACCACTCCAGGCACGTTGATCGTCTCGGTGATGCCGGCGATAGCGCCGGCGATGCCAGCCAGCTCGGTCGGCAGGATGATCTTGGTCGCCGTGCCGTTGGCCATTATTTGGAGCGTCTCGAGATACTTGATGGTGACGAGCCCGGCGTCGGGGCCGCCGTCGTGGATGGCGCCATACACGGTGCGGATGGCGTCGGCCTCACCTTCGGCGACGATTTGCTGGCGGTACTTCTCGGCGTCGGCCGACAGCCGGATCGCGGCGGCTTGGCCTTCCGCGAACAAGATGTCCTGCTGACGCTGGCCCTCGGCTTGGAGGATCGCCGCCGTCTTGTCGCCTTCGGCCGTGGTGACGGCGGCGGTGCGGCGGCCTTCGGCTTCGGTGACGACTGCGCGGCGCGTGCGCTCGGCCTTCATCTGTTCGTGCATCGCACTCATGACGTCGGGTGGTGGATCGATCCGCTGGATCTCGACCCGCACGACGCGGACACCCCACTTGTCCGTCGCGTCGTCCAGGATCTGACGCAGCGCGGTGTTGATCGAGTCGCGGCTGGTGAGCGCTTCGTCGAGTTGCATCTCTCCCACGAGATTCCGCAGGTTCGTTTGCGCCAACTTCGTGATGGCGAGGATGAAGTTGCCGACGTTGTAACTCATCCGCTGCGGATCAGTCGGCTCGTAATAGATGACGGCGTCGACAGATACGACCACGTTGTCCTTGGTGATCACCTCTTGCGGCGGGACGTCGATGACTTGCTCACGCATGTCGACCAGGCGCACGTTTTGCACGAAGGGAATGATGATCTTGAGGCCGGGATCGGCCGTCTCCTTGTACTTGCCGAGTTGTTCGACCACGCCGCGTTGGTACGGGCGCACGATGCGCACACCGGCGGCGACATAGATCAGTAAGAAGACGGCGATAACCGCCAGGACGATGACGCCCGGATCGACGGTGTTCATGCGATTTCCTCCGCGCTCGTCACGATGACTTTGGTGCCTTCTACTTCCGTCACTTTCACCTTCCGGCCCGCCTCGAGGGCGACGTCGTCGGCGGCGACGGCGCGCCATTCCTCACGATCGATGCGCACGACGCCGGAGTCACCCGGCCCGATGTCGTTCAGCACGACGCCCGTCCGACCGATGAGCCGGCGCGAGCCGACGCCGTCAGAACCCGCAGCCCGGTCAAGCCGGCGTGCCAACGGGCGCAAGGCGAACAGGCACGCCACTGAGATGCCCACGAACGCCGTCCACTGCCACACGGCATCGACACCCGCGAAGGCGAGCGCTGCGGCGACAGCGGCGCCGATGGCGAACGGTCCCAGGAAGAACGAACCGGGCGTGGCCATCTCGCCGAGCCCGAACACCACCGTCGCGCCCAACCAGATCCAGCGCCAGGTTTCTGCATCCATCGCGTCGAGGCTAGGCGCGCGTCCGTTCTTCGAGGTTCGCCATTGCTTGGCCGATGTTGGCGCCCATCGCGGCGAAGGCCGCCGGGACGCGAGGGTCGTCCATGTGTTCGGCCGCACCACGACCTGGGTTCAGTCGCGTTTCCTCGGCCCAGACGGCGAGGTCGGGTTCCGCGCCGCGCGCCAACAGCCCCTTCATTCCGGCGAACGCCATGTGCAACAAGTCCGCGGCGTCGCCGGTGAACACCAGCGGCGGGCACAGCAGGTTCTTCTGCTCGTCGTCGTCGTCACGTGTCGCCTCGACATAGCCGACCGTGGCCGCGCCCCACGGCACGATGCCCAGGGTCACGTACTGCAGCGTGATGCGGTCGGGCGCAAAGATCGGGATCGGGACGGTCGGCCGAACACCTTCAGCGGTGCAATCGACGAACAGCTGTCCGGGCTTGCCCTTGAGATGGCGCACACGATCGCGCACGACCCGCTCGATGCTGCGGAGCATGCCGAGCTCAAGCTCGCTGACCGTCGGACCACGAAACGCGGTTGGCTCGGTAGTGGGATCGATGCGCGACATGACGTGGCCTTCGAGCCGGCGGGCGAAGTCGTTGCCGTCTTCGGCCTCGGCGGCGGCTTCGACCCAACACCCCTGGAGCTGCATGTAGGAACCGACCAGGTCCAACGGTTGGAACGCGGCGCGGTTGAACACCCAGGGATCGCGTGGCCGGATCCATTCGATCTTGTCAGGGTCAACCCCGGATTCGACCAGCCAGCAGATCGTGTCCATGGAGGTCTTGCCCGCACCGATGATGGTGAAGCCGCCCGGCGGCTCGCCGAGATCGACCAAGTCGTTGGGCGGGATCAGACGCGCATCGGGCTCGACCGCGAACTTCGGCGTGTGGCGTGACGGGATCGACGATTCCGTGTAGGTGGCGTCGACGAACTTCTTGCGCACGCGGATCGTCGTCTCATCTCCGGTCAGCAGCGACACAACACTGTGCCCATCGCCGTCCTGGCCGCGGTAGTCCGCATTTCCCAGGAACTGGAAGCGTCCGGAGGCGCGGAAGTCGTCGAGCACGCGGGAGAAGTAGTCGACGATCTCGGCGGCGGTGGCCCGCTCGTAGAAGCCGGCGTTCGGGCCCGCCTCGTCGATCTGATCATTGCCCAACTGGCGCGAGCTCACGCCGTAAGTCGCCGACGGCTGGTGCAGCCGGACGAAGGGATATGCGTCGTTCCAGTGGCCGCCCGGACGATGACGCCGATCGACCATCACGACCGTGGCGTCGGAATGCGCGAGCAGCTCGTCGACGAACGCCATGCCCGACGCGCCGGCTCCGATTACCAGATAGTCCGTCTCGATCTCTCGCACGGCCCCTCCTACGTTTACCCCGCGCCACCTGCCGCGGACTGCAGCGACGCTACCTGCGCGGCGGTGCCGATGGCGATCAGCACCTGACCCGCTTGCAGGGTGTGACTCGGCGACGGATTGGTGACGAAACTGCCGTCGGGCTCGCGCACGGCGAGCACCAACGCGCCGGTGTCGTCGCGGATCTGCGCGTCCTGCACCGTGCGGCCGACGAAGCGCGAGCCGCCGGCCACCTCCGCCTCGGCCAAGCGGAACTCGAGGCTGCCGTCGTGCATGACCACGTCGAGGAAATCCGCCACCGCCGGTTGCGTGGCCAACGCCGCCATGCGGGCGCCGCCGATCTGCTGCGGGTTGACCACTCGGTTGGCGCCGGCTTGGAGCAGTTTGGCGACTGCGGCCTCGTTGCGGGCGCGGGCCACGATTAACAGGTCAGGGCGCAAGGCGCGCGCCGACAGCGTCACGTACACGTTGTCGGCGTCGTTGACGAGCGCCACCACCAGGCAGCGGGCGCGCTCGATGCCGGCGCGGCGCAACACCTCGTCGTCGGTGGCGTCGCCGGCCACGACAGAGTCGCCCGCTGTCGCGGCGCGCTCCGGATCGACGTCGATGACCACGACGTCGTCGCCGTTGCCGGCGAGGCTGGCATAGATCGCCCGCCCGACGCGGCCCCAACCGCAGATGATCGTGTGGTTTTCCATGGCAGCGACTCTCCGTTCCATTCGGCGGCGGCTGCGGCCGTCGCCCAACCGCCCTTCGACCAAGGCCTCGAGAACAGCACCCAGGGTGTAGAGCGCGGCGCCGACCCCGACGAGGATGACCACCATCGTCGTGATCTTCCACGCAGTCGTGGGCTCGCCGTACTCGCGGAAGCCGACGGTCGAGATCGTGGTGATCGTTTGATACAGCGCGTCGATGAAGCCGAGCCCCAGGATGCTGTAGGCGACGGTGCCCGCCACGAGTATGGCCAGAAGTGCGACGCCGCTGACCTGCGCGCGCCGCCACGGGTCGCGCGCGGGCTCAGCCATTACCCCTCGACGGTGATGGCCTGCTTGGGGCAGACCCGCGCCGCGGCTTCGACCTTGGCTCGCAGTTCTTCTCCGGGTTCCTCTTGGAGCACGTAGAGGAAATCGTCGTCACGCACTTCGAACACCTCGGGCGCCTCGGCCATGCACAGGGCGTTGCTCTCACACAGATCGAAGTTGACGACGACTTTCATGGCTCCAACCTATTTCGCTATTGCGGCGCCGGTGGCCGTGGCGCCACGGTGACCGAAGGGATCGAGTCGGCGCCGCCCGCTTGCAACGTCATGTCGACCACTGCGACCAGCCGCTCAACGGGCATCAGCGCGCCGGCCAGGTACCCGCGGGCGAACCAGATCGGCATGAGCTCGGTGGCGAGTTCGCCGTCCCATCCATTGGCGAACTCGGTCATGGCATCGCCCTCGCCCCCGGCGCAGTCGCCGACGACGATGCGCGTGAACCCGACGTCGGGATGCTCGGCGCGCCACGCCTCGACCAGCTTGTCGAGCGCCGCCTTGCTCACGGCGTAGGCGCCGAGGCCAGGCCACGGCGGAGTGACCGACGCGCTCACCGACGACAGGTACACCGCCGTGCCCGACGCCGCGCGCAGGTGCGGAAGCGCGGCCGTCGTGATCGACGTCGCGCCGATCACATTCGTATCGAACACCCGTCGCCACGTATCGGCGTCGGTATCGGCGATGCGCATCAGCGGTCCGATCGCCGGGGTGTATACGACGCCGTCGATGCCGCCGAGTTTGCCCGCGGCTTCCTCTACCGCCGCCTGGCATGAAGCGGCGACGGTCACGTCGCACTCGATGGCGACGGCG
Source organism: uncultured Actinomycetes bacterium (assembly GCA_963722185.1). Classification (GTDB taxonomy): domain Bacteria; phylum Actinomycetota; class Acidimicrobiia; order Acidimicrobiales; family JACCXE01; genus JACCXE01. The sequence continues at coordinate 319,791 of CAVRKD010000010.1, read as the reverse complement.
CCTGCGCCCGCTTCCGTGACGGCGCCTTCGAGCCGATCGCGGCGACGCGCCAACAGCGCCACCTCGGCGCCGCGTTGCGCCAGCCCGACGCCGATACAACGGCCGAGCCCGCTCGACGCTCCGACGACGACAACGCGCACTACGCCACCGCGCCCAGGTAGGCCTCTTGCACCGCCGCGCTGGCGCGCACCTCGGCGGGCGTGCCCGACGCGATCACCTCGCCGAAGTTGAGCACGCAGATCCGCGAGCACAGCTCCATCACGATGTCCATGTCGTGCTCGACCAGCAGCACTCCCAAGTCCCGGGCGGCCAGCGAGCGGAGGACGTCGGCGAGGCGGGCGGTTTCGACTTCGTCGAGGCCCGACGCCGGTTCGTCCAGCAACACGACCTTGGGTTCGGTCGCCAAAACGCGCCCGAGTTCGACCAGCCGAGCTTGGCCGGTGGGCAGCGCGTCAGCGCGGCGGTTGGCGATGGCGCCGAGCCCAAGCTGGTCGATGATGGCGTCGGCCATCGCCGGCGCGCCGCGCATCGACTGACGCCGGCCGCGCGCCGCGATCTCCGCCGCCGTGCGGATGTTGTTGTAGGCCGTCATCGAGCCGAAGACTTCGAGGCGTTGGAACGTGCGGTTCATGCCCAGACGGGCGCGCCGATGCGGCTGCGCGTTCGAGATGTCGACGCCGTCGAGGCGAACGCTGCCCGTGCAGGTCTGCACGCCACAGATGGCGTTGAACGTGGTCGTCTTGCCGGCCCCGTTCGGGCCGATCAGTCCGACGATCTCACCGGCGCCGACGGCGACGTCGACGTCGTTAACTGCGAGGTGTTCGCCGAACCTGACGGTCAGCGCGCTTACTTCCAGCACGGGCACGGGGCACCTCCTCCTGCGCGTCGAACGACTTGGTCAACGAGCGGATGGCGTCGACCAGCTCGGCGTGGTCGCGACGACGGCTGGCTTCGTGCACGCGGTTCTCGCGGATCGTCACCGTCAACCAGTGCGAGAAGAGCGTCAACGCGCCGATGGTCGCCAGCGCCACGCCGAGCAGTCCGCCGGAAATCACGTAGGGCAGCTGTTCTTCGATGATCGTGGCGTGGGCGGCGCCGGCCCAGCCGATGAGGATGACAGCGATGCCGAGCGACATCAGCGCCGCGGCGACCGCGAGCAGGAAGTGGTCGCGACGGAAGATCGACAGGCGTGATGGGTCGTCGACCAACTCCTCGGCGCCGGCGGACAGCCGAGCGTCGCGCTCTTCAATGGTCGGTCCACCGGTCAGCACGGTGAACGGCTCGGACGCACTCATCGTTCTCGTTCCTCCATCGCACAGATCTCGGCTTCGTTGGTGGCCAGCACGGCTCCGCAGGCTCGCGCAATCAGGTCGCCGATGAACGGGATGGCGAGCAGCGCCAGCAGGATCAGCGCGCCGACACCCGTCGCCGGCGGTAGTGCGGCGGCGCGGACGGCGCGCAGTGGTGCCCGCGGTGGCCCGGGTGTGAGCGCGATCGGCGCCCCGGGGATGTCGAAGCTGTCACCCAGCGACAGCACGGGCAGGTCGTCCAGCGGCGCCGGCAACTCGACGTCAAAGACCGCCGACTCGCGCGCCGAGAGCGACACGAGGCCGCGGCCGATCTCCACCGATGCCAGGTTGTTCGCCTTCGCCGCCGCCAGGATGTCTTCGGGGCTCACCGGGAACCCGGGAATCGGGTTGTCGATCGGCGGCAACGAATCGATGGCGTCGACGAGGCCGGGCACGCTGTTGGCGCCGAAGCGGAAGTCGATGCGCAGACCCGACGACGCCAACGAACCCGACTTGCCGCCGGTCACCTCGAACGGGCCGGCTACGGCGATCTTCAAGCCCAACGCCTTCAGCTGCTCGTTGAGACTGCCCACGGGCGAATGGACGCCTTTGGCGTCGATCGTGACGGGCTGGCCGCGGAACTTGGCGCCGACGACGGTGGTGCCGCCGGTCAGCTTCGTCACCTTGCCGACCGATGTGGCGGCCAGGTCGGTGACGAGCGAGTCGATGGTCAGCAGGCCGAGCACGCTGATGCCGCTGGTCCGGCTCCGCGCCGTGACCGTGACGATCGAACCGTCGGTCTTCGTGGTGGCGCGGGCCGACGAGCTCCCGGCGGTCACGACGGCGGGCGCGATGGCGGCGGGCATGGTCGCCTCCGAGATGGAGTCGCCGTCGTTGGCGGCGACGCGCGCGTTGAGCCCCGGCGCGGGATTGGACTCGGCCGTGGGCGCGCCGACGCCCGACGACGCCGAGATGCGGAACGGGTACGGCGGCACGGTGCCCGCCGGATATCCAGGGATCGCCAGGGCGAGCAAGACGTCGGGACTGGCGAGCAGGTCGCCGGGATCGGCGACCGAGGCGCGGGCGAACGTCGTCGGCCCGGTCACGATCGTCGTGAACGCGTCGGGCGAGCCAACGTCGACCGGCGGAGGCAACGGCAGGAGACCTTCGATGTTGTACAGCGCATGGATGCCCGACGCGCTGGCGACGCCCTGGTACCCGCCGAGACGCGTGTCGGTCTGCGCGTCACTCGGCGACGCCGGCGTGAGGAAGGTCGCCGCCACCACGAGCAGTAGGAAGGTCCGCAGCAACCGCTTCACGCCGCACTCCCGCTTAAAGCCGGTTCGGGCACCGGCAAAGCGTCAGCGACCGCCGGCCGTTCGGAGCGGCGGAAGAACGACAGCGCCACTCCGGCGATGCCGTTGGGCTGCCGACCCAGGCTGATGGCCGCGGCGGCGACGCTGAGGAACACCACTCCGGACAGCTCCGGATACGTCGACTCCGCGTAGACGAGCAGCGCGAACAGTGCACCCGCGATCGCCGCCCCGCTGACGGTGGTGATTCCACCGACGAACGCGAACAGGACGATCACGAGGCCGTTCACCGGCTCGAATTGCACGCCGTCGACGGTGACCGACATGCCGCCGAAGAGCGCCCCGGCGCAGCCGGCGATGAACGCCGCGAAGGCGAACACCATGACCTTGGCCAAGCGGACGTGCATTCCCAATGTTGCCGCGGCGAGTTCGCTGTCGCGGATCGCGGTGAGTTGTCGTCCGAACCAGCTGCGGCGCACGACGGTAACGAGCACACCCAACGCGACGAACACGACGGCGCACCACACGGCAAAGGCTCCATCGGACGCCGTCGACATTCCGAGCACGTCAGGTCGCCCGACGCGCAGACCGGCGAAGCCGAACACCCGCGGGTCAGCCAGCACCAACTCGCGCGCGATGAGCGCGAAGCCGAACGTGCTCAACGCGAGATGCAGGCCGCGTAGTCGCGCCGACGGCAAGGCGATGATCACGCCGAGGACGGCGGCGACCAGTCCACCGAACAGCATGCCGAACGCGTTGGCGCCGCCGAAGGCCTTGCCGGCAACGAAAGCCCCCACGCCGAGAAAGGCGTACTGCGTCAGCGAGATCTGACCCGAGAGGCCAGTGACGGCGACGAGCGACAGCGCGATCGTGGCAATCACCAGCCCGCGCACGAGATGCGACTGCGCGCTCACCGGGCCGGCGTTCACCACGACCACCACGGCCAAGACGAGCGCAAGACCCACTCCGATGGCGCGAGGCACCGTCGGCACGTTCGGCTGGTCGCGACCGACGATGCGTCCGGCCGAGAGGCGGAACGACGGCACGAGGAGGACGGCGACGACGAGGAAGATCCCCGGAATCGCCAGCCGGACGCGCGTGAACACGTCTCCGTCGGGCCACAACCAGGTGACGTTCGTGAGCGACTGGCAGAGGCCCAACAGCAGCGCGCCGAGAAACGTCAGCGGCAAGCTCGTAAGCCGGCCGATCATCGCCGCGCCGTAGGCGTTGAGCACGAGCAGCGTCAGCACCACGGCGTTGAGGTTGGTACCGGCGGCGAACAGCACGCCGCCAAGCGCCGCCAGGCCGAAGCCGATCATCCAGCTGTAACGGGCGACGGCGACCGATCGCACACCGTTCAGCCTGGCGAGTTCGGCGTCGTCGACCACGGCGCGCATGCGCGCTCCGATCGGCGTCCCGAAGAGCAGGAAGCGGAGACCGAACGCGACGGCGATGGCGATGACGACCTGGGCGATGCGGTCGTAGGTGATCGGCACGCTGGCGAGGACGAAGCGGCGGTCGCCGAACAGGTACGGGATGTTGCGGGCTTCGGTGGGCGGGAAGACCTTGGCGGCGAAGCCCAATAGACCGACGGTCAAGGCGATCGTCACCACGAGCGACGTCGCGTAGTCGGCGCCGCGGAAGCGACGCAGCAAGCGTTCGGCGCCCAATCCCGTGATCGGCGCCAGGACGAGCACGATGAGCGCGAGGGCTATCGGCGTAGGCACGTTGTGCTGCACGCGCAACTCGAAGTAGGAGTAGGCGGCCACCATGCCGACGGCCCCGTGGGCGAAGTTGAACACGCCGGTGACCGTGTAGGTCAGAACCAAACCCATCGACGCGATGGCGTACACGGAACCGAGCATGAGCCCGAACAGCGTGTACTGGAGCAGCTCCGTCATCGCACGGCTCCGAGATACGCCGATTGGATGGCGTCGGCTGCGCCGGCGCTCGGACCGTCGTAGGTGACCACGCCGTGCGCCATCACGTACGCGTGCTTGGCGTATTTGAGACCGACCGTGGCGAACTGTTCGACGACGAGTACCGACACGCCGGCCTGCGCCACCTGGGCCACGGCGTCGTAGAGCTGGCTGACGATGATCGGCGCCAGCCCCAACGACAGCTCGTCGATGAGCAGCACGCTCGGGTCGGTACCGAGGCCGCGGGCCAGCGCCAGCATCTGCTTCTCGCCGCCCGACAACGTGCCGGCCAGTTGCTTGCGGCGCTCGGCCAGCCGCGGGAACAGCGTGAAGGCCACCTCGGTGAGCCGGTCGACCGACGCACCGCAGGACGCGGCGACGGTCAGGTTGTCGGCCACGCTGAGGTTCGGAAATACCGATCGCCCTTCGCGGATGAGGCAGACGCCGAGTTGGCTCAACGACTCCGCGCTGGCGTGGTTCAGGTGCCGGCCGCGAACGTGGCGGCATCCACGCGTCGGCGCGAGCAGGCCGCTCATGACGGCGAGCGTGGTGCTCTTGCCGGCGCCATTGGGGCCGAGTAGCGCCGCGATGCCACCGTCGGGAACGGCGACGTCGATGCCGTGCAACACCTCGATGCGCCCGTACGCCGCGCCGACTCCGTGGAGCGCGAGCGGAGGCGCGGCCGAACTCAACAGAGGAATCCGCTGTCAGGCGTCAGCCGCTTCCACTTCTGCGACACGACTTGCATCGCGATGTAGCAGCCGTTGCTCAGCTTCTTGCCGAGATTGATATTGCCGTAGAACCCGTCGCCGTCATAGGTCGTCGTCGCCTTCAACTTCGTGATGAGTGCCTCACGCGAGATCGCTCCCGGCAGGCTGTTCAGCGCGTCGAAGAACGCCTTGGCCGACGCCCACCCGTCGGCGGCGAACGTGTCCGCCACGATGCCGGGCGCGGCGCGATTCATCCACGAGACAAACGCCGTCGCCTCGCGATTCGACGCCGCCTCCTCTCTGGGCAAAGCCCGCGACCAGCTCACGCCGCCTTCGGCCGCCACACCCGCGGATTCGATGAAGTCGGATCCGTAGGCCGTCAGGTACTCGCCGTACTTGAGCTTGTAACCCGTGTCGTACATCGACTTGGCCATGTTGGTGTTCAGGTTGCCGGCCGCAGGATAGAAGAGGTAGTCGGCCTTGCTGTTGGCGACACCGCGCGCCGCTTCGTCGTAACTCAGCGTGCTCAACGGCACCGCCTTGTCGTACACGACCTTGATGCCCGACGCTTCCATCTGGGCGCGCTGCTGGTTGACCTGGGTCTTGACCTGCGCGAGGTCGATGTACACCAGCGCGGCGGTCTTCACCCCGTGCGCAGCCAACCACTCGTACTTTCCGATCTTCTTGCGAATGTCGGCGAATGGCGGGTTGATATCGAAGACGGTCGCGGCCGCTTGGAAGCTGTCGGCCGTCGCCGTGGCGACGACTGGGATCCTTTGCGCGTCGACGACATCGACGCCACCCCCGTCGCCCGAGCCGAGTCCGCCGGCGAGGCCGAGAATCTGCGGCGCCATCGAGGTGATCAGCGCGTGGTAGCGGCTGTTCTCGAAGCCGTCGTCGCCGGTCTTGAGCACGATCTTGCGACCGCACACCCCGCCGGTGGCGTTCCGATAGGCGACGTAGGAGCGCACGGCGGCGACGGTGGACTCACCGAGGCCGGGTACGGGGCCCGACACCGTGGAGATGCTGCCGACGGTGATCGTGTCGGCGGTGACGCCGGGCGCGTTCGACGCCGCGGCGCACGGGCGGTTGGCCGTCGCCGCGGCGCTGGGGTTGCGGGCGGCGCCGCTCGGCGTCGACGCGCTGCCGTTGCCGGAGGTCGATCCGGGAATCGTGTCAGCCGGCGCGAGGGCATCAGTACCGCCGTCGTCGGTCGCCGCTGCCGCGCCGGATCCCGACGTACGGGCGTAGCGGGCATTGACGCTCTTGCGTTGCGCGTCGGACCAGCGCGTGCCGCACGCCGACGTCAGCACGACGAGCGCTGTGAGCAACAACATCCAGCGCTTCACGCGTCGTCCCTCCACGCTGGCGAGCGTATCGCAAACGACGTTCTCGTTTGAGGGCGGCAAGGTTCTCCCGCCGCTAACGTCGGCGCCGTGCGGCCGCTCCCGGAGCTGAACCTGTCGAATCGCCGGTTCTGGACGTCGGGCGAAGACGGCCGCCTCCGCATCGACAGCTGCGGTGACTGCGGGGTGATGGTGCACCCGCCGTCGCCGGTGTGCCAGGTCTGCCGCAGCCTGAACCGCACCGACACGGTGGTGTCGGGGCGCGCCACCGTCATCGGCTTCACCGTCAACCAGCACCAGTGGCTCCCGGGGATGGAACCGCCGTACGTGATCGCGAATGTCGCGCTCGACGAGGACGTGTCGGTGCGCCTGACGACGAACATCGTCGACTGCCCGGTTGACGACGTCGCCGTCGGCATGCGCGTGGCGGTGAAGTTCGAGCACCACGAAGACGTGTGGCTGCCCCTGTTCGCGCCCACGGGCGAGGCGCCGGTCGACGATCCGATTCCGGCACCGACGCGGCGTACGCCGCGGGCGCCCTTGACCACGGAACGCTTCGAGCACAAGTCGGTGCTGTCGGGCATCGGACGGTCGGTGTTGGGGCGGCGGTTGATGGTGGACCCGTTGTCGTTGACGGTCACGGCGTGCCTCGAGGCGATCGCCGACGCGGGACTGAGCGTCGAGGACATAGACGGGCTGTCGACCTACCCGGGCGTCGCCACGATGGGCATGGGCGAGGGCGGCGTCATCGCCGTCGAAGAAGCGTTGCGGATCCGTCCGACGTGGTTCAACGGCGGCGGCGATTTACCCGGCCCCGCCGGCTCGGTGATCGCGGCGATGATGGCGGTGGCTACTGGCCTGTGCCGCCACGTCCTGTGTTTCCGCACGGTATGGGAAGCGACGAACGCCGCGCTCGGGCTCGGCCGCACGACCGACGCGCGCGGCGGTCGCGTGTCCGGCGTCAACTACGAGTGGCGGGCGCCGTTCGGCGCGATGTCGGCCGGCAACTGGATCGGCATGAACGCCAATCAGTACCTGCACCGCTACGGCGCCACGAAGGAGATGCTCGGCTGGATCGCGTTGAACGGGCGCGCCAACGCAGCTCGCAACCCGGCCGCCATTTACCGCGAGCCGATGACGATGGACGACTACATGAACGCCCGACCGATCACCACGCCCTTCGGCTTGTACGACTGCGACGTGCCCTGCGACGGGTCGATCGCGGTGATCGTGTCCGCGGCGGACGCGGCGGCGGACCTGCCCAAGCCGGCCATCCACATCGACGCCGTGGGCACGCAGATCCTCGAACGCGTTTCGTGGGAGCAGGACACCGTCACGCACGAGCCGCAAGTGCTCGGGCAGTGCGCGCACCTGTGGTCGCGCGCGTCGATGACGCCGGCCGACGTCGACCTCGCGCTGATCTACGACGGGTTCACGTTCAACGCCATCTCGTGGCTCGAAGGCCTCGGCTTCTGCGAACTCGGCGGCGCCATGGACTGGCTCGACGGCGGCAAGCGCATCGCGCTCGACGGCGACATGCCCGTCAACCCCCACGGCGGCCAACTCTCCGAAGGCCGCACCCACGGCTACGGCTTCCTCTACGAGGCCGTGGCCCAACTACGCCACGAGGCCGGCGAGCGTCAGGTCGCCGACGCCGAAGTCGCCGTCGTCACCTCCGGCGGCGGCACCCCATCGGGCGTGCTGCTGCTGACGCGGTAACACCACGAACGCGTTACTCCACTTCGGCGCGTCGTGATCGCTCTCAAATTCGGCAGCATCACGCCGCGCCACCCCACGACGGACCGACGCCGCGCGCGTTACTCGCCACGAGACTGGCGTGATCGCACTCGGTTGGCCGCAATCACACACTTCTGGTGTCATCAAACTGAGGCGACCAGCGGCGGCGCGACTAAACGAAGGCGGGCAGGGTCTCCCAGCCGCGGACGGTGGAGGTGCGGGCTTGCTTGGCGTTGTCCCAGTCGACTTCCCAAGTCGGGAAGCGCCTGAGGACTTCGTCGAGGGCGACGCGGCCTTCAAGACGCGCCAGCGCGGCGCCGAGGCAGAAATGGATGCCGAAGCCGAACGACAGGTGGCCTTCGGCTTTGCGATGGATGTCGAAGCGATCGGGGTCGGCGAACTTGCGCTCGTCGCGGTTGGCCGACGCGTTGAGCAGCAGGATGGCGCTGCCCGCGGGAACCTTTTCGCCGTGGTGCTCGACGTCGGTGGTTACGTACCGGGCTTGTACGGGCGACGGGGGCTCGTACCGCAGTAGCTCCTCGACGGCGCCGGGGATGAGACTGCGGTCGGCGACAAGTTCGGCGCGCTGATCGGGGTGCTCGGCCAGGACCTTGCCCGTCCAACCGATGAGGCGCGTGGTCGTCTCGTTGCCGGCGCCGGCGATCAGCGTGATGTAGCCGAGGATCTCCTCGTGGGTGAGACGGCGCGTCTCACCGTTCTCGTCGGTGAACTCCGCTTGCAGCAACTCGGTCATCAGGTCGTCGGACGGATGCTCGGCGCGCCACGCGATGTACTCGGCGAACATCGATGTCCCATCGTCGCCCCCGCTCATGGCCGACGGGAGCTCGCCCTCCTCGCTCATCTTCAGTCCCTGGTCGATGCGGTCGCGGATCGCTTCCTGATCTTCTTCGGGAATGCCGAGCAGGAACCCGATGGTGCGCATCGGCATCTGGGCGCCGAGATCGGCGATGAAATCGAAGCGGCCGCTACCGACGATCGGGTCGAGTGTGCGGGCGCAGAATTCCCGTACCTTCGGTTCGATCGCCGCCATCTTCTTCGGCGTGAACACCCGCGACATCAAGCCGCGATGCAGGTCGTGCTGCGGGGGATCCTCGAAAATGAACACGCCGGGCGGCATCTGAAAGTCGGCCTTGATGATTTCGAGCAGCGTCCCCTTGGCCGACGAATACGTCGCCACGTCGAGCAACCCGCGCTCGACATCGGCGTAGCGGCTCAACGCGTAGAAGCCGTGCTTCTCGTTGTAATAGAGCGGCCGCTCTTCGCGCAGGCGCTTCCACACCGGGTACGGATCGGTGTCGATGGCGAAGTCGTAGGGGTCGTAATACGGCTCGGTCTCAGTGATGAGACGAACGTTACACTCCAGCAAGAAGGCGGTTCTCATGGACTTCGAACTCACAGAAGAGCAACTCGAGCTTCAGCGCGTGGCCCGCGATGTGGTCGAGCGCGAGATCCCGCCGTCGCTCGTGCGCGCCGTCGTCGAGGACGACGCGGATGTCACCGGGCTCTGGAAAACCCTCGTGTCGCTGGAGTGGCCCGGCCTCACCGCGCCGGTCGACCGGGGCGGCAGCGGCGCCACCGCAGTGGAACTCGCCTTGCTGCTCGAAGAGCTCGGCTGGGCCGCCGATCCGTCGCCGCTGCTCGCCACCACGACCCAGCACCTGCCGCTGGTGCGCGCCCTGCCCGATGGCGACGTGCGCGACGCGCGACTGCGGGCGATCGCCGAAGGCAGCCCGGGCGCAGGCGTGCTCGAACGCGCCGCGGTTGCAGCGACAAGCGACAGCAACGGCGGGTGGGTGCTCGACGGGACGGCCGCCTACGTGCTCGACGCCGACCGGGCCGACGAGATCGCTGTCGCTTGTCGCTCAGAGCGCGGCACTCTGGTGTGTCTCGTCCCTGCGAGCGCGGTCACGGTCACCCGCGAGTTGTCGACCGACGCCAGCTTGCATCTCTGCACCGTCCGGTTCGACGGTGTGCGCGTGCCCGCCGACCACGCGGCGGTCGATGTTGACGACGCTGTCGCCAGCGCCCGCAACGAAGCGCTCGTCGGCCTGGCGGCGACGATGGTGGGCGCGTCGCAACACGCGTTCGACCTCGCGCTCGAACACGTCCGCAGTCGTCATCAGTTCGGTGTGCCGATCGGGTCGTTCCAGGCGGTCAAGCACATGGCCGTCGACCTGTACATCGCGATCCAGCGGGCACGGGCGGCCGTGCACTTCGCCGCGCTCACCATCGCCCGCTCCGACGAGCGCGCCAGCATGGCGGCGTCGATGGCGAAAGCGGCGGCCGGCGACGCGCAGCGTCTCGCCGCCCAACACGGCATCCAGTTGTTCGGCGGACTCGGATACACGTGGGAGAACGACCTGCAGCTCTACGTCCGGCGGGCCAAGACCGCCGACGTGCTGCTCGGCAACGGCCATCACCATCGCGTGGCGTTGAGCCGCATCGTCCTCGACCGCATCGCCGCCGACGTGCCCCGTCCGCAACAGGTCTTCGACGACACCACCGAAGCGTTCCGCCGCGAGTTCGACCAGTGGCTCGACGAACACCTTCCGCCGATCGAGTCGACCACGGAGCGGCCGCGCTCGACGGCGCACATACCCGACTGGGCGGTCGCATGGCAGCGCAAGATGTTCGACGCCGGCTGGCTCGTCCCCGGCAACCCACCCGAGTTCGGCGGCCGTAACGCGTCGCTGCTCGAACAGTTCGTCCATCAAGAAGAACTCGCTCGCCGCCGGATTTACCAAAGCTTCAACCCGCAAGGCCTGTCGATCATCGTGCCGTCGATCCTGAGCTTCGGGACCGAGGAGCAGAAGCAGCGGTGGGCGCGTCCCGTGCTGCGCGCCGAGATGACCGCGGCGCTCGGCATGAGCGAGCCCGATGCCGGGTCGGACCTCGCCGGGTTGCGCACCCGCGCCGTGCTCGACGGCGACCGGTTCATCGTCAACGGCCAGAAGGTGTGGACGTCGGGCGCCCACGACGCCGACTTCATCCTCGCCTTCGTACGCACCAATCCCGACGCGCCGAAGCACAAGGGCATCAGCTGCCTCATCATCCCGACCGACACTCCCGGGGTGACCCGTCGCCCGTTCGGTTCGATCCAGAGCAAGGACGAGCACGACTTCAACGAAGTGTTTTTCGACGACGCCGTCGTGCCCACCGAGAACCTCGTCGGAGAATTGAACGAGGGCTGGCGCGTGGCGACGGGTTCGCTCGGTCACGAGCGGGCGATGCTGTGGCTCGAGTACGCCGAGCGGCTCGACATCCTCGTCGACCGCGGCGGCCGCGAACTGCTCACGCACGGCCTCGCCGACGACTCTTACGCACTGGAGTGGTTCGGCCAACTCGTCACCGATAGCCATGCCTTGCGCGTGCTCGGCCATCGCACGCTGGCGGCCACGCAACGCGGCTTGGCGCCGGTCGAGCAGTCGATCCTCAAGCTCGTGGGTAGCGAGGCGGTGCAGAAGGCGACGCTCAGCATCCTCGAGTCGATCGGCGAAGCGGGTCTCGACCCGTCGCTGCGCAGCGCCCCCGCTGAACCGCTCAACCTCGACTGCTGGACCGAAGACTGGTTCGGTCTCTACCTACGCACCTTCTCGATGACCATCGCCGGCGGCACGTCGCAGATCCAACGCAACATCGTGGCCGAGCACGTGCTGGGGCTACCGCGTTAACTCTGCGCCGCGGTGATGTTTATGTGGAGCCGCGTCAGCGTGGACGACGCGATGCGCCACTCACCGTGCGCCTTCGCGTATGACGACGCCGTGCAACGCCCAAATACCCGTGGCCATGATCGGTGACGTGACCTCGATCTCGGGCGTGTGTCCCTGGTGTCCATCAGGCGGAAGTAGCGCGCCTTGAGTCGCTTGATCGCTTCGAGGGCGTCCATGCGGGATCCTTTCTAGATGACCGGCACGCAGCACCTACCGGCGGCATGGCTGGCGGCGTTGCCCGAACGCATTGATGAAGCGGTCGAACGCTGGGGACTGCAACTTGGCGAGCCGTTCGAGCCGGGCGGTAACTGCTCGTGGGTCGCGCCCGGGACCGGCGCCGACGGGCGCGACGTCGTGCTCAAAGTGGCGTGGCGGCACAGCGAGGCACTGCACGAAGCCGAAGGATTGGCGGCGGTTGGCGGCGAAGGTGCGGTGGAGGTGTACGCCTTCGAACACATCGCGGAGGACACCACGGCGATCCTGCTCGAGCGCTGCCGTCCGGGCGCCGAGCTGCGCGGTCGTCCCGAGGTCGAGCAGCACGTCGTCATGACGGATCTGTTGCGATCGGTGTGGGCGACGAAGCTGGCGTCCGATCACGTGTTCCGTCCGTTGTCGGTGATGGCCGACGACTGGGTGGCGCGCGCCGAGGCGCGGCTGGCCGTCAACCCCGACCGACTCGACGCCGGGATGGCGCGCGACGGACTTGAATTGTTCCGCGAACTGTCACGTCCGGCGCCCACCGACGTGTTGTTGTTCACCGATCTGCACGCCGGCAACGTCTTGTCGAGCGATCGCGCCGGCTGGCTCCTCATCGACCCGAAGCCCTACGTCGGCGACCAGCACTACGACGTGCTGCAACACCTGCTGAATTGCGACGCCTCCTTGGAGGCCGATCCGGTCGGGCTCCTGACGCAGGTCGCCGACTTGGCGGGCCTCGATGCCGAGCGCGTGCGCCAATGGCTATTTGCGCGGTGCGTGCAAGGACGCCTCGACGATGGCACGCCGTGGCCGGGACTCGACGTCGTGCTGCAGAAGCTCAGCCCGTAAGTTCGGTCGGCGCCTGGCCTTCGAGGTCGAGCACGCCGGTGACGCCATTGGGTAGCCGAACGTCGACCACGGTCTCGCCGTCGACGACTCTCCAGTCGACTTCGATGCGACCGTGCCGCGTCTCCAACCCGGACTTGGCCCACGTGAGTCCCCCGCCGGGCCGGGGCGCGACGAGCACGCGTCTGTAGCCGGGTTCGAGCGGTGCGATGCCGCCGATGGTGCGGTGCATCCAGTCGGCGACCGCACCGAGCGCGTAGTGGTTGAAGCTCGTCATCTCCCCGGGGTTGATGGTGCCGTCGGGCAGCATCGAGTCCCACCGCTCCCAGATGGTCGTCGCCCCCATCGTCACCGTGTACAGCCACGACGGGCAGCTGCGTTCGAGCAATAGCCGGTAGGCGTCGTCGACATGGCCGGTCATCGTGAGCGCGTCGGTGACGAAGGGGGTGCCGGCGAACCCGGTGGCGATCCGGTAGCCGTTGTCGGCGACCAGTTGGGCGAGCCGGTCGCCGGCGCGGGGCAACACGTCGTGGTCGAGCAGCCCGAACACGATGGCCAGCGCGTAGACGGTGACGGCGTCGCTGGTGACTACGCCCTCGTCGGATACGAAATGCTCGTTGAACGCGTCACGCGTGCGCGTCGCCAGGGCGTCGAACTCGGCGGCGTCGTCGTTGCGGCTAATGACTCGCGCCGCGGCGGCCGTCATGGTCGCGCTGCGGTAGAGGCACGCCGTCGCGACCACGCGCCGGTCGGCTTTCGCCGCCCACGGCTGGTCGGGCGGCGCTTCAGGGTCGAGCCAGTCGCCGAATTGGAAGCCCTCGTCCCACAATCCGGATTCGGACACCAGTGACCCGACGCGGCGGACGTGCGACGCCATGGCCGCGTAATGCCGGTCGAAGATCCCGCGGTCGCCGTACGCCTGCCACACCGCCCACGGCACCCAGACCGCGGCGTCGCCCCAAATGGCGGTGGTGGCGTCGGAGAGAAAACTCGGACGTCCCTCCTCGAACTTGAGGATGTCCGGCACCACGAACGGGACGCGACCGTCCTGGTTCGCCTGCTCAGCGGCGAGGTCGAGCAGCCAGTCTTCGAGAAAGGGCTGCACGTCGTAAAGGAAGGCGGCCGTGGGGGCGAACGCCGACAGGTCGCCGGTCCAACCGAGCCGTTCGTCGCGCTGCGGGCAGTCGGTCGGGACGTCGAGGAAGTTGCCGCGCAATCCCCACACCACGTTCGAGTGGAGTTGGTTCAGCATCGGGTCGGAGCACTCGAAGTGGCCGATGCGATCCATGTCGGAGTGGACGACGACCGCTTCCAACGCGTCGGCGGTGAGCTCGCCGGGGTAGCCGTCGACCTCGGCGTAGCGGAAGCCGTGAAACGTCATCGTCGGTTCGAACACGTCGTCACCGCCGCTCAAGATGAACCGGTCCGTCGCCTTGGCGGTGCGCAGCGGGCGCACGCCCAGCTCGTCGTGTTCGAGGACCTCGGCGTGACGAACGGTGATCGTCGCACCCGCTTCGCCGCGCGCCCGCAGGCGGATCCAGCCCACGAGGTTCTGGCCGAAGTCGGCCAACGTGGCGCCGGCGGGCGAGGCCCAGATGCGCTCCGGTTGCCGCGACTCGTGGCGACGGACGGGCGGGCCGACGTACGGCGTGAGCCGCCCCGTGTCGAAGGCGAGGATCTCGACCCCGACGGCGCCGCCGGTGTCGCTTAGACGCCGGGCGTCGATGGTCTGGCCGTCGTAAAGGTCGTTGGCGGTGGTCGCTGACCGTCGCGCACTCCAGCTGTCGTCGGTGACGACGACCTGCCGATGCCCGTCGGCGAAGGTGATCTCTAGCTGCGCGATCAGCCCAAGGCGGTCGCCATAGAGCCCGTGCTTTCCCGACCACCCGAGCCGGCCGCGATACCACCCGTTGCCGAGTGCGACTTCGATGGTGTTGGTTGCGTTGAGAAGCGGAGCAACGTCGTAGCTGCGATACCGCAACCGCCACTCGTACGCGCTCCAGCCGGGACTGAGCACGTCGTCGCTGACGGCCGCGCCGTTCAGCGAGGTTTCGAAGACCCCGAGGCTCGAGATGTGCAAGACGGCGGACTCGATCGCCCCGTGCCCGTCGTCGAGATCGAACTCCGTTCGCAGTATCGGGGCCCCGCCGAAGTCGTCGACCGGCGAGATCATCGCCGCCGCCCACGTCACGCTACGGAACCGTAACGGGCATCGTCTCCCAGCCGCGCACCGTCGAGGTGGGCGACAACTTGGCCTGCTCTATGTCGGCGGTCCAGTCGGGGAAGCGCTGCAACACCTCGTCGAGCGCGATGCGGCCTTCGAGACGGGCCAGCGCGGCGCCGAGGCAGAAGTGAATGCCGAACCCAAACGCGATGTGGCCCTTCACCTCGCGGCGCACGTCGAACACGTCGCCGTCGGGCGGGAACTTGCGCTCGTCGTGGTTGGCCGACCCGTTGAGCAGCAGCATGACGCTGCCTTCGGGCACGGTCTGGCCGTAGTACTCCACGTCCTTGGTGACGTAGCGGGCGACGTGGGGCGCCGGCGGCTCGAAGCGCAGCAGCTCCTCGATGGCATTCGGGATCAGCGACCGGTCGTCGGCCAACAACTTGCGTTGGTCGGGATGGTCGGAGAGCACCTTGCCCGCCCATCCGATGAGGCGCGTGGTCGTCTCGTTGCCGGCGCCGGCGACGACGGTTGTGTACATGAGAACTTCCGCGCGCGTGAGGCGGCGCGTCTCGCCGTTCTCGTCTTCGAACTCGGCGGTGAGCAGTTCGGTCATCAAGTCGTCGGACGGATGTTGCGACCGCCATTCGATGTACTCGGCGAACATGTCCGAGCCGATGTCGAGCTCGGTGGACTCGCCGAAGTTCATCTTCTCGCCCTCCTTGGTGCGGAGGTTGGCGTCCGCGTGATCGCGCACGGCTTCCTGGTCCTGCTCGGGGATGCCGAGCAGCATGCCGATCACCTTCATCGGCATCTGCTTGCCGAGATCGGCGATGAAGTCAAAGCCGCCGGCGCCGACGAGCGGATCGAGGCTCTGCGCGCAGAAGTCGCGAATCTGCGGTTCGAGGGCGAGCATCTTCTTGGGTGTGAAGACGCGCGACAGCAGGCTGCGGTGGACGTCGTGGATCGGCGGGTCTTCGAACAGGACGATGCCCGGCGGGATGTCGATGCCCGCTTGGATGAGTTCGAGGATGGCGCCCTTGGCCGACGAGAACGTCTCCCAGTTCACCAGTGCCCGTTCGACGTCTTCGTGCCGGCTGAGCGCGTAGAAGTTGTGCTCCGCGTTGAAGTACAGCGGCGCCTCGTCGCGCAGCCGCTTCCACATCGGGTACGGGTCGGCGTTGATGACGACGTCGTAGGGGTCGTACTTCAACTCAGTCATGCAATTCCTTGTTGTCGACAACGTCGCCCTCGGCGGCGCGAATTTTTCCGATGAGACGCACGAGCGTTTCGAGCTCGGCTTCGCTTAATTCGACGGTGCCGAACAGCTCGGCGTTCAGCGAGTCGACGGCGCGGTCGAACAGCTTCCGTCCCTTGGCGGTGATCTCGAGCAGCGTGGCCCGGGCGTCGGTGGGATGCGACACCCGGCGGCTGAGGCCGGCGTCTTCGAGGCGATCGACGGCGCTAGTGACGGTGCCCGGCGTAATCCAGAGGCGGTGCCCGATGGCACCCAAGGTGAGCGGGCCCGCCCAGCGCAGCATGCCGAGCACCTGGTAGCGGGCGAAGGTGAGGCCGAGCGGACGCAGGATGGCACTCGCCCGGTTCTCGAAGATCTGCTCAGCGCGCATGACCGAGACGATGGCGGCCATGCCGGTGGCGCTGTCGCCCCAGCCCTGCTCGATCCAACGCTGGCGGGAGGCTTCGACAGGGTCGTAGCGCGGGTGGGTCATTTCTTGCCCGTCGCCGGCTCGCGGCCGATCACGCCGGCGGTCTCGAGTTCCTTCAGCTCGTCGTCGGTGACGCCGAGGCCGCGCAGTACGTCGTCGGTGTGCTCGCCCAGCAGCGGCGCCGGCGTGCGGTGGAAGCGTTCGGGGCCGCGCGAGAATCGGATCGGCAGCGCGGCGTGCCGCGCGGTGCCGGTGACGGCGCGGTCGACGTCTTCGAAGAAGCCGCGGAACTGCAGTTGCTCCAGGCTCGGCTGGTCGAGCGGCTGCATCACCTTGGCGACCGGTACACCCGCTGGCCACAACGCGGCGACGATCTCGTCGCCGGTGCGCGCGGCGCACCACTCGGTGAGGTGACGGTCGATGGGGTCGTGCGCCAGTCGCCGTACGTCCGCGGCCGTGAGGTCGGGATCCATCGCCCAGAAGGGCCGCCCGAGCGCGTCGCGCAGCGCCAGCCACTGTTCGTCGGTCGCAATCGCGATGGCGACGTACGGGTCGTCGACCTCGTCCGCCGTGCGGTACAGGTTCTGCGGGGCGGCGGTCGGGCCGCGGTTGCCGTCGCGCTCGAGCAGCACCCCGTTGGCCGAGTACTCGATGACTTGTTCGGCGGCGATGTTGAGCGCGGCGTCGACCATTGAGGCTTCGACGAGCATTCCCTCGCCGGTGCGCCGGCGGTGTTCGAGCGCCAGCAGCAGCCCGCACACGGCGTGCGTGCCGGCGTTGGAGTCGCCGACGCAGTACGGCGAGATCGGGTTCTCATCCGGGTAGCCGGTCATCCACGTGAGGCCGGACGCGTCCTCGATGACGAAGGCGAACGCCGGGTTGTCGCGCCACGGTCCGTCGAGCCCGAAGCCGGGCATGCGCACGACGATGAGGTCGGAGCGGGTGAGGTCGAGACCGAGCTGATCGATGACGCGGGGCGTGAAGTTTTCGACCACCACATCGGAGCTGTCGATCAGGGCCTGCAACAGCTCGCGCCCGCGTTCGGTCGCGAGGTCCAGCGTGACGCTCTTCTTGTTGGTGTTGAGGCCGGCGAAGATGCCTGACTTCTCCCACCAACTCTCTTCCGACCACCGCAGGCCGGAGAGCAGGCGCGTCCCGTCGGGCCGCGTCGTCGACTCGATATGCATGACATCGGCGCCCAGCATCGCCATGACATGCGTGCACAGCGGCCCCGCCCAGAACGCCGTGAGGTCGACGACGCGCAACCCATCCAGCGTTTGGGTGCGCGTAGCTGAAGCTGGTCGATCTGACGCACCCAAACGTGTGAGGCGGTACGGCGGACCCGGCGCGAGAAATCCCGCGCCGTGCTTGACGAGTGCGCCGCGGGCTTGGAAGTGGTCGGTGGACGGGATGGTGGCGCCGTTGCCGATCGGCGCGTGCGGGATGCGGAACGCGCCGGCCGTGTCGAGCACTTCGGCGACGGTGTGGCCCGCCATCCACTCGGCGATCTCCGGACGGAGGTGGCCGCGGTCGGCGAACAGCTTGCGGTCGCCGATCCACTCGGGGTGGTCGACCATCACGCAGAAGTCCTGCCACTGCTGCCCCGTGCCGACCCCAACGCCGACGATCCCGTCGCTCGCCGTCTCCACTCCCGGCGGGACCAGCTGGCGGCCCGGTCGCATGGGCCGACCGACCATGTCGAAGAACGTGACGGGGTAATAGGTGAGGCACAGCGCCAGCGTCTCCAGCATCGAGACGTCGACGAGTTCGCCGCCGTCGCCGCGCGCGCGCGACACCAACGTCCCGATCGCGGCGTACGCCCCGGTGAGCCACTCCCCGACCTGACCGCCGACGAACACCGGTGGCCGATCGGGTGCACCGCGTCCCAAGCCGATGATCCCGCCCGACCATGCCTGCAGCGTGAACTCCGTCGCCGGGCGATCGGCCCACGGACCCTGTAGGCCGAAGTGCGTGATCGTCGTGACGGTGGCGGTCGGCGCGGCGGCGCGCACCTCGTCGACCGTCATCGCCGCGCTCGGCGTCCACACCACGGCGTCCGCTTCTGCCAGTGGCGCGTCCGCCGCGACTTCTTTGTTGGCCGACAGGAAAGCGAACAGCGCACCGTCTTCGAGCGGCTGCGTCTTGACGACGCGCGCACCACCGTCGGCCAACAACTTCGTGCAGTAGGCGCCGGCGATCCCGGTCGACAGATCGACGACGAGGTAGTCGATCATTCCTCCTCGGCGCGGCCTTTCTTACTCAACCGCCACTCCGGCGGGAAGCGACTGTCGAAGTCCTTCACCGCCTTGGTCAAACCCTTGTCGATCGCTTCGTTGGTCGACATCTCGTTCTGGTCGGCCTTGCTGTAGCCCGTCATCGATTCGAGCATCCCGCTGATGAGGCTGCCCATGTACTCGCCCTGGTACTGCTTCATCACTTCGAAAAACGCCTTCTGCATGAAGATCGTGTCGGTCGAGCGGTTCTGCGCGCAGGCGAGCGCGTACTTCTGCACTTCCGCTTCGAGTTGGTCGCGCGGCACCACGCTGTTGACGAAGCCGACGTCGGCCATCTCCGCGGCGGTGAACGGGCGACCGGTGAAGACCATCTCCTGGAACTTGCGCAGGCCCATCATCTGCGCCCACCACCACATGCGCGGCGCGGCGCCGGCGTAGCGGAACGCCGCGTGACCGAACAACGCGTCGTCGGATGCGATGACAAGGTCGGCGTCGCCGGCTTGGTAGAAGTGCCAGCCGTACACGTAGCCCTTGGCTTCGACGATCGAGATCTTCTTGAACTCCTGGAGGGTGCGACACCCGCCGCGCGGATCGGTGAACCAGGCCTGCGTGGTCGTGGCGCCGTGGCGGAAGTTCCGCTTCGGCGGGTACACGACGTCGGCGTCTTCCAGTCCGACCTCGCGCAGCAACCCGTCCTCGGAATTCACCGCTTCCATGAACTCGGGCAGGTCCTGGCCGGTGCCGAAGTCGTCGCCCTCGCCGCGCACGACGAGCACCTTGACGTCGTCGTCGATGTTCGCCTGGTGCAGCAAGTCGGCGTAGCGCAGGCGCATGCCGATGGTCGGCGCGTTCAACTGCTCGGGACGGTTCAGCGTGATCGTGGCGATCTTGGTGGCGCGGTCCTTCTCGTACCGGACCCAGCCTTCGTCTTGCTCGGCGGTCACGACGCGATCCCGAGGAACTTTCGCACGTTGGTGCTCACGAGTTTCACTGCGTCATCAGGGCCGACAGCGTCGACCACCGCCCGCAGCGACTGCTCGGAGTACCCGAAGGTCGACTCGTTGTGCGGGTAGTCCGCCGACCACATCACGCGGTCGACACCGATGCGCTCGATCAGCTCGAGGCCGAGCGGGTCGACCATGAACGACGCCCACATGTTGTTGCGCCAGTAGTGCGACGGCTCGTGGTCGATGTCGTGGTCCGACATGTGCCGCAGCGACGCGTACAGGTGCTCGGCGTCTTGTAGCGCCGCCGGCACCCAGTTGATGCCGCCCTCGAACCAACCGACCTGGATGCTCGGATGACGGTCGAGGATGCCGCCGAAGATGTAGCGACCGAACATCTCGCGGAACGGCGCAACGTTGTGCATCATCCCGACGAGGATCGAGTTGTCGCGGCACGGCGACGACAGCGGCGCTTCACCGATGTGATGGGCGACCGGCACGCCGCTCTCCTCGACCGCCTCCCAGAAGCCGTACATCGCCGGGCTGTTGAAGTCGATCGGCTTGCCGTCGTCGTCCGCCCCCGGCTTGAGCGGCAGCCAGAACGTCTTGAGGCCGAGATCCTTCAGTTCGGCCAGCGTGCGCTTGGCGCCGGCGGCGTCCCACCAGTTGATGATGCCGGCACCGTAGAAGCGTCCACCCGATTCCTCTTGCAACTCCGCGACGTACTGGTTGTATGTGCGGAAGCACAGCTCGCGCACCGCCTTGTCCGGCCAACCCATCAGACCGAGCAGGGCGTTCGGGAACGCGAGCTCGGTATGGACGCCGTCCGAGGCCAGCTCGCGCATCCGAGCGTGAATGTCTTTCGTGCTCGAGCCCTCGAGCGGGTCGTACGACATCAGCACGGCACTGAACTCGCGGGGCAGGAAGCCCTTGCCATTCACCGCCAGCGTCCAGGCGCCGTCGTCGTAGATGACCCGCGGTGCGCTGTCCTTCAGGTCGTCGGGGAAGCGCTCGTAGAAGATGTCGTCGGCCAGCGAAATGTGATCGTCGGCAGAGAAGACCTCGGTGCCGGCCGGCAGCCCGGTCGCTCCCGTCGCCGTGCCCGTACGATCCTTCGGTGCGCCGAGACCCTGAGGTGGATACGTCACCATCCAGCAAGGTTTACTTTGATGTCGTAATATCTGTCAATGGGTGAACTCGACGGGAAGGTGGCGGTCGTCACCGGCGGCGCCGCTGGCATCGGCCGCGCCATCGTCGAGCGCTTCGTGACCGAGGGCGCGCGGGTCGTGATCGCCGACGTCGATTCAGACGCCGGTACCTCGCTGGCGCAGAATCTCGGGGAGGCCGCGCAATTTCGCGCAACCGACGTGACCAGCGCCGAGCAAGTCCAAGCCGCCATCGATCTCGCGACGTCGGCCTTCGGCGGCCTCGACGTGATGGTCAACAACGCCGGCGTCGCGTCGCGCCATGGTGCGCTTCCTGCACGACGACCTCACCGACTCCGACCAGGTCATGCGGGTAAACGTGATGGGCGTGCTCATCGGCTGCCAAAGCGCGGCGCGCTTCATGAAGGACAACGGCGGCGGCTCGATCATCAACACTTCCAGCACTGCTGGAATCGACGCTGGCGCCGGTCTCATCCCGTACCGCGCGTCAAAGGCGGCCGTCATCCACGCGTCGCGTTCGATCGCCCTCGACGTCGCCCAGTACGGCATCCGCGTCAACTGCATCGTGCCCGGCCAGGTGCAGACGGCGATGACGACCTACGACATGGACGCGGTGATGAAGTTCACCCAACCGTTGCCGACGCGCACGACGCCCGACGACGTCGCCAACGCCGCGGTGTTCCTCGCCAGCGACCGTTCGAAGCAAGTGACGGGCATCATCCTGCCGGTCGACGGCGGTACCACCGCCGGCCCGCCGGCGAGTCAGCTCAAGCTGATGATGGGCGCGTCCAAAGACGCTCCGTAGCGGCCGCTTCGTCAGTAGCAGCCCCAGGCCGCCATCTCGGGGCTCACTCCAAGCCAGCATTCGATCGTTGGCGGGAGATTCTGCGCGGCGGCCACGAACCGAGTCAGCCTCGCGTGTCCTTCCAAGACGACGAGCCGGGATGGTGCTCCGAGCGAGTCGGCGACGATCACGATCGGTTCCACCGCGTCCGGCAGCAGCCATTCGTTCCAACCCATCCGCTCTATCGCGTCGGCCGGCAAACGCGTACCAGCGGTCACTTCAATCCAGTAGTCCCAGTCGATGTAGAGGACAGAACGAAGTTCGTCCGCGGTCAGCTCGACGCGGTACCAAACGACATGTGGCGGAAAGCCCTCGAAGTAGTCGCGGTCAGGCCAGCCGCGAGCGTGCCCGAGCAACTCGATTGCCTCGTCCTCAGAAGGGTTCTCGCTGGCGCTGGCGTACAGGGCGGCGAACCGCGGTGACGCCTTCTCGGCGCGCACCCAGGCCCGGGCCACTTCACCGAACCGCACCTCACCGCCGACCATCCGCACATCCGAAGGCTGCGCGACCGTCGCTCCGGACGCAAACAGATATGGGCTTACCCGGGGTATTCGGCCTGGACTTCTCCGTCGAACAATCTCCAGTAGAAGGCGTTCATCTTCGCGGCGGCAGGCGCGTGCCGGGTCAGGATCGCGGCCACGGCTGGCGGCACGTCGTCGGGGATGTGACCCGCGGCGCACTGGACTACGTACTCGTTGCGGGCGACGGGGCCGCCGCTGGTCGGCATCGGTACTCCGCAGACGTCGGTCACCAGCCAGTTGACCAGTCGCATGGCGGCGTAGTCGGCGTCATGCGTGGCGTGGCGTTCGGCGAAAGCGCGCTCGGTAGAAGACAGTTCGAAGTGCGGTGATGTCACCAGCCCGAAGTCGCTGAGATAGATCCGCTCCCCGTCGCTGCGCATGTTCCCGAAGTGTCCGTCCATGTGCAGCAACTCGCGACTGCGCAGGAACATCACGATCTGCGACAACTGCCGCTCGACTGTGGCGGCCTTACCTGCCGGGTCTTCCTGCAGCCACTGCTCGATCGGGTGCGGGATGTACTCGCAGAACAGCACCAGGCTGCACGACGCCGCGGCCAGCGCTTCGAGACGCGCACGCACAGCCGGGCAGTCGCCCAGGGCGGCGACCACCGTGTCAATGTCGGCGTGTTCGTCCGCGACTGGCGAACGGCCGGGCAGGACCCGCCAGTGGTGGAGCATCGGGAACGACTGCGTCTCGCCGGCCAGAACGGCGTTGGTGACGAGTTTGTTCGCGGCCAGCTCGCGCCAGGCGTTGAATCCAGGACCGCCGATGCCGTATTGGCAGTACACCGGCAGATCGAACAGGTTCGCGGTAGAGCCAGGATGGGCGAGCTCCAGGTCCGTTAGCGGGATGCGCTTGGCGAACACCGGCACACCGTCGACGTCGAAGACGACAGAGCCGCCGCCCACCCCCACGCTGTTGGCCCGTCCCGTGTCCATTAACGCCGCAAGCTCGTTGTCGCTGTGGGCCGCCAGCAAAGCCGAGACTCGCTGGTGGCGGACGCGCCCGGCAGCTGTCACCGCACAACTGTGGCACGCACCAGATGGCGGTCGATGAGCGCCCGGAAGCCCGTGTGAGGAAGAGGGTGGTTTCTAAGTGTTGTCTATCCGCTGTCGAGATCTCACCAGACAACACTTACGTAGAGATTCGATGGCGCTTTCCCGACAGCACGGCGTGGAGGGCGACGAGCGCGGCCGCTGTCGCCTCCTTGTAATCCTTCTGCCACGGCGGACCGATCGATTTGCCCAGCGCGGCGAGCGACGGCTCGAGTGCGACACCGAGCACATCAGACGCGCGACCGAACAACGTTCCCGTAGCGGGGATGGTCGTCACCGGCAGCCCGGCGCGGCTCGCTCCTTCGATGATTGCTTGCTCGTACAGGTCTCGCTCCGCCGCATGCAGCAACGCGTGCTTCGCCAGAATCCGCGGAAGTTCGGGGAGCTTGCGGTTCCCGCCGACGACGCCGACCGCCGCGACAGGACCGAGCGACGAGACGAACCCACGGATCGCCGTCAGCGCCGCCGCCGCAGCAGCTTCCTCTATCGACTCGATGAACGCCGGCACCTCATCGAGGGAAAGCCCGGCGGCGACGTGGTACGGCTCGCGCACCGAATCGTCGTCGATCAGCGTGACGCTCTCGCGGTGGACGATGACCGGCGTAGCGGCCGGGCCACTCACCGCAACCACGATGGTGTCCGAGTGGACCACCCGCCATCCGAGACCGAGTGGCGTGTCAGGCATCGGTCGTGAAGGTAGTCCTATGAGCCGCGCGAAGGGTGGGGCGGCAGTCGTCGAGGAGCGCCTGCTGTCGGTTGGGGAACTCGTCGGCCGGATCACAGCGGTGCTTGGCCACGACGGCCACGCCGAGTCTTTGATCACGCGGTTCACGGAGCGAACCTCCGTCGGAGCCGTGGGTGCGTGAGACACGGGTCAATCGAAGTCGTCGAACACCAGCAACTGCTTGCCGCGCCTACGCCACAGGGTCGCGTGAAAGGGCAGATTTCCCAGCGCCGAAGCGGGGTGCGCGTCGCGATCATGGAAGTTCGGTTCGATCTCGTCTCGCCACACCCGCTGACGGTCCGCTTCCGGTATCCAGCGCAGCATCGCCCGTCCGGCGTGGACACCAACGCGTACATCCGGATCGTCCAAAAGGCGCGTGATCGCGTCGCGGCGAAGCTCAGTGACCCGATTCCACTGGCGGCCAGCATCGTCTACGAGCGAGTCATCCGTGATGCGGTTGCGAGGGCGTATCGACCGCGGCATTCGGCATGATGACAGGTCGCCGATGCCAACTCGCTTGCCTCTTCCGTTTCGCGCTCGCGACCATGTGGTGTGCCCGAAGCGAGCCCTGACGCTTTTGAACAATGGGTGGCATACCTCGGCGTCCCCCATCGGAGTTCGCACGCGTACTGGCACCTCGCGCTCAGTGGGCCGCCAGCGCGCGACGCGGTCTGCCAGGGGCTACGCAGCGACAACCCCGCCATTCGAGCGGGCTGCGTCAGGCTCCTCGACCGCCTCGTTGACGAAGCGTCGCTTCCGGAATTGATAGCGATGATCGCCGATCCCGACGCCGCGGTCCGAGTCCATGCTCTCCATGCCATTGCCTGCGATCGCTGCAAGCAGGACGTTTGCCCACCAGGAGCAGAACAAGTTCTGCCCGAGGCAATTCGCCTCCTGCGGGAAGATCCGAGTAAGTACGTCCGAAATATGGCTGCCGAGGTTGTAGGACGATGGGCCCACACGAATCCGCAGGCGCAAGCCGCGCTGATTGCGGCCCAGGACGGTGATCCCGACCCGTCGGTGCGCAAGAAGGCGGGCTGGTACGCGCCGGGAGGAACGATCTTCCGCAAGACAATTCCCAAGGCGGTCCGCGCGTAGCAGGAAGCTGCTCCTGAGCAAGCGCCGCTCAGCGCGGCGGCTCACAGCTGGCCGCGAGTGACTCCCAACGCTCGAGTCCTTCTCGTGCGACCGCCGAGTCGTCGGCAACGAACAGCTCGGCTAGGTCCGCCGCGTCCTGTCTGACGCGGGCGGCGCGGGCTTCGTCGAGCGCGCCGTTCTGGACCGCGTCGGCCAACTCGTCCTCGTCGAGCAGCTTCACCGAACCGTCGAGTCCGATGAGCAGGTCCATATAGAGGTCAACGAAAGTGAAGCCGGTCGCCGACCACTGCACGGATTCGCAGACGTCCACATAGAGAAAGGGGCCTTCGGGGTCGTGGTTGAAGACCCAGCAGTGCCAGCGCGCCCTCGGATCGAAGGGCACCAGTTCGACCGTGTGCCACGGCTGAACCCAATCGGACACACCATCGACGAAGTGTTCCGTCGCCAAGGGCACGTCGATCCAGAGTCCCAAGTCATGGATGCCCGCGACCGTTCCGCGCCATTCGCTCGCGGTCGACGCGTGCCACTTCCGTTTTTTGCCGACGATCGGCGTGCCCAACGACACGTCACGCCACCCTGCTGATGCGTCCCCAACCACAGCCCTAGCATCGCAGTCCGTGACGGAGCGAGACGTCGATGACCTGAGCGTGTGGGACGCGGGCGAGTACGACATCGTTGCTGCGCTGATGGTGCTTATGGACCTGCCCGACCTAGCGACGCTGCGGCCGCAAGTCGCACCCGGAGGTGTGCTCGTCGCCACCTTGTTGCACCCGGCGTTCTTTAATCAGCGCACGGTCGATGACGCCTCCGGCGGATACCGCGAGGTGCGGGGCTATCTCGAGGATGAGGAGTGGTGGATCGAAACGTTCGGCGGTCACCGCCACTATCACCGGCCGCTCGGCGCCTACGTGGAGTGGGTCGCATCGCTCGGGCTCGGGGTCGTGGAACTGTTCGAGCCCGCGCCAACGGCTTACGACGGCTGGCGTTCCCGAATACCGACTCGTCTCGGACTCGCAGCACGCGGGCTCAGTTCATGAGAACGAGGGCGCGGGTCAGGCGCGCCAGCGGAGTCTGACTTCCATGGCGTCTTCGTCGATCTTCACCAGACCGAGCCGTTCGTAGAGCATGCGTGCGCGAGGGTTGTCGTGCTCGACCGAGATGTCGAGGGGTATGCCGGCTCTGGTCGCTTCGGACTTCAGGTCTTCGATGATCCGCGTCCCGATGCCGTGGCCCTGCATCTTCGGGAGCAGTTGAATCCCGGCGAGGTCAATGCGCTCGTCGTCGCGGAGAACGCGCAGCCGCCCGACGGCTTGGCCAGCGACTGCAATCACGCTCGTCGTGCTATTGGCGTCGCCGCCCTCCACCTGCGTCGCGGTCCAGGTTTCGTATGTGCGACGGAACTCGGCCTCGTCGAAGTCCGCTGGCCACCGTCCCTGAGCGCGCGTCGCTTCAACCACGACTTCCGTCAAGAAACCAACGTCGCGCTGCGTCGCCGGGCGAATCGAGAACTCCACTTGTTCATTCTTGACTCTCATCCGGCGTGAGACAGCAGGATAAGTACGTGGAGCCGAAACGAGACGACGCTGACCTGCTCGGCATCGGATCCTTCGCCCGCGCCACCGGCCTTTCGATCCCGCGGCTGCGCCGCTATCACCAACTCGGGTTGCTCGTACCGGTCGAGGTCGACGCCGCGACGGGCTACCGACGCTACGGGTCGGAACAAATACGGATCGCGCGAACGATCGCCACCTTGCGGCGAGTCGACCTCCCGATCGACGAGCTGACGCCCGCGTTGCTCGACAACCCAAGTGTGCGGTTAGCCGATGTTCTCAACGCGCATCGCGCCCGCCTGCTCAACCGAATCGCCGACACCCACGCCATGGTCGAGCTGGTCGACCAGCTCATCGAAAAGGAGAAGGGCGAAATGCCTGATACGAGTTTGCAACTAATGGAAGTGGTGTTGTTCGTCGAGGACGTCGACGCCACCGTCGCCTTCTACAAGGAAGTCCTCGGCTTCGAGTTCCAACCCGATGACCACAAGGGCGCCATGCCCACGCACTACGACGCCTGCGGCGGTACGTGGGACCCCGAGGGGTTCTTTATGTTCACGGTCTTCCCGGCCGGCGACAGACCGCCGACCACTTCGAGTATCGGGTTCGGCGTGCCCGACGTCGAAGCCATCTGGAAGCGCGCCGAGGCCGCGAACGCGACCCTGGTCTCGGCGCCGACCGACTCGGGCTACATGCCGAAGAGCGCGACCATCGGCGACCCTGCCGGCAATCGAGTCACGGTGTACCAACGCGCCGGCGACTGGTAGACGCGGTCTGGGGCGCGGCCTAGGAGTCTTCCGAACGCCGCAGGAACTGGTTGAGTCTCGCCGCCTGACGCGTCTGGTGGTCGCGTTCG
The DNA here is from genome assembly GCA_963722185.1 of uncultured Actinomycetes bacterium. Taxonomy (GTDB): domain Bacteria; phylum Actinomycetota; class Acidimicrobiia; order Acidimicrobiales; family JACCXE01; genus JACCXE01. The sequence goes on along the minus strand of CAVRKD010000010.1, from coordinate 291,879 downwards.
GCAACATTCGGCGCGTGACGGGCGGCGTCGGCGTAGAGACGGGCCGCGAGTTCGAGCTCGCCGTTTTTCTCATACAGGTAAGCGGCGACGGCAGTGCGCCGCGGCACGTCGTCGGCGATCTCGGCGAGAGCGGCGAGTCCGTCCTCAGCGCCCACGGCCTCGCCTAGCGCGACCGCCCGGTTAAGCCGCACGACGGGGGTGTCGGCAAACTTGAGCAGCTCGTCGTACCACTCGACAATCTGGATCCAGTCGGTCTCCTCGACGTGCGGGGCGTCGGCGTGCAGCGCGGCGATGGCTGCCTGCGCTTGGTACTCGCCGAGCCGGTCCTGAGCGAGCGCGGCGTGCAGGATTTCGACGCCACTGGCGATCAGGCTCGTGTCCCACTGCGTGCGGTCCTGCTCGGCGAGCGGCACGATGCGTCCGTCGGGCGTGGTGCGGCTGGCCCGTCGCGCGTGATGCAGCAGCATCAGCGCGAGCAAGCCGCGCACCTCGGGGTCGGCGACGAGGACGCTCAGCTGCCGGGTGAGCCGGATCGCCTCGGCGGCGAGATCGACGTCTCCCGAATAGCCCTCGTTGAACACCAGATAGAGGACGCGCATGACAGTGGCCACGTCGCCCGGGCGATCCACGCCGGCTTCGGCGACGACGCGCTTCGCTCGACTGATGCGCTGCGCCATCGTGGCCTCGGGCACGAGGTACGCCTGCGCGATCTGCCGAGTGGTGAGACCACCCACGGCGCGGAGGGTCAGGGCGACGGCCGACGACGGTGCGAGGTCGGGGTGTGCGCACAGGAAGTAGAGGCGCAAGGTGTCGTCGGCATTCGGTACCTCACCGCTCGGCGGTTCGGCATCGTGGCGAACTTCCCGGTCGCGACGCGCCGTAGCTGACCGCGTCATGTCGAGGAACGCTCGCCAGGCCGCTGTGATGAGCCACGCCGTGGGATCCGTGGGCTGTTCGTCACCCCACGCGGACAGCGCCTTGATGAGCGCTTCCTGCACGGCGTCCTCGGCGGTCGCGAAATCCGCACCGCGACCGACGAGGACGCTCAACACACGCGGGACTGCTTCCCGCAGCGCGACGTCATCCACGTCTAGGAGTGGAAGTTCTCCGGCGCGGCCAGGAACGGACGGACCTCGAGCCATTCGTGGATCGGCTCGCCACCGGCGCCGGGCGCCGCCGACAATTCGCCGGCCAGTTCGACCGCTCGTTCGTAGCTGTCGACGTCGATCATCATCCAGCCGGCGATGAGGTCCTTCGTCTCGGCGAAGGGCCCGTCGGTGACCGGCGGCCGGCCTTCGCCGTCGTAGCGAACCCATGCGCCTTCGGGCGCCAGAGCCTGCGCGTCGACGAACTCACCGGTGCCTTCGAGTTTCTTGGCGAAGTCGGCCATGAACTGGCAGTGGGCGTCGAACTCTTCGGGCGTCCACTGGTCCATCGGGACGTTGTTCTTCGGCGCCGGCGCTCCGTTGTAGTGCTTGAGCAATAGGTACTTGGCCATCGTGATCTCCTCTCCATGACGCCGACCCTCGTGGCCGGTGTACCCCTAAGACGGAGCGGGCCTCAGGTTCTCGACATCGTTGCGGAGATTCTTCTAAGAATCTGCGGCGTGGCGGGCGGCGATGTAGCCGAACACCATCGTGTTGGCGATGCTCGCGCCCGGGCCGAGGTACTTGCGGCCCATGACGGTGGCGGTGCTGTTGCCGGTGGCGTACAGCCCAGCGATCGGTTGGTCGTCCTGGTCGAGGACGCGGGCGTGCTCGTCGGTGACGAGTCCGCCGCAGGTGCCGATGTCGCCCGGCAGCACTTCGCACCCGTAGAACGGCCCCTCGTCGATCGGGCCGAGACACGGGTTCACGAGCTTGCGGTTCGGGTCGCCGAGCGAGCGGTTGTACGCCGACTCGCCGCGACCGAAATCGGGATCGACGCCCCGGCGTGCATGCGCGTTGAAGTGGTCGACGGTTTCGGCGAGTCCATCGGCGTCGATACTGCACATCGCCGCGAGCTCGGCCAAGGAGTCAGCCTTCTTCAGCTTGCCGCTTTCCAACATCGGCTTCGGGAAATAGCCGGGACGTGAGCGGACGTGCGCGTACCGCTTGCGGTAGCGGTCGTCGAAGATGAGCCAGCACGGCACCGCCTTGCTCGTGCGGTTGCGTTCGTACATCGCCTTGCCCACCTCCATGTACGAGTTGGACTCGTTCACGAAGCGGCGGCCGTCGGCGTCGACGAGGATCGTCCGCGGCCGCTGACGCGCTTGGTCGAGCGTCGACTGGCCGAACTGGCCAGTGCGCGGGAGCGGCATCCACCACGCCTCGTCCATCAGCGCGGTCTGCGCGCCGATCGCCATCGCCGTGGTGATCGCCTCGCCCGTGTCGCCGGGGTTGGACATCGACCACTTGCCTTCGTTGGGCTGGACGCCGCTGTACTCCTGGCGCATCGTGCGGTTGTGGGCGAACCCGCCCGCGGAAATGAGCACGCCTCTCCGAGCGCGCACACTGACGGGCGTCCCGTCGCGCACCGTGCGCACGCCGACGACGCGCCCGTCGTCAACGATCAAGTCTTCGAGCGGAGCCTCCGTCCACACCGGAATGCCGCGATCGAGCGCCAGCTTCAATAACTGACCGACGAGCGACGCCCCGTTGGTGAGCAGCGCCTGCCGGCGAACTTTGGAGAAGAGAGTGCGCACGACGACGCGCGTCGTGATGGCGAAGGCCCGCGCGCTGCGGTTGTAGTTGGACAGCGACCGCGCCTCGTTCGTCATCACCGACATGCCGAGCGCTTGCGCCAAACCCGGTTGCAGCTTCGCCAACCACAACCCGAGCTGCTTGCCATTCCACGGCACCGGCTCGACGCCGCGGCCCACGTCCGACCCGCCTTTGAGGTTGGAGTAGTAGTCGCTGTAGCCGGGACAGGTGACGAGGCGCACCCCTTGGCGCTGCAGGAACGTCGTCATCTCGACGCCTTCGCTCAGGAAGGCGTGGCGGCGTTCGAACGACGAGCACGAACCCACGTCGCCGACGACCGCTTCGAAATGGGCCATGGCGTCTTCGTAGGAGTCGGGAACACCCGCGGCCTTCATCAGCGGGTTGTTCGGGATCCAGAAGATGCCGCCCGACATGCACGTCGACCCGCCGACGAGCGGTTGCTTCTCGAGCACCAACACCTTCGACCCGGCGGCGTCGCCAGCGAGCGCAGACACCAGTCCGCCGCCGCCGGACCCGGCGATCACGAAGTCGACCGTCTCGTCCCAGTCGGTCACGAGGTCAGTTCGAGCTCGAGGCGCTCGAGGCCGCGCAAGAAGTAGTTCGGCATGTACGTGTACCGGCGAGCTCGCCGCGGGGCCGTGCGCAGCTTCGGAGATCGCGATGTTCGCCGTGCGGTCGAGCAACCGGTTGATGGTGACCCGTCCTTCGGCGCGCGCCAGGTGCGCGCCGGCGCAGTGGTGGATCCCGTGACCGAAGGCGACGTGGTACTTGGCGTTCGCGCGATCGAGGTCGAACTCCGCCGGATTCTCGAACAGTCGCGGGTCGCGGTTGGCCGCGCCGGGCAGGAGCAGCATCGTGGCGCCCGCCGGCACGGCGACATCAGCGACTTCCGTCGCCACCTTCGCCATCCGGAACTGGGCGCGCAGCGGGCTCTCGAAGCGCAGCATCTCCTCGATGAAGTTCGGGATGGCGTCCCGATCGTTGCGCAGCCGTTCCTGGATGTCGGCGCGCTCGGCGATCATGCGGAGCGCGAACGACAACAAGCGCACCGTCGTCTCCTGTCCCCCGCTGAAGAGGTTGGCGGCGAGCAGGGCGACGTCGTTGACCTCGGGCGTGGTGCCGTCGGGGAAGGTAGCGGTGGCCATCGCCGTCATGATGTCGTCGCTCGGTTCGCGGCGGCGCTCCTCGATGTAGAGGCTGAACTGCGCGTACAGAAACTCGAGCGGCTTGTGCTCGAGCTTCTCGCCGAGCTTGGCCAAGCTGTCGGTGAACAGACCGTGGTCGCGTTCGGGGACGCCCTCGAGGTCGGCGACCACCAGTAACGCGAACGGCACGGCGTACTCACCGATGAACTCGCAACGGCCCGCGGCGATAATCGAGTCGAGCTGGCGGTCGGCGAGCTTGGCCATGAACGCTTCGTTCTCGCGCAACCGCATGGGCGTGAGCAGCCGCATCATCAACGCACGGTGCTCGGTGTGGCGCGGCGGGTCGAACGACGGCAGCTGATCGCTGAACGGCAGCGTGTCGCGATAGCGCTCGATGAGGCCGGTGGCGTCGTCACCTTCGAATGGTTCGGGGAACTTCATGAACGGCCCGCTCACCACGTTGCACGAGGAGAAGTGGACCGCGTCGTTGTAGACGGCGAGCGCCTCGTCGTGCCCCGTCACCATGAATACGCCGTAGTGGGGTTCCTGCCAGACCGGGCCGCGATCACGCAGGGCGTCGAAGTACGGGTAAGGATCGTCCTGTACCGCTCGATCGCGGAAAAAGTTCGCCGTCGCGAGGTCGTCAGTCACCACTCGCGATTTAGTATGACATCAAACTAGTTTGCACGGCAGGGGATCCTTTGAAGTTGGCACTGGCAGCGGCGGCGGGGCTCATCGGCTCCTTGATCACGCCGCTCAACCTGCCCACGGCGCACGCCGCGCCGGGATGCGGCCTCCTCGACCGGCCCGAAACCGGCCTGCAGGGCCAGGTGCCGTGGCTCGAACAGAAGACGGGGCGAGCCGACCGGGGCTACAACTGCGGCGTTTCCGTGGTGGGCTACAGCAGCCTCGGGGCACGCGGCGGAAACGCCAACATGGCGTGGTCCGGCCAGTGCGCCTATGTCGCGGGTGACGGGATCGCCGTGGTCGACGTGCGCGACCCGACCAACCCGCGCCTCGTGCGCACGCTGCACGGCCCGGGTTCGGATCGATCGCTCGAGACGGTCTCGGCCGTAGACACCGCGGATCGACACCTGCTGGTCGCCGGCAAGTACGGGCTCGGCGGCTCGCGTCGCAGTCCCGGCGAGGGTCCCGTCGACATCTGGGATACGACCGACTGCACACAGCCGAAGCTGCTATCGCAGTTCGTTTTCCCGTCGAACGTGCACAACCTGACGCTGAGCGCGGACGGCAAGCGGCTCTACAGCACGCTGCCGCTCCAGGCCGCCGATCTCACCGACCCGCGTCGCCCGAAGTACCTGAGCGAGTTCGAGACCGACCTCCGCGCCGCCGGCGTGCACCATCTGACCTACGCCCACGAAGCCACGGTCAGCCCCGACGGTACGCGGTTATACGTCGGTGGCCAGCAGATCGGCGAGGAGCTGTTGATCGTCGACATTCGCGACTGGCCGCGGCGCAAGGCGACCGTCCTCGGCCGCACGACGCTGCCTGGCCACTCCATCCGGCGCATGACCATCGGCGGCAAGCCCTACCTCCTGAACTCCGACGAGTCCGTCGTCAACTTCACGGCCAAGGGTTGCGTGCCCGAGATGCTCACGCCGTTCGGCGGCCCGGCGGAGCCCTACATCACCGACATCTCGAACGAGCGCGCGCCGCGTGCCGTCAGTCAGTTCCATCTCGCCATCAACAAGCCGCAGAACTGTCCGAAGCAACTGGTGGACGGCACGAACCAGTCGGTCCACTACCACGACGTGGACGATCCTTCGAACACCACGTTCGCGCTGCTGTCGATGTGGAACGCGGGTTTGCGCATCGTCGACGTGCGCAATCCGAGGTACCCGACCGAAGTGGCGTACTTCAATCCCGGGCGCGTCCAGCAGCCGAGCGGCCCGCCCCGTCTCAATCCGGACGCCGCTCTCGGCACGTTGCTCGGCATGCAGGCGCGCGGGAAGCAACTCGACCAGACCTGGGCGCACATTCGCTACCAGCCCGCCACCGGGTTGATCTGGCTCACGACGCAGACCGGCGGGTTCTGGGTGCTGGAGCTCGAGCCCCAGGTGCGTGCCCGTCTCGGCCTCCCGACCCTTCCGAGTCACAACCCGCACGGCAGCGTGCCGCGTCCTCGAGCCAGCAATTTCACGGCGAAAACGAACGCCACCATGGCAGCCATGTACTGCCCCGTCAGCACTCTTGGCGCCTCTGGAAATGGCGTTCTTGGTTTGTTAGAGTCACGCTCTAGTTCGTAAGGAGGGCGTCGCGTATGGCCGTCATCACCACCGAGAAGCTGAGCGACACGGTCGGCGCGCTCGTCCACGGGGTCGATCACGACACGCTGCTCAACGATCCGTCGTTTCCTACGTGGTGCCTCGACGCGCTCGAGGCGAACGGAGCGCTCGTGTTCCGCGGCCTGCACCTCGACGACGACACGCAGGTGGCATTCAGCCAGAAGCTCGGCACGGTCGAGAAGGTGCCGCGCAGCGACAACCCGTACATCTTCCGCGTCACCCTCGATCCGGCCAAGAACCCGTCCGCCGCGTACCTGCGCGGCACGTTCGACTGGCACATCGACGGCTGCACCGACGACGTGCCGATCATGGCGACGATGCTGAGCGCCCATGCCGTCGCCGACTCCGGCGGCGAGACCGAGTTCGCCAGCAGCTACGGCGCGTACGAAGCACTGTCGGACGACGAGAAGGAGCGGCTCAGCACCGTGCGCGTCGTGCACAGCCTCGAAGCCGCGCAGCGACTTGTGAACAACGACCCGTCGCCCGAGGAGTTGGCCGTCTGGCGGTCGCGGCCGTCGAAGGAACACCCGCTCGTGTGGCGCCACAAAGACGGCCGCTGCTCGCTCGTACTCGGCGCCACCACGAGCCACGTCGTCGGCATGGACGTCGACGAAGGCAAGGCGCTGCTGGCCGACCTGCTGGCGCGGGCCACGACGCCCGACAAGGTGTACCGCCACGAGTGGCAACTGGGCGACGTGGTGATCTGGGACAACCGCGGCGTGCTGCACCGCGCCCTCCCCTACGACCCGATGTCGCCGCGCGACATGCACCGCACGACCTTCACCGGCGACGAGCCCATTCAGTGACCGAACGCGTCGCCATCGTGACGGGTGGCGCGTCGGGCATCGGGCTCGCCATCGCCGAGCGCTTGGCGAAGGACGGAATGACCGTGGTCGTCTTCGACCGCGACGACGCGTCGGTCGGCGCCGCGAGCTTCAAGGTTGACGTCTCCGACCAGGCGCGTGTGCGCGAGGCCGTCGCCGAGGTGGCGGCGACGCTTGGCGCGCCGACCGTGCTGGTCAACAACGCCGGTGTCGACGGCTTCAAGGCGTTTCTCGACATCACGCTCGACGAGTGGAACAAGTTGCTGTCCGTGAACCTCACCGGCACGTTCCACTGCTGCCAAGCGGTGATCCCGCACATGATCCAAGCCGGTTGGGGTCGCATCGTGAACATCTCGTCGTCGAGCGCGCAGGGCGGTCAGCAGCGGATGTCGCACTACGTGTCGAGCAAGGCGGGGGTGATCGGGCTCACCAAGGCGCTGGCGCTCGAGTTCGGTCCGCAGGGCATCACCGTCAACACCATCCCGCCCGGCTTCATCGACACGCCCATGCTGCGCGACGCCGAAAAGCGCGGCCTGCTCGGGCCCGGCGTCGACGCCGCGATCGCCACCACCCCGGTGCGGCGCGCCGGTCTGCCCGAAGACATCGCCAATGCCACGGCGTTCCTGGTGACCGAGGAAGCGTCGTACATCACCGGCCAGGTGATCGGCGTCAACGGCGGACGGAACACGGGGTGACCCCGCGGATCCCACCGATCCCGATTGGCGAGTGGCCCGAAGCAATGCGCGATGCGCTCGCCGCGCTGCACCCGCCGGATGCGACGCGGCCGCGGCTGCGCCAGGACGGCAACCGACCGAGGGCGCTGAACGCGCTCGGCACGCTCGCCCGTCACCCGGCGCTCACGCGGGCATTCCACAGCTTCAACGGTCACATCATCTATTCGTCGACCATCAGCGAGCGTCAGCGCGAGTTGCTCGTGCTGCGCGTCGCGGCGTTGCGAGACGCCGAATACGAGCGGGCACAGCACGTGGTGCTGGCCACCGACGTTGGCATCAACGAAGACGAGCTCCGTCGCATCGCCGCAGACCCGACGAGCGACGAATGGGAGCCGCTCGAGCGGGCGTTGCTGGCAGCGGTCGACGAGCTACTGGGCGACGCCGTCGTGAGCGACGCCACGTGGGCCGCGCTGTCAGCCGAGCTCGACGACCAGCAGTTGATGGACGTCGTGTTCACCGTCGGCGCCTACGACCTCGTCGCCATGGCGTTCAAGAGCTTCGGCGTGGAAGTCGACGACGACTTGAAGAACTGGAAGCCCTAGCGGGGCTTGTCGCCGCTGAGTGTGATGCGGTGCATCACGCGTTTGTGGCCGTGATAGTCGTTGATCGGGTTGTGCTGCGCGCAACGGTTGTCCCATAGCGCCAGTGACCCGACCTCCCAATGGAAGCGGCACGTGAACTCGGGCTTCACCTGGTGACGGAACAGGAACTCGAGCAGCGGTCGGCTCTCCTCCTCGGTCATACCGTCGAAGCGCGCCGTGTGGGCGACGTTGACGTACAACGCCTTGCGACCCGTCTCCGGATGCGTGCGCACGACCGGGTGCACAGCTTCGTACGTTTCGGGTTCGCCGCCGTTGTGCTCGCGAATGCGGTCTTCGCGGGTCTTGCTCACGTCGGCCAGCGCCGAACTGTTGACGGCGCGCAGCGGAGCCAACATCTGCTGCATCGGCGGTGACAGCGCCTCGTAGGCGGCGTACATGCTGGCGAACAAGGTGTCACCACCGGCCGGCGGAACCTCGCGCGCGAGCAGCATCGTGGCCATCGGCGGCTCGTCGAGATAGGCGGTGTCGGAGTGCCAGATGCCGCCGAAGTTGATCTGCTCGTGCGGCAGTTTGGTCACGGCGATGATGTCGGGCTGGCCCTCGATGCCGGGGACGAACGGGTAACGCGCGAGTTCGCCGATGCTGCGGGCGAAGGCGAGGAACTGCTCGGCGTCGAGCTGCTGATCACGGAAGAAGACGACTTGATGTGCGAGCCACGCGTCGCGAATGTCCTTCACGACGGTGTCGTCGAGACGCGCCAGGTCGACACCCGAGATCTCGGCGCCCACCCGGCCGGCAATCGGCGTGACCGTAAGTCCCATCGTGGACCGGAAACTACCTTCTCGGATTCCGAGAGGCAAATACTCCCGACGCCGGCAACGAGTACGTTGCGCCGATGCGATTCGGACTGGATGTCGCCCAACAACGGATGCCGTGGAGTGAAGTCGTCAGCCGCGTGCAGTTCGCCGAGGAACTCGGCTTCGACGGCGCGTGGGGCTTCGACCACTTCCAACCCATGTACGGCGAGGGACCGGGCGAGACCTTCGACGGCATGACGACGCTGGCCGCGCTGGCCGGGGTCACGTCGCGCATCCGCCTCGGCCTCCTCGTCGCCGGGGTGACCTACCGCCACCCGTCGGTCTTCGCCAGCCAAGCGCTGACGATCGACCACGCGTCGAACGGGCGCCTCGAACTCTCGCTCGGCGCCGCGTGGTTCGACAAGGAGCACACCGAATTGGGCATCCCGTTCCCGGCGACGGGGACGCGGTTCGACTTGCTGGAGGACGCCCTCGAGATCGTGAAGCGGCTGTTCACCGGCGACGTCGTGTCCTATAACGGCAAGGTCGTGTCGCTCAACGACGCGCAGCAACAACCCCCGCCCGTGCAGCGGCCGCACCCGCCGATCTGGATCGGCGGCATGGGACCCAAGCGGACGTTGCCCCTCGTGGCGAAGTACGCCGACGTGTGGCATTCGTTCGGCACGCCGAACTCGGTGCGCGAGTCGAGCGAGCGCCTCGACCAGTTGGCCACCGATGCGGGACGCGACCCGGCGTCGATCATGCGCGCCGGTTCGCTGTCGCTCGACGACCTCGACACGGCGCGCAAGCACGCCGGCAAGTGGCGCGACGCCGGCTTCGGCTATCTCGTATGCGGGTGGCCGGGCGCGGGCCGCGAGCAGGTCGAGGCCTTCGTGCGCGACGTGATGCCGGAGTTCGCGGACTGAACTAGAGGAACTCGACGGCGCGACGGACGAAGCGCCAGGTGCCGTCTTCGTTGCGCAGCGTGTCCGTGTAGCGCCCGACGAGTTGGACCGACCACCCGGCGTCGCCCTTGACCATGAACACCAGGTCGCTGGTCGCCTGCGCCTCGGATTCGGTCCACTCGGTCACGAGTGTGTTGGCGACCACGTGACGCTGCGGTACCTGCGGGACGAATTGATCGAAAGCCTCGCGGAGCGCGGCGTGGCCTTCGTACACGCCGAAGCCGAGATCGGCCACGCCGTCGGGGCAGAACGTGGCGACCACGTCGGCGGCGCGGCCGTCGTCAAGCGCCTGCGCGTACGCCGCGATGGCGGCGCGCACGCCTTCGGCCACGTCAGCGAATGTCGTCATCGGAGATTCCGAGGTCGACGATCGGCCGTTCGAGCGGATTTACGTTGATCTCGCGCAACGCAGAAGCGAGCTTGGCGTGTGGCAGGCCGGCGAGATAGCCGTCGATCGTGCGCTCGAAGTTCGACAGGTGTCCTTCGGCGGTGGGCGACAGCCGCATGAACTCGAAGCCGGCGTTGTGCAGCCCCTTCTGCTGGCGCGGCATGTTCGAGAAGTCCTGCGCGGGGATGGCGGGCCAGCGCGGGTCGTCGTACTCCCACACTTCAGGCGGCGTTGGTTTGTCGCGGACTTCACCTTCGGGATAGCGCGTCAACGACCAGATCTCCATCAGCGTTTCTTCCGGACCGAGCGGCCGAAAGCGGTACGACGACGCGCTGGAGTACATCGGCAGCACGAAGTAGTGCGGGAAGACGTAGCCCATCGGCTCGTTGAGACCGCGGGTCTCCAACCCGTTCAGATCGGGGATGTCGGCCCCCGCGTCGCGATGCGCCCGCGTGACCGCGTCGTTGAGCGCGCGGTGCCACGTCGGGATGGCCACGTCGGGATCGAGAGGCAGCTTGATGTTGCGCATCGCCTCGGCGATCTTCACGTCGTTGGCGTGCACCATGCCGGCCATGCCGTCGCTCATCTTGTGCAGGTACTCGAGCTCGCCGTCAACGAACACGCGCGGGTCGAACTTCGCCGCGTCCTTCGGCGGGAACCGGCGCGGGATCCGCAACTGCGGGTGCGCTTCGAGCACGTGGTACTGCTCCTGGAACGCCGCCTCGGCGAGCTTCCAGTTCACCGGCAGGCGGCAGGCGTACCACCACTCGGTGCGCAGCGACTCAACCTTCCACGCGTCGAGCACGGACGCGATCGGCTCGATGCACTGCCGCAACGGCGGCGCGTCGGTGTCGAAGTTGATCCATGCGCAGCCACCCCACACCTCGCAACGAACCGGCGTGAGATTGATGTCGTTCGTTTCGAGGTTCTGTGGTTCGAACGTGCGCGCTTGGGGGATGTAGGTGTTACCGCCGTCGGCGCCGTAGCACCACCCGTGAAACGGACAGACGAAGCCGCTCTCGCACGTGCCGCGTCCCGACACGATCCGCACGCCGCGATGACGGCACGTGTTCTGGAACGCCCGCACGCTCATGTCGGCCTGGCGCACGACGATGACGGACTGATCGAGGATCTCGTACTCGACAAAATCGTGGGCCTGCGGGATCTCTTCGAGACGGCACGCCATCTGCCACACGCGCGGCCACAGCTGCTCGGCTTCCAGCCGGAAGAAGTCGGGATCGAAGTAGCGCTGCTTGGGCGCCCGATCTACGAACTCCATCGCGTGAAGCACGAGAACTAAACTAACCGATCGGTACAATGGCGTTCTCATCTTCTGACCAGCTGGTCGACGTGCTCGTCATCGGCGCTGGGATCACCGGGATCTATCAGCTGTACCGCGCCATCGAAGAGGGCTTCTCGGCGGTGCTCGTCGAAGCCGGCAGCGGCGTGGGAGGCACGTGGTTCTGGAACCGCTACCCGGGCGCGCGCTTCGACTCCGAGAGCTACACCTACGGCTACTTGTTCTCACGCGAACTCTTCGACGAGTGGGAATGGCAGGAGCACTTCGCCGAGCAGCCCGAGACGGAGCGCTACCTCAACCACGTGGTCGACCGGTTCGACCTGCGACGCCACATGCGCTTCGACGCGCGCGTGACTTCCGCGGTGTGGAATTCGTCGGCTGGCGCATGGGACGTTGTCGCCGGCGGCGAGACGGTGCGGGCGCGCTACGTCGTGTCGGCCACGGGCGTGCTGTCGGTGCCGTTCATGCCCGACGTGCCCGGCCGTGACGAGTTCCGCGGCGAGCAGCACCACACCGGGCTGTGGCCCGCCAGCGGCGTCGACTTTGCCGGCAAGCGGGTCGCGGTCGTCGGGACGGGTTCGAGCGGCGTGCAGATCGTGCCACTGATCGCCGAGTCGGCCGCTTCCCTCACCGTCTACCAGCGCTCGGCGAACTGGTGCACGCCTCTGAACAACGCCCCCATCACGCCCGAAGAACAACGCCAGCTGCGCGCGGAGTTCGAGTCGATGCGCGACGTGCTCAACACGTCAGTCGCTGGGTTCTTGCACCCGCCCGGCGACCGGATGGCGTTCGACGATTCCGCCGAGGAACGCTTGGCGTTCTTCGAGAAGCTGTGGGCCAGCCCCGGCTTCACCAAGTTGTCGAGTAATTACGTCGACCTGTTGTTCAACGAGGACGCGAACGCCGAGTGGTGTGCGTTCATCGAGGGGAAGATCCGCGCCGTCGTGGACGATCAAGCGACCGCCGACAAGCTGATCCCGACACACCGCTTCGGGCAGAAGCGCCCGCCGTTCGTCACTGGCTACTACGAGGCATTCAACTTGCCGCATGTCCACCTCGTAAATCTCAACGAGGCAGCGATTGCGTTCGACAACTTCGACGTCATCGTGTGGGCCACCGGCTTCGACTTCGGCACCGGCGCACTTGTGCGGATGGGCGTGCGCGGCCGTGACGGACTCGCGCTGACCGATCACTGGGCCGACGGCCCGTCCACCTTCCTCGGCGTGGCGACGGCCGGCTTCCCGAACTTCTTCTTTCCCGGCGGTCCGCATGCCGCGGCCGGCAACAACCCGCGGTACAACGGCGACCTGGTCGACTTCGTCACCGACACATTGGTGTACGCCCGCGACCACGGCCACAACGTCGTCGAAGTGACGGCCGAGGCCGAGCAGCGCTGGAGCGACATGGTCGAAAGGGCAGCGCTCACCCCGCCCTTCGGCGAACTCGGTCAGTACTACGGCACCAACATCCCGGGAAAGCCGCGCCGCTATCTCTTGAACGCCGGCGGTCGCCCCAAGCTGTTCAAGGAAATCGCCCGCGTCAAAGCCACGGACTACGCGGCGTTCCGCCTCTCCTAACGTTTGGGTGCGCGTACCTGAGCATCGTCAAATACACGCACCCAAACGTGACGGTCAGACGGTCAGACGGTCAGACGGTCAGACGGTCGCGATAGGCGTGACCGGCGAGCCGACAATGCCGGGCATTCGTAGCGGCGGCGCCGTCAACAAGAAACGGCTGCGGTCGTGCTCGCGCAGCCAGGCCGCCAACTCGTGCAGGTACCACAACTCCCCCAACGGAACGCCGAGCTTGAAGAGGCACAAATGGTGGAGCGGCAGGAACGAGTGGCGACTCGGGTCCTTGTCCTTGCCGAGCAGTCCTTCGACGGCGTAGTTGTCGGCGACGAGTGCGGAGATCTGCGAGTCGGCGATCCAGTCGAGCAGCGCGGGATCGAAGGCGTCGAGGTAGGTGCACGTCGTGAAGATGGTGCGCGGATCGAGTTGCTTGTTCCACTCGAGCACGCGGGTGGCGAACCCGGTGTGCAGCAGCAGCATGTCGCCCGGTTCGACGACGACGTTGTCGGCCGCCATCACTTCTTGCAGCGTGCCGAGGTTGACGGGCTTCCACTCGTCGCCGAGATGATGGCGGAGGTCGACGAGCACGCCGCGGCCTTGGACGCCGTGGAACGCCATGTGCTCGAGTCCGAGGTGGTGGGCGAAGGAGCGGTGGCCGCTGCCGTCGCCGCGGGCATCGTCGGACGGGCCCACGAGGTCGACCCCCGCGCGGTAGCCGTTGTAATAGACGGCCTCTTCGACGCCGTCGCCGTCGGCGTCGAACTCGGCGCCGACGTGCGCCAGCGAGTCCCACTGCGTGGAGTACTGCAGCGCCAGCGTGACGACGTCGTCGGCCCAGACGTCGACGTACTTCGGGTCGCCGTAGCCGGGCATCTCACTCATGTGGACGTTGAAAAACACGTCGGGCGTGCCGTCCATGTCTTCGGTGGGCGCGACCCGCGGCGGGTGGCGCCGATCGTTCAGCGTGGTGCCGCCGGGAAAGTCGAGCGGGAGGCTCAAGCAGAAGCTGACACCGGCCTGCACTTCGGCCACGCCCTCGAGCACTTTCTGCGGCGTGAGCAGGTTGATGCGGCCCAGTTCGTCGTCGTCTCCGAAGTCGCCCCAGGTCGAGCCGGGCGGTTTGTTCGTCCACCGTGCAGGCACAGCGCGCAGCATTGCATAGAGACTCGCGAGATGCGAGAATGGCGTTTTCAGGAGGGAGTGCGATGAGCCAGAAGGATTTCGTCGTCTCGGCCGACGGGCACATTCTCGAACCCACGGATCTGTTCCGCACCCGCATGCCCGCCCATCTGCGCGCCCGCGCCGTGTGGGAAGAGGACTTCGAAGTCGACGAGCCGCTAGTCGTTGGCGGGGCGCGCGTCTTCCGCAAGCTGCACACCGCGGGCTACGAAGGCTGGACCATCTCGCGCTATCGCCAGACGAGCGGCCGCACGCCCGAGGGCGATCCCGAGATCATCATCGAAGACCTGGCGACCGACGGGGTCGACGCCGCGGTCATGCACCCCAACCTGTCGCTGTTCGGTCTCTACTCCGACGACCACGAGCTGTCGATGGCCCACGCCCGCGTCTACAACGACTACGTCATCGAGCGGTTCAGCTCGTACTTCGATCGCATCGTGCCGACGGCGCCCGTCCCCATCACCGACATCGACGACGCCGTCGCCGAGATCGAACGCGTCGGCGCCGCCGGCATGCGCGCCATCCTGCTGCCGGCCATCCCGCCCACGCCGTACTTCTCCCGTGAGTACGACCCGGTGTGGGCCGCCATTCAAGGCATCGGCGGCCACGTGTTCATTCACACGCAGACCGGCGGCGTGAAGGTCGGCGACACCGAGGCGACCACGCTCAAGGTCGTGATGGAGAACGCGTCGCAGGTGAACCAACCGGTCACGGAGAAGTCGGCGTCGAAGCGGATGATCACCCAGTGCATCTACAGCACGGTCACGCCGCAGCAAGTCATGTGCGAGCTCATCGGTGGCGGCGTGGCTGAGCGCTACCCCGACCTGCACTTCGCGCTGATCGAGTTCAACGCGCACTGGCTGGGATCGCTGGTCGGGTCCATGGACAAGGCGTGGACCACCGGCATCGGTCAGGACGACGAGTGGTGGCTTGGCAAATGGGACGACGCCCGCCCGGCCAACGACCAGCCGAACATGGCGCGGCTGTTCAAGCTCAACGAGAAGTGGCCGTACCCGCTGCGACCGAGTGAGTACGTGGCCCGCCAGTTCCACGTGTCGTTCCAAGATGACCCCGTCGCCGTGGCGTGCCGGCACATCACCGGCGTGTCGTCGATCGTGTGGGGCAACGACTACCCGCATGCCGAGGGCACGTTCCGCGGCAGCCAGGAGTTGATCGGCCAGCTGTTCGCCGGCGTGCCCGACGACGAACGCCAAGCGATGCTCGGCGGCACGCTCGCCGACATCCTCGGACTCAAGGCGCCGGTGTCGGCCTGAGCGTTAGCCGCTTGGACGGGCGCGTCGCCGTCGTCACCGGCGCGGGACGCGGCATCGGCCGCGCCTACGCGCGATCTACTGGCCGACCTCGGGGCGAGTGTCGTGGTCAACGACATCGACGCCATCGACGGCGTCACCGATACGAACGACGTGTCGACGGTCGACGGCGCGACCGCGCTGATCGAGCGCGCCGTCACCGAACACGGCCGCATCGACGTGCTGGTCAACAACGCCGGGATCATCCGCTGGGGCGGCCTGCCCGACGTCGACTGGGCGAACATCCAGGCGCACCTCGACGTGCACGTCGGCGGCACCTTCAACACCATCCGCTCCGCCTGGCCGCACATGGTCGCGGCGGGCTACGGGCGCATCGTGAACACGACGTCGTCGGGCGTCTTCGGTCTCGGCGCCAACGTCGGCTACGCCGCGGCCAAGGGTGCTGTGATTGGTCTGACGAGAAGCCTGGCGGTGGCCGGCGCGGCCGTCGGCATCAAGGTCAACGCCATCGCGCCGGCAGCGGCGACGCGCATGGGCGGCGACGTCGACGACCCGGCGATGGCGCCCGAACTCGTCGCACCGATGGTGGCGTACCTCGCCCACGAGGACTGCCCGGTCAGCGGGGAGATCTACACCGCCGGTGGCGGCCGGTTCGCCCGACTGTTCCTCGCATCGACCGAAGGCGCGGTCACCGACGACGTCGACGCCGCGTGGGACACCATCAACGACGAGACTGGCTATTACATCCCCGCCGACCTCATGGACTGGTCGGCCAAATTCCTAAGGCACCAGTCATGACCCTGACGGCCCCCACAGCGTTGCATCGCAGCGACGACGCACTCCCCTTCATCACCTTCCCTGACGGCACGGGCATGAAGCTGGTACAGGTCGACCTGGCGACGGGCATTTGGGTGGTACGCAGCCGCTTCAAGGCGGGCACGACGCAACTCACCCACAAGCACACCGGCCACGTCTACGCGTTCACGCTCTGCGGCAGCTGGTACTACCTGGAATCGCCCGACGCCATCAATCGCGCCGGTTCGTACCTGTTCGAACCCGCGGGATCGGTGCACACATTGCACGTCCCCGAGAGCAACACCGAGGACACCGAGGTGTGGTTCACCATCTACGGCGCCAACCTCGATCTCGACGCCGCAGGGAACGTCGTCAACGTGACCGACGCCCACGCGGTGCTCAGCTACTACCGCTACGTCTGCAAGAAGGAATTCGGCCTGGCCGATCCGCCAGTGATCGTGATTGGCCGCCCGGCCGCGAGGCCAGAACCTGAAAGCCGTCGCCCTCACCGCCGACCGGCAGCTCGAGGTCGTCGAGGTTCCCGACCCCGTTGCGATACCGGGCGAGGTGGTGGTGCGCGTCAACGGCTGCGGCATCTGCGGCAGCGACCTGCACTCCATCGCCGCGATGGGTGGACCGGGCACAGTCATGGGTCACGAGATCGCCGGCGAGGTGGTCGAGTTGGGCGCCGACGTCGACAGCGTGCGCGCCGGCGACGTGGTTGCGGTCCGCCCGTTGACCGGCTGCGGAACGTGCGCCCACTGCCTGGCCGGACGTCAGGACCATTGCGCCTCGTTCGCTCTCGTCGGATTCCAGCGGCCCGGCGGCTTCGCCGAACACACCGCCGTCGCCGCGTCGGAGTTGTTCCACCTACCGGCGTCGGTGCGCGCCGAGGACCATGCATTGATCGAACCCTTCGCCGTCGCCCGCCGGGGCCTGCGTCGCGGCGGGCTTACCGCGGGCGAAGACGTGCTCGTGTTGGGCGCCGGACCGATCGGCTTAGCGATCATCCACTGGGCGCGTGCGTTGGGGGCCGACAACATCATCGTGAGCGACCCACTCGAGGAGCGCCGCCAACTCGCGCTCACGCTCGGGGCCACGCAGGCGGTGCATCCCGACGCCGTGCGCGAGTCCGTGGGTGACGGGGTCCCGCTCGTCGTCGAGTGCACCGGCGCGGCGTCGCTCATCGATCAGGGGATGCAACTCGCGGCCATCGACGGACGCGTCGCCGTCGTCGGCATGTGCCTCGCCCCCGATTCGATCTTCCCGTGGTGGGGCATGCAGAAGGAGCTCGACGTTCGCTTCAGCATTTATTACGGGCGCGAAGACTTCACCGACACCATCGACGCCTTCGCCAGCGGCGCCCTCGCACCCGACGGGTTGGTGACTGAAACCGTCAACCTCGACCAGCTGCCCGAACGCTTCGCCCGCCTCGCCGCCCAAGCCGACGCCGGCAAAGTCATCGTCGTCCCGTGAGTCGCCGCTCGCGACGCAGTTTGACGCCTTGAGAACGGTGTGATCGCGGCCGATCGCGCCCGATCGCACACGTCTCGTGGCATCAAACGTGACGGCGGGCCGGCGTCGGCGCCGGTTGCAGCCCGGCGATCGCGCGTTCGACGAAGGCGATGGTTTCTTGGTGGCCGGCGGTGACGCCGAGGCCCCTTTCCAACGACAGCACTTGGGTCAGGCCGGTCATAAGCAGGAGAGCCACGATGGGCGGTAGCTCGTCGCCGACGGGGGCGCCGGCGAGTGCTTTGGTTAGCGCTTTCAGTTGCGCCTTGCGGAACCGTTCGGCGTAGGCGGCGATCTCGGCGCGGATGGCTTTGCGGTGGTTGCCCAGCGCGACGAACTCCGCCATGAACGCCGCGCCGCGGCCGTCGGCGTTCATGCGCCACAAGCTCTGGAGCGATCCGTCCTCGGCCACGGCCCTCTCGAAGCGCGCCAAGTTCGCCTCGGCGTTGGTGCGGAAGACCTCGAGGAACAGGTCGTCCATCGTGCGGAAGTAGTAGTGCACGAGCTGCGGTTTGAGGTTCGCCGCCGCGGCGACGCGCCGCGAGGTGACCGCGGCGTACCCCTCATCCAGCATCAACTTTTCGGCCGCCACCACCAGCTGCGCCCGCGTCTTCGAGTCGGTGGCGCCAATGCGGCGAGACGAGGCGACAGCGGGCATTTCCACATGCTAAGCAACTGCTCAGCATTTCGCACGACAGGGAGACGCGTAGTGAGCGACTGGACCGAGATCGACTACTTCAACGACAAGTCGCTCAACGCTGATCCGTACCCCTACTTCGAGGAGCTGCGGGCGCAGTGCCCGGTACTGCCGCTCGATCATCTCGGAGTCGTCGCCGTCACGGGGTATGACGAGGCGTCGGAGATCTACCGCGACACCGACACCTTCTCGTCGTGCAACTCCGTCGTCGGTCCGTACGCGACGTTCCCGGTGCCGCTCGAGGGCGACGACATCACCGCCATCGTCGAGGCGCACCGCCACGCGCTGCCGATGAACGAACACATGGTGACGATGGACCCACCGGATCACACGCGCGAGCGCGCACTGGTCATGCGTCTGCTGACACCGCGACGGCTGAAGGACAACGAGGCGTTCATGTGGCGGCTCGCCGGCCAGCAGCTCGACGAGTTCGTAGCCGACGGCCAATGCGAGTTCATCTCCGCGTATGCCCAGCCCTTCGCCATGCTGACGGTGGCCGACGTGCTCGGCGTGCCCGAAGAGGACCACGACCTGTTCCGGTCCGGCTTCGGCGTCGGCATGACGCCCGGTCGCCTCGGTGACGACAAGGAGACGAAGCGTTCGCTCAACCCGTTGTCGTGGCTCGACGACACGTTCGTCGAATACATCGAAGACCGCCGCCGCGAGCCACGCAAGGACGTGCTCACCGACCTGGCGCTGTTCACCTATCCCGACGGCGAGACGCCCGAGGTGATGTCGGTGGTGCGCACGGCCACGTTCTTGTTCGCCGCCGGGCAGGAGACCACGGCGCGCCTGCTGGCCGCCGCGCTCAAGCACCTCGCCGAGCACCCCGAGTTGCAGGACGAGCTGCGCGAACACAAAGACAAGATCCCGAACTTCATCGAAGAGGCGTTGCGCATCGAGAGCCCGGTGAAGACGGACTTCCGCCTCACGCGCAAGTCGACCACCGTCGGCGGTGTTGACATCAAAGCCGGCACGCCGGTGATGCTGCTCAACGGTGCCGCCAACCGCGACCCCAAACGCTTCGAGTGCCCCGAGGAGTTCCGCCTCGACCGCGAGAACGCGCACGCCCACATGGCGTTCGGTCGCGGCGTGCACTCGTGCCCCGGCGGCCCGCTGGCGCGGGTCGAAGGCGCGGTGAGCATCGAACGCATCCTCGACCGCATGCGCGACATCCGCCTGTCCGAAGAGCATCACGGCCCACCCGGCGATCGCCAGTTCAAGTACGAGCCGACATGGGTCTTGCGCGGGCTCCGGAAAGTCCATCTCGAGTTCACCCCCGTGGAGGCGTCGAAATGAACCGTGTAGCTGTCATCACGGGAGGCGCGTCGGGCATCGGACTCGGCATCGCCGAACGGTTGGCGTCGGAAGGCCACTCCGTCGCCTTGCTCGACCGCAACGGTCCCGGCGCCGAAGACGGCGCCGCCAAACTCGCCGCCGGCGGCGCCAAGGCCATCGGCATCGAAGTCGACGTGGCCGACCGCGCCGCCATCGCCACAGCCGTTGCCCGCGCGCGGGTCGAGCTCGGACCCATCGGCATCGTCGTCACCAGTGCCGGTATCGAGTCGTTCAAGAAGATCAGCGAGGTCACGCCCGAGCTGTGGGACCAATTGATCGCCGTCAACCTGACCGGCACCTTCGCCTGCATCCAGGCCGCGGTGCCAGACATGCTCGAAGCGAAGTGGGGGCGCATCGTGACCATCTCCTCGCAGAGCGCGCAAGGCGGCGCGCCGAACATGACGCATTACGCGGCGTCGAAGGGCGGCGTGATCGCGCTGACCAAGGCGCTGGCGGTTGAACTGGCCCGCAAGGGAATCACCGCCAACACCATCTCGCCGAGCGTGGTCGACACGCCGATGGCGCGCGCCGCCACCGAAGCGGGCGACTTCCCCGGCATCGAAGCCATCGCTCCGCACATCCCGCTCGGACGCGCCGGCACGCCGGCCGACATCGCGGCGGCGTGTTCGTACCTGTGCGCCGAGGACAGCTACGTCACCGGCCAACTCATCGCCGTCAACGGCGGGATGTACATCTGATGGCGTACCGCGTGGTGCAGTGGACGACGGGCAACGTCGGCAAGAGCTCGGTGCGCGCCATCGCCGCCAACCCGAACCTCGAACTCGTGGGTTGTTACGCGTGGTCGCCCGACAAGGTCGGCGTCGATGCCGGCGATCTCGCAGGCATCGAGTCGCTCGGTGTGAGCGCTACCAACGACGTCGACGCGCTGCTGGCGCTCAAGCCGGATTGTGTGATCTACAACCCCATGTGGCACGACACCGACGAGTTGGTGCGCATCCTCTCGGCCGGCGTGAACGTGGTGTCGACCGCAGCGTTCATCACCGGCCACAAGCTCGGTCCAGACCGCGACCGCATCGCCGCGGCATGCGAACAGGGCGGCGCCACCATGTTCGGCACCGGCATCAGTCCCGGCTTCGCCGAGTTGTTGACGATCGTGGCGGCGAACATCTGTGACCGCGTCGACAAGGTCGTGGTCAACGAAGCCGCTGACACGACGCTCTACGACTCGCCCAACACCGAAACCCCCGCCGGCTTCGGTCAACCCATCGACAACCCCGACCTGCCGGCCATGACCGCCGAAGGTACGGCGGTGTTCGGTGAGGCCGTGCGCCTCGTGGCCGACGCGCTCGGCGTCGAGTTGACCGACGTCACCTGCAGGGCCGAGTACGCGCAGACCACGGCTGATCTCGACCTCGGATCGTGGACGATCAAGGCGGGCTGCGTCGCCGGACTGAAGATGAGCTGGAAGGGCTTCGTCGGCGAGGAGGTCGTCGTCGAGCTCAATGCGTTGTGGAAGAAGGGACCCACACTCGATCCCGACTGGCCGATCGCGCAAGACGGCTGGACGATCGTGATCGAGGGCCGCCCGACGGTCACGCTGAACGTCGGCTTCATGCCGCCTCCCGACATGATCGCCAACGCCAAGTCGATCGAAGACTTCTTCGAGCTCGGGCACATCATGACGGCCGCACCACCGCTCAACGCCGTCGCCGCCGTCGTGGCGGCGGCGCCCGGCATCGCCACCTACAACGACTTGCCCTTGACCTTGCCGCGCGGCACCGTGCCCGCCTGACGCTTGCGCGTACGCGTCGCCGTCCGCGCTCCGGAACGCTCGATGGCGACGTCGCTGCTGCCGAGGTAGCTGGCGATCACCGCCGGGTCGTTGCGGATCTCCTCGGGCGTGCCTTCGGCGAGGATGGTGCCGGCTTCCATGGCGTAGATGCGATCGCACAGACCCATCAACAGGGGCATGTCGTGCTCGATGACGAGGATGCTGCACTTGAGCTCGTCGCGGATCCGCCGCAGCACCGCACCGAACTGCTCCCCCTCGCGCTGGGCGATGCCGGCGGTCGGTTCGTCCAGCAACAGCACCTTGGGCCGCGCAGCGATCTGCACGGCGAGGTCCGTCATACGCCGCAGCCCCGTCGACAGATCGGACGTGAGTGTGTCGGCCCAGTCGGTGAGCCCCATCGTGGCGAGCAGCGTCATAGCGTCGCGGCGCGTTTCGCGATCGACGGCGCGCGCCCACGGCGCCAGCACCATCGAGGAGAGCATGCCGACGCGTCGCTGGCGGGCCAGCGCGATCTGCACGACCTCGGCGACGGACAGTCCCGGAAACAGGCGGGCGTCTTGGAAGCTGCGACCGAGGCCGTACCCGCTGCGGATCTCCGGGGCGAAGCGACTCACGTCGTGGCCTTCGACGCGCACCGTCCCGCTGGCGGACGGCAGCTGACCGGTGATGACGTTGAGCAGCGTCGTCTTGCCCGCACCGTTGGGTCCGATCAGCCCGACGATCTCCGCCGGCTGCACGTGGATGCTCACGCCGGCGAGCGCGTGGATCCCGCCGAAGTCCACCGACACGTCGTCGACCTCGAGCGGCTGTGACGACGCCGCCGGCTGCCAGCGCTTCACCGTGGTCTCCATGGAGCGGAGGAAGCGTTCCCACTGCGCCTGCACGCCACCGGCTACGCCGGCGGGATACGCCAGCGGGATGAAGACCAGACCGAGTCCGCCGAGGATGAGTTGGAACCCTGCGTTGCTGCCGAAGTCACCGAAGATGCCCGACAGGTGCGGGCCGAGGAAGAACGCCGGCGCGTAGATCAGCACGGCACCGGTGATGGCGCCGGCGATCGAGCCGAGCCCGCCGACGACCGGGATCGCCAGCACGGCGAGCGACTGCGCGGGCGACACGAGGTCGGCCGAGATGTTGTCCCACGCCACGCCCCAGATCACGCCGGCGACCGCCGCGATAAAGCCCGAGGCCGCCAACGCGGCCAACTTGACCGTGGCCGGCGTGACGCCGAGGGTCGCCAGCGCCCGGTCGTTGTCACGGGCGGCCACGATCAACCGACCGGCACCTGAACGCTGCAGGGCGCTGGCACCGATCGCCACGAGCGTGAGGAGAGCCAACCCGGCGTAATAAATCGAGAGCTGTGAGTGCAGCCCACCCCCGCCGGCTATGCCGAGGTCGGGCACGCGGGCAACGACTTGGCCTTCAGGCACGAACCACCGTTGCGAGAACAGCCACGCCGGCGCGGCGACGGCGAAGCCCAGCGTCGTGACCGCCAGGCTCATGCCGCGCAGGCGCAGCGCCGGCAGTCCGACGATCGCCATGGTGACCGCGCCGACGATCCCGGCGGCCACGAGGATGAACAACAGTGAGCGGTCTTGCGAGCCGAGCTTCGCCGCCATGAACGCACCCATGCCGACGAGCGCGAAGTGGCCGAGGCTGACTTGGCCGACCCAGCCGAGCAGCATCGTCAGCCCGACACCGACCGTCGCCAGCACGACGATCACCACCAGATAGAACCGCTTGCTCTCGGGGTTGAAGTAGGGGATGAGCGGCACCACGAGCGCAGCGACGAGCGCGGCGACGCCGAGCACGAGTCGATGCGACCGCACCAGGAACCGTTCGGCGACCGCCGCGGGCACGCGCGTGCGCGGCCGGTCTTCGGCCACGTCGTCACCGTCGGCCGACGCCGAGATCTGGCGTCCCCGCACGAACAGCACGACCATGACGGTGATGAAGACGGCGAGTTCGGCGGTGCTGCCGCGCTTGGAGGTGGCCAGCGCCACCTGCTCGATGATCCCGAGGCCGACGCCTCCGACCAGCGCCGCGGGGAGGCTCACGAACCCGCCGAGAGCGGCGGCGCCCAGCGCGCGCAACAGCAGCCCCGGACCGAGGGCGGCGGCGCTGAACGCCGTCTGGCCGGGCGCGATGAGGATCGCGGTGACGCCGCTGAGCGTGCCGGCGATCAGCCACGTCACGGTGTTGACGCGGTCGACCGACACGCCGCACAACCGCGCCGACTCCGGGTTCGACGCCGCCGCGCGGATCGACTTGCCCATCGCGCTGTACCGCAGGAACGCCGCCAGCGCGGCGACGGCGGCGGGCACCAGGAACAGGACCATGATGTGCGCGCCGGTGAGGTCGGCGCCGAAGACGACGTAGTGCACGGAGAAGGGCAGCGGATAGCTGAGGCGATAAAGCGTCGACTCGTCGGGCGCCAGCGCAGGAACGAACGTAAGCGACAACAGGATCTGGCCGACGCCGATCGTGACGAGAAGGAAGGTGATGGCGCGGCGGTGCTGGTGGCGCAACGGGCGAATGATGAACCGCTCGACGGTTACGCCGGTCAGCGCGCCCACGGCCACCGCGACCGGAAAGGCCGCCCACCAACTCCAGCCGTGATCAAGCACGAGCGTCGCCACCAGCAACGCCGAGAGCGCGCCGAGCTGGCCGTGCGCCAGGTTCACGAACCGGCTGGCCTTGTAGACGAGCACGAGTCCGACCGCCAGCATCCCCGTCAGCAGACCGAAGATCAGCCCGAGGACGAGGCCGGACATGAGCGCGGTCACGGAGCGGGCCGGAAGTTGTCGACGACCTTCCAGCAGTGGCAGTCGAGTCGCCATTGGATCGCCCGCACCTGGTCGCCGCCGCTGAAGCGGCCGGCGCGGTCGAACATGATGTCGCTATAGGCGACGCTTTCGAACAGGCCGCCCTTCGACGACAGATTTGGCAAGAGCGACGTGCGCGTCAGCGTCGGCGCGGACGCGTCGGCGGCGGTCTTGAAGAGCGTGAAGAACACGCAGAAGCCGAACCCGGCATCGCCGTCCTTGTCCGGCGGCGGCACGTTCGCCTTCTTGTACCAGTCCTGACAGTGCGGGACGAGCTTGTGGCGGATCCCGGAGTTGTACTCACCGCCACGATCGCTCGTGATGGCGATGGTGCCGTCGAAACCGGCGTTCCAGTCTCCCTGCGAGGTCGTGTTGGTGATGGCGCCGTAGTCGCTCGCCACCCACACCGGCTTCCAACCGAGCTGGTTGGCGTTGCGCACATAAGACTTCGCATCGATCTGCGCCAGGGACAGCAGCACGTGCGACACGTCGGCCTGGCGGTGTTGGGCCATGGCCTGCGCGAGTTCGTTGGCTGTGCCGCCGGTGTTGCAGTTGCGCTTGAAGACCGACATCTTGTCGTCGCCGACGCCAACCGAACGCAGATCCCGAATCAGCCCGCGCCCAGGAGTGTCGGCGGCGCAATCGAAGACGAACAAGCCGAGCTTCTTGAACCCCTTGCTCGCGTCGAACGTGCCGCGTGCCTTTGCGTCGAGCACCCAGTTGTGCAGCTGACGGTCGGCGCTCGCGGAAGGCGTGTACAGGTACGGATACGACGATTTGCCTTCGTCCTCGCTGAGAGCGAGCGCCGACTGAAACGGCAGCTTGTTCTCGACGAAGCAGGCACGCGACACAGGGTCGATGTAGCCACCGAAGTCGATAACGGCGAACGGCTTGGCGGCCACGATGTCGAGACACTTCGAGCGGGTGTCGTTCTGGTCGAGCGGGTTGACGCGGAAGATCTTGATCACCATTTTGCGGCAGCCCACGCCGCCGTCGGTGTTGATGCCGGCGGCCGCCGCTTTCGCGACGTCTTCGAGGTCGCCGCGGATTCCGAACGTTTCGTTACCGACGTCGCCGCCCAGACTGATGATCGCCACGGCGACGAGCACTTCCTTCGCGGTGACGCCTTGGTCGGTCGCCGTCAGCGGTCCGGCGCACTTGTTGACCGCTTGCGTGCCCGCGCCGCTGCCCGCGGTCACTTGGGTTGTGGAACCGCCCGGCGCGACCGTGCCGGTGCCCGTTGTTGGGCCACCGGGGACCGTCGTCGTGTCGGTAACGGCGTCGGTCCCACCGAGCTCGGTCGGCGCGCCGACTCGCACGCCGTCGCCGTCGGTCGCCGCCGCGGTGACCTTCTTGTCGTAGTCGACGGGGATGACGGCCCACGCGGCGAGCGCCAGTGCGAGCACGAACGCGATCGCCGCGACGACCTTCTCCCCCGCCGGACCCCGGCGGAGCCAGACGCGGAACTCGATGAACGGGGTCATGCCTTGCCTCCCAGGAACACGGCGCGGGCGATGTCGTCGCGCTCGAGCAGTTCTGCGGTCTTGCCCTCGAAACGCACTTCGCCCTTCTCGAGGAACACGGCGCGCTCGCAGATGTCCGCGGCGACGTTCAGGCTTTGCTCGACGACGATGAGCGCGACGCCCGTCGCGTGGATGGCGCGCACGGCGTCGAGCAGCGGCTCCACGGCGACAGGAGCCAGGCCGAGCGTGAGTTCGTCGATGCACAGCAGTTTCGGGTCGAGCATGAGCGCCTTGGCCAGCGTCAGCTGCTGCTGCTCGCCACCCGACAAGCTGCCCGCCTGCTGCGAGAGCCGTTCGCGCAACCGCGGAAAGATGTCGAAGACGCGGGCCCGTCGCTCAGCCACGACGTCTTTCTGTTTTCGGATCAACATCGCTTGGATGTCGAGGTTCTCGTCGATGGTCATGTCCGGGAACACCGTGCGACCGCCGGCGATCATCACGAGGCCGCGCCGCACCACCTGTTCCGCCGGTTCTCCGGTGATGTCGGCGCCGAGGAACTCGACCGCGCCCGCGGTGGGCGCTTCGAGCCCGGAGATCACCTTCAGCAGGGTCGACTTGCCGGCGCCGTTCGTGCCGAGCAGCGCCAGCGCTTCGCCTGGCGCTACCGACAGCGTGATGCCGAACAGCACCTGCAGCCGCCCGTAGGCGAACTCGATGCGCTCGACGTCCAAGACTCGATCGACCTGCACGATCTAGCTCCCCCCAGAAGAAATCCTGCTGGCGGAAACCATACTCTCATTTCGTGAGAAGCGCCCTCCAGATTTCCGTCAGAGGGCGTTAACGCGGCTCGAGGCCGTGGAACACCAAGTCCCACAGCACCTCGGCGTCGGCCTTTTCGTGTGTGGCCGACGAACCGGCGATCGTGACGGAGAACGTGTTGAACATGATCGACTCGAGCACCACGCCGGCGACCTGTCGCGGCTGGAGGCCGGAACGGATGACCTTCGCTTTGGCGGCGTCTTCGAGGATCTCTTCGAACAACGTCACGATCGGCACGAACGCCCGCGCCGCTTCGGTCGGATACGACGTGAGCAGTAGCTGGGCGAAGTCGATGACGACCGGCGAGGGCCGCGCCGTCTTGGACGACTTGGCGGCCGTCTTGCCCTTCGGAGTGCGGCAGATCTTGTAGTACTCGATCACGAAGCTGTGCAGCCGTTCGAGCGGATCGCTCTGCTTGGCCACTTCGACGCGCAGGAAGTCCGCCGTCGTGCGCACGGACTCTTCGAACAGCGCCAGTAACAGCTCGTGCTTGCCGCCGAAGTATTGGTAGAAGCTGCGCAGCGACTGACCGGACCGTTCGACGACCTCCTGCACGGTGAACTCGTTGCTGTCGGCCTCTTGCACGAGTTCGAGCGCGGCGTCGAGGAACCGTTGCACGCGGCTTTCGGCGCGATTGCGAGCTGAGTCGAGCGATCGCGCCACCGCTTGGTCGCGCCAACTCGACGGTTCGACGGCTTCTTCGTCGGTTGCCATTAGATGAGAGCCTACCCCTGGCTTCGGGTAGAAGATTGATCTCCGGAGTCTGTAACGGTGTTCGCGTAGGCGGGAAGTTGACCGTCGCGCAGCTGCTGACGCAGCTTGAACTTCTGCACTTTGCCCGACGGTGTGCGCGGGAACTCGTCGACCTGATGCAGCGACTCGGGCCACTTCTGCCTGGCGAGACCGGCGGCGCCGAGGTGGGCGCGCACGTCGTCGAGCGTCGGCGCGGTCGCGTCGGCCTGCAAGCGCAACACGGCGGCAGCGCGCTCGCCGAAACGGTCGTCGGGGGCAGCCACGACCGCCACTTCGGCGACCGCTTCGAGTCCCATCAGCAACTCTTCGACTTCTTGCGCGCTGATGTTCTCGCCGCCGCGGATGATGACGTCGGAGATGCGATCGGTGATGGCGAGCCAACCGTCGTCGTCGAGCACGCCGACGTCACCGGTGTGGTACCAGCCCTCGTCGTCGAACAGCCCGCGCCGTCATCTCGGCGTCGATGTAGCCGACGAAACAGTCGGGACCGCGGCTGACGATCTCGCCTTCGTCGGTCAACTTCATCTCGACGCCGGGCATCACGTGGCCGTCGGTGGTGTGGCGCTTGTCTTCGGGATCGGTGATCTCGGCGCCGGTGATCGACGGGTGCTCGGTGCTGCCGTAGGAGCGGTAGGCCTTGATCCCCAACCCGCCGAGTCGTTCCATCACCGCGATGGGCACACTCGATCCGCCGAGGCCGGCGAAAGGCATCAGCGCCAGGTGCTCGTCGGTGAAGTCGGGATGGTCGAGCAGGCTGGTGATGAAGTACGTGGCCCCGCCGCCCATACCGAGGTTGTGCTCACGCATGATGCGCAGCACCTCGCCCGGGTCCCACACGTCGACCAGGTTGACCGCTTGGTCGCGCAGCAGCGGGATGAGGAAGGCGTTGACCATGCCGATGAAATGCCCGACGGGCGCGCCGGTGATGCCCGGGGGTCCGTGCTTGGGGAACATCGCGTTGAGCTGGCGCGTCTCGCAGCCGATGGTGCGGTGCGAGTGGATGACGCCTTTGGGGTCGCGGGTCGTACCGGACGTGAAGGCGACGATCACGGGCGCGTCGGGATCGACATCGGCCGGACCGTCGACCGGCTCGCCGGCGAGCAGCGCGTCGAAGGGCGACGCGCCCGCGGGTAGGTCGGCCTCTGGCGTGTCACCGACCACGAGCCACAGTGGTGCGATCGCGGTTTCGGCGAGCAGCTTCTCGTACGTCGACAGGTAGTCGGAGTAGCCGAACCGATCGGGCGTGACGACGACGGCGGGATTTGTCTGCCGCAGGATGTAGTCGACTTCCTTGGCGCCGTAGAAGTGGACGACGGGTACGAGGACGGCGCCGAGGTAGGCGGCGGCCCAGAACGTGATGCCGGCTTCGACCCAGTTGGGCATCTGGAACACGATCACGTCGCCGGGTCCAACGCCGCGGGCGCGCAACGAACCGGCGAGGGAGCGCGCCTTCGCGTCGACCTCGCCGAACGTGCCGCGCCACGGGCGCACCTTCGAGTGGACGTTGAACTCCGTGTTCGCGCTCGCCGCGAGCCCGTTGGCGACGGTCATGCCGAGCGTGTCGTCGTTCCACCACCCTTGGTCGCGGTAGCGGCGGGCCAGGTCGTCGGGGACGGATCGCAGTTGCCAGCGATGGGCGGCCATGGCGGTAGCTAAGCACATTGTCCGTTCAGGAGAACTTCGTTATCGTCTGCCGCGGTGGACGACCTGATCGAGATCCAGCAGATGCTGGCGCGCTACGCGGTCGGGATGACGAAAGACGACATCGACGCCGTGATGGCGGTGTTCACGCCCGACGGTTCCTACAGCGCCTTCGGCGACACGTACAGCCTCGCCGACTTCCCCACGCTGGTGGCCGCCGCGCCGAAGGGCCTGTTCATGGTGGGCCCACCGGCCATCGAGCTCGCCGGCGACACCGCCACCGGTGAGCAGCCGCTGTGCTTCGTCGACCAGGCGAACCACGACATGCGCATCGGCTACTACACCGATACCTACCGTCGCACCGCCGACGGCTGGCGGTTGCACACGCGGGCGATGACGTTCTTGCGTAAGAGCGGCGCGCGCGACCCGGGGCGCCCGCACGACCCCACCCGTCCCGCGCCGACGGGCGCGTAAGCGCATGGAGCTCGACGAGTTCCGATTGAAGCTCGACGCGTGGCTGGACGACAACGCCGACGCGTTGACGCCGTCCTATGCCGGGCTCGGAACCCTCGACGAACAAATGGCGCACCTGGCGGATATCCGGCGGCTGACGTTTGACGCGGGTTGGATGCGGTGGGGCTGGCCCGAACGCGTCGGCGGTCTCGGCGGCTCCTCGTTGCTGCGCGCCTATCTCGGCGAAGCCCTCATGCACCGCGACTTCATCGAGCCGGGCCTGTACTCGATGACCGAAGTGCTAGCGCCGACGATGATCGACTTCGCCGCGCCGGACCTCGCCGCCACGATGGTGCCGCGGCTGCTGCGCGGCGACGAGACGTGGTGCCAGGGCTTCTCAGAGCCCGGCACGGGCAGCAACTTGGCGGCGCTGCAATGCAAGGCGACGCGGGCGGATGACGGCTGGATCGTCACCGGCCAGAAGGTGTGGACCAGCCTCGCTCAGTACGCGCAGCGATGCATCTTGCTGACGCGCACCGGTGCGCCCGACTCGGCGCACAAGGGGATCACCGCGCTGTTCGTCGACATGGACTCGCCAGGCATCACCGTCCGACCGATCGGGACGATGCACGGCCCGCTCGAGTTCGCCGAGGTGTTCTTCGACGACGTGTTCGTCCCCGGCGACCGCACGCTGGGCGACGAGGGCCAGGGCTGGTCCGTCGCCATGGACCTGCTCCCCTACGAACGCAGCACCGCGCTGTGGGTGCGCGCCGCCTACCTGCACCGCCGGTTGCAGCAGCTGGTCGACGTCGCACCGCCGGGCGCGCTCGACCCGTCTCGGCTCGGCGAGGTCACCCAACTCGTGTACTCGTTCCGGGCGCGTTCGCGGGCGACGCAGCACCGGCTCCACAATGGCGAGCAACTCGGACCGGAGACGTCGGTCGACAAGGTGTTGTTGGCGACCACCGAGCAGGCGCTTTACGACCTCGTGGAAGACGCGCTGGCCGCGGGCGTCACCATCGGCGACGACGCCGGCAGCGAGCGGTGGCGCAGCGAGTTCCTGTACTCGCGGGCGGCGTCGATCTACGGCGGCAGCGCCGAGATCCAGCGCAACATCATCGCCCGGCGCGTCCTCGACCTCGGGAACGATCTCTGATGGACGCGCGCCGACCTCGAACTGTTCGAGCGCAGCCTCGCCGCCGCGACTTCGGGCGCCACCGGCGCGGCGCTCGACGCCGCGCTCGACGAATTGGGCTGGCGCGATGCGTTGGCGAGCGACCCACGCGATGCGGTGGCGACGTTGTTCGAACTGCAGGGTGCGGCGAACGCGACTTCGTCGGCCTTGAACGCGGTCGTGCTCGACGCGCTCGGGCTCGAGGGCGGACACGTCGTGTTGCCGCGTGTCGGGGGCTGGGAACCGCCGGGTTACGGCGGCTCGTTCGCCGGCCTCGGCATTCGGTTCGGGCGTCGGCCGACGCCGTCGTCGTGACCGACACCGGCGTGGCGGTCGTCGTGACCGACGCGCGCGTACCGCGAGGTCAGCGGCCTCGACCCGCGGCTCGGGCTGGTGGAGATCAGCGGTCACATCGCCGGCGACGGGTCACCGGTCACGTGGAACGAAGCCGTGCGCATCGCCCACCTCGCGCTTGGGCACGAACTTGTCGGCGCGTCACGCCGCATGCTCGAACTCGCCCGCGAGCACGCGCTCGCCCGCGAGCAGTTCGGCCGTCCCATCTCGCAGTTCCAAGCGGTCCGCCATCGCCTTGCCGAAACGCACGTCGCCATCGAAGCCGCCGACGCGATGCTCGACGCCGCCTGGATAGATCAGTCGCCCGACTCCGCGGCCATGGCCAAGGCGCTCGCCGGCCGCGGGGCGCGCACCGCGGCGAAACACTGCCAGCAGGTGCTCGCCGGCATCGGCTTCACCACCGAGCACGACCTGCACCACTACATCCGCCGCGTGCTCGTCCTCGACGAACTCTTCGGCTCAGCGCGCACGCTCACGTCAGCCCTCGGCAGAGACGTACTCACCCGGGGCCAACTTCCTGCCTTGCTCCCGCTCTAGCCAAATCTGTGATGAATCGATCGACATAGGCGATCGATTCATCACAAATTGGGGGCTAGGAGGCGGGCAGTCCCAAGATGCGGCGGGCGATGAGGTTGCGTTGGATTTGGGAGGTGCCGCCCATCACAGACTGGGCGCGGCTGTAGAGGTACAGCTTCAGCCATTCGTCGTCGCTGTTAAGACCGATCCCGCCGATGGCGAGCGCGGCGTGGCCGACGGCTTGTTCGGCCGAGGTCATGAGCAGCTTGTCGACCGAGCCTTCGGGGCCGTGCTCGATGCCGTCGAGGCGATCGGACAGTCGACGACTCACGTGGGCGCGCAGCATCTCGGCCTCGACGATCGCCCAGCCAAGGTCGCGGATCTGCTCGGGTCCGTAGGCCGTTGGGTCTTCTCGGACCATCGCCGCCAATTGCTTGACCGTCTTGCGGTAGCGGGCGACGAAACCGAGCGAGCCGGGCTCGCGCTCGTGGCTCACGACAGTCATGGCGAGCGCCCAGCCTTCGCCGGGCGCGCCGATCATGTTGCTCGCCGGCACGCGCGCACCGTCGAAGATGACTTCGCCAAATTCCTTGGTGATGCCGTTGATCATGCGGAGCGGGCGCTGCTCGATCGCCGACTGGTGCATGTCGACGGCAAAAGCCGAGATGCCCTTGTGCTTCGGCACGTCGGTGTCGGTGCGCGCCAGCACGAGGCACCAGTCGGCGTCGTCGGAGTAGCTGGTCCACACCTTGTGACCGGTGATGACGTAGTCGTCGCCGTCGCGCTCGGCGCGCGTGCGCAGCGACGCGAGGTCGGATCCGGCGTCGGGTTCGCTGAAGCCTTGGCACCACCGGTCGCGCCCGCTGACGATGCCGGGCAGGAAGCGCTCTTGGATGTGGTCGTTGCCGTGCTCGAGGAAGCCCTCGACGAGGTAGCCGAGGCTCGGGCGCGGTGGCGCGCCGGCGGCGGCGAGTTCGTCGTCGACGATGACGTCGTAGACGACGGGCAAGCCTTGCCCGCCGATGGCCGTTGGCCACGACGTGCCGAAGAACCCTGCCTCGAAGAGCGACGTGTGCCACGCCGCCATGCCGGCCCAGTACTCGTCGTCGGTCGACGACGCCGGTAGTCCGGGATTGTTGTCCACCAACCAGGCGAGCAGGCGGGCGCGGAACGCCGCCTCTTCGGGTGAGTCACCGAAGTCCATCGGTGCCTCCGATCCCGTGATGGGCGAGGACGCGCCCGACGTTGGTGCCCGCGCCACCGAGGATGTCGCTCGAAACCAGGGCGCGGCGCAGGTACACGTGCGCCAGGCACTCCCACGTGTTGCCGATGCCACCGTGCACTTGGATCGCCGTCTCGCACACCGTGCGCGCCGCGCGCGCCGCGTACGCCTTGGCGACGGCGGCCGCCGCGAGCGCGTCGGCGGGCGCGAGCGCGTCGACGGCCCACGCCGCGTGGAGCATGGCGCTGCGCGCACCCTCCATGGAGACGAACGCATCGGCGAGTAGGTGCTGCACCGCTTGGAACGAACCGATGGCCGCGCCGTACTGCTTCCGCTGTGCGGCGTAGTCGCACGACAACGTGATGGCGCCGCGCATCACCCCGACGAGTTCGGCTGATGTAACGGCCAGGCCGAGCGCCGTCCAACGCGTGACGTCGTTTTCGCTTAGACGTCGACAGTCGCCCGCAACGGGACGCGGCGGAGTGGCCAGCGGCGCGGCCGTCGGCTGCGTGAGGTCGACCGGCTCGCCGATGTCGCCGAGGCCGACCTCGGCGAGCACGTACCCATCGGACGATGGGAGAAGGTCAAGTGCGGTCATGGCGCCCGACGCGTCGATGACCACTCCGGCGAGCACAACGGACTCCGGCGCGGTGGCCAAGGGCGCTCCGGCGAGTCGGCGCAGTTCGGCGGCAAGTGTCGGGCCGACGAACGCGATGTCTGCCAAGCCGCGCCCGAGTTCTTCGGCCACGAGCGCGACTTCGACACCCGAGGCCATCGGAGCGTCGCCGCCCTCCGGAGTGCGCAGCTCCCGCCAGCCCGACGCGGCGACGGCGGCGTCGAGCTTGGCCGTGCGCTCTTCATCGTCGAGATCCCGAACCGACTTCGGTCCGAGGCGATCGACGATGTTCGCCGCCGAATCGCGTAGCGCCACCTGCTCGGCCGATAGGCGGACGTCCATCAGCCGTTGCCGGCGAGCAACGACGGCGCCAGTGCTTCGCGCAGCGTGCGGCGCAGCACCTTCCCCGACGGCAAGCGCGGGATGGTGTCGACGATCACGACGTGGCGCAACTGTTTGTAGGTGGCCAGCGAGTCGGCGACCAACTTCTGCAGTTCCTCCACCGCCACCGGCTTCTGCGGATCGAGCTGCACGGCGGCGACGGGCACCTCACCGGCGCGCGCGTCGGCGAGGCCGAACACTGCGCAGTCGAGCACGGCGGGGTGGCTGTGCAGCACCGCCTCGATTTCGGCCGGCGCCACCTGGAAGGCGTTGACCTTGATCATCTCCTTGGAGCGATCGGTCAGGTGCACCCAGCCGGCGGGTTCGAGCCAACCGACGTCGCCGGTGCGGTACCAGCCGTGGTCGAAGGCGTCGGCGTTGGCGTCGGCGGGCAGGTAACCGGCCATCACGGACGGGCTCTTCGCCTGTATCTCGCCGATACCGCCGGCCGCGAGTTCGTCGCCGGTGTCGAGGTCGACGACTCGCAGCGCTACCTCGGGGGGCGGCAGGCCGGCGGAGTCGAGGCGCCAGTTATCCGGGTCGGCGACGGGGTTGGCGGCGATGACCGGCAACTCGCTGGCGCCGTACGCCGGAAGCCACCGCACGCCGGTCCGCTTCGTTACGACCTCGGCCACGCTCTCGGTCACCGGCGTCGCGCCCCACATGATGTAGCGCAGCGACGACATGTCGAACTCCTCGAGGGTGGGATGGTTGGCCATCGCCAAGGCGATGGGTGCGACCGCCATCTCGAGTGTGATGCGGTCGCTGCCGATACGGCGCAGCACCTCGTCAAGGTCGAAGCGTCGATGCAACCGCACCGTGGCGCCGGCGTCCGCGGCGGCGAGCAGGTTCAGAAGCCCGAGGATGTGCGACGGCGGCGTCGCCACTTGAAAACGATCCTCGGCGGTGAGGCCGAGCGCCGCGACCCAGTGCCGCGTGCCCGCCGCGAGGCTGGCGTGGGTATGCCGCACCGCCTTGGGCATGCCCGTTGTGCCCGAGCTGAACACGAGGATCGCCTCGTCTTCCCCGGCGCCGCCGCGCCCGTCAGCCCCGACGACGTCGTCGTCGGTGATCAAGAAGCGGGGTTGCGTGAGTGAGATCGCGTGGGCGACCTCCAGCTCCTTCCACGCCGGCGACACCAGAACGCTGGCGGCGCCGAGCTTGCTGATAGCGCTCACGTAGAGCACGAACTCGGGCCGGTTCGTTAGCTGAAGCGCGACCCGGTCGCCGGCTCGCGCGCCGAGAGCGCGCAGTTGTTCTACCAGTGCGTCACTGCGGCCCTCGAGCTCCGCGAAGGTCATCGCGTCGTCGTCGAAGCGCAACGCCTCGCGGTCGCCACAGCGCGTGGCGGCGCGCGTCCACGGCTCGTGAATCATGTGTTGGGCACCCGCGCTCGCAGTTCGTCCTTGACGACCTTGCCGGTGGCGTTCACCGGCAACGCGTCGACGACCTCGACGCGCCGCGGCACCTTGTAGTTCGCCATCTCCTCGCGCGCCCACGCGACGATCTCCGCCTCCGTCGGCGTCGCGCCCGCCCGCGCCACCACGAACGCCATGCCGACTTCGCCGAGTCGCTCGTCGGGGATGCCGATCACCGCCACCTGCGCGATGTCGGGATGGCGCAACAGCGCGTTCTCAATCTCGGCCGGATAGGCGTTGAAGCCGCCGACGATGAACATGTCCTTCGACCGGCCGATGATGCGCAGGCAACCGTTCTCGTCGATCTCGCCGAGGTCGCCGGTCTTCAGCCACCCGTCGTCGGACAGGACGGCCTGCGTCGCCTCCTGGTCGTCGAGGTAGTGGGACATGATGCTGCCGCCGCGCAGCTGGATCTCTCCGTCGACAATGCGCAGTTCGAAGCCGGGACGCGGCCGTCCGACGGTGGTGGCGATGGTTTCGAAATCGTCGTCGGGCGACGTGGCCGACGCCGTTCCGCCTTCGGTGAGCCCGTACCCGGTGATGATCACCGAGAACGGCAACTCTTCCTTGATGCGGCGGACCAGCTCGACGGGAATGTCAGCGGCGCCAGTCACGGCGACGCGCAGCGACGACAGGTCGTGCTGGTCGCGATCAGGGTGGTCGAGGATCGCCTGATAGATCGTCGGCGCGCCCGGCAACACCGTGACCGCTTCCTTGGCGACGCGTTCGAGCACGCGGTCGACCTCGAACACCGGCTCGGGCAGCATCGTCGCCCCCGCCGCGATGCAGGCGAGGATGCCCGCCTTGAGGCCGAACATGTGGAAGTACGGGTTGACCATGAGATAGCGGTCGCCAGCGGTGAGGCCGGTCATGGCCACCCAATCGGTGGCCACCTGCAGCGTGCGGCCGTGGGTCTGCACCACGCCCTTCGGCGTGCCGGTCGTGCCCGACGTGAAGAGGATGTCGGACCAATCCTCAGTGCTGACGGCGACGCTGGGGGGCGGGCCGCCGAACGTGTCCCACTCGTCGGTGTCGATGCGAAGAACCGACAGCGCCGAGGTGTTGGCCATCGCCGCGTAGTCAACTCCGAGGAAGTCACCGACCGTCACGAGCAACGTTGCGCCGCTGCGTTCGAGGATCAGGTTGGCTTCGGCGGCCTTGAAGCGCGTGTTGATCGGCACCAAAGTCGCCCCGGCCTCCCAGAGGCCAAGAGCGGCCACGACCCAGCGCCAGCTGTTCGGGGCCCAGATGGCGACCCGGCCGCCCGGCGCGATGCCGCCCGCGAAATGGCGCGCCGCGTCGAGCAGCTCGGCGTAGGTGAGGGTGGCTTCGCCGTCGACGATGGCGATCTGGTCGCCGAAACGTTCCGCCGCGCGCGCGGCCAGCGCGGGAATCGTCGCCGTCACGAAACGACGGCGTCCTCGACGTTCATCAATCGCGCCAGGTTCCCGCCCATGATCTTGCGCACGACGGGTTCGGGCACGCCTTCGAGTTCGTCGACATAGGTCGCGGGATCGGCGAGACCCTCGGGGTGCGGGTAGTCGGACCCGAACAGCACGTGGTCCTCGCCGATCATCTCGGCGAGCGCTCCGAGGTCTTCCTCCCAGAACGGGCTGACGTGGATGTTGCGCTTGAAGACGTCGACCGGGTTCTCCAAGAAGTCCTGCGGCATCTTCTTGTAGATGTCGGCGAAGTTCTTGAGCAGCGGCTCGACCCAGCTGCTGCCGTTCTCGATCACCGCCACCTTGAGCTTCGGGAAGCGCGACAGGGCGCCGTGGCAGATGAGCGCGGAGACCGCGTCTTCAACCGGGCGCCACTGCGACAGCATGCGGAACGCTTGTGGCTGGAACGGCAACATCTCGCTGTCGCTGCCCATCCAGTCGTTGGTGTAGCGCTCGTAGCCGCTGTCCGAAGAGTGCATGGCGACGAGGATGTCGTGCTCGACCACCTTCTCCCAGAAGGGGTCGAACTCCGGCAGACCGAACGAGCGCGAGCCGCGCAAGCCGGGCACGGGCGCCGGTCGGATGAGCACGACCTTGGCGCCGCGCGCCACGACCCATTCGAGTTCTTCGATCGCCTTCTCGACGATAGGCAGCGTGATCACCGGCGTGGCGAAGATGCGCCCCTCGTAGTTGAACTGCCACGTCTCGTGCATCCACTCGTTCAGCGCGTGGATCACGCCGTGCGTCATGTTCGGGTCGTCGCGCATGCGTTCCTCGACGAGGCTGGCGAGCGTCGGGAACATCAGCGCGCGGTCGATGCCCTGCTCGTC
Source organism: uncultured Actinomycetes bacterium (assembly GCA_963722185.1). GTDB lineage: Bacteria > Actinomycetota > Acidimicrobiia > Acidimicrobiales > JACCXE01 > JACCXE01. The sequence goes on along the minus strand of CAVRKD010000010.1, from coordinate 254,153 downwards.
CATCAACTCCAACCGCGGCGCCGGCTCGCGAAACGCCGGGATAGCGCGCATCGGCTCGCCGAAGATCTCGCGCCGCGACTTGCCCTCAGGGTTGCCCTTGCGGAAGTAGTCCTCCTGGGCACCTGGCCGCGCCACGACCTCGAAGGTGGGGTTCGGGATGTAGTCGCTGATGTGTCCGCGCACGACGATCTTGGTCCGGCCGCGCACCTCGACGTAGTCGATGGCGTGCTTGTAGCGATCTGGGAGGTGCTTGGTGAGCGCGTCCGTCGTCTCGTACATGTGGTTGTCGGCGTCGAACACCGGGCAGGCCAGGACTCGCTGCGGCATCTGGCTCCTTCGTTGTGAGAATCCCCTTCTTGTTCTAGTGTAACGGTAATTCCGCGACTGAGCTCAAGGGAGTGCGCATGCCTCGTCGGCTTCCAGAACACCCCACGCACCTCCGCAGCGCCCACATGCTCGACGTCGACAAGGGCGAGTTGCTCACTCCCGGATCGCTGTTGATCGTCGGCGACCGCATCGCCGAAGTGTCGCCGACGACGGTCCCCGACGACGCCGTGGTGATCGACCTGGGCGACGTCACCATGCTTCCCGGGCTCATGGACATGGAGGTCAACCTCCTGCTGGGCGGGCCCGACCACACCAGCCCACTCACCGCCGTGCAAGACGATCCAGCGGTGCGCACGCTGCGTGCGGTGTTCAACGCCGGCCGCACGTTGCGCGCCGGGTTCACCACGGTGCGCAACCTCGGTTTGTTCATCCAGACGGGCGGCATCCTCCTCGACGTTGCGCTGAAGAAGGCGATCGACCTCGGATGGATCGACGGGCCGCGCATCGTCCCAGCCGGTCACGCCATCTGCCCGACCGGTGGCCACCTCGACCCGACGATGTTCCAGGCGTTCGCGCCGCACGTCCTACCGCTCACGGTCGAAGAAGGCATCGCCAACGGCGTCGACGAGGTGCGCAAGGCGGTGCGTTACCAGATCAAGCACGGCGCGCAACTGATCAAGGTGTGCGCGTCGGGCGGCGTGATGTCGCACACCGGTCCGGCCGGCGCGCAGCAGTACTCGAACGAAGAATTGGCGGCGGTGGCTGACGAGGCGCACCGCGCCGGCCTGAGGGTGGCGGCCCACGCCCACGGCGACGCCGGCATCCGTGCCTGCCTCGACGCCGGGATCGACTGCATCGAACACGGTTCGCTCATGAGCGACGAGACGCTCGACCTGTTTATCGAGCGCGGCACGTTTCTCGTGGCCACCACGTTCCTCGCCGACGGCATGGACGTGTCGAACGCGCCGCCCGAACTCCAAGCCAAAGCGGCCGAAGTCTTCCCGCGTGCCAAGGAGACGATCAGCAAGGCCATCGCCCGCGGCGCCAAGGTCGCTTGCGGCACCGACGCGCCCGCCATCCCCCATGGCCGCAACGCCAAGGAACTGATCGCGCTGGTCGACCGCGGCATGACACCGCTGCAAGCCATCCGCGCCGCCACCACGGTCGCCGCCGAACTCATCGACGTGGAGGACCGGGGCCGCCTGGAAGCCGGACTGCTGGCCGACATCATCGCCGTGCCCGGCAACGTCCTCGAGAACATCGCCGTGACCGAGCAGGTCAGCTTCGTGATGAAGGGCGGCGAGGTCTACCGCAACGACTCGTGAGCGATCACGGCTACCACTCGCTGCGCGTCAAACGCATCGTCCAGGAAACTCCCGACACGCGGTCGTACGTCCTCGACGTGCCTCCGGATCTCGCCGAAACGTTTCGCTACCGCCCGGGCCAGTTCTGTACGTTCCGCGTCCAGCGCGACGGCGACGAACTGTTGCGGTGTTACTCGATGTCGAGTGCGCCGGCGACCGACGACGACCTGACCGTCACCGTAAAGCGGGTCGGGGGCGGGCGGGTGTCGAACTGGTTCCTCGACGAAGTCGCCGAAGGCGACACGCTCGACGTCACCAAACCGGCGGGCGTGTTCTGCGCCACGGAGGGCGATCGAGCGATCGTCGCCTTCGCCGGCGGCAGTGGCGTCACACCGATCATGTCGATCACCAAAAGCGAGCTCGCCGGGTCCGAGCGGCGCGTGCGCCTGCTGTACGCCAACCGCGACGCCGACTCGGTGATCTTTCGCGACCAACTCGAACAACTCGACGGCCCGCTCGAAGTGCAGCACCACTTCGACGCGGAACGAGGGTTCCTCACGACCGATGACATCCGCGAGTTCGTCGGCCACGACCTCGATGCCGACTTCTTCATCTGCGGGCCCAGCCCCTTCATGGACCTCGTCGAAACCACTCTGCACGACCTCGGCGTCACGGACGACCGCATCGCCATCGAACGGTTCATCAACGCCAACGAGATAGCGCCTGTCGTAGCGGCGACAGCGGGCGCCGATGAGGTGCCCGCAGAAGTCACCGTCATCCTCAAGGGCAAGCGCCACACCATCGCCTACCAACCGGGCGACACCTTGCTGAACACGGCGCGCCGCGGCGGGCTCAACCCACCGTTCTCGTGCGAAGCCGGCAACTGCGCCAGCTGCATGGCCATGCTGCACGAAGGGTCGGTCACGATGAGGACCAACAACGCGCTCGACGATGAAGAGCTCGCCGCGGGCTGGGTCCTGACGTGTCAGTCAGTACCGACAGGCCCGGTCGTCACCGTCGAATACGAGTGACCCAACCGACTTTCTGCGTCTAAGGGCCACCTGGTGGCCCTTAGACGCAGAAAGTCCGGGTTTAGACGGCGGGTTCGACGACGGCGTTGAATTCCGCCGCGCCGCTGTCGGGCACGCGGGGCTGACGCCATACCTCGACGGGGAACGACACGGTTACCAGCGAGCAGAACAGCCACAGCAGGTGGGTGTCTTCGTCGGAGATGCCGTCGAGCTCAACGCTCTTGAGGTAGTCGGCGCTCTTCTCGAGGTGCGGGAACGCGGCGTCGTAGAACGCCTGCAGTTCGTCCATGGTCGACGCGAGGCGCTTGTCGTAGCGGGCGCTCTCGGTGGGAATCGCCCAGTCGGCGAACGGCTCGAGGTCGGCGAAGGCGGCGGGCAGGACGCTCATGACGCGCTCGCCTTCTGGTAGTTCTCGACGTAGTCGCCGACGGTCTTGTGCAATAACCGCAGCATGACCTCCTGGTCGCACAGCGGGAACTCGGTGACCACGCCGGTTTCGAGCATCGTCTGCGTGGCCTCCAACGTGTTGCCGTCCTGCAGGCTGTACTCCTTGAACGTCACCGCGGCGAGTTCCTGCTGCAACCGCTCGAAGGCGTTCTGCGGCGGCGCGAAGTAGCACGTGCCTTCGAAGACGTGGGTGTTATACGACGTCGGCCAGTAGTGGTACGTCAGCACCCAGTTCGGCTTCCACAACAGGATCATGAAGTTCGGGAAGAAGAGGAACGAGTCTTCGCCCCACGCCTTGTGCTTGGTCGGGTTGACGCCGTCGGGCAGCTCGCCGAAGTCGGGCCCTTCCCACGGTCCGAACAGACCGCTGCGCAGGACGCGTTCGATCGGCTTGACCATCGCCAGATCCTTCGGGGGTGACATGCCTCCCCACGACGACACCATGCCGTGCGGACCGTCGACGTCGTAGTGCAACGCCTCGTAGCCGTAGCCCTGCAGCTTGCGCGACTCCTCCTCGGTGGCCTGCTTCGCGTGCAAAACAGGTGCGTGGTAAAACTCCATGAAGGCGTCGATGAACAGCTTCCAGTTCGCACCGACCTCCGCCCGGAACTTGTGCACCTGCGTCAGCTCGTGGAACGGGTAGCCCTCGATGCCGGCGCCCAGCCGCCCCATGTACTCGCGCAACGGCGCGGCGTTGTGGTCGAAGTTCACGAAGATGAACCCTTCCCACACTTCGCACCGCACCGACACCAACCCGAGCCGCGCCATGTCGAGGTCGAAGAACTCTGACTCCTGCTGCACGAAGTTGAGCGAGCCCTCGAGGTCGTAGCGCCACCCGTGGTACTTGCACGTGAACTGGCGGCAGGTTCCCGACGTCTCCTCGCCGGGGTAGTCCTGCCACACCAACTTGTTGCCGCGGTGCCGGCAGATGTTGTGGAACGCCCGCACCTCGCCGGCGGTGTCGCGCACGACGATGACCGACGTGTTAGCGGCGTCGAGTTCTTTGGTGAAGTACGCGCCCTTCGCGCGCGATCTGCTCGACGCGGCCGACGTTCAGCCACGTCTTGCGGAACACCGCCTCCTGCTCGAGCGCGTAGAACTCAGGCGAGATCGAGTCCTCATAGGTACGCATCCCGGTGCCCAGCCCGAAGTGCTCGGTCCAACTGCCCGCTTCGGGCTTCGGAAAGTGGGGCATCTCTGACTCCTCAGCTCAGGTCCGTCCGAATGATAGCAAGGATCTCGCAAACTGAGAAGCTCGTTCTCATAACGCCCCTTCGAGGGACGCGAGGTAGTCGCGGGTGCGTCGCGACGACGCCACCAACTCCTCGCGGCCTTGGCCAATCGGCACGACCCGGATGGACACATCGGTGACGCCGGCGTCGGCGAAGGAACGCAAGCGCTTCTCGATCATCGCCTCGGTCCCCGCCGCCAGGAGGTCGCCGACCTCGCGGGCGTCGCCGCGCTCGAGCAGCTTCTGGTAGTTCGGCGAGACCTCGGCCTCGGACAGGATGCGATTGGTGCGCGCCACCGCGGCGTCGACCTCGTCTTCGGCGCACAGGCACACCGGGATGCCGGCGACGATGCGCGGGTCGGGCCGCCCCGCGCCAGACGCCGCCTTCGTGATGGTCGGCGCGATGTGGTCGCCGATGGCGCGCTCGTCCGCCATCCACAAGATGGTGCCGTCGGTGCGCTCTCCCGCCACCCGCAACATGACGGGGCCGAGCGCGGCGAGCAGCGTCGGTGTCGGCGTGATGTCGGTGATGTCGAGCGGGTTGTGCACGCGGAACTGATCGTTCTCGACGTCGACCATGCCGGGACCGGCGAACGCCTGGTCGAGCACGTCGAGGTAGGCGCGCAACATGGCCACGGGTTTGTCGTAGGAGAGGCCGAGCATCTCGTCGATGATCCAGTGATGCGACACGCCGAGGCCGAGAGCGAGGCGGCCGTTGCACACCGCTTGGGTCGACAGCGCCTGCTGGGCCAGCGCGATCGGATGGCGCGGCTGCACCGGGACGACGGCGGTACCGATCTCGATGCGCGTCGTCTCGCGACCGACGATGGTGGCGGCGGTCAGCGCGTCGAAGTCGTCGGGGATCTGCGGGATCCACACCGACGCCATGCGGGCTTCCTCGGCCCATCGGGCGTCTTCGAGTAGTCGCTCGACCTTGGTGGCGTGGCGCCCGCGCTCCGGGCCGAGCATGACGCCGATCCGCAACCGACGACCTCCGTGACTTGATGAGAATGGAATTCTTCGAGGAGTGTAATGGGACTTCCGAAAGCCAACGAGTGCTAGCAAGGAAACATGCCCGACGCCGAACCGTCCGGATACGAGAAGCGACCCGACTACCGGGTCGACGTGTTGCCGCGGCGCAATCGCGTCCGCGTGGCGCGCGACGGTGCGGAGCTCGCCGATTCCACCCGCACGCTGCTCGTCGACGAGCAGGACCACGGCCTCGTCTTCTACGTCCCGCTAGACGACGTGCGGATGGACAGCTTGCGGCGCATCGACCACACGACGCGCTGCCCGTTCAAGGGAACGGCCACGCACTACGCCGCGGGCGACGGTGACGACACGCCGATCGCCTGGAGCTACGACGACCCCTATCCCGAAGTGGCGCGCATCGCCGGGCATATCGCGTTCTACCAGGACCGCGTGATGCTCTCGGTCGGTCAGGCGCCCTACATCGGCCCGACGAAGTAGGTGTCGTCGCTGCGCGAGTTCGTCGCGCTGCTCGACGTGGCCGAAGTCGCCCCCGGTCGTTTCACCGGCACGAGCGACGCCGGCGACCGCGGTGTGATCGACGGCAGCCAGGTGCTCGGCCAGTCACTGGTCGCGGCCGCCAAGACGATCCCGGGTTACACGGTGCGCTCGGCACACGCGACGTTCCTGCGCACCATCGCCGCCGATCGGGAACTGGAGTTCGACGTCGAGCCGCGGCACGCCGGCCGGTTGCTCGCCTTCGCCGAGGTCGTGTGCCGGCAGGGCGAGCGCATCTGCGTGCGCACCAACGTCATGCTCGATCGTCCGCAGCCCGACCTCGTCCGTCACGCGTCGGCGATGGAGGGCGACGGGCCCGACGCCGCCCGGCCACGCGACATGCCGATGAACGGACGCGAACTACGTCTCGACGGCATCGACGACGAGAACAGCCCCGACGAGGTCGGCCCGCCAGTCATCCGAGCGTGGTTGCGCTACGACAAGATTCCCGCGCGCGACGAAGTGAGCAAGGCGCTGCTCGCGCACTTCACCGGCCACCTCGGCATCTCGACCACGTTGCGAGCGCATCGAGGTGTCGGCACCGCCGACTCCCACAAGACGATCTCCACCGCACCGCTCACCATCTCGATCGCCTTCCACGAACCGGTCGGCTGGAACGAGTGGTTGCTGTACGACCACCGCAGCACGCTACGTCGGCGCGGGAATGTCGTACGTGCGCGGGCAAATTTTCACCGCCGAAGGCGCGTTGATCGCGTCGTTCAGTCAAGAAGCGATGATCCGCGGGCTCACGGCCGACGAGATGCAGATCGACGAGTCACGCCGGTTGTGACGCGATCGACTCGAGGCGCCGGACGGCGTCCTCGGCGGCGGCCACGCTAAACGGTGCCTGCCGCACATCGTCGGGCCAGTCCTCGACCACCTCCGAAGCCCACTCGGCCCACTCGGCGACCATGACGTAGAAGTCAGTGAGGAAGCGCCCGGCCAGTTGGTTGAGGGCGGCTCGCTCGGGAAACGCGCCGTGGCCGTCGCGGTAGGCGCGCGCAGTCTCGAGGTTCTCCATGTTCTGTTCATGCACCCATGCGCGGGTCGCTTCGAGGTTGGCGATCACGTCGGCCTTGCTGCCGCTGTCGGCGAAGCTGATCTTCAGGAGTTGCTCGAACTCCACGACCGGCCCGTCCCCCGGCTCGTGCAACCACGCAGCGAGCGCCTTTCGCCCGGCGGCGGTGATGGTGTAGCGGGTGCGGCGGCGACGGCCGACTGAGTCGTCGGTGGCCTTGGCGAAGCCGTGGGCGACCAGCTTCTTGGGCTCCTCGTACAACTTGCTTTGTGCCCGCGGCCAGAAGCGGCGCAGGCTGCGATCGACCTGTAACACCAGCTCGTGGGTCGTCCAGGGCTTCACCGCGAGCAACCCGAGGATGGCGTAGGACGTCGTCGTCATCGCTGGAGGTCTTGACATTACTCTCCCTTTGGGACAAAGTTAAACTCCCAACGGGAGATTAGCAAAGGAGTGCGCCGTGAACGCGACCAATGCCGTACAAGTCGACTCGTCCAACACCGCGCAGCTGCAGGCGTGGGACGGCGACGAGGGTGCCTACTGGGCCGAACACTCCGACTACTTCGACCGGTCGATCGCTCCGTATCACCAGCGTTTGCTCGCCGCCGCTGCCATCGCCACGCATGACACAGTGCTCGACGTCGGCTGCGGCAACGGGCAGACGACCCTCGACGCGGCCCGCGCCGCGTCAGCCGGTTCCGCGTTCGGTGTCGACCTCTCGGCGCGCATGCTCGACGTCGCCCGAAAACGTGCAGCCGATGAAGGCGTTGCCAACGCGACCTTCGCCCAAGCCGACGCGCAGGTGCACGCCTTCGACCCCGGCGCCTACGACGTGGCGATCGGCCGCAGCGTGGCCATGTTCTTCGGCGACCACGTGGCCGCCTTCACCAACATCGGGCGGGCGCTACGTCCGGGTGGGCGATTGGTGCTCGCGACCTGGCAGCCGTTGGCGGAGAACGAGTGGCTGAGTGCGATCGCGGGCGCGCTCGCCGCCGGGCGCGACGTCGCGCTGCCGCCGCCGAACGCGGGACCGTTCGCGCTCTCCGAACCCGACCGCGTGCGGGAGCTGCTCACCGCTAGCGGGTTCACCGACGTCGAACTGGAAGACACGCATGCCGCCATGTGGTTCGGCAACGACGCCGACGACGCCCACGGCTTCGTGCTCGGCCTGATGGGCTGGATGCTGCAAGGCCTCGACGACGCCGGACGCGCCCGCGCCATCGACGCACTGCACGACACCATGGCGGCGCACGCGACACCCGACGGCGTCACTTTCGGTTCCGCCGGCTGGACGATCTCGGCGGTTCGGCCATGACGTACTTCGCCGTCACCCGCAACGCTGGACCCGCATGGACCGACGGCAAGGGCGCCTTCGATCAGCCGGGCGTGCAGGATCACGTCGGCTTCATGAACGGGCTCGCAGATACAGGGAGCCTGCTGTTCGCCGGACCGCTCGCCGGCACTGAACAAGGCCGCATCCGCGTGCTGCTGATCATGAGCGCCGACGACGAAGCGGCGGTTCACGCGGCGCTGGCCCACGATCCGTGGGAGCTACAACAACTCGTGGCGACCACGAACGTCGAACCGTGGAACCTCTTGGTCGGCGCCGACCGCGTCCCGTAGCGGTACGTCAGTCGCCGTACAAAGACACGAAGTAGACCGAGCGGATCACCCAAGTCCAGTTGGTGAAGGCGTCGTCGACATCCCAGTCCAAGTACACGTAGTTGTCGCCGCCGTCGGCGTCCTTGAACGTGCATCCGCGGCTGTAGTCCTTACTCCCGCCGGGAGACGTTGGCGGCGGGCCGTAGGTGTAGATGTCCTTTTCGACCCCGCCGCTCGCTGTGGTGGAGCTGCCGGCGCACGTGAAAGTTGTGGCGAATGGACGGGTCGCCTCCCGCGCCGCCTGCTCGAGCTCGGCGCGGACGTCGGCGGTTGTCGTCCGGATCTTCTTGAGCGCCGCGACATCGCCTTCGTTTATCGCGTCGATTACGGCGCGCACCGTCGAACGTTCGTCGTGGGCGTGGTACCTGTCGAAGCTCAGCTTGCCCTGCGAGAACTTGAACCACACATCCATCGGATACGTGGAGCAGCAGCCGTAGTCGCCATCCCGTTGCGTCAGCCAACCGGTCTTCAGTCGTCCAACGCCCGTCCTTGTCGATCCGAACGCCGCCATTTCGATCGCCCTGGTACTCGCCCAGATCGACGCCTCCGTCAGTTAGCTCATACAACGCCTTGTAGTCCAGCAGCGTCGGACCCGGGCCCCACACGCCGAGCGTGTCGGGCGTGCCGACGCCACCGTAGGAACAGTTGATGAAGGCAAAGGCCTCCTCGGTCCCGTCGCCGTCGAGATCCGTTATGAGTGACGGGTCGGTGTCGAGTCCCGTCCCGCCGTCGCTCTCCGGGATCCCCGGGAGCTCACCGTCCACCAACGTCCCCGCCGGATGGTCACACCGCGAGGGAACCGGAGCGTTGAGGAGATCACCCTTCGTCAGCGGCTTGCGACTGAAGTCGAGGTGGCTCGCGGCGCGCGCCATCGCGTCGTGGCCTTCCTGCTTGGGGTGGAAGCTGCGCTGGTACCGCGGGACCACGGTGACGCCATTGAGCCAGTCTTCGCCAGCCCCACACAATGCGTGCCGGTTTTGCGGTTTCGTTCGGTCGGCCTCGCTCGGCGACGTCAGGTTCTCGGATCCGCCTTCCCAGAAGTTGTTGGGATCGACGAACACGAACTTTGCCGGCGTGTGCGCGTTGGCCCAGTCGACGGTCTGCTGGATGCGGTAGTTGAGGTGCGCGGCTGCGCCGCGAAGCTTTCCGACATCGGCCCGTCGGATGCGGTGGCAACGGTTGCCCTCGAGGCGGCCCCACCGGTTGGTCTCCTCGACAGCCTGTGAGTACCCCATGACGACGACCGTGCCGCCCGGTGCGACGCACCGCCCGACGACGTCGTACAACTCGGGCAGCGTTATCCGCCCCACCGCCAGCCCGTCGTCGTCCCAATGACCGCTGGTTGAGGTGTTATCGCCCAGGGCGGAGCAGCTTGGTCGGTCGTCGACCGTGCTGGTGGTGGTGAGCTTGTCGATTCGCGTCTTGAGTTCCGCTTCGCTCACGGTGCAGCCAACCCACGGCGCGTTCAGCCAGCCGACGGCGCCGGTCGCCACGACGGTCAGGGCTCCAGTAGGCGACAGTCCGGCGCACCCAGCGACCACGTCAGGAAAGCCGACGTTGTTGCCGCCCATCGAAAAGGTCACGACATCGAACTGCTTCGCCCCGGAGAAGAAGCGGCCCTGCTCCAACTGGCCGGCTTGCAGACGCGCTTCAGGTGAGGGGAACGCGTCGTCGGTGATCGCGCCCGTGCAGGCCACAAACGCGAACTGACCGGAACGGCCCTTGGCGACTTTGGCTCCCCACGCTACGGAGGAGTACTTGTCGTCGGCCAGAGCGCGTTGGCACTCGTGCACAGTCTTGCCTGACCCGGCGACGGTATTGGACTCGCCGTAAACCGGTTGGTCCTCGTCAGAGACATGCTCAAGGCCCTCGCCGGCGGAGTACGAGTCGCCCATCGCCAGCCAGCGCGGCTTGCTCGCGGCGGCGTGGCTTGGAGCCGGCAGAGCCAGCGACGCGGTCAGCAGGCACACCAGCGCGGCAACGCGAATTCCGACGCGGGCCATCATTGCCGCGCCAGCAGGGTTTCCATGATGCGGTTCGCTTCGGCCAACTCGGCGGCGGCTTCGGCCACTGATACGGGAGCATCGCCACGACAGGCCGCCATCACCGACGAGATCGCCGCTTGTTGATCGAGTGCCGCCTCCTGCAGTTCGGGCGTGGAGAGGTCTGCCGAAACCGTGGCCAGCTTTTCGGGCGACCCAACGCGGTCCAGTTCGACCGCCGCCGTTCGGCACGCTTCGGTGGGCGCGGCGCCAGCCGCACCCGTCGCGAGGTCGTCGGCGACAGCGTCCACCTTCACGATCGTGGCGCGGGCTGCCGCGTCGTCCCGAGAGGCAGGAGGCGTTGGCTTATCACTCGAGCACGCTCCGACCAGCGCAGCGAGAGCAGCGACGACGACGTGCACACTCCGCCTAACCCCCGGTTGCATGGCGTGGTTCTAGCCGTCCTACCGCTGTTCTGAGTAGGTCTTCTCCGGCTATGCCGGAGAAGACCTACTCAGAACAGCTACGCGGGCAGTTCCTCGGCTTGGGCCTTGGCCCAGCGGTAGTCGGCCTTGCCGCTTGGCGACCGCTGCACGTGGTCGACGAACTTGAACGCCTTGGGCAGCTTGAACCGGGCGATGTGCTTCTCGGCTTCGGCGAGCAGCGACTTCTGGATCACGTCGTCGGCGGCCACGCCTTCGCGCAGTTGCACGATGGCCACCACCTCGGCGCCCCACTTGTCCGACGGGCGGCCGGCGACGGTCACGTCGTACACGTCGGGGTGATGCGCCAGCGCCTGTTCGACTTCCTCGGCGAAGATCTTCTCGCCACCCGAGTTGATGGTGACCGAGTCGCGGCCGTACAGCTCGATGATGCCCTCCGCGGTGAGACGGGCCCGGTCGCCCGGCACCGAGTAGCGCACGCCGTTGATGACGGGGAACGTGCGCGCCGTCTTCTCGGCGTCGCCGAGGTACCCGAGCGGCACGCGTCCTTGCTGCGCCAACCAACCGACTTCTTCGTGGCCGGCTTCCAGCACGGCGGTCATTTCCGGGTTGACGATGACCGCGCCTGGCCCGGGTGTGAACGTGCCCGTCGACGAGGAGCCCGCCGCCGCGCTGACGTTCGACATCTGCGTGCCCGTCTCCGACGCGCCCACGGCGTCGATGATCATCTTGCCGGGCAGCGCCGCGAGGAGGCGATCCTTCAGGGTGGAGTTGAGCGGGGCGCCGCCGGAGACGATGGCGAATAGCGACGATAGGTCGTAGGCGTCGGAGCCTTTCGCCTCCAGCTGGTCGACCAGTGGACGGCCGAATGCATCGCCGACGATCAAGAACAGGCTGACCTTCTCGCGTTCGATCGTGCGCCACATGTCGTCGGCGTCCATGCCGATCACGTCGTCCTGAATGCACACGGTGTTGCCGCCGGTGAACGCGCTCAGCGCCACCCAGTGACCGGCGCCGTGCATGAACGGCGGCGCCGGCAACACCTTGCTGCCGCCGTTCTTGGCGACTTCGACGATCGCGTCGAGGCTCTCCCAGTCGTTCGCGCCGGCGCGACCGCCGAGCGACGCCACGAAGATGTCGGCCTGGCGCCACAGCACGCCCTTGGGCATGCCGGTGGTGCCGCCGGTGTAGAGGATGTAGAGGTCGTCGGGGCTGTACTCAACTGCGGGCGCGTCGGGGCTCGCGGCGGCGAGGGCGTCCTCGTACCAAACGGCGCCGTCGAGCAGCGGCGCGCCCGAGCCGTCGTCGACCTGCAACAGCACCGACAGGTCCGGCAAGGCGTCGCGCACCTCGGCGACGTTGTCGGCGAACGCGCTGTGAAAGACCACGGCGCGTCGCCTTCGAGTCGTTGAGGAGATAGCGCAGCTCTTCGGCCACGTAGCGGTAGTTGACGTTGAACGGCACGACCCGCGCCTTGTACGAGCCGAGCATGGCTTCGAGGTACTCGTTGCCGTTGTGGAGGTAGACGGCCAAGTGGTCCTGGCCCGACTCGTGGCCGGCGAGTTGTTCGCGGGGCGTGTGCGCACCGAGACCGGCGGCGATGAGGTGGTTGGCGAGCCGGTTGGTGCGCTCGGCGACCTGGCCGTAGGTGAGGCGACGGTCGCGCCACACGATGCATTCGCGGTCGGGCACCGCGTCGGCGATGGCGGCATGAACTTGGGCGAGGTTGAACTCCACGGCGTCGAACCGTACCTGCAGGTACGTTGCAGTGCCTATGCGAGCCGTGGTGCTGAATGGAGAACGTGACGTCACCGTCGAGGACGTGCCCGATGCGGGCGTGCCCGGCCCGGCCGGGTTGTTGTTGCGCGTCGAGAAGACGGGCATCTGCGGATCGGACCTGCACCCGTATCACGGCGTGATGGCGATCCCCGGCACGCGCCTCGGCCATGAGTTCGTCGGGACCGTCGAGGAAATAGGCGCTGACGTGCGGACCGTCGAGAAGGGCGACCGGGTGCTGGTGTCGGGCGTCATCGGTTGCGGCACGTGCCCGGCGTGTCGCGCCGGCGACGTCGTGGTCTGCCAGAACAGCGGCACGCAGGTCTTCGGCGTCGGGCCCCGGCTTGCACGGCGGTCAGGCCGAAGCGGTGGCCGTCCCTGCGGCCGACACGTCGGTGATCAAGATCCCCGAAGCCATCACCACCGAGCAGGCAGTGCTGCTGACCGACATTCTCCCGACCGGCTACCTCGGTGCGTTGCGCGCCGACATCACGCCCGGCGACACCGTCGCCGTCTTCGGCCTCGGCCCCGTCGGTGTGTTCGCCTTGCAGTGCGCGCAGCTGTTCGGTCCGGCGCGCATCCTCGCCGTCGACCGCGTCGACCATCGCCTCGAGCGCGCCGCTGAACTCGGGGCCGAACCGATCGACGCCACCGACGGCAACGCCGTCGCCAAGATCTACGAAGCCACCGGCGGCCGCGGCGCCGACGCCGTCATCGAGGCCATCGGCGCCGAGCAGACCATCCACGAGGCGCTCATGTGCGCGGCGCCCGGCGCGACCGTGTCGGTCGTCGGCGTCAACATGAACTTCGCCATGCCGTTCCCGTTCCCGGTGGCGCTGATGAAGCGGCTCACGTTCCGGGTGACGCTGGCATCGATTCCCACCACGTGGTCGACCTTGTTCCCGCTCGTGTCGACCGGCCGGCTGCGCCCCGAAGAGGTCTTCACCCACCGCATGGGACTCAGCGAAGCAACTGAGGCGTACCGCATCTTCGACTCGCGCGAAGACGGCGTGCTGAAGGTGTTGCTCGACCCGTCGCGCTAGGCGCGAAAGTCGGCGATCAGCGCCGCGTGGTCCGACGGCTTCTCCGCGCCGCGTTCGGTGTGGTCGATCCAGGTCGTTTCCAGCCGCGCCGCCAGCGCTTCGTCGGCCGCCAGCATGTCGATGCGCATGCCGAGGTTGCGCGAGTAGCCGAACCCCGGCTTCCACCACGTGAAGCGACGCGCCCGCTCGCCCCACTTGGCGACGTCGACGTCGACGAGACCGACGGCGAGCAGCCGCGCCAGCGCGTCACGCTCACGCGGGGTCACGTGCGTCGCGCCCACAAAGGCGTCGGGATGGAACACGTCGCTGTTCGTGGCGGCGACGTTGATGTCTCCCCCCACGATGACGTGCCCGTCGTCGGCCATCCACTGCCGCACGCGCTCGGTGAGCGTATCGAGGAACGCCAGCTTGTACTCGTAGTGCCAGTGGTCGACTTCCCGCCCGTGCGGGACGTAGACGGACGCGACGCGCAGCGGCGACGGCGTGCGCACGAGACAGGTCGCGACGCGCGGTTCACGGTCGAGAGGCTCGTCGCCGAAGTCGCCCGATGATGCGATCTCGTCGATCGGATGACGTGCGAGCACCGCGACGCCGTTGTAGTGATTCGTGCCGACATGGGTGGCGGCATAGCCATGCTGCTCAAACAGGGCCTCGGCCTCAGCCGACAGTTGTGCCGCCTTCGTTTCCTGCAGACACAACACGTCGGGGTGCACCCGATCGAGGAAGCGGGCCACGGCGGCCAGGCGGGCGCGCAGCGAGTTGAGGTTCCAGGTCGCGACGCGCAGCTGACCTGCGGGCGCTCGACCGGGCGGCGACATCGACGGCCGCAACGCCAGCGCCGCCTCGCGCCGGGCGAGCCGGGCGGCGGCCTTCGCCTGCGACTCCGAGGGCGGCCTGTCGGTCACGCCTTAGGCGTACCCCATGAGCTCGGCCACGATCTCGGCGGCGGACTGCCGCGCCCGTACGGCGCCGACGGATTGCCCGGCGTAGAGCGCCCGCGCAGCGGCGGCGCCTTCGTAGGCCGACGACGGCCAGCCGGGATCCCACGACTGCGCAGCGCCGAGACGTTCGCCCGCTTCGACGGCGGAGCGGAGCACGCGGTGCGGCGCGTCGGGCCACCCGTCGCCGAAGGCGGTCGTTAGGACCGTGTCGTCGGCGGTCGCGCTGATGAGCGCGTCGACATACGCGTGGTGAGCGCCGGCCTCGTGCGCCGCCATGAAGCGCGTGCCGATCCGAACGCCGTCGGCGCCCGCCGCCAGCGCGGCGGCGACGGCGCGTGCCGTGCCGATCCCGCCGGCACCAATGACCGGTAGATCGACCACGGCGCGCACCTCGTCGAGTAACGGCAGCAGTCCCGTTGTACCGCGAACGTGCCCACCCGCTTCCACGCCCTGCGCGACCACCACGTCGCACCCCGCGTCACGCGCTTGCGTCGCCTCGTGCGCGGATCCGACCTGCCAGCCGGCGAGCGCACCACCGGCATGCACCATCTCGACCAGCCTGGCGTCGGGCGGCGCCCAGAAGAACTCGACGTACGGCACGCGCGCCGACGCGTCGGCAACTGCGCCCGGGTCCAGGAACGGCATGAGGAAGTTGACGCCGATAACCGCATCCGCCGGTAACGCGTCGAGTTGCGCCGACAACGCGGCGCGGCCGGCAGAGCCCGACAGCATGCCAATGCCGCCTGCGGCGGCGACAGCGATCGCCAGGTCGGGCGTCGCCATCGCGCCGATGCCCGCCTGCTGGATCGGGTACCGACATTCGAAGAGGTCGGTGATCCTGGTCAGGACACCTTCACCGGCGTGTACTTGACCGGGATGCGCTTCACGCCGGTGACGAGCGGGATGCCCTGCGGGTTCAGCAATTCGGGCGGAGCGGTGGCCTCGATGTCGGGTAGGCGTTCGAACAGCCGGCGGAACATGACGTTGAGCTCGCGGCGGGCGAGGTGGGCGCCGAGGCAGAAGTGCGGGCCCGGGCCACCGAAGCCGACGTGGGGATTCGGGTTGCGTCGCACGTCGAAGCGGTCGGGATCGTCGAACACGTCCTCGTCGCGGCTGGCCGAGCCGTAGAACAACACGACCTTCTCCCCCGCCTTGAAATCGTGACCGGACTCGATCGCGGCGTCGCGGGTCAACGTGCGGCGCATGTAGACCACCGGCCCGGCGTACCGCACGATCTCCTCGACCGCCGTCGTGGTCACGTCGTCGAGATTGTCCTGCCAGATCTTGCGCTGGTCTGGGTTCTGCGTTAGGTAGTGCATGCCGTGGCTGAGCGCGGTGCGCGTGGTGTCGTTGCCGGCGACGGCGAGCAGGATGAAGAACGAACCGAGTTCCTGCGGCGTGAGCACGTCGTCTTCGAGCTCGGCGTTGATGAGCTGCGTCGTCAAGTCGTCGCCCGGGTTGGTGCGCTTGAACTCGGCGACTTCGTTCATGAGCTGCACGAGCGTCATGCCGGCGCCGATCACCTGGCCGAACATCTCCTCACCCTGGGCGCCGTCGAAGAACTCGGCGTCGCCGGCGCCGAGAATCTTGTTGGTGGCGTCGAGACAGGTCGCGTACTCGCTGCGCGGGATACCCATCATGTCCATGATGATCAGCAGGGGGAACGGTGCCGAGATGTCGCGCACGAAGTCGGTCTCCCCTTTCGCGGCCATCCCGTCGATGATCTCGTCGGCCACCTTGGCGACGTTGTCCATCACGCCCTGCAGCTGCTTGGGCGTGAACCGCCGGGAGACGATGCCGCGCAACCGCGCGTGACGAGGGTCGTCCATGACGATGAACGAGCCGAAGAACTCGGCTGCCTCCGGAGGCATGTCGGTGACCGACGTCGAGCCGAGGCCGGAACAGAAGACCTCGGGGTTGCGGCTGATCTCGAGCAGATCGGCGTGCTTGGTGATGGCGTAGTAGCCGGGCCCGAGAGCGATGTCGCCGAAGGTCGGCTCGTCGAAGAAGGCGATCGGGTCCTCACGCCGCAGCGTGGCGAAGCCCGCCTGACGCTGTTCGAGTGGCTGGGTCCAGAACGCGGGGTCGCTGAGGTTGACGTCGGTCACGTGCCCATCCTGTCATTGGCGGCGCGGGTATGAAGAGGGCCGTGAAGAACGACGAGTACCGCCGAATGCACGACGAGGAGAACGCCGAGTTCTCGTCCTACCTGCGCTCGCTGACCGAGCCCGACTGGGACCGCCCGTCGTTGTGCGATGGCTGGCGGGTCCGCGACGTCGTCGGCCACATCCTCTACGGCAACGAGATGAACCTGGTGACGCTGCCGTTTCGCCTCGCTCGCTACGGCTTCTCGTCGGATCGATCAGGCAAGGCGTATTCGATCGCCCGCGCCGAAGGGAAGTCCGTCGCCGACCTGCTGCGCGACTTCGACATCCGCAACCCCTGGGCCGGGACCTGCCGCGTCTTCCCGCCGAAGCTGACCTTGCTCGATCGCCTCGTCCACCACCAGGACATCCGCCGCGCCCTCGACCACGGCCGCACGATCCCAACCGATCGTCTGATGGCGACTCTCGCGGCCGCACCCGAGTTGGGATCGGTGTTCGGGGCCAAGCGGCGCACGAAAGGCCTGCGTTTCACCGCCGACGACGTCGAGTGGTCGTGGGGCGACGGCCCGGCGGTCACCGGTCCGGGCGAGGCGTTGCTCATGGCGATGCTCGGCCGCCGCCATGCGCTGGCCGATCTCGAGGGGCCGGGCCTCGACACGCTGCGCGCCCGGTGAGTCGCCTCCGCGTCGCGAGCTTCAACATTCGCAACGCGCTGGCGCCGGACTGGCATCACTCGTGGTTGTTCCGCCGACGCGCCACCGCGGCGGCGATCGCCCAACTCGACGCCGACGTCGTCGGGTTGCAGGAGGCGTACCGGTGCCAGCTGCGATGGTTGCGCGATCAGCTGCCCGGCAGCGAAGCAGTCGGTGAGGGACGGTCGCGGCGCCGGCGCGGCGAACACACGTCGGTGCTCGTGCGTACCGCGGGCGCGCAGGTGGTGAGCTCGACGACGCGCTGGTTCGGCGACGCCGTCGATGTTCCGGGGACGCGGCTGCGCGGCGCGCTGTTTCCGCGCATCGCCACCACGGCGGAGCTGCGTTTGCGCGACGGCGCCGCACTCGCTTTCACGAGCACCCACCTCGACGAGCGCTCGCCGGACCGCCGCCTCGCCAGCGCGTCCCAACTCGCAACGTGGCTCACCGACGACCGGCCACACGTGCTCGTCGGCGACTTCAACGCCTCGCCGGCGAGCGAGGTTCTCGAGCATCTCGTCGCTGTCGGCTTCCGCCGTGTCGACACCGGCCCGAGCGGCACGGCGCATCGGTTCCGCGGCGGCACCGACGGCCCGACCATCGACCACATCCTCGTGCGCGGCGACATCACTGTCATCGCCGCCGGCGTCAGCCACGAACGACCCGGCGGGAAGCTACCGTCCGACCACTGGCCGGTGTGGGCCGAGTTAGAGATCGGGTAGGTCGGCCGAAGCTCATCGGCAGGGTCACCTGACAGGAGAAACGATGCTCTACTTCGAGGACATTCGGCCGGGCGACACGCTGCAGAGCCCGAGCTACACAGTCGAGCAGGACGAGATGATCGCGTTTGCCCGTCGTTGGGATCCGGTGCCGATGCACGTCGATCCGGCCGTAGGCGACGAGATCGCAGGCGGGCTCACCGCGTCCGGGTCCTATGTGCTCGCCGTCAAGTCGAGGCTGCTTCATGACCTGGGGGAGGCGACGGCGATCGTCGGATCGGCCGGCTACGACGAGGTTCGCTTCCACGAACCCTTACGTCCCCGTGACGCAGTGCACGTCGTACTCGAATGGCTCGAGTGTCGAGCATCGAGTTCGAAGCCCGATCGTGGGATCGTCAAGCTCCGCATCTCGTTGGTCAACCAGCACGACGTGACCCTCATGTCCCACCTTGACACGTTGATCGTGCGGCGACGCCCCTAGCGAACCTCATGGTTTCATCCTCGGGGCCGGGTGACGCTCTGGGGACAAGCTGCTCGCCTACACCGGTCGCAACCCCGCCTAGTCCGCCCAGGCCTTGACCTTCTCGATGAGCTTGAGAGGGTCGTCGCCTACGGGGTTGACGCTGAGGCGCGTGACTCCGGCGGCCTTGAACGCTTGGATGCGATCGCGGACGTAACCCTCGTCGCCCACCATGGCGGTGGCGCGTAGATATTCGTCGGGCACGAGTGCCGCCGCTTCATCCTTCTTGCCGTCGAGGTACAGGTTCTGTATCTGCTCGGCCTCGGCCTCGTAGCCGTAGCGACGGAACACGTTGTTGTAGAAGTTGCGTCCCTTGGCGCCCATGCCGCCGACGTACAGCGCCGTGCCCGGTCGTCCGCCGTTGCGGATCTTGGCGGCGGTCGCCTCGTCGCAAATCGCGACGGTCCCGCCGGCGACGATCTCCAGCGGCGCCCGCTCCGGATCGCGCGCCTTGCTGCCGATGGCGAGATCGTCGCCGAAGACGTCACGCGCTTTGTCGGGATGGAAGAACGCCGGTAGCCATCCGTCGGCTAACTCGGCGGTCATCTGCACGTTCTTCGGACCGAGGCTGGCGATGTAGACGGGGATGTCGTCGCGCACGGGGTGGTTGATGATCTTGAGCGGCTTACCGAGTCCGGTGCCCTGATCCTCGGGTAGCGGGAACGTGTAGGCGTCGCCGTCGTACACGACGCGCTCGCGCTTCCACACCATGCGGCAGATGTCGATGATCTCGCGCGTGCGCGTGAGCGGCTTGTCGAACGCCATCGCGTGCCACCCCTCGATGACTTGCGGGCCCGACGTCCCGAGGCCGAGCACGAACCGCCCGTCGGACACGGCGTCGAGGCCGGCGGCGGTCATGGCGATCAGCGTCGGCGTGCGTGAGTAGATCGGCATGATGCTGGTGCCCAACTCCATGCGCTCCGTGTGGGCGGCCAAATAGCCGAGGATGCTGATGGCGTCGAAGCTGTAGAGCTCCGCCACCCAGACCATGTCGACGCCGGCGGACTCGAGATCCTTCGCTCGCTTCGCCGCCTTCTTGGGGTCGCCCGTGTAGCCGACGCCGGTCGAGAGTTTCAACGCCGGGCCTAGCCGCGCGCCGGCGCCGGTTCGCTGTAGCGCGCCGCTTCGGCGCGGGCCACGACGAAGTGGTGTACCTCGTCGGGACCGTCGGCGAGCCGCAGGGTCCGCTGGCTCGTGTACATCGCCGCCAGCGGTGTCCACTGCGACACGCCGGTCGCGCCGTGGATCTGAATGGCCTGGTCGATGATCTGGCACACCTTCTCGGGCACCATCGCTTTGACCGCGCTCACGTAGACGCGCGCTTCGGCGTTGCCGAGCACGTCCATCGCCTTCGCTGCCTGCAGCACCATGAGCCGGCAGGCGTCGAGTTCGATGCGCGCTCGTGAAACCGTTTCCATGTTCTTGCCGAGACTGAGGATCGGCTTGCCGAACGCCTCGCGGAACTTGGCGCGCCGGATCATGAGTTCGAGCGCCTTCTCGCCGGCGCCGATGGCGCGCATGCAGTGATGAATGCGCCCGGGACCGAGACGCACCTGACTGATCTCGAAGCCGCGGCCTTCGCCGAGCAGCATGTTGCTGGCCGGCACGCGCACGTCGGTGAAGCGCAGGTGCATGTGGCCATGGGGCGCGTCGTCGTGGCCGAACACGTGCATCGGACCGAGGACTTCGACACCCGGCGTGTCCATCGGCACGAGAATCTGCGACTGCTGCTTGTGCGCCGCCGCGTCCGGGTTGGTCTTGCACATGACGATCATGATCTTGCAGCGGGGATCGCCCGCCCCCGAGATGTAGTACTTCTCGCCGTTGAGTACGTACTCGTCGCCGTCGCGCACCGCAGCGAGTGAAATGTTCTTGGCGTCCGAACTCGCCAGGTCGGGCTCGGTCATGGCGTAGGCCGACCGGATCTCGCCGTTGAGCAACGGCTCGAGCCACTGCTTCTTCTGTTCCGGCGTGCCGACGCGTTCGAGCACTTCCATGTTGCCGGTGTCAGGCGCCGAGCAGTTGAGGCTCTCCGAACCGAGCGGGTACTTGCCCAACTCGACGGCGATGTACGCGTAGTCGAGGTTCGACAGGCCACCGACTTCGGAGTCGGGCAGGAAGAAGTTCCACAGCCCGGCCGCCTTGGCCTTCTCCTTCGCCTGGTCAAGCAACTCGAGCTGGCCGGGGGCGAATTGCCACCGGTCCTCTTTGTTCTCGCCCAGCGCGACGAACTGCTCGTGCATCGGAGCCACGGTGTCCTGGAGGAACTGGACGACGCGGTCGTACAGCTCGCGTGCCCCCTCGCTCATGCGGAGGTCGAACAGTTCAGGCGTTTCCAGCGGCGTGGTCATGGGCGGTCACCGTACGCTCAGGTTCATGCCGGGACCAATGGAAGGCGTGAAGGTCGTCGAAGTCGGGATGTGGGTTGCGGGGCCGGCGGCGGCGGCGATCCTCGGCGACTGGGGCGCCGAAGTCATCAAAATCGAGCCGCCCGACGGTGATCCGTTTCGCGGACTTCTCTCGGCGTTCGGCGGTGACGGCGTCAGCCCACCGTTCGAACTCGACAATCGCAACAAGCGCAGCGTCAGCTTGAACCTGGCAACGGAAGAGGGACGCGCCATCGCCGCGCAGCTCGTCGACGAGGCCGACGTGTTCATCACCAACGCCCGCCCCGTCGCCCTTGCGCGCGCTGGGCTCGACTACGAGACGGTTGCCGCTCGCAACCCGCGGCTCGTCTACGCGCAGATCAACGGCTACGGCATGACCGGCGAGGAACGCGACCGCGCGGCGTACGACGTCGGCGCGTTCTGGTCCCGCGCCGGGGTCGCCGCGTCACTGGCGCCCGAGGGGACTGACCTGCCGTATCAGCGCGGCGGCATGGGCGATCACATGGCCGGCATGGCAGCCGCCGGCGCCGTGTCGGCCGCGCTGTTGGCGCGGGAGCGCACCGGCAAGGGCCAACTCGTGGCGACGTCGCTCATGCGCATCGGCATGTACATGATCGGCTGGGACGTGAGCATGGCGCTGCGCCTCGGCTTCCCGACGGTGCCGATGACCGTGCACCAACCACCGAATCCGATGATCAGCGCGTACACCGCCGGCGACGGCCGCCGCTTCTGGCTGCTCGGCCTGCAAGGCGGGCGCATGTGGCCCGACGTCATCCGCGCCATCGCCAAGCCGGAGTGGGACAGCGATGAACGCTTCGCCACCATCGAGGCGCGCTTCATGAATTCTGCGGTGCTCGTGGAAGAACTCAACGCCGTGTTCGCCACCAAGACCTTCGACGACTGGGCGGCCATCTTCGATCGAGAGAACGTCTGGTTCGCGCCCGTGCAGCACGCCCACGAACTGATCGACGATCCGGTCGCCCACGCCGCCGGCGGATTCGTCGACGTGCCGTCGGCCGACGGCGATCCGATCAAGGGCGTGGCCTCGCCCGTCGACTTCTTCGGCACTCCCGGCGCGCCGCAGTCGTCTCCACCGGAGTTCGCCCAACACACCGAAGAGGTGCTGTTGGAACTCGGTTACGACTGGGACCGCATCATCGAACTCAAGGAATCGGGCGCGATTCCGTAGAGCCGTTACGGGATCGTCGCGTCCTTCGTGTCGCCGGCGCGCCAACCGTCCATTGCGGTCGAGCGGAAGTCGGTGAAGGCACGATGGTTCACGAACCAATCCGCCCCGACGAGTGGCCGCGGCGAAGCCTTCAACCTATGCCCGGGCTTGGCGGGCCCATGAAGGGCGACCTACGGTGCCGCGCGTGTTCGGGCGTTCAGTTCTTTTGGCCGTGGCCGCGCTCGTCGCCGTCGCAAATCCTGTGGTGCCAGTCGAGGCCGCCGCGTCAACCACCTACGCCCGGGCGATGGCGGTGCCGGCGCAGTCGTCGTTCGATCCGATCGACAACGGGGACCCGGTACAGGTTCGCACTCTCTCGGGCCGCGCTGACCTCGTGTCGGGCGGCGACGCGCTGATCGAGATCGCCGTGCCCGCAGGCACCGTCCTCGACCGCGTCAAGATCACCGCCGGCACCCGCGACGTCACCGCGAGCTTCCGTCCCGGCGGTCCCGGGCTGCGCGGTCTGGTCACCGGCTTGGCCCTCGGCCAGACCGCCATCACGGCGACGCTCGGCAGCGGCGCCGCGGCGCGGCTGACCGTCACCAACGCACCGCAGGGTGGCCCCGTCTTCTCCGGACCACTCATCCAACCATGGACGTGCAACAACGGTTCCAAGACGCCGGACTGCGCGCAAGCGCCAAGCGTCGCTTACTCGTACATGTCGACCGACGGCGGCGGGCTCGAGGCCTACGACCCGAAGAATCCGCCGACCGACGTGGCGACCACCACCACTGACGACGGCAAGACGGTTCCCTTCATCGTGCGCGAGGAAACAGGCTTCAGCCTGCGCGACCAATACAAGATCGCCGCGCTGTGGGATCCGAAGCAGGGCGCGTGGCCCGACCCCACCGCCGAGAACCCGGGCTACGCCCACAAGCTGGTGCTGACCCACGGCGCCAGTTGCGACACCGGTTACGAATCGGGCGGCGCGCCGGAAGTCCTCAACGCCAACGCATTGGCGCAAGGTTTCGCCGTGGCGTCGCACGCCCTCGACAACGCCGGACACAACTGCAACATGGTCACCCAAGCCGAGTCGCTGATCATGACCAAGGAGATGGTCGTCGAGCGCTTCGGTCCGATTCGCTACACGATCGGCAGCGGCTGTTCGGGTGGCTCGCTCGTGCAACAGCAAGTGGCCAACGCCTATCCCGGCGTGTACCAGGGCATCACGCCGCAGTGCAGCTTCACCGACGCGTGGAGTTCGGCCCAGCAGTACGTCGACTACAAGATCTTGCGCGCGTATCTCGAGAGCCCGGATAGCGGCATCCTCCCCGCGCAGTGGCCGAGCATCTACGGCCACCCCAATCCCGGCAACGCGATCACGTTCACCCAAGTGATCGCCAACAGCGGTGACCCGTCGCGCTCGTGCCCCGGTGTGGCCGACGACAAGGTCTACGACGAGAACACCAACCCCACGGGTGTGCGCTGCACCTTGCAGGACTACATGCGCAACGTGTTCGGCGTCTACGAAAGCGGCCCCGACAAGGGCAAGGCGCGGCGACCCGTCAGCAACGTCGGCATGCAGTTCGGATTGTCCGGCCTGCTTTCGTTCGTGAATCCCGCGCTCGCCGATCCGACGCGGCCGCCGCTCACACCGGATCAGTTCGTCGCTCTCAACGTCAACGCCGGCAGCTTCGACCTCGACTGGCACCCGACCACCGAGCGGGTTCCGTCGGATCCGATCGCCCTGGAGCGCGTGTACCGCAGCGGCGCCGCCAACACGGCGGCGCACCTCGACCGGGTCGCCATCATCGACCTCGGCGGTCCCGAGCCCGGCGCCTTCCACGACGTGTACCGCAAGTTCTCCATGCGCGACCGCCTGCTCCGCGAGCACGGCACGTCGGCCAACCAGGTGCTGTGGGAGGGCCAAACGCCACTGCTCGGTGATGTCAGCTTCGTTACCGCCGCTATCGCCAAGATGGACGACTGGCTCGCCGCGGTCGAGACGGACACCCGCGACGTCCCGCTGGCGCGCAAGATCATCGACGCCAAGTCCAAGGCCGCGGTCGCCGATCGCTGCGTGGCCCTCAACGGTCTGGACGCTCCGGCGGCCCTATGCCGCGCGACGGTCGACGCGACGCTGTTCAGTTCGCCGCGCATCGAAGCGGGCGGCGGCGATCAATCGATGGTCAACGGCGTGGGCCCAGCCAAGGTCGGCTTCGCCGACGACCGTCTCGAATGCCAGACGATCCCGCTCGAAAGTTACGTGTACGCCGGGCGGAAGTTCAGCGACGTGTTCACCCCAGCACAGCAGGCGGCGTTGAAGGACCCGTTCCCCACCGGCGTCTGCGACTACTCCAAACCGGGCACGAGCTTCCAGGCCGCGGTGACGTGGCTGACCTACCAGGACGGGTCGGGCAAGGTCATCTACGGCGGCGCGGCGCTCGGCGCCTCGCCGGTGTCGCTGATGGCCGCCGTCGCCGGAGCGACGCTGCCCGCCACCGGTGGCGGCGCGTTGACAGCGATCGCGGCGGCGCTGGTGTGCGCAGCACTAATCGCGCGGCGACTGCAATTGCACCGACTCATTTTGCGTCGCTGAGCCGTCGCACGACCGAGTCCGCCGTTTCTTCCGGTGGCGAGTCGTCCACGTCCACGATGAGATCGGCGGCCCGCGCGAACAGCGGATCGCGCCGCGCCGCCTGCGTCGCCAGTTGTTGCTCGACGTTGTCCTCGAGGGGACGATGCGCTTGTTGGCGCACCCGCGTGGCCAACGCCGATGCGTCGGCGCGCAACCACACACCGAAGGCGCCCGCCAATGCGTCGCGGCAGCGCTGGTCTTCGATCGTCGACGCCGCGGCCGCGATCACGCACGGCGTCGGCGACGCCAACGCGTCGAGCAGCACCTCGGCTTCGAGTCGGTGCAAACCGTCGGCGCCGACATCGTCGGCGATCTCGGCGGCGGTGCGTCCATGGCGGGCCTCGAGGAGCTCGTCGCTGTCGCGCAACTGCCGCTGAAGGCGCGCCGCGAGCAATCGACCGACGGTCGTCTTACCGGTGCCCATGAGTCCGAGGAGCACGATGTGGTCGGCGGCGAGGCTCACGCTCCTCCATATTGAACGAATGCCACGTCCCGAAACCCGTCTGTCTTTGTGGGCGATGCCGCGTCAACACGACGCCGAGCCCTTCGCCGAGTGGATCGAGCGGCTCGGCACGGCGACAGACACACCGGTGTTCGCGCCGCACATCACGCTGGTCGGAGCGGTGCCGACCACCGCGAGCCGCGATGCGATCGGCCAAGCACTCGCGGCGTTCCCGCCTTTCGACGTGACCTTCGTAAACCTCGCCGACTCCGACGAGCGCTTCCGCTGCGTCACCGTGGTCGCGGCCGCCGAAACGCCCCTCGTCGAAGTGCGCAACGCACTAGTGGCGACGTGCGGAGCCGAGCCGACTCCCTACGACCCGCACCTGAGCCTGCTGTACGCAGAACTTCCGAGCGCCGAGCGCGCAACCCTGCGCGACACGGTCACCCTCTCGCTCCCGCGCACCGCCGCCGTCGACCGGGTCTGCCTCGTCGCCACGACCGACGAGGATCCGGGCGCGTGGTCGATCGAGGAGACGTGGGCGTTCGCGAGAAATTTCTGACCGTAAGAACCGGAAGGTTCGGGCGTTTTCCTCCCAGTCCGCTGGGGCATCGTCGCGGGCGCTGTTGAAATAAGGAGTCTGGGTGACGAAGTTTTCCCGCCTGCTCACGTGGGCCGCACTGCCACTCGCCGTGGCGCTCGTCCTGTCGACGCTGACGCTTTCCGGCGCCCAAGCGGCGTCACTGCTACCGAGCCAACCGACGAGCATCGGCCAAGCGATCATCGGCTTCGCCGACGGATCCCGCCCGGCGGTTTCACCGGGCCAGACCCTGGCCGGTCTCAAGGTCACGCAGGTGTCGACGAACGGCAACTTCGTCGTGGTCGCCGCCGAAGACCTCGCACCAGTCCGCCGGGCGGCCTTGACGCTGCCGGGCGTGACCTATGTCGAGGACAACGTCGTCAAGCACGCGCTCGCCACCCCGAACGACGCCCGCTACGGCGAGCAGTACGGACCCGGGATGATGGGCTTCCCCGCGGCGTGGGGTCAGGTGGGCTACGGCTCGTCGTCGGTGGTCGTCAGCGTCGTCGACAGCGGCATCCGCCGCACGCATCAGGACTTCGTCGGCGGTCGCGTTCGTACGGGCCGCGACTACGTGCAATCCGACAATGATCCGCAGGACACCTGCGGTCACGGCACGCACACCGCCGGGACCGTCGGCGCCACCACGAACAACGGTGTCGGCGTCGCCGGCATGAGCCAAGCGACGATCCTGCCGATGAAGGTGCTCAACGCCGTCGGCGGCCTCTTGAACGTCCAGTGCAGCGGCAGCGCCGCCAATATCGCCCAGGCGATCATGGACAGCGCCGACCAGGGCGCCAAGGTCATCTCGATGAGCATCGGTGGCCCCGCGGCCACCGCCGAAGAGAACGCCATCAACTACGCCTTCAGCCGCGGCGTGCTGCTCGTCGCCGCCGCGGGTAACGACGGCAGCGCCAACGACGTCGACTACCCGGCGGCGTATCCGAACGTCATCGCCGTCGCCGCGCTGACGTCGTCCAAGGCGCGGGCGTCGTACTCCGACGCCGGCCCGCAGGTCGACGTCGCCGCGCCGGGCAGCGCCGTTCTGTCCACCTACAGCACGAACGACACGTCCTACTCGTCGCTCGACGGAACGAGCATGTCGACGCCTCACGTCGCCGGCGCGCTGGCGTTGGCCATCGGGTGCGCACCCGCAGGCACGGCGCACACGACCATCCGCGACGTCTTGTATTCGACCGCCGAGGACCTCGGCACGGCGGGCCGCGACGACATCTTCGGTAACGGGCTCGCCCGCGCTGACCGTCTCGTCGCGCAAGTGTGCGGCGGCGGCGGCGGCAACCTGCCGCCGACGGCGTCGTTCTCGTCGTCGACGTCTGGCCTGACCGTCAACGTCAACGGCTCGGCGTCGAGCGATCCCAACGGCGACGCGCTGACCTATGCGTGGAACTTCGGTGACGGCGCCACCGCCACCGGCGTAACCGCCAGCCGCACCTACGCGGCGGCCGGCACCTACACCGTCACGCTCACGGTCAACGACGGTAAGGGCGGCTCCAACTCCACGTCGTCCTCGGTCGTGGTTGGCACCGGCGGCGATCCTGACCCGGCAACGCCGACGGTCACCAGCGGTCAGTCGACCAGCGTCTCCCTCTCGGGTACCGGGAACGAGAAGTTCCTCAAGATCTCGGTTCCGGCCGGCAAGAGCCAGCTGCAAGTGGTCATGACCGGCCCGGCGTGCGGACTTTTGAGTTGCGCGTTGGATGCCGACCTCTACACCCGTCAGGGTGCCAAGCCGACCGACACGGTCTACGCGTGCCGGCCGAACAGCAGCGGCAACGCCGAGACGTGCACCCACGCCTCGCCGGGCGCTGGCTACTGGTACATCCGGGTCAAGAGCTACAGCGGTAGCGGCACTGTCACCATCAAGGCGACGCTCACCTAAGCCCCAACCCCGACTTTCTGCGTCTTAGGGCCACCTGGTGGCCCTAAGACGCAGAAAGTCCGCATTTTCTAGAGCGCGGCGACTTCTTCGGTGCGGTTGCGCACCAGGTCGTTGAACGCTTGGCCCGCGCCGACGTGGTCCCACAAGCTCGGCGGGTAGTGCGACACGTACATCGTGCGCCGCCACATCTCGCCTTCGCCCTTCGGTGGTGGAGACGCGTGCATGACGTCTTTGATGTGGACGGTGACGTCGCCGGGCTCGGTGTCGATGGCAACCGTCGGCACGTCAGCGGAGTGCTGCTGCCACGCCATGTGCAACGACTGGCCGTGGCTGCCGGGCACGAAGGTGATGTTGCCGGTCTCGGCGCTCGACCCGGTGAGCTGAATGCCGACGCCGACCGATGGGCAGAAGATGGCGTGGCCGCCCATGCCGCAGTCCTGGTGCCACGGGATGTTCGACAGGCCCTGCGTTTTGCCCGGCACCTTGAGCAGGATGGCCACGCCTTCCATCCGGTCGTGCGACGGGCGTAGGTCGGGGCGGATCAGGGTGCCGAGGCGCGCCACGCGGGCGTCATACTCGGTCGCCTTCATCAGATCCGATCGCATGCCGGCGTACACGAGGCGGCACAACGCGTCGTTGCCGTCCTCATCGGTGACCCACCACGATTGGTCGTCGCCGCGCTTGGCGATCGACGCCAGGCGATCGACCTCGGCGTTCAACGTCGCGATTTCGTCCGCACTGAACACGCCGCGCACGAGCAGGTAGCCGGTCGTCTCGAGGTACGCCCGCATCTCTTCGTCGGAGTCGTCGAGCGTGAACGACCGGTTGAGATCAACGCCGGACAGGTCGACCCGCGACGGGTCGTACAGCGGTACGCCGGAATGGATCAGCGTGAGTAGCGGGCCCCAGTCGGCGAGCTGGCCGAAGTCACCGCGCTCGTAGGTGAGCTCATTGGCGAGGTGGAGGTTGACGAGCGTGCGCACCTGGGTCGTGAGGTCGCGCCACGCCTCCGCTGACATCGACACGACGAGCGCCGCGTCGGTGTCGGCGGACTCCTCGGCGGCGACGCCCTCGCCGTCGACCAGTCGATACGTGGTGGTGCGGTCACCGACGCGAAACGCCACCGCCGCGAGATCGGGCGTCACCCGGTTGACGGCGGCGAAGTCGGCCTCGGCTAGCGCATGCACAGTCACGGCGTTTGAGGTTACGGCAGGATGGGTTCGTGACGCTTCGCATCGGCGTGCTGGGCGCCGCCCGCATCGCCCCCGCCGCCATCGTCCGACCAGCCCGCGCCGTGCCCGACGCTGAAGTGGTCGCCGTCGCCGCCCGTGACCGGGCCAAGGCGGAGAAGTTCGCCAGCAAGCACGGGATCCCCACGGTGCACGACTCGTACGCGGCGCTGCTCGCCGACCCCGACGTCGACGCCATCTACAACCCGCTGCCCAACGGGCTGCACGGACGCTGGACGATCGCCGCGGTGCAGGCGGGCAAGCACGTGCTGTGCGAGAAACCCTTCACGGCCAACGCCGCGGAAGCCCACGCTGTGAAAGCAGCGGTCGACCAGACCGACCGCGTCGTGATGGAGGCGTTCCACTACCGCTACCACCCCCTGATCGCCCGCGTGCTCGACATCATCGCGTCGGGCGAACTCGGCGCGGTCCGCCACATCGAAACGCGGCTGTGCATCCCATTGCCGCGGCCGCGCGACATCCGTTGGCAGCTTTCCCTGGCCGGCGGTTCGTTAATGGACGTCGGCTGCTACGCGCTTCACCAGTTGCGCACCTACGCCGGAGCCGAGCCGACGATCACGTCGGCGAAGGTCAAGCTGCTCAAGCCAGGCGTCGACCGGTGGATGCGGGCGGAGGCGACCTTCGCCGACGGGCGCACCGGCGCCATCACAGCGGCGATGCTGTCCGCGCGCGTGTTGTCGATCGGCGCGCGCATCGAAGGATCAGCGGGCAGCCTCGCCGTGTTCAACGGCATGATGCCGCACCTGTTCGGCCGACTGACGGTGCGGGCCAATGGGACCAAACGCGTCGAGCGCGCCACGAAGGAAATCACCTACGTCGAACAGCTGAAGGCATTCACCGGAGCGGTCCTACGCGGCGAACCGTTCCCCACGACCGTCGACGACGCCATCGCCAACATGGAAGCGATCGACGCCTGCTACCGCGCCTGCGGGCTCCAGCCGCGCCCCGTCTCGTAGGGCGCGACTGGAGGTAGGGATCACAGCGGGCAGTCGCCGTGATGTGTGGCGCCGGTGGTGCGCAGCAACGAGCGCGACAGCACTTCGTCGGCTACCGCACGACCGGTGGCGCCAGCAGCCTGGTTGCTGAACTCGAAGTGGAGTCCACCCAACACCCGGGAACGGCCGGCTTCGGCGGCGGCGCTAGAGAAGGACGAGTACGTCCGTGTGCTGCCGGGAAAGTCGGTGGTCAAGGTGAACGGGATGTGGTCGCTGCAGAAGAACCCGGCGAGCGCCTGCGCCCCGGCCGAGCTGAACGAGCTGTGCCCGGAGAAGTACTCAGGGTTGCCCGAGTTGCCGCCCCGCGGGATCCAGGTGCCGTTGGCGTCGGGCGTCGTCAGCGGGTTGGCGTCGCTGTTCGCCTGATTGATGGCCGACACCGGACGCCATGAGTGGTACTTCCATTTGGTCATCACCGTCGGTGCGACCACGTCGGCCATGGCCACGCTCTGCAGCGCGAACAGCCGCGCCGTGTCGTGCAGCGACAGCGACCGGCTCGCCGAGACGGCTTGCGCGACCTGCAACCACGCACCCGCCGGTTGACCACTCCCGCTCGGCAGCTTCCAGAAGTTGAACGTCGCGTCCTTCGACGGGTCGGCGTTGGCGGCGCTGCCGACGACCTTGACCTCGTTGAAGGCGGTCGCGTAGTCGAGGCTCTCCAATGCGGGCGGTTGGGCTCCCGTGTACACGCCCGAGTCGGCGATGGCGAACGGTGCCATGTTGCGGAACTGCGTGCCCTGCCACGTGCCCGGGAAGTTTCCGATGCTGCTGTCGCCGACTTGGGGCTCGTTGTCGCGGGTGCCGTCGTTGGCACGGGCGCTCAACACGCCAGCGGCCACTTCGCTCCCCCACGTCCGACCGTCGCTGGTCTTGTTGCTCTCACCGATGGCCGCGAGGTCCGCCGCCAGCTGCGTGTCGTAGTGCGACGCGCGATCGCCGTTCAGGCCGACGAGGACGTCGTGGGCGGCTTGGGAGGCGGCGGCCACTGGGTCGCCTTTGGCGCCGGCGGCCGGAGCCACGATCGCCGGCGTGCGCTGCTCTTTCTTGTCGCTCAACCCGTTGACGGCGTCGTACATCGCGGCGTTGACCATGGCGTAGGTCCGCGCCGCCACCGCGTCGGTAAGGCTCTTGGCGCGCACCGTGTTGAGGGCTTGGTCGTTCCACGCGCGCACGACGTCGCCCGAAGGCGCCGCGCTCGCGTCGGACTTGTACGCCGGCACGGTGGCCAGCAACGCCAATCCAATGACAGCAATGAGTTTCTTCATACGGCGATCGTCAACCCGGAGCGGGGGCGGGCGCATCGGACCCATGACCCATTTGCGACAAGAGGTCGTGGGGTAAACGCCCCACGCGTCTGACTACGGTGCTGCGGCATGGCACCGCTATCCCGAGAGCTGGCCCTCAGCGACACCGAGCTCGACGAGATCATGACCACGAGTTGGAACATGCGCATCGCGACGCTCGGCCCCGGCACCCGCATCAACCTGACGCCGCTGTGGTTCGGCTGGGCGGGCGGCCGGATCTACTTCTTCGGCCGCGGCCAGAAGGTGGTCAACCTGCGGCGCTCGCCGGACTGCACCGTGCTCGTCGACCGCAACGAGCGCTTCCCCGAGTTGCAGGGCGCCATGTTCCAGGGGCGCGGCCTCGTGCTCGAAGACGCCGACGCCGAAGCGGCGGACCCGCACCTCGAAGAGGCACGCTGGCAAATGGGCACCAAGTACGCCGGCGGCCACGGCGAAGCACCACCGGAGACGCCCGGCCAGCGCATCCGCAATGAGTCGAGCGCCCGCGGGCGTTCGTGGCGCTGGGTCGTGGTCGAGCCCAACAAGACCGTGTCGTGGGACAACACCAAGATCGCCGCGATGCGAGAACGTCCCACCGAGAAGTCCTCCGCCGGCTGGTAGCGGCGCATCCATGGTGACCACGGTTCTTCGGGAGACGCACGCGGGGCCGCGCGGCATCGGCCACGGCGGTTATGTGGTGGGCCTCTTCGCGGGGTGCTTCGACGGCGCCATCCAAGTAACGCTGCGGCGTCCGGCGCCGATCGACGCCGAACTCGAACTGCTTCAGGTCGACGAAGCGTGCGAGTTGCGTCACGGTGACGAGGTCATCGCCGACGCTGTCGCCGCGACCCTCGACCTCGAGGTCCCACCACCGCCGACTCTCGAAGCAGCGCGCGCCGCGGAAGCCGATTCACCATCGCGGTGGGACAACCGCGGCGTGCATCCGTCCTGCTTCGGGTGCGCGCTCTATCGCGACAACGACGTTGGATTAGCTATCGGTGTGGGCCCGCTACAGCACGGCGGCCTCGACACGGTCGCCGCCGTGTGGCGCCCGCGCGCCGAGTACGCCGACGCCGACGGGTTCGTCGATCCGCACATAGTCACCGCGGCGATCGACTGTCCAGGCGCGATGGCGTTCATCGCCTACCAACAGAGCGCCGGACTGCTCGGTCGCATGGTGGTCGAACTACTCGCACCTGTAGAGGCGGACGTCGACCACGTCGTCTACGCGTGGCAGATCGGACGCGACGGCCGGAAGCTGTTCGCCGGCTCGGCGCTGGCGCGCACCGACGGAACGGTCGTGGCGGCGTCGCGGCAAACGTGGTTCAGCCTGCGCGCCGGCTCATAGCCAAGACGCGACGGCCGACCGACTGCGCCACGAGGACGAGCGCCACCAGAGCGATCGCCGCGGCGAGCCACGGGCGGTCGCCGCCGTCGATCCCGTCGTTGCGACCCGGCCCCTGTGCGGTGTCGACCGCCGTCGGCCGCGCCGGATCGACGAGGCTGATGCCTTCCTCGGACCACGGCGGCCACACGGAGACTTCGCGCACCTCGGCCAGCGACGCGCCGGTCACGCGGACGTAGCGCATCGACTGGCCATGCGCCAGCACGCCGCTCGCCGGCAGCGTGCGCCACGCCGTACCGTCGTTGGACGCCGTAAGCGCGCAGCCGCAACGCGGCCGCACCTCGCCAACTTCCTTGGGCGCGCCGAGGTCGATGGTCAACTCGGTGACCGCCGGCTGACACGGCACCGCGCGCCCGGTGGCCGCGTCTTCGGTTTCCCACGGCTTGCCGTCGGGCCCGTAGCGGCACGGGTTCGAGTCGGCGATGGCCGGGGTGGTGAGTTCGCCGTCGGTAAACCCGGCACAACTCGCGACTCGCGCGCCGTCCTTTCGCGTCGCGGTGCAGGCCGCGCCCCGCGACAACGGCACGAGCCTGCCCTTGCGGGTGACGGGTACCGCGTTGAACCGCTGGTGGTAGATCGTGCCGGCGGAAGTCACGTCGTCCTTGGCGGTCGGCGCGACGGTGAAGGTCGAGTCTTCGACCGCCCGGGCGTTAACAGCTCGCTCTTGGGCGACGTCGCCGCCGGCGGGCTGATCACCGATCAGAACCTGCATACCGTCGCGCGAATTCGCGCGCGCCTCGTACGACACCTCGTAGGCGCGCTCGCGCGGCTTTACGGTGACGTCGGGATCCCACAACCGTAGATCGGGCGCATTGTGCACCGCGTCGAGCAGTTCGAGCTCGTA
Organism: uncultured Actinomycetes bacterium; assembly: GCA_963722185.1. Lineage (GTDB taxonomy): Bacteria > Actinomycetota > Acidimicrobiia > Acidimicrobiales > JACCXE01 > JACCXE01. The sequence goes on along the minus strand of CAVRKD010000010.1, from coordinate 220,496 downwards.
GGACCCCACGACCATGCGGCTCTCGTCGTGACGCGACGGCACGCCAATCGACAGCACGTAGTCCGTGTCGGTTTGCTGCCCGCGGTAGTGCGCGTCCTCGAACGTGAAGCTGTAGGCACCCTTGGCGTCGGTCGTCCCGCGGTACCGCTTGCTGTTCGGGAGCGGGCACAGCTCGTTGGGGCCGGCGAAGCATGAGAGCGCGCTCATGCCGAAGGTGGCGAAGAACCCGAAGAGAGCGAAGCCGCTGTCGTTGACGGCGTCGACCACCAGCGGTGTGTTCGCCGCCGGTGATCCGTCGGCGCGCAACACGCGTCCGCGCAAGGTGACGTCTTCAAGCGGCGGAGATTGCTCTTGGGCGCGGGCGGCGGCGGGCAACCCGACCACCAGAAGCGCAGCTACGAGGCCGCGCAGAACCATGCGCATGGTGCATCTTCGACCAGATCGGCCGAACCTTGAGGTCAGGGCTTGGCGAGGCGAACGATCTTGCGGACGACCGAACCGAACTGCGCCGACAGCGAACCGGTGTTGTACGGCAGGCCGTAGCGCTCGCACACCTCGCGCACCTGCGGTGCGATCTCCTTGTACCGACGAGCAGGCAGGTCGGGAAACAGGTGATGCTCGATCTGGAAGCTGAGATTGCCCGACATCACATGGAAAAGGCTGCCGCCGTTGATGTTCGCTGAGCCGAGCATCTGACGGAAGTACCAGTGCCCCTTCGACTCACCCTCGCACTCGGCGATCGTGAACTCGTGGGTACCGGCGGGAAAGTGCCCGCAGAAGATGATCGTGAACGCCCACACGTTGCGCATCACGTTGGCAACGGCGTTGGCGGCGAGCGTCGACAGGAACAGCGGCCCGGTGAGCAACGGCCAGAGGATGAAGTCCTTGGCGAACACCTTGCCGGTCTTGCGTAGTCCCTCGCGCAGCGTGGCCCATGCCTCGCGCCGGGTGCGCTTACCGGACAACACGCGCTCGAACTCGACGTCGTGCAACATCACACCCAGGTCGAAGTTCAACGCCAGCAGCGTCGCCAGCACCGGGTTCGCCAGGTACACGGGATGCCACGGCTGGTCCTCGCTCATGCGCAAGATGCCGTAACCGATGTCGCGGTCCTTGTCCTGGATGTTGGTGAACGTGTGGTGCAGATAGTTGTGCGAGTGCCGCCACTGTTCGCCGGGAGCGGCCGCGTCCCAGTCGAAACCCTTGGCCGACAACGCGGGGTCACGGGTCCAGTCGTACTGGCCGTGCATCACGTTGTGGCCGATCTCCATGTTGTCGAGGATCTTGGAGACACCGAGGGCGGCGGTGCCCGCGATCCACAACGGCGGGAGGAAGCCACCGAACAACAAGCCGCGGCCGGCGACCTCGAGACCGCGCTGGATACGGATCATCCGTCGGATGTAGTCGACGTCTTCTTGGCCGAGATCGTCGACGACGCTCTGGCGAATCGCGTCGAGCTCGGCGCCGAAGGCGTCGAGCTGTTCGTCGGTGAGGCCGTACTTTTGAGCCGTGGCCCTGGTGGTGGTTGGGCGGGTCAGGGTGAGAGTCATTGGTTTCCTTAGAGATCGATGGTGACGTCGCCGACAGGCGCGCTCACGCAGATGCGGACGGGGGTGCCGGCGTCAGTGAGCTCGCCGGTCACGACATTGCGGACGGTGCCCTGCTGGAGCAGACGCGGGCACGTGTGGCAGATTCCCATGCGACAGCCGGCCTCGGGGCGGAGGCCCGCGTCCTCCGCTTGTTGCAGGAGCACGCGGCCATCGTCGGTCGTCGTGGCGCCCGTCCCGCAGAACGTGATCGTGCCGCCGGTCGATTCGGCGATGACATTGTCGAGCGTGAACGCCTCGTCATGGTGACGGGCCGCGAGACCGGCGTCGGCGTAATGCGAACGCACCGCGTTCATGAGCGGAGCGGGACCGCAGACGAACGCTTCGGCGTCGGCCCACTCTGGCTCGGCGGCCGCCAGTTGATCGGCGGTGAAGAAGCCGTCGAGTTCGCCGGTTCCGGGAGCGTCGGTGTAGATGCGCACGACGCGCACGTTGGCGTGGGCAGCGGCGAGTTCGGCGACCTCGTCGCGGTACACGTGGTCAGCCGCCTTGAGGGCGTAGTGCACGAACGTGATCGGCCCGCCATAGCCCTCGTCGCACAACGTGCGCAGCATCGACATGACCGGCGTGACGCCACTGCCGCCGCTGATGAGCAGCACGCGCTCGGGGCGCTCGTCGGGAAGCGTGAAATCGCCCTGTGCCGGGCTCAGGCCGACGACCATGCGGGGCGCAGCGTGGTCGACGAGGAAGTTGCTCACGACGCCGTGCGGATGGGCCTTCACCGTCAACTCGATGGTGCCGTCGGTGCTGTGGGCCGAGTTGGCCATCGAGTAGCAGCGGGTGTGGCGCACGCCGTCGATCTCGACGGTGAGCTGGGTGTGCTGGCCGGCGCGGAAGCCGGCCCAGTTGCCATTGGGCCGCAGGGTCAGGGTGACAGAGGACGAAGTGCTGCGGTTAACGGATGTAATCCGCGCCCGCACGTCGGTCGAGGCCCAGGTGGGTGCAACGAGCTGGATATAGGTATCCGCGCCGTTCGGATGCACGATCCGGTCCAAGATTCGAGTTAACATGTGTACACCATACGGAATTGGGTGCACACATGTCAACTAAGAGCCTACGTGACACTCGTCACGCGTCGTCACGCCGTGAAAGCAAAGAGCTCACCCGCCAGGCGCTGGTGCGGGCGGCGTTGAAGCTGCTGTCCAAGAACAGCTTCGACAGCATCAGCCTCCGCGAGGTCACCCGGGAGGCGGGCATCTCCCCAACCGCCTTCTACCGCCACTTCGACGACATGGAAGAGCTCGGGCTGGTGCTGGTCGACGAAGCCTTCAGTTCGTTGCGCGAGATGATGCGCGTCGCCCGTTCCGACCCGTCGATGTTCACCGACGCCATCCGCACCTCGATCGAGGTGCTGCTGGCCCACGTGCGCACCAACGAGGGTCACATGCGGTTCATCGCCCGCGAGCGCCACGGCGGCGTACGGCGGCTGCGCCGCGCCATCCACCGCGAGCTCGGCCTCTTCGCCGACGAACTCGCCCTCGACTTGGCCGCCTTCCCGATCGTCGACGCCTGGTCGGCCGAAGACCGCCGCATGTTCGCCGGCCTCGTCGTCGAGACCATGGTGCAGATGGCGGCAGAACTGATCGACGCCTCCCCCAGCGAAGAACGCTCGATCACGGACCGCACCGAGCGTCAGATGCGCCTCATGTTCGTCGGCGTTCCTGGCTGGCGTTCCCGCTAACCGACTCCGGGATTCACGGGCGCGTCCGCCGTCACGCCAGCGGCGTAAAGGGCGTCGACTTCGGCCTCGGTCATGCCGGCGACGCCGGTCAGCACTTCCCGCGTGTGCTCTCCGAAGAACGGGGCGTGACGGGTGAGTTGGGTGTCGCACTCCGCCAGCCGCCACGCGATGCCCGCCTGCTTGAACGCGTGCATCTTCGGGTTCGGCACCTCGACCCAGAAGCCGCGCTCGTGCAGGTGCGGGTCGTCGTGAATCGTGGCGGTGTCGAGCACGCGGCCGGCGGGCACGCCGGCTGCTTGCAGCGCGTCCATCGCCTCCTGGGGCTCGCGCTCGGCGGTCCACGCACCGATGATTGCGTCGAGTTCATCGTGACGCGCGCGTCGCTCGTCGAGCGTGAGCGCCGCCAGGTCGTCGCAGCCGATGCAGGACGCGCAGGCGCGCCAGTGCGCGTCGGAGACCACCGACACCACGAGCCATTGCTCGGTGCCGAGACAGCGGTACGCACCCTGCGGCGCCCAGCGCGCACTCCGGTCGCCGAGATGGGCGGGCCCCGCGTCGGCGCGTTGCGCGGCGACGAAGGCTTCGCCGGCGAGCGCGGCCGCCCCTTGGCGCTGGGCGAGATCGATGTAGCAGCCCTCACGGTGGCGGTGGCGCTGCAGCAGCGCCAGCGCGATCGCGCCGGCGGCGTGCACGCCGGCGACGGGGTCGCCGTAGGAGATCCCCGTCTTGAACGGCTCAGGGTCGTCCCGGTAACCGGTGAGCGAAGCCAACGAACTCATCAATTCGATGACGGGGCCGAAGCCGACGAGGTCGCGATCACTGCCCGTCTTGCCGAAAGCCGCCATCGACACGTAGATGATGTCGGGACGCACGGCGCGCACGGCGTCGTAGCCGAGGTCGAGGTGATCCATCACGTCGGCCCGGTAGTTCTCGATCAGCACGTCGCACTGCGCCACCAGCCGGAGAAAGGCGTCGCGTCCCGCGTCCTCAGCCAGGTCGAGCGCGACCGACTTCTTCTCGCGGTTGTACTCCTGGAAGTAGAAGGCGCTGTTCCACGGATCTTCGGCACCCGGCTGGGGAATGAGAGTGCGAATGTTGTCCCACGCACGCGGCGACTCGATCTTGATGATCTCGGCGCCCATCTCGGCGAGCAGCTTCGTGGCGTACGGGCCGGCCCACATCATGCTGAGGTCGGCGACGCGCACACCTTCGAGCGGTCGGGTCTTCACGACGCGCCTAACCACTCGGCGACGACCGACGCCGTGTCCTCGCCGGGATCGTGCTGCCGGTCCGGCGCTTGCCACACCAACCCGTCAAGCGCGCGACCGGGCACGCGCACGCCGTCGACCTCGTCCCAGAACCCGCGTTCTTCAAGGCTCGGCGTCGCCAGTAAGTCTGCGGGTGTCAGGGCCACGCCGATCGGGACGCGCTGGTCGCGCCCGATGGCGAGCAGCTCGGCCTTGGTGCGACCGGTGGTGAAGACGAACATCTTGGCCACGAGCTCCTCGGCGTGCTCGGCGCGAAAGACCGGATCGAGGAACCCGTCTTCGAGCAGGCTCGGATCGTCCATGGCCGCGAAGAGTCCCGGAATCTGACGCTGGAGTGCGAACAGGCCGGCGTAGCCGTCGGCGCACGGGTAGATGCCCCACTCGGCGCGGGTCTGGTTGCCCATGCGGGGCAGGCCGTCGCCACCGAGGTACGCCGTCATCGGCCCGTACAACTCGAGTGTGCCCGCCGCGCACTCTTGTAACGAGATGTCGAGCCAGTCACCCTCGCCTTGCAGCGCGGCGCCGAGATACGCCGTGGCTGTCGCGGCGTACGCGTGCAGCCCGCCGAAGTACTGCGCCTGGCTGCCGCCCGACACCAACGGCTCGCGGAAGTAGTCGCCGGTGAGCGACATGATCCCGCCCATGGCGAAGCTCACGGCGTTGGTCGACTGGTAGTGCGCGTACGGGCCGCTCTGGCCGAACGGCGAGATCGACGTCACCACCAACGACGGCTTGTCTCGCCGCAGCGCTTCAAAATCGACGCCATTCGCGGCAAGGCGGCCCGGCGTTCCCTCCTCCACGACGATGTCGGCCGCCAACGCCAGCGCTGCCACGTCGACGGCGGCCGCGTCGACGCGCCGCTTGCCCGCCGTGAGGTACAAGGTTTCGTCGTCCATAAGTGGCGGGAGGTCGCTGAGTCCTTCGACGCACACCACCTCGGCGCCGAAACCCGCCAGCTGTTTGGTGGCGAATCCTGATGCGATGCCGCCGGGAAGCTCGAGCACGCGCACACCATCGAGCGGCACTCCGCTCGCCGCTACAGCCACGCGATCCGCGCTTCTCGTGTCACCGTGTCGATGATGGCGTAGGTCGCGCCGGGCGCGTCGCGCTGGCGCGGCTCGCCGACCGAGCCCGGGTTCACGACCAGCGTCGTGCCGTAGGTCGCCACCATCGGTTCGTGCGTGTGACCGGTGATGAGAATGTCGACGCCCAGTTCGTCGGCGCGCTGCCACGCCGCGTTGCCGGCGCGCAGGTAGTCGCCGTGCGGCGGCCACGGACTGCCGTGCGTCATCATCACGCGGCAACCATCGATGTCCGCTTCGTGTCGCAGCGGGAGCGCGGCCAGCCAGCGCACCTCGTGGTCGTCGACACCCGGACGCTGGCGGGCGTCGACGCCGGCCGCGCTGACCAGCACCATGTCGTGATTGCCCTGCACCGCTATCGCGCCGCTGCCGCGCAACCGCGCCACCGCCTCGTTCGAGAATCGGTACTGCACGACGATGTCTCCGGCGCACCAGATCTGGTCGACCTCAGCTTCGAGCACAGACAGGGCAGCGTCGAGCGCCGCCGCGTTGGAGTGGATGTCGGAGATGGCACCGATGCGCATCAGGCCACGATTGCCGATGCCAGCGCGACCCGATGGTCTTTCGTCCACGGCGGTCCCAGCGTTTCGCGCGGGCGCTGGAGGAACGCCGCGGAACTCTCGCCGAGCACCGCCGCCGCTTGCCCCTCGACGTGCTTAGCCTCGTAGAGGTGGACGTTCCAGCCGCGGGCGTGCGCTGCCTCGGACAGCACCTGGCGATACATGACGGCGTCGGCCCGCGCTTCGTAAGGCGTGCGCAGTTGCACGGAGATATCAGAGGGAAAATCCGGCGGCCAAGTTCGCAACGAAATCGACCGCACCGGTTTCGTCAACGCGCTAGCGAGCTGGTCGAGCGCGGCTGCCGTCGCCCGCACCGCCGACGCTCGCACTTCCACGACCAGCGCCGCCGTGCCGTCGCCACCGAGTCGCTTGCCTTCGTAGTGAATCGGGGCAGCACAGACGTCGGGCTCCACGAGCTCGATGCGGCGGCGGTCCACAACCTCGTGATCCTCGTTCACGGTGACGGCCACAGCCCACCCGAAATGGTCGGCAATTCCCACTTGCACCCGGTAATCATTTCGTGATGCGGGCGCGGGTGCTGGAAATCGACGTCGACGCGGCGTTGCTCGCGGCGTGGAGGGATTGGCTGGCGCCACCGGTGCAGCCGTTTTTCGTTGACTCACTGCGCCGGTGGCCGAAGGTGCACGAAGGCCACGAGCTCATGCCGGAGCTGCACTACACGTACACCCTCTGGAATGTTCCGCGGCGGCTGAAGACCTTGTGGCTCGACGAGGAAACGTTTTTCGAATTGGCGCGCGCCACCCGCGCGCGGCTCGTGCGCGACCAGGTCGGCTACGGGCGCGGCGCCGTCCCCACCATCCGTCGCTGGGCCGATCTGTTCGACGAGACGGAGCTGCGGTCCCAGGCCGACGGGCACCGCTTCGTGTGGTGGCCGTCGATGATCGCCGACACCTACCCAGCCGTGGTGACGCGGTTCGTCGAGAGCGACGGTCTGCCACCCGACCGCCGCGACGCCGCCGCCAGCCGTCACCAGGAGGTGCCGGAGCGGACGTGGCGCGCCTGCGAGGCCGTCGTGCCCGGCGCCCGCGCGCTGGCCGGCACGTTTCCGTTCCCGGCGGGCGCCAACTGCTTCGGCACGGTGATGGCGGCATCGGGGATCGCGTCGGCGACCGACGAGTGGATGCTGCGCGAGCCCTTTCTCGCGTGGCTGTCATCGGCGTGCCGGCCGGGCGGCCGCGACCAGGACCCGGGCACGGTGCTCATGTGGCGCGACACCAGCGGCCTGCCGTTCCACGCGGCGGTGACCATCGGTGACGGATGGGCGTTCCAGAAGCCGTCGGGCGCGTGGTGGACGCCGCGCGTCGTCGTGCCGGTGGACGAGGTCATCCGGACGAACCGCTCCCCCGGACTACGGCTCGAACGGCACCGCATCGGCTAAGACGGCGGCGATGCCGCCTTCGAACGATGTCTGGGACGTGCTGGCAACCGCCCGCACCATCCGCCGGTTCACCGACGAACCCGTCGACGACGCCACGCTGACGCGCTGCCTCCAAGCGGCGTCGTGGGCGCCCAACGGGGCGAACGCGCAAGCGTGGCGGTTCGTCGTGCTGCGCTCGCCGGAAGCCCGAGCCGTCGTCGCCGACGTGGCGCGCAAGGCGCTGGTCGAAGTCATCGAGCCGGTGTACGGGATGAGTCGCCCCGCGGACGACGACCACAGCCGCTACGCCCGCAACAACCGCGCGACCTACGAACTGCACGACCGAGCCGGCGAACGCACCTCGGTCCTGTTCTGCCAGTTCCGCTACGAGACGGCCTCCGAGTTGCTGCTCGGTGGGTCGATCTATCCGGCGATGCAGAACTTCATCCTCGCGGCGCGCGCCCAAGGGCTCGGGGCCTGCATCACGAGCTGGGCTTCCTACGGTGGCGAGCAGGTGATGCGCGACGCCATCGGCATCCCCGACGAGTGGCTGCTCGCTGGCCACGTCGTCATCGGCTGGCCGCGCGGCCAGCACGGTCCGATTCGGCGCCGCCCGCTGGGTGACGTCGTCGACCTCGACCGGTGGGATCAGCCGGCGGTCGCCCTCGCGGGCGAGCGCACGCCGGGCGCCGACTTCGACGTGCTCAAATTCCGCGGCAAATTGCCAAGCGAGAAGGCTTAGGCGGCGCGCTCAGGAACGAGGAGATCGCGCATCTCGCTCGCCAAGAAGCGGAAGGTGCGCACATCGAAGACCAGAACGACGGAGTCCTCGGTCGTCTCGACGGTGGCGGTGCGGCGGCGCGTCGGGTCGAGCGCGGCGATCTCGCCGATGACTTCGCCCGCCGCAACGGTGCGATCGGTGCTCTCCGGCAGCCGCACGACCGCTTCACCGCTGACGAGCACGAACGCCTCCAGCCCGACTTCGCCTTCGAGGCACAGCGAGGTACCGGCGACCATGGCGAGCGGCGTGCCTTTCACGGAGAGCCGGTGCGCGTCGACGCGGGAAAGGCCCGCGGCTTCGAGAGCGGTGACGATGGGGTCCGGTGAGCGGCGCAACTTCATGGAGCCATTGTCCCATAGCCAGTTCAGATCGCTACTGCACAACCCATATGTAACAGAGATGGTCGCCATCTCCGCGTGGGGCGCGACTGGCGTACCTTTCGTCATGGCCACCACGTCCATTGATCCCTACAACGAGATGGTCGTCGAGGTTGCGCGCAAGCTGACCGAGGCGAGGTTCGCCGGGCTCCGCAACCTGCCCGAGACCGAGATCCCGCTCGAGAAGCTGTTCGCCGACCGCAACCGCTCGGGGCTCGGCCTGGCGCTCGAGTACCAACGCATGGGCGAGCGGCCCATCACGCCGGAACTGCAGGCGCGGGCCGAGGCGATGGGCTTCGAGCTCGAGCACCTCGGCATAACCATCGGCACCGTCATCCATGGCATCAACTTGCGCGACCCGGTCAGCGACGACGCCATCGCCTTCGTCCGCGCCGTGTTGCTCGAACGCAAGGTCGTGTTCTTCCGCGAGCAACACCTCGACGAGGACGAACAGGTCGCGCTCGGGCTCCGCTTCGGCGGCATCGACGCCTTCCCGTTCGCGCCGCCGGGCGACAACCCCTTCGTGGCGCGCATCGACCACGGCCCGCGCCGGCCCGGCAGCGAGAACGCGTGGCACAGCGACGTCACGTGGATGGAGCGTCCATCGCTCGGCTCGATCGCCCAGGTTCTCGTCGTACCGCCGACCGGCGGTGACACGCTGTTCTCCGATAGCCACGCCTGTTACCTCGGACTCCCAGCGAGGATCCAACAACGCCTGCAGTTCGTGAACGGCATCAACGACTACCGGAACTTCTTCCCCGCCAAGGGTCCGCTGGCGGTGTCAGAGGAGATGTTCGACTGGGTGAAGGAACGCGTTCCGTTCGGCGTCAGTCACCCGATCCTGCGGACGCATCCCGAGACGGGCAAGACGGCGCTGTACCTCAACGGCGGCTTCCTCCGTCATGATTCGTTGCACGACGCCCGCACCGGCGAGCCGTTCGATCCCGACGACTCGACGAAGCTCGTGCGCTTCCTGCTGCAAGAGCACGCGCATCCCGAATACCAGTGCCGCTTCTCCTGGCAGGAAGGCTCGATCGCGTTCTGGGACAACCGCGCCGTGCAGCACTACGCGGCGAGCGACTACTGGCCGCACACGCGTCAGCTGCGCCGCGTCACCGTTACCGGCGACACGCCGTTCTACGACCCGACGCGCACGACCGGTGAGCCGGTCTTCGACTAGGTCTCGCGGACCACGTCGCGCGGCGATTTGTCGTCGCGCACGCGCAGGAACCGCGGGTGGCGCAGCTTGCCGCCGCCGGTCCACTCCATGAACGCCGCTTCGACCACGATCTCGGGTCGCACCCAGTGCGCCGCCTTCTTCGGCAGGTCGCTGCCAGACGTGAACGGCGGCACCGGCAGTTCGCTCGCCACGAGCCGCGCGTACAGCTCGTTCAACAAGCGCGTGTCGAAGCCAGTGCCGAGCTTGCCGGCGTAAACGAAATCCGAGCCGGCGTAGTAGCCGATGAGAAGCGCTCCGAATCCGACGCGGGCACCGCGCGGCTCGGTGAAACCGCCGACGACGAACTCCTGCGCGAGGTCGCATTTCATCTTTAGCCATGCGCGCGAACGCTTGTGCTCGTAGACCGAGTCGCGCCGCTTGGCCATCACACCTTCCCAGCCCTCGCGGCAGGCCTGCTCGTAGGCGGCGATGCCGCCCCCGGGTAGCTCCTCGACCAACGCCAACGGTTCGACCCAACCGAACTCGTCCTCCAGCAACCGCTTGCGCTCGTACAGCGGCAGCTTGGTGACGTCCTGGCCCCGCAAGCGCAGGAGGTCGAACACCCAGTACGTCCCGTTGACCATCTCGCCGTCGACGACCGTGTCGCCGAGGCGCTGCGCGAGCAAGGTCGCCTCGACCAGCGGGAACCGATGACAGATGCGGTTGCGAGTGAACAGCTGCGCGTCGTTGTCGGTCACGAAGGCGAGGTAGCGCCAACCGTCGAGCTTGCGTTCGAACAGCCAGTCGGGATCGTCGAACCGCGCTTCGGACAACGTTGCCGCCATCGGTTCGATCCACTCCATCGCCCAAGTCTCGTATGTTTCGAAAACCATGCCCAAGCTCACGGCCGATGAAGTAACGGCGTTCCTCGAAGAGCCCGGTCACCTCGTGCGCCTCGCGACGGTCGACGCCGACGGCGCGCCGCGAGTCGTGCCCATCTGGTTCGTGTTCGAAGACAACCGCGTGTGGATGACGCCGCGCGAACGCTCCGCCTGGTGGACCGACGTGCAGGGCGACACGCGGGTGGCGCTGGTGATCGACGAGGAGACGCCGCCGTATCGCAAGGTGATCGCCCGCGGCCCCGTCGAGATCGTGCACCGGCCCGGCGAAGACGACGCCTGGCGCGACCGCTACCGCCGCATCACCACCCGGTACACGCCGGAGCCGTGGGCCGACGCGTACCTGACGAACACGCACGACGAACCGCGGGCGCTACTCGCCTTCTACCTCGATCCCGCGGCGGTCACCACCTGGCGCATGCCCGTCGCCGGCGAGGACCCCAAGGGCATCTGGGCACCGCGCTACTACCACTGACCCCATCACGGGTGCCCGTCTCGGAGCTGGAACTCGACGATCGTCGCCGTCGACGGGTGGAACTCGACGAGCCGCAGGACGCGCTCAAGTAGAGGCGGGTGCCTGCACCCGGCCGCGGGCGTATGTCTGTCCGCATAACGCCCCGATGTCGCTCATCATCCGATGCGTGAGATCCCGCAGCTGCGCCCGTGGCTCGGCGGCCTTGTCCGGATTGATGAGCTGGCCGAACCGAACCTGGACGCGTTTGCCGAGACGCGGGAGAAGTTGGTCAGGGGCCTGCACGCCCGCAGTACCGATCAAGCCGATTGGAAGGATCGGCGCGCCGGTCGCCATTGCGAGTCGGGCGGCACCAAGGTTGCCTCGATGCAGTTGGCCGTCACGCGACCGTGTGCCCTCGGGGTACAGCCCGACGACGCCGCCCGCGGCGAGCACGTCGGTTGCCTCCTGCAGAGCGCCGCGCGCTCCGGCGGGGCTCCCGCGCCGCACCGGGATCTGGCCCATCGCACGGAAAATCCACGCCGTCCGTCGCTTGTCGAAGTATTCGGCCTTCGCGAGGAAGGCGACCGGTCGGTCCACGACCATTGCCAAGAAGATTGAGTCCATGAATGACCGGTGATTTGCCACCACGATGAGTGGACCGGTTGACGGAACCCGATCTGGCCGCTCGACGTGAAGATCGAACGCCGACCGCAACGGCCGGTTCAGCAGCCTTTTGGCTATCCGGTAAACCCGAGGTCCTTCGTTCCGCGTCATAGCACCACTTCCTGTTTGGCCCCATGCTGATCGTCGCACCGGGAGGTCACACCCCGACGAACTGGATGTGACAGTTGTGCAAACTCAGGATCAGGCCCGCTTAGGGAAGGTGTTCGCGTACCCCCCTTGGAGGTGGTGCACTCAAATCGGCCTCGTCGTTCTCACCGGCGATAGCACCGACACCGAGCACGTCTTCGAGATCCACGGAACCGTCGAAGAGACCGGGCCCCAGACCAGCGTGGCGGGCCTTGCGCAGCAGACCGCGCACGTCGGTGCGAGCGTCTCCCGGTAGGTGCAGCGTCGCGAGGTTGGCCGCCAATGCCAATAGCAAGATGGACGCGATCACCCACAGCGCGTCGGTCGTGCCGACGATGTCGACGACGGTCGCGGACGCGAGCCCCGCGAGCGCCATCACGAGACCGAAGGGACCGACAATGATCCCGAACGACTGGCCGAGGCGATCACCCTTGGGGAACAGCGGGATGAACTGCGGCGCCAGCGACGCGAAGGCGGCGACGGTAAGCGGGAGGCTGATCGCTGTAAGGACGACGAACATCGCCGGCTCGTTGATGACCGTCATCAGAGCCGTCACAGCGGCGCCAACGAGCGCGGCGGCGATCGCCAGCAAGCGCGGATGCGCACGCGATCCGAGCCACAGTCCGAAGGGCACGAGCGCCACGGTCACCCCAAGGACCACGAGCGACACGCTGGCGAACTCCGCGCCGCCGACGTGCAACTCGTCGCGCGCCCACACCGGAAGCAGCCGGTTGATTCCGGCGAACGCGAGGGCGAGCAGAGCGACGGTGGCGAGGACGTGCACGCCGTTCGGGATGGCCCGCACGCGGTCCAACTCGTCACGCCACGAACCCTTGGCCGCGATGGCGGCGACCTCTTCGGTCGCGGGTGCCTCGCGCACCAGCAGCGCCACCGCCAACGCGCCGACCAAGAGCCCGGCGCCGGCGACCAGGAAGGTGATGTCCCACGATGACGGGTCGTCCTGCTTCCACGTGGCGCGGATCAGCCCGAGCGTCAAGAGACCCGGCAGGAAGCCGATGGCGGCGATGGCGCCGACGGCCTTGGCCCAGCGGCTACGGCCGAACACGTCGGGAGTCACTCCAACGCTGCCGATCGATGCGACCTGCAGGCTGACGCGGGTGACGACGATGGCGATAAGGAGCGGCCAATAGCCGCTGGTGCGCGTCATCAGCATCACGACCACCGCGCCCACTGCCGTACCGACAACCATGAGCGGGACACGCCGTCCACCACGCGTGGACGCCCGGTCGGAGAGCCGGCCGATGACGGGCATCAAGACCGCCGCGAGCCCGCGGTGGGCGCTGAGCGCGAACGAGATCGCCACTGCGCTCGTCGTACGGCTCGCCACGAGCAACGTGAGATAGGCGCCGACGACCTGCGACCACGGCTGATGCGTCAGATTGTTAATGGTCAGCCCGACGAAGGCGCGCCGCCTGTGATCTCCAGCCATCAAGTGGCGTAACGGCTCGGCGTGTCCTCGAGGATGACGGTCTTGGACTCGAGGAACGGCAGCAGACCTTCGATGCCACCCTCGCGACCGATGCCCGATTGCTTGAAGCCGCCGAAGGCGATGCCGAAGTCGGTGCGGAAGTTGTTGTGGCCGACAGTGCCCGACCGCAACTGGCCGGCGACCTCGCGTGCCCGCTCGATGTCGTTGGTGAACACCGACGCGTTCAGGCCGTAGATCGTGTCATTGGCGAGACGCACGGCGTCGCGCTCGTCGACGGCGGGGATGACGCTCAGCACCGGCCCGAAGATCTCTTCCTGGGCGATTGTCGAGCCGTTGTCGACGTTGCCGAACACCGTCGGCTCGATGAAGTAGCCGCTCTCGAGATGCGCCGGCTTCCCGCCGCCGGTGGCGAGTGTGGCGCCGTCTTCGACGCCCTTGGCGATGTAGCCGAGCACGCGGTCGCGTTGCCGCGCGGCGACGAGCGGGCCCATCTGCGTTTCCGGATCGAACGGGTCGCCGACGCGTACCTGCGAGAAGGTGGCAGCCAGCGCTTCGACCAACTCGTCGTGCCGCGACTGCGACACGATGATGCGCGTCAACGACGAACACACCTGGCCGGCGAGGAAGCACTCGGCGCGTGACAGCGTTTTGGCCGCGGCGCCAAGGTCCATGTCGTCGAGGATGACCGCCGCCGACTTCCCACCCAGTTCGAGAGTGCAGCGCGCAATGCGCTCGCCGCACAGCGATGCGATCCGTCGCCCGGCGACAGTCGATCCGGTGAACGTGATCTTGTCGACGCGCGGATCCTTGACCAGTAGCTCGGACACTTCGCGATCGGCGGTCACCACGTTGAGCACACCCGGCGGCAGGCCGATCTCCTTCGCCACTTCGGCCACCACGTACGCCTCGCCGGGTGCTTCGGGCGAGGCCTTCAGCACGACGGTGCATCCGGCGATCAACGCCGGCGCCACCTTGTTGGCGATCAGACCCAGCGGGGCGTTCCACGGGATGATCGCCCCGACCACACCGACCGGTTCGCGCACGAGCAACCCGAAGGCGCCGCCGGCGCTCGGCGTGGCGCGCTCCTCCCAGGCGTAGGTGTTGGCGAGGCCGGCGTAGTAGCGGAACGTGCTCTCCGCGCCCATGCCGGCGTACTTGGCGGCCTTGTGTAGCGCGCCCGACTGGCGCGGCCAGATGTCGGCCAGGTCGTCGCCGCGCGCCGCGATGCCGGCGCCCAACGCCTCGAGATACGGAGCGCGTTCGGCATGCGTCATGCGCGGCCAGGGGCCTTCGTCGAACGCAGTGCGGGCGGCGGCGATGGCGCGGTCCATGTCCGGCGCCTGCGCTTCGGCCACCCGGAGGAAGACCTGTTCGGAATGCGAGTCGATCACGTCGATGGTCGAGCCCGACGATGGGGCCACCCATTCGCCACCAATGAAGAAGCGGTCGGGGTTGCCTAATGACGAGCGCACGTCGTTCTGTACGGACATGAGATCCTCCTGTTTGGCCCGAGCCTACGTGGAGCGTCGTTCGCCGTAGTCGCCGAACGGGCGATCGCGCTCGCGCACCGCTTCCCGCCAGCCGATCTCCTGAGCGCGGGCCACGAAGTCGAGGCCCTCCTGGGTGTGACGGGCGACGCCATCGAAGATGAACCCGAGCAGGCGGCTGGTCTCGGGTTGGTATTGCTGGCGGGCGACGTCGTTGAGCATCCACTTCATCATCTGGAGCTGGTTGAGGGGCAGCAGCGCCATGCGGTGGGCGAGCGCCGACGCGCGGTCTTGCAACTCGTCGTCGGCCACGCATTCGAGGATCATCCCGGCCTCGGCTGCTTCGGCGGCGGTGAGTTCGTCACCGGTGAATAGGTAGCGCTTGGCCCGTTCGAGTCCGAGGCGAGCCACCCACACCCAGGGCGCCTCGGGCACGCCCCACACCCGCGCCGGCGGGTAGCCGAAGCGGGCTGACTCACCCGCGATGATGAGGTCGGCGTTCAGGATCATGTCGGTGCCGCCGGCGATGCACCATCCCTGCACGGCGGCGATCGTCGGCTTCGAGATCGAGTGGAGCTTGGCGAACGTGTTGCCAAACGTGCCGATCATCTGCACGTCGGCGACCGTGTCCCACACGCGCTCGGGCGGCGCCGCACCCGCGGGCGGTGCGACCGTCGACCAGTCCAGCCCGAACCCGGCGCAGAAGGCGCGGCCCTCGGCGCGCACCAACACGACCTTCACGTTCCGGTCGCGGTCGGCGTCGGTCAGCGCGGCGTCGAGTTCGTTGCGGAGGGCGACGGTGATGGTGTTGAACTCGTCGGGCCGGCACAGCACGAGGTGGCGTACCGCCCCGTCGTCTTCGATGCGGATCGCGTCAGTCACGCACTGAACCTAGGGTTTCGTTATGGCCGCCGCTGTGCCGGAAGAGATCCGCGACGGCGTGCCTCTCACGAACCTCGACCAGCCGCTGTTCGACGGCGCAGGGGCGACCAAACGCGATCTCGTCGACTACCTCGACGCCGTCGCCGACCGCCTCGTACCCGCACTGACCGATCGCCCGCTGTCGGTGATCCGCGTGCACCGCGGCCAAGAGGCGTTCATG
Organism: uncultured Actinomycetes bacterium; assembly: GCA_963722185.1. GTDB lineage: Bacteria > Actinomycetota > Acidimicrobiia > Acidimicrobiales > JACCXE01 > JACCXE01. Next base: position 204,401 of record CAVRKD010000010.1, on the reverse strand, counting down.
CAGAAGAACGTGCCGAGCTACGCGCCCGACTGGATACGCACCGTCAGCTACTGGGCCGAGACCTCCAAGCGCGAGGTGGCGTACGCGTTGTGCAACGACCGGCGGACTCTGCTGTGGTTCGCCAACCAACGCGCGGTGGAATATCACCCGACGCTGGTCCGGATCGACAACGGCGATCACGTGACGCACCTGGTGCTCGACCTCGACCCGCCGGAAGGCGCCGGCTTCGCCGCGTCGGTGCGGGCGGCGCACGTCGTGCGCGCGACGCTCGACGACGTCGGGCTGTCGGCCGCAGTGAAGACGAGCGGCGCCAAAGGCATCCACGTCTTCGTGCCCGTCGCGTCCGGCACCACGGTGGCCGACGCCGCGGCGGCGACCCGCGCACTCGCCGAGCGGGTCGCCCGCCTCGATCCGGCGGTCGCCACCACGGCGTTCATGAAGGAGGACCGCGAGAACAAGGTCTTCATCGACGCCACGCGCGCCGGCGGCGCCACGGTGGCCGCGGTGTACAGCCCGCGGGTGCGCGCTGGCACACCGGTCTCGTTTCCGGTTGCGTGGGACGACCTCACTTCCGTGTCGCCGGCGGACTTCACCATCCACTCCGCCCTCGACCAACTCGCCGGCGACGATCCGTGGGCGAACCAGCCTCCGCCGCAGTCACTGCCGCAAGAGCTCGTCGACGAAGGCGCGGCTACCGACGGCGGACGGATGCAAGCGATGCACGAAGGTCGCCGACGCGCCCGTGCCCGGCGGAGCTAGAACCGCCGCATGGAAACACCCCCGATGTACCACGAAGGCTCGCGTGAGCTGCAGGACCGCTTCGACAGCCGGCGGATCGCCGACCGGCTCGAGAAGGTCACGGTGCACTCCGCTCTTACGGCCGACGACATCGCCTTCGTCGAGCGATGCTCGATGTTCTTCCTCGCCACTGCCGACGCCGACGGCTGGCCCGACTGTTCCTACAAGGGCGGCCTGCCGGGCTTCGTCAAGGCACTCGACTCGACCACACTCGCGTTTCCGAGTTACGACGGCAACGGCATGTTCCGCAGTCTCGGCAACGTCTTGGTGAACCCGAAGGTCGGGCTGCTGTTCATCGACTTCGAGCATCCCAACCGGATGCGGGTCAACGGCACCGCCACGATCCACGACGACGACGAACTCCTCGCTCTCTTCGAAGGCGCGCAGGCGGTCGTGCGCGTCGCCATCGAGCGGATCTTCCCGAACTGTCCGCGCTACATCCACCGAATGGAACTGGTCGAGCATTCCGTCTACGCGCCCCGTCCCGACCACGTCCCACCCGAACCCGAGTGGAAGCGGATGGAAGTCTTCCGCGACGCCCTGCCGGAGCAGCCTCGCTGAAGTAACGGTCTAGGTTCCTGCGAATGGCCAACGAAGCGGTGACGGACTGGGCGACCGATTTCGACCACACGGACCCGACCTGGGTAGCGGACCCATATCCGATCCTGGACGAGTTGCGCGAGACGTGCCCCGTCGCCCACTCGGATCGCTATGGCGGGGTGTGGCTGCCGACCCGCCACGCCGACGTGACCGCGATCGCCAACGACACCGAGCACTTCACGTCGCGCACGATCATCGTGACCAACCACCGGCCACCGCTGGAGTTGGCGCCGCAGGGCATCGCTCCGCCGATCTCTTCGGACCCGCCGTTCCACGCCGACGCCCGCCGCATCCTGCTGCCGGTCTTCTCACCCCAACGCATCGCCGAACTCGAACCGTCGACGCGCGCCTACTGCCGCGAACTGCTCGACGAGCTGCGCGGCCGCGACGTCGTCGACGCGGCGGCTGACTACGCGCAGCACATCCCGGTGCGCGTGATCGCCAACATGCTCGGCCTGCCCGAGACCGACGCCGACAAGTTCCGGGGCTTCGTCCATGCGGTTCTCGAAGGTGTGGCGCTGCCGCTCGAAGAACGCGTCGTCGGCTTCCAGTCGCTGTTCGAGTACCTCATGCCGAAGATCGAAGAGCGCATGCGCGAGCCACAGGACGACTTGATCAGCCTGCTGCTGGCGTCCGAGATCGGCGGCGAAAAACTCAACCCCTTCCACGTTGGACGCACCGTCGCGCTGCTACTGCTCGCGGGCATCGACACGACGTGGAGCGCGATCGGTTCGTCGATCTGGCACCTGGCCCAGACCCAGGCCGACCGGGCGCGGCTCGCCGCCGAACCGGAGTTGCTGCCCACCGCCATCGAAGAGTTTTTGCGCGCCTACTCCCCGGTCACGATGGCGCGCCTGGTCAAGGACGACTTCGACTTCAAGGGCTGCCCGATGAAGGCCGAGGAGTGGGTCCTGCTGTCCTTCCCGGCGGCGAACCGCGACCCAGAGTTCTTCGACCGCGCCGACGAGGTGCTCATCGACCGCGAGCCCAACCGCCACGCCGCCTTCGGCCTCGGCATCCACCGCTGCGCCGGTTCGCACCTGGCGCGCATGGAAATGCGGATCGCGCTCGAAGAGTGGCTCGCCGCGTTCCCCGAATTCACACTCGCCGACCCGAGCGCGGTGACGTGGTCGGCCGGGCAAGTGCGCGGCCCGCGGACTCTGCCAATCAGCGTTACCGCGTAGGACTACGCGGCGGCCGTTCGTTGGAGGTTGGCGTGTGATTCGAGGGTTTGGCCGGCGGGTCCTTCCATGCGGGTGAGGCCGGTGTGGGGGTTGAAGGTGATGGTCCAGCCGCTTTCGTGGACGAGGTGGTGGTGGTAGGAGCACAGCGGTACGCCGTTTTCGACGGAGGTGTCGCCGCCGTTTTCCCACCATTCGAGGTGGTGGATGTGGGTGATGCGGCGGCGGCAGCCGCCCGCGGCGCAGCGGTGGTGGTGCCGGGCGCGGATGGCGCGGCGTTGGGCGGTGGTCCAGGTGCGGGTTTTGCGGCCGATGTCTAAGAATTCGGAGACGCCTTGGATGACCAGGCGGTGGATGCCGGCGTCGCAGCACAGCCGGCGCACCGCCTCACCGGTGAGGGTCGATTCCTGGTCGGTCAACGTGAGGACCCGGCGGTTCTGGATGAGGTCTTCGTAGGCGATGGTGATGCCGATCGCCGCGGTTTCGGGATCGATCTGGTCGGCGTTCGACGAGCGCGATCTCTTCCATGAGGTCGACGAGCAGGTCGAGTCGGCGGGCCGAGGTCGGCCGTTTGGGGAGTTCTTCGGAGCCGTCCTGTGGATGAGTGTCCACGGGACACTCATCCACAGGCTTGAGTCGCAACTGGGTGGGGCGGTTATGGACGAGGAAGTTGCCGTAGGCGTCGACGATGCCGACGATCCGGTCGAGCAGGTCGTTGGGCGCCTCGATCTCGAGTTGGCCGTAGCCGTCCATGAACCCGGGCACGCGGCGCAGCCCGTAGTGGTCGTCGATGTCCGGGCGCCTTGTCGTCGCCGTTGAAGTAGTTCCAGTTCTTCACCCGGTTCTCGAGCACACGTATCGAACTGTCCGCCGCGTCAGCGACGAACTTCTCGTCGCGTTCGTCATTTAGCCCGTCGAGCCGCGTTAGCACCCGAGCCTTCGAGTACGGCAGAAGACCTGCGGCGAACGCTTCGCGCACGAGGGGTCGACGCTCAAGTTCGTGCGCGACGCGCACCTTCTCGAATGCGGTGCGGCGCGCCATCTGGCATTTGATCTCCAGCCACGACTGGCACGTGCCGAACCCGTCGAGAGCCCACAACGAGTCGCGATCGAACTCCGCCAACTTCAGCACCCACGCCACGGTGCACTCGTCGATGTGGCGCCACTCGGCCACCAACTCGCGGCCGGCTTCGGTCTCGGACACAGGCATACGACTACCTCCAACACGAAGAAACATTCGCTTGGGAGGCGGCCGTCTGACGGGCTGCGATACGGACTTCATTCTACCCGAACACACGTTCGGAATCAAGATATTTTCGCAGGTCAGACGGCAGATTTGGCGTACATTTCGGTGCGTGAAACGGGGTGACGGCGGCGTCGTTTGCCTGCACGCGTCGCTACGCGCGATCGGGCAAGACGGCAACGCCGTAATCGACCGGTTCCTGGCCAACGGCTACACGCTGTTGGTGCCGACCTTCTCGTGGGACGCCTTCGCGCTTCCGCCGACCGACCCCGTCCCCGAACGAAACGGTATGGGACCAGGTCCGTATCGCGCGCCGCACGAGCGTCGCTTCACGCCCCAGTCGAACGAGATCGACGCGGACATGGGCGTGCTCCCGCGGCTCGTCTTAGAGCGGGCCGAGCGGGTGCGCGGCAACCACCCACTCGTGTCGTTCACCACGCTCGGGCCTGACGCCGCCACGTTGATCGCGACCCAGTCCGACCGCGACCCGTTCGCACCGCTGCGTGAGCTCGCAACGAGCGGCGGGCGCGTCGTGCTCGCCGGCGTCGGCCTCACGTCGATGACACTGCTGCATCTCGCCGAGCAAACCGCCGGCCGCGAGCCGTTCGTCCGCTGGGCGCACGACGCCGCGGGCATCCCGACGGGCGTGCTGGCCGGCGGGTGCTCCGAAGGTTTCGACGCATTCGACGACGCGCTCGCCAGCTCCGAATCCGACGAAGGCTGGCAGGTCTACGACGCCGCCGACACGCTGGCCGCCGCCACCGCGGCCGTCCGCGCCGAGCCGCGAATCACGATGTGCGGGAGTCCGGGCTGCGATCGTTGCCGAGACGCGATCGCCGGCGGACCGATCTACTAAGCGGCGGTTTTGCACCCACTGCAAGACAACGGCGAGGCCACGTACTTCCGAAGTAATGGTCGGTCAGGAATCGAGAAGCCACAGCGCCCGACGGAGTTCACACTGCACGCATGAAGACAATGACCTGCAAACAAATGGGCGGACCCTGCGACTTGGCGTTTCACGGCCAGAGCGCGAACGACGTGATCAAAGCGCAAGACAAGCACCTCAAGGACGCGGTCGCCGCCGGCGACGAAACGCATGCGTCAGCGCTGACGGCGATGCAGGCCCGATGGAAGAACCCGCTCAAGGGCATGGGCTGGTACCGGCAAACGAAGAAGGACTTCGCAGCTCTGCCGGCGGACTGAGCTCAGCGGTGTGCGTCGCCCAGGTGCGCGAGCTCTTGGCGCAGCGCCAGCGTGAGATCGACATGGGCGCGCACCCGGGCGGCGCCGTCGCTACTCCGCCAGCCGCTTTCGAGCGTTATCTCGGGAATGCCACGGTCGGCGGCGAACTCGTTGACCGCCCGCATCTTGAACCCGGCTTCCCAGGCGCGCAGGATCGCGCGCTGGAACGGACTCGAAGCTGACAAGCCCGGTGGCCGCAGCGGCAAACCGAAGTAGTCCTTGGTAGCGAGCGTCGTGCCGCCTGCTTCGAGCGCGGCCAAGAGTCGCTTCGCCAGCTCGACGTCGACATGACGGTTGGCGAACACGAACGCCGCGTCCTGCGGACCTTCGTGCAACGAGAGCACGAAGTCAGGCTGAAAGTCGTCGCAGGTGCGACGGACCAGCTGCGCTTCTTCGGTGCGGAAACGGATGAAGTCGCGGTTGATGTCGTACCCGTCGGCGTTGAAGCGGGATAGCTCGGCGGCGCCGATCGGGTTTACCGGCGTAAGGATCCGCAGCGCCACGGTCCCGTCGCGGTCGTAGCGCTCGAGGATCTCCGGCACCGCCACGATGCCCGCCTGCTCGTTGCCGTGAATCCCGGACACGATGAGCAGACGCTTCGCCGGAGCAGGCGTACGCGAGGACACCGAGAAGATCGGTCGTACCGTGTCGCGGTACGCCATCTGCGCTTCTTCGACTACGTCGTAGCGGTCGCCGAACGCCCGCACCGATTTCTCGAACAGCTCCGGCTCGTAGCCCAAGGGGACAACGCCGAGTCCCTCGTCGGGCGCCGGATAGTCATACGCGCGCTGCTTGAGATGCAGCCGCACGAAGGCGCGCACTTCATCCATGGTCGGCACTAGAGCAGGTCGGCGAGGTTGAGTTCGTCGGCGGCGCGTACGAACCGGGCGTTCATCACGTTGACGAGATCACGCTGGCGCTGGTCGTCGAGGTCCATGCCGCGGCTGGCCACGATCGGGTACACGACGCAGAACAGCGCCGCCTTGCGATAGTCCTCCCAGGCATCGGCGAGGTCGTCGGCTGACACGCCAGCCGACAGCAGTCCCGCCTTCCACCGCTCGAAGAGATCGCGCTCGCCCGTAGCAGCGACGTCGGGCTCAAGGCTTTGCGTCACCAGGTAAGCGAGGTCGTAAGCGCCGAGGCCGGTCCCGATGAGTTGAAAGTCGAGCACGACGACGGAGTCGTCGGCGGCGAACAGGATGTTGTCGCCGCGATAGTCGCCGTGGACCATCGTGTTGGGCCCGCGACTGAGGTCAGCCAGCAACCCGGGCACGGCGGCAGTGAAGCCTCCGGCGACGCGGTGAATCTGCGGGGCGACGTCCATTGCCCCGGTCACCTTCTGCCACCCCTCGTCGAACACCATCGGCAGGATCGCCGGGTAGATCGGGTCGGCGAGACTCACCGTCAACCCGCGTGCCGCCAGGTCGTCGCCCTTGCCCCACCAGGTGGCGTGCCACGACGCCAGCGCGTCCACCGCCCGTTCGGCGTCGGGCAACGTCATGCCCAGCACCTGGTCGACGATGCGCATGGCGCCCATGTCTTCCATCACGGCGACGAACTGGCTCGTCTCCTCGTCGACCGCCGCGTAGTAACCCTGCGGCACGCGCACGGGTGACTCCGATGCCAGCTCGTTGAAGAACGCGACCTCGCGGATGTACATGCGGAGAATCGTCGACGTGAACACCGCCGCCTCGTCGAGTGCCGGCAGCTTCACGATCACTGTCGCCGGGCAACCGTTGCCCGTCAGGGCGACGCGATACAGCGCGCTGCTCACGCCGATGCCAGCGCCGATCTGTTCCGCGCGGATCGACTGCACGTCGAACCCGGTGACCTCCGCCAGCCACTGGGCCGTGACTGCATCGATCGACGCGGGGATTCCGACCATTACTCCGACTCGACGAACCGGTTGAGGCGCTCGACCGCCTCGACGAACTCCTCCACCATCTCGAACACGACGCGGCGCGTCGGCTTCACCGTGTTCATGCTGCCGACGATCTGGCCGACGAAGTAGGTGGCCAGCTGATTCGCCCCTGACCCTTCCTTGGTCGCCACGCGCTGGATGCGGCCGAGCGCTTCGCCCACGAGCATCGACTGCAGCGGCATCGGCAACGCACCGGGGCCGTCGGCGCGCTCCCACTCGTCGGTCCACGCGGTGCGCAGCATCCGGGCCGGCTTGCCGGTGATCGACTTCGAACGGATCGTGTCCGCCGAGCGCGCCTGGAGGAACTTCTCCTTAACCGCCGGCTGCGTCTCCGCCTCCTCGGTGGTCAGCCACACCGAACCGCACCACACGCCGTCGGCGCCGAGCGCCATTCCCGCCGCGAGTTGCCGGCCACGGCCGATACCACCGGCGGCCAACACCGGAACGGGCGCAACGGCGTCGACGACCTCGGGCACGAGCACCATCGTCGCCACCTGCCCGGTGTGGCCCCCGGCTTCGGTTCCCTGGGCGACGATGAGGTCGGCGCCGGCCGCCTTGTGCCGTTCGGCGTGTTCGAGCGCACCGGCGAGCGCGGCGACGGGAATGCCCTGCGCGTGCGCGCGCTCGATGAAGTGCGGCGGCGGAGGACCCAGCGCCGAGGCCACGAGCTTGGTCTTGTGCGCGAACAACACGTCGAGCAGCGGCGCCATGCTCTTGGCGTCGACGCGCATGCCCAGACCACCGCCGCCGCGGCGCGGCTGGCCGGGTTGCTCGGGCAACGGAGGTACGTCGAAGCGGCGCAGGATGTCGTCGACGAAGTTCTTGTGCTCGTCGTCGATCAAGTCACGCAGTTCGTCGCGCTCGAGGCCGCCCTGGTCGGAGCCGGCGAACTTTTGCGGGACGAGCAGATCCACACCGAACGGCTTGCCCTTGACCTCCGCCTCGATCCAGCTCAGGTCGATGTCGAGCTGCTCAGGCGAATGGGCGACGGCGCCGAGCACACCGCACCCTCCGGCGTTGGTGACGGCGGCGACAACGTCGCGACAGTGGCTGAAGGCGAAGATCGGAACGTCGATGCCGACGAGATCGGTAGCAGCAGTACGCATGCGATCTGCCTATCAGGTTGGAGGGCGCATCCGCCGTTCGGCTCGGCGTTCGGCCACCTCAGTTGGCAATCGCCCTTCGCTTGCTGCTTCGGCGAGGACGGACTGGGTCGTGTCGAAGATCGCCATTGTCTTGGCGCGGGCGTCTTCGTCGGAGTAGCCACAGGCTTCGGTGCCGACTTGGATCACACCGCCGGCGTTGGCGACGAAGTCCGGAACGTAGGTGATGCCGCGTTCGGCCATCTGGCGGGCGACGTAATCGTCAGCCAATTGGTTGTTGGCGCCACCGCACACGATGCGTGCCGCGAGCTTGGCGGCGACGCCGGGAGTCAGGACTCCGCCGAGCGCGTTCGGCGAGTACACGTCGAGCGACTCGGCCGCCAGCGCCTCCGTCGACGCGACCTCAACCTGCGGGTGCTGCGCCCGCAGTCGTTCGACGGCGGCCGCGTTCACGTCGGCCACCACGACGACCGCCCCGTCGTCGAGCAGATGGGCGGCGAGCTTCGCTCCGACTTTGCCGACGCCGGATATCCCGACGCGGCGGCCACGAAGGGTCGGCTCTCCCCAGACGTGTCGCGCCGCGGCGCGCATCGCCGCGAACACTCCGACGGCAGTCAACACCGACGAGTCGCCGGCCCCACCCACCGCGGCCGAGCGCCCGGTGACGAAGTCGCAGTGGCGGGCGATGACGTCCATGTCCTTCACATAGGTGCCGACGTCGGCCGCGGCGTAGTACCGGCCGCCGAGCGTCTGCAGGCAGCGGCCGTATGCCTCGAGCAGCGCTTCGGTCTTGTCGCGCGCGGGATCGCCGATGATCACGCCCTTGCCGCCGCCGAGGTCGAGGCCGGCACACGCTGACTTGTACGCCATTGCTTGCGACAGATTGAGCACGTCGTCAAGCGCCGCCTCGTCGCTCTTGTACGGGAGAAAGCGCGTTCCGCCGAGCGCGGGACCGAGCGCCGTCGAGTAAATCGCCACGATGGCGCGCAGGCCCGACGGCGGATCGTTGAAGAAGACGACCTCTTCGTGACCGCGGATGCGGTCGAACACGCTCACCTGGCGACCGTACCCGCCGCGGGTTGCACATACCCGAGAGTATGGTGCCGTCCCATGACTGACATTGCGCCGTCGCCCATCGCGGAGCCGGGCTTCTGGAGCCAGCCGCTCACCGACCGGATGGCGACCTTCGCCGAACTACGCGAGCAGAGCCCGTTCCACTCCGCTTCGTACACGATGCCGATGAGCGGCCTGACGGAGAGCTTCGACCTCGTGCTGCGCATGGCCGAAGTACTCGAGATCAGCCGCCGTCCTCAGGACTTCTGTTCCGGGCAAGGGCGCCGTGTCGATCCCGGACATGCCCGAAGCGGCGATGGACTTCTTCGGTTCGTTCATCAACATGGACGACCCCCGCCATGCCCGCCAGCGCGACATCGTCGCGCGCGTCTTCACGCCGCGGCAGCTCCAGCACGTCCTCGATTCGGTCGAAACGATCTGCACCGAGGTCATCGACGTCGTTCTGCGAGGAGGGCGAGGTCGACCTCGTCGCAGGTGATGTCGCAGCCGTTCCCGCTGCTCATCATCTGCGACATGATGGGCATCCCGCGCAGCGAGTTCCAGACCGTGCTCGAGGCGACCAACATCATCCTCGGCGGCGGCGACCCCGACATGATGGCGGGCAAGGACCCCATGACGGCCATGTTCGAGGCGGGCATGGCGCTCATCGCAGCTCATGAACGAGCTCGCCGACGAGCGGCGCAAGAATCCCGACCGAACGACCTCACCTCGCTGCTGGTCAACGCCGACGTCGGCGAGGACATGCTCGCGCCCAACGAGATCGCCGCCGTTCTTCATCCTCCTGGCCGTGGCCGGCAACGACACCACCCGCACGGCGATCAGCCACGGCATGCACCTGCTGTCGCAGAACCCCGATCAGCGCCAGATCTGGCAGGACGACCTCGAGGGCGTCACGCCGACGGCGGTCGAAGAGATCGTCCGCGTGGCGTCGCCGGTCACCTTCATGCGCCGCACGGTGACGAACGATCTGACCCTGTCGGGCCACGACTTCACCGAAGGCGACAAGCTCGTGCTGCTCTACGGCGCGGCCAACCGCGACCCGCGCGTCTTCGACGACCCGGAGCGCTTCGACGTCCTGCGCTCGCCGAACAACCACGTCGGCTTCGGCGGACCCGGCCCCCACTTCTGTCTCGGCGCGCACCTGGCGCGCCGCGAACTGTCGGTCGCGTTCCGTCAGCTGCTGACGCGGCTGCCCGACATCGAACTCGCCGGCGATCCCGTTCCGCTCGAAGGCGTTCGGCATCCCGCTGGTCGGCGGCATCAAGCGCCTCCCGGTGCGTTTTACCCCGACCAAGAAGGTGGGCGTCTCCTAGGAACCGATCTCAGCTCGCGGCGTTCTCAACGCCTTAGGTGGAAGGCGGGTCGACGGGTGAGGTCCAGTAGGTGTGCCGCGTGGCGTGGCTGACGTTGCCGTACAGCGGTAGGTAATCCTCGTACCGATCTCGATCGGCGAACACGCTCGCGGGATCTGCGCTCGCGGCTTCGAACTGATTCACCGCCGCGGCCGAGTCCAGAGTCACTCCCTTGGCGACAATCACCCGGGGCACCTCTTTTCCCCGAATCCAGTCGGCACCGAAGTGCCCGAGCCCGTATCCCATGAGCGTCCAGGCAAACGCGATGCTCGCCTTGTATGCGCCGCCGGCCTTGATCAGATCCAGCGCCTCTTTGTCGCCGTCGACACCGGACAGGAACATGTCGTCGGTGAGCTTCGCGCTCTCCTGCAACGCTTTGAACGCGCCCACGACGATGGTGTCGCCGCCGAGCACGACCTTGATGTCTTGGTGCGTCTGCAACGCGCTCATCATGGTGTTGAAACCGGAGGTCGTACTGATGTCCGCAACCGTCAAGTCGCCGACGACATCGATGCCTCCACCGGCGGTCGCCAGTCCCTCGAGGACGCCGCGGTGGCGGATCTGCAACTGCGGTGAGGCGGTGTCGAGGTTGAAGTAGATCGCTTGGGCCTCGCCGCCGAGGTGCGCGGTGACGTAGTCGGCAGCCGCCTTTCCTTGGTCGAAGCCGATCTGGTACTGATCGGCCACGACTTGCATCGTGCTCGGCGCGGTGATGATGCCTTGCGTGCAGACGCCTTTGTCGATGGCCCGTTGCAACACCAGGCTGTCGGCGTCAGGACTCAACGGCTGCATCGCCATCGAACCGACTCCGCGCTTGAGGAAGGCATTCATCTGCTCCACGTGCTTGGCGGGATCGTTTCCCGACGTCGCGGTGACGTAGTCGACGCCGCGGTCAGTGGCCGCCTGTTGCATTCCACGCCCGAGGGCGAGGAAGAATTCGGAGTCGGCGGTGGAAGCCCACGCCACTGTTTCCGGCAGGCCCGTCGAACGGCCCTTTGACGCATCGGCCCGGAAGCGTGTGAGCGAATCCGGGTCAAGCGCGTCGGAGCTGGGTCCGTCTTTGCCGCACGCCGCGAGGACATCGAGCGACAGCAAACCGGCGGCGCCGGCGGCCCCGAACTTGAGCAGCTCTCTTCGCGACACGTTCGACAACAGGACCGACCTTACCGAGGGGGCAATCGCACGACGGTGATGAAGAAGTCGTCGATGGCGCGAACGGCGGCGACGAACTGGTCGAAGTCCACCGGCTTGCGGACGTACGCGTTCGCGTGCAGGAGATATGACGCGAGCACGTCCTCCTCTGCTTCAGACGTCGTCAGGATCACCACCGGAACCCGGCGGAGCTCGGGGTCCTCCTTGATCTCGCGCAGCACTTCGCGGCCGTTGCGCCGGGGCAGGTTCAGGTCGAGCAAGACGAGATCGGGCGTTGGTACGTCGGCAAAACGGCCCTGCTTGCGCATGTAGGCGATCGCGTCTTCGCCGTTCGTGACAACGGACAACCGGTTGGCGACCTTGTAATCGGCGAGCGCCTCCTGTGTCATGAGCACGTCCCCGGGGTCGTCCTCGACGAGCAGCACTTCGATCGGATGGGATGCGGACGGTTCAGGCACGGGCGACGCTCTCAGCTAGAGGAACGGTGAAGGACAGGCAGGTTCCGCCGAGCGGCGAAGGGACTACCGCAATAGTGCCACCGTGGAACTCGACGATCTTCTTCGCGAGCGCCAAGCCGATTCCCGTGCCCTCGTACTCGTCGCGACCGTGCAGACGCTGGAAGATCACGAACACCTTGTCTACATACTCGTCGGGGATACCGATGCCGTTGTCAGCGACGTGGACGCGCAGCAACGACCCATCGGCGTCCGCGCTGACCTGCACGACGGGCGCGCGGTTCTCACTGCGGTACTTCAGCGCGTTGCCCAGGAGGTTGGTGAGCAGCATCTGCAGCAGGGAGGGCGCGCCGAGGACGCGCGACTCGGTCGGCTCGATGTCCAGCCGGAGCTCGCCGCCGGCCTCGCGGACCTGCGCATCGAGACCCGCCCAGGCTTTCGTGACCGTCGCCGCGAGGTCCACGGCAACGAAGTCCTCACTGGTTCGTCCCACGCGGCTGAACGTGAGCAGGTCGGTGATCAGGAGCTGCATCCGCCGTGCCCCGTCGACAGCGAAGGCGATGTACTGCTGGGCGCGCTCGTCGAGTTGGTCGCCATAGCGTTGTTCGAGCAATTGGCAGAAGCTCGCCACCTTGCGAAGCGGTTCCTGGAGGTCGTGTGACGCGACGTACGCGAACTGTTCGAGGTCCGCGTTGGAACGCGCGAGCTCCGTCGCCCGGCGCTGGAGACCGCGCTGTTGTTCTTCGATCTCGGCCAGCGCGTTGACAAGCTCCACGCGCATCGACTCGACCCCGGCGCCCATCTCGCGCAGGTCGGGCGGGCCGACGGGTTCGATTGCGGAGGCGTGCTTGCCGTGCGACACCACGGCGACCTGCTCACCGAGATGGCGCATCGGCCCCAGAACCGCGGACTGCAACGCCCGCTGGAGTCCGACTACCGCCGCCGCCATGACCACCGCCATGGCACCGAGAACGATGATCACCAGTTGGCGGCTCTGATCGGCCTGCCGACCGGCGGCGGCTAGTTCTTTGGCCAGCTGGTCGTCGAGGGCGCCCGTCGTCTGCCGCACCTTCTCGAACAGTTCCTGACCGAACCGAATCGTGCTGTCCGAGCGTCCGCCGTCCGCGCCGGAGGTCTGCAGCGAGGCGTACTGTTCGCGCCACGCGGTGATCGCGGCATCGACGCTCACCAGCGCGAGCCGAGCCGCGTCTCCCGTTCGGATATAGCGCTCGAGTTCGGCCCGCTTCTTCTGCTCGTCGACCAGCCCCTGCCGGTACGGTTTCAAGAACTGCGCGTCTCCGGTGAGGGCGAAGCCGCGCAAGCCCGTCTCCTGGTCGACGAGCGATGTCAGCAGCTGACTCGCAGCGCGACGCGCCGGAAACGTGCTCTGCGTCTGCTTAGCCACGGCTCGATCGGCTCGGCGTAGCGCCAGCACGAGCGCGAATCCAGCCAGAAGGAGCACGAGCGACAGGGCGGCGAGGACGGCCGTCAGCCGACGCGCCAGGCTCCAGCCGCCCCATGCCCGGCTGGACGTGGCCGTCAACGCCACCAGCTCAGACTGCCGATCAGCAGCACGGCAACGTCGTCGGTCAACGGCCCGCCGTGACAACGCTCCGCCTCGGCGAGCAGCTTCGGAGCCAGGTCGGCGCGCGGCAACTCCTGCGCGACGAGCGGCGCAAGCCGGTCCTTCAGTTCGTCGACGCCGCAGCGCTCAGTAACGCCGGGTGCGCGGCGGCCTTCGACAAGTCCATCGGTGAACAGGAGCAGGCCCCACTCACCGGCGAGATCGACGGTGACGGGCTCGATCGGCCTGTCCTCCAGCGACGTAAGCATGGGGAGCGTGGCGCCGTCGAGTTCGCTGACGTCGTTCCCGCGAATGATCAGCGGACGCGGGTGGCCGCAGAGCACTACCTCGGCTTGGGTGAGCGCGGAGTTCAGCGAAACCATGGCGACGGTGGCGAAGCGCTCGTCGTCGTTGCGCTCTGCGAGCAGCACTTGCTCCACGCCTCGCAGTACTTCGGCACTCGAGAGCCCCGCCAGCACCAGCGCGCGCCAGGCAATCCGCAGCGCGACGCCCAACGCGGCCTCGTCGGGGCCGTGACCGCTGACATCGCCGATGAGCAGATGCACACCCGACCGCGTTTGCACTGCGTCATAGAAGTCGCCACCCAGCAGGGCGCGGTCGCTGCCGGGGCGGTAAAACAGCGCCAGGCCGAGTAACTCGGTGTCTATCAGCGGACTCGGCAGCAACCCGCGTTGCAACCGCGTGTTCTCCTGTGATTGCAGCTCAGCCGCTACTAGATCGCGTTGGTACGCGGTCGCTCGACCACGCTCGACGGCATACCGAAGCGACCGCTCCAGACCGGGTCCGTCAACCTGGCCCTTGACGAGAAAGTCCTGCGCCCCAGCGCCGACCGCCTCGGGTCCGATGCCATCGTCGATCCGACCGGTCAGGACGACGATCGGCACGTCCGGCACGAGGGCGCGCAGCGCTTCCAACGCCGTGAGACCCATCGCGTCCGGCAGGCCGAGATCCAGCAGCACACAGTCGGCCTCGTCGGGCCAGTCGTTCAACGCTGCCTGAAGCGTCGTAAAGCACGTGAGCGTCACGTCGGGGGCGACATCGGAAAGCATCTCGGCAACGAGGAGCGTGTCTCCGGCGTCGTCCTCGACTAGAACCAGAGAACCGACGTTTATCGGGTTCGCCCCTCCGGCGCGCTGTCGCACAACTCCAGGCCCCAGGTCCATGTGTAGGGCAACTCTAGAGCGATACCCCAGGGCTACGTCGGCGGCCGCTCGACCCGACCGTCGACGTGTTTGGCGAAGCGGCCGCGGTCGCGGCCGTGCGTCGGCCCGTCCTCGGACCAGGGCCAACCACCGAACTGCGTTTCCCGATAGTCGAGAAAGGCTTGCTCGATTTCGTCTTCAGTCGTCATGACGAACGGGCCGTACTGCGCGACCGGCTCGCCGAGCGGGCGGCCTTGCAGCACGAGGATCTCGACTTCGTGCTTGCCAGCGCGCAACACCAGGTCGGCGATGGGGTCGACGACGACACCGGTGTCGTTGTCGACACCGGTGCCGGCAATGTCGACGGTGTCGCCCTCGAAGACGTAGAGCACGCGCACGGTGTCGGGGCCGGCGGCAGCCGGGAGCGTCCAGGTCGCAGCGGCGTCGAGCCGGATGTGGAGAATGGCGACGTCGGCATCGGTCTGCGACGCGTATGAATCCGGCGGTGGCGCCGGCGCTTTGTGATCGCCCAGCGATCCGGCGATGACCGTGATCTCGGCGCCCTCCGCCCGCACCACGGGCATGTCGCCGTCCCAGAACATCGTGAAGTACGGGTCGACCAGCTTGCGCGCTGCCGGAAGGTTGAGCCAGATCTGGAACAGCTCGAGCGGATTCGGAGACTCCCGGTCGACGAGCGGGAACATCTCGGCGTGGACAACGCCGCGGCCGGCGGTGAGCCACTGCACATCCCCGCGACCGAAGCGCGCCGCCGCGCCGAGCGAATCGGAGTGGTCGATGAGACCTTTGCGGACGAACGTGACCGTCTCGAACCCACGATGCGGGTGTTGCGGAAAGCCGGGCACGACGAGGCCGTGGTACATGCTCCAGCCGTCGGCGCCCGAGAAGTCGGCGCCGAGCTCGCGGTCGTCAATCGGCACGGCTGGCGCGAACGCTTCGTCACCCGCGGGATAGGCGTCGTCGTGATGGGCGCAGAACAGGAACGGGTCGACGGTCGGCCAGCGCGGGCCGAGGGCGACGGTCTCGCGCACCGGACTAGCGGCCGTATCCACGGCTGGGGAACCTAGCGCCGCTACAGCCTCAGGTATGTGCTCACGAGCGGTCCGGTCGCCGCCGACGCCGAGTGGTCCGGGCCACCGGCGAACGCGACGCGGTAGCCGAGGTTGAGCAGCGTCGAGATGCCGTCCAGGTAGCCGCCGCAGCTCGCGAAGCCTTTCGAATCGGTCAAGGTCGAGCAGACGAACCGGTCGCCGATCGTGAAGTTGAGCCGGCGACCCGGAAGCGGAGTTCGGTTGCCGGTGAACAGGTACGCCGACACCCGCAAGGCGGCTGCCCGTGCGCCACCACCCGGACGGAGTGGCGCCTCAATAGCTGCCACGCCGCCTTCGGCGTCGACCGTGGTGCCGATCAGCGGCAGGCCGACCACCGTCAAGGTGCCCTTGGCCGTCGTCGACAGGAGCCCATCGCTGGCGCGGTAGACAAAGGTGTCGAGTCCGTTGAAGTCGACGCTCGGTGCGTAGCTTGCCTGGCTGCCGGCAATGGTCAACGTGCCGTGCGACGGCGGTGTGACCACCGTGTAAGTGATCGGGTCGCCGTCGACGTCTCCGGCCATCAACGGGAACGTCTTGGTGGCTTCTTCGTCGGTGTCCGCGGACACGTCGAGCGCGTCGGGTGCGTCGTTGACCGCGTTGATCGTCAGAGCGACGGTCGCGGTGGCGTGGCCGAAGTGGCCGTCGTCCGCCGACCAGCTGAACGAGTCAGCGCCGTTGAAGTTCGGGGCCGGCGTGTAAACGCAACTCGGCCTGCCCGGCGCGCAACTGAGTGTGCCGTGGCTCGGCAAAGACTCGACGTTGTAGTGAAGCTCGTCACCCTCGGTGTCGGTCGCCGT
This sequence comes from uncultured Actinomycetes bacterium, assembly GCA_963722185.1. Classification (GTDB taxonomy): domain Bacteria; phylum Actinomycetota; class Acidimicrobiia; order Acidimicrobiales; family JACCXE01; genus JACCXE01. The sequence goes on along the minus strand of CAVRKD010000010.1, from coordinate 187,647 downwards.
CAACGTGATCGACAACGCGGTGTCCTCGTTGGTCGACGCGGTTGCGTCCGACGCGACCGGCGGGTCGTTTTGCGGATCGACCACGACCGTGAAGACGCCGCTGTCGCTCGCCTGGCCGTCACTTACGGAGTAGCCGAGGCTGACGGCGCCGTGGAAGTCGGCGGGCGGGTCGTAGTTGCAGAAACCGCTGGTGTTGCACGAGGCGCTGCCGACCTCGGGGCCGCTCAGTACGGTGAAGGTGAGCGGGTCGTTCTCCACGTCGATGGCCTCGAGCTGGAACGCGACGGGCGCATCCTCGGCCGTGGTGGCCGAGCCGCCGGTCGCTACCGGAGCGTCGTTGACCGCGTTGACCGTGACGTCGATCGTGTCGGTGTCGGTGCCGCCGCGGCCGTCGGACACGGTGAAGTTGAAGTGATCGGCGCCGTTGCTGTTAGTCGTCGGCGAGTAGATGAGGTTCGGCGCGATGCCCTGGACCGATCCGCTCGACGGGGTGCCCACGTCGTAGGTCAGGAGGTCGCCGTCGACGTCGGAGGCGACCAGCGTCAGCGGCGTCGAGCGGTCCTCGTCTGTTGTGGCCGAAGCCGGCAAGGCCACCGGCGCGTCGTTCACCGGCGTCACTTTGATCGAGACGCTGGCGGTGTCGCTGCCGCCATTGCCGTCGTCGACAGCGAACGTGAACAGATCCGAGCCGTTGAAGTCGGGGTTCGGCGTGTAGGTACAGGCGGCGCCGGTGCAGCTCAGCGATCCGTTCGACGGACCAGAAACAGGAGCGGTAACCGTGAGGGTGTCCTCGTCGAGGTCGCTCGCCTCGAGGCTGAACGACGTGTGCGTGTCCTCCGGCGTCGTAACGCGGCTGGCGTTGGCGTCGGGCTGGTCGTTGACCGGATCGACGATGACGGTGATCACCGCCGTGTCGGTCGAGTTGGCGAGCCCGCGGCCGTCGTCGACCTTGATCACGAACGAGTCGCTGCCGTGGAAGTTGCCGCCGGGCGAATACCCGACGTCGGGCCCGCGGCCGAACAAGGCGCCGTCGGTCGGGGTGGACACGATGCTCCAGCGCAGAGCGTCGCCGTCGACGTCGCCGGCGGCCACGCTGAGCAGCGCCGGCGTGTCCTCGTTGACGTGGAACGTCTGGTCGTCGACGACTGGCGCGTCGTTGACCGGTCGGACCGTCACCGTGACGTGGCCGACGTCGCTCAACGCACCGTCGGTAAGGAGGAAGTCGAACACGTCGGTGCCGTTGAAGTTCAGGTCGCCGACGTAGTCGGTCGTGAGGCCGCCGCTATTCGTGGCGGTTCCGTGCGGCGGGTCCGTGACCGAGCTGACCGAAAGCGGATTGTTGTCGACGTCGGTGCCGGTCGTCGCGATGTTGACCAGCGTGTCCTCGTCGGCTTCGGCGTCGGGCACGTCGGTCGCCACCGGTGCATCGTTCACCGCCGTCACGTTGATCGTGATGGTGCCGGCATCGGAAAGGCTGCCGTCGCTCGTGGTGAAGGTGAACGAGTCCGGCCCGTTGTAGTCAGCCGCCGGCGAATAGGTGCAGCTTTGGCCGAGGCAGTTCAGCGAACCGTGGTCGACATCGTCGACCGGTCCGTTGAAGCTCAGCACCGCGCTGTCCACGTCACTGCCGGTCAGCGTGATCGGGAAGTTGACGGAGTCCTCCGGCACGTTGACCGTGTCGTCGGTGGCAACCGGCGCGTCGTTCACCGCGTTGACGGTGACGGTCCACGTGGCCGTCGCCGCCAGCCCACCGCTGTCGGTGCCCTTCACCACGAAGCTGTCCGTACCGTTGAAGTTCAGGTTCGGCGTGTAGGTGCACGACCCGGAAGTCGTGCACGCGGCACCGCCGCTGGTCGGCTGGTTCTGGACGGTCCACGACAGCGCCGCGTCTTCGACGTCGCTACCCGTTGCCTGCATCGTTATCGGTGTGTCTTCGTTGGTCGTGCCCGACTTCGGGTCGGCAATCGGCGCGTCGTTGACGGGGTTGACGGTGATCGTCACTGTCGCCGTATTCGACGTCGCGAAGGCGTCGCCGTCGTCGCCGGGACCGTCGGTCGCCTTGTACGTGAACGACGTCGTGCCGTTGAAGTTGAGAGCGGGAGTGAACGTGACCTGGTTGCCGCTGAGGGCGCTGAGCGATCCCGCGGCCGCGGGCGGCGCGCTGACGATGCTGTAGCTAAGGGCGGCGGGCTGGTTGTCGCTGTCGTTACCGGTGAGCGCGATGAGCTTGGCGGTGTCCTCGTTGGTCGAGGTGTTCACGTTGCCTGCCGTCGGAACGGCATTCACGCGCAACAGCTGACTGAAGGTCAGCTGCCGCCTCCAGTTGTCGGCGGCGTCGAGCGCGCCGTTGTCGGTGATCCTCACGTTGACGGCGTGCAGACCGGGGGTGACGGTGCTGATCACTTGCTGACGCTCGGCAAGCGAGAGCGCCGGATGCACGATGTCGCCACCGGTCAGGGTCGGGACCGTGTACTCGAGCCGCTCGAAGACGCCGTTCCCGTCGGCGTCCCACTCCATGGCCTGCACGGCGCCGCCGGCGTCGGCGGCGGTCGCCGTGGCCGTGACGGCGGCCCCCGGGTTGACCGAAAGCGGAGAGCTGGGCTGGGTGCCGCTCAGCGAGATCGACCCGGACAGCGACGATGCGGCGTCGTTGACCACGGCGTTTCCGACGCGCCACCAGCCCTGGCTGGTGCCGCCGACGTCGGGAAAGCTGCCGTTCTCGTTGGCGAGCTGGGCCTCGACGACGTAGTAGCCCTGCGACGGGAACTGCATGTTGAAACTGCGCGTCGAGTTGTCGTCGATGCCCGTCATCGTCTGGTCGCCGCCGGTCGTGCCGTCGTCGAGCCGGCGCCAGCGGATTTGCGCCTTGTCGCAGTCGTCGTCGGAACTGAATACGTCCGTGTCGACGTCGTCGCACTGGAAGCTGTAGTTGATATTGGTGCCGGGCGTGACCTCGGTGAGGTTCTGGCTTTGGCTGAACATGCGCGGGAAGTCGGCGCAACCGGTTCCCTGGCTGTCTTCGACGACGTGGAGGTTGGCCGTCACGGTCGACGTGCTCGTGCCTAGGTCGTCGACCAGCCGCATGGCGACGGGGACGTCGCGGCGCCTCGTGCCACTGCTGAAGAGAGGGCAGCTGAACCCGCCCGGTGTGCCCGGGTCGAAGGAGACCGTCACCCGCGACGTCTCGAGCAGGTTGTTCGTCGCGGTTCCGAAATGCTGAGCGGTGTTGATCGTCACCGCGGTGTTCGCGGTCCCGGTGTTCAGGCCGAAGAACGCACCGGTGATCCGTCGTCCAACGGCGTGTTCGACGAGGAACGTGGCCCGATAGTTCCGGCCGGCGCCGCCGTCGGGCGTCGACTGCGTCTCCACCCACTGCGCGCCGCTGCCGTTCTGCGTGCCCGTGTTCAGGATGCGCGTGGGCGCGGCGGCCGCGGCGGGCGGCGCCATCGGCAGCAACTGGAGCGTCACTCCGGTGAGAGCCGCGGCCATCACGACCGCTACTCGCCGTCGCATCTTCATCGTTCCTCCTGTGATTGGCGCGCTCACGACAGTGGGCCCGTTCCGGTAGACGTCAGGTAGCCGGACGAGCCGGGGAATTTGCCGGTGTAGGTCGTCGCGTTGACCCGCGGACCGGTGCCCGAGCAGGTGGCGAAACCACTGGCGTTGGTCTGCGCTTGACAGATCTTCGTGCCGTTCACGAAGAACGCCACGGGCTGGTTCGGGATGGCAACACTGCCGTTGGTCGTGCGCAGCGTGCCGTTCAGGTTGGTGTACCGGTAGTTGCCTATCAGTGCCGGCTTGGTCACCGTCGCCGGGCCCACCACCAGCGACGTCGCCACGTTCGCCGTCGTTACCGAGATGCTGATCGTGGCGCTGCTGACCGCACCTGCCGGGTCGGTGACCTTGAACGTGAACGCGTCCGCTCCGGTGTAGAGCCCCGCCGGCGTGTACGTGAGGCTGGGAGCGGTACCGCTGAGCGAGCCGTGAGCCGGCCCAGTGAGGATCGTCCACGCCAGGGGATCACCGTCGGGGTCGTTCGCGGTCAGCGTTATAGGCACGGCGGTCGCCCGCTGCGTGACGACGGTGCTGCTGAACGCCTTGGGCGCGTCGTTGACCGGCGTGATCGCGATGCTGACGAGCCCGTCGGCGACGTTGTTTCCGCCGTCGGTGACCCGGAAGCCGATCGCGTCGGTGCCGCTGAAATTGGTGGCAGGGGTATAGGTCCCGCCGCTGTAGGCGCCGTGCAGCGGCGGTGCCGTGACGGTAACCGTCACCGGCCCTTCGACGTCCGTACCCGTAAGGGCGATCGCCCTGGCCGTGTCTTCGGGCGTGGTGAGGTCGAGCGAGTTGGCGACCGGAAGGTCGTCTACCGGGTTGACCGTGATGTTCACGCCGGCCGTGGACGTGGCGCCCGCGGCGTCGGTGACCCGGAACGTGAAGGAGACCGTGCCGTTGGCGTTCGGCGCCGGCCGATACGTCAGGTTCGGGGCGACGCCGAATACCGAGCCCTGGGCGGGCGCGCTGGTCAGGTTGTACGTGAGTGTGTCGCCGGCGTCAGCGTCATTGGCACCGAGAGTGAACGGCACCGCAGTGTCTTCGGCGGTGGCGAATGACGCTGGTACGGCAGTCGGCACGTCGTTGACCGGAGCGATGTTGACGAGCACCACACCGGTGGTCGACAGCGTGCCGTCGCTCACGGTGTAACCCACCGCCTCGAAGCCGTTGGCGTTCGCGTTCGGGGCGAAGGTGCACGCACCGCTGGCCGAGCAGGCCAACGTGCCGAGCGACGACGGGAGTGCGCTGAAGGACACGCCGTCGCCGTCGAGATCGGCGCCGGAGAGGTTGAAGGACACAGGCGCGGCGTCCTCGGCGATCGTGACGGGAACCGATCCCGCGGTAGGCCCGTCGTTCAACCCGGTGACGGTGATGGGCACCGTGACGCGGACGCGGCCTCCGTGGCCGTCGTTGACTTCCGCTTCGAAGGAGTCAGCGCCGTGGTAGTCGGCTGCGGGCTCGTAGGTGCAGGTACCGGTCGTCGAACAGATGACGGTTCCGTGCAGCGCGTCGCGCTTGACGACCCAGGCGAGGCTGTTGCCGTCCGGATCAGTAGCGCTGAGAGAGGTGCTTGCAGCGGTGTCCTCGTCGGTGGCGACCGATGCCGCCGCCACCGTGGGGAGGTCGTTGATCGGGACGACGGTCAGGGTGAGCGTGGCCGTGGCGAGGCCGCCTCGTCCGTCGCTCACTTGCAGCTGCGCGGTCTGCGTGGCGGTGTTGTTGGCTTCGGGCGTGTAGGTGCAGGCGCCCCCCGCGCCGCATGCGAGCACGCCCTGCGCCGGAGCCTCGGCCACCGAATAGGTCAGCGGGTCGCCATCAGCGTCCGTGCCCACCAGCGTGAAGTTCCGCGGCTGGTCTTCGAGCAGGACGAACTCGCTGTCGTCGAACACCGGCTGCGTGTTGTTGACCGCCGACACGCTGACGGTGACGGTCACGGTCGCACTTCCACCGTTTCCGTCGTCGACGAGCACGTCGAAGCTGTCGGTTCCGGCGAATCCGCTCGCCGGCGTGTAGGTGCAGTCATTGCCGGTGCAGGCGACGGTGCCGGCCGTCGGTGTGGTCGGCGTAAAGGTGAGCGAGTCACCATCGGCGTCGCCCGCGGCAATAGAAACGGTCACCGGAGTGTCTTGATTGGTGCCGACCGACGCGTTCGACGCGGTCGGTACATCGTTCACCGCCGCCACCTCGAGATGGATGATGGCCAGACCCGAGGCGCCATTGCTGTCGGACACCTTGAAGACGAACGCGTCGGGTCCGTTGTAGTGCGCGGTCGGCGTGTACGAGACGTTGGGCAGCGAGCCGCTGAGCGTGCCGTGCACCGGCTGATTGACGATGCCGAAGGTCAGCGGGCCCGGCTCCACGTCGCTGCCGGTGAGGGCAATCCCGACCGGCGTGTCTTCGTCGGTGTTGACGGTCGCGGAGTTGGCGGTCGGCGCGTCGTTGACCGAGGTGATGTTGACCGTGGCGGTGGCGACACTGCTCACCGAGTTGCTCGGGTCGGTGGCGGTGAACGTGAAAGTGTCGACGCCGTTTTCGTTGGCGTTCGGCGTGTACGAGACGCTGTTGTCCGACACCGCCCCGAGGACGCCCTTCGTCGGCGGTGACGCGATCGCATAGGTCAACGCGTCTCCGTCAAGGTCAGTGGCGACGAGCAAGACGCTGGTGGCGTTGTCCTCGGTCGTGTTCGCGCTGACGTTCGTGGCGGTCGGTGGATCGTTGACGGGCGTGACATTGATCGTGACCAGGCCGGTGTCGTTGTTGGTGCCGAAACCGTCGACGACCTTGAATCCGAAACTATCGGGGCCGTTGTAATTGCCGTACGGCGTGTAGGTGACGTTCGGCGGCGTACCCGTGACGCTGCCGTGGGCCGGCGGCGGCGAGACGAGCGAGTAAGCGAGGGGCGCGCCTTCGGGATCGCTACCGGTGAGCGTGATGTTCTTCGGGAGATCCTCGGCGGTCGAGACCGACTGGTCGTTCGCGGTCGGCGGCAAGTTGGCGCCCACCGAGATCAGTCGCGTCGTGACGGCCGAATCGCCGTCGCTGTCGGTCACGGTCAGCTTCGCCGTGAAGCTGCCCGGCGCGTTGTAGGCGCGCGACGCGGTCACACCGGTGGCGTCGACGCTGCCGTTGTTGTCGAAGTCCCAGGCGTAGGAGAGGCCGGTGCCGGTGCTGGCCCCCGCGTTGAACGCGACGCTGAGGGGCGCTGGGCCCGAGGAGGGCGTCGCCGTGAACGACGGAACGATGCCCGCGGTCACCTTGGTGGGCGTGAACTCGACCAGGAACTTGGCCTCGTTGTTGCCCGACGGCGACGGCAACCCGAGCTGGGTGTTGATTTGGTCGTTGAGATCGACGAAGAGGGCGAACGTCCCGCAGTTCGACGCGCCCGGCACGCTGTAGTGGTTGTTGACGATGGTCGTGCGGCCCGTGGCCGTGTCGTACGGAACGCCACTGATCGGTGTGTTCGGAGCCGGCGGCGAGGTCGTGCCTGTGATGAGCGTGTTGATGTCGATCGGGTTGACGCCGCAACTGGAGCTCAGCGGCCCGCCGGTGGCGCTCACGCGGACCTGCATGCGCAGGTCCATGCTGCCGTTCAACGGGTTGATTTGGCCGGTGAAGTTGGCGATCGGGAAGATCTGGATGGTGACGACGAAGTCGTCGATCGCGCCGCCCGACGTGTCGTCGGCATTCACAAAGAGGTACTGCGGCGGGAAGCTGACGCCGCTCATCGGAAAGGTCACGGCGCCAGCGGCGGTGATCGTCCCGCTCTGCATCAGGATGGGCTGCTTGGGCTGATGGCCGCCCGCGGTCTCGCTGTCGTCGGTGGCGCTGGTGCACTGCGGGTCCGCTGGGAAGTCCACGGCGCTGTCCTGCCCGTCGGGGGGCGTGCCATCGTTATTCGACCCGTCGGAGCACTGGGGGCTTCGGCCCTCGTCCACGAACTCGAAGCCCTTGTCGCGGATCCGCAACGACCCGCTCTGCACCTTGAGGGTGAAGCCGCCGCCGGGGTTACCGACCTTGCGGGCCTCCGCCGGTGGACTGGTGACGACCCCGCCTACGACCGCGGTCAACACAGCGGCAAGCAATGCCGCCCGAAGGCTTCGCCCGCTCATCTATTCCCCCTTGTTTGCGACTCCGCGGAGTCGCGCCCCGACGACGCTTCCGTCCCTGACGCTGGTAACTCCCAAGCGCGCCAAACCTTGCGTTCACGATGCGTCGCCGCCGCGCAGAGGTGACCGGTTTTGGCGCGGATGGGCGGCGCTGTCCGGCGATGGGCGAGTCAACCGATGACGACGAGTGGTTCCCTACGCCAGAACTTTGCCGAACAGCGCCAACGCCTTCTTGTACGCCGCCGACGCCGCCTCCTCGTGGTACGCCGCGCTCTGGAGCACGGCGAATCCGTGGTTGGCGCCGTCGAGAATGTCGGCTTCACCGCGACCGTCGGGCATCGTCCGCACCGCTTCGATGAACGGGACGTTGTCCTCGGGCGACTGCATCTTGTCTTCGGCACCGAAGGCGACGTAGAGCGAGCCTCGAATCGACGGCACGAGAAGGTGGGGCGAGTCGGGTTGATCGGTAGTGCAGTACGACGGATGCAAGCCGACGCCCGCGCCGAAGCGGTCGTTGTGGCGCGCCATCATCACCACGACCGAGCGCGCACCGATGCAGTAGCCGATGCATCGCATCAGGCCCTTACCGGCTACAGGATCGGCGTCGACGTGGGCGAACACCGCCTGGAGGTCGGTGTCGACCATGTCTTCGGTCGTACCGGTAAGCACCCCGAAGAACCACTTCATCTTGTCTTGATCGCCGCGCATCTCCGGCGTCATCACGAACCAGGCTTGCTCGCGGTGGTAGCGGTCGTGACTGATGACGTAGTAGCCCGCGTCGGCGAGCATCTGCATCGTCTCTTTGGACGGGCCGTCGAGGCCGGGTCCGTGGTGGAAGAAGACGACGACGGGAAATGGTCCGTCGCCGTCGGGGCGCACGACGTGCACGTCCATGTCGCCGTCCGGCGTGGTCAGCGTGTGGGTCTCGTTCACGGTGCTGACGGTATCCGGTGGCGCCGCCGGGCGGCCACGACGTCAACCAGATCGCGATCAGGGCCGATTCCAGAACTCCAGCGCCCACACCGCCAGCGCCGGGCTCTCTGTCGTCGCCGGTAACTCGGCGCCGGCGCGACGGGCGCGAGCGGCGTTGCCCGCCCCGATGATCGTCAGCTTGAACGCCGCGAGTACGACGTAGAACACGACGTGGTCGACCGCCCGCCCAGACACCACCGCGTAGCGCTGCGCGAGTTCATCGGCGCTGTACATGCCCGGTAGTTCGGCGCACTGCTGCGACGGATGAATCGGCGGCCGATCCTTTGTCCCCCAGTACAGCAGCGTGTACCCGACGTCGGCGAGCGGGTCGCCGATGGTTGCCATCTCCCAGTCGAAGACGCCGACGATGTCGCGACGCCTCGCCGCGTCGAGCATGACGTTGCCCAGCCGGTAGTCGCCGTGGACGATCGTCGCGGGTGGCGACTCGGGAATGTGCGCGCCGAGGATTCTGGCGAGCTCGTCGATAACGGGGTCGTCGGCGGCTTTGGCGCGATGCCACTGATCGGTCCACCGTCGCACTTGCCGCTCGAGGTAGCCGGTTGGCTTGCCAACGTCGCCGAGGCCGACGGCGTTGTAGCCGACCTCGTGGATCGCCGCGAGCACTTCCACGAACCGCTCGCACAGCGCGGTCGCGTCAGCGGCGCTGATGCTCTCGAGGGCGGCGGCCTCGTGCGGCACGACGCCGTGCAGGCGCTCCATGACGTAGAACGGCGCGCCGATAACGGAGGAGTCTTCGCAGAAGGCGAAGGCGCGCGGCGTGGGCACCGCCGTGTCGCGCAGCGCTGAGTAGAAGCGGTACTCGCGACCGACGTCGTTGGCCGTCGGCAGGAAAGCGGTCTCCGGCGGGCGGCGCACGACCAGGTCGCGCTCGCCGATGCGCACGCCGATCGTGACGTTGGAGTGACCGCCGCTGATCAGCTCGGACTCCATCGGAGCGTCGTCGACATCGTCGACGTGTTCGATGATCCAGGCGCGCAGTGCCTCGTCCGTTTCGGTCTGAGCAGGTGGCACTGCAGGAGTGTAGGAATGCCCCATGCCAAAGAAGTGTGCGCTCACTGTTGCCGCCGTGTGCTGATGCTGGTGGTGACGCCACAGGTTTCGCGCGCTGCCGAGGGGCCGATCTATTACGTCTCGCTCGGAGACTCGGCCGCCGCCGGGGTGCAGCCAACGGGATATGACTCGTTCAGGTACGCCGATCAGCTCGCCGACCGAGCGCGCACGACGAGACCCAACGACCTACGTCGGCGTGACCTACTGGAGCCGAGTGGTCGTGCACTCAGTCATCGGAGGGCGCACGTGGGTGTTGAGCGAACACGTCGCCAACCACTGTTGAACCCGGATATGTATCTCTACCCGCCGCGCGCCACTCTCTGAGTCAGCTTCGCCAAATGGGCGAGCGAGTTCTCCAGGTGCGCGACGGGGAACGGCGGAAAGCCGATGAGCTTGCGGGTTTCTGCCGACGTCGCTGACCAGTCGTAAAGAAGCGTGACGGTAGTCCGGCCTGGCCCGTCCGGCCGGAGGTCGTAGCGCCAGAACCAACCGCCGAACTGCAACTCGCCGTCGTCGTCGTAGTAGCCGGTCTTCCACGAGATGGCGGTCGGCGGGTCGAACACCTCGACCTGATTGGCGGTCTCGTAGCTCCCGTCGGGATGATGCGGGTGGTACATCGCCATCCGGAAGACCTGGCCCGCCGTCGTCAACGGCTGGCTCTCGACGTTGTCGGTCACCCAGCCGGTCCCGTCGATCGCCGCGTGCGTTGCCGGATCCGCCAGCGCCGCGAAGATCTCCTCGACTGACGCGTTGATGACCGTCGTGGCGCTGAGGCTGTCCTCGGCCACGATCAGGACGCGAGGGTGCGGGCGAACAGCGCGTGCAGTCGTTCCCAGTGCCGCTCGGCCGCGTCGCGGTCGTACGCACCGCCACGCGTCGGAAAGGCGAAGCCGTGATGCGCGCCGGGATACCACTCGACGCGCGCGGTGGCGCCGATCGATTCGAGATGCGCGGCGAGGCCATCGACCATCGCCTTGGGGGCGTACTCGTCGTGCTCCGCGCAGGCGAAGTACAACTCGCCCTTCGCTTGGTCCGCCATGTCTGCGGATGACCCTTTGCCGAAGAGGCGGACCCCGTAGATCGACGCCGCGGCTTGAATGCGTTCGGGGAAGCGGCACGCCATGGCGAAGGCGAAGGGTCCGCTCATGCAGTAACCGACGCAGCCGACACGACTGGCGTCTGCAGCGGGATCGGCGTCGACGTAAGCGAACATTGCCTCGGTGTCGCGTTCGACGGCGTTGTCGCCCAAGCCGTGCATCAACTCGAACATCCGCTCCATCGTCTGCTCGGGGTCGCCCGAGAAGACGTTGAACTCGCGCGTGTCGCGGTAATAGAGGTTCGGCAGGATCACGTAGAAGCCGGCGCTGGCGAGGCGACTCGCCATGTCGTGCAGTTCTTGCCGCTTTCCCGGTGCGTCCATGTAGAAGAAGACGACCGGGTGCGGTCCGCCCTCGTCCGGATGCACGACGAAGGTATTCATCTGACCTTCGGTGGTGGCGATGTCGATGTGCCGCTCGATCATGTCAACAACCTTCGCATGAGCGCCACGAATGGGTCGCGCAATGCGCGGATGGCTGCGACGTCGCCCGTGGCGACAGGAAGCGTGACGAGCGCCGACACGGCGGCCACATACGCCTCGCACGCGAAGCGCGCCTCGGCATCGCGCGCAGCGACAAGCCGAACGATCTGCTCCACGACCTGCGCCTGCAACTCGGCCCGGCGTTGCAGGGCGGCAGGACCGGCGGCGTGCACCTCGACTATGTAGAGCCGTGCGAACGGGAGGTTGTTGACGATGGCGTCGAGGTACCGGTCGATGGCGCGCTCCGCTCGGTCGAGCGGTTGTCCGTCGCGATGAGACGTGCCGCGCAGCTGGACGAGCAGGACCTGGCCGACCACGTCGAGCGCGTCGAGGAAACAGTCGAGCTTCGATCCGTACAACTCGTAGAACGTCAGCCGCGACACGTTCGCTCGTTCGAGCACCGCCTTCACCGACGTGTCGACGAAACCGAACTGCGCGCACGCGTCGGCCATGGCGATCGAGAGTCGCAGCCGTTGCGAGCTTTGGACCTCGTCGCGGCTGAGGTTGTGGCGCCCGGGTTTAAGCGGCGACAGCGCCCCGGTGAGATCGGACATCGGCCCGACCGTACGTCAGCCGGCGGGGCGCAGGCGGGCGATCACACCGTCGACGTCGCGCTGCAGCATGTCGCGGCGCACGAAGTGCGCGCCTGGAAGCTCGTACCACTCGTGCGGAATTCCCCGGGCGTTGAGCAGTCCGCGGAACTCGCGCTGGCCGTTGCGCACGAAGGTCTCGTTGACGTCCTGGTCCAGGCCGCAGACGAGGAAAATCCGCTTGTTGCGGTAGCTCTCGAGTCGCTCGACAGGATTGTCGGCAGTGACGCGGGCTTGGTCGAAGAACGGCTCGCCGTACAGCGTGCCGCCGTTGAGCTCGGCCCACTTCGAACTTTGGTTGGCCCAGTGCAGCACCGCGTTGCCGTCGCGGCGCAGGCTCGCCGGACCGGAGTGCGCGCTGACCGACGCGAAGTGGCCGTAGTACTTGGCGGTGTACTTCAGCGCCCCGAAGCCGCCCATCGAGAAGCCCGACACGGCGCGCCCGTTGTATTCCGCCCACGTCCGGAAGTTGGCGTCGACCCACGGGATCAGCTGGTTGATGTGAAACGACTCGTAGTTCCGCGCGCCCGAGAACGAGCGGACCGGATTGGAGTACCAACCGGCCGTCCCGCCGTCGGGCATGACCACGATGAGGGGCCGACCGTTGGTCAGGCCGCGGATGTCGTCTTCCATGTCGAACTTGCGGAAGTCCTGCGCCCCGCCGTGCAGCAGGTACATCACCGGGTACCGACGCGTCGTGGTGAAGTAGTCGTTCGGCAGTAGCACGTTGACCGCGGGGTTCCACGAGACGTTGGCCGTCTGGAAGCGGAAGTACTGCATCCGATCGAACACGCCCTGGTCGATGATGTGGAGGCCGAAGCCGTCGCCGGCGCCTTGTGCTGGGCCGGGCCGCCAGGTGGCACCCATGGCAGCCAGAGCAGCGGCACCGCCGGCGGCCTTGAGCAGGTGCCGGCGGCTCATCATGCGGTCGGTCGACATGTCGATCCCCCTCGCTATATAGACAGTGATGTCTATATAGACACGCGGCGGTGCTTTACGTCAATAGGGAACTTGCATTACGGCTGGTTGCGGTACGGGTCGATGTGCACAACGTCACGGATCGGCGGACGGGTCGTCGGCCCGTACTTGCCCTTCGCCTACCCGATCGGGATCACGCACACCGGGACCATGTGGCGCGGCAGTCCGAGGATGCGACGGGCGATCGGCGAGATCGCCAGCGCGTCCTCGGTGCTCGGCGGAGTGAACTCGTTCATGAGACCAAGTCATAGCGTGGCGCCGTGGCAATCACTGCGGTGCTGTTCGATCTAACCGGCGTCCTGACGACGTCGCCGTGGCCACACCTGACCGCGGCCGCCGGCGGCGACGTCGAACTACTCGTCGGCGCCTATCACGAAGACGGCGACCATCCGTGGCACCGGCTCGAGCGCGGCGAGATCGGCTTCGGCGAGTGGTTCGAAGGCGTCAGCGCGCTCGCCGCCGACGCCGGCGTGCAGCTCGACCTGTCCCCCATGGCGGCGCTGCGCGACGAGATGGTCGTCTTCCCACAAGTGGTCGACTGCGTGGCCGAGTTGCGCCGCGCCGGTTTCAAGACGGCGTTGGTCACGAACAACGTGCGCGAAGGCTCGAAGATGTGGCGCAGTTTGTTGGCCGTCGACGACCTGTTCGACGTGGTGATCGATTCATCCGAAGTCGGCGTGCGCAAACCCAACCGCGCGATATTCGACCTGGCGCTTCAGCAGCTCGGTGTGACCGACCCCGCCGCCGCGGTGTTCCTCGATGATCTCGAAAGCAACGTCGTGGCCGCCCGCTCCATTGGCATGCACGCCATTCTCGTGGGCGACCCACCCGACGCGGCCCTCGCTGAACTCGGCGGCCTCCTGCAGCGCTAGCGGGCGGCGACTTCGGCCAGCAGCGCGTCGGTTTGGCCGACCGCCTCCGTCAAACCTTCCTCCATGCCCATGTCGAGGATTTGCTCCATCGCTTCGGCCGACGGGTAGGTCGTGGTGATCGACATGCGTGCCGTGTCGCCCACGGCGCTGATGTCGACCCGCATGTGCATGTTCGGCACCGGTGGGTCGTCGACGAAGCCGTTCTCGAACTCGATGCGGTGCGGCGGCTCGACCACCAGAACCGTCCAGGCGCACCGCGGGCCCTTCTCACCTTCGGGGCTGGTCATGTAGTAGCTCGCCGTGCCACCAGGCCGGAGGTCGAGCTCGTCGAAGGTTGCGGGATACGTCGGCGGACCCCACCATCGCTCGAGCAGGCGCGGGTCTTCCCATAACTGCCACACGCGCTCGACGGGCGCGTCGTACTCCGCCTCGATGCGCATCGTCAGAGCGATGGCGTCTCTCGTTACAGCCGTAACCGTCATCGGTGTTTCCTTTCGTCGTCGAGAACTTCTCCGAAACGATCAAGGCGAGCACGCCACGCCGCCTCGAGCTCGTCCAGCAAGCGATGGACGTCGCGCACGCGGTTCACCTCGCCGCGCACCAGTTGCTCCCGCCCACGGCGGTGCTTCGTCACGAGGCCGGCCTGCGCCAGCACTTCGACATGCTTCTGCACGGCGGTGAGGCTGATCGGGTACAGCCGTCCGAGTTCCGAAACCGACCGCTCCCGCTCGAGGGTCTGCGTGACGATGTCGCGGCGAGTGCCGTCGGCCAGCGCGTGAAAGAGCCGGTCGGTGCTGCGCGGGTCAAGAGTATCTACAACCATTTGGTTGTAGATTACGGATCGAGTGCCAAGCCGTCAAGCGGCGATCGGCTGAGATGTCAGGCGTGGCCGACCTCATCTACACAACCAACGTCTCCCTCGACGGCTTCATCGAAGACCAGCGCGGCAACTTCGACTTCACGGACCCCATCGACGACGTCTTCGCGTTCATCACCGACCTCGAGCAGTCAGCGGGCACGTACCTTTACGGCCGGCGCCTGTACGAGACGATGGCCGTATGGGAGACCGAGCCGCGCTTCGCTGCGGAGTCCAAGCTCATGGCCGCCTTCGCCACGATGTGGCAGGCCGCCGACAAGATCGTGTACTCGTCGACGCTCGCGGACGTGATGACAGCCAAGACGCGGATTGAACGCAGCTTCGACGCCGACGCGGTCCGTGCGCTGAAGGAGTCGACCACCGCCGGCCACCTGACTCTGGGCGGGGCGAACCTGGCGCGACAGGCGTTCGCCGCCGGGCTGGTGGACGAGTGCCGGCTATTCGTCGCGCCGGTTGCGTTAGGCGACGGCAAGCCCGCGCTGCCGCGCGACCTGCGCGTCGAACTCGAGCTGATCGACGAACAGAGGTTCAGCAGCGGAACGATCTACGTCCGGTACCGCGTCACGCCGGGATGATGAGCAACGCCTGAGCCCCGCGCTTGGGGAGTTGGACCGCGATACCCGACTGCAACTGCGCCGACGTCGCCCGGCGCAGGAACTTCCCGGTGGGTCCGGTCAGGATCGAGAACCGGCGGCCGCCGGGGATGTTGCGCAGCGCGACGCGCACGGAGTCGACGGCGGCGTCTTGGCGGAACACCAGCAGGGTTCCTCTGGCGGTCGACGGGTTCCACGACTGCAACGCGGTCCACCCGTCGGCCAGCGGGTCGCTCAGCAGCGGGTACACGACGCCGTTCGTCAGCGTCGTGCGATAGCGGCGATGGAAAGCCAGCCACGGCGCGGCTGCGTCCAGCACCGCGAGCGGCAAGCTGCGCAAGTCGCTGAAGAACGTGAGATGCGAGAAGAGCGCGGCGATCATCAATGTGTCGACCGGCCAGGTCTCGTATGACTTGTCACCGAGGAAGTGCTGCCCGATGGAAGAGGCGGGCACGAACGGCGACAAATTCCAGAGGTTGTGCAGCAACCGGTTTGGCGGCGGTGAACCGTTCTGGAACCACGACGGCCCGCGGGCGGCCGACTCGAACGGGAATAGCCGATAGTCGTTGGTCTCGTCGATCTGGAACGTGACCTTCGGGAATGACGCGCCGAGCCGGTCGAGCATGGCGACGAACGCGTCGTGCTGGTCGTAGAGGTCGCCTTGGCCGGCGCAGTCAAGCCATGCGAGGAAGTCGAACTTGAAGTAGCTAACCCCCCACTGTTCGACCGCCACGCGAATGCGTTGTTCGACGTGACGCAGCACGGCGCGGCTCCACTGGCCGATCCCCGCGGCGTTCGAACCACTCGACGGGTCGGCGGTGTTGTAGACGGCGAGCGCGTCGCCGACGGGGGCGCACACCCACTCGGGATGGTTGCGGAAGGTGGCCGACTGGGGATGGAAGTGCAGCGGCGTCATCCATAGTCCGAGCTTCATCGGGGCGATCGTCGCCCGTACCTTGGCGAGGTTCGGGTCGCCGGGGAAGCGCGCCGGGTCGGGAATCCAGTCGCCGGAGTCCGCCTGCCACCCGTCGTCGAGGATGAACGTTTCGATCCCGAGACGGCGCGCCAGTGGCGCGACCTGCGCGATCGTCGCTTGGTTCATGCCGTCCTTCGCTCCGAGCGAGACGCCGGGCGTGTTCGTGCCGTTCGAGTTGAACGTGACCGCACGCTCGTAGCGGGCGCCGCGATGCGCGGTCAGGTAATGGTGGAACTGCCAGGCCTCGTCGCCGTCGCCGTGCCCGAAGCCGACGAACACGGTCGGCAGACGGAGGCGCTCGCCGCGTGACACGACGCGCACGCGGCCGACGGGCAGCCGATCGTTCTCGGCGTGGATCTGTTCCTCGAACGGACCCAGCGAAACAACGTCGCGCGCGTAATCGATCGTCGGCGTTGCCACCCCACCCGTCATGGCCATGCCGACCGACGGCAAGTCGTTGGCCTCGCTCACGAAGAACAACGAGTCGCTCCGAGCGTCGCGTAGCGAGAGCCACTGCCCCGG
Source organism: uncultured Actinomycetes bacterium (assembly GCA_963722185.1). GTDB lineage: Bacteria > Actinomycetota > Acidimicrobiia > Acidimicrobiales > JACCXE01 > JACCXE01. Next base: position 170,956 of record CAVRKD010000010.1, on the reverse strand, counting down.
GCCATTCGGATCGGCGCTCGTCTGGCGCCACGTCCCGCCGTGGGGGTTGCCAACGGTTACGTCGGGACCTTTCCAATTGGGATGCCGCCAGTCGGCGCCGGCGCGCAACGCGTGGCGCTGCGTTCCGACGACGCCGAGGGCCCGCACCTGCGCCAGCCGCGCACCCTGCAACACCATTCCGGTCGCCGACTGCACCGTCGTGTCGACGCGGAAGCCGGCGACGTCGTCGTACGCCGTGACGTCGCGCGTCACCACAGCACCGAGATGCGACAACACGACGCGCACCCGCTGGCGATCCCACGTCACGCTCTCGACTTTGAACCGGTCACTCGACAATGGGCCGGCGGCTGTCATGAGCGCGAAGTCGGGACCAGCGCCGCCCCACCGGCGACCGGTACGCAGGTCGGTGATCGACGCGGTGCCCGCGCCCACCTTCGACCAGCGCCATTCAGCGACCCGGCTCCGGAGGACGGATTCGGCCGCGCGCGCCCTGTTTGCACCGCTCGGCAGCGTCAGGGCGACAGAAATAACCGTGATCAAAACTGCCAACCGCCCCCGTTTCACAGCCCCAACGTAGATCCAGCCCGCGCAAACGGCGTGGAGCGCGTTTCCGAGGTGAGTGTGTGGGTATGACTACTAGCGGTGTGAATTGCCACTCTGCGTGGTCGTCCACCATCCGAACAACAAACCCCGCTGAGGAGCTCTTTTCAAATGCGTAATTCGACCCGACGCCCGCTTGTCGCCGCGACGGCGGTGGCAATCGTGGGCGCGCTTGCTTTCGTTCCGTTTGGTACTGCAGCCCAGGCCGCCGGCCCGGCCGCGTCCGCCTTTGGCGCGACCGCCCAGGTCAGTGGCACCGACGTCGTCCCACCCACGCCGGCAGTTTCTGTTGCCGCGCCCCCTGGTGATGCGACCGAGACCGTCATCGACGTTCCCGCCGCGCCCGTGATCGTAAACGGCACGCTGACCGCCACGGCCAACGCCCACAACACACACAACATCACGTCCGGCCTTACGGTCGTGCAGCAAGCCGTCCCCGGTCCGTACCGCGGCCGCGGCCTCGCACAGATTGAAGGTGCAGAGGTGCTCCTGGACACCGTCGGACCGAGCGTGCCGCTTCTCTCGGCAGCAGCCATCCGCTCCGAGGCTGCAGTGGTGTGCGGCGCCACGCCGACCTACACCGCCAACTCCGAGATCGTCGATCTCGACGTTGCGGGCAACGACATCCCCCTGAACGCCCCGCTCCAGGACCTCATCGACGCCATCTCGGGCGCCCTGACTGATAGCGGCCTCAACGCGGTCGCCGATGTCCAGCGCAACGTCGTGACCCAGATCGCGGGTGGTGGCATCGCCGTCGACGCACTGGTCGTCACCGTGCTCGCCGCCGCGGGCGACACCCCGCTCGCCCAGGTGCGACTGGCCCATGCCGAAGTCACCGCCGCCGCGTGCACCAAGGTGCCGCAGTGCTCGGATGGCGTCGACAACGACACCGACAAGTTGATCGACATCGCCGACCCCGGCTGTCATACCGACGGCGACGCCGCCAACGCCGCGACCTACGTCGCCAGCGACGACAACGAGATTGACGATGCCCCCAGGGCTGCTGTTGCTCGGGCGATCCTGCCCCGCACCGGTGGCGAGGAAACTCTCCCGCTCGTGGGTGCCGGACTCATGACGCTCGGTGCACTGGCGATGCGCCTGCGCCGCCGCATCGCCGGCTAACCGCGGATACAACCGATCGACAAGAGGGGCGTCCTGCGGGACGCCCCTCTTTCGCGTCTCAGCGGTTGGTCAGGACCGCCGCGATGCGGTCGTAGCGGGGGTCGCCGTCGCCGGCGATGCGGCCAACCCAGCGCAAGACCTCGGCGGCATCGAGGGCAGTACCAAGCGCCAGCAGTGCCTCGATGTCGACCCAGTCCTTGGGCCGGTCGTAGATCGTCTTGCAAACAACGAGGTGCTCCGCAGCGAGGATCGGAATCGTGCCGTCGCCAAACGGAACCATGCGCGTACTCCGAGCCGCCGCATCGTGGAAGCGGTCGTACGCGAAGAACAGGTCGATCGGCGTCGCGTCCCAGAACACGCGTACCTGGCCGTCGCGTCGAGCGATCCTTTCGGTATCCGGACTCGAGATTAAGACGCCCAGCGTCAAGAGCGGCACGGCGACATCGGCGAATCGTGTCGTCGGGACGAAGACATTGACGTCGATGTCGATCGTTGCCCGGGGCTCGGCGTAATACGCCAGCGCCAGCGCCCCACCGAACGCGTGCGGCACGTCGGTCAACGTGACGTCGATGGCAGAGATCCTCTCAGCGAGCGTGAGGGACTTCACCGCGAGACGAGGCGCGGCGCCTCGAGACGCTTGCGTCGCGGCCGAGCCGGGATGGCGTCGGCGAGCGAAAGCACGTCGGCGAGGCGGCGGGCGTGCTCGTGGACGTCAGCGGGCGGCGGGAGGTCCGACGGGAACGGCTGCGCGCCGAGATGAAGTTGCTCACCACCGGCGGCCACGAGCCGGCGCAGGGTGTCGTACGTGGGATCTCGATGACCGCCTTCGTACGCGGAGATCACGGGCTGCGACGTACCGGCACGCCGAGCCAACTCGGTCTGCGTCAGGCCCTGCCGCCGGCGAACGGCTTTGAGTAACTCGCGGGGCTCCACCACCGGAGTATATCGGATTGTCTATATCAACGCCGTACCGCTGAACTAGGCGTCAGGGCACGCGGATTTCGCGTAGCTGACCAGACAACAGCGCGCCTTCGGCCCACGAAATCCCCTCATGACGGCACGGCCACGGTTGTCGGGGTCCACTTCGCCTGGAGCCGCTTGGCGCCATTGATGAAGTTCGACAGCAGCCGGTCGGGCTCGCCCACCGACCGGATGTCGGGCAGGTGGGTGAACAATTCTTCGAACACGACGCCGATCTCGCGCCGCGCCAAATGAGCACCGAGGCAGAAGTGCGGCCCGGGGCCGCCGAAGGCGATGTGTTCGTTGTGCTGCCGGCGCACATCGAACCGGAATGGATCTTCGAACACGGCCTCGTCGCGGTTGGCCGACGCGTAGAAGAGCAGCACTTTGTCGCCTTCGTCGAACACGAAGTCGCCGAGGCGCACGCCGTCGCGGGTCACCGTGCGACGCATATGAATCAACGGCGACGACCAGCGAATGATCTCCTCGACCGCCGTCGGCTCCACGCCCTTCACGTCGGCCTGCCAGATCGCCCGCTGCTCCGGGTGCTCGGTGAGCGCGTGCAAGCCATGCGCGATCGCGTTGCGGGTCGTCTCGCTTCCAGCCGCGACCAGCAGCAGGAAGAACGACGACAAGCTCGAACGCGTTGAGGCTCTCGCCGTCGATGTCAGCGTGCACGAGCATCGACATGATGTCGTCGCGCGGGTCGGCGAGGCGCGAGGCGGCGACCTCGCTCACGATGCCCGCCAACGCGACCGCGGGATTGTCGACCGCGTTCGGATCGAAGGCGAACTCCGGGTCGTCGTTGCCGAGCAGGCTGTTGGTGCAGTGCAGGACGAACTGCTCTTGGCTGCGCGGGATCGCCAGCATGTCCATGATCACGCGCAGCGGCAGGAGAGCGGCCACGTCGGCGACGAAGTCGCCTTCGCCCTTCGGAGCCATTTCCACCACGAGTTCGTGGGCGATTCGCTCCGCACTGTCGCGCACCGCCGCCATCTGCTTCGGCGTGAAGCCCTTCGACACGATGCGACGCAGCCGAGAATGTTCCGGGTCGTCCATGCTGATCATGCCGCCTACGAACTTGCGCACGATGTCAGCGGTGTCGAGGATGCTGTTGCCCTTATCACTGCAGAAGTCCTCGGGGCGACGGCTCACTTCCATGATGGACGCGTGGCGAACGAGAGCGAAGAAACCGCGACCGGTCTCGAACTCGGGCGTGTAGCCGGCGATCCACATCGACTGGTACTCAGGGAAGTATTGGGGATCGTCGATCGCCCGCAACGTGCGGAACGCGTCCTCGCGCTCGGCGAGCGGGCGCTGCCAGAAGGCGATGTTCCCGAGGTCCGGATCCGGCGGATGGTCAAGGTCGACGACGCGCAAGGCCGACGCAGACCGCACCGACGGTGTCATGGACTCGAACCTACGTCGAACGCGCCGCAGCGTCTGTGACCAGCGGCACAAAGCGTCAGAATCACGCGATGGCAATCTTGACGCTGGGCGACACCGACCTTTGGTACGAGGAGATCGGCGATGTCCCGACAACCTGCATCGCCCTGCACGGTGGACTCGGACTCGACCACACCTACCTGCGGCCTGGCTGGGACATCCTCGCGGAACGAACGCGACTGGTCTACGCGGACATGCGCGGCAACGGTCGCTCCGGCCGTCCACCGCTCAGCACGATCACCATGGCCCAGCTCGCCGCCGACGTCGATGCCCTGCGGGCGCACTTGGGCGTGGACCGTGTCGGCCTCGCGGGGCACTCGTACGGTGGCTTCATCGCCCTGGAATTCGCGCGGCGGTATCCCGACGCGCTGCGCTTCCTGCTGTTGGTCGACACCGCGGCGGGGCAGCCACCCGCAGCGCGAGCTGACACGGCCGATCAGACCGAACCGACAACCACGGACGAAGAATTTCAGGCCGATCTGAGCGAGACGATCGCGCTGTACTTCCACGAGTACGACCCGGCCTATGCCGACGCGTTGATGAGTCGCACCATCGTCAACGGCCAGGTCGGCATGTGGAGCATGCAGCAACTCGTCGCTTGGGGAGTCCAGGAATCACTGCCCGAGATCACCGTCCCCACCCTCGTCCTCGTCGGCCGCGAAGACAGGGTTTGCCCGCTCGGCGCTTCCGAAGAGATTGCGCGCGGGATTTCGCATGCCCAACTCACTGTCGTGGACAACAGCGGTCACTTCCCTTGGATCGAAGCGCCCGACGAGTTCAGCGCGGCGGTCCGCACCTGGCTCGGTACGGTCACCTGACCGCCCTCGCTCGTCACCACGTTGCTGCGCAGTTCGCCGAGACCCAGTGCGCTCCGGCCGCCGACCAAACGAGCTCAAACTGCGCGGCGACATTATCGGCAGGATCTTCGAAGACGACAAAGAACCCATCGCCTTCGGTCTTGACCTCATAACCACCGGTGCGCGGCGATCGCCGCTCGCATGAGGGCGTAGTGCAGGGCGACTGAACGTCAATCGTCGATGGTGTCGAGTCCTTGTTCGCGGAGACGAGCGAGGTTGTCGAGCATCATTTGGAGAACATCGGGTGCGTGGCGGTCCCAGTTCTCGACTTCGCGGACGATGCGAATCGGATGTCGCGTGCGATACGACCGCGTGACGTTGCCGGGGAACCTCTGGTTCGTGACGTTGGGGTCGTCCTCGAACGGCCCGTTTGGCTCGACGACGTAGACCCTTTCGGTTCCACCACTACCGCCAAATGCGACGGCGAGCTCGGCGCCCCACACAGCCGGTTCGAGCAATGCCGAGAAGTAGACGTGGTTCGACACGCGACCGTCGTGGTAGTTGGACGCATGGCCGGGAACGATTTCCTCGCCCGCACCGAACGCGATCCTGGTGCCGTGGAAGAAGGGGCCCGTCACGTGGTCGCAACTCTCGAACGTGACCGGAACATGTTCTTTGTCGCGCGCTGCTTCGACCGCCTCAGCGATCGTCATCGTTGCTTCGACCCGATCGTCTTCCACGGCGCTAGGTGCTCCCGGCCGCGATGGCGACCATCTCCTCGCGCGGCGGCCCGGGAGCGGGCCGCGGCGTCGCCCGGAGCCTGAGCGAGCACGTCGTCGACGCGGTGCAGGAGCGCAGCGTCCTCGTCCATCGCCGCGGTGCGAGCGAGCAGGCCGCTCCTCCGGACCGACGCCCGCAGCACGGCGTCGTCGGCGAGGGCCGCCGCTCCCGCTCCCGCGATGCTGTAGAGCTCGTAGGCGCCGCCGTCGTGACGAGACGCGTCGACCGCCTCGCCAAGCCACGACCGGTGACGCTGCGCGTCGAGGGCGGTCGCCAGCTCGTAGCGCTCGTGTGCCTCGGGCAGCACCGCGTCGAGGAAGGCGGCCAGGACGTCGCGCCGGTCGCTGTGCTTCCGCAAGGCGTTGCGCAGTTCGCGTGCGTGGATCAGCGAGAACGACAGGCCGTGCGCCAGAGTCGGATCGGTGTGGGCGATGGCGTCACCGATCGGGACGAACGGCGCCGCCGGGTCGACCGAGCGCAGGCCGTTCCGGAGTCCGGCCATTGGCATGACGGGCGTGATGGGTTCGACGCCGTCGGGGTCGACCCACTGCCGGAGCATCGGGATGGTCTGCACGGCACGCTCGAACCGATCCTCGTTCGTCAGCCCTCTCCACTCCGCGACACCGCTCGGGATCGCGAGTAGCGCCGAGAACGTCCGCGTTGTCGCCGGGGAACGTGGCGTAGCCGAGATAGCCGATGTCGCCACGCGGGCTGACGAGCCAGGGCCCCTCAGGAAGCTCAAAGCCCTGACGTTGGCGGTAGTACCGGCAGAGGTAGACGACGCCGCAGTCGCTGCTAGCCGGCTCGCCGGCGTCGGGAAACCAGCGCGGGGTCGGAGTGCGTCGTCCCATGGCGTCGACGACGAGATCGGCCGAACCGTCGTCGTCGAAGCCGTCGACGGTGGTGGACCCTCGAATCTCGATCGTCGGTTCCGCCATCACAGCCCGTCGAAGCGCCCACTCGATGAGCGGCCGCCGCACGGCGAGATACTGCAGATCCTCATCATCGGGCTGGCGCGGTCCGCTCAGCTTGCGAGTCGGGTCGACGTCACGGGCGCCGGCGACGAGGAGCGACCCGTATACGTCGGGCAGCTCCTGCCGCAGCTCGAGCCGGCCGCGTGGGATCAGGAGGTGCGGTTGTAGGAAGTGCGGGACGCCGCGCCGCTCCCATGCCGGCGACGCCAGCGCGTCGTCGGCGACGACTGCATCGCGCTCGACCAGCGTCACGCGGTGACCGTCGCGGGCGAGGATGAGCGCAGCCGAGAGTCCCGCCATCCCCCCGCCGAGCACTGTCACCGCGACCGTCACGGCCAAACGGTAACTCCGTCTCCGAGCCGACTCCGCGGCGAGCGCGACGAGCCCGTCATAGGTCGCATCGGTACAGTGCCCTCGGCGTGCTGTGGAACGACGTGCTGCACTTGACGTCCGTGCACCCGAGCGCGGTTTTCTGCGGGCCAACTCGACGTTGTCGGCTGAGGTCGTCGATTACTACAGGAGCTGCGCAGCGCAAGGCACGCGCCCGCTGATCTTCAACGGCGTCATGCACGTGCTGTATCGCGGCTCGATCGACCCGCGCCTCGGCAAGAGGATCGTCGCCTGATCCGAGGCATGCGACTACTCGATGATCACCGACTCCTCGGTCATCATCAGACTCGACCGACGCAGGTCGATGAAACGGCGCTCGTCGTCGAGGAGCAATTGCCCAGCTTTTTGGCCGGCCTCGGACGACGCACCCGCGACGAACGTCTCGATCGACTCCCACCACAACTCGGCAACGCCATCGAAGGGCTCGAGCGCTTCGCGCGACGCACGCATCGCGTCGTTCAACGGCGACGAGATCGTGTGCGACTGCACATAACGCACTACTCCGATGTCGTCCTTGACCGATCGGACCAGCGGCCCGTGCTCGTCACGCCAGTACCGATGGAACTCCTCTTCGCTGATCGACGGCAGGCGTCGAACTGCAAACGCCAGCTTGATCATGAATCGCCCGGAGTGGAACCGACCAGCGCGAGCTCACCTAACAGCTTCGGCAGTTCATCGGCGAGCGCTGATGCGAGTGCGCCGCCAAGCGTTCCGGCGTCGACCGCGGTGCGCAGGGCGCGCCGATCGGCGAAGAGGAGGACGAGCTGCGCGCCGTCGGCACCGGCGACCAGAGGGGGTTGCTCAACATCGGCCTCTTCGAGCCTCACGTCGCCTTGCGCGAGCGTTGCGCCGCCCGCGGCGACGGACCCCGTAACCGGTGCGATCAACGTTTCGGAGGCGAGTGTGCGGGTCCCGACCGCCTCTGCTCCCGCGGCGCAGTCGAGGAACGCGAGCACCGGGCCGGCGTCGCGCTCACCCGCGACACCGACGCTCATCCGCACACCCGGCGCGATCTCGTCCCAGCTCGAAGCGCTCTCGAAGCCGCCGTTGAGGTGCGCGCGGTCGGTTAGGCCCATCGTCGTCGCGATCGCTGGTGCGCCGGGGCACGGACTCTGCATGTCGATTCCGAGAAGCTTCCCGGTCATTTCCTGCTGGGGCGCGACCTTCGCCGCTACCTCCGCCTTGACCGGTTCGATGGCGAACCCGCGTCGATCGGCGAACACGATGATCCCAAAACCACCGTCGGGACCCCACGCAAAGTTGTCGCTCGCGTACGGCACGCCGCCGTCGTGGAAGCGCCATTGCCCCTGCGCGTACGCGTCGCGGCCCATGTTCGTCGTGCCTCGCACCGAGATCCGCCAGTTGTCCGATGCGTGTGCGTGCGCGAACGACAGCGGCATCTGGTCCTCGCGGGGGGCGGTGTAGCTCAAGGCCACGAACGGACCGCAGTGCTCATCGCCGACCAGGATGCCGAGCACGGTCGCACCGAGGTCTTCCGCCCAGCCGGTTCGGTTCTCGTAGTTGAGGTCGACGTGGCCGTCGACCGCCGCCAGCGGTGTCATGGACAGGATGCGATACATGCGCGCATGCTCCCACGATCGCGCTGCCGCGCGCTCAGAGCGTCGGCAACTGGATCGCTCCACCGGAGCCCTCGCCATCTCAACCATTCTCGGAATGACAGGCCGCGAACAACTTGGTGATCTGCTTGGCCTGCGCGGCGAACGCCTTGTGCGCATCGGGCAGCCGCTTCGCAACCGGCACGATGTTCTCGGGACGGAATAGCGCGCCCCATGCGGCCAGCACCAGTTGATGCGTGAGCAGCGTCCCCGGTAGCGCCGCAAGTTCCTTGTCGGTCGGAGTCACGTGTTTCCGATACGCGGCGACGCCTTCTTCGAGACCGGTCTTCTGCCACGGGGCGAGCAGCGAGGCCAGCGCCTCGATCCGGCTCCCTCTGCCCGAGCCGGTCCAGTCGATCACGGTGATCATGCCGTCACTCGCCTTCAGCAGGTTCGGCCCGGCGAAGTCGACGTGGACCAGGGCCTGCGGCAGTCCCTTGCACAGGTCGAGCCCGACCAGCGCGTCGCGGATCGCCTTCACGCCGTCGCGCTGCTCGCCCTTGACGGTCGTCGCCAGCTCGTCGAGCAACGGCAACAGCGCGGCGACATCGGCGGTTCGCCCGCCGGCGTTGAGCGACAGGTGATGCCAGCCGCCGCCGTCACGCGCCGGCGCACCTTTGGTCGGCAAGGCGTGCAGCCGGCCCACGTGATCGCCGATCCAGCGGCACAACTCGCGCGAGTTCGACGGTCGTTGGCCGCGAGGAACGCGAGCAGCTTGGCGTCGTCCTGGGTCGCTTTGAGTGAGCGCGCGGGCGGGAACACCCGGGCCACCCACTTGCTGCCGTCGGCGCGGTCGACACGGCACACTCCGCAGTCGAGAACGGTCAGCTTCTTGACCCCCACGCCATACATATCGGCGAGGTGCTCGCTTAGACGCGCCTGACCGGCTTCGGGCATCGGCGACCACGGCGTCAGTTTCTCCTTGCCGGCGAAGCGCCCGAAGGTCGACTGGACGTATTCCGCAATCAGGTTCCCCGCCACGCCGGCGACGGTACCGCGCTGCTCTCGTTCTCGACGGCGGCCCGGCTCTGGGGTGGTTTGTTCTTCGAGGAACCAGGTGAGGCCCGCCGCTACGAGCACGAAGCCGGCCTGCTCGAGCGCCCTATTCGCCGCCGAGAGCTGCGTGACCACGTCACGGCAATCGCGCCCGCCGGCGATCATCTGCTGCAGCGTTGGGTACTGCTGCACGATGCCGACGAGACCGCGGCGTTCGGTCCGAGCAAGGAGCACGACAAAGTGAACTGGATCTGGAATCTGAGGAGCAGCGACGGCGGCATGAACGGCCTCGAGTTCGCCGTCGCGCTCACCGCGGGCGACCACTATCGGGCGCTCGTCCACGCTGCCCCCTCCGCCCTGAGGGTCGAAGTCCGCACCGACGACGGTCAACTCATCGCGTCCGGCGAAGCCGAGCGCGATGGCGACTACAGCCCGATCACCCTCCTCGACCTCGAAGGCGGTCGGGTCAGCCGGTCCGAGATCTGGCCCACCACCGAGCACCTCGGCCTGCCCGTGTTACTCCCCGGCGGCGAGGTCGGCACCCTTACGGCCTGGTACAACGACGAGGACCACACGTGGTGGAAGTGGAGCATCGAGCTCTCCAACCACAAAGGCCGCCCTGCCGACTGGACGCCACCACTGCCTTAAGGGCCCGGGCGCTCGGCCCGGGCCCTTCGAACAGAGCGAACTCCGCTCCCTGCGCTCGCCGGCGATGTTCGCGGCGGCGGTACTGGTCAACTACTTGTTGACCTCGACCACGACGTTGGTCGGGTTGACCATGAGGTCGTAGACCGCGGAGCGCTTCTGGCTCTGCGCCACGATCGCCGCGATGTCGTCGGGTGACGCGTCGGCGTCGATGTTGAACGTGACGCGCACATCGCTGAACCCGTTACGCACCTCGGGATCGATGCCCATCACACCGAGCAGGTCCATGTCGCCTTCGATGGTGGCGGTGACGCTGCGCAGCTGGATGTCGCGCATGGTGGCCACCGACGCCACACCGGCGGTCAGGCAACCGGCGAGTCCGAGCATCACCATCTCGATCGGGGTCGGGCCGTTGTCTTCGGACGCGAACAGCTCCGGGTGGTCCATGTCCACGCCGTAGGTCTGGCGGTGCGGATGGTCTTCGCCGAAGGCGTTGAACTTCTCACACTGCGAGTAGCAGTGCGTGCCGTTCTTCCACGTGGAGCTGGCGCGCCACAGGAACTTCCCGGCTTCCGGCGCGTCGGTCAGCATCTGACGGGCTTCGAGGATCGCCGGCAAGTTGATGCCGTTGTCGACCGGCTTGGTGGTGACACTCATTGGTGGTTCCCTCCCTATTGGTTTGGTGTTTGTTTAGACAGCGCGTGCAGGGACCAGCGTGCGACTCGCCGGGTGCGCCTCAAGTGCGGCGGGCGTGCGGCCGCCGCGACTCGTTTCAGCCGCCTAGCGTTGCGAGTGTTGGTAAGCAGCTTGGAATTTCGTGTCCTCGGCTCGCTCGAGGTGAGACGCGGCGGCGAGCTCGTCAACATCGGCAGCCCTAACGAGCGCAGAATCCTCGCGGCGCTGCTGGTGGACGCCAATGCCGTCGTCTCAACGTCCCGCTTGATCGAGCTCCTGTGGGGAGACGACTCACCCGACTCTGACCGCAACGCCTTGCAAACCTATGTCGCCCGACTTCGGCGAAGGCTGCGGTCCCCACAGCTCGCCGCCCCGATCGTGACGCGACCGCCCGGGTACGCAATCGAACTAGGTGTGCATCAGCTCGACTCCTTGGAGTTCTGCGAGCGCGTGGACGAGGCGCAGACGCACTGGCACGACGATCCGACCGCGGCGATCGCAATATTGGAGGACGCTCTGCGCCTGTGGCGCGGTGCGGCCTTCGCCGAGTTCGCCGACGACGAACTCGCGCGCGCCGAAGCGGTCCGTCTCGAAGAACTCCGACAGAGCGCAGTCGAGCTTCGAGTCGACGCGCTGCTCGCGGTCGGTCGGTATGCGGACGCCATCAGCGTGCTGGAGGGTCTGGTGGCCGCACATCCGTTACGAGAACGCCCGCACGCGCAGCTCATGCGGGCGATGGCTGCGACGGGGCGTCAGGTCGAGGCGCTGCGGCTGTACCAACGATTCCGCGAGCGTCTCGTCGAAGAGCTCGGCCTCGAGCCCTCGGCGACGCTGCGCGAGGTCGAGACCCAGATCCTCACCAGTGCGCCCGAACTCGGTAGAGACGAACCGGCGCCGGGGCGTTTGCCCGAGGGCAATCTCGCGCCGCCGATCACCACGTTCGTCGGTCGACAGGACGAGATCGCGCGTCTCGTCGATTTAGTCGAGCACGCCCGACTCGTCACGCTGGTCGGCGTCGGGGGCGTCGGCAAGACGCGCTTGGCGTTGCGCGTAGCGGAGACCGTCGGCGCCGCGTGGCCAGGCGGTACTTGGGTTGTCGAGCTGGCCCGTGTGAACTCCGATGATGCCGTCCCCCACGCGCTTGCGCTCGCGTTGGGCGCCACGCTCGCACCCGGCGTTGACCCGCTGGACGCGCTCGTCACTGCCCTCGCCCATCGACGCATGTTGTTGGTCGTCGACAACTGCGAACACGTGCTTCACGCTGCGTCACACCTCGTCGACGCGTTGGCGAGGCGGTGCCCGCGCGTCACGATCGTCGCGACGAGTCGTGAGCGCCTCGGCGTGGACGGCGAACACGTGTGGACCGTCTTACCGCTGCCCGTGCCGCCCGTGGGCTCCGACGCGATTGCATCTCCGGCCGTCGCGCTGTTCCTCGACCGCGCCCGCGCCGCGCGCGCGGACTTCGTCCTCGACGACACCAATGCCTCCGCAGTCGTCGACATCTGTCGCGGACTTGACGGGCTTCCGCTCGCGCTGGAGATTGCGGCGACTCGGCTGAGCGCTCTCACGCCTAATGACCTTGCGAAGCGATTGCGCGATCGATTCGCGTTACTGACTGCCGGGCCGCGTAGCGACGGCGAACGTCACCGCACGCTGCGGGCGCTCGTGGACTGGTCCTACGGACTGCTCGACGAGGCCGAACAGTCGATGTTCGATCGACTGTCCGTATTCGCGGGCGGGTGGACCCTCGAAGCCGCCGCCGCAGTAGCGCGGCCCGACGCGGTAGCAGACGGGGACGTCGCCGTCGTCGTCGCCGGCCTCGCGGACAAGTCGATGGTCGTGCCGCCTGCGCCAACGGGGCCGCCCCGCTACGGCATGCTCGAGACATTGCGTCTGTACGGGGCCGACCGCCTCGCAGCGCGCGGTGATCAAGACGGCGTGAACGGTGCACACGCCCGCTACTTCCTGTCGCTCGCCGAGACAGCCGAGGTCGCGCTGCGCGGTCCCGACGAGCGCGAGTGGGTCGAACGGCTACTCGCCGAGCTCGACAATCTCCGCGCCGCGCATGAATGGTCTCGTGGTGAAGGTGGCGACCTCGCTGTCGCCCTGTCTCTTCCGCTCGCACTGCACCGCTTCGCGACATGGCAGCTCAACGACGAGATCCTCAGCTGGTCCGAAGCGGTCCTCGATCTTCCGCGAGCAGCCGAACACACGTTATTCCCGATCGCACTCGGCTCGGCCGCAGTCCGCCGAATGCATCGCGGCGAGATGGACATCGCCAGGCAGTACGCCGAGCGCGCGCTCGCGCTCTGCGCGGACGGTGACGATCTTCGCCGCGCACTGGCCACCGAAGCGCTCGGAGGTATCTGCCTGCTGACCGGTGACCTCGACGGCGCGAACGACTACTGCGCGGCCGTCGCGCGGCTCTGGCGACTCGCGGGCTACGAGCAGGGGGAAGTGTGGAGTCTCGGTACGCAGATAGTCATTGCGGGCAAGCGCGGCGATCTCCAGCGGGTGGAGACGCTCGTCGACGAGGCGAGCGCCATTGCCGAGCCGACTTACAACCCGACCTCAATGGCACTCGTTTCCTACGCCTACGGCGAAGCGCTCCTCGAGAACGATCCTGTGCAGGCGCTCAAGCCGCTTGGTGAGGCCTTGGAGTTCGCGCGGGCCGCAGGGAACCATTTCATGACCGGCAATTCCCTGGTGTCGAACACTTCGCTGCGGGGTCGCCACGGTGACCCCACCCTTGCGCTGCCACTGTTCGCGGACCTGATCGAGCACTGGCAACGAAGCGGCGGTTGGACCCAGCTCTGGCTCACGCTACGCAACCTCGTGGACTTGGTCTCGCGCCTCGGTGCCTATGAGGACGCCGCTGTCCTGTACGGCGCGTGCGAAGCGTTCAACCGCACGTCGCGCCCGTACGGAGCCGAGGCGGGCCGGCTGAAGGCGATCGTCGACACGCTCGTAGCCAATCTCGGCCGGAGCGGGTTCGAAGACGCCAAGGCCCGAGGCGAACGCCTTGACGACACAGAAGCGGTGGAGTTCGCGGCCGCCGTGACGCGGCGCCTGCAACACACCTGACCGGAATGAGCGGCGCATGCACGGCGCAACCGAGCCGCACGCGCCGCCCCGCACGCTGACAGCACTCTCAACGAAAGGTGCAGTCATGACCATTTCTGTGTCACCAGACGTGCTCGACGACGTCACGGGCAGCTATCAGTTCGACCTCGCGCACACGCGCATTGGCTTCGCCGCCCGCCACGTGCTCGTAACACGGGTCCACGGGTGGTTCGACCGCGTTGACGGACGGGTGCAGCTAGACGGAGCCAACCCGACGAACTCGTCGGTTGCCCTGACCATCGACGCCACGAGCATCCGGACCAACAACGCCGACCGGGACGCTCACCTTCGGTCGCCCGACTTCTTCGACGTCGACCGTCACCCGACAATCACATTCGTGAGCACGACCGTCACCGATCTCGGCCGCGATCGGTATCGCGTCGCTGGCAACCTCACCATCAAGGGAATCACTCGGCCTGTCCACGTGAACCTCAGGCACGAAGGCACGTGCGTGGATCCCTACGGCCAGCTCCGCGCCGGATTCTCCGGTGCGGGCGCGCTCAAGCGCGGCGACTGGGGCCTCACGTGGAACCAAGCCCTCGACACCGGTGGCTTTGTGTTGAGCGACCGCATCGAACTCGAACTTGACGTGTCCGCCATCAAGGTCGACGGAGACTCACAGTGACTTTCATCGCACTCGTCTGGTTCTCATTGTCAGCCTGGTAGCGGCCGCGACTGCTGTCATTGGTCCGGCCACAGCTCCTTCAGCGCGGCGGTGCTTGGCGGCTTTTTCTGCACGAAGCCGGAGGTTCACGAGTGGTCGGCGGACTCCACTTCGAGTTCAGCAACCAAGCCGGCCTGACCGCTGGCCGCGCGGTGGCGGCCGAAGTCTTGGAGCGAGAACCGGCCTGTTGAAAGAGCGCCAAGGCGAAAGGCCCGGCACTTTGTGCCGGGCCTTCGTCAATCGGTGGCGGGGGCCCGATACTCGCGCTAACTGCGACCCTCGTGGTGTGAGCGTTTGAAGCCGAGCGCCGTCGCCCCGACCGGCTACTCGATGTGGAAGACCACGCGAACCGCGCCTTCGCCGATCTCCGACTCCTCAATCCAACCACGCGCGTTCGAATATTCGCCCGTGCCACCGACAATCGGGCTCTGCGCCGTGTCGCCACTCCCGTTGAACGTGCCGTAACCAGTTGTAACCACGATCTGGCCCGCTTTGAGCGCGAAAGTGAACGTGCACTCGCTATTGCTCGGATCGGTGATTACGACGCAGTAGCCCTGGTATGACCCGGCGGCTTTGCCGTCCTGCGTCAGAGTGCCGGCAACAACCCCGAGGTCGCCGGGTGAGTCGCCGGCTGGCGCGAAATCATTCGGCGTGAACGACGTCACCTTTTCGATGACGGTGAACGTCTTCCTCTCGCTGCCGCTCGCTTGAACCGCCCACACCATGAGCGCCGCGAGGATCACTGCTACAAGTCCTGCGGCGACTACTGCCCGCTTCGTGCTTGACATTGGCTCGTCCTTTCTGTCGTCGGTGAACCGCCGTCACGTTCCGTGTTCCGACGTCCCAGGAGCAAGGACTGACATCCCGGGGTTGAGGGCGAACCGGCTCGTGACCCGGGACACCCGTGAGACCATGCTGTCGATATGGCGGACGCATCGATCCGGCTTCTGGTTGTCGATGATCACCCTGTCGTGCGCGACGGGGTTCGATCGGCCATGGCTGGGCGGATTGGGATCGACGTCGTGGGCGAAGCCGCGTCGGCATTGGAGGCGATCGAAGTCGCAATGCGACTTCGACCCGACGTCATCTTGATCGACCTGCACATGCCTGGCGGGGGTATCGATGCCATCCGAGAGCTGGGCCGCACGTGTCCCGAGACTCGCTGCCTCGTACTCACCATGGACGACGACGACGAGTCGCTGTTCGGCGCGATGCGCGCCGGGGCGTGCGGGTATCTGCTGAAAGGCGCTCGAGGCGATGACATCGAACGCGGCGTGCGCGCGGCGGCCGCTGGTGAGATGGTCTTCGCGACGGGCATGGCCGAGCGGATCCGCGAGTTGTTCGCTGGCGGGGCACCTGTCCGCGGAGCATCGTCGTTCCCGATGCTGGCTGAGCGCGAATTGGCTTTGCTGGACCTGCTGGCGGACGGCCTTGACAACATCGCCATCGGCCGGTCACTCGGGCTCGCGCCGAAGACGGTTCGGAATCAGGTCTCACTGTTGCTCACAAAGATCGGGGTGCAAGACCGCGCCGCCGCCGTCGCCGCCGCTCGCGACGCCGGGCTCGGCGGAAAGAACGCGCCGAATGAATGAGACCTCACGCGAGCGTGTCGGGCCGAGACTGAGGCCGGCGCGATCGGCTGTGCTGATCGCGACCGCTCTCGTCATCGCATCGGGACTCTGGGTCGCCGTGCGTGCCAGCTTGCCCACTGACGGCGCGCCCGTCCTCACGGACGGCGGCTACGCGAACGGGTTCACCGTCGACCCCGGCGCGTCCGACCCGACTCCGCTGAGGAAGGGAGACGTCGTCGTTGGCATCGAGGGAATCACGATCGACGACGTCCTCCGGCGTACAGATCACGCGACGCCCCGGCTGCGCGCCGGGGAGACCTGGCGTTACGACGTCCTTCGAGACGGCAACACCCGCGAGGTGGAAGTCCGCCTCCGCGACGGCGGATTCGTTCGAGAGCGACTCAGGGACGCCGCATCGGTTCTGTTCGTTGCCGTCCTGCTGTTGGCTCTTGGCGCGTGGGCGACGTTCAGACAACCCGACCACGCCGCGGCACGGGCGCTGCTGTTGCTCGGCGCGGGCTTTGTCTCCTACAACACGTTCCAAGCGCTGTCGATCGACGTCACCGCGCTCCCGGCCGCGCGGCTGCTGTTCGCGGCCGGGATCGCAGGACACGTCGGCTCCCTCGCGATCTGGATGACGGCGCTCGCGCTGCTGGCGTTGAGCTTCCCAGAACCAGTCGAACTTCTCGACAGACACCCCTTGGTTTCAAGGGTCGGCCTCGGCGGAGTGTTTGCGGCCACGGCCGGGCTCCAAGGCGGTCTGATCGCCTCGGGGCTCGCCAACCGACAGACTCTGAACGCGAGCTACATCGGCATGCAGGCCGCGTTATGGGTGCTCGCCGTGGCGACTCTGGTCGGATTGGCACGAACGATCTGGCGTGCGGTCGGCGACCCGTCCGCGCGCCGGCAAGGGGGGCTCGTCGTGCTCGGAATGACGACCTCGCTTCTTGTCGTCATTGCGACGAACCTTTTCGTACCCGACGAAGCACTTCCCCCCTGGTTCGCTGCGCTCGCGTTTCTACCGATGCCCGCCGCCGTCGCAGTCGCGATCGTGCGAGGCGAGTTTCTTGATCTCCGTGCGACCATCAACCGGACTCTCGTTTTCACGTCCCTCGCGGGCATCCTCCTCGGCACTTACGCGCTTGTCGTCGTTGCGATTGGAGCAGTCGTGGGCGACAGCGGCCTAGCGGCAACGATTCCTGCGACCGGGGTGGTGGCGCTCGCACTTGCACCGCTGCGCTCTGCGTTACAGCAAGGCGTCGATCGCGTCGTCTACGGCGACCGCGGCGATCCCGCCCGTGTACTCACCGAGTTGGGTCGACGACTCGACGCCGCGCTGCCAGCCGAACAGATCCTTGCGGTCGTAGCCGACACCCTGGCGACGTCGCTGCGTCTCCCCTACATCGGCATCCGCACCGTGGGCGACTCGGCCAACCGACTGGTGTTCGAGCGCGGCGACCCCACGACGACTGCCGAAATCGTTCCCCTTCATCGCCACGGCCGGCTCGTCGGCGAGCTTGTCGTAGCCCCCCGTCGCGGCCAGCGGAGCCTCACCGCAGACGATCGCGCGCTGCTCGCGGACGTCGCTCGTCAGATCGCGACCGCAGTCGACGCGTCGCGCCTCGTGACCGAGCTCGCGGCGAGCCGCAGCGCTATCGCAGTCGCGCGCGAGGAGGAACGGGCGCAGCTTCGCCACGACCTTCACGACCGTCTCGGCTCGCATCTAGTCGGGCTCAGCCTCAAGCTCGAAACTCTGGAGCCAGGATCCAGCAACCCGCCAGATCCAGACGCAGCCCAACAGGCGCAGGCCGAGGTACAACACGCGCTCGAGGAAGTACGACGAATCTCACGCGGGCTGCGGCCGGCGGAACTGGACGAGCTCGGTCTCGGCGCGGCGATCGAAGCGATAGCGCGACGGCTGAGCGCGGAAGACAACGGCGGCTGGACAGTTGAAGTGGACGCCGCGCTCCACCTGCCGCAAATGCCATCAGAGGTCGCGTCGGCCGCGTACCACGTAGTCAATGAAGCACTCACCAACGCTCGCCGTCACAGCCGCGGCCGGGGCGCCCGCGTGCGAGTCGGCACCACCGCCAACGGCTCCCACCTCACGGTCGAGGTCGCCGACGACGGTCGTGGTTTCGGAGCGGACGCCGGCGAAGGCATTGGGTTGCGGTCAATGCGAGGACGGGCCGCTGCGGTCGGCGGCACTCTCACCGTGAATGCGAGCGACCGAGGAGTGACGGTACGGACCGAGTTGCCATTGCACTCCGTCTGACGAGTGTCTAAAAGCTCCCGAGCAAACAGGTCGGTGGACGGCCTCGATCGCGGTCGGAGCGCGCTGGCAAAGGGACGTTGCCTTCGACTACACAGCGACGCATCGCACGCCGTTGCGGAAAGTGGTCGCCGAGCGCTCGGTGGCAGGTAGCCGCCTCGTCCCAGATCGCTACGTCGCCGGCCTGCCACCGCCAACGCACCTGTATCAATGGGTTCTCGAGCAGCCGCTCTAGCTCGCGAAGCACGCGCTCGCCGTGAGTGCGCTGCAGCCCCACGATCCGGGT
Organism: uncultured Actinomycetes bacterium; assembly: GCA_963722185.1. GTDB lineage: Bacteria > Actinomycetota > Acidimicrobiia > Acidimicrobiales > JACCXE01 > JACCXE01. The sequence goes on along the minus strand of CAVRKD010000010.1, from coordinate 152,039 downwards.
CATGTAGAGCGGCGAGAGAGACAGCAGGGCTTCGTCGGTCTCGGGGTGCCGGCGCACGAGTGGGTGTGTCACGCCTGGGAAGGCGCGGCGCAGCGCGATCGCGATCTGGCTGCCGTGGTTGCGCTCCACCGAGGCGAGCAGAGTCGCCTCGGGTGCGTGCGCCGCGCGCAGCTGCGCGCACTCGATCCGGCGCGGCGGCGACAGCGCGTCGAACGCTCCGGCGAGGCTCGCCCAGATGGTGTCGCCGCCGAACGGCGGGATCTCGAGCGCCTCGAGGAAGCCGAACGCGGGCGGAGCCTGCGTCCAGCTGAGGTCGGTGTGCCAGTCGAAGCACGCCGGAGGCCGCCGCTCGTCGTCCTCGATTATCGAGGCTGTCCGCCCCGTCCCGAGCAGGACGTGCAGCGGCGAGACCGCGAGCCGACCAAAGCGCGCCGCCAGCGTCTGGAGGTCCTCCGAGCCGAGATGCTGGTTCCGGAGGAACACGACGCGGTGGCGCAGCACCGCTGCCCGCAGCAGCGCAATGACTTGGTCGTCAAGCGGGTCGCGCAGGTCGACGCGCTCGACGATGGCGCCGATCTCGCGGGTGACCGGGCTGACACGCACGTCCGATCGGGTGGTCGTGGTCACGCGACGAACGCGCGACACCAGATGCCGAGGCCCACGCCGAGGACGCCGACGCAGAGCGTGGCGCGTCCCAGGAGGATCGGAAGACCGTCGACGGTGGCGCGAGCTGTCGACGAGACAGCGGTGGATTGCATGGATGCATCCTGCGGATCGAACTCTGCAGCCGCATCGGCCATCCGGGCATTGCGCCTCGACCATTCGGCCGATGCCGTGCGGAAGCCCTATCGGTAGCCTCGACCGATGGCCAGCGAGCACGACGGTGGGCTCGCCGCGAGCACGTGGCCAATGGCGGCGTCAGCGCTGGGTGTCGCCGGGCTCCTCTTTGTCGATCTCGCGGTCGGGCGGAGGTACTTCGGCGTAAACCCGCCGGCGCTGGCCGCCGGGATTGGTGTCGGGGTGTGCCTGGTGATCGCGGCGCGGTACCTGCTCCCGGCCGCGCTGCTGGCGGCGGCCGGAAGCCTGTTTGTCACGTGGGCGGTGTACCGGATCGACCCGCAGATCTCGCGGTCCGATCTGCTCGGGCGCCACGCGTGGCCAGGACTGGCTGAGGGCGGGGGGCTGCTGTTGCTCGCGTGCTGGTCGTTGCGCGCCCTGACCCCGGCGAAGGCCGCGGCCGCAGTGAGCTGGATCGCCGTGGCGGGCGTCGCGATCGTCCGGCTTCGTTCAGAGATCCCTTACGCGCCGCTCATGACCATCGTGTTCGGACTCGGGCTGGCAGTCGCCTCGGGCGTCGGCCTGTACCTCCGGTGGATCGACTCGGAGCGTCGGCACGACCTCGACCGGGTGCGCCAAGACGAGCGCCTCGCGATCGCGCGCGAGCTTCACGATGTCGTCGCCCACTACGTCACCGGGATCGTCGTGCAAGCGCAAGCGGCCCAGGAGGTGTGGACGGATCAACCGGACAAGGCGATTGAGGCCCTCGGCGAGATCGAGGCCGCCGGCGTCGAGGCTCTGGGCTCGATGCGCCGGCTCGTGGGCACGCTGCGCGGCGGGGAGGATGCGCCGCTCTCGCCCGCGGCGACGATCGATGATCTCCGCTCCCTCGCCGCCCGCAGCCTCGCCGTCGGCCTGCCGGTCCGGCTGCACCTCGACGGCCTCGACGAGCTACCGGACGAGATGGCCCCGTCCATCCACCGCGTGGTGGGCGAAGCGATTACCAACGCGCAGCGCCACGCCACCGGTGCGACCAGCGTCGACGTGCGCATCAGCGCCCGCGGCGACGAGTTGACGGTCGTGGTCGACGACAACGGCAGCGCCGCCCGGCCGCCGCGCGCGGGCGTCGGTTACGGGCTCACCGGCATGGCCGAGCGGACCGAGGCGCTCGGAGGGCGGTTCGAGGCCGGCCCGATGGTGGGTGGCGGTTGGCGGATCACGGCCTGTATCCCACTCAGGAAGGCGCCATGACCAAGCCGCTTCGGGTCGTGATCGCCGACGACCAATCCATGGTTCGTTCCGGCTTTCGTCTGATCCTCGAGGCGAACGGCATCGAGGTGGTCGGCGAAGCGGCCAACGGACGCGACGCCGTCGAACTCGCGCGACGCTCGCGCCCAGACGTCTGCCTGCTCGACATCCGAATGCCCGAGATCGACGGGCTCGTCGCGACTCGTCTGTTGGCCGGGCCGGATGTCGCCGACCCGATCGCGGTGGTCGTCGTCACCACGTTCGACCTCGACGAGTACGTGCGGGTCGCCATCGCGAACGGCGCGAGCGGGTTTCTGCTGAAGGACGCCGGCGCGGCGCTGCTCGTCGAAGCTGTCCGGGCGGCGGCCGTCGGCGACGCGCTTGTGTCTCCGTCGATCACGGTGCGGTTCCTCGCCCACTTCGGCGGAGTAAAGGCAGAGCCCGCGCAACCGCCCGGCACCCCGCTGACCGAGCGCGAGGAAGACGTGCTGCGATCCGTCGCCCGCGGGCAGACGAACGCCGAGATCGGAGCCGAACTGCACATCTCGCTCAGTACCGTGAAGACGCATCTCGGGAGCATCCAGTCCAAGCTCGGCGCGCGTAACCGAGTCGAGTGCGCCGCGTGGGCCTGGCAGACCGGGCGCGTAGATCCGTGACAACATGCGTCAGATCACGCAGTACCCGGCCGTGAACGTGACCCCGATACCGGTCGACGCTTCTAGCCGGGCGGCGCTCGACGCGAGGCTGCAAGGCGTTTGCAAGGCGCTGATCCGATCCTGCTCGTAGGCACAACGCCTTCGAAAGGGAGATCAGGATGTTCAAGAAGCTGTACCACTCAAGGCTTGCCACCTGCGCGGTGACGGCCGTGATCGCCGTCACCGCGCTGGGCGTCGGTAACGCCATCGCTTCCACCGACGACGCCGTCATCTATGCGTGCAAGGACCAGCACGGCAACCTGCGGGCAATCGACGCCGCGGCCGAGTGCAAGAAGAACGAGACCAGGCTCGAGTGGAACGTCGAGGGTCCGGCAGGTCCGGCCGGACCGCAAGGTGTCGCCGGTCCGCAAGGTGTCGCCGGTCCGCAAGGTCCCGACGGTCCGCAAGGTGTCGCCGGTCCGCAAGGTCCCGCCGGCGCGCGGGGCGCCACCGGTGCACAGGGTCCGCAGGGTCCGGCCGGACCCGACGGAATAGTGATCTCAGCGCTGGGGACGAATGACCCCTCACTGCCGGGGGCTAACGATTGGCGGTTCATGGGAGGGATCGCCACGGTCTCGATTAGGGCGGGGCAAAAAGTGCATGTCTGGTCCACCCGGTCCCTCGGAACGACGGCGTCCGACGGCGCCCGCGGTCTGGGCCTCAACATCTGCTGGCAGAAGCTCGGCGGCTGGCTCGAAGCCACCGGGCCCACTATGCAGGCGTCCATCCCGCACGGCACCATCCTGCCTGTGTCGTTGAGCACGATTCTGCCCTCGTACTTGGCGGACGGCACGTATCGGGTCGGCCTCTGCGGCCTGACAGGGTCAACCGAATCCGCCGCCAAGTGGAACGCCGGCAGCGGGGGGACAACCCACGTCATCGTGACCAACGCCTGATCCATCGAGGCATCGTTGAGGCCGCCCGCCGATGCGGGCGGCCTCAACGCGTCTCGGTGATCGCGGCGAGACTTTCAATCGCGTGAGCGGCCCGTGCGTCTTGCCCCAACTCGCGAAGTATCGGAACCGCTGCCTCGTAGGCCGAGCGCGCCTCAGCGTGGCGGCCGCTCTCGAGGTAAACGTCGCCCGCGGCCAGAAGCGCGCCTGCCACGACTGCCTCGTTGCCCGACGCCTCCGCTCGCTCGACGGCGTTAGCAATGGTGGCCGCAGCCGACGGGTCCCCCATGCGTGCTTCGTGTCGTGCCCGAACGACAAGCGCGGTCGCCTCGCCCGCAATGAACCCCGTGTCGACGTCCCGCTCCAGCTTCTCAGCTACGAGGTCCGAAGGATCGAGCCCGCGCTCGACGCGGATCTCCGCGGCGATACCAAGCACGATCGATACGTGAACAGGTGCACCGACCTCTCTGAGGATGGCGAGTGACGCTGTGACCGCCTCGTCAGCCGCGTCGAAATTTCGTTCGGCTTGTTCGGCTTGCGCAAGCGCGGCGAGTGTTACGGCCACCCCGTTGCGGTCGCCAAGCTGCTCGTACAGAGCACGCGCTTCGTAGGAGAACCGTCGACACGCCTCCATGTCACCTTGCTGGTACGCGGCGAGTCCGAGGTTGCCTGTGGCGACACTAAGCCCGTACAAGTCGCCAACGGACTCCAGTAACGGCCGCGCTTCGTCGTACAGCTCGCGCGCCCGACCGAATCGTCCCGACCCGAGGTGGCTCGACGCGAGCTCGCACAGGCACACGCCGAGCGCGGCGGAGTCTCCGTCGCGGGCCGCAGCAACCGCTTGTTCGGCGAGGCCGATGGCCGCGGACACGTCCCCGGCGTCTCGGGCTGCCGTGCCCATGTCGCTCAGGGCCAAAGCTTCAACGTCGCGAAGCCGCAGCCGGCGCGCCAGCCTCAGAGCCGCTTCTTGATGCATTCGCGTTGCTTCGACATCGCCTTGCCGATCGGTTAGGCCCCCGGCGCGCAGGTGCGCCCAGGCGCAGTCGACGGTTTCCTCCTCGGCGATATCGAGTGCACGCTCGAGCAGCCGTCGGCCTTCCGCCACGTGGCTCCGAACGAGCCAGAAGCGGAACAGTTGCGTCGCCATCCTCATCGCCAAAGGAGCCCGCGTGGAGTCGAGGACTGCCCACTCGATCGCGGCCCGCAGGTTGGGGTGCTCGGCGTCGCAACGGCGAAGCCAATCCGCCTGGTCCACGCTGCGGAGCCGCCCGGCGGCATCGCTCGCAAGCTGCGCGAACCACGCGAGATGCGCCGCGCGCGTCGCGTCCGCAATCCCCTCGGCCTGGAGAAGTTCGGCCGCGAACTCACGGATCGTTTCCAACATGCGATACCGATTGCCCGGCTCCAGCACGACCAGCGACTTGTCGGCGAGGTCGGCTAGGCGGACCACGGCATCAACGGCGCCAAGCGACCCCACGTCGCGGCAAATGGACTCCACGGCCGGCGCGTCGAACGACCCCGAAAATCCTGAGAGCACGGCAAAAAGCGTCTGGTCGTCGGGCGGGAGTAGCTCATAGCTCCACTCGATAAGCGCGCGGAGCGTGCGGTGGCGGACCGGGCCGGTGCGCGGCCCGCTGCCGAGAAGCCGAAACCGATCCCCGAGCCCGGCGGCAAGCTGCTCCAAACTCATGCTGCGAAGCCGCGCCGCCGCGAGTTCGATAGCGAGCGGTAGCCCGTCTAGTCGTTCGCATATCGCCGCCAGGTCCAAGTCGTCGGTGCGTCCCACCTCACCCGACCTGGCGCGGAATAACTCGACCGCATCGTGGGTCGGCATCGGAGAAAGTCGCCACACCGCTTCGCCGGCAACGCCTAGCGGTTCGCGGCTCGTCGCCAGCACGTGCAAACCCGGCACGCCGCGCAGAACTTCGTCGACCACCTGCGCACACGCTTCGACGAGGTGTTCGCAGTTGTCGAGCACCAGCAATGCCGATTCGTCGCCCAGGACAGTGTCGAGCGCAGCGATCAGGCCGTCTTCACCCGGTTCGTCGGCGTCGAGTGCCGCTGCGATCGCACCCGGCAGAACCGCAGGGTCAGTCACGCTGGCCAGTTCGACGAGCCCGACGCGCTCCGTCAGGTCGTCGGCGTGACGCGCCCGGGCGAGTTCGAGCGCCAGTCGCGTCTTCCCCACGCCCCCGGGACCGACGACGGTCACGAGGCGATTGGCCTGCACCGCGGCTTCGAGTTCGGCGGTCTCGACGTCGCGTCCGACGAAGCTCGTGACCGGCGTCGGCAGGCGTCGTCTGGGATCGCGCCGGGTACGCGCCCGTGCGATCGCGTCGAGGCTCGGATCGTGAACCAGGATGGCGTGTTCGAGGCGCGTCAACTCCGGGCTGGGATCGATCCCGAGTTCTTCGGCAAGTACGAGGCGCAGATCCTGATAACGACGCAACGCGTCGGCTTGGCGGCCCGCCCGGTAAAGGGCGCGCATCAACAGGCTCCACCGGCGTTCGCGCAGCGGTTCTGCCTTAACGGCGGCCTCCAGATCGGCGAGGGCATCGTCGTGGCGGCCTGCTTTTAACTCGGCCTCGAACCGGTCCTCCTCTGCGGCGAGACGGATCTCCTGCAACCGCGCCGACTCAGCCCTGCCCGCGTCGCAATCGGCGAGTTCGGGTAGCGCTGGGCCGCGCCAGAGACGCAGCGCATCACCCAGCAACGTGGCCGCTCGGACGGAGTCATCCGCAGCGAGTGCGCGCCGCCCGTCCTGCACGCCGGCCTCGAAATGGTCGCAGTCAACCTCACCCGGTTCCGTTCGGAGCGCGTAGCCAGAACCTTCGGTGACCAACGCACCCTGGGGAAGAACCCGGCGAAGCCTTGAGACGTACGCGTGCAGAGTGGCTGCGGCCGACGACGGCGGTGACATGGCCCACAGGTCGTCCGCCAGCCGCTCGATCCCAACTGGACGGCCACGCTCGATAAGGAGACGCGCGAGAAGCGCGCGGGGCTTTGTGCCGCCGATGGCGACGGGTCGGCCATCGTCGCCGACAACTTCGAGCGGTCCGAGCGCTCGGTACAGCACGGCAGCGAGGTTATGCCGTGCAAGCCGAGTGCAAGGCAACTCCCGGATGCTGCGGCCTGTGCGCGAGCATCCGAACGTCGCTGTCGTCCGTCATGCGTACGAAGCCGTCGGTCGCCGCGACCGCGAAACGGTCGGCAACCTCGTGTCGCCGAATGTTCTTGCGGAGGTATTTGCCGCTCTCGAAGGAGATGACACCGGCGGACCCTTCCAAGCGCGCACGGTCGTACCGCTCTCCCTCGCTGCAGCCGGAAACCTCGTCGTGGCCATCGATCACCTGTGCGCGCGGCGAGGTGGGCGCCCGCTCGACGTGGAAGGCGTCGTGATCTTCTCCGTCGCCGACCGACGCATCCACGACGTACGACGAGTCAGTGTGGCATCACCGGAGCGCAGGCAACACGTGACATCCGAACGCTTCGATGAACGGTGACTGGCATTCTTCTCGCCCACGTCGTGCAGGTAGATCTCGTCGACACCGAGGCCGGCAATCCCACGCAGCCACTCGACATGGACGTCGGAATCAGCGCGGACGCACACGTGCGTGCGAACGGCGTCGGTGGTCGTCTCCAGGTTCCAGTACAACGTCGCCACCAGACGACGCCCCGATGCCTGCAGCCCCTCAGCGAAGCGCGACGGCCGTCGCTAGACGACGGCGTCGTCGTCGTTCGTGGCATCGGGGTCAGCCTCGGAGTCGAGCTGCCAACGCAGCTGGAACTCGACTTCTTCGGCATTGCCTTCTCGTTCGTGCTCGACACTGAACTCGGCGCGGGCGGGCACATGGATACGTTCTCCCGCCACTTGAATTCGGAACGGCTCGCCTGACTCAAGCGCGTCAGCGAGGCGGCGCAGCTTCGCCACGACCTCGGGGGTGGAATACATGCGTTCAACGTCTCGCGGCTGGCTGGGCAATGGGGCTCCCTTTCGTCTCGGTGGGCGTTCGCTCAGTCGAACGCGAACCTGTCTCTGATCCAGTCTTTCTTCTAGTTCCTCTTGGGCGGGTCGCTGTGCCGATCAACCCTGACCATGCCGACCCATGATTGTGCGCCTGCCAGGCCACGAGGAAGGGCCCCCGGCGTTTAGCCGTTGCGCCTACGGAGCGGCCCGTTCAGTCACGACGAAGGGGAGCTCGACCGGCACGGAGGCGGCTGAGGACGGCGGCGCCACCTGTCAGGATCACCGGGTGCACCTCGTCCCGCGCTCGACACTTTCCCGCGTGGTCGTGTTGGGCATCCTCATGGCGCTGGTCACCGTCGCGCTGTGGCAACGGCAGACGATCAACGACGTCTACACGTACTTCTTCCCCGGCGGGCCACTGGAGGAGGCCGCCGAGCGCACTTCGCCGCCCGCGCCGGTCGAGGACCTGGACCTCGAGCGTCTACCCGGGATCGAGCTCTTCGATCCGGCACCGACCGGCGACGAGCCCTCCATTGCCCTGGAGAGGGTCCTCGATCTCGAACGGCCATCGGCCGTGGTCGACCCGGCCGGACCCGGGCCGGTCCTCGTCACCGCGCTCGAGGGCCAAGTGCTGGCCGCCGACCTCGACACCGGCACGACCGAGATCCTCCTCAACCTGTCCGACCGCGTCTCGACCGGCGGTGAGCGCGGACTGCTCGGCATGGCCCTGGACCCCGCCGAGGACCGCCTTTACCTCAATTACACCAATTCCGCCGGCGACACCGAGATCCGCTCGTGGGCGATGCGCGATGGCCTTCCCGCGGGGGATGACGACGACGGTGTCCTTCACCTGATGATCGGTCAACCGTTCCGCAACCACAACGGCGGTCACCTCGCCTTCGGCCCCGACGGTCTGCTCTGGATCGGAGTCGGCGACGGCGGCAGCGCCAACGACCCTGGCGGCGTCGCCCAGAACCCCGACGTCATCCTCGGCTCGATGCTCCGCCTCCACCCCGATCCCGGCGGCGGTGTCGTAGCGCCGATGAGCAACCCCGATTGGGGCGGGCGCCCGGAGATTTGGGCCATCGGCCTGCGCAACCCCTGGCGCTACAGCTTCGACCGGGCCACTGGGCAGCTGTGGGTGGCCGACGTCGGTCAAGACCAGGTCGAGGAGGTCACCGTGGTCGACCGAAACGCTCAGGACGTCAACTTCGGCTGGGATCGCGTCGAGGGCACCCGGCAGTTCGAAGGTGAACCCGGCCCTGAGTTGACGGATCCCGTCGTCGAGTACACCCACGACGAGGGCTGCTCGATCACCGGCGGGTACGTCTATCGCGGCGACGACATCCCTTCCCTGCACGGTTGGTACCTGTTCGGCGACTTCTGCGGCGGTTGGATCCGTGCCGTCCCCGCCGACGACCCGACGGCGTCGCCCACCGAACTCGTCGCCGACGCCGGGCCTGGAATCTCCTTCGGCGAACTCGAGGACGGCGAGCTGCTCTTCCTCACCGCCGACGGCATCGACCGCATCGTGGGCACCTGAGCCGGGGCGAGTCGCCGTACCTCGGCGAGGACAGCAAGGGCCGGCCCAGTCGGACCGGCCCTGATCTGCTGAAAGATTGGTGGCGGTGTCCTGTCACGGTTGAGGGTTGACGGATCGTTATCGCCTGATCCTTGACACCTTTGGACATTGATTGTGTCAGCGGGCGGCGGCCCGCTTCTTGCGGATGGTTCCTTTCTTCGTTCGGGCGACGGTCTTGATCAGGTCGTTGCCGTCCCACACTTCGAGGGTGTCGGTTCGGGCGCGGACATCGACTGTGCGTCCGACGCGGTGTTTGCCGACCGAGATCTGTTGGTAGGCGACGGTGATGATGCCGTTGGTGGCGACGTGTCGGGTGACCCACTCGTCGCCTGAGCGGGCCTCGGCCAGTGCGGCGAGATCGGCCGGGCGTTCGCCTTCGACCGCGAGGAACTCGACGCGCAGCGTGCGATGAAAGCGTTCGATCTTGCGCGTCGTGGTCGGCGAGCGGGGCGCTGTGAGCAAGTGGTTGATGCCGTTCTCGCGGCAGATCCTGTCGATGAGAACCTCGTCCGGTTGGTGCGAGAACCTTCCGGTGAACACGCGGCCGTTGTCGGTCAACACTTCGGCCATGACGCACCAGCGCCCGATAGATCCCCATCTGCGACGGCACCGGGTCCACACCGTCGCGACCCAACCGATGCGCGATCCGAGCCGGCCCCCAGTACGGATGCTGGCGACGCAGCTCACACACCGCGGCTGCGACCGCGGCGGGCATCTGATGTGGACACGACAACGGCCGATGCGACTGATCCGCCAAGGCGTCGAGCCCGCCGGCCTCATAGCGACGCAGCCACGCGTGCACCGTCTGTCGTGACACCCCGAACTTCTCAGCCACCACCGTGACCTCGAGACCGTCAACCTGCACCGCCATCACAGCCAGATAACGCTGCTCCATCTTGCTGAGCTCCTCGAACACTCGGCCCACCTCCCAAAAGAGACGGGAACCGAGGTGTCAAGGATCAGCCGTTACCGCGTAAAGCCTCACCCGTTATCGAGGAAAGCATCAGCCGATGCCGAACGGTCAAGCATCAACCGTGATGGAACACAAACTTGGTGGCGGGGGCCCGATATGCGCGTTAACTACGACGTTTGAGGTGTAGTTCGCGCGCGCCGATCAGCTCGACGGCGAGCCCTCCACTGTGAACTCGGCGATCATGCCTTCAGTGAAATGAGGCGCATGCTCGTACGCGGCCAGCAGGTCTGCGCCTCGAAGATCGGGCGTGGTGCCGACGGGGATGAAACAAACGAGCGCATAGCGGCCCGGCGTGAGATTCCCACCAACGGCCTCCGCCGACGTTGTGCCGGGGCAGGCCGTGACACCACCGAGGTAGGGGATCACCTTTTCCTGTTCCTTCTCCGGCAAGTCGAGTAGCTCGGTGACTGGACGGTCACTCTCGACGCGCACGAGAGCCATCTCGTGGAACTCGGCCCCGGCACCTACGAGCCGAAACCCGTGCGGTCCTGCCGGTAGCCGCTGGGGCACGCCGTCGAAGCGGTACTCGAGGCCGCGAATATGGTGGATCGTCGCGCCCACGGGGGCGGCGTCGCCTTCGAGCGCGGTCTCCTCTGGGTCCGCCTCAGGCGAACACGGGTTGATGGTCTCTCCGACCGTTGTGGGCGGCGAAGCCGCCTTCTTGTCGTCGTCGCCGCAGGCTCCGAACCCGGCGGCGAGGGCCAACGCGCTGCACATGATCAGTAGTCGTCGCATGGCTCATACCGTGCCGTGGGGCTAGGCCGTGCGCATCGCTCGTAGGGTTGAATCGGTTCCACCCCAAGGTGGAAGTCGCCGCTCGTAGCGCAGCCATACGCTGCGCTCATGCAACGCGTGTGGCGGATCCTGCGGTGGGACCTGCTGATCGCCGTCGTCCTTACAGCCTGGAACCAGTGGGAACTGAGCCGCGCCGAATTCACCGACGGTGCTGTCCTGCTGAACCACGTGACCTTTGCACTCATGACGGCGTCGGTCGCACTGCGCCGCTCAGCTCCCCTTGCGTGCGCATCCATCGCTTCTGCCGGCCTGCTCGCGCAGACCATCTGGGGTGGCGACGTCTACGGTACCGCCGCGCAGTTCGTTGCCCAACTGATCGCGACGCATGCGGCAGGCAGCCACCCCGACCGCAATCGGGCACTGATCGGCCTTGCGGTCATCTTCGTCGCTGTCGAGTCATATCCGTTCGTGAGCGAGGAACCGCTCGTGATCGCCGACGAGGTGGGCAATGCGGCGGCCTTCTTCGCCGTGTGGGCCTTGGCCCGCGCCGTTCGGAGTGGCGAGGACGACCGAGCGCGCCTTGCCCGCGAGCAGTCCGAACGCGAGCGCTCCGCGATCGATCGCGAGCGGTCGCGCGTGGCGCGGGAACTCCACGACATCGTGGCCCATGGGCTCTCGGTGATGGTGTTGCATAGCAACGCTGCGCGCGGCGCCAGCTCCGACGACGCACCTGAGGTGCAGAAATCGCTCGACATCGTGGCTGACGCCGGACGCCAAGCGATGTCGGAGCTGCATCGGCTCCTCGGGATGCTCTCGACTGGGAGCGATCAACCGGTGCCCGTCGAGACCCTCGATGACGTGCGAGTGCTCTGCGATCGAATGCGTACGGCGGGCGTCGCTGTCGCTCTCGTCCTCGATGCACCGCCCGGCGTCGATCGCAGTGTGGCGGTGTCGGTCTACCGGGTCGTGCAGGAGGCCCTCACGAACGCCCTCCGCCACGCTCCCGGCGCACCCGTCGACGTGCGCATCGCAGCGCAAGGCGATGCCATCGAGGTCGTAATCGAAAACGCGGCGGCGCAACCTCAGGTCGAGAGCCGCCAAGGAACCGGCCTTGGCCTGCGCGGTATGCGTGAGCGCGTCGAGCTGTTCGGCGGATCCTTCGACGCCGGATCCACCTCCCGCGGTTGGCGGGTGCGAGCCCTCATCCCGGCGCGCGCCGCGTCGCCCACCTCATGACCACCGTCCTGCTTGTCGACGATGAGGACGTCGTCCGCAGCGGACTGCGACTGCTCCTCACACAGGACGAGTCCCTCACGGTCATCGCCGAGGCACGCGATGGCGCCGAAGCCATTGTGCTCACGCGTGAGTTGTCGCCCGATGTCGTCTTGCTCGACCTCCATATGCCAAACGTCGACGGACTAAGCGCTCTGCCCAAGTTGCGCTGCGCCAACGGCGAACCACCAAAGGTTGTCGTACTCACGACCTTCGGCGACGACCGCAACGTCTGGCACGCCCTTCGGCGCGGCGCATCGGGCTTCCTGCTCAAGACGAGCCGACCCGAGGACCTATATCGCGCCATCCACGGCGCAGCGGCCGGCGAGCAGATTGTCTCGCCTCCCGTCGTCGAGTCGCTTGTCGCGCGCTTCCTCGAGCAACCCCCGCCGGGCGAAACCGACCCGATACTCGCACAGCTAACGGAGCGGGAGATCGACGTTCTACGCCTCGTCGCCGGAGGCCGCTCGAACGCGGAAGTCGGCGAAGAACTGTTCCTAAGTGAGGCCACGGTGAAGAGCCACGTCAACAGCCTGCTGCGCAAGCTCGGCCTCCGCGACCGCGTGCAAGCAACGGTGCTTGCGTACGAAACCGGTTTGGTCCGCCCAGGCCAACCGTGACGACGCGACTCGGCAGCCCGATTCGACAACAACAAGGCCCGGCACTTTCGCACCGGGCCCGTCGCATTCAAATGGTGGCGGGGGCCCGCCACACTTCCTAACTACGACCTTCGAGGTCTGACCCGTCCAACATGCGATCTCGCCTACGGTCGGTCGAGGGCTCCGGAGAAGAGGCCGTCGGGGTCATACGCTGCGCGCACCTCGGCCAACCGCGCATCCGTGCCGAGGCGGTCCGCGGTGGTTACGTCGGTTTCGTCGTCGAAGCCAGCAAAGTTGGTGTACACCCCGCCTCTGGCCCACGGCTCGAAGGCGGAGAACGACTGTCGCGCCCACGACACGAGAGCGTCGTCGTCGGCAGGGTCGTCCCACACCGCGTCGTAGCTGATGTTGAACGCCGCGCCGCGGTGCGGGTAAGCGCTCTCCTCGGAAGTGACTCGGTCGATGGCGCCGCCAAGCGTCCTGACGGCGATCAGGGAACCGGAGTTCGGCCGGGCGGCTCCAGCTGCTATCAGCGCTCCAAGGGCGTCGTCATCGAGTTGGTCGGCGAACTGGGACTTGAAGTAGTAGCGACGGCCTTCGGGCACGAGAGCATCCAGCGATGCCTGCACGTCGACGTACGGCACCGTCCCCGTGAGGTCGAGCAGCGGCGTACCCAACGCTGCGTACGGCGCAAGCACGGGCGCCGCCTCAGCCGGGTCTCCTGCGTAGACCGCCCCCACAATCAGCACCGGCTGACCGTGCATCTCGACCGGAATCTCCGGGTCGGGCGGAACGGCCCAGAAGGCCAGCTCTGGGCTCACCAGCTCGGGCGCCGAGACCGCGAGTTCGCGCCACCCCCGCGCCACTCGGGTCGCCTGCTCGACGGGATACATCACTGTCGCCGCTGCGACCTCCGGGCCGAGGGGACGGAGCGCGAACTCGAACGCCGTGACTACCCCGAGCCCGCGACCCGCGCCTTTCAGCGCCCAGAACAGATCGGGGTGCTCGGTCGCGCTGGCGTGGCGCACGACGCCGTCGGCAGTCACGATCTCGACGGAGCGGAGGTTGTCGCAAGCCATGCCGAATGCTCGCTGGAGTAGTCCCATGCCACCGCCCAGGGTGAGGCCGGCGACACCGGTGATGCTCGCCTCGCCGCCGGTCGTGGCCAAGCCAAACAGCTGCGTCGCTCGGTCGACGTCGGCCCATCGCGCTCCGGCGCCTACCTGCGCCGTCCTAGCCGACGAATCCACGTGCACGTCAGTCATTGCCGACACATCGATCACGAGGCCGTCATCGCACACCGCGCTGCCCGCGACCTGATGACCTCCGCCCCGAATGCTCACCTCCATACGACGTTGACGCGCGACCCGCACGGCCTCGACGACGTCGGCGGTGCCACTGCATCGAGCGATAACCGCTGGATAGCGATCGATGACACCGTTCCACACGCGGCGGGCTTGGTCGTACGCACCGTCACCGGGCGCGATCACCTCGCCGGCGATTGCTACGCGCAGGTCGTCGATCGCCCCTTGATGCCGCTTCGCGTCAGTCGTCGTCACAGTTCGTCCTCCCCGATCCATCGCTTTTCGGCAACTCTGCGGGCGGGCGCTGGCACGGCGCTGGCACGATGTTCGCGTGACGAGTGGCGTTCACGTCCGGGTGCTTGGCTCGCTCGAGCTGGTTATCGACGGACAGACCGTCGACGTGCCGGGAACGAAGCGACAAGCAGTGCTCGCCCTGCTCGTGCTCGGCGCGCCTGATGCGGTCAGCATCGACCGCATCGTCGACGCCGTGTGGCCAGACGAACCGCCCGCTTCTGGACGCGCCGCCCTGCAGAGCCACATCTCGCGACTACGACGCCACCTCGGCCCGCACGCGAGCCTGCTCACCCGCACGGCGGGCGGGTATCGCTTGGCCATCGCGCGCGACGACGTCGATGCCGCGGTGCTCGCCGAAACGTGGGCGCCTTGGCGGGGCACCCCGCTCGACGGGCTCCTCGCCATCCCGAAGCTCGCCGCGTGGTCGCGCAAGATCGTCGAGAGTTGGGCCGAGGCGGGCGACGCACTCGCTGCCGGCGCGTTGGCCAGCGGCGACACGGCACGCGCGCTCGGCGTCACGGCCGAGGTCGGCGAGGTCGAGCCGCTTCGGGAATCAACGGTTGTGCTGCGCGTACATGCCCTGTCGGTTGCCGGGCGCGTGGTGGAGGCACTCCGCGAGGCGCACACGTTCCGCAAGCGGTTGGTAGAGGAGACCGGGCTCGACCCGTCGCCGGCGCTGGCGGCAGCGGAGCATGACGCCGCCCAAGGTCACGCGCCGCCACCGAGCCGCGTCGCGCGGCCGTTGACCCCGCTTCTCGGTCGCGACGCCGAGGTCGCGGGTGTCGAGCGACTGCTCGCATCGGAACGGCTCGTAACGCTCCTTGGCCCCGCCGGAGTCGGAAAATCCCACCTCGCGCTCGAGGTCGCGCATCGTGCGTCCAACCACGTCGCGACCACGCTCGTGCACCTTTCTGCCGTGACCGAGGGCGCAGCCGTGGCGCCCGCCCTGGCGGACGCGCTCGGAATTCACGGCGGCGCAACGAGTGACCTCGTCGACCGATGCGCGCGGAGGCTTCGCGGCGCGCCGCACCTGGTTGTCATGGACACCTGCGAGCACGTGCTCGACGAGGTCCGCCACCTCGTAGCGCAGCTCCTGCCCGCCTGCCCGGAACTCGTGATGCTGGCCACGAGCCGCGAGCGGCTCGCCATTGCCGCCGAGCAGACCTGTCGGGTCGATCCGCTTGCGGCGGCGACCGCAGCGGAGTTGTTCCTCGATCGCGCCCGACGCGCCGCGGGCGCGTCGGCCATCGACCACATCGATGCCACAGCCGTGACCCGAGTCGTTCGCGCGCTCGATGCGCTGCCGCTCGCGGTCGAGTTGGCGGCGGGGCGCCTGGCGTTCATGGATGTCCACGATCTTGAAGCGCGACTCGACCGCGCGCTCGACCTGCTGGCCCGGCCCGGCGCATCGGGGACCATCGCCGCGGCACATCATGCGACGCTGCGCGCCGCGATCACATGGTCCTACGACCTGCTTCCGGTGCAGGAGCAACACCTTTTCCGCACCCTCGCGGCCTTTCCCGACGGCGTTGACCTGGCGACGGCCGAACGCGTCGCCTCTCGTCTCAACGTGGAAGCTGATCCGGGGACGGCGCTCGCCCACCTCGTCGACGCGTCGATGCTCGTCTTGAGGATGGCGCCGTCGCGGCGCTACGCGATGCTCGACACGCTGCGCACATTCGGGCTCGACGCACTCCGCGCCTGTGGTGAAGAGCAGTCAGCGCTCGACGGACTCGTCCAATGGGCAGTCGAGTTCTCGACTTCGTTCAAGGACGCATCCCACTCCGAGGACGAGCCAGCGGCGGACGCTCATCTGCGCGCTGAGATCGCCAACATCCGCGCCGCGTGGCGTGTCGCGATGAATCGTGGCGACGTCACGGCCGCGGCCGCGATTGCCGTCGGACTCCGCAACGCGGTGGTCTGGCGCGAGCGGGCCGACGTCCGCTCCTGGGCGATCGAGCTCGCAAGCTCTCCGCTGATCGGCGGCCATTCGCTCGAGGCTGGTGTGTGCGCGCTCGCCGCCGAGGCCACATGGCTCGGTTCGGGCGACCTCGCCGGTGCAGAGCTGTTCGCGACGCGCGCCCGCGAGGCCCTGCCGCCACAGATCGACGAGACGTGGGCGCTCGTACACGAGGCCAGCGGCGACGTTCAGCTTCTCAACGGTCGCACCGAAGAGGCGATCACCGCGTTCCGGCTCGCAATGCAGTACGAGCCGTGGGCGTACGACGCGCAGACGTTGATTGCGCTCGCCTGCGCTTACGCCGGTGATCTCGCGACCGCGCAGGAAGAACTCGACGGAGCGCGGCGGCGGCCGATGTATCCCACGGCGCGCGCGTTCGCGCGTTACGTCGATGGCGAGATCGCCGGCCTCGAGCGAGATTGGGAGTCGGCGGAAGCCGCGTACCGCGACGTCATCGCAGCGGTGCGGATGACGGGCGCCAGCTTTGTCGAAGGCGTTGCTGAAGTTGGCCTCGTGTCCGCGCTCGTCGGCACGGGTCGCCACGCAGAGGCCCTCGCAGGGTATCGGGCTCTCATCGGCCGATGGGAGCGCACCGGAAGCTGGATCCAGATGTGGACGACCTTGCGCAACCTGGCCGAGTTGCTCGAGACGCTCGGACAGCGCGGGGCGTCGAAGCTGCTCAAGACTGCCGCGGACTACCCGCCGGGCCCTGAAGCGACGAGCGAGCGCGACGAGGCGTTAACCGCAGCCCGCGATGCGATCGCGGCCGCACTCCGCGAGCAGCGTTGACCGCTGACGCGCAAGAGCCCTCCCGACGGGTGGCTCCGTAACGGCGTCGATCGTGACCTCGCGGGTCCGGTCAAGAGGCGCTCCACTCAAAGGCGATCTCCGACGACGGGAGGTCGTCACTTGTGAGATCAGGTCCACCGATGTCGGGGACCTGACCGCGGTACCACGTCGTGAACTCGTCGGTTCCGGTGGCAAGCTCCTTGAAAGTCTTCTCGACGCCGTCGAAGAACACGATGACGGCGTGGCTTCCGTCGGACATCTCCTGGAGCGGCGGGCCCACTCGGTGACGACGTCCGCGACGATCCGCCCGTCGTGCTCCGGCGTCAGCTTCAGCTCGCAGCCGGTCGCGCGCGCGATGTCCACGCGGTGCATCCAGGGGTCGCGGGTGAGGATGACGTCGAACAGGTAGCCCATGCGCCACGTCTCCTGTTGACCGCCGACTTCCTCCTTCATCGGCATCCAGCGGAACAGGGAGGGCCGAGTCGCCCGCCACCGGGCCGCTCTCGGACCAACCTCATCGACCTTGTCGATGAGGTCCGACCGCGATAGGCCGGCGTGGTCGGACACCTGCTTGGCCGTCAGCGCGTCGACCATCGGCCCACCCGATCGCTTCGCGGCCTTGGCCGCCGTCCTCATGGCGCCCAGTAGGGTCCGGTAGCCCGTGAACGTCGAGAGCATTCCGGTGGCGTGGCCGGGCATCGCACGCACGTCCCACAGCGCGCAGTCCGTCGGTTTCGACCAATCATCCGGGGGCGAGCGACCTGGGCTGGTCCGCAACCCGCGCGTACTCCGTCTCGCTAGCCCTTCCACCTCCATTCGCGTGATCGGCGGGATCGTCTCAGCTGGTCGGCCAGACCTGTGCCGAGCGCGGTAAGAAGATCGAGCATCTCGGGGTCACGCACGCCGCACCGTGCGAGCAGTGCGCCGACCTCAGCCAGGTTGTCCTCGGTCGCCCGCGCCTCGACCCTGGCCGACCGCGACCTCGCGCTCCGACGCGAAGGTTGCCAGCACGGCCAGAACGTCGTCGACGCCCTCCAGGAAAGGCAGTGGCTTCAGCCGCTCCAGATCCACAACGTCAAGTGTGACGCGATACCGCTGATCGTGTGACGACGTACAACGCTAAATGGTGGCGGGACCCGATATGCGCGTTAGCTGCGACCTCTGGGGTGTGACGAGGCGAGATACGTCTGAAGCAGTTGGGCCAGCTCGGCGGTACCGATCACAGCCGGACCTCGAATAGCCGCCACTCACCGTCAACGCCCTTCAACGCGTGCTCGCCCTGGTCGGTCAGCGTGAACTCGCCACCGTCGATGAGATCTCGCACCGTTCGCGACACGAGCACCTGCCCGGCACCTGCGGCGTAGGCAACGCGGGCGGCGACGTGCACCGCGGTTCCGCCAAAACATCGCGTTTGACGAATGATTGACACGTTTCCGAAAACGCAGAGGCCTCCCGATGAGAGGGCCTCTGACCTGCGCAAATTGGTGGCGGGGCCCGATATGCGCATTAACTACGAGCCTCGGGTTATGAGGCGACGGTCGCCGGTTCGTCCTATCCCAACGCGTCACGGCAGCACCGCGCAGCCCGCGGTTTAGAAGGCGCGATCGGTGCGCTGGTGACACCGGTTCGGCGGGAGTCCAGAATTGGGTCGTGAGCGGATATGCCAAGAGGCGCGCACATGAGCGGATCCGTGCGGCTTCGCGCGCCGGGCTTGACGTGGCGAGCTTTCTCGACGAGGCGAGTGCCGCGTTGGCATCGGCCGTGCCCAATGAGAACCACCTGAACGGGCCGTACTGGTACGCGCTCGATCCGGGGTCTCGACTGATCACGAGCGACTACGGCGGTGAGGGTTGCGAACTCGACACCAGCGAGGTCATGCGTTGGGAGTATCTCGCCGACGATGTCAACAAGTACTCCGAGGTGCTCGACCACCCGTGCGGGGTGCAGACCTTGCACGAGGTGACCAAAGGTGAGCCAGAGCGAAGCCGCATCTACCGCGAATACATGGCGGTCGAGGGCATCGCTCAGGAGATGCTGGTCGCGCTCCGTAGCACCACCGGTGAGTTTTGGGGAACCGTTCGACTCAACCGCCTCTCCGGACAGCCGGAGTTCGACGCCGACGAGCGGGCGTTTATGGCGTCCGTCGCGCCCGATCTTGCCGAAGGCATCAGGCGAGGCCTCGTGGTCGGTGAAGCGACGGACCCAGACCGCCCAGACCCTCCGGGGCTGATCATCTTCCATGCTGACGGGGAGATCGGCTCGCTCAGCGTCGGGGCGACTCGATGGATCGGGCGTCTTCCGGATCGATCAGCTCGTGGATCGCTGCCTGCCTCGATCGCGTCGGCTGCCTCTGCCGCTCTTGCGTGTGCTCGCGGCGAGGATCCAGCAGCGGAGTTGACGGTCCGGGTCCGGTCGGTCGACGGGTGTTGGATTTCTATCCACGGAACGGTCGTCGTGGTGCGAGGGACCCCAGAGGCTGCGGTGATCATCGAGACCGCCCACCCCGATCGCATCAGCCCCTTGCTGATGGCGATCCACGGACTCACGCCGAGAGAGCGCGAGGTCACGCGACTGGTGCTCCAGGGCCGGTCCACCACGCAACTCGCGGACCGCCTCGGGATCTCTCCCCATACGGTCCAGCAGCACCTCAAAAGCATCTTCGAGAAGGTGGGAGTGCGAAGTCGGCGGGAGCTGATCGGGGCGCTGTTCTTCGAAAACTTCGATTCCCGGGTCCGGGACAACACTCGACGCGTCAGCGTGAAGAAGCCGATCCGGGGCGGTCCGCTCCGCCGCGTCTACTGAGCCCGATTCGTCTACCAGAAGGGTGGTATCGACATCGCGGGAGGGTCCGGGCACGCTCGTCTTGTCCCGAGGAGGCTGGTGTGGCCAAGGTTTCGAAGGAAAGCGCGTCAACCGTCGTCGACCTCGGCGTCGCTGCGGATCGGTCGGAAACGGCGGAGGGCTACACCTTCAACTTCGTGTCGATTCGCGAGACACACGACATGACCGAGGTTTTCAGTGCGCTCCCTGGTGGCAGCTGCCCGTGCCCACACTGGGGTTACGTGAGCACGGGCAAGATGACCATCCGATACGACGACGGTCGGGAGGAGGTCGTCGAAGCTGGTGACGCGTACTACCTGCAGCCCGGACACGTGCCCGCGTTCGAGGCGGGCACCGAGTTGCTCATCATCAGTCCGTCCAAGGAGTACGACGAGCTCGAGGCAGCGTTCGCGCAGCCACCGTGTCCGGCTGGCGAGTAGCCCGTTCATAACTGCGTAGCGACGTCGTCACTGGCATCGCGGTGCACATCGGCCCGCGTGCCGACCTTTGCCGCGCCAAGCGAAGTGTTGGTGTCCTCAGCGGTTCGCCTGGCGGGTGGCGGGTGGTTCCATGCCACACGCGGAGTGAGGTCGGTTGGTGTTGTAGTCCTCGATCCAGGCGTCCAACTCCGCTTGTCCTTGCCGATGTCCTGAGACATCACAATGGTGGCGGGGGCAGGATTTGAACCTGCGACCTTCGGGTATGAGTACGAGGTACCGCCTTTGCAGTCGCGGGCGCTGGTGGGCGCCCATACCATCGCGGACCGAATAGTCGCTGGTAACAGCTGCCCCCAAGAGAGTCGCCGGTCCCTTTTGGTGGAACCTCGCGGGCGCTCGTAACTCCAAGTCATGGTCACAAATTGGTGACGAACTTGTCCGGACATCGTCCGGACGCTGGTAATATTTATTCATGAGCAAGCCCGCGACAACCCCGTCTCGACGCCACCGCTTGGAAGTTCGCGTCACGCCCGACCAAGACGCGCTCATCCGGCAAGCGGCGGATCTGGAGGACACGACGGTCACCGCGTTCGTGCTCGACACGGTGACATCGCGCGCCAAGCGCGTTGTTCGACAACACCAGGATCTGGTGCTGTCGAACGAAGCGTTCGATCGCTTCATCGCCGAGCTCGACAAGCCCGCCAAACCGGTGCCCGAACTCGTCAAGCTGTTCAAGCGAAATCCGAAACTCCCGGAGGCGTGAGCGTCGAGGGGCTGCGATTCGAACGGCTCGGCGCTGACCACGACATCGCCGCGTTTGACTCCGGCAACGAGGAGCTCGACGGCTGGCTCGAGCGTCACGCGCTCGCCGCGCAACAAATGGACTCAGCGCGCACGTTCGTTCTCGTCCGAGACACGCCTGTTGCCGGCTACTTCAGTCTGACGATGGGCTCGGTCTTGCGCGAGGACGCGCCCGCCAAACTCGTGCGCGGCCTGCCGGCCTACCCCGTTGGCATGGTCCTGTTAGCGCGACTCGCCATCCACCGCTCCGAGCAAGGCGCCGGACTCGGCGGACTGCTGCTCACCGAGGCGCTGCGCAAAGCAGTCGACGCCGGCGAAGCCGCGGCCGCGCGGCTCGTCGTTGTCGACGCCATCGACGATGACGCGGTCGCCTTTTACAAACACCACGGCTTCGTGCTCACTCCCGGACACGACTACCGGGTCTACCGACGTACCAAGGACATCCGAGCCAGCTTGACGTGAGTCGGGTTACCGCAACCACGTGCGACCCTCGAAATGTGAACGTCCGAAACGTCATCCGAGCCGACGCAGCGGTGAAGGAGCCGAAACCCACGAGGCGCAAGACAACTCCACATCGAAGGGCAGCGAGACACGCTGCGCACAGCCCGCGGCAAGCTCAAGCTGGACCGTGCCAGCGCCACGACCGCTCAACCGATTGTCCGTACGGGTGAACGTGGCGAGCGCCGTCGGCGGCTGATCGAACGCGAACCCAATCCCCCACATCTCGCCGCTCGTTGCCACGGTCTTGTACGTCCAACTGGTTGGCCGTTCGGGCACTGGCGCGAAGAGACCCCAATGCTCGATCGCGTCCGCAAGGAACCGGGCCGAGTACTCGTACCAGTGTCCGCCCGATTGCGGTCGATACGTCACGTCGGCCCCGGCGGCGCGCGCAGGGGTCATGAAATCCTTGGCCCACGCGCCGTTGATGGTCGCCTCGGCGATGCCGCCGAGCACCTCGGGACCCGCGGATGTCGTCGTCGGACGTTTGACCTCGACACACGTCGGCGCCGTGGGACCGCCGTGAGCGACGTACACACGTGAGTGCGACAGTCCGGCCGCGAGCACGACCGGGTTGTGGCCGGCCCAGTAGAACTCCTGCGCCGATGGGTCGCCGTAGGCGTCGCGCCATGGCATCGGGCCGACCGCGGCGATTTTCCCAGGCATGTACAACCCCATTACCGCTAGCACCGCCGCGCCCGACTCGTCCTCAGGACGCTGCGTGCTCAGGACACCGGAGAACGACAAAACCTGGCCGAAGTAGCCGGGCGCGCTCGCGGCGTAGAGGACCGCTCCAAGTCCGCCGCTTGAGAACCCGCCGATCGCATGCCAGCGTCGACCTGGGCGCACCCGGAAACGACTCTCGATGGTCGGCACGACTTCGTTAAGGAAGTAGTCCCGCCAACACGGGCGCCTTGTGCCTCCCGCCCACGAATTCGCGTACGTCGCCATCACGCCCGCTTCTGGCATCACGACGATTGCGTTGAGGCCGTCGATCGCCTTGGTTAACTCCCCGCGAATCGTCGGTCCAGTAGTCGAACGCGCCGCCGAGCCCGTGCAGGAGGTACAGCACCGGGAACGCCTGCTGCCCGTCGTAGCCCTTTGGCAGGACGACCCTGACGCGCAACCTTGCTGGACGTGCCGGCGTACCCGGCGGTGGATCAGCCATCACGATCGAGCTGGTGTCGACGCACGCGCTCGGGACTTCGAACGTTTCGACGCGTGGTCGACCGGCCGAAACCCTTGACGGCGCCCACACCGCTGATACCAGCACTGTCAGCGCCACCATGACCACTCCAACGCTTCGCCGTCCCATTCGCACGCGCCCACCCCAATTCATTCCATGATCTATGTAGTGATTTGACTGTTACTGTAACGAAATGGCGGACGCCGTCAAGAGGTCGCGGGCCTATCGATCAACTGTTCGTCAGGAGCAGGCGGAAAACACGCGGCGCCGCACCCTCGAAGCCGCGCAAAAGCTGTTCCTCGAACGCGGCTTCTCTGGCACGACCGTGGCCGCCGTCGCAGCGGAGGCCGAGGTCTCCCCTGAAACGATCTATGGCTCCCTCGGTGGCAAACGCGGACTGCTCGAAGGCGTCATCGCTGCCGCAGTCCAAGGGCCGGCGACTGACGTCCCGTTTGATCAAATTCCTACGTACGAACAGATCAAGTCGTTACCGACGCCGAGAGAGCGACTGGACGCGCTCGTTGCGTTCATCTGCGACGTGCTTGCGCGGACCAGCCTGGTTCACGCGGTCATTCGCGGCGCCGCGGACGCCGAGCCGTTTGCGATCGAGCTTCGCGACCGCCAACTCGAGGAACGGCTGGGACGCATCGCCGAACGCGTGCGCGTCGATCTCAAGGGAGCGCTGCGACCCGGCTTGAGCGCGACGCGCGCCGCCGAACAACTCGCGGCGATCTTGAGCCCCGAGCTGCACTACTTCGTCACGGTGCAACTCGGTTGGAGCACCGAACAACACCGCGCCTGGGTTAGTCGCTTGGCCACAGACGACCTCTTACGGTGACGCGGGGCTGGCCGACTCAGCTGGTTCAGATCGGGACGCTCGTCGGGCAACAAACCCGAAGGTCACGCCATTAACCAGCGCTTCTATGCGTTTGTCACCAAGCCTTGGTGACATCTTGGTGACAAGCAGAGAGGCCCTCCCGAAGGGAGGGCCTCTGACCTGCGCAATTGGTGGCGGGGGCAGGATTTGACCTGCGACCTTCGGGCTATGAGTCGCGGCGTGGCGTCCTCTGCCGTCCGGCTACGTGCGTGAACGTCCGATTTTCCGGTCGATTCAGGAGCCGAAGCCGGCCCGGTCCGAGGCCGTCCGAGCATGTTCGATTGACGAGATGATTGACGAGAACGCTCCGGGTCGCGGCGGCCGTGGGGTCCGGGTGGCGGACTCGACCCGGGGACTAAAAGCTGATGCGCTCGCGGACTGACCAGGCCACCAGCGCTGTGCGGATCACGCCCGATTGGATGGCGGCGTATCGACTTTGGTGCGCGTTAGTCGGCGAGGAAGCACTCTTCGAAGATGAAGATGCCCTTACCGTCCTCGCCATCGCCGTTGCCGCCGTCAGAACTCATCCGCCGGAAGCGCACCTCCACCGACGGGCTTTCGCCGTACTGGGTGCGCATCGCCTCAGCGTCAGCGGGTTGGGTGCTGTCTGTCAACAGGACGCCTCGGCGGACACGGACCGTCCGACGAACGCCGATCTCCGGTTCGCGCAGGATTAGGTCGATTCCACCGCTCGCCACATCGACGCCAAAGACCTCCATGACACCTGTCATGGCGTCGTTGTGCCACCCGCGCACGTCACTTCGCGGGAAGTCATCGAGACTCGGGCAGTAGTTCCCTCGCCGAACCACCGGTGGAAGGCAGCATGTAGACGCTGATGGCTGGGGCGTGCTGAGCGGAGCGGGGATGCTTGTGGCGATTTGGCGGGCGATGGCGGTGTGGCCGGCGCGGTTGGGATGCATCGAGCCGTTGAGATCGTGACGACCGCGTTTCTCGTTTGCGTCGGCCGTAGGGATCGAGTTGATCCAGTCGTCGCTGGTGCCGCACACCTCGTGCGTCTTGAACAGTTCATCGACGCCGACGTATTTGACTGACGCGCCCGCCGCCAGTTGAGTCCCAACGTGTGGTGTAAGGGGCGAGGGTCCACCTGACGCGATGACCACCGCGTCATCTTCAAAGGAAGTCCTGACAAGACAATCCCGAGAGGAGACAACGCGGTGGTCAACAACAACATGGACGCGCTCGAGTGGTTGCGCAAGCACCTCGACGCGGATGGCAGCAGTGATCTGTTGCGGGAGATGGTGGCGAGCTTCGCTGAGCGTCTGATGGCGGCCGAGGTCGAGGTTTTGACCAACGCCGGCTACGGCGAGGTCACACCGGAGCGGCTCAACAGCCGCAACGGCTACCGGCAACGCCAGCTCGACACGCGGGTCGGTTCGATCGACTTGGCGATCCCGAAGCTGCGCGAGGGCTCCTACTACCCGGGCTGGCTGCTCGAGCCACGGCGCCGGCGGAGCGGGCGCTGGTGGCGGTGGTGATGGAGTGCTACGTGCGCGGCGTGTCGACGCGTCGCGTTGAAGGGCTGGTGCAGACGTTGGGCATCGAACACCTGTCGAAGTCGCAGGTGAGCCGGATGGCCGGCGAGCTCGACGAGATGGTGACCGAGTTCCGCAACCGCCCGCTCGACGGCGGCCCTTACACGTATGTGTCGATGGACGCGACGAACCTGAAGGTTCGCGAGGGCGGCCGCATCGTCAACGTGGCGGTCGTGATCGCGGTCGGCGTGAACGCAGACGGGCATCGTGAGGTGCTCGGCTTCGACGTGATCACCAGCGAGGACGGCGCCGGCTGGCTCGCGTTCCTGCGCGGCCTGGTCGCCCGCGGGCTCAACGGCACGGCGCTGGTCGTCTCCGACGCGCACATCGGGCTGGTCGACGCGATCCGCTCGACGCTGCTCGGCGCGGTGTGGCAACGCTGCCGCACCCACTTCATGCGCAACCTGCTGACCAAGGTCCCGAAGTCCGCCCAGACGATGGTGGCCACGTTGGTGCGCACGATCTTCGCTCAGCCCGACGCCAAGTCGGTGTGGGAACAGCACGCCCGGGTCGTTGAACAGTTGACCGACAAGTTCGCCGACGCGGCGAACATGCTCGCCGACGCCGCGCCCGACGTGCTCGCGTTCACGAGCTTCCCGAAGGAGCACTGGAAGCAGATCTGGTCGAACAACCCGCAGGAACGGTTGAACAAGGAACTCAAGCGCCGCACCGACGTCGTCGGGATCTTCCCGAACCGCGACGCCGTCATCCGTCTCGTCGGCGCCGTGCTCGCCGAGCAACACGACGAGTGGGCCGTCGTCCGCTGCTACATGAACGCCGACAGCCTCACCCGCGCCCGCATGCACCTCATCGACGGCGACACCGACAACGACGCCGAAGAGGTCACCCAACACGAACTCAGCGAGGTCAGCTAAACAACTAAATCGAAGATGACGCGGCGGGAGTCGTTACACCACACGTTGGGACGTGACCCCGCCGCCGCGACCGCGGCCCGAATGGTCGCATTGAGCTCGTCGACAAGTCGGCTGATCTTGTCCGCGTCCGACGCAGTGATGCCCGCGCACCGGGTGGCCTCGTTCACAAGTCCCCACGTGTTGGACGGCGCGAACAGGTTGGGGGTAGCCCACGACGATCACGGCTCCACCGGGCTTGAGGTGCGCAACCTCGGCGCGGTAGAGACTGGTCAACTCCGGTTGCAGCCCGCGTATCGCTGTCCTAACGGACGACTCGTTGATGCCGCAATCTGCATAGTTGTCAGCGGCCACGGCGGCGAACAGTCCAACGGGTCCGGCGAGAGGCAACAGGTAAGTCGCGGATCGTGAGCCCACGCAGGTCAACAGCTTGTCGGCGAAGCCGACGTCGTTGCCGCCGAAGGTCATCGAGATCACATCGAACTTGCCGCTCGCCACTTTTTGCGCTCGTTGCCGCAGCGAGTCCTTATCCGTCGTCGCACGCGAGGTCTTCCCGTCAGCCGAGATCGGTCGGAGCGTCGCGCCCGTGCAGGCAAGAAACGTGACCGCACCGAATGGACTCTTGCTTCCGTTGTTCGCGTGCGCGGCAGCCGAGTGTGGCCACGCGCTCGGCGAACGCTGACACTCATCAGCCGAGCCGTCGCGGCCGTCATCGACGCCTTCCCCGGACGAATACGAATCACCGAGCGCCAACCAGGATCTCGTCGGCTCCACCGCGCTCGCCGGCACCGGCACACCCGCAAGCGGAAGAAGGACCCCAACCGTGAACGCAGCAACGAACAGCGCGACGAAACGGGCGGAACGCGTCCTCACTGAGCGGCGCGGCGAACCGCCTCCAGCCGTCGCCCAACCGCGTCGTGAGCACGCGCCACATCCGCCAACCGCGCCGCCATGTCAGCCGACGACGCCGAGCCACATGACCGGAACAAGAACGTCTGCAGCCTCCGAAGGCGCAGGACTGACGGCGTCTTGATCGCTCACATCGGACGTCCAGCCCGCCCCGTCGAACCACGGCCCCGCATGATCCCCACCCGGATCCCGATACCACCCCGCCTCAGCCACACCACTCTCCGCTCGTCACACCGCCAACAACCGACCCGCCGTGACAAACGTGGAGACGCTAGGAGGCGGGAGTGTGGTCGTTGTCGGTTGCCCACACCGTTCGCGCCTTCGAACACGCGCGGCGTGTGAGACAGCAAACGCTGTGCTCGCCGTCCTCACCGCGAGCGCCCGAGTCGCTCAGCAACATCGTTCGCGGCCGATTCCATCGACTCCCGCTCCGCTGTTAGCACCGACTTCGTCTCGTCTCCAAGTGTGATGCCCGCAGCGACAGTAAACGTCAACCCACCGAGTTCGTACTCGGCGCACGCGCCGGCGGAGTTGGGCTTGGACTGCCCGGCGCCAGGCCCGCCGAGGCAGTAGCTGCTATCGGGTCCGTCTGGGTACAGGATTGTTATCGACGTGTGCACGCCTGCGTTGGCAAGGCCGGAAGTGACGCCCTCGAGAAGGTTCGTCATGTCGCAATGCAAATAGGTCTGCCCGCGACCATCATCGCGGACGAAGTCCGAGCTGCGCGACAGCCCCCAAGCCGGCGTACGGTACGTTCGCGCCGCGTTGAGCTTGTCTTCCGGAAGGATTGATCGACAGAACTTCTCGGCACCCTCGTACGCCGCGTCGTTTTCGGCGCAGTATCCGTACACGTCTCGGTTGTCATCACAGAGTCGCCGGACGGAGCGAATCGAGGCCAGCAAACCACCTTGCCGCGTGTCTGCGTTGCTTACCCCGTCGCCGCGCGTCTGCAGCCGACGCGGGACTATTTGCGCTCGCGCCACGCCCGACGGACTCGTCGCTTGTGCGCCCACCCTCAGACCCGCAGGCAACCGTCATCACACACAGCCCGGCGGCGGCCAGCCCGCAACTCGCCCGCATGGAACGCCCATAGACCCGCCCAAACCATCTCGTCGGTCTGACCCGATCACGCCCCACTTTCACAGTCGACACCGTAGCTGCACCAATCTCGCCGTCGATGTTGCACGGATGCCGGCCTCGAAATCCGCGTCCTCGACCACGAAGGCAACCAACTCCGCCGGCTCACCCTCAACCCCGACAAGGACTACCAGCCGATTCCTTGAAACAGCCGGAAACATCGGAGACCGATGTCTACGATGACTCGCGACATCAGTCTCCGATGTCTCGCGACATCACATGGTGGCGGGGGCAGGATTTGAACCTGCGACCTTCGGGTTATGAGCCCGACGAGCTACCAGACTGCTCCACCCCGCGGCGGACGGATCATTGTAGTGGGGGTCCACCGCCGGTCCAAACGGCCTTCGTAACCTGGGACCCCATGCGTTTTGGCCGGCGTCGTAGCGATAACCATCCGATTGCGTCCGCGTTGGCGCAGTCACAGCGCGCCGCGTTGGTGACGGCGGCCAGCGAGGCGTTGTCGGCGGAGGCCGACCGCATCGAGCGGGCCATCAAGACCCTGGCGATTCACGCCCACGAACTGGAGAACCGCGTCAACACGCTCGAGCAGCGCCTCGAAGACGTCGAGCGGCGCGCCGTCGAATCGCTGCCCGTGCTGATCGCCGGGCGCCTCCAAGTGGTGGGCGCCGATGTCGAGGCGTCGGCGGTCGCCGCCGAGGCGGCGGAACTCATGGGTGAGCTGGCTACTGCTGATGGCTACGTGCTGGCCGACCAGCTGGCATCGCAAGTCGCCGGACTCGCCGACAGCCTCGACGCTCTGGCCGCCACGCTGGCAGCCAGCACGCAAACTGTGCCTTCGCTGCGGGCGCTTCCCTCCGCCTCGTAGCCGTCGCGCAGCCGCCTAGGCGGCGAATTTGTCGGCGAACTGCTGGATGATGCCGTCCGACAGGCGGTCGGCGATGGTGAGCGTTGCCGTCAGGATCTCGTCGAAGGACTCGACGTCGCGGTCGTAGTTCTCCTCGAGGCGCGCCGTGAGTTGCGCCTTGGTCAATTCGACATGCAGCAACCACATCTCGGTGAGTTCGGTCTTGACCCACGACTCGTTGAGGTCGCCGAAGGCGTCGGCGATGTCGTGTGCGTTGCTCTGCAACGTGGCGTCGATGTCGCGGTACTTCTGGCCGTCGACGTGCTTGGCGGCTTCGATCAGGTCGACGAACATGAGCATGTGCTGCTTCAGCACGGTCTTGACGCGCTTGGCGCCCTTGCGTCCGTAGTACTTGTCGACGAGGCGTCCGATCTCCTCGGCGTTGCGCAGCAGGCGGGCCGCGGCTTCGACCATGTCGGGTTGATCGTCGAGCGCGCTCAACATGTAGAGCCGCTTCCACACCACGTGATCGGTCCACAACCGCTGCATCGACTGCGCGAGCGTTAAGCGCGACTTGAACCGCACGGCGACGGTCATCGGTGGTTGCTCCGGAGCAGGCGACGCCGCGTGCCGAGACGGCGCGTCGGCTCGGCGCGTTCGATCACTCCGGCTACGACGGCGATCGCAACGACCACGGCGGCGCCGATGACGGAGAGCCACCAGCGAAGGGGGGAAGGGCCGAGTCGCGTGGCGCCGTCGTACGCGCGGCCCACGAAGTACGCGACCGAGGCACCGAGGACGCCGGCGGTGACTTCCCAACGCACCTCGCCGTCGCGTTTGAGCAGCCGCGGCAACAGCTTCGGGTCACGCCGCGCGACGAGCAGCAAGCCGCTGCGGCCGGGCATGAGGAACCGCCCGATCAAGCCGACAGCCGCGCCAAGACCAAGAACGACCACGAATCCACCAAGCATGGCCAAATGGTTCCCGTTACCGCCCAACCACAAACGGCCGAATGGCTCCAGCCTGACGGGGCGGCCTAAGCGGAGGCGGAATTCTTGGCTGTTTGCTCCCGATTATCGGCGTCCTGCGCTTGGCGGACGTATTCGCGGGCCTCAGCGTTGTGACGCTGGTACCCGGCGAGATCGCCCTCGCGCAGGGCGTTGTCCGCCGCTTCGAACGCTTCGTCCGCCTTTGCGAGCAATGCCGCCACCGTCGCACTAGACGGCCCCGGAGCGGGCTCGCCCTCCACCGGCGCCACGGGCGCGTCGCCGAAGAGAAGACGTAGGCCTTCCTGCAACGTGTTGCCCATCCGCACCTGACCGGCGTGCCACACGATCACCTTGCGCAACTGCGGGAAGTTGTTGGCTCCCGCAGCCTGCACGTACATCGGACGCACGGCGATGATGGAGTCACTGATCGGCAGCATCAAGACGTTGCCGAGCTTGACCGTCGACCCGCCGCGCGACAGCAACGATTGCTGCGCGCTGACCGTCGGATCCGATTGCATCTCTTGGGCGATCTGCACGGGTCCTTCCACTGCTTGACCCGCGGGCATGACGTAAGCCTCGAGCTGGCCGTACCGACCGGGGTCGCTCTTCGCGACCATGAACGCCGTCAGGTTGCGCCGCGAGTCATTGCGACGAGCGCGGCACGAACGGCTGCAGGATCTGGAACTCGGCCTCCTTGTCGCTCGGCAGGCGCGTGAGGACGTAGTACGGCTCCATGCGGGCGTCGGTCCTACGTGCGCCGGGAACGACCACCGACGTATTGGTCGACGGTGCCGATTCGATCTCACCGGTACCGGGGTCCGGCGCGACATTCCAGGCGTCGGAGGCGCTGAAGAACTGGTCGGGGTTGGTGAGGTGGTAGCGCCCGAACATCGTGGTCTG
Organism: uncultured Actinomycetes bacterium; assembly: GCA_963722185.1. Classification (GTDB taxonomy): domain Bacteria; phylum Actinomycetota; class Acidimicrobiia; order Acidimicrobiales; family JACCXE01; genus JACCXE01. The sequence goes on along the minus strand of CAVRKD010000010.1, from coordinate 121,167 downwards.
CACGCGGAACAGATCCTCGGGATACCGCAGATGCGAGCGCAGGTCGTCCGACATCGTGTCGCCGTCGGTGAAGAGCTTCGGGAAGATCTTGCTGTACGCCTTGGCGACGGGGTCTTTCTCGTCGACCAGATAGAACGTCAGCTTGCCGTCGTAGGCGTCGACCGTGACCTTGACCGAGTTGCGGACGTAATTGAAGTTGGTGACAAGTCCGCTGTTGTTCGGCAGGCGACTGGTGTCGGCCGACTGCGCGTACGGATAGTGGTTGGTGGTCGTGTACGCGTCGATCACCCAGAGGATCTTGCCGTCGAGGATGACTGGGTACGGATCGCTGTCGTACTTGAGGAACGGTGCCGCCTTGTTCACGCGGGCGTTGATGTCGCGGTAGAAGATGGCGCGCGACTTCGGGGTGATCTGCCCCGAGATCAGCGGGTTGAGTTCACCGAAGCGCACGGCGAACGCGAACTTGCGCGCCAGGCTCGACAGCGCGACGCCGCCCTTGCCGGCGTAGTTCGAAGTCGCCACGTCGGCATCGATCTCCGGCTGCTTGGTGTTGACCACGGCGTAGCCGCCAAGGTTCTCGCCGTAGTACACCCGCGGCTGAGTGATCTTCGGCTCGCCGACCGGCGGAATCGTCCTTCAACGAGAACTCCGGATTGCCGTCGGCCGACGACGCGTTCGCCGGCGCCACCACAGCCCCGTAACCGTGCGTGTACTGGAGGTGGCGATTGACCCACGACCGGCCGTTGTCCGGCAGCCCTGCGGGGTTGAGCTCGCGCGCCGCGGTGAGCACCTGGGTCTTCTGGCCGTTGAGGACGTAGCGGTCGGCGTCGACGTCGTTGAAGGCGTAGTAGCCCTTGATCGACTGGAGGCTCTCGTAGGTGTCGGTGGTGAACTTCGGATCCCACAGCCGGATGTTGCGGATCGTGTCCTCGTTCGATGCGAGCGCCTCGGGTGACAGGGCCTTCGTGTAGCTGTACGGCGACACGTCGACTCCGCCGATACCGATGGCCGTCGCGCGTGGCCGCGATGTTGCGTTCGATGTACGGCTTTTCCTTGGCGTTCTCCTGCGGGTTGACGCGCAGGCTCTGCACCAGCGCCGGGTAGATCGACGCCGACCACGACCGACAGCACCAGCCACAGGCCGACGGCTACAGCGGGGTACGTCCAGCCGCGACGGCGCACGTTGACCAGCAGCAGCACGACGGCGACCAACGACGCGAACAACAGCAGGTTGATGGCTGGCAGCCGCGCCTTGATGTCGGTGTAGGTCGCGCCCTGCACGACGCCCTCGCCGGAGTACAGCAGCGTCCAGCGCTGCACGAAGTAGCCGAAGCGCCTTGACCAGTGCGAGCGCGGCGAACAGCACGGAGAGATGGGCGCGCACATGCGGCGTCACGCGGTCGAGCGCGGCCGGCGCGAGGCGAATGCCGCCGTTGAGGTAGTGGGCGACTGCGGTCATGATCGCCGTGACCAGCACCGCGGTGAACAGCCAGCCGACGAGGAACTGCAGGAACGGCAGGCGGAACACGTAGAAGCCGACGTCGCGGCCGAACAGCAACTGGTCGAGCGGGTCCTTGATCCCGAAGCTCTGCGCGTTGCCGGAACAGCAACCAGTGCTCCCATTGGCCAGCGGCGCCGGCGCCGGCGATGAGCGAGAACACCACGGCGATCACGACGCGGAGTCGTCCGGCGTTGCCGCCGACGACCTCGCGGTAACGGGCCACGATCTCGTCGCCTGGCCCGAGCGGGCGGAACCCCGGAGCGAACCGGTCGGCCAGCACGAGGTTGCCCCAGAGGATGGCGAAGAACAGCAGCGCCGAAGCCGAAGACGAGGCTGAACTGCGAACCGAGCACGGTGCGGAAGACGCGCGTGAGGCCGACCTCGGAGAAGAACAGGTAGTCGGTGAACGTGCGCGACACGCCTTGCAGCACGAACCACAGGACGAACAAACCGGCCAGGATGGGCAAGATCGCGATACGGCGCCCGCCGGACGACGGCGCGGCAAATCGGTCACAGTGGTCACAAGCGCGCAGGCTAGGCCGTGGGGACGATGACGCACCGGCAGCCGGGGTGCGCCGGCGGGTGCAGATGCCCCGTCGGGAAGGCGGTGCCCACGGGAACGCCACCGGCGAGGCCGTTGTCGTCGCAGTCGGTGCAGCACGGATGGTCGGGGTCACTCGCCCACGTGCCGGGCGTTCCGGACGGCGTGGCGGCGTGCACTCCGACGGCCCACGCGGCGGCCAGCCAGTCCTCGGCGAGGCGCCCGGCGCGCTGCGTTTTGGCCTCGCGGTACGCCGAGCTGACGCGATCGCTGGCCGTGATCTGGTCGTCGCCGACAGCGGCGGCTTCGTGCAGGCGTTCGTCGAGGCGACGCCGCAAGGGCAACACCAACTCGAGCGCCAGGTCGTTGGCGACCGTCGCCACGAGGTGCGGCGCGGCACGTCGAGCGGCGTTGCCGGTGGCGGCGGCGCCGGCGCGGCGGCGTCGGCGAGCGCGGGCTCGACGATGGCCACGTACGTGGCGAGGTGCTCGGCTTCGCCGCCGAGCGCCGAGTCGGCGCTGAGCATGCCCCGCACCGAGCGCAATCGGTCGAGCACGAGGTTCTGCTCGTCCTGCAGCGCCCGCTTGAGACGACGGGTCAGGTGCTCCTCGAGCGCGCCACACGTTTCGCGCCGCGCCTTGACGCGTTGCGCCGCGACATTGGGGGGCGCCTTCGTCGGCTTGGGCTTCGGCTCCGCCTTCGGCGGCTCGGGCGCCGGCGCCGGTTCTGGTTCTGGTTCTGGTTCCTCCGCCGACTTCGCGACTGCGACTTCTTGTGTCGTTTGCCCGCGGTCTTCGCGGGCAGACGACACAAGAAGTTCGGGTTCGGGTTCGCGCTCGTGCTCGGGCTCGGGTTCGGGAGTGGGCGTGGGTTCGGGAGCGGGCGTGGGCGTCGGCGTGGGAGCCACCGTCGCCGGGGGACGGGCGCCTTTGCCGCCTTTGCGGTGCGGACGGCTCGGGATTGGTTCTGAGGAGGTCTGCGCCGCCTCTACCGGTGTAGATGTACTCAGAACGGTGTCGACCATGGGGATCGACGCGAGGGCGTCGGCCTGGTTCGGATCGATGGCGGCGTTCATGCGCCGTCCGACTTCGTCGGCCGCCGCGCTGGGCTTCGTCGTCGGCGACGTTGAGTTCGGTCGTCACCTGGTCGAGGGTGGCCCGCACAATCTCGTAGGCCTGGAGCAGTCGTTCGCGGCCGGCGCGTAGCTGCTCGATCTGCGTGTTGGCGATGCGCCGGCGACGACGAACGTCGGACAGCACCTCGTTGCGTTCGGCCTTGGCGCCTTCGACGGCCTCGCGCGCCGTCTCCTCGGCCTCGGCGACGGTGGCGGTCGCCGACGTGCTGGCCTCCGACGTCAGGCGGATGGCCTCTTCGGTGGCGACGCGCAGGATCTCCGCGGCTTCGGCTTCGGCCGCGGCCCGCCGGACTTCGAGCACGTTGGCCGCCTCGGCGGTGAGTTTGGCGCCGTCGTCGCGCGCCTGCTGCACGACGCGCTCGACGTGCTCCTGGGCCCGCCCGCGGATCTCCGCGGCGGCCTCGTGGGCGCTTTGCAAGATGCGCGCCGTCTCGTCACCCAGGGCCGAGGCCAGTTGGGCCTGGTCGAGGACGGGATGGTCAGCCCGCGACTCGGCCTCGCGCAGGCGACGCTGCAGATCGTCGTTGTGATCCTGCAGTGCCCGCACGTGATCGGCGATGCCGCGCAGGTACTCGCGCACCTGGGTGATGTCGAACCCGCGCAGCGACGTGCGGAAGCCGACGTTTGCTATCGCTTCCGAGGTAATTGGCGCGCGGGTCTCGGGCCGCGGTTCGGCCATCCACCGAGGTTAACGACGGCGTGCGCTACTGACCGAGCAATCCTGCGAGAAGGTCGTCGAGGCTGTCGACGAGGCCGACGATGGGGTTCGTTGGCTCGACCGGAACCACGGGCACCGTGGGTGGCGGCTCGTTCGTGACCGTGGTGACCGACGGGGTCGACCGCCCGCCGCCCGTGGAGCCGCTGCCAATCGGCGCCGGGACCGTCGGTGTCGTCGGCGCTTCGGGGACTACGGCCGCCGGCGCGACGGCGGGTACGAGGACGCTGTCGAGGCCTTGGAAGGTCTCGGGCACCGTGCGCACGCCGTGACCGAGCGCGATCAGACCCCATGAGGCGCCCTCGTTGCGCAGCCTGAGAGTCGCTTCGACGGCTTCCTTCGGGAGGTTGGCGGCGCGCGCCAGTTCGGCGGCGACGATCACCTCACCGATGGGCGTGTTGCCGAGCACGGTGAGTGCGTCCTTCCAGGCCGGAGTGGCGAGCACCTTGTCGAGCACGCTGTTGCCGCCACCGACAACCTGCATGGTCAGGCCGCGGCTGCGGGCCGTGAGCACGACGTCGAGCTCCAGGGCGTCGCCGAGGAACTTGCGATCCCATCCGTCGGTGGGGTCGAGCACCATCGGCGCGATCTGCACGGCGGCCGGACCGCCGGCGCCGGCGATGATGGCGCGGCGAAGACGCGGCACGCCGAGGGTCTCGCTCATCGTGCGGACAACAGCGCCGCCGTTGTACATGGCGAGTTCGAGCGTGAGGCCTTGACGCACGCGGGCGGTCCCGGTGACGTCGACGGTGGCGGCGCGCATGGCAACGGCAAAGCCCTTGCCCTGCAGGAGCACGTCACCACGGGTGACGCGCGGCGCGCCGTCGGTGATCGTGATCGCCGACCCGGCCCGCGCAACGAGTGAGCCGCCGGCGGTGCGCACGGTGGCGACACCTTCGTCGACGGCGATTGTGTCGCCGGCGCGCAGCAACGCGTCCGCTGCTGCGACCGGCGTACCCCGGTGAACCGTGACCGCGGCGTCACCGGGAACCAACCGGGCGGTGCCCGGCGCGAGAGGCGCGGCCGAACGCGTCGTGGCGTACGCCACACCCACTCCGACCACACCGACGACCAAGAGCGCTCCAATGCCAGCTTGCAGGGCGCGCCGGAGTGGCCCGCGAGTGAGCGGCATGGTGAACGTTTCAATTAATGCGGTCACTTCCTCCTTATCGGCGCGGTGGGCACCGATACTGAGAACAACGAGCCAGTTTTTTCTTGGGGTTCGACGGCGACGCTGCCGCCGTGGCCCTCAGTGACCCGCTTCACGAGCGCCAGGCCGAGGCCGAGTCCTCCGAAACTGCGCGTATCGGACCCGTCGGCCTGGGCGAAGTCCAGGAAGGCGCTGGCGCGCTCTTCGTCGGACATGCCGATGCCGTTGTCGGCGACGCTGAAGACCACGCGGTTGTTCTCCGCGTCGTTGGCGACGCTGACGGTCACCTTGCCCCCGTCGGGCGAGAACTTGACGGCGTTATCGACCAGCTCGTCGAGCACACGCGTCATCCACTTGCGGTCGGCGCGGATCTTTCGTGTCCCGCGGGCGACCTTGCGCACGAGCTCGTGCTTGGGCGCGGCGCTCAGCGTCCACCGGCTGACGACGTCGTCCACGAGGTCGCGCGGGTCGATCTCTTCGGGGCGCAACATGACGCGCCCGGCGGCGGTGGACGCGAAGAACTCGAGCATCTCGACGATGCGCTCGAGCCGCTTGGCGGAGTCGAGGATCTCGCGTTGCAGGGACTTGGACTGGTCGGGCGTCATGTTGCGCCGCGTCAGTAACTGGCTGAACCCGATGACGCCAGCGAGCGGCGTGCGCAGTTCGTGACCGACGTGGGAGAGGAACTCGGTCTTCATACGATCGACCTCGCGTTCACGCGTGAGGTCGCGCAGCACGAACACGCCGCCGACCAACTCGGCTGAACGGCCGCGCAGCGCGCCGCCCGACACGACCACCGGAACGTTCTTCCCGATCCGCGGGGTGAGCGTGGCTGCCGCACTCCAGCGGCGGGCGATCGGTTGCCGCAGGCGGGGCGCCAAGTCGACGCCGTCGTCGGTGACGAGCCGCAGCACGTCCGTAACCGGTCGCCCGCGGGCGGTACCAGCGTTGACCCCGATCAGTTCTTCGGCCGCTTGGTTGAAGTCGGTGACCCGCCCGCGGGCGTCGACGGCTACCAGCGCCTCGCCCATTCCGGCGACGATCGCCTCGAGACGGCTGCGTAGTTGCGCTTCGTCGTCGGCGGCCTGGCGCAGGGCGGCGGTCTGTTCCTCCAACGAGCTCGCCATGGCGTCGAAGGTGGATCCCAGCACGCCGACTTCGTCGGACGTGTCGAGCCCGGCGCGCACGGACAGGTCTCCTTCCTGAATGGCCGTCGCCGCGACGGTGAGCCGGCGGACGCGGGCGCCGATGCGCTCGCCGACGAAGGCGGCGAGCAGCAAGGAAAGCAGCGTGCCGCCGAGGGCGATGATGAACAGCGTCCGGAACAGCGATTCGCGCGTGTCGTCGACGATGGTGGTCGGCGTCGTCGCCACTAACACCATGATGGTGTTGCCGGCCGAGTCGTTGACCGGCCGCGCCGAGAAGAACAGCCCGTCGAAGCTGGCCGACCTCGGGAGAGCGGTTTGCATCACCGCTTGAGCGAGGGCGCGCGCCCGCTCGCTGGTGGCGAACTCCGGCGTCGACGACAACCGCTGCGTCCGCGTCACCAGCGCCAGGCGCAACCTCCGGTCATCGGTGGCCCGTTGGTTGAGATAGCTGTCGTTCAACAGCGAAGCGACGACGACCGTGCCGAGGTGGCTGCGCCCGCCGTCGGGATCGTCGGCCAGTACGGGCTCGACGCCGAGCGCGATGGCGTCGACGTTGACGACCGCCACGGTGGCCACTTCGATGCGACGGGCGTTGGCCTCGGCGACGGCCGCCGATCCGGCGATCGGCACGAGCGCCGTCGGATCGAAGCCCGTCGCCGCCAGCACCACGCCCGACGGGCTCAGGTAGGCCACGGGCAGATCCGAGAGGAAGTTGCGCGACAGGTTGAACAGGTCCTGGTCGAGCTGGCCGCTGCGCGCCGGATTGGCGGCGAGTTGGTGCAGGAGGGCGCCGCGGCTGGTGGCCAGGGACTGGCCGACGAGGAGCGACCCCCGCAAGGCGATATCGCTCTCGCGGGCCAGCAGCCCGACCTCCGTACGCGCACGCGCGTCAAGACGCACGCTCGCTTCGTTCTCGACGGTGTCGGACAACACGGCGGAGAGCGCCAGCGACAAGACCAGCACCATGATCAGCAGCACGCCGGCAGCCGACGCGGCGACCCGGGCGGCTAGCGAACGCCGGCTGGCCGTGAGGACCGACCCAAGGAATAACGCTGCGCCCACGATCAGTGCGGTATCACCGGCGCCGACGTTGTCGAGAGTCTGGCCGTAGGTGGCGCCGACGGTGGCGACAATCGCCCCCCACAGCAAGTAGCGGCCGAGGCCGCGTTCCTCCCACCGCAACGATGCCGCGGCGAGGGCGATCAGACCGGCGGAGCGCAGCACCACCACTTCCGCGGTGGCGCCGTCGACGACGAGCGAGCCGCGCAGGAACGCCGCGGCGGCCAGCGCGGCGAAGCCGAAGCCGAGCGGGGCGCGCACCCAGATTGGACGCACCACAACTTCGCCACGCAATAGCGACATCGCCAGCCCGGCCGCTGCGGCGAGGAAGGCCACGAACTCGGCCGCGAAAGTGAATTGTGCGCTCGTTGACATGGGTTATCCCCGCCAAACCCCGTTAGGCGGTGACCAGTCTGGGTTGAATGCCGGGTTCGGCGCCATGACCCGTGCGGACCATCCGGACATAGCCCGAAGTAACTAGTTACTCAGCGGCTGGCGAGCACCGCCGGGTCGCCGCCGTTGTCGGCCAGGGCGGCCAGGGCGTCCTTCAAAGTCGCCACTTGGACGACTTTGAGCTTTTTCCCGGCGTGTTGCTTGGCCTCGGCGAACTCGCCCGGCGGGACGAGAAACAACGTGGCCCCGGCGTGGCGGACCGCCGCGGTTTTCTGGACCACGCCGCCCACGTCGCCCACGGTCCCGTCGATATCGATGGTGCCGGTGACGGCCACGTCGCGACCGCCGGTCAGTTCGCCCGGCGTCAGCTCGTCGATCAACGCCAGCGCGAAGGCGAGGCCCGCGGAGGGCCCGCCGACGTTCTTCGTGTCGATGCTGACCTCGAAGGGGTAGTCGAACTTGTGGTCCTTGGTGCCGAGGATCACGCCCATGCACGCGCCGGCACCGTTGACCACGGCCACGGCGCACGAGCCGTCTTCGCCGCGACTCCCGAGGCGGATGGTGCGCTCAACCGACGTCTTGTCCGAACGCGTCACCGTCGCCACGATCGGGTCGCCGGGCTTGTGCGTCTGGAGAATGGCGATGGCCTTCTCGGCCAGCGGCGTCGGCACGCCGTCGATGGCGGTGACGACGTCGCCCGCCGTGAGCACGCCCTTCGCCGGCACGTCGCCCTCGGCGACGGCGGCGATAAGCGACCCGGCGCCGCGCTCGGGAACCTCGTAACCAAGCGTCCGCATGGCCACGACGATCGCCGACTGTTTCGAGTCGTCCATGTCTTGTACGGCCGCTTGGTTGTAAGTCTTTTCATCGGCGTCGCCGAGGATGTCCTTACGGGCGATGACGACGATGTCGTCGTCGAAGAAATCGCGCACGAGGTCCAACGGGCGGACGTCGATGACCAACGAAACCGTCGTGAGCAGGAAGCTGCCCTTCGGCGGATGGGAACGCGCCTCGGGCACGCGCAGGAGCTCGTTGATTGGTTCAGCGCCCCCGGGAGCGATCTGCACGTACGGCAGATGGACCTGCGCGAGGAAATAAAGCAGTACAGCCAGGAAGGCGAGCGGTCCGCCGAGCAGGCCCCACCAGTTCTTATTCGGGCGCTGCGGCGGCGTCCATGAGAGAGGTCCTGGCACTACCCTCCCGGGCGTGTCGCGCTCCGCGCTCGTGCTCGTAAGGGTTGCCATGGGGAACCGTCAGCCTGCCACGTCGCGCCCGGGTAGCGGAATCGCGGGGTCGCATTGAGCGACACCCACGACGACGATCCGTTCGACGATCTGCAGGTGTCGTGGTTACGCGAAGCCGACCTGGTCGACGAGTGGACCGAGCCCACGCCCGCCCCCGAACCGGAGATCGCACCAGAGCCGGAACCGGCGCTGCCGATCTCGCCAGAACGCGAACCCGATCCGGTGCCGGCGCCTGAGCCGGAGCCCGTCCCGATCCCAGAACCGGACCCGGTGCCGATCCCGGAACCCGAACCCGTTCCGGTCCCCCAACCCGACCCCGTGCCGACGCCGATACCGGAACCGGTACCGCCGATTCCCCGTTTCGATCCGGAACCCGTGCAAATGAGCGTCACCGAAACGGTGCCCCGCCCGCTTCTTGTGTCACCACAACAGCAAGACCCTCTCGTGGTGACACAAGAAGCGGAAACGGAGCCGGAGCCGCCGCCGCCACCACCGCCGCCGCCTGAATCAGAGCCAGCGCCAGAGCCAGCGCCAGAGCCAGAGCCGCCTGTCATCGAGACGCCCGTCGTCGAGCCGACGTTCGCCCTCGACGACTTCGAAGACTTCGAAACCGACGCCTACCCGGCGTACGAGCCCGAGGTGGCGACGTGGGAACCCGAGGTCGAGGTCGCGCCATGGCAGCCCGAGCCGGCGGCTACACCGACGCCGGTCAGGGCGAGATCGACGACACCGCGGCGGCGACCCGCCGCTGTCCGCACCGGCAATCGGCAACGGTCACTGACCAGGCTCGTTGCGCTCGCGGCGTCGTTGGGCATCGCGATAAGCGTGGTGTTGATCCTGGTGATCGCCGCGCTGACCTTCGTCATCCAGCGCGCGTTGTAACGACTACGCGTCGAGCGTGTTCTCGACCCACACGAGGTGGGCCACGATGCGTTGCTTCGCCGAGCCGGGTGGGTGACAGGCGAACAGCGTGCCGGTGGCGTTTTCGGTCTGGTTGACGATGCCGAGGTTGTCGGGCCACACGATCTCGAGGCCGGTGACCTTGTACGTGCTCTTTACACCGTTGATGTGAAAGATGACCAGGTCGTCCGGTGCCAGTTGGTCGAGGTGGCGGAACGGATGCGTCTTGGTGACTCGGTGGCCGGCGAACACCGTGTTTCCCGGTTCACCGGGTAGCGCGGTACCGGGCCAATGGCTCGGACCGTGGTCGATGTTGCGCATCGAGATGCCGTGCATGACCTTGTGATACAGCCCGATCTTCGGGATCTCGATCATCCCGATCTCGACGATCGGTTCCGGCGCGTACGCCTCACGCGGAACGCTCGCGGGACGTGCGGGTCGCGAAACCGCGACCGGCGGCGCCGTAGTCGTCGTTGGCGGCGCCACCGTTGTCGTGGTCAGCGGAGTGGCCGAAGCCAGCATGGTGTTCTCGACGAATGTTTCCTGCCGTTTGATCACGGCGGCGCCCAGCATCGAGAAAGAAAGGCCCGCGACAAGCACGATTACCAAACGTCGTGTGCCTCGCATAGACAACATTGTTCTATGCGCGAGGCCCAAACTCCTATGTCGGCGGCGCGACGGCGCGCCGCCGCGCTGGCTGGCCACGCTGGCGACGCAGCGGCGGCACAGGTCTTTTCGTCCGACTCCGACCCGTCCGTCCGGGCTACGGCCTTTGCCGCGTTACAACGCTGCGGGGCACTCGATGCCGAGCGTTTGCTCGCTGGATTGGCCGACGCCGACGGCGGCGTGAGGCGTCGTTGCGCCACATTGGCCGCGGAATCGACCGAGCGCGGCGCGGTAGCCGAGACGCTGTTAGGTCTGCTTAGCGACGCGGATCATTTCGTCGCCGAGGCGGCCGCGTGGGCCTTTGGCGAGTGGGGCGAGGACAATCCGCGCCTCGACGACGCGCTGAACCAATTGGTCGGGATGACCACGTCCCACGACGAACCGTTGTGCCGGGAAGCGGCGGTAGCCGCGCTCGGCGCCATCGAAGACCCCCGCGGGATCGACGCCATCCTCGTCGCCTGCGGCGACAAGCCGGCAGTGCGGCGTCGCGCCGTATTGGCATTGGCGCCCTTCGACGGGCCCGAAGTCGAAGCGGCCATCGACCGGGCGTTGGAGGATCGCGACTGGCAGGTCCGCCAGGCGGCAGAGGATTTGCGTCGTTAGAACGCCCAGGGCGCGTCGACGAGGCGCGCCAGCGTGCGGACTTCCTCGTCGTCGCCTCGCATCAGCACGAGGTGGCGGAGGACGTAAGCGAGCTCGGTGACCCACACGCGCTCGACGAAGTTCGGATGGGCGAACATCTCGGGGTAGTCCTCGCGGAGCCAACCCACCACCGGCGAGTGCCGTTCGCCATTCAGCATCGAGACCAGTTCCGCGTCAGCTGGACCGAGGCGGGCCCACTCGAAGTCGAGCAGCGCGGTGACCTCCGTGTCGGTGGCGAGGATGTTCGAGAAGTTCACGTCGCCGTGCACGACGGCGTCGCCGACCTCCGCGAACGGATCATGGGCGGCGAGCTCGTCGAAGCGCGCCGCGGCGGAGCGGACGACGCCGGCGTCAACGGACGGCAACGCGAGCGCGGCGTCGACAAGTGGCTTCCACCGCGGCGCTGGCAAGGGAAGCAGGTCGTGACCGATCACCGCGTCGTGGTCGGAGCCGGCGGACGTGTCATGGGCGCGCAGGAGCGCGAGCACTCCCTCCGGCGGACGCCACGCATGCAGCGCCCGTAACGCGTCGGCGACCTGACGCATGAGCGGCCGCAACTCCGGCATCGTCCTTCGCCGAGCCCACAATGACTCGCCGTCGACGCGGGCCACAGCAGATGTTCGGCGTCGTCGGGGACGCGCAAGCCGCTCGCCGCCGCCACACGCGCCAAGCGCGCGCGAGGTTCGTCAGCGATCGGCACCCATGAACATGACTCGCAATGACTCGAAGGATTCAAGGCATTTTCCGGCGCCGAGCACCACGCACTCGAGCGGGGCCTCGACGAGGTGCACCGGAATCTGGGCTTCGACGGCGATGCGCTTGTCGAGACCGTGCAGCATGCCGCCGCCGCCCACGAGGTGAATGCCCTGCTCTATGAGGTCCTGCGCCAATTCCGGCGGCGCCTGCGCCAGGCACTGCAACACCGACTCGATGATCGCCTTGACGTTCTCCTCGATGGCGTCGCGCACAACCTCAGGAGTGAGGATCACCGTCTTCGGCAGGCCCGACATGAGGTCGCGGCCGCTGACTTCGACCCCTGGCGGCAAGCCGGTGGCGTCGGCGTACGCGTTGCCGACCGACAACTTGATCTCTTCCGCCGTGCGCTCGCCGATGGCGATGCCGAACTCGCGCCGCACGTAGGACTGGATGCTGGCGTCGATGTCGAAGCTGCCGACGCGTACCGCCTGGAGCGCGACGACGCCGCCGAGCGAGATGACGGCGGTCTCCGACGTGCCGCCGCCGACGTCGACCACCATGTTGCCGAGCGGTTCGTGGATCGGCAGACCGGCGCCGATGGCGGCGGCCATGGGCTGCTCGATGAGGAAGGCGGCGGCGGCGCCGGCGCGACGGGCGGCTTCTTCTACCGCGCGCTTTTCGACTTCGGTGATCGCCGAGGGCACGCAAATCAACACGCGCGGGCGATTGAAGCGCGACACACCGGCCCGCTGGAGCAGCAGGCGGATCATGCGCTGGGTGATGTCGAAGTCGGTGATGGCGCCCTGACGGAGCGGGCGGACGGCCACGATGTAGCCGGGCGTGCGGCCGATCATCTGCCACGCTTCGCGCCCCATGGCCAACACCTCTTGGGTGCGGCTGTTCAGCGCGATGACGCTGGGCTCGTTGAGCACGATGCCGACGCCCTTCGCGTATACGAGGGTGTTGGCGGTGCCGAGATCGATTGCGAGGTCTCTAGCCAGCGTCGTCTTCCTCGGTGCGGCGGTCGGGCGCCAGCGCCTCCAACTCGCGCCTGAACGCGTCGATACCCGTGTCGACACCGGTCGGCTTGCGTTGCCGCAGCCAGATGACGGTGCAGCCCACAGCGGTGAACACCACCGCCAAACCGAGGAATAAGAGGTTGCTCAAGGTGGGTCAAGAGTATGCGGGGCGATGCCTGCCCGGCGGAAGCCATCGGTAACCTCACGACGTGGACCCGCTCGACGTCTCCGGTGAAGAGCCTGAGCGCGGCTGGTTGCACCCCGATGACCGGTTGTGGCGGCACCCGTCCGAAATGGGTGCGGCGTTCAGCGGCGGGGCACCCGTGGTGGCGATGGCCGGTCCGAAACCGCCGAATGTGTGGGCGGTCGCTGGCTTGGCTGGAACGATCGGCGCGCTGCTCACTGCCGGTCTCATCGCCGCCGCTGGCGGCTTCACCACGCGTGAATTGCCGTATCGCAGCGTCGAACGGGTGGCGTCCCTCGCTCCCGTGAGCGCGCGGCTGACCAATACCGAAGCGGCGGTCGAAGTTGCTCAAAAGTTGCGCCCGTCGATCGTCGAGATCACCGCAGGAACAATGGGCCACAAGGTCAGCGGGTCAGGGGTCGCCTTCCGGGACGACGGCCACATCCTCACCAACGCCCACGTCGTCGAGGGCGAGTCGAACGTGAACGTCATCTCCGCCGACGGGCGCACCCTGGCCGCCAAGATCGTCGGCACCGACGCTGAGACCGACATCGCGGTGCTCAAGGTCGAGGCACGAATTCCGGCGGCGACGCTCGGCACGGTGCAGGGCTTGCAGGTAGGTCAGCAAGCCATCGCTATCGGATCACCGCTCGGCCTTGCCGGTGGACCGTCGGTGACCGTCGGTGTGGTGAGCGCACTGGGTCGTCCGTTCGGAAACGCCGGCGGCCCCCTGCTCGTCGACATGATCCAGACCGACGCGCCCATCTCCCCCGGCTCTTCGGGCGGCGCGCTCGTCGACGCCGCCGGGAACGTGATCGGCATCACGACCGGCATCGCCGTGGCCGAAGGCGTCGGCGCCGAAGGCCTCGGGTTTGCGACGCCGATCGACATTGCCCGTGACGTGGCGGAGCAGCTGATGACGACGGGTCACGTCGTGCACATCTGGCTCGGCGTGCGCGGCGAGGACCTCGACGCCGCCACCGCCAAGACACTCGGGGTGCTCGCCGGCGCGCTGGTGCGCGAAGTCGTCGACGGCAGTCCGGCGGACGTCGCCGGCATCAAGGAACGCGACGTGATCACGACTGTGAACGGCAAGCAGGTGGCGACCATGACCGACGTCGTCGTCGCCGTCCGCTCCCGCAAGGCGGGCGACACCGTCAAGGTGACGGTCTGGCGCGCCGCGAAGGCCCACACCTTCAGCGTCACCCTCAAAGAGCGCGGAAGTAGTCGCCGTATCCGTGATGAATCGATCGACTATGTCGATCGATTCATCACAAGTTCGCGGTTAGTGGGAGCGGCGGCGGGCGATGCCGACGGCGGCCGCGGCGACTGCCGCGAGGCCAGCGCCACCGATGGCGACCATCGACAGTTCCTGACGGCGCGTCGGTGACAGGCGCTGGAACCAGGTCGGGCGGCGCGTGGCCACGAGCGCCTCGCGGTTGTCGTAGACCGGTGACCAGCCTTCGGAACGCAACGCGTCGCTGGCGACCACCCATGGGTGCTGGCGTCAAGGCGGCGGCGCCGCGGTCGACGGTCTTGCCGAGACGCAACCGACGCGCGGCGCGTCGCACCGGTTCGGGCAACGCCACGACGCGCCCACCGAGAGCGCCCGCGCTTCGTCTTCGGTGATCCAACCGGCGGGGGCGACGTTGCGCACCCCTTTGATCTCGTTGTCGAGCACGACCGCCACGGCAGCCGGCGAGGTCTTCGACGTGGAGGAACTGCACCGGCCGCGTTCCGTCGCCCGAACCCAGCCCGGCGATGCCGTCGAAGTCGGCCGACGGCCAGTCCTCAGCGCCGGGCACGACCACGGTGCACGGCCGCAGGATGGTGACGCTGCAACCGGGGTGATCAGGTGACCACTCGTGGGCGCGCCGTTCGATTTCGGCGCGGGCGAACACTTCGTCGATGCCGGGGTTGGGCCGCATGATGGCGTCCTCGGTCAACGGCACCGGGTTGTCCGCCCACGCGCCGTACACCGCCGCGCTCGACAGCAACACGACCTGCTCGGCGCCGATGCCGGCGGCCGCTTCGAGGACTTCGTCGGTTGCCGACGGCCGCCGCCGCGTGCACGACGGCGGTCGCGCCGGCGAGCGACTCCTTCAAGTCGATGGCGGACCCCGACGGCGACGCCTCGATGACCGAGTGTCCGTCGAGGCGCAATTTGCGAGCGATCGCGGCCCCGACTGTCGTGTTTGCCCCGAGAACTGCCGTGGTCGCCATCCCTCTACGATGACCGCATGTCAAGCGATGGTCCAGTCGGAGGAAATCCGTTCGACGGCATTCCGTTGTTCAAGGACCTCGCCGGCATGTTCCAGCAGGCGGGAACGCTCAACTTCGACGTCGCCCGCCAGACCGGCCTGTGGGTCGCCACGGGCGGCAAGAGCGAGTCGAACGTCGACCCGGTCCAGCGCATTCGGTACGAGGAGCTGTTCACCATCGCCGCGCTGCACGTCGGCGAGGCCACCGGCCTGGTGATCGAAGCGGCGGCGGCGGCCGTGCAGATCGCCACCCGCGCCGAGTGGGCCGTCACCGCCCTCGACGCCTACCGCCCCATCCTCGAACGCCTCGCCGAAGCGGTTGCCAACGCCAACGCCACGGGCGAACCGGTCGCGCTCGACAACGACGTCGATGAGACGGCCGCGTTTCTCGGAGGGCTCGGCAAGATGATGAGCCCGGTGCTCATCGGCATGCAGGCCGGCGTGATGGTCGGCCAGCTCGCCCAGCGCGGCCTTGGGCCGTACGACCTGCCGTTGCCGCGCCCCGCCGGCGCGCCGATGCAGATCGTGGCCAGCAATCTCGACGCCTTCGCCGAAGCCTGGGATCTCCCGATCGACGACCTGCGGTTGTGGGTGCTGGTCGAGGAGTTGGCGTACCACGTGATCCTGTCGTCGCCGCCGGTGCGCGCCCGCATCAGCGAACTCGTAGGCGACTACGTCGGCGGCTTCAACGTCGACGCGTCGGGCATCGAAGAGCACCTCGGCGAGATCGACCCGTCGGACGCGTCGTCGCTCGAACGCATCCTCGGCAACCCCGAGACGCTGCTCGGCGCCATCCAGACCGAATCGCAGCGCTCCACGCTGACGCAGCTGACGGCCGCCGTCGCCGCGATCCTCGGCGCCGTCGACCACGTGATGAACGCCGTCGGTCCGCGCGTCACCGGTCAACCGCAGGTGCTCGCCGAAGCGCTGCGTCGCCGTCGCAGCGGGCGCGACGAAGACCAGAAGTTCGCCGAGCGCATGCTCGGCCTCTCGCTCGGGCCCGACACCCGCGAGCAAGGCGCGCAGTTCGTCGAAGGCGTGATCGAACGCAGCAACCCCGACGCCTTGAGCCAACTGTGGACCAAGGCCAATGGACTCCCGACGCCGGCGGAGATCAACGCGCCGGGTCTGTGGTTGGCCCGCCTCGAATTCGAGGACTAGCCCCGACGTGTGAGCGTGGCGGGATCTCGCTAGACGGCTTCGAGCTTGTACCCGAGCCCGCGGATGGTCGTGATGCGCGCCGGCTTGGCGGGATCGTCCTCGACCTTGGCGCGCAGCCGCTTGATGTGCACGTCGAGGGTTTTGGTGTCGCCCACGTAGTACGGACCCCACACCCGGTCGATGATGACTTCGCGGGTGAGAACCATGCCCACGTTCGCCATCAGCAACTCGAGCAGGTCGAACTCCTTGAGCGGTAGCGACAACGGCGCGCCGCGCAGCGTGACTTCGTGGCGCGCCGCGTCGAGGACGAGGTCGCCCACGGCGAAGGCGGTCGCCGCGACCGGTTCGTGCTGCGGGACGCGCCTGATCGCCGCATGGATGCGCGCCACGAGTTCGCGCAACCGGAACGGCTTGGTGACGTAGTCGTCGGCACCGACTTCGAGGCCGACCACGGTGTCGATCTCGCTGCCCTTAGCCGTCACCATGATGATCGGCACGCGCGACTTGGAGCGGATCTCCCGGCACACGTCGAGGCCCGACATGCGGGGCAACATCACGTCGAGCAAGACCAGGTCGGGACGTACGAGGTCGAACATTTCGAGCGCGGTCACACCGTCGCGGGCGGCGTGCACCAGGAAGCCCTCGCGCTTGAGGCCGACGACCAGCGCGTCGACGAAGCTGTCTTCGTCTTCGACGATGAGGATCGTGGGCTGCGTTCCCGCCACGTTCACCACACTACGAGTGGGTCGCACCGCGGCCGCGCCCTAAACCCAGATGTTCACCTGCGCGTCACTCGTCGTTCTCCGCTTCGTTAGCGGGGCCGGGCGTCGAGGGGGTGTGGCGACGCCCGGCCCGGCGAACGGCGTCGCTGAGCAGGAACTCGATCTGGGCGTTCACGCTGCGTAACTCGTCAGACGCCCACCGCTCCAGGTCGACGTACAGCTGCGGATCGATCCGCAGGAGGTAGCTCTTGCGCGGCGCCATGAGTCAGGCCCTCTACTGGTACAGCGATCCCGCGTTGACGATGGGTTGCGCCCCGCGGTCGCTGCACAGCACCACCATCAGGTTCGAGACCATCGACGCCTTGCGCTCCTCGTCGAGCTCGACGATGTTGTTCTCGCTCAGCAGCTGGAGCGCGTGGTCGACCATGCCGACGGCGCCTTCGACGATGAGTTGCCGGGCGGCGACCACCGCGCTCGCCTGCTGACGGCGCAGCATCTCGCCGGCGATCTCGGGCGCGTAGGCCAGACGGCGCAGGCGTGTGTCGAGCACCGTCACCCCGGCGACCGACAACCGCTCCTGCAATTCGGTCTGCAGCGTGGCCGTGACCTCGTCGGCGTTGGCGCGCAGGCTGAGCTGATCGCGCTCGTAGTCGTCGTACGGGTACTGGCTGGCGACGTGGCGGACGGCGGTTTCGGTCTGGATGAACACGAAGCTCTCGTAGTCCTCGACGTCGAACGCCGCCTTGGCGGTGTCTCGCACCTGCCAGTTGATGACCGACGCGATCTCGATCGGGTTGCCGACGGCGTCGTTCACTTTGAGCGTGTCGCTGTCGAAAGTCCGGATGCGCAACGAGAACGTGCGGCGGATCCGCCACGGCCAGGTCCAGTGGAAACCCTCGTCGCGCACGGTGCCGACGTACTTGCCCCACGACACCAGGACCTTGGACTGGTTGGGCTTCACCAGGAAGAAGCCGACCGGCATCACCAGGGCCTTGATGGCCGACAGGACCGCCAGCACGATCCACAGCGGTTGGAAGCCGTCCTCGGCGGCCGCCAGGCCCATGGACCCCAAAAAGAAAAGGACGACGACGACTTCCCACGCCACCGCCGTCCACCCGTTCCACACACGCACCGGGCGTTCAGTCATTCTGCCGGTCCCCTCTATCAAAGTGATATCACATTGATAGACCCTGCAGTGGACTACGTCAAGCAGTTGTTTCCGGAACGACTACTTCTTCTTCGGGGTAGCCGAGGTCCCACTCGAGGGTGAGGTTCTCGCGCTCGGCGTCGCGGACGACGCGCTCGCGGTTGCGGCGGAATTGCGGGTCGTGCGGCGGCAGCAGCACCAGGCGGGCCATGGCCCGCTGGCGGAACTCCTCGATCAGCGCGCGATCGCCGAAGTCGGACTGAATCTCCCAGTGGGGCATGACCGGGCCGAGATACACGACCCGAACGTGGCCTCGGGGAGGCTGTGGTGCTTCTTCGGCTGGGGCGAGAGACATAAGGGCGACGACTTTACTGGCCGGTGGCCCGGCTCCCAACAGTCAGCGTGGCTTCGCGCTTGTCGTCGCCCCGGTAATAGGTGAACGAAACTTTGTCGCCGGGCTGGGTCGCCCGCACCGCTTGCACCATCTCGGCGGCCGATTCGATCGCCTTGCCGTCGAAGCGCGTGATGACGTCGCCCACCCGCAGGCCGACGTTCTCACTCGGTGAGCCCTCGGTGACGTCTTGCACCACCGCGCCCTCGTCGACGGGCACCCCCAGCTCGTCCTTCAGCTGCGGATTGAGGTCTACGGCGGCGATACCGACGAATGGCTGGCCGGGCGCCGGCCTGCCGCTGCGCAACCGTTCGATCAGCGGCTTGATCGAGTCGATGGAGATGGCAAAGCCGATTGACTCGACCGGCGCGCCCGTCCCCGTCCCCCGGATCACGATGGTGTTCATGCCGATGACCTCGCCGCGGGCGTCGACTAGCGGCCCGCCCGAGTTGCCCGAGTTGATGGCGGCGTCGGTCTGAATCAGCTGACGGAGGTTCTCCTCGGGATCGTCGACGGTGCGGTCGAGCGCCGAGACGATGCCGCGGGTGACGGTATTGCCGCCGACGAGGGCTAACGCGTTGCCGATGGCGACTACGTCGTCGCCGACCTTGAGATCCGCCGACGAGCCCAGCGTGACCGTCTTGAGACCGCTGGCGTTGCGCACTTTGATGATGGCCACGTCCCTCGCGGGGTCCGCCCCGATGAGGTCCGCCTCCCGGGGCGCCTTCTCGCCAGTGATTGTGACCCGGATTTCCTGGGCACCTTCTACGACGTGGTTATTCGTCAGGATGTCGCCGTCGCTGCTCAGGACCATGCCGGTCCCGGCGCCGCGGACCCGCGAGACGGTGGGCCCAAAGAACCCGTTCTGACGAACGAAACTGTCGGTTTCGATCGACACGACCGCCGGTTCCGCCTTCGCCAGGACGCCCTGGATGTCGAGGGCGCCGTTGCGCAGTTTCAGATTGCTTCCGGGGGCGAACGTCACGTTCGTGCCGCTACCGGTGTCCCTACTGGTGATGGCGACGATTCCGCCCCCGATAAACCCGCCGAGAAGGGCCGCTACCAGGAGCAATACGGGCAGACGGGGCGCTGCGCTCGGTTTGTCCTCTTCGTCAGGCCCAGCAGTAACCGGGGTCTCGAGCGGCGAATCAACAGTCATCTAGTGCTCCGTGCGGAAACGTAGGAAATTTGGGAACCGGGACGATGTGGGCGGCGTCTAAGCGAATAGTCGACGACCAGGAGGCGTGATGGACACAGAGTGGATGAGCATCGGCAAGTGCCGTGAGGTGCATCCTGCCGTGTTTTTCCCGAGTGATGGGGTCGGGGTCGAAGTGGCCCGGAAACTGTGTGCCGACTGCCCCGTCAAGTCGCCGTGCCTCGAATACGCGATCGCCAACCGCATCGACCACGGGGTTTGGGGCGGCGCCTCAGAACGTGAGCGGCGCCGCATCATGCGCCAGCGGCGCCTCGATGCCGCCGCGCTGCGCGCTCCGGCCGGCTAATTACTTAGAAGCCGGCTCGTCGTCGTCTTTGGCGCCTTCGTCCACGCCCTTCTTGAATTCCTTCTGCGCCTGACCGAGCGATCGGGCGAGCTTCGGCAGCCGGGATGATCCGAAGATAAGGACGACGATCACCAGCACGATGATGAGCTCTGTCGCTCCGAGTCCGAACATTGTGGCCAGGGTACTCCTCAATCCTGCGCGATCCTGCACACGTGCTTGCCTGTGTGATCAATGTCAGCGAAGGCCGCCGCACTGACGCGATCGACGCGTTGCGCGCTCGCCGCGGGCGACCATTGTCTCGACGTCCACTCCGACGCCGACCACCACCGCAGCGTGTTCTGGCTCGCGGGAACGAACGTTCAAGACTGTGCCCGCGCGCTGACGCGGGCGGCAGTGGCCGCGCTCGACCTGGCCGATCAGGACGGCGTGCATCCGCGCATCGGTGTGGTCGACGTCGTGCCGTTTGTGCCCGTCAGCCCGGAGTCGTCGCTGGCCGACGCTGTGGCGGCGCGCGACGCCTTCGCCCAGTGGGCGGCAGACGAGTTGTCTCTGCCGTGTTTTGTCTACGGGTCCGAGCGGTCGCTGCCCGACGTGCGCAAGACGGCGTTCTGGCCACTCATGCCGCACTACGGGCCGCACAACCCGCATCCGACGGCCGGGGCGTGCGCCGTCGGCGCGCGGGCACCGCTGGTCGCGTACAACCTGTGGTTGGCGGCCGACGATCGCGACGCGGCGCGTGCCATCGCGCGCGGCCGTGCGCGGCCCCGATGTGCGCGCGCTCGCCTTGCGCGTCGGCGATGCGTGGCAGGTCAGCTGCAACCTGATCAACCCGACCGTGGTCGGGCCCGCCGAGATCTACGACGCAGTCGCGCAACACGCCGAGATTGCGCGGGCGGAACTCGTGGGCCTCATCGGCCGTGATGTCCTGGCACGCGTGCCCCGCGCGCGTTTTGTTGAACTCGATGTCGACGAAGACCGCACGCTCGAGGCCCGACTCCCGCATTGACGAGCCGGGCCTCGGGGGAAGTAGCGCTTGACCTCTAAGCCGTGTTGGCTGCGGCGCGGCGGGCAAGTGCGCGCGAACGTCGAACACGTCGACGCTCACGTTCGCTCATCCCGCCCCAAATGCCGAACTTCTCTCCGTTCGCCAGAGCGAACTCCAAACAGTCCTCGCGTACCACGCAGCCCTTGCAGACCTCTTTGGCCTCACGGGTCGACGCGCCACGCTCGGGGAAAAACAAATCAGGGTCGACACCCATGCAGTTGGCGTACTCCTGCCACCCACGGTCGTCGCCTTCTAGAACACTCACAAGATTCATCGGTTCCGCTCCCCTCCCCCGGCAATACCACCGATGGAATTACATGCATGTGATACTTGAATTTTCACGAGCGCGCAAGTGCGCGTTCACGTTTTTCCTGCGTAGCGACGCTGTATTTCGTAGGTTGCGACGTCATGGTTGACGTTCCCCGCGATCGATTTGTCCGTTACCGGGAGCTCACCGAGCTCTTGGATGCGCTGGCGGCCGAGCATCCTGACCTCATTGTCGCTGAGCGAGATCGGGCGCTCGCACGAGGACCGCGCCATCACGCTGGCCACGATCACGAACACGGCGACGGGCCCGCACCACGAGAAGCCGGCGCTGTGGATCGACGCCAACATCCACGCCACCGAGCACACCGGCGGCACCGCCGCGCTCAACCTGATCCACAAACTGCTGACGCAGTACGGCACCGACGACACCGTCACCCGCGCCCTCGACACGCGCTGCTTCTACATCGTGCCGCGCATGAACCCCGACGGCGTCGAGCTCGCGTTGGGTGAACGGCCGCGCTTCGTGCGCTCATCGGCGCGTGACTACCCGCGCACCGAACAGCAAGACGGGCTCATCTCCGAGGACATGGACGGCGACGGCCGCATCCTCACGATGCGCGTGCCCGACCCGAACGGCGCGTGGAAGGCGTACTTCGACGACCCGCGCTTGCTGGTGCCCCGCGACGCCACCGAAGACGGGCCCGGTCCGTACTACCGGCTGCTGCCCGAGGGTCGCATCCAGAACTTCGACGGCGTCACGATCAAGCACGCGCCGGCACTGGCCGGTCTCGACATGAACCGCAACTACCCCGTCGAGTGGCGTCCCGAAGGCGAGCAGACCGGCGCCGGGCCCATACCCGACGTCGGAGCCCGAGATCCGCGCCGTGGTGCAAGCGATCGTCGACCGGCCGAACATCTGCGCGTTCATCCAGTACCACACGATGTCGGGCGTCCACCTGCGTCCGTACGGCACCAAGAACGACGAAGGCCTGCCGACTATCGACCTGCGGGTGTTCAAGGAGATCGGCGCCAAGGCGACCGAGATAACCGGCTACCCGGCGGTGAGCGTGTACCACGACTTTCGCTACGACCCGAAGGACTCGATCACCGGCGTGGCCGACGACTGGGCGTACGACCACCTCGGCGTGCACGCCTGGACGACCGAGTTCTGGTCGCCGATGCGCGCCGCCGGTATCACCGACTACAAGTTCATCGAGTGGTGGTCCGACCACCCGCTCGAAGACGACCTCAAGATGCTGTCGTGGGCCGACGAAGTGGCGCCGGGCGAGGGCTACGTCGACTGGTACCCCTACGACCACCCCGACCTCGGCCCGGTCGAACTCGGCGGCTGGAACAACCAGCTGCTCATCCGCAACCCGCCGCCGCACCTGCTGGCGCGGCGAGGTCGAACCGCACGCCGACTTCGCCATCTGGCACCTGATGATCTCGCCGCTGCTGCGCCTGCGCGTCGAGCGAGGTGGAGGACCTGGGCGCCGGAGAGAATGGAAACCGCAACTGGCGGGTGCGGGTCGTCGTGGAGAACACCGGGTGGCTGCCGACCAACGTGACGGCGAAGGCCATCGAGCGCAAGGCCGTGCGCGATATCGAGGCCCGGATTAGCGGCGGCCAGGGCGTCACCGTCGTCGGCGAACCCAAGATCGAGCTCGGGCAACTGGCCGGACGCGTCGGAAAACACTCGATGCTGGGCGGGTTCGGCGGCACGTCGGACCCATCCGTCGACCGCGCCAAGGCCGACTGGATCGTGCGCGGGCCCGCCGGCTCCGAGGTGGAGGTCGAATTGTGGTCGCCCCGGGCCGGAGTCGTCAGGCAGAAATTGACCCTCGGCGGCTAGGTTTTCGCCAACCGTTCGGGGCAAAGGGGATTTTCGGGAATGAAACGAATTGCGGCGCTGGCGCTCGTAGCGATGGTCGCCGGGCTCATGTACGCGACCTCAGCGGCGGCCCAGACCACCACCACGTCGACCTCCACCACCACCGGGCCGACCTCCACCACGGCGCCGCCCACGACCACGACGATGGCTCCGCCGACGGTGACCACCCCGGTCGGCAACTGCGCCAATGCCGCGAGTTCGGCGGCGCGGGTGTCCAAGACCACTCTGGCGCCGAACGAAGCGGTCACCGTACGCGGCGAGTGCTTCGCCCCGCGGGCCGTACTCACCGTCGCCGTTGCCGGCACCGTGCTCGGTCAGACCGACGCCGACGCGTTCGGCCAGTTCGCGACCATCCTCAACATGCCGGCGAAGATCGCCAACGGCGCGCACACACTCACCGTCACCGGCGCCGGTGGCAGGGGCGGCACGCACGTGGCGTCGGTCGGCATCACCATCAGCGGCGCGTCGTCGAGTGGGTCGCGCAGCTCCGGTAGTCGTTCGATCGCCAACAGCGGCGTGTTCGGTGCGGCGCTCGCCGCCGCCGGTATCGCGCTGCTCGGTCTCGGCTCCGCATTGCGCGCCGCCCGTGGCGCCCGTCCCGCCGGTCGCCACTTCTAAGGCTTGGAACTCCACGAAGCGCTGTCGATAGCGCGAGCCAACCATCAGGGCGTGCTAGTCACGCACCGGCGTGACGGAAGGGCGCAGCTGTCGAACATCGTGCACGTCGTCGGCGACGACGACGTGATCCGCATCTCGATAACCGCCGACCGCGCCAAGACGAAGAACCTGGCGCGCGACGAGCGCTGCGAGCTGTACGTCGGCCGCAGCGACTTCAGCCGTTACCTGGTGCTCGACGCCACGTGCGAGCTGATGCCGGTGACGACCGACCGGAACGACGCCACGGCCGACGCGCTGGTGGAGTACTACCGCGCCCTGCGCGGCGAGCACCCCGACTGGGACGAGTACCGCCAGGCCATGGTCGACGATCACCGGTTGATCGCGCAGCTGCACGCCGAACGCGCCTACGGCATGTGGGCGGCGGACTGACGCGTGCATCCGCTCGCTGAGCGAAACGCTCGGGAGTACCTGCGCATCGCCGACGATCTCTTCGGGCCGCGCGTCGTCGGCTTCTACGTCGTCGGCTCGGCGGCCTACGACGAGTTCCGGCCGAACCGCAGCGACGTCGACTTCGTGGCCGTGCTCGACGAGCACCTCGCCGGCGACTGCCGACTGATCCGCAAGGCGCAGTTCCGGTCACTGGCGCGCGTCGGCGCCCGGGCGTTGGCGCGCGGCCGCGTTCCAGGGCGCTGGTGCGTGCAACGGCGTGTTCGTGACCGCAGCCGACTTGCGCCGACCGGTGACCGAGATCGCGCCGGTCGGCTCGCATTCGGGCCATCTGCACCACTGCGGGCGGGCGTTCGACGTCAACCCGGTGCAGTGGAAGACCTTCGCCGAACGCGGGATCGCCTTGCGCGGCCCGGAGCCGTCGAAGCTCGGACTCGATCCGGAGCCGGCGCGGCTGCGCCAGTGGAACCTCGACAACCTCAACGCCTACTGGAAAGACGAGTCGACGCGGACCGCGTCCGGCAAGCCGTTCCAACGCCTGCGCCCGTTCGGCGCCCGCTGGATCACCGCGTGGGTGGTGCTCGGGCCCGCGCGCATGCACCACACGATCGCCACCGGGGCCATCACGTCCAAGGAGCAGGCAGGCACGTACGCCCTCGACGTATTCGGCGCCGAGTGGCACCCGATCATCCACGAGGCGCTCGCCTACTGGCGCGGTCAACCCGCCGACCCCGCGTTCAAGGACAAGCAGCACCGCTATCGCGCGACGGGCGAGTTCGGGGTCCACGTCATCGAGGCCGCCAACGCAATTCCGTAGAGTGCGGCATGGATTTCGGGATGGGGCCGGACGCGGCCGCGCTGCGTGGGGAGTTGCGGGCGCTGATCGCCGAGCACGTCCCCGCCGACTATCTGGGCGCGTTCACCGACGACCCGGCTGACCTGGAGATCGCCCAGCAGTTCTGCCGGCTGCTGGCGGACCGCGGCTTGCTGTGCGCCGCGTGGCCCGAGGAGTTCGGCGGCCGCGACATGTCGCCGTGGGAGCAGACCGTCGTGCGCGAAGAGATGTGGGCGCATCACGAGCCACGCGGCGCGCAGTACATGGGAGTCAACTGGGTGGGTCCCGCGCTCATGCGCCACGGCACGGAGGCGCAGCGCCAGCAGCACTTGCCGCCGATCGCCCGCGGCGAGGTCATCTGGTGCCAGGGGTTCAGCGAGCCGAATGCCGGATCGGACCTGGCGTCGTTGCAAACGTCGGCGACGCGCGACGGCGGGGGCTGGCGCGTCAACGGTCAGAAGATCTGGACGTCTTACGCCACCATGGCGCAGTGGTGCTTCTTGCTGGCCCGCACGAACAAGGGCGAGAAGAAGCAGCAGGGCATCACGATCTTCTTGGTGGACATGGAGAGCCCGGGCATCGAGGTGCGGCCGATCAAGAGCATGCTCGGGCCGCATCACCTCAACGAAGTGTTCTTCAACGACCTGTGGGTGACCGAAGCCGACGTGCTCGGCCCGGTCGACGACGGATGGCGCGTCGTCAACGAAGTGTTGGCGTATGAGCGCGTCGGCATCGCCCGCTACGCCCGCTGCGAACGGCTGCTCATGCTGGCGCCCAACGTTCTCGGCGAACGCTTCGACGCGCTGCCGGGCGAGCTGCGGGCGCGGTGGTCGCGCATGTTGGTGCACGCGCGGCGGGCGCGGCTGCTCGCCTACCGCGTGATCGCGCTGCAGGCGAGCGGCCGCGTGACGCCGTCGGACGCCGCCGCGTATCGCATCTGCGTGACCAAGCTCGACCAGGACAGCGCTGAAGTCCTGATGGACCTCGTCGGCATGCACAAGTTGACCTCCGCCGAAGAACGGCGGTTCGTGCGCGCCGTGGAGGACCACTGGAAGTACGCGCAGGCGGCGACGGTGGCGTCCGGCAGCATCGAGATGCAGCGCATCTTGTTGTCGCGGTCGATGCTGGCGGCCGTGTGATGGACATCGAACTGAGCGAGAACGCCGCCGAGTTCGGCGCCGTCGCCCGCAAGGCGCTCGAGGCTGCCGGCGGCGACGCGCTGGTACAGCAGGCCGAGACCGACCCGGCGACGGTGGACCTTGTCGAGCGTGTACTCACCGACTTGGGCGCGTGGGATCTCGACGCGCGCGGCAACGCCGACGAGCGCGAGGCCGCCGCCGCGCTGTGCCGCAGCGTCGGCTACTGGGCGGCGCCGTACCCCGTGGCGGCGCGTCTCGCCGGAGCGACCGAAAGTGACGCGGCAGAGGACGCGCTCGGCCTCGTCCTGCCGTGCTGGACGCTTTTGGGCATGCTCGACCGCGCCATCGAGCTGACCAGCGTCTACGTGAAAGACCGCGAGCAGTTCGGTCAACCGTTGGCATCGTTCCAAAGCGTGCAGTTCCAATTGACCGATGCCGAAGTCGAACGCGCCGGCGTCGAGGAGCTGGCGAAGTACGCGTTGTGGACCGGCGACCTGGCCGACGCGCTGGCGCTCCGCCTGGCGGCGATCGAGGCGGCCGAGATCGTGTTCCGCGTCGCCCACCAACTGCACGGCGCCACCGGTTTCTGCGACGAGACCACCGTGTCGTGGTTGTCGCGCTACAGCCAACCGCTGCGCCGGCAGCCCCTCGGCCTGTCCGCCACCCGCGACGCCCTCACCCGCACCGTCGGCCGTCAAGGCCTGACGGGTCTGTTCGCCTAGCCAACCCCCTTTTGGTGATGTGTAGATGGGGTCTTTCTGTCTAGGCATCACCAAAAGCGATCAGCGGCCCATCGTGAAGAACTCGGCGTTGGGTTGGAGGGCCATCAGGTGGGCCATGCGGTTGGACATGGCGAAGAGGGCGGTGATGGCGCCGACGTCCCAGATCTCGTCGTCGGAGAGGCCGGCGTCGCGGGCGTCGTCGACATCCGCGTCGGTGAGCGTGGCCGAGTCGGTGGCGATGAGTAGAGCGAGGTCGACGATCGCGCGCTGCCGCTCGGTGAGTTCGGTGCCGAAGGGGTTGCTGGCGACGCGGTCGGCCAGCTGCGGATCCTTCGAGCGCAGCCGCAGGATGGCGCCGTGCGCCACGACGCAGTACGTGCAGTGGTTGGCGCCGGAGGTGGCCACGACGATGAGCTCGCGCTCGGCTTTCGACAAACCGTCGTCGCTGTTCATGAGCGCGTCGTGGTAGTCGAGGAACGCCCGTAGCTCGTCGGGCCGCCGTCCCATGCCGCGGAACACGTTGGGCATGAAGCCCGACTTCTCGGCGATCGGTCCGATCCGCTCTTGCAGATCGGTCGGCAGATCCTCGAGTTCGACGTGTCCGAACCGACTCACTTCGTGCGCGCTTGCCATACGGCACCGTAAGCGACCTAGGCGCGCCCTTAACGGGTTGTAGTCGTCGCGCCAGCCGACTTCGGCTTCGCCGTAGTGGGCGGCGGGTCGGTGGTGGTGGTCGTCGGCTTGCGCGTCGTGGTGGTCGACTTCCGCTCGGTTGTGGTGGTCTGCCGATCACGCTTGCGGGTGGTAGTCGTCACGTCACCGACGAGCACCTCGATACTCGTCGTGGTCGTCGAACCCGTCGTCGCGGTGACGCTGGTCTGGAGCATGCGCAGGCCCAGCGAGTCGGGCGACGCCGTATGCAGAGCGTGCACGGGCACGCCCTGGTGGGCGGCGCGCATCACCTGGGAGAAGATCTGCGCCGGGAACGACCCACCCGTCACCGACCGGCCGTGCACGTTCGCCATGGGTTTGGGCTGGGGGTACCCGACCCACACCGCGGTGGCGAAGTCCGGCGTGGCGCCAACCATCCAGGCGTCGAGGTTGTCCTGCGTAGTGCCTGTCTTGGCGACCACGGGTCGGCCGATCGCCGCAGCGCGCCCGGTCCCCTCACGCACGACGCGTTGCAGCGGGCGATTGATGACGCCGGCTTCGTCTTCGGAGAACACGCGCTTGGTCTCGGCCTTGTGCTCGTAGACGACCTTGCCCTTGCGGTCGCGGATGCGGGCGATGCCGTAGGGCTCGGCGTAGGTCCCGCGCGCCGCGAAGGTCGCATAAGCGCTGGCCATGTCGAGAGCGTTCACGCCCTTGCCGTCGAGCCCGCCCAGGAAGATGGCCCCTTGCGCCGTGGCGGCGTCGCCGGGGATGCCGTCGTCGGTGGCGGCACGCAGCACGTCGCCCGCGCTCATCTGGCAGCCGAGATCGACGAACACGACGTTGACCGAGTGCACCAGCGCGTCGTCGACGGTCAGCGCGCCGCCAGCATCCTCACCGGCGTAGTTGTTGACGGGCTTGGTGCTGTAACAAGGAATGACGCGGCCCGAGGTGCCGTCGAACACCGAGCGCGGGTCGATCTTGTTGCGCAGCGCCGCCATGTACACGAATGGCTTGAACGCCGAGCCCGCTTGGCGACCGCCGAGACTGGACATGTCGAACTGCGTCGACGCAAAGTCGAGGCCGCCGAAGAGACTGCGGATGGCGCCGTCGCCCGGTTGCACGGTCGCTACCGCGGTGGTCGGGTCGCCAGCGGCGCCGAGACGCGCCTGCACGGCGGCGACCGTGGCGTCGAGCACGCGCGGGTCGAGGGTCGTTTCGATCGTGTAGTGACCGGTGAAGAGCTGGGCGGCGCGCGTTTCCTTCGAACCACCGAGCGCGTTCAGCGTCTTGGCCTCGCGTTCGATGAAGGCGGCGAAATGCGGGGCGCGTCCGGCGCGGCTGGCCGCTTTCGGGGCGAGAACGATCGGCTCGGCGACGGCGGCTCTATACGGCGCGTCGTCGAGCCAGCCGTTGCGTTTCATGTTGACCAGCACCTGGTTGCGCCGCCGCGTCACGTCGCGCAGATCAGTGCGGGGATCGAGTGACTCGGGCGCGCGGATCTTGCCGGCGAGCATGGCCGCCTGGCTGGCGGTGAGCTTGTCGGGCGTGGTGGCAAAGAAGGTGCGGGCCGCCGGCGCCAACCCGTACGCCCCTTCGCCGAAGTACACCTGGTTGAGGTAGCGCTCGAGCAACTCGTCCTTCGTGTACTTCTTCTCGAGCTTGGCGGCGTAGAGCAGCTCGCGGGTCTTGCGGAAGAGCGTGCGCTCACCGCCCGTGTAGTTCAGCTTGGCGAGCTGCTGGGTGATCGTGCTGCCGCCTTGCTTGCTGCCGCGGGCGGTGTTGAAGGCGGCACGCATGACGGCGAGGACGTCGAAGCCGCCGTGGTTGTAGAACTGCTTGTCCTCGGCGGCGAGCACGGCGTTGCGCACGTGGTCGGGCAACGCCGCGAGCTTGATCGGATCGCGTTGCTGCAAACCGTCCTCGCCGAGGTCGCCGATAACCGAGCCGTCCTTCGCCAACAGACGCGTGCCGCCCGGCAGTTCGTCGAAGCCGGCGACGCTCGGCGCGACGGGTGTGAGCACGAACACGATGACGTCGCCGAGCGCGAGCGATACGGCGCGTCGCAGTGGGGCGATCGTCCCGATGAGCAACAACACGATCGCACTGACGACGAAGATGCGACGCCATGGCAATCGCCTCACACGCGGCCACAAACCATTCCGGATTCGTACCGCGTGCGTTGCCATCCGGTTAGGGATACCCACTTTCGTCACTGCGCGTTGTCTTGTGTGACCGTGGGTGCTTGCGGGTACCGACTTCTCAGCAAAGTTGTGGAGACACCGCAACACGAAGGAGACGAACAAATGCTTTTGTGGCTTCTCGCAGTAGTCATCGCAGTCGTCGGCGTCGTGCAGCTGCTGCAAGGGCAAATGCTCTTCGGCATCCTGCTTCTCGTGCTCGCCGCTGCCGTAGGCCCTGGTGGCTACAGCATCTTCGGCAATCGAAGCAGCTCGAACGTCTAAGTACTACGTAGCTTCGAAAGGCCCGCCTGCGCGTTACCGCGCGGGCGGGCCTTTCGGCACGTCGCGGAAGCTGACGTCCTTATCGAGCGTCCGCTCCCGGGGCATGCCGAGCACCCGTTCGGCGATGTTGTTCCTCGCCATTTCGGTTGTGCCACCACCGATGCTGGTCATCTGACGCATCAGGAAAAGCGTCCCGAGTCCCGCAGCGCCGTCGTCTTCGGACCAGCCGGCGGCCGCGCTGCCCGCCACTTCGAGGT
This sequence comes from uncultured Actinomycetes bacterium, assembly GCA_963722185.1. Taxonomy (GTDB): domain Bacteria; phylum Actinomycetota; class Acidimicrobiia; order Acidimicrobiales; family JACCXE01; genus JACCXE01. The sequence goes on along the minus strand of CAVRKD010000010.1, from coordinate 90,653 downwards.
TGATCGAGATGACGCGCTGGCCGACCACCGCGGTCATCAGCCGCGCCACCGACGCGTCGTGCTCGTTGAACACACCGGCGGCCATTCCCTCACCGATGCGCTTGCTTAGCTCGATGCCGGCGCGCTGTAACGCCCGCGCCTCGCCGATAAGGTCCCGCGTGTAGCGATCGTCGAGCTTCCCCGTCGCACGTGCTCGTTCCACCAGCGGATCGGTCGTATCCGCTTCGACGACGTGGGCGTTGCGCACCGAGCTGACGTATTTCGAGCCGCTTCCCATGGCGGCGCGCTCGTGGAACATCCAGCGCCGGCCGACCGTCCACCCGTCGTCCAAATCGCCGACGCGATCGGTGTCGGGCACACGCACGTCGGTGATGAACTCCTGGCAGAACTCCTTCGAGCCATTGATCATCTCGATGCGCTGCACCTCGACGCCCGGCTGGTTGATCTTGAGGACGAACACCGACAGGCCGCGGTGCTTGGGCACGTCCCAGTTGGTGCGCAGCAGGATCAGACCCATGTCGGACCACCACGCGCCGGTGGTCCAGATCTTGGAGCCGTTGATGACCCACTCGTCGCCGTCGCGCACAGCGGTGGTCAGCGCGCCGGCGACGTCGGAGCCGCCGCTCGGCTCCGACAGGAACTGCATCCACAACTGCTCGCCGCGCAGCATCGGCGGGATGTGCGTGCGCTTCTGCTCCTCGGTGCCGAACTCGAGCAGGATCACGCCGCACGGCACCAACGTCGGCACGTCGATGATCGTGGGCATGACGTAGCCGCGGCTCTCGACGTCGAAGGCGCGCTGATGCGCTTCCGTGAGGCCCTGGCCGCCGTACTCGCGCGGGAAGCACAAGCCGGCGAAGCCGCCGTCGTACAGCCGGCGCTGCCGCTCACGCTCGGCGGTGACGAACGCGAGCTCCTCCTCGTCGGAGCCGAGGCCGCGCCACTCGCCGGCGGCGTCGAGCTTCTCCATGTTCTGCGCCAGCCACGCGCGGGCGCGCGCCGCGAATTCGTCGACGGGTTCGTTGTCGTGATCGGTGCCGGTCATGCGACCGCCTCGATCGCCGCGATCCGTTGCCGATGATCCGCCGGCGTGCCGTAGGTCGAGCGGTCGACGGTGACGCGGCGCAGGTAGAGGTGAATGTCGTGGTCCGACGTGAGGCCGATCCCCCCGTGGATCTGCAAGCAGTCCTGCACCAACTCGGCGAGGTAGGCGCCGGCGTACGCCTTGGCGGCGCTGGCCGTCTCCCGGGCGTCGGCCTCGGCGTCGACTTCGCGGGCCAGCGCCGTGGCCAGGCCGTGGCTGGCTTCGAGCCACATCTTCATGTCGGCGAAGCGGTGCTTCAGCTCCTGGTACGACGCCAGCGGGCGGCCGAACGAGTAGCGGTCGAAGGCCCACTCGACGGTGAAGTCGAACACCGTTTCCGCTGCACCGACCATCTCGGCGGTCTGCATCACCAGCGCCAGTTGGAGTTGCCGTTCGACATCGTCGGCGGTGCCGATCGTGGCCGCGCACGGCACGCGCAGGCGATCACACTCGACGCGGGCGAAGCGGCGCACAAGATCAAGGCTGTTGATCGGCGTGACCGTAAGTCCTGCGGTGTCGCGCGGCACGAGGACCTGCACAACCCCGTCGGCCCCTCGGGCGGTGATCAGCAGCACGTCGGCTTGCGCTCCCGCCTCGATCGGGGACGTTACGCCGGTCAATACGAGGTGGTCTCCGTCGACCGCAGCGTCGCACGCCGACTTCGTTGCACCAGGCGGCGACGCACTCGCCGGCCACGATCGGGCCGAGGTAATCGGCGCGCTGTTGGTCAGAGCCCGAACCGGCGATGGTCGCCGCCACGACGTTGGTGGGAATGAGCGGGCCCGGTGCGACGGCGCGGCCGAACGCGTCGGCCACGATCGTGAGGTCGACGACGCCGCGGCCGCTCACACTGCCGCCGCCGTACTCCTCGGGCACCAGCAGCGACGTCCATCCGAGTTCCGCGCCCTGGCGCCAGTACGCGGCGTCGTACCCGTCATCGGTGCGGGCGAGGGCGCGCACCGCGGTGGGCGACGACGCCGCCGCGAGGAACTTCCGCGTCGTGTCGCGGAAGAATTCCTGATCCTCGGACAGGGCCACTTCCATGCACCTCTCCTAGCATGAGCGGCCGTGACGGGGAGAAGTCAGCTGTTGGAGACGCTCGCGCTCGTGCCGGACGGCGAAGGCCGTTTTCAGGCACCCCCCACGGGCGAGCCCGGCCCCGTCTTCGGCGGTCAGTTGCTGGCGCAGTCGATCATGGCGGCGGCGGCTGTCAACGACGGCAAAGAGGTCAAGACCATTCACACCGTCTTCGCCCGGGCGGCGTCGACCGATGTCCCGCTCGAGTACGACGTCGAGGTGCTGCAGTCAGGTCGCGCCTTCGCGAGCGCGTCGGTGACGGCGCGCCAGGGCGACCGGTTGTGCACGCGCTCGACCGTTCTGTCGACTGCTCCCGAACCCGACCTCATTCGCCACGCGTCGCCGATGCCCACCGTGCCGTCGCCCGACAAAGTGACGGGCGGCGACTCGCACCGGGAGGGCTGGCACATCCACACCGTCGGTGGCGTCGACCTCAACAACACCGCTGTTGGCCCGGCCGAGCTCGACGTGTGGACGCGCTTCGACGTCGACGATCCAGGACCGCTGGGCAGCCAAGCGCTCTTGGCCTACGCCAGCGACGGCTTCCTCATCGGCACCGCCATGCGACCGCACGAAGGCATCGGTCAGTCGCTGGCGCACGTCTCGTTGTCGACCGGCGTGATCACACACACGCTCACGTTCCACGAACCCTTCGACGCCAGCTACTGGCTGCTGCTCAGTCACAAGGCCAACTACGCCGGTCGCGGGCGCACCTACGGGCGCGCCGACGTGTTCACCGAAGACGGGTTACTGGTGGCTTCGTTCGTGCAAGACGCCATGGTGCGGCCGATGCCCGAAGGGCACAACCGCTGAGCGCGACGAGTCAGTCGCCGGCGGCGATCAGCGGCGCGCCCGGCTCGTCCTTCTGCGCTTGCGTGACCGGTGGCGCGTTCTTCCAGTCGAGCATGGCCACGGGGTACTTGTTCTCGTTGACCTGCGCCCAGTGCGAGTGGTTCAGCTCGTGCATGGTGAAGCACGCGTTGAGCGCGTTGTAGAAGCCCATATTGTCGACGGTCTGGTTGACCGACTCTTTGATGAGCAGCGCCGCCATCGTCTCCATCTTGGCGATGCGGCGGGCGAACTCGAGGGTCTTCTCTTCGAGCTCTTCGCGCTTGAACACCTTGCTCACCATGCCGATGCGGTGCGCTTCGTGAATGTCGATCGAGTCGCCCGTAAGCATCAGTTCCTTGGTGCGACGGGCGCCGAACTCCCACGGGTGAGCGAAGTACTCCACGCCGCACATGCCGAGGCGCGTGCCGACGACATCCGCGAACTCGACTTCTTCCGAACCGACGATGAGGTCGCACGCCCACATCAACATGAGCCCGGCGGCGTACACCGTGCCGTGCACCTGGGCGATGGTGATCTTGCGCAGGTTGCGCCACCGCCGGGTGTTGTTGAAATAGAAGTGCCACTCCTGGAGCATCAAAGCCTCGGCGCCCTGCCGGCTGCCGCCGTAGTTGGCGTGCGTGGTGTTGAAGTCGGGGTTCGAGGGGTCGCGCTCGGCTAGGGAATCGGCGGAACCCATGTCGTGGCCGGCCGAGAACATCGGGCCGACGCCGCCGAGGATCACGACTTTGCAGCGGTCGTCAGCTTCGGCGTGCATGAACGCGGCGTCGAGGTCGACGAGCATCCCGCGGTTCTGGGCGTTGCGCTGCTTGGGCCGATTCAACATGATGCGGACGACTTCTCCGTCGTCCAGTTCCTCATACGTGACGTACTTGTACTCAGGCGCGGTCATGCCCTCACCGTAATGACTCTTAGTGTTTGTGGCATGAGCGAAGGCGACGAGAAGTACGCGGCCAGCCCGTGGGAATGGGTGCGCAATCAGGTGGACGAGTACGAGGCCAGCGGGGGCCAAGCGGGCAGCACACTGATGGACACCGGCTGGGCGATCATCATCCTGCGGACGACCGGCGCCAAGAGCGGGCTGCTACGCAAGACGCCGCTCATGCGGGTCGAGCACGACGGCGAGTACGCCCTCATCGGCTCGCTCGGCGGTGCCCCGAAGAACCCGGTGTGGGTCTACAACCTGCGGGCTAATCCGAACGCCGCGGTGCAGGACGGCGCTGAGCCGTTCGACGTTAACGTGCGCGAAGTCGACGGCGACGAGCGCGCCACATGGTGGGAGCGCGCCGTCGCCGCGTACCCGCCCTACGCCGAGTACCAGCAGAAGACCGAGCGCAAGATCCCGGTGTTCGTCGCGACCCGCGTCAGCTGACGCGCGACCTCGCTCCGCCGGTTCCACGCCAGGTTAAGGCTGTGATTCACGCCCGGACGAGCGAGATCACGACCGCAACTTGGCGTGGAACTCGGGACGGGCGTAACTAGTCGACCAGCGCGGCGAGAACGCGGTCGATCGTCTTGTCCGGCTTCATGACTCGAAGATATGCGGGCTGAGCGGACACTCGCCGGCCTTGGTGGCTTCGTCGCTCTCGCGGCCGAGCTCCATCGTCTCGATGAGCACGCGACACGCCTGGTCGTCGAGCAACGCCAGATCGTCCGACACCAACGCCATGCCGCCGGAGAGCGCGACGGTCTTGGCCCACTTCTCGGCGTCGTCGGGCGCGAGTTCGGTTTGGGCGGTGCGCAGCATGAAACAGTCGGGATCGTTGAGCCACAACCGCCGGTGCATGAACGAGCGGGCGATCGTCGCGTCGTAGGCGAAGCGCGTCGCCGGCTGCGTGCGCAGGTAGCCCTTGATCCCTTCACGCTCCGGCGGCAAGTCCCACAGGGGCGCCACGTCGGGACCGATGCGGTTGCCGTCGACCACGCCGACGACGTGACTGAGCGGCGCGCCGCAGCCGAGCAGAAAGGCGTCATCGCCGGCGCCGCGTCGGATGGCGTCGAAGCCGGCGCGAACGCGCTGCGCCGGGGTCTTGGTCGGGTCGTGCCAGATGCCGTCGTGCGACGGCGCGAACGTGAAGTCCAACTTGATGTAGGTGAAGCCGTGGCCGACGAGCGTGCGGGCGACGTGTTCGAGGTGGTCGAGCACGTCGGGGTTGGTGGTGTCGAGTCCGTACATCGCCCCGCCCTCGCCGCCGCCCCAGTCGGGATTCCACATGACGCGCAGCGGTCGATCGCCGCGGAACTTGGCCAGCCACTCGGGGTGGGCGCGCGCCACGGGCGAATCAGGCGCGGCGAGAAACGGTGCGATCCAGATGCCGGGTCGGTAGCCGGCGTCCCAGGTCGCCGATGCGAGCGCAGGCAGCCCGCTCGGGAACTTCGGGTTGGTGACGAGCCAGTCGCCGATGGCGGCTTGGTAGCCGTCATCGAGTTGAAAGACCTCGAAGGGGAACTTGCGCGCCAGCGCCAGGTTGGAGCGCAGCGCTTCTTCGGTGACGCCGTGGAAGTAGTGGTACCAACTGCACCATCCGACTTGGTACGGGGCCTCGATGCGGGCGTCGCACGCCAAACCGACGCGGGTCGCCCAGTCGCTCAGCGCGGCGTCGGCGTCGGTGGTCGTCGTGACGCTGAACGGGTGCAGCTCACGGGTTTCGCCCTCGGCGATCAGCGCGTCGCCCAGGAACGCCTCGACGACCAACTCGCCATCTCGTAGACGGAAGGTGCCGTCGTGCTCGCCGGCGCCCTCGAAGCCGACCACGATCCGCTCGGGTCCGTCGTCGGCGAGCGCAGTCACCCACTCGGAGCGCAGCTCGTTCGGCACCGTCACGGTGCGCTGGTCGGCGTGGTGCGTCGCTTGGAAGAACGGAAGGTCAGCCAGTGTCGACGGGTCGACGTCGACACCGAACGTGGCCACGTCAGAGAACGACCACGACTGGTAGCCGTGGCGGAACATGCGCAGCGGACCGCGCACGTCCTCCAACGCGAACACCATCGACACGGCGCGGACGGGCCGCGTACCGCCGGAGTTGACGAGCGACCAGCTGTACCGGCCGTCTACGTGTTCGAAGGAGACGTCGTCGTCAGCGCGAACGAAGCGAAGGCGCACCCGATGAGACTACGGGGCCTTCGTTGAGCAAGCTGTCGAGGTCGGCCAGCCAGCTCTGGGCGTCCTCGGCCAGTTTCCGCGCCGCCGCCAAGTGCTCGTCGGCCTCGGCGTTGGCCGAGGTGTGGAGGGCGGGAAACGGGCTCACGAAATCTTTATCGGCATGAGTAGGGCAGATGTTGAGGTCAGTTGAGATTTTCCGGACAATCAGTTGTTTCTTCCCGCATGCCGATATGTGACTTCGTGCGACGCACCGTCCTCTTCACCGCGATCTCGCTCGCCGTTGTTGCCGTGCTGCTCGTCGGGCGGGTCGAGCGACCGAAGGTCGAGGTCGTCGTGCATGTGCCGGAGCTGACCGTGAGCGCGGACGGTGACGTGACGCCGAAGATCGTGTCGCACGTGTACGGCTTCGCGTCGGAGAAGGTGGTGCCATCGTCGACGGGGACGAAGGCGCACGGGACCGTCTCGTTCGGCCGCGGCTACGGCGGCCTCTTCTCCGAGTCGACGAGCGCGCCGTTCACGGAGCTGCGCGTTCCCGCTGGGACACTGGTGTGGACCTGCGTCGAGGAGGACGTGGGCGAGGATCCGCCGTGCACGCCAGATCTGCGTTTCCGCACGCAGGCCGAGGCCGTCATCCGCCCCCGTGCGACGGACTGCAGCTTCACCTGTAACGCCGTGTCCGAATGCGTGCCGGCCATCGCCGTCGCACCCGGCGAGGCGAGCAACTTGCGCGAGCTCGGCGAACGCCTCAAGTCCGAGGCGCGCGCCAGCGACGGCCAGCCGGTGTTCACGCTCAAGTGCGGCGCGGACTTCACCGGCGGCAGCGGTGTCGCCACCGAGCGAGCCCGGCGCCGGGCCGCCGAGCTCGCGCAGGCGGAACTGGCGAAGCGGGCCCGCGCCGACGCGCTCGTTCTGAGTTCAACGGCGCAGGAGACGGTCGAGCTGCGACCGATCCTGAGCAACCCTGAGGCGGTCGAGGCGCGCGTGACGCTCTCCTACGCGGAATTCGCGCACACCGAGATCCGCGACGCCGCCATCGCCGCGCTCGCCGCCAAGCTCGGTGACGCCTATGCAGTCGACGCCCGCACCGTCGACGTGCAGAGCGCCGACGCCGGCGGACTGGTCGCGCACTACCGCGCGACGGCGAAGACCCGCCTCGTGCCTGACGTGGCTCGGCTGATGGCCGAGGCGATCGCCCATCGCGACGCCGCGGGCGCGCGCCGAGTGCTGCAAGCAACGTTCGGCGTTGTGCCTGTCAGCCTGCCGGATCGCCCATTGCCGGACTCGAAGCGCATCCGCGTCGTACTGAAGACGACCTAGGCCGTCGTGGGTCCGTAGCGCGTAAGGCCCTTGGGCGACGCCGTGAAGCCGGCGTCGAGCAAGTGGCGCTCGAGGGCTTCGGGGTACTTGGAGAGGTCGAGCTTGCGGAAGCGGCCGTGCTCGACGAGTTCGGACAAGGCGTGCGCCGCGGCGGCGTAACGCTCGGCGGCGGCGTCGGAGTCCGCCGCGTCGGACTGTTCTTCGGTGAGGTCGACGAGGGTGCGGCCGCCCTTCTCGAGGTAGAGGACCGGCCGCCCGTCGACCACGATGACGAAGGCGCCGGCGGCGCGCTGCGGGCCGCGGACCGGCCAGGGCAGCGCGATACCGAACGGGTTGGCCGGATCGGTGGCGGCGAGAACAACGGCGCGGAACTCGCGGCTGTCGTCGTTCGTCTCGGACCGCAATCGTTCGACCGCGCCCGGTAGAGCGAACTGGGCGCCGCCGAGTCCTTCGACGAAGTAGCCGCGGCGGATGCGCCCGCCCTCCTCCATCGCCTTGAGCGCGGCGTACACCGCGGCGAACCCGCCGGTGACGCCTTCGGCGCGCACCGCGCCGCGGGTCACCACGCCGTAGCGCTCGAGCAGCGCGCTGGCCATGGCCGTGGCGATGCGTTCCTTGCTCGGGCCGGCCGCGTCTTCTTCGTCGTGGTGGGTGAGCGACCAGCGGCCGCCGGCGGTCGGCGGACCCAGCGCGGCGAGGCGACCGGGCCGCGGTCGATTGCCGGCGCGGCCGCCGGTGCCGGCTCGGCGCGTGGCGCTGAGCGCGCGCACTGGAGCAAAGGTGTCGTTGGTGACCTCGCCGGCCCACACCAGATCCCACAGGGCGTCGAGGCTTTTCTTGTCGTCGTCGCCGCGCAGATCGGTGAAGAAGCACGCCCCGCGGCGTTGCAGCATCTCGCGGATGCGGATGTGTTCCTTGTCGCTCGGCTTTTCCACGCCGGTCGGGAGGAAGGCGCGCAGCAGCGGCGCCTGGTCGCGGCGGAACAACATGATCTTGCCGTCGGAGCCGCCGAGCGGACCGGCGCCGACCCACAGGATCTCGCCCGACGCCAGCAGGTCGTCGAGCAGGCGCGGCGAGTAGTTCTGCACGCGCGTCGACAGCACGTCGCGTTCGAGCACCGACGCCGGGATGGCGACGCCCTGCAACTGGGCGATGGCTTCGATACGCCCGGTCGAGTCCAGGGGTGGTCGATCCGAGCCCTTGCCAGTGCGGCAGGAAGCGGGCGTAGGTGTCGGTGTCGACCGCTGCCACCTGCTGGCGCAGCGCCGCCAGCGAACGGTTGCGCAACTGGCGCAACACCTCGGCGTCGCAGAACTCGAGGCCGGCGCCGCCGGGACGGAACTCGCCGCGCACGATGCGCTCGCCCGCTTCGAGTTCGTCGAGCACGGTGTCGACGAGTTCGCCAGGCACCCCGAAGCGCGCCGCCGGTTCGTCGCGCACGAACGGGCCGTGGGTGCGCGCCCACCGGCGCACCAGCTGCAGCAACCCGTCGGGCGTGTAGGTGAGAAACGCCTCGGGCACGCCGACCGGCAACGCGGTGGCGAGGGCGTCGCGATAGCGGCCGGCGTCTTCGATGGCGATCAGGCGTTCATCACCGGCGATGCGCACCCTCAGGGCGCGGCGGTTGCCGACGAGTTCCTCCGCCAGCTCGTCGGCGTCGGCAGGCTCGACGCTGCGCAATCGCAGCTCGGCCACCGACAGGTCGCCGATGCGGCGCAGAAGGTCGTGCGCCTGGTCGACCGTGCGGACCTTGCGGTTCTCGCTCAGTCCTTGCAGGTCGTTCTCCAACGCCTCGAGGGCGTCGGCGTCGAGCAGTTCACGCAGTTCCTCGGAGCCGACCAGTTCGGCCAGCAGGCGCCGGTCGAGGGTGAGCGCTTGCGCCCGGCGTTCGGCGAGCGGCGCGTCGCCGTCGTAGAGAAACGACGCCACGTACGCGTTGGCCAGGCCGCTGGCGAACGGCGAAGGCAGCGGCGTGTCGACCGAGGTCACGCGGATCTTGCGCTGCTGGATGTCGCGCAGGATCTCCTGGAGCGCCGGAACGTCGAAGGCGTCGCGCAGGCACTCGCGGTAGGTCTCGAGCAGGATCGGGAACGAGCCGTAGTTGGAGGCGACAGCCAACAGGTCGGCGCTGCGCTGGCGCATCTGCCACAACGGCGTGCGCTGACCGGGACGCCGCCGCGGCAGCAGCAGCGCGCGCGCTGCGTTCTCGCGGAAGCGGGCGGCGAACACGCCGCTGCGTCCTAACTCGGCGACGACCAGGTCCTCAATCTGATCCGGGTCGATGTTGATCCACTCGAGCGGCGGCGGCTCGTCGGTCTCGGGCACGCGCAACGCGATGCCGTCGTCGGTCCACATGAGCTGCGCTTCGATCTCGAACTGGTCGCGCAGCCGCCCCTCGATCGCCATGGCCCACGGCGCGTGCACGCGGGACCCGAAGGGCGACAGCACGCACAGTCGCCAGTCGCCCAGCTCGTCGCGGAAACGCTCCACGACGATCTGCTTGTCGGTCGGCACGAGCCCTTGGCTGGCCTCGCGCTGGTCGTCGATGTAGGCGCGCAGGTTGATGATGCCGCGGTCGTCGAGCCCGCACTCTTCGCGCAACGTGTCGTTCGACGTGGTGTCGAGGTCGGCCACGAACTTGCCGATCTTGCGGCCGAGCTCGACCGGTCGCCCCGCGATGTCGGCCTTCCAGAACGGCATCTTGCCGGGCACGCCCGGAGCCGGCGTGACGATGACCTTGTCGCGGGTGATGTCTTCGATGCGCCACGAAGTGGCACCGAGCAGGAAGGTCTCGCCGACGCGGGACTCGAAGATCATTTCTTCGTCGAGCTCGCCGACCCGGGAGTTGTCAGGCGTGAACACGCCGTACAGGCCGCGGTCCGGGATGGTGCCGCCGCTGATGACCGCCAGCATGCGCGCCGCGGGACGCGCCGTGATCGTGTCGGTGGCGCGGTCCCAGGTGATGCGCGGCTTGAGCTCGGCGAACTCGTCGGACGGGTAACGGCCGCTGAGCATGTCGAGCACGCCGTCGAAGGCGTCGTCGGAGATCTCGGCGTAGGGATACGAGTTGCGCGCCATGGCACGGAACTCGGCGACCGGCACCGCTTCGGGCATGGCGCCGACGGCCTTGGCCACGATCTGCTGGGCGAGCACGTCGAGCGGGATGCGCGGCACGCGCGTCGTCTCGATAGCGCCCTGCTTCATGGCGGCGACGGTGACGGCGCTGACCACGAGGTCGCCGCGGAACTTGGGGAAGATGCGGCCGCGGCTGGCGACACCAACTTGGTGGCCGGCGCGTCCGATGCGCTGCAAGCCGCTGGCGACGCTCGGAGGCGACTCCACGCACACGACGAGGTCGACCGATCCCATGTCGATCCCGAGTTCGAGCGTCGACGTGCACACCAGCGCCGGGATCGTGCCCGCCTTCAACGCGTCTTCGATTTCGAGTCGTTGCTCGCGGGCGATCGACCCGTGGTGGGCGCGAGCGAGTTGCTCGTCGGCCAGTTCGTTGATCGACGCGGCGATGCGCTCAGCCAACCGGCGGTTGTTGACGAACACCAAGGTCGACTTGTGGGCGCGGATCAGTTGCAGCAGTTCGTACTGCAACGCCGGCCAAATGCTGTGGCGCGCTTCGGGACTCGTGGCGATCTCGGGGTTGATAACGGCGCCGTCGATGCGGTCGAGCATCGGCTTGCCGAGCTGCGCCATGTCTTCGACCGGCACCACGATCTGGATGTCGAACTCTTTCGGCATGTTCGCGTTGACGATGGTCACCGGCCGGAACTTGCCGTCGCTCAGCCCGCCGAGGAACTTGCCGACTTCTTCCAGCGGCCGCTGCGTCGCGCTCAACCCGATGCGCTGGAACGTCGCGCCTTCGCCGCGCATCTCCACGACGAGTTGTTCGAGGCGCTCCAGCGTGAGCGCCAGGTGCGAGCCGCGCTTGGTGCTGGCCACCGCGTGGATCTCGTCAACGATCACGACTTCGACACCCGCCAGGGCGGCCCGCGCCTGGCTCGTCAGCAAGAGATAGAGCGACTCCGGCGTGGTGACGAGCACGTCGGGCGGATGCTTTACCAGGGCGCGGCGTTCGTCGGCCGGGGTATCGCCGGTGCGGGCACCGACGCGGATGTCGGGCAGCGGCAAGCCGGCGCGTTGGGACTCGATGGCGATGCCGGTGAGCGGCGCCTGCAGGTTGCGCTCGACGTCGTAGGTCAGCGCCTTGAGCGGGCTGACGTACAGCACGCGGCAGCGGCGCTTCTCGTCGGTCGGCGTCGGCTCGGTGGCGAGCCGGTCGAGCGCCCACAGGAACGCCGCCAGGGTCTTGCCGGAACCCGTGGGCGCGGACAGCAGCACGTGCTTGCCCTCCGCGATGGCGTTCCACCCCTCCTCCTGGGCGGGCGTCGGCGCGACGAATGCGCCCGCGAACCAGGCCCGGGTGGGGCCTGAGAACCGATCGAGCGCACCGGCCATGCGTCGAGGCTACGCCTGCGGTGTAACAAGCCCGCCACGAGGCAACTGGTCGCTGGAAACGGCCATTTATGGCCGTTTCCTGCGACCAGTTCGGCTTAGGAGGAGTTGCGGAAGGCGGCGATGGCGGCGTCGGCGGCGTTGTTGGTGGCGAGGCGGGCGCCTTTGGCGAGCTTGATCATCGGCGGGATCTTGTTCGGGTGCCGGGCGAAGAAGCGCACGACGCGGCCGATGTTGGGCGTGCCGTCCTGGTTGCTGAGCTTGAACACCTCTTCGGTGATCTGGCCGTCCGTGGCGCGGTCGCTGATGGTGCGGTACACCGACCACGGGATGCCGCGCGCCACGCAGCTCTTGGCGATGGCGGCGGTCTCCATGTCGAGCGACACGATGCCCTGGGCGATGAGCCCGGGCAGCTCGCTGGACGGCGTGATGATGTTGGTCGTCCACATCACGCCTGTGGCGCGCGGGTCGGGCTCGGGTGTGAAGTCCTCGCCCGTCTCGTGGTGGCGCACCACCGCGGGGACGATCAGCTGGCCGATGGCGACTTCGTCGTCCACCGCGCCGGTGATGCCGAACACGACGACGCGCTTGATGTCGGGCACGGCGTTGAGCAACGCCTCGGTCGACTTCGTGGCCAGCTCGGTGCCCATGCCCGTGTAGATGGCGACGACGCCGTCGCCCACGCGCAGCTTCACGCCGTCGCGTGTCTCCTTGGTCAACCCGAGCTTCTTCACCAGAGGCGTGAGCTCCATCGGCATGGCGCAAATCAAGGCGACGGTCATCAGTGGCAGTGCTCCGGTGGGGGGACGTCGAGGGCGGGGTTCTTGTCGAAGAAGCCGACGGGCACGAGCAGGAAGCCGCACGACTCGACCGGCATGACCGGCCAGTCTTCGGGCCGCGGCACATGGGTGACGCCGAAGGTGTGCCACACGACGATGTCGGTGTCGACGAGCGAGCGGTTGGTGGCGGTGTAGCGCGGCAGGCCTTCGCCGCCGATGTGCTGGTTCGGGTAGTCGCCGGCGGCGCGCCGTTCGTCGGCCGCGTAGGGCGTGACCCACAGGTTCTTGGTGGCGAAGGCCGCCCGCCGAGCGATCGACGAATCGGCTTGGGCGAGCAGCGTCGGCGTCGCACCCGGGATGAGCTTGTAGCCGACGGGTTCGCCGAGCGCGTTGCGCGACGCGTGGTTGACGATCTTCCAGGTGCGACTGCGGGCCGGGTCGACGTTGCGTTGCGCCGCCGTCTCGCTCTCGAACCGCGTGACGGTCGGCTCGAAGGCGTTGCCGAGTGGGTTGGTCTCGGTGGTCGCCGTCGGACCGACGTTGATCTCGTGGACCTCGTTCACCGCGCCGTCGATGTCGAGGTCGAGCCGGGCGCAGAACAGGTGCTGGTGGACGGGCGCGGCGAGGCCGGGCGCGATGACCGGCGCGTTGGCCGACCGCTCGCCGACATCCAGGGCGCGGGTCGACATGATCCCGGTGAGCTTCACTTCCAGCTGCATCGAACCGTCGAGGTAGAAGTACCAGTAGAAGCCGTACTCGTAGTTACCGACCGTGGCGATGAAGGACACGACGAGGCGGCGCTGCCGGCGCACCTCGGTGCGGCCGCCGTGCAGGTCGACGTGCTTCCACAAGATGCCGTAGTCCTCTTCGTGGATGCAGATGGCGTTCTCGGTCTTGGTGGCGTTGCCGTGCTCATCCGCGTAGTGCCAGTCGAGATACCGGATCTCACCGAGGCAGTCGCAGCCGTTGGTGAGCGAGTTCGACATGCGTCCGAGGCCCCACTCGCCGCCGTCGAAGGCGTTCTTCCAGTTGTGCATGGGCGACGGATCGCCGTAGGGCACCACCATCTCGCTGATCGACGCCCGGTACATGATCGAGCGGCCGTCGTAGCTGATCTGGTGCAGCACCAATCCTTCGTTCGGTTCCATCGACGCCCGCAGCGACCACTTCTGCCACTGCACCAGCGACCCGTCGACCGTGAAGCTCGGCCCCTGCGGTTGGGTGATCTCGACCGGCTTGAGGTCGGTGCGGTGCGGCAGGTTGTGCTCGGGGTAGTAGCTGCCGGGATCGTCGGGGATCGGGTAAACGGCCAGGTCGACGATCTCGAGCACCTCGCCGCGGGCCATGTCGACGAACGCCATGAGTCCTTCGATCGGGCGGGCGTAGCCGTTGTCGGTCGGGTTGTCGCGCAGGTACGAGAGGCAACGGGCCACGCGGCGGTTGTCCTCGATGGCGATGCCGAAGTTGCCCGTCGGCCACGGGTCGATCTGTACCTTGTCCAAGTCGGTGATGCCGCGCTTGGCCAGTGCGTCTTTGAATCCTCGGTGCGCGTGCAGCGCCAGCACGGCGTTGAACGACTCCTCGAAGCCAAGCGAGGGACGCACGCCGTCGCGTTCGGTCCACGTCACGATCTCGTCGGTGTCGAGTCGCACGGTCGCCTCGATGACCGACAGGGTCGGTCCGGGCACGATCAAGAGGCGCGCCATGCGCACGCGGTCGAGCAGGTGCTTGGGCGGCTCGTCGAGCGTGACGGTGGAGAAGCGCGCCGCGTCGGTCAGCCGCTGGTCGAACGGCGGTCGTGGCGCGGACGATCTCGTCGGGGGTGAGCGGTTCGAACGGATGGATGGGCATCTCTTAGCGTTCCCCGGCCACGCAGGCCGTCGTTAACCGGTCGCTCTCTGGCGTTCGCTCCCTCGCGCCGGTACGCACGTTCACCTTGCGGGGTCTATCGCAACTTTGATGGCGCCGGTGTGCTCCTGGTCGGCGATGGTGAAAAACGCCTCCTGCCATTGCGACAGGCCGAAGGTGTGAGTCAGCATTCCGGTGAGGTCGATACGGCCTTCCAGCACCAGGTCGATGTAGTGCTCGATGCCGTGCTTGCGCACCCCGTCCACTTCCTCGATGCCGAAAGCGTTCGAGCCGACCCAGCTGATCTCCTTGAAGTACAGCGGGCTCCACTCCCAGCGCCCCGCCGCGTGGACGCCGCTTTTGACGAGCGTGCCGCGCGCTTTGAGCACGCGCACCTCGACCTCGAAAGTCTGTGGCTTGCCAATGGTGTCGTAGGCGACGTCGATGAACCCCGGGTGACACATCGGAATGCCGGGCAGTCCTTCCATCGGCGGCACGAGCACACCGCCCGACCACGCGGCGAGCTCTTCGACGAGTTCGGTCTGGGTCTGGCCGTCGAGCTTGACGACGTGGTGGGCGCCGAACTTGCGGGCGAGTTCGGCCTGGGCGTCGAAGCGGGCGACCACGGCGATCTCAACGGTGGGATGCAGCGCCCGCAGGATGGCGACGGCGCAGGTACCGAGCGCGCCCGCGCCCCACACGAGCGCCTTGCCGCCCTCGGGCGGCGGATGCCGCGTGATGGAGTGCAGCGACACCGAGAACGGGTCGGCGAATATGGCGTGCTGGTTGTCGATGGCGTCGGGGACGGCGAACAGCATCGTGGAGTGCGCCGGCATCAACTCGGCGTAGCCGCCGGTGGCATCCGAGGACACGCCGGTGTGGATCCCGTTGCTGATCTCGCCGTGACTGAAGTTCCAGCACAAGGAGTAATCGCCGGCTCGGCACGACGGACACAGCGGTGTGATGCCGCGCGGCGCGCACGACAGCCAGGGATTGAGGATGACGCGCTGGCCGAGCTCGAAGCCTTCGGCCTGCGGGCCGGCCTCGGTGACGGTCGCCACGACTTCGTGGCCCATGACTTGCGGGAACGAGCACAGCCCACTCATGGCGTTGTCGCTCTCGTCCTCGCCGAAGTCCATGAGGATCTGCTTGCTGTCGCTGCCGCAGATGCCGGTGAGCAACGGCGTGGTGACGTACCAGTCCGGTCGCAATGGGCGCGCGTCGGGGATGTCCTTGAGCGCGCACGGCGTGGTGGCGAGCGCCTGCACGAGCTTGTTGTCGGGCGGGTCAGGCGGCGGCGTGTAGGGCTGCGTTCTTGTCCCGAACACCAAAGCCTTCATCGACCGAACCCCATCTGCGGCGGGCCGGGCCGGGCGTCGCCGAACAACTCGTCGCGGCGCGCCGCCAGTTCTGCGACCGTCCAGGTGTGGTCCTGCTCGATCTCGCCGACCATGTCCCAGTTCTGCATGCGGTGGACGCGCCCACCGAAGACGACGAACACCTGGCCGCTGATCCGCTCGGCTAGCGGCGACACCAGCCACGCCACGACCGGCCCGACGTTGTTCGGGTGCCACTCGTCGAACTGACCTTCCTTCGCCGCCGCGAAGTCGCCGAGCAGCTCCTCCGTCATGCGCGTGCGGGCGCGGGGCGCGATGGCGTTGATACGCACGTTGCTCTTCTTCATTTCGCGCGCCATGCCGATGGTCAGCCCGGCGATGCCCGACTTGGCGGCGACGTAGTTGGCCTGGCCGGTGCCGCCGTAGAGGCCGGCCTCGCTGACGGTGTTGACGATGGCGCCGCCCGACTCGTCTCCAGTCTTGAATTGGTCGCGCCAGTACTCGCAGGCGAACCGCGACGGTGCGAAGTGACCTTTGAGGTGGACGTTGATGACGGCGTCCCAATTCTCTTCGGTCATCTTGAAGCTGATTTGGTCGCGTAGGAACCCGGCGTTGTTGACGAGCGCGTCGAGGCGACCGAACTCGTCGACCGCCTGGCGGATCATGGCCTCGGCGCCCGCCCAGCTGGCGACGTCGTTGCTGTTGACCACCGCCTTGCCGCCGCCGGCGGCGATCTCGTCGACGACTTCTTGCGCCAACGCCGGTTCGAGGTCGTTGACGACGACCGACGCGCCTTCGGCCGCCAGCGCCAGCGCTTCGCCGCGGCCGATGCCGCGTCCCGCTCCGGTGACGATGGCGACCTTGCTGTCGAGCGAATTCACCTGAGGACCACTTTCATCGACGACGCGCCGCGCACCAGCGTGGACGCTCCCATGACCGGCTCGCCGACGACTTCGTAGTCGGGGAAGCGCACCAACAATTGTTCGAACGCCAGCTTCGCTTCGAGGCGGGCGAGCGGCGCGCCGAGACAGTTGTGCTCGCCGAAGCCGAAGGCGACGTGGGTCGGCGACGCCGGACGCGTCACGTCCAACACCCCGGCCGTCGGTCCGAACGCCGACTCGTCGCGGTTCCCCGAGGCGTACAGCATGATCACGAAATCGCCCGCCGGGATCGGCGTGCCGGCGACGTCGGTGTCGACGGTGGCGGTTCGGCCGAACGCCTGAATCGGCGTGACCCAGCGCAGCAGTTCCTCGACGGCGTCGTGCGAGTTGCCGAGCACCTTTGTCCGTTGGTCGGGATGCTGCGCCAGCGTGTGGGCACCCATCGTGAGGAGGTGGCGCGTCGTCTCGTTGCCGGCCACCAGCAGCGACACGCAGAACATGACGACCTCGTCGGTGGTCAGGTCCGTCGCCGCCAGCAGCGAGATCAAGTCCTCGGCCGGGTTGGCGGCGCGCTCGCGCACGCGGCCTTTCAGGAAGCGCATGAACTCGATGACCGAGTCGTACGTCTCGGGTGTCGGGTCGTCGCTCACCTCGATCATGGCGTCGGACCAGCGACGGAAATCGTTCAGCTCGGTATCGGACACGTCGAGCAGGTCGGCGATCACCATCACCGGTATCGGCATGGCGATGTCCTGCACGAAGTCGATCTCCTCGCCGCGGGGCACCGCATCGAAGACGCGGTTGACGATGGCCGAGATGTTGTCGTCCATCGCGCCGGTCGCCCGCGGCGTGAACTCGCGGCTGACGACGCGGCGGTACTCGGCGTGCTCGGGCGGGTCCATGTGCAGGATCGAACCGTCGGGCCTCGGACCGGTGCGTGCTGGGTCGTTGACGAGCACGCCTTTCTGCGACGTGTAGTGCTCGGTGTCGCGGCTGATGGCGCGGATGTCGTCGTAGCGCGTGACGAGCCACGTATTCGGCTCGCTGTTGAAGACAGGCGCGTCGGCACGCAGCTGGGCCAAGACGTCGTAGTAGTCGGGTTGGTTGAAGAACCCCGGCTCCGTGATCCGGATGTTGACACGAGTGTTAGATCCGGTCACGGCCGACATACTAAGTACATGGCGGACGTCACGGTCGGGCTGGATATCGGCACCACGTCGGTCAAGGCCGTCGCGGTCGACGGTGAGGGAACGGTGCTCGCCCGCGCCCGGATCCCCCACGGCGTGAACACGCCCGAGCCCGGTTCGTTCGAGCACGACATCGACGTGGCGTGGCGAAACAACGTCGTCGACGCGCTGGCGTCGGTGAGTGAAGGGCTTGAGATCGCGGCAGTCAACGTGTCGGCGATGGTGCCGTCGCTCGGCGCCGTCGCCACCGACGGCACCGCCCTCGGGCCCGGCTTGCTGTACGGCGACCGGCACGGCGAACGCGTCGGCGACAACACGACCCAGCCTGGCGACAGCGGCGAGTTACTGGCCTTCTTGGCGTGGCACGCGGCGCGCACGCCCGAGGCCGCCGGGTTCTGGCCCGCGCAGGCCGTGGCCAACCACGCACTGTGCGGGCACGGAGCCATCGACTCGACCACGGCGATGACGGCGCACCCGCTGCACAACTACGTCGAGTGGGACGAGGCCTTGGCCAAAGAAGCCGGCGCAACCGTGGCGCAACTGCCCGAGATCGTCGCCGGGTTCGCGCCCGCGGGCTCGACCCCGAGCGGCGCGCTCGTCGGCGGCGGCACCATCGACGCCTTCGCCGAACAACTCACCGCCGGCGCCGACAACACCGGCGACGTACTGGTGTTGTGCGGCACCACGCTGATCACGTGGGGCGTTATCGACGAGGAAGTGACGGTGCCTGGTCTGTGGACCATCCCGCACACGGCGCGCGGCAAGGTGATGGTCGGCGGTCCGTCAAACGCCGGTGGCTTGTGGCTCGAGCGGATGAAGCGCTGGGTCGGCGACGTCGATCCGGCCGCGGTGGCCGCGGTCGCCCCGGGTGACCTGCCGGTGTGGTTGCCGTATATCCGCGGCGAGCGCACGCCGCTGCACCGCCGGGACCTGCGGGCGTCGCTCCACGACGCCGCGCTGCATCACGACGCCGCCCACCTGCGGCGCGCCGCCTACGAGGCGAGCGCCTTCGTGGTGCGACATCACATCGACCTCGGCCGCCGCGCTGGTCTCGTACCGACGCGCATCGTCGCCACCGGCGGCGGCACCCGCGACGAACTGTGGATGCGCGCCCTGGCCGACTGCACCGGCCTACCGGTCGACGTCGCTTCCAATCCCGAAGGCGCAGCGCTCGGCGCGGCGTTCATCGCGCGGTGCGTCGCCGGTCTCGAGAAGTCGACCCGCGACGCGGCGCGCTGGGCCTCGACGGCGCGCACCGTCGAACCCGACCCCGCATGGGTCGACGCGTCGTCGGCCCGCTACGAGCGCTTCCGCCGGCTAACCGCCGATTCGCTGTGAGGCGGCTCTGGGCTTTCCTCGTGGTAGCCGCTCTCTTGACGACGGCCTGCAACAGCGCCAGCGGGTCCGATTGGAAGAGTCTCGCCGACATTTCCTACGTCATGCCGACGCACTTACCGTCCGGTTGGACCCTCGCCTACGCCACCGAGCGTCCCGGTCGCCCGGTCGAGGATTGGGAAAGCCACGCGGAGCTGTACGAGCACGAAGCGCGCGACGAGTTCGTAATCGTGCACGCGTCGCGCGAGCCCCGCGGCAAGCCGACCAAGCCCGGAACGCCAATTGCGGGAGAGAACAACGACTTCTTGCTGAGCCCTCTCATGTTGTACGTCGCTGGCGACGTCGAGGACTACGAGAAGTTGAAGTCACTCGGGACGTCGTGGATGAGTTCCTCGTTGGGCCTCGCCGTGACGCACATTGCCCGTCGTCCCTCCCAAAGTCTTCTGATGCAAGTCGCCGCCAAGTTCGAGCGCGAAGCCGACTTGGACTTCGCGGCACCCGATTCGGTCGCGCCGGGCTTCACACGCGCGGGGGGCGGGGGCCAGGAGGTCACGGATTACACGATCGTGTTCGCACCGAAGCAGTACGCCGGATCTACTCGCAAGCAAGCGACGACGCTTGCCGACGACGCGCCATCTATGAGCATCAACGTCGGCGCGCGCTTTTACGCGCAACGCCCGGAGATCCCCGAGCTTGCCGAGGCCAAAATCGAGCGCGAAGACAAGGGGCGACTAAGCCTTGATTTCACTCAACACGGAAGCTCCATGGGCATCAGCAGCGACTCCCTATCGCGCCAGCAGTTGTTGGCGGTCGCGCGCTCCCTCAAGAACTACAGCCGCGCCGAGTGGCGCACGCTGCTCGGAAGCCGGCTGTTCACGCAGGATCCACCCGACGAACGCTAAGCAATTCGCTGAAGCGCGGCCGTGAGCGTGGGCTGCTCGCGGGTCTTGCCGCGGAGGTTGCCGATACGGATCGCGATCGCGCTCGCGCGCGCGAGGGCGAAGACCTCGTACCAGTCGAACGACTCGGTTGGGCAGCCCGAGCGCGTCAAGACCTCGGTCTGGCTGCCAAAGCCGGGCACCGAAAGCCCGGTGAGATCCCGGCCGACCTGATCGAGCGCGGTGAGCCACGCGATGTCCATCGCGAGCGGGCCGGCGCTGACCATCTCCCAGTCGAGCACGGCCTTGGGCGACAGCGTCGTCTCGTCGTAGACGATGTTGCCGAAGCGCACGTCACCCCACAGCAGCACCGGCGCAGGCTCGTCCGACAGTGGGGCGTGCGTGCGGCACCACGTGAACACATCCCGTAACGCGGGTGGCACGTCACCCATCCACGCGAGGTAACGATCCCAGTAGTCGAGCTCGGCGGCGAGGCCGACGCGCACACCTTCGACGATCGGCTCGCGATGAATGGCGGCGACGGTGTCGATGGTGGACTCCCACACCCGCCGACGGGCACCGTCGTCGGGAAGGCCTTGCAGCCACGGGTCGAGCGGCGTGAAGTCAGCCGGGATCGGGCCGGCACGAACGGCATGGTCAGAACCCCGTCGGCGTAAAGCGCGGGACGCGGGGTCGGCACGCTGACCGCGTTGATCACCCGCGCTTCCAGTTCGAGGTCGTAGGACGGGAAGATCCCCGCGTCCGACGGCGGACGGCGCTCCACGCGGTCACCCACGATCGTTATCTCGCACGAGTACCCATTCACATGAAGCTCGCTTCTTCGGTCAGGCCCCACTCGGGCTGCGGACCGCTGACGATCGTCTGCATATTGCCGACGCCCGTGCCGCCGCCGACGGGGTCGTCGAAGCGCACCAGGTTGTCGCGGATCTGATGGATCCGCCGAGCCGTGGCGGGCTCGGTGCAGTCGGCGATGTGCTCGCCGTCGACGTGCAGTTCCCCGCGGTCCTCGCCGTGCCAGTGCCCGTCGAAGCCGAAGTACAGGCCGGTGCCGAGGTGGAAGCCGGTGTCGCCCAGCGCGGTGACGGTGACCGGGCGAGCGGTGCCGTCGCTCATGGTGAAGTCGAGCGTGGCGGCGCGCAACCGGCGGTTGTCGTCACGCACTGCGGCGTCACGCACCACGAGCGCCGCCCACGGCTCGCGCCGACCGTCGGCGTGTTCGATGCCGCCTTGCAACTCGGAGCGGTCCCGGTCGCCAACCGCGTGGCGTTGGTAGAAGGTGTGGATGCCGTAGGGCGCTCCGTCGTCGCGCTGCATGAGAATCGGCGACCAGATCACCGTGCTCGCCACGTTGGCCCGATGCGGCGGCTCGGACTCTGGAACTCCGACCATGCGGCGCACGCCCCACGAGTGGTCCCGCGTCGAGACCGAGTTGGCGTCGGTCAACTCGCACCGCACGCCGTCGACTTCGATCCAGCCCTCGGCCGTGCCGATCTGGTGGTAGCGCATGAGGCCGGATTCGAAGGACGACTCCTCCTCGAGCGCGCACGGCAGCGCGGCGCGGAACGTCCAGTCGAAGGCGATCGGCACGATGTCGTTCGACGCCAGCGCGAAGCGCACGACACGCAACGGCTCGAGCACCTCGTACGTGATCGGCCCGGCCGACAGCCGGTCGACGTCAGGGGCGAGCGCCCGCGAAGCCCGTACCGTCCACTGCTCCCTACCGCGGCTGACGCCGGCGTAGGCGTCGAGCACGTTGCGGTTGGCGTACTTGCCCATGCCGAACGCCGCCTGCACCGACCCGTCGGCCAGTGCCGCCATGGCGCACACCTTCTCTGTCCAATTCGCGTCGTCGGCGCTCGGATGATCGAAGAACTCGTCGGCGGCGACGAGCGGGCCGCGCGAGCTCACACCCGCAACGTACTTTCGAGCACGCTTTGACGGGTGATTCGAGTGCGAACGGCGCTGGATCACCCGTCAAACCGTGCTTCGAAGTCTCCGACCCTGTTCCAAGAGGTCAGCAATGTCGCGGGCGGTCGCCTTCGCATTCCGTGTCACCTGCCGCCAGGTACACCGCGCGCACAACCAACCCGTCGCCGCGGCGACGGCCGTTTGGCGCGCCGCGTCGTAGACCGGCTGATCCTTGTGCTGCTGTCCGTCGAGCTCGAGGAAGACGCCGAGTTCGGGCCATGCCAGGTCTACGCGCGCGACGAACCGACCGTCGTCTCGGAAGACCTGCACCTGTCGGGTCGGGGCTGGCAGCCCGGCATCACGAATCATCTGTACTGCCAGCGTCTCCAGCAGGCTCTCGGTCGGACGGGCCCCTTCGGGACGAACGGCGAGCACCCGTCGGATGCGTCGCACGCCAGGGATCCGCGCCTTCGACATCGCCGGTAGCGCCGCTTCGATCTCGAGAATCGAGGAGAGGCCCTTTCGCAACGCCGACTCCAGCGCCTGTTCCCAACCGTCGTCGCTGAGATCTGCGGCGAGATCGAGCAGCGTCTGCAACCCCGAGGTGACCGCAACGCCATTGACCACGCTGACGCGATCGGGCCCAAGGTCACGCCGACGGGCACCTTCTCGCTGATTGCTTCGCCCACAAGGGACTGTGAAGTCGACACCCAGCGCCACCACGTTGTCGAGGCCAAGCATTTCCCCCGCGCACGCTCCGCTCACGGTTCCCCCACTCAGCCGCGCCTCGGCGACCGAGCGTTCGACGATCGTGACGGGCGCGCCGCCGGTCAAGTACGCGCCTCGAGCGCCGGAACTCCACGCCCCTGTTGCCTTGCCCCAGCTCAACGCGTCCGCGGTGATGCCGGCGTCGGCGGCCTCTGCCGTCGTGAATATCTCTCGCACTCGCGTACCCCTCGACTTCGGAGCACGGTTTGTCGGGTGATCCGACCCTCATGACGGTCGAATCGCACGTCAAACCGTGCTTGAAACGTCAGAGGGGGAAGGGCTGCTCCTAAAAGAGATACTCGAAGTGTTGGGTTTCTACAAGGAGAGGTATGCGGTAGCCCACGTAGAAGCTGTGCAGGTTCAGCATGCCCTCGTACTCCTCGACCTTGGACTCGATGAGGTCGACGGCGTCGGGTTCCTTTTCCTTCCAGGCCCGGCAGCGGCGCAGGACTTCGTTGAAGTCGTCGAGCGACGCGACCGAGATGCCGAAGTGGTCGAGACGCGGCGCCTTCATCGGGTGGTCCTCGGAGATGAGAAATATGAACTGCTCGTGGTGATGGGCCCGCAACACCAGACGGTGCTTGTCCTCGGTCAGCTCCTGGTACTCCTCGAAGCCGAACACGTCGCCGTAGAACGCGGTGATGGCGTCGCGCCCGTCCTTATCGAGCGCATCCGCGGGCATCGACATGGCGACGTGATTCAGCCGCGGCGCCTTCGAGAACTGGGGTCCGCTTCCCTTCTTGGCCGTCATGGCTTCACCAGCACCTTTCCTGCGATCTCGCCGGACGCGAGTCCGCGCATGGCGTCGAGCAATCCGTCGAGCCGGACCTCGCCGGGTTCGACCAGCGCGTCGACGGGGATCTTGCCGCTCGCCAGCAGCCCGAGCGCTTCGTGGAACCCGTCCTTGTCGTAGGTGAACGCTCCCGTGATGACGACTTCGTTCAACAGGATGCGGTTCGGGTCGAACTTCGGCTGCGCCATGCCGGCGCCGACGAGCACGAGCATGCCGGCGCGTTTGAGCTGCGCGAGTCCGGCTTCCATGGCGCGGCCGTGGCCGCTGCACTCGAGCACCACGTCCACGGCACCCTCGACCACCAGGCCGGGTTCGGCGATCGACGGCACGTGCAGTTCGTCGGGATGGATGACGCGCGCCGCGCCAACCGCCGCGGCCACGTCACGACGGATGTCGGTCGGTTCGGAGCACACGATCGTCGTCGACGCCCATCGCCGTCAGCGCGGCGATGGTGAGCGCGCCGATCGGTCCCGCGCCCATCACCATCACCGACATGCCGGGCGTGACCTTGCCCTGGTGGATGCCGTGCAGGGCGACGGCGAGCGGTTCGGCCAGCGCGGCGGCGCGCGGGTCGAGCCCGTCGGGCAGCGGCAGGACTTCGCCTTCACGCGTGAGTTTGTAGGTGGCGAACGCTCCGTGGTCGGGCGTGGCGCCCGGCGTGTCGCGCGCCGCGCACAACGAGGGCCGGCCGGCGCGGCAGGCGTCGCACTCGCCGCAGCGAATCGACGGTCCGCCGACCACGACGTCGCCCACCGTCCAACGCTTCACCGCGGGACCAACCGCCGAGATGCGGCCGACCCACTCGTGGCCCTCCCACGAACCCTTGCGGCCCCACCCGTCGAGCACCATGTGCAGGTCGCTGCCGCACACGCCGCACAGGTCGATCTCGACCAGCACCTCGTCGTCACCGACGTCGGGCACCGGCACGTCCTCGACCGACAACTTGCCCGGTCCCCCACCCAGCACCGCTGCACGCATTGTCTGTGTCATGAGACCAACAGTGTGGCCGCTCGGTGGGCCAGCGCGGCGAGCGTAAGCGTGGGGTTGTAACCCGACGATGTGACGAACACCGACGAGTCGCACACCAATACGTTGTCGACGTCCCACAGCCGCTGGGCTGGCGACACCACCGAGGTTGACGGATCCGTGCCCATGCGCGCCGTGCCCATCACGTGGCGCGACTCGGGCGGGTCGTCGCCGCGCGGCGAGGTGGCGGAGAATGACGCCTCGGCGCCCGCTTCCTTCATCACCGCCTCGTGCAACGTGGCGGCGTACGCCGAGGCCGCCAACTCGTGACGGTGGGCCACGTAGGTCACCCGGCCCGCGGGGAAGCCCCACGCGTCTTTCACTGACGCGTCGAGCGCGACGCGGTTCGTCGCCTGCGGCAGGTCCTCGCCCTGCATCGTGAACGCCCACAGGCGGCGACGCAGTGCGCTGTCCTGCATCGACGGCAAGTGGTGTTCGCCCCGCCCGTAGTTCAACGCCTCGCCGACGGGATGCTGCCCGGCGCCGTGTTCGGTGGTGCCGCCGCGCACCCACGGCAGTCCGGCGTCGCGGGCCACGGCGCGCATCTCGGCCGTGTCGATCATCAGGTCGTCGTGCAAGTGGGTGACGGACCGGCCGCGCTCGCCGCCCGTGCCGCGATCGAAGATGCCGACGGTGAACGTTTGGTAGTGGTACGTGAGGTAGCGGCCGACGTTGTCGCCGCCGAGCCCGCAGCGCAGCAACAGCCGCGGCGTCTCGAATGCGCCGCCGGCGACGATCACCGCGCGCGCCGCGGTCACTTCGACCGTCGGCGGATCGGGATACGCCGTCAGGTCGAGGTAGCGCACACCCGTCGCCCGCTTGCCGGTGCCGTCCACCACGATGGACGACACGTACGCGTCCGAACGCAGATCGAGGCGACCGGTTTGCAGCGAGCGCTGTAGAGACGAGATCGGGTCGCCCTTGGCGTGGATCGGGCAGCCGTAGCCGCCGCAGAATCCGCAGTCGGCGCACGGCGGCCGGCCGTCGTAGTCGACCGAGTTCGCGCCCGTCGGAGCGCGGTAGGGATGGAGTCCGAGCCGCTCGGCGGCCGCGCCCGACACGAGCGCGAACGGCATGTCGGGACCCGGCGGCATCGGGAACGGTTCACGTCGCGGCGCGGCGAACGGATTGGTCTCCTCGCCGGCGACGCCGAACGATTTCTCCACCGCGGCGTAGTGCGGTTCCAGTTCGTCGTACCCGAAGGGCCAGTCCTGTACCGACGCCTCGTCGATGGGACCCCGCACCGACGCCAACGCGAAGTCCTCCTCGCGAAAGCGCGGCAACTTGGCGTCGGCGTGCACGCCACCACCGCCGACGGTCGACGGCAGGTTGTTCACTTCCCCGACCGTGTCGCGGTACACCCGCGGCTCCAGCAGCGGATCGGGCCCGAGCAGGTAACGTCGCATCTGTCCGATCTCGTCGTTGGCGAATCGATGCCGGAACGCGAACGGTGCCGTCGTGTCGATCAGGTGGTTGCGCCCCTTCTCGAGCATCACCACCGACCAACCCGCCGCGGTCAGCACCTCGGCAACGGTCGCGCCGCCCGGGCCGGATCCGATGATCACGGCGTCGCAGTCGAAATCGGTCATGTGGCGCGTGCCGGTGGGAACAGCGGGGTCGGGAAGCCGACGCGTCGCCATCCGGCTTCGTCGCGGTTGCCGCCGTACGCCGGGTCGCCGTAGGTCGCCTCACACGCATGCGCGTGCAGCACCCGCGAGTCGCCGCGCGCCGTCTCGCCACGCGCGACCCGTTCGTAAACCTCGCGCCAGCCGGCGATGCGCGTCGCCCACGCGTGACGTTCCCACGGCCCGACGTCGAGCCAGCCCTGCGGTCCCGCCCAGATGCGCGGTGGCTCGTGATCCAGCGCCGTCAGCAGGTTCTCGACATAGTCGACTGCGCCCAAATGCGACGCACCGGGCACAAGGTCATCCATGGCCGCGGCGATCGCGTCACGCTCCTCGGAGTTCCAGAGACCCGCCACTCCGACCTAGGTTCGCCGTAGCTAACATTGGCGTCAACTTTCAGGAAGGAAAAGGCGTGGGGGGAAGCGTGCGTCGTCGGGCGCGTCGGGTTTGCTTCGCACTCGCTGCCGCCTGCCTCGCAGTCGCCTTCATCGCGCCGACCGTGGGCGCCGAGGAAGAGGACGACGTCGTGCGCCCGAGCGTGTGGGGGGGCAACGCCCAGTCGCTCGCCGTCTCCATCGAGTTGGACCGCGACGCGCTGCTGCCGGTCCCCGATTTGTTCAAGTTCATTGCGCTCGACACGGCCTCGACCTATGGGTCGAGCAGCCAGGCGGCCCGCTCATCGATCGTGTTCCCGGGCAATGGCGCCATTCTCGGCCCGAGCCTCGCCTGCGGCACCTTCGGCGGACAGTTCCCGCCGGAGTTCAAGCCGATCCTCGACACCTGCCTCAAGTACCAGTACCCGCTGACGGTGTTCGCCGACGAGTTCGATCCGGACGCGAGCACCAACGGCAGCCTGGCGTTCGGTACGCCCAAGAACGACATCGCACTCAACGCCACCACGGCGCGCGCCCACGCGGCGATCGACGGCGCCAACTCCGACGCCGTTATCCAGGACCTGCGCGTCCTCGGCATCCCGCCGTTCGGACCTCTGACCTTGCCGGGTAGCGAGCCGCTCAAGCTCGACACGTCGATCGTCGACATCGACAGCGCGACGAGTCGCACCGACCAGCGCATCGTCGCCGGCGGCCTGGTGACCACGGCCAAGGCCACGCTGTCGGGCGTGAAGCTGATCGGCGGGCTGATCCGCATCGGCTCGCTGGTGTCGGAGTCGACCGTGACTGACGATGCCGCCGGGAAGCGCACGGCCGAGGCCAACTTCCAGGCGACGGGCGTGACCGTTGCCGGCGTGCCCGCACAGATCACCAACAAAGGCCTCGTCCTCGGCCCGGGCAACAAGACGCCAATCCCGACCGCCCTGAAGGACGCCATCGCGGGTGTGCTCGAGACCCTCGATATCAAGTTCTCGCCGCTGCCTACCGAGGAGGTGCTGGACCGCAACGGCCAGGCGCACGCCAACGTCGGCGGCTTACTGGTCGAATTCGCCCGCGATGTGCAGGGTCTGCCGCCCGTGCAAGGCCCGGTTGGGGAGATCGATCCCAACGGCTTGTACACCGCCACGGTGCAGCTCGGGCTGACGGGTGCGATCGGTTCGGCGGCCAACTTCGACGCTGAAGGCGACCTGCTCGACGACCTCGACGACGAACTAGGTGACTTCGACGAAGACTTCAGCAGCGGCTTCGGCTTCGATGACACCGGCGCGCTCGACGACGAAGACTTCGGCGGCACCGGTGCGCCGGGCAACGGTTCGGCTGGCGACGGCAACAACAACGGCAACGCCGGGGGCTCGCCGTCACTCGTACGTTCGGTCGCCAACAACTTCGGCGACCGCATCGGTCTCGTATATCTCGCACTGATGTTCAGCGTGTTGGCGCTGTGCATCGCGCCGCGACTCGCAGTACCCGCCCGGTTCCCGGGGAACAAATCATGATGAACATAGGAGTGCTCCATGCCGGCCGATGAACGAACCGACGAACCGGACCCCCGCGTCCTGTGGCGATGGATCGGCGACGCGCTGCGCCCGTGGGTCGGATGGATCCTGATCGGCGCCGGCGCGCTGTGCATGCTGATGGGGTACCTCGGTGTGTCGCGCGAATCGATCCCCGCCAAGCAGATTCCGTATCTGGTGAGCGGCGGCATCGGCGGGATCTTCCTCGCCGTGGTCGGCGCCTACTTCCTCGGCACGCAAGAGATGCGTAACGACAGCGGGCGCCTCGACCGTCTGGAGCGGATGGTCGAGGACCTCCACCAGGCGCTACTCACCCGCGCCGACGCGCCGCAGTCGTCCAACGGCAGCGCGGCCGCCACCGCCGAAACCCCGTCGCGGGCGTCTGCCCGCAAGGTCGTCGCCGTGCCCGGGGGTCAGATGTTCCACCGCGCCGAGTGCGCCATGGCCGACGGCAAGGCGGCCGCCGAGCTCACGCCGGCGGCGGCCCGCAAGAAGGGCATGCGTCCCTGCCCCACGTGCGCGCCCGTCGCGTCGCTCGCGTAGCCGCGACCACCGCAACGCATGTACTACGTCCAGATCGCGCTGCTCGGCATCATCAACGGATGCCTCTACGCGCTCTCGGCGTCGGGCATCGTGGTCACCTATCAAGCGACGGGTGTGTTCAACATCGCCCACTTTGCGATTGCGCTCCTCGCTGGCTACCTCGGCTGGTGGCTCAGCGGCGTGCTGGGTCTCCCGCTGCTCGTGGTCGTGCCCATCGTGTTGGTCGTGTGCGGACCCGGGCTAGCGCTCGTGCTCGAACGCTTCGTGTTCCGGCCCTTGCAACACCGCAAAGCGTCGAGTTCGGAGAAGCTCGTGGCCGCGCTCGGCGTCACCGTCGCGCTGCTGGCGTTCCTCAACGTGGTCTGGGGTCCGGGGGTCCAGGGCAGCCACGTCGAACCCGTCCCCCGACTCTTCGGCATCAAGTCGTTCGAGCTCACGTCCGACCTGACCTTCGACTCCGAACAAGTCGGCCTGCTCGTCGCGACGCTCGTGATCGCGGGGCTGCTGTACTTGCTGTTCCAGCGCACGTTCTTGGGCACGTCGATCCGCGCGGTCGTCGACCGGCGCGACCTCGCCGAGCTGTCGGCCATCGACGCCAACCGCGTCTCGCAAGCGGCGTGGACCATCGGCTGCACGCTGGCCGCCGTCACCGGTTTGATCATCGCCCGCGGCAGCCTCGAACCCACCAAGATCATCTTCTTCGGCATCGAGACCTTCTCGGTCGCCGTCGTCGCCCGGCTCACCAGCGTCCCGAAGGCGATCGCCTTCGGTTTCTTCGTGATGGGACTCGGCGCGTCGCTGCTCGGCGCGTTCCATCCCTTCGGCCGCGACGGCGGCTGGTCCGAGACGTACTCGGCGGTCGTCATCAATCTGTCGAGCATCGTCTTGTTCGTCGCCCTGGTCGCCTTCAAGCGCCTCGACGAGGTGGGCGCGTCGGAGGCGACGGGCAACGCGTTGGTCGGCGGTGATCTCGGCAAGCGCGGGCTGACGCGCAGCGGCGCCGTCATCGCCGTCGTCGCCGTGATTGGCACGCTCGTCGCGCCCTATGTCTTAAGCAGCCCCGACCTGCGATTGGCGCAGGTGTGCCTCGCTCTCATCGTGATCTTCGTGTCGATCGTGTGCATCACCGGCTTCTCAGGTCACCTCACCCTCGGCCAGGCCTCCATCGCCGGTCTCGGCGCCTTCTTCACCGCGCGCGCCGCCAACGCGTGGGACCTGCCGGTCCTCGTCGCCATGGTCGTGGGCGCAGCGGTGGCGATGGGCGCCGGCCTGCTCGCCGGCTACCCCGCGCTCAAACGCAAGGGACTGTTCCTCGGGCTCACGACGCTGGGCCTCGCGCTGATCATCGACCGGTTCGTGTTCAACGCCGAGCTCTTCCAGGGTGGCGGCGGCGGGCTCGTGGTCGAACGCCCGAACTTCTTCGGCATCGACCTGAGCGGCGACCGCGCCTTCTACTTCTACGAAGTCGTCGTGCTGGCGTTGGTGTTCTGGCTGGCGCACAACCTGCGCAGCGGACGACTCGGCCGCGTCCTGGCCGCCATGCGTGACTCGGAAACGGCCGCACAGTCGATCGGTATCGGTCTGCGGCGGGCCAAGCTTTTCGTGTTCGGCGCGTCGGCGGCAATGGCCGGCATCGGCGGCGCCATGCTGACCCAGGCCAACCAGAACTGGGACACCACCACGTTTAATCCCGTGCTCGGTCTGTTCTGGTTTGTGGCGGTCGTGGTGTGCGGCGTGTCGAGCCTCGGCGGCGCAGTGCTCGCCGGCGCGCTCTACGTCGCTATCCCCCGCCAGCTCGACCTCGACATCCAAAGCGCCATCGGACTCTTCGGCATCGCCGCCGTGTTCCTCGGTCGGCTCCCCGGCGGACTCATCGCCCAGCCGGCGCGCGTCGCCCGCTGGTTCCGCAATCAGGCCGCCACCCAGTTCGTCCTGCAGCGCCGGATGCACCAGCAGCCAGCGGTCGAGCCGACGCCGCAGCCGGAGCCGAGCGACTTCGCCAAGCGCATCCTCGCCGAGCAAGAGGCGGGGGCATGACGGAGACCGTGCTGCGGGCGGACGAGATCACCGTGCACTTCGGCGGGCTCACCGCCGTCGACGGGGTGTCGCTCGAGGTGCCGGCGGGTTCGGTCACGTCGCTCATCGGACCAAACGGTGCCGGCAAGACCACCACGTTCAACGCGCTCACCGGATTGCTCACGCCCGAGTCGGGGCACGTGTTTCTCGGCGACCGCGACGTCACCAGATTGCCGACGCACGAACGCGCCCAACATGGCATGGCCCGCACGTTCCAACGCCTCGAAGTTTTCGCCGGCATGACCGTGTACGAAAACCTGCAGGTCGCCGTGGAGGCAACCACGCCGGGCCGCACTTTCTCGGGACTCGTCCGCTTCCGTCACAACACGGAGCCCGGCGTCGCCGCCACCGTCGACGAAGCGCTCGAACTCGTCGGCCTGTCCGACGTGCGCGACCGCTTGGCAGGATCGCTCAGCACCGGCGTACTGCGCCTCGTCGAACTCGGGCGCGCGCTGTGCACCGCGCCCACCGTCTTGCTGCTCGACGAACCGAGCAGCGGCCTCGACGAAGACGAAACCGACTCGCTCTTGCTCGTGCTCAAAGACGTCGCATCGAGCGGGGTCGGCATCTTGCTCGTCGAGCACGACGTCGAGATGGTGATGGCGCTGTCGGAAACCATTTACGCCCTCGACTTCGGCGAGGTCATCGCCCAGGGCACGCCGGGCGAGATCGCCGCCAACGAACTGGTGCGCGCCGCGTATCTCGGCACGCTCGACGAGGCGTCGGCATGACCCTCGCCCTCGAACTGCAAGACGTGCGCTCGGGCTATGGCCGCATCGAAGTCCTGCACGGCGTCTCCATCGAGGTGCCCGAGGGCGCGGTGGTCGCTCTCCTCGGTCGCAACGGCATGGGCAAGACGACGGCGCTGCGCACCATCGCCGGATCGATCCCGGCGACGTCGGGCGCCATTCTGCTCAACGGCCGTCGCATCGACGGCCGCCGCGCCAGCACGATCGCGTCGCGGGGGCTCGTCCTCGTGCCCGAAGGGCGCGGCGTGTTTCCCGGGCTGTCGGTGCGCGAGAACCTGCAGGTCGCCCACCGTTCCGGCGGCGCTGCGTCCGGCGACTGGGATTCCTGGTTGACCTCGATCGTCGGCCGCTTCCCCGTCCTCGGTGAACGGCTCGATCAGACTGCGGGATTGTTGTCGGGCGGCGAGCAACAGATGCTGGCGTTGTGCCGCGCCCTGTCGGGCGACCCGAGCGTGCTCATGTTCGACGAACTGTCGATGGGCCTGGCACCGATCATCGTGCAGGGCTTGTTCGACAAGGTGGCCGAACTGCGCGACGCCGGCCGCACCATCGTGCTGGTCGAGCAGTACCTCACGCACGCGCTCAAGTTCGCCGACATTTGCTACGTGCTGGCCAAAGGCCAGATCGCGTGGGTAGGCGAACCCGGCGAGCTGAAGAACATGCCGAGCGGGATGGCGTTCCTCAGCGCGTAAACCGCACTCCGACGGATTTCAACTGTTGACAAGTTGCGGTCGTGATTCGAGCCGTCTGACGTCAGATCACAACCACAACTCGGCTGCAGAGCGCGGCTCGCACGACGGATCGGGCAACATGCATCCCTTATGTCACGCACACGGGTCCACTGTTTCTCCATCTCGCTCGACGGCTTCGGCACGGGCGAGGGTCTGAGTTTCGAAGAACCGTTCGGTCATGCGGGTCACCGGATGCACGAGTGGATGTTCGCCACCCGGTACGGCCACGAGATGATGGGCAACGACGGCGGCGGGCGCGGCGTCGACGACGCGTTCGCGCAAAGCTTCCTGCCCGGCATCGGTGCCGAGATAATGGGCGCCGGCAAGTTCGGCCCGCCGGGATGGCAGGACGACCCAGAGTGGAAGGGATGGTGGGGTCCGAACCCGCCGTTCCACACGCCGACGTTCGTCCTCACGCATCGCCCCGGACCGTCGATCGAGATGGAGGGCGGCACCACGTTCCACTTCCTCGACGCCTCGCCGAAAGAGGCGCTCGAGCAAGCCCGCGCGGCGGCGGGCGGCCAGGACGTGCGCATCGGAGGCGGACCCACCGTCGTGCGCGATTTCCTCGCCGCCGGTCTCATTGACTTCATGCACGTCGCCGTCACCCCGATCGTGCTCGGACGCGGCGTTCGATTATGGGACGGGCTGGAAGGCCTAGAGAGCGGCTACGACGTGGAAACCACGTCTTCGCCGAGCGGCATCACCCACGTCACGTTCAACCGCCCGTAGTCAGTTGCCCTGTTCGGCGGCCTTCGTCAGGAATTGGTGGGCGTCGGGGTAGCAGAAAGGGAACTTGTCGGTGGCGTCGGTCCAGCCGCCCTTGGCGTCGAGCCAGCGGGCGATGGTGAAGCAGTCCTCCACGCGGGTGGCGGCCGGGTTGCCCTTACCCCAGTCGAGGCCGACCAGGACGCCGTTGCCCTTGTATTGCACGAGCGCGTTCAGCCACTTCTCCAGGCCGACGCGGGTCGGCGACCCGCCCATGCTGAGGATGCCTTCGGCAACCATGTTCGCCAAGGTCCATGATTCGAGCGCCCACTGGTGCATGTCGAGGCCCGGCTGGTAGCGGGCGTAGGCCTGCCGCATCCGGGCGATCTCGGGCACGCTCGTCTTGGTGTACGGCAGGGACTGGTTGATGATGAACACGGAGTTGCGGCACGTGTCGTTGTAATCCTTGCCGACCCGATCCCCCATCGACACGATGGTCGACACCTTCGCCTTCGGTTGGAAGTTGCGGCGCGCCATGGCGTCGCACAGCTTGCGGTTGGCGCCGTCGTCCATGGCGTCGAACACGATCTCGGTTCCCTGCCGTTGCATGTCGGCCACCCCCTGGTCGAAGCTCGGCGCGGCGAACGACACGGGGTATTGCGTGACCTTGAAACCTTCGAGCTCGAGGGCCTGACCGATGAACTCGCCCGCCTGCCTCGACTCGTCGATGTCGTACGCGAACACCGCCGCCTTGCTCACGCCGAGCGATTGCTTGAACCACCGCGACGCGCCCGACGAGTTCACGAGGTTGCCCTTGTAACCGACCGTGACGCCGTCACGGGCGTATGGGTTCGGGTAGGCGGAGAAGAAGTGCGGGTAGCGGGCGAAGCTGTTGGTGATCGGGATCCCGATGACGGGAATGCCCTTGTCGTTGAGATACTGCGCCGACCCACCCAGGGTGCGCGTGTTGGTCGACACCAGCGCGAAGACCTTGTCGCGCTCGACGAGTTGTTGCGCGCACGCCAGGTCGCGGGCCCGGTCTTCGCGGTCGTCACACGTCTTGAGGATGATCTTGCGGCCACGGATGCCGCCCTTGGCGTTCGTCGCCGCCGCCCAGGCGCGCAGGCCGCGCGCCGCCGGAGCGAAGGCGTCGCCGAGCACGCCGTTCTCGGCCGTGATGTTGCCGAGGGTGATGGTCGTCTCGGTAATGCCGACGTCGCTCGCCTTGTTCGGACCCTCGACGGCTTTGACGGTGGTCTTCGTGTTCGACCCGTTGCCGCCTGTCGCCCCGCCGCCGTTGGAACCGCTGGCGGCCGTGGTGTCGGTGGTGTCGTCGATGAGCGACCCGAGATCGTCGCCGAGATCGTCGGTGGTGTCGTCGTTGCGACCTGTCGCTACCTGTTGCGCGCCCTGTGAGAACGCGTTGTCCGGTAAGCGTGTGCCGCAGGACGCGAGCGTCAGCGCGGCAAGAAGTACTACCCCAGCCTTCTTGTTCATGGATTCTCCCGAATGAATTTGTAGACCCCAGCCATGTTGCGATTCACCTTTTCGGGTAACGGATGGACCGTCGCGCCCATCGCTCGCGTGCCCCACACGATCTTCGCCGTGCGCTCGACGAGCGCGGCGTTGTGCAATGCCTTCTCCGGCGTGGACGCGCACGTCACCAGTCCGTGGTTGGCCACGAGCGCGGCGCCGCGGTCGGCCAGCTTTGCCGCCACTTCGTCGCCCAACTCCACGCTGCCCGTGCCCTTGTACTCACAGCACGGCACATCGCCGCCGAGATACACCACGACCTCTTCGATCACCGCGGGGATCGGCTCGTGGGCGAGGGCGAACATGGTGGCGTATACCGCGTGCGTATGGATGACACAGCCCAGCTCCGGATACAGACGCAGCGCCGACAGGTGCAGGTCCTTCTCGGTCGTGGGTGAGCGGTGGCCTTCGACGACGTTGCCGTCGAGGTCGACGATCACGAGGTCTTCGAGCGTCATCGTGTCGTAGGGCACCGACGACGGCGACAGGCACACGAGGTCGCCCTCGAGCCGCCCGGAGATGTTGCCGGAGGTGCCTTCGACCAGCCCGTCTTCGAGCATCTTCTTGGCCGCGGCCAGGATCGCTTCGCGCGTCGTCGTGGGTGACGTCTTGGCCTGGGTATCGCTCACTTCAAAACCTCCGGGTTGACAATGTTGGCCGGTCGCTCGCCGCGAAGGAGCGCGGCCAGTCCCTCGGCCATGAGCGTGGTGTGGTTGGTCTCGGTGTCGTAGGTGGCGCCGCCGATGTGCGGGGCGACGACGACGTTCGGCAGTGCCAGCAACGGGTGGTCGACCTTGATGTTCTCGCCCTCGAAGTGGTCGAGCGCCGCGCCGGCCAGCCGGCCCGACTCGAGCGCGGCGACGAGCCCGTCGAGATCGTGCAGACCGGCGCGCGCCGAGTTGACGTAGATCGAGTCCTGCTTCATGGCGGCGAACCGATCGGCTGACATGAGGCCGAGCGTGTCGGGCGTGACCGCCGCGTGCATCGACACGACGTCGGCCTCGGCGATGAGGTCGTCGATCGAATGCGTAGCGTCGTCCGCGAACGGATCGCTGGCGATGACGTTCATCCCGAGACCTTCCAGCCGCCACTTGGTGGCGCGGCCGACAGCGCCGAGACCGATGAGCCCGGCGGTGCGCCCGGCCAATTGCCAGGCGCGGAAGCGCTGGTACGGGATCGAGCCGTCGCGGTACACCTGGCCTTCGCGCACGTCGGTGTCGGCGCGCAGCAGGTGGCGGTTGACGGCGAACAGCAGCGCGATCGTCATCTCCGCCACGGCGTCGGCATTGCGACCCGGAGCGCGCAGCACCGGGATGCCGGCGGCGGTGGCGCCGTCGATGTCGACGTTGGTGGGGTCGCCGCGGGTCGAGCCGATCGCCACGAGCGGCAGGTCGAACACCGGTCCCTTGCACGAGTCGGCCTCGCAGATGAGCACGGTCGCGCCCAGTTCCTTGGCCCGCTCGGCGAGTTGCTCGGAGTTGTAAAGGCGCAGCGGCTGGTGGTCGATCCACGGGTCGACGATGACCTCGCCGAGTTGCTTCAGCGCGTCAAGGCCGGGGCCGCGCAGGGGTGCCGTCGCAAAGATGACTTCACTCATGCGACCGCTCGTGCCCTTGCATTGGCGGCGACGAACGCGAGGTCCGCCGGATAGGTCTTGGCGGCCAGCAACATGACGAGTCCTCCGATGGCGTACAGGGGCGTGACGATGGCCAGCGCCGTGTTGAGCGTGGTGGCGTCGGACAGCACGCCGACGAAGAACGGCGACGTCGCCGAGAGGGCGCGGACGACGGACCGGATCGCCGCGGCGCGACCGCGCAGTTCACCGGGCACGACGTCGGACACGAGCGCTTCACTGGGCGCGACCGGCAGCGTCATGCAGGTGCTGCCGAGGAACAGCAACGGAGCAGCCAGCGCGAGGTTGTGAGTGAGGTACGCGGGAAACATGAAGACTGCGGTCAACACCGACGCCACTGCGGTCACGTACACGCGGGCGTTCGTGACGCCGCGGCGCAGCAGCCGGTCGGCCAGCTCACCACCTCCGACGATCCCCACGAGCGAACCGAACCCGATGATGGGCGTGAGCGCGCCGGCTTTGGTGGCCGACAGGTCGAAGGAGCGCTTGAAGAACTCGATGCCCCACGCGCCGAGCGCCCCGACCAGGAACCCCGAGATCGTGAGCGACATCAGCCCGAACCACATCGACTTGATCTTCATGAGCTCGCGCATCACCTCGGTCCACGACGCGGTCTCGTAGTTCAGGTCAGACACGCGCGGCGCGGGCAGGTGGAGGTCAGGCAACAAGCCCGGCACGTTGTCGACATCGACGTGGGATGCCTCCTCCTCGTGGAAGGCATAGTCCTGTGCTCCGCGAACCGGCTCGGGTAGCCGCGACACCAGCGCGACGACGAGGAGGCCGAACGGGATCCACATCCAGAAAGCCGACCGCCAGCCGTAGTTGTCGACGAGGTAACCCGACAGGCCGATGCCGATCAGGCCGCCGACCGCCGCGCCGAGTTGGTAGCGACTCATCATGCGCGCCCGCGTCGCCACCGGGTAGTAGTCGGCCATCAGCGAGACTGACGCCGACCCGTTGGCCTCGACGATGCCGACCCCGAGCCGCGTGATGAACAAGATGAGGAAGCTCGGCGCCAGCGCGCCGAGACCCATGCACGCCGTCCACCCCACCATGGCGAGTGTGATTAGCGTGCCCCGGCGCCAGCGGTCGGCCAGCACGCCGATCGGCAATCCGCCGATCACGCCCACCAACACCATGCCCGCGGCGAGCGCGCCGAGCGCGGTGTCACCGACGCCGAACTCGTCCTTTATGCCGTCGAACGCCTGGGCGAGGCTTTGCCTTTCGCCCTGCTCCAGCATGATCGTGGACGCGAGCGCGACGACGGGGTAGGCCCCGTACTTCCTCACTGG
Organism: uncultured Actinomycetes bacterium; assembly: GCA_963722185.1. Lineage (GTDB taxonomy): Bacteria > Actinomycetota > Acidimicrobiia > Acidimicrobiales > JACCXE01 > JACCXE01. Next base: position 53,199 of record CAVRKD010000010.1, on the reverse strand, counting down.
CGCCAGGACTTGCAACCCCGTTACTCGTTCGGCAGTTCGGCGATGACTTCGGCTTTGGCCATCACAGCATCGTCCTGGTTGCGCAGCTCGATCTTGACTTTCACCTTGTGACGGCGGCGACGCTCCACGAACTTGTCGACCACTTCACCGGTGATGAACGTGGCGTCGCCGGTGAACGCCGGGTTGCGGTACTGGGCGCTCGACTGCGTGATGAGGCCCCACTCGCCGGCCCAGGCGGCGACGTAGTCGATAATCCACGCGCCCATCGACGCGCCGTAGCCGTAGCCCCGCGGCATGCCGACGTGCTGCGCCCACTTCGGTTGCAGGTGGCCACGCGACGGGCCGTAATAGGCGCCGTCGGTCAACTCCGGGTTGGTGCGCTCCATGCGGCGGTCGCCTTCGAAGCCGGCCATCTCTTTCGTGTAACCGAGCTCCTCGGCCCGCACGGTCGTCGGGCCCTTCGCCGTGGCACCCCAGGTCGTCATCGGATAGGCGCGCCACTCGGTGGTGAAGCTGGCGAGGCTGTGCGGACCGAGGATGTTCTCGGCCAGCTGATCGCCCACGTTGACGCTGTCCCACAGACGCTTGTCGTGCTTGAGGTCTTGAATCTGGTTGATGAAGGCGAGCTTGCGTTGCTCGAGGTCCGCGAGCTGCTCCTCGGTCCACTCCGGATCCTTGGGCTCCTTGAAAAGCTTCTTCTCTTTGGCGTCGCGCACTTGGTAGCGAATGGCCGTCGAGCGCTGCAGGGCGACGCGTTCGCCCTTCTGGTTGATGTAGATGGTGTCGCCACGCTGGAAGCAGGTCGGGCCGGCGAAGGACGTTTCGGTGACGCGGTAGTCGTACGGCATGCGGTGACACACGAAATGGTCGCCGGGGTAAATGCGTGGCCCGAAGAACCACCAGTCGTCACCACCGAAGATGAGATGCGAGTTCGGGATCTTCCCGACCTGCGCCGGTGAGCAGCCGTGGCTGGTGTCGGTGGCGACGGTGAAGGACTGCGGCGCGACGATGGTGCCGAAGCGACTCTCGGCGGCCCACCGCTCGTCGTAGTGCAACGGGTTCGGGTAGTGCATGCCCTGCACCCACCGACGGATGTCGTTGACGGCGACGGGTTCCTTCAGCTCGCCCGGTTCCATGGGCACGCCCATGTACTGGTCAAGATCGGATGCGTCGAGTTGGTCGCTCATAGTTTCTCCATCACGAGCGCGATGAGTTGGTCGTCGCGCACTTTGGTTTCACTGGCGGTCATCGGGATTTCGCCATCTTCGAAGAACAGCACTCTCTTGGGCACCTTGTACGACGCCACGCGTTGCTTGAGGAACTCGACGATGTCCTGCTCGGTCGCGTCGTCCTTCAGCACGATGCAAGCAACGACAACTTCGCCAAGACGGTCGTCGGGAATGCCGACGATGCGAGCCAGCTTCACCGGCGGACAGGCGCGCAGAGCGACTTCGAGTTCCGCCGGCGACACGTTGGCGCCGCCGGTCTTGATCATCTCGGTCTTGCGACCTTCGAACACGAGACCACCGTCGTCGTTGAAATGGCCGATGTCGCCGGTATGGAAGAACCCGTCAGCGTCGAAGCATTCTTCGGGCGTCTTGCCGACGTAGTGCTTCATCAGCGTCGGGCCCTTGATGCAGAGTTCGCCGTCCTCTTCGATGCGCACAACGTTCCCGGGCAGCAGCGTGCCCGCGCTCGCCTTCATCGTCTCGCGCGGCGTGTCGTGAGCGTGGGCGGCGAAGAACGCGCACGTCTCCGAGAGCCCGTAACCGGTCGGGCTCTGCCACGTCGTGTCGCCCTCGACCTTGGGGTGACGGGCGAAGGCGGATTTGCCGAACACCTTGGTCATGGCCGAGAGATCGGTGGTCGCCCAGTCGGGGTGCTCGGCCATCGCCGCGGTCTGGTGCGGCAGGCAATACGGCTCGGTGACGTGCTCACGCGCCATCAGCGCCAGGGCTTCACCGGGCTCGAAGGTCTCCTGCAACACCAGGCAACCGCCGCTGGCCAGCGTCGCCCCCATGGCGCTGTCGAAGCCGGCGGTCCAGAAAAGCGGGAACGCCGTCCACACCCGCGACGACGGATCGCGTCCGAACAACTTCGCCTGCGTCTGGAAGGCGATGACGTGGGCAGCCTGGCTGTGCACCATGCCCTTGGGTGTCGAGGTTGTGCCCGAGCTGTAGATGATGACGGCGTCGTCGTCGGCTCCGACCTCCCCGTTGTGGCAGTCGGCCAGCATGAAGTCGAGCTCGGGTTGGGTTGCGAACGTCGACAACGGCACGGCGACGCCGCCGGCGAGGGCGACGCCGAAGATCTCGAACACCGCCTCGGGGCGGTTGCGCTTGACGATCGCGACCACCTCGCCCCGTTGCACGTTCGCGGCGACGCGCTTGGCCTCAGCGAGCACCTGCGCATACGTGTAGCGCTCGTCACCGAAGACCAGCGCTTCGTTGTCGGCGAAGCGCTCCGACACCTCCGCGAGGAAGCCGCCGAGGGTCAGCGCGCCCAATTCGGTTTCCATCGTGGAGCCGTCCCCCTAGAAGTTGACACGAATGTTAGTTGAGTAGGTTCCGATCGTGCCTAAGCCGATTGCCCAGGTTTTTCAGGGTTGTGAGGGGTCCAAGGAGGCTCTGGTCACCCGCTCGGCGCGGCTCACCTTCGCCGAACTGGACGCCGTGTGTGCGCGAGCGACCGGCGCACTCGCGGCCATGGGCGTGCAGGGCGGCGACCGGGTGGCGGCGACGCTTCCGAACGAGGTCGAGGTGGTCGCGGCCTTCCACGCGACCATGCGCCTCGGGGCGATCTGGGTCGGTGTCAACAAGGCGCTGGCGCCGCCGGAGAAGCAGTACATCCTGGACGACTCCGGCGCGTCGGTCTATCTCGACGACAACGATGCGCTCGCCGACGCGATCGCCGCCGCCGACGCACGCGACGCCGTCGACGTCGATCCGTTCGCGCCCGCGGGCATCGCCTACACGAGCGGCACCACCGGCTATCCGAAGGGCGCGGTGCACAGCCAACACAACCTGCTGCTGCCGGGCGCGATGGTGGTCGAGTCGCGCGGCTACGGCGAAACGCTGCGCAAGGGCGACTGCTTCGCGCTGACCATCCTCAACATGCAGGTCCTCACGACGCTGCTGACCGCCCAGGCGGGCGGCACGGCGATCGTGATGGACCGCCTCGACGCCGAAGGGGTCGCCGCCTGGATCCGCGACCAGCGCGTCACCACCTTCAACGGACCACCGGCGCTGCTGCACTCGCTCGCCCACGACGACGCCATCGCGCCCGCCGACCTCGCGTCGCTCGACGAGGTGTGGACCGGCGGCGCCGACTGTCCCGAAGCCATCCGCCGCGCCTTCGAGGACAAGTTCGGTCTGCCCGTGCTCGCCACGTACGGATTGACCGAAGCGCCGACCATCGTGTCGATCGACCCCCGCGACGGCCCGCACGTCGCCCACGCCAGCGGTAAACCGCTCCCCCACCTGCGCGTGCGCATCGCCGAGGACGACGAGATCTGCGTATCCGCCGCCGACGATCGCTACCGGCCGATGCTCGGATACTGGCAACGCGACGAGGCGACGGCCGAGACGCTGCGCGACGGCGAACTGCGCACCGGCGACGTCGGCTTCGTCGACCCCGACGGCTACCTCCACGTGCGCGACCGCAAGTCGCTGGTCATCATCCGCGGCGGCGCCAACGTCTACCCCGCCGAGGTCGAGCGCGTGCTCCAGGAGTTCGACGGCGTGGTCGCCAGCGCGGTCGTCGGCGTCGCCGACGAGAGGCTCGGCGAACGCGTCGTGGCGCTCGTGCAGGGCGACGTCGACACCGACACGTTGCGCGTCCACTGCGAAGCCAACCTCGCCAAGTACAAGGTGCCGGAGCGCTTCGTGTTCGTCGACGCCTTCCCCCGCAACGCCATGAACAAGATCGTCCGCAAAGAATTACCGAACCTGCTCCGACTGCGTTCTGAGTAGGTCTTCGCCGCCTGTACCGGCGTAGATCTACTCAGAACGGAGTTAGAGGCGGTAGACGCGTTCGGCGGTGGCGGCGAAGAGCTTGTCGCGGGAGGCGTCGTCGAGGTCGGCGGCCGCCGTGTCGAAGGTGGTGTACAGCTCGTCGAAGGTGCCGTGCATGCCGTCGACGGGGAAGTTGCTGGCGAACATGCAGCGGTCGGCGCCGAAGGCAGCCATGGCGTAGTCGAGCCACGGGCGGAAGGCGTCGACGCTCATCGAACCCAGCGGCATCGCCAGACCCGACAGCTTGCACACCACGTTGTCGCCGACCGCCGCTAGCGCGTCGATGCCGGGTTTCCACGCGGCGAACTCTTCGTCGCTCCCCGACCGCGGCCACCCGGTGTGTTCCACCACGACCGCCAGGTCATCGAAGCCGGCGAGGCCTTTGGCGGCGGTTTCGAGCTGGTCGGTGCGCGCCATCAGGTCGAACACGAGGCCGCGCTCGGCCAGGGCGCGCAACACGTCAGGCGCGGGCAGCGGATCCTTGGACTGGCCCATCGGGCGGACGCCGCGGAAGCGTGATGCCGCCATCTGCCGGTCGATCAGCTCGATCGCTTCGGCCACCGAGTCGGTCGGCGGGAGGCCGCCGACGATGGCGTCGGGGTGTCCGTCGCGCTCGCCGCGCTCGTCGAGCGCCAACGTCTCGTCGATCGAGTGACGGCCCGTCGCCGCGGCGACGTTGACGATCTTCTCGACGTTCCAACCCGCGGACTCCGCCTTGTACGTGGGCACGTCGAAGAGTCGGTTCATGCCCGTGGTGTCGCCCATGTTGAGCTGCTGGCGGCCTGACAGGTACGGGTACCAATCGGTGCGCGCCGGGTCCCACAGGTGCACGTGGGCGTCGATGACTCGAGTGGGCCGCGTCATCCGATGATGCTCCGGAGCGTGGCGTCGAACCAGTCGGGAATGGCGGGACCGGCGAACGAAACGCTGGCCGTCGGGCGCGGGTGGCTGCGCAGACCAAGCCAGCCGTCGCCGGCGACCAGTTCGGCCCCGGAGAGAGCGACCGCATCCGGGCTGCACAGCAGATGGGCGGCGAGTTCGGCCGCCGCGGTGTCGGCTGCTTCGACGCTGATCGAGAACGCGGCGACGCGATCCTTCGTCGTCTTGCGTGCCGTGCGCGCCAGCTGCGCCGCTGCCTGGGCGCGGCTGCGGCCACCGGCGGTGACGGCGTCGGTGAGCGTGACCAAGCGCAACGGTCGATCGTTGGCCGCGGCGTAGTCGGACACGGCGCGCGCCCAGCGCGCGTCGGCGTGGATCCCCTCGACGATGCCGGCATGTTCAGCAAGGATCGCTTCCCACCCGTCACCTGAGACCGCGGTACCTCCGGCGAGCGCGACGACAACGCCGTCGACCTCCAGCCCGTCGAGTGAGGCCGTGGCGATGCACTTCACCCCGCGGGCTTCGAGCGCGGCGGTGAGAGCGGCTCCGACTTCCGCACGGTCAGCCACCACCGCGCATGTACTGACGACCGTTGGCGGAAGATCCTCGGTCGGCGGCTCGTAGATAGTGCCGAGCCGCGGGTTGCTGCCGCCGCCGCTCAGCTGGCTCGTCTCGGCCGGCACCCACGTCTTGGCGCTGACGGCCTCGAGCACGTGCGCGACTGAAACCACGTCGTCGGTGCGCACCACTTCGAGCAGCCCCGGCGGCTCCACCCGCGCCACCTCGGAACCGGCGGCGAAGATGACCTCGCCGCTGCACCAGGAGAAGTCGTCGCCCACCAGGTGCGCGCCCACGGGCCCGAGCGCTTCGGGTTCCGGCATCGAGCCGAACAACGGCCCCGCTGCATTCGCCGCGCCACCGGCGCGCTCGAGCGCGGCAGTGACCATTCGGGTGACAGCGATCGGTGAGACGGCATTGACGACAACCCCGGCCGGCGCCTCGCGGCCCAGCTGCCATGTGAGCGACGCGACGGCGCGCTTGGCGCAGCCGTAGGCGCCGGCGTCGACGGTCCCACGCCAACCCGAGCCCGACGTGACCCCGAGAATGCGGCCGTAACCGGCCTCGGCCATCAACGGGAGCGCAGCGTTGAGCACGTTGCGATACCCGTCGAGGTGCACTTCGAGCACGGCGCGCCAGTCGGCCTCGGTACCGTCGGCGAAATTCGTCGGGCGGCTGATGCCGGCGACGTTGATCACCGCGTCGAGCCGGCCGAACTCGTCGGCCAGCGACGCGAACAAGTCGCGCACACCATCGGCGTCGGTGACCGACACCGACGTCGCCCGCGCCGACCCGCCGGCGGCGACGATGCGTCCGGCCGTCGTTTCCTCCGGCGGCGCAAGTTGTTCGGAGCCGTCGAGCGACACCAGCGGGTCCAGGGTGACGACGAAGGCACCTTGGCGGCCGAGTTCTTCGGCGATGGCCGCACCGATGCCGGCGCCGCCACCTGTGACGACGACGACCCGCGCGCGATCACTCATGCCAGCTCGAGGCCCTCGCACTCACCGTTCTCGACCCACTGCTCGAGCAGGTCGCGGTAGCCGAAGAAGTCGCCGAAGCCGCGGCCCCAGTTGCCGTTGCGCGGGCTGATGCCGCCGGGATTGCCTTCGTTGTTCAGCCGGGACGGCGTGCACGCGCCCATCACGAGGCTCGGGTCGGTGAACGACGCCATGACCTTGTCGGTCCACTGCGTCTCGGCGTCGGCGTCGACGTCGAACGACTTCACGCCGCGTCGCTCCAACACGCCGACGGCGCCGCCGACGAACTCCGCGCCCACCACCGCGAGGTGCGTGTAGTTGACGGTGACCACGGACTGCTGCGCCGGCGACGGCATCACGAACAAGTTGGGAAAGCCACGGCTCATGATCCCGAACAGCGTGGCCGCGCCCGTCTCCCATTTGTCGGCGAGGGTCACGCCGTCGCGTCCGACGATCTCGTGACCGGCGCGGCGCGATAGCGGCGTCAGTTCGGGCTCGAACCCGGTCCCGTAGATGATGCAATCCAACTGGTAGTGCCGCCCGTTCACATCGAGGCCGTCCGCCGTGATCCGTTCGATACCCGTCGGGCAATCGATGAGCGTGACGTTGTCGTTGTTGTAGGCCTGCAGGTACTCGTCGTGGAAGCACGGCCGCTTGCACAGGTAGCGGTAGTACGGCTTGAGGATCGTCGCCTTCTCGGGATCGGCAACGATCTCGTCGACGCGCTGGCGGTGCTCCTCCATGATCCCGTAGTCGATCGACTCGGCGTTGCGCATGTACTCCTCGAAGGTCATGTCCTTCCACTTCGGAGCGTTGTGCACCTTGGCGTAGTGCTGCGTCCAGCCGTCGTCGGTGAGGTCGGCCTCGACCGGCCGGCCGAGCATGATCGCTTGGAAGTTGTCCATGCGCTCGCGTTGCCAACCGGGACGGCACGTGTCGACGAATTCGGGTTCGGTCGGCCGGTTGCCGCGCACGCCGACCGCCGACGGAGTGCGCTGGAACACGTAGACGTGCTTGGCCGCGACGGCTAGCGGCGGAAGGGCTTGGATGCCGGTGGCGCCGGTGCCGATGAGTCCGACGACCTTGTCGCCGAGTTTGTCGAGGGGCTCGTCTGGACCGCCGCCCGTGTAGGCGTAGTCCCAGCGCGCCGTGTGGAACGAGTGGCCGGCGAAGTCCTCCATGCCCTCGATCGCCGGCAGCTTCATCAGGTTCAGCAGGCCGACGGCCAACACGTAGTAGTGCGACGTGAAGTCGTCGCCCCGGTCGGTCTCGACGCGCCAGCGCGCCGCGTCCTCGTCCCACGCGGCGCGCGTCACGCCCGTGTGAAAGAGCGCATCAGTTTCGAGGTCGAACTTCTCGGCGATGGCCTGCACGTGCAGCCGGATCTCCTCGCCGTAGGCGTACCGGCGCTGCGGCACGTAGCCGAGTTCCTCGAGCATCGGCATGTAGATGTAGGACTCGACGTCGCACATCACTCCCGGGTAGCGATTCCAGTACCACGTGCCGCCGACGCCGCCGGCGAGATCGACGATGCGGATCCGCTCGACGCCCGCCTTGCGCAGCTGCACGCCGGCGAGCACCCCGGCGATGCCGCCGCCGATGATCGTGACGTCGACGTCGTCGGTCTTCGGGTCGCGCTCGGCGACGGAATTGAACGGGTCCTGGCGGTAGCGCGCGAAGCGTTCGTCGTGCGCGAGGTCGCGGATATCGGTGCGTCCCGGCACGAGGCGCTTGTCGCGCTCGGCCAGATACTTCGCATGGACGGCGTCAGGATCGAACTGTGACACGGGTGTTAGAACCTACTCATGCTTGCGACGGGAAGTGATGTAGACGCGGTCAATTTTGGGCTCCTAATCCTGCGGCTCGCGCTCGGCGGTCCCATGCTCGCCCACGGCATCCGCCACATCTTCGGCGGCGGCAAGATCGCCGGAACCGGCGGCTGGTTCGAAAGCCTGGGCATGAAGCCGGGCTGGTTGCACGCCTGGACAGCGTCGCTCACCGAGATTGGCGCCGGCACGATGCTCGTCGCCGGACTGCTGACGCCGCTGGCCTGCGCCGGAGTGATCGGCGTGATGGTCGTCGCCCTGATCACCAACCACTGGAAGAACGGCTACTTCATCTTCTACAAGGGCGAGGGCTACGAGTACGTGCTGACGCTGATCCTCGGTGCCATCGCGTTGGCCCCGCTCGGCGCCGGCGAATGGTCGATCGACGACGCCCTCGAACTCTCGTGGACCTACGGCGACGCCGGCCTGGTCATCGCCGTCGTCGCCGGCGTGGGCGGCGCGCTGCTCCTGCTCGCCGGCTTCTGGCGCCCCGAGAAGAAGGACGACGCCGCGGCCTAACCGCGCCCGAGTTTCTTCGCCGCTTCGGGCACGAGCGGCTCCGGCGCGAACGGTCCCTGCTCGACGGAACTGAGCACGACCTCGGGGAGCTTCACGTTGGGCGCGAGCGTGTCGAGCCACGCGATCGTCTTGGCGACGTCGACGGCGTTGAGGGCGAGCATCGGGAAGTGCACGTCGTCGAGCATCGGCGTGTCGACCGGGCCGGTCGTCACCACGTGCACGGCGATGCCGTCGCGGTCGACCTCCTTGGCCAGCGCGAACGCGAAGGCGTTGAGTCCGGCTTTCGACGCGGTGTAGGCGGTCTTGCCAGGCTGCGGTTCGTGCGCCGAGGACGACGACACGAACACCATCCGTCCGCCGGCCGGCATCACCGGCAGCACGCCTTGTGACACCACGAAGGCCGAGCGCAGGTTGGTGCGGATCACCGCGTCGAACGTCTCGATCGACTCCTTGCGCACGAACGTGCCCTGCATGACGCCCGCCGCGTGAACGAGCAGGTCGACGCGCTCGCCAGCTGCGGCCACGACGGCGGCGAAGGCATCGGGATCGGCGCTATCGCCGGCGGCGTACCGCGCACCGATGGACGCGGCGGCGGCGCGCAACACGTCTTCGCGGCGCGCCGTCAGCACGACGTCGTAGCCCTCGGCGATCAGCACAGCGGCCCGTCTCCAAGCCGATGCCGCTGCTACCGCCAGTGATGATCGCTACCCGCGCCACGCAAGGAGAACCTAGGACGTCGGCGTCCGCGAACGCGCTTTGTCCTCGTCGACGACGGTGAGGACGCAACCAAGCGTTTCGTATCGGACGGGCGCACCCGTTTCGGGGTCCAGGTAGAGCGTTGCCACCACATCACCGGTTGGGTCCACGTGCGCGAGGGGGCGCACAACGACATCCGCGCGCCCGATCTGGATCGCGGCCGTCGGGCGCGCGACAACTTCACACACAACGTGCTTACGCGCGCTCATCACGGGGAACCACTGCTTGCGCGGTGGGAGCCACGCCCCGAACCCGTCCTCGGGCACCGGCAGGTACTTCCCAACGACGCCTGTGTCCACCGTCGAGCCGATTCCTACCCACCGCGCCAGGAAGCTCGGCAGGACTGGCACGCCGTCGGGGTTCTCGATCGGCAACGCGAAGTCGGTGCGGTTGCCCGCGTCGTCGCCCGTGCCAGCCCACATGCCCGCCCGCACGACGGCTGTCACGAGCAGGCCGTCCGCATGACGAAATGTCGAGGCTGGCTTGGTGCCAGCGCTGGCGTCGATCGTGTAGTGCGTGACGCCAAAGTTCTCGAAGACGACTTCTGCCGTCACAGTTGGCTTGCGGCCCCAGGCGACGAGGTGATGCTCGAAGCCCCGCGCCCTGGCCGGCCCCTTGCCCGAGTAGGCGCTAGTACCGCGCTCGGTCCAGATGTCCCAGGTCGCCACGACCTACGTTTCTACCGTGTACGAACTCGCGGGCATAGCCGTTGCGGCCGACGGACCGGTACGCATCGTCACGCTGAACTGTCCCGACCAGCTGAACGCGTTCTCCGAAGAGATGCACGACATGTTCGTCGCGCTGTGGCGGAAGATCGCCGAAGACGACGAGGCCCGCGCCGTCGTCTTGACTGGAGCTGGCAAGGCGTTCAGCGCCGGCGGTAGCTACGAGGACTTCGAGCGGCGCCGCGTCGACCTCAAGTTCCGGAAGAAGTCGATGGATCAGGCGGTCGAGATCGTCGAGTCGATGATCGACTGCCGCTTGCCCGTGGTGGGCGCCGTGAACGGCCCCGCGGTGGGGCTCGGCTGCAGCATCGTCACGCTGTGCGACATCGTCTTCGTCGCCGACCACACGTTCCTGGCCGATCCGCACGTGTCGGTCGCCCTCGTCGCCGGCGACGGCAGCGCCGTCACGTGGCCGGCGCACACCAGCCTGCTCAAAGCCAAGCAGTACCTGCTGACCGGTGATCGCATTCCCGCGGCCGTGGCCGTCGAACTGGGGTTGGCCAACTTCGCCGTGCCGAAGGACGAGCTGCTCGACGCCGCGCTGGCCTTCGCCCACCGCCTCGCGGCGCAGCCGCCGCAAGCGGTGCAGGAAACCAAGCGCCTCCTCAACCGTCACCTGCGCGAGAACGCGGTGCGGGCGTTGCGCGCCGGCGTCGAGGTCGAGAGTGAGTCGCATGACACGCCGGAGTACAAGGCCTCCGCGGAGAAGATGCAGCCGTGAGCCTGCGCCGGCACAGCGACCTGCGCGGCCGGCGCTTGCGGATCGACGAGGCGTTGCTGGAAAAGTTCGCCATGAGCCGGGCCGGCTATCAGTTCCTGCTGCACGTCGCGCGCCGGCGATCGACAAGTTCTTGATCCCACGCACGAAGGGTCGCTTCAGCTCGACCGGCAAGGACAAGGTCGGCCTACTCACCACCACCGGTGCGAAGACCGGCGCGCCGCGCACGCACCCGATCGTGTTCATCGACGACGGCGACGGGCTGCTCGCCATCGCCTCGAACTACGGGCGCGAGCATCACACGGCCTGGAGTCACAACCTGCTGGCGCACCCGGCGTGCGAAGTCGAGTTCAGCCGACCGCCCGCGAGGTACCGCGCCGAGTTGTTGACCGACGACGCCCGCGCCGCGGCGTGGAAGACCGCCGTCGACTTCTACGCCGGCTACGAGCGCTACCGCGTCACCTGCGCGCCGCGGGAGATCCGCGTCTTCCGCCTCCGCCCGACTTAGCCAAAACTCGGTTCGGTTCAGCCGCAGACTCACCTAGCGTTCGACTCGATCGGAGGCGCTGGGGATGGAGGAAACCGAGAACTTCGAGCCGCGGCGCTGGTGGCAACCGGACCACCAAGCCCTCCGCGACCGCTGGCTCACCATCCGTGCGGTCTACGCCGCGAGCCGGCCGATGAGCATCGCCGTAATCGGGTGCATTCTTGTAGGCGCGGCCCTGCCGGTGGCGTTCACGATCGCCACCGGCGTCGCTGTCGGCGCTGTCGGGCCCGCCCTGCGCGACGGCCTCGGGTCCCCGGCGGGATCGCACCTGACTCGTGCGGTCGCACTCGTCGGTGCACTGTTCGTCGTCCAACAGACACTCGAGCCGGTCCGCGACGGCATCGTCGATCTGCTCGGGCGCTACTTCCGCCGTGACATGTTCCGCCGGACGATGTCTTCGATGTTGGCGCCGGCGACCATCTCCCATCTCGAAGACCCGGCGTTCAAGGACCGCGTGGCCAAGGTCAACCAGATCGGTCAGCTCGGTCCCCGCGCCGCCGTGCAGGGTCTCGCCGGTCAGACGACCAGACGGCTCGGCGCGCTCGGCAGCTTCGTGCTCGTCGTGCGCGTCACACCGCTCATCGGGCTCCTCTTGCTGGCCGTGCTCCTGCACGAACAGCGGCGGTACCGCAACGCGCACGAGAGCCTTACGGCGCTCGTGTGGAACGAGACCCAGCAGTTGCGGCGCTCGAACTACCTGCTGTCGCTGGCGACCGGGCCGGACGCGGCCAAAGAGGTCCGCGTCTTCGCCTTGCCGTCGTGGTTGATCCAGCGGTACCGCGACGCATGGCTCGCCGCCATGCAAAAGCTGTGGGGGTCGCGCCGCGGCGGATGGCCAAGCGCGTTGAAGGGTTCCCTGCCGGTGGTCGCCGTCGAAGTGATCGCGTTCGCGACGATCGGGCGCCGCGCCGCCACCGGATCACTCGGCATCGGGGAGATGGTCGTGTACGCGTCGGCCCTCATCGGCAGCGCCAACCTCTCCGGAGTGACCGACCACGACGCCTACGTCGCGGAGGGCGTACGCGTCGTGCGGTCGATCTTCGAGCTCGAGGAGGCGATCGAGACGGCCTCGTCGCTCCAGATGACCGGAGAACGCTCCAGCGATGGGTTGCCGGCGGCGTCGATTCGCTTCGAGAATGTCACCTTCCGCTATCCGGGGCAGCCCGACGACGTGTTCAGCAAACTCGACCTCGAAATACCGGCCGGCAAGAGCCTCGCCATCGTCGGGCTGAACGGCGCCGGGAAGACCACGTTGGTGAAGCTGCTCGCCCGTCTGCACGACCCTTCCGAAGGCCGGATCACCGTCGATGGATTGGATCTGCGCGAACTCGACGCCCGCGGCTGGCAGCGGCGCGTCGCCGCCATCTTCCAGGACTTCATCCGCTATCCGCTGTCCGCCGCAGCCAACGTCGGCTTCGGCGCCGTCGAGCGCCAGCACGACCCGGCGGCGCTCGAGGCGGCCGCGTCAGCGGCCGACATCCTCGACGTCATCGAGGGTCTCCCCGCGGGCTGGGACACCGTGCTGAATCGCCAGTTCGAAGGCGGCGCCGACCTGTCGGGCGGCCAGTGGCAGCGCGTTGCGCTCGCGCGAGCGCTGCTCGCTGCGCAGTCCGGCGCCGGCGTGCTCGTGCTCGACGAGCCGACGGCCCAACTCGACGTGCGCGCCGAGGCAGCGTTCTACGAACGCTTCCTCGAGATCACCGCCGGGCTCACCACGCTGGTGATCTCCCATCGCTTCTCGACAGTGCGGCGCGCCGATCGCATCGTCGTGCTGGAACACGGCTCGATCGTCGAGCAAGGCACCCACGCCGAATTGCTGGGGCTCGCAGGGCGGTACGCGGAAATGTTCCGGCTGCAAGCCGATCGGTTTACCGATGCGTAGCCGCCTCCGTGGTTTTCTCCACATCGTCGGCCTCGTGCTGCGCGAGCAGCCGTGGCGCGCCCTTGGGACCACGACCTTCACGCTGGCCTCGCAGATCGCCTCACCTGCAATCGCGCTGGGCTTGAAGTTGCTCACCGACGCCGCCGTCGACGGCGACGCCGCCCGGGCAGTCCGTGCCGGCGCGTTGCTCGCCGTGTTCTTCGGGGCCTGGTCGCTCACGGGATGGGCGAGCTTCACGTTGCGCATGGGCTTCCGGGAACGCAGCTCCGTTCTTATCGACGCCGAGGTGGCTCGCCTCGCGGCGACCGCCCACAGCCTCGAGCACCACGAACGCCCCGACTACCTCGACGAGATGACTCTGCTTCGACAACAGGGCCAGCGACTGGCGATCCTGCCCGACGCCCTTGTCATAAACGCCGGCGCCATCGTTCGCTTCGTCGCCACCGTCGTCCTCCTGGGCGGCGTGCATCCGTTGCTCTTCCTCCTGCCTCTCGCCGCCTTGCCCTCGATCGGTTTGAGCACGCTCGTCGCCCGCTACGGCCAACGCCTCCAGGAGACACTCACCCCGACGTTCCGCCTCGAGGGCTTCCTCGTCCACCTCGCCCGGCAGCCCGACGCCGGCAAGGAGTTGCGGGTCTTCGGACTCGAGGACGAACTGCTCCGCCGCTTCGACGACCTGCACGTGCATCTCGAACGCGAGCAGCGCGGCTACACGATCCGCGTCGCCGTGTTGCAGGCGCTTGGATGGCTGTTCTTCGGAGCGGGCTTCGTGGCGGCGTTGCTCCTCGTCGCCAACCAGGCGGCGCGCGGCCAGGCGTCGCCTGGCGATGTCGTCCTCGCCTTGACACTGGCGAGCCAGATCAACGGCGACGTCACGGGGCTCGTGCAGATCGCCAGTTGGCTCGTCAACACGGTGAAGGCCGCGGGGCGCTACCAGTGGCTGGCCGAGTACGAGCGCGAGCAACACGCGCTCGGCCATCCGGTCGACGCGTCGCCCGTGCCCGATGCCATCAGCCGCGACATCAGCTTCACCGGCGTCGGCTTCAAGTACCCGGGCACCGACATCGACGTGCTCTCCGACGTCAACCTCAGGCTGCCTTCCGGCTCGACGGTGGCCGTCGTGGGCGACAACGGCGCCGGCAAGTCGACGCTGGTCAAACTCCTGTGCCGGTTCTACGACCCCTCAGAAGGCGCAATCACGATCGACGGTGTCGACCTGCGCCATATGGACGTCGAAGAGTGGAGGGCCGGGCTCGCCGGCGGCTTCCAAGACTTCGCACAGTTCGAGTTCCTCGCGTCGGAGACGGTAGGTGTCGGTGATGTCGATCGGGTCGACGACCTCGACGCCATCGTCGCTGCGCTCGAACGGGCGCAGGGCGCTGACGTGCCGGCAACACTGCCCTCAGGTTTGGCGACCCAGCTCGGCCGCAGCTTCGACGACGGTGCCGAGTTGTCGATCGGGCAGTGGCAGAAGCTCGCGCTGGGTCGAGCGATGATGCGCGAACGGCCCCGCCTACTCGTGCTCGACGAACCGACCGCCGCCATTGACGCGCCGACGGAGCACGCGCTCTTCGAGCGGTTCGCCCAGGCGGCGACTCGCACCGCCGGCATCACCGTGTTCGTGTCACATCGCTTCTCGACGGTGCGGATGGCCGACATCATCGTGGTCGTCGAAGGCGGGCGGGTCACCGAGGTCGGCAGCCACAGCGAACTCATGGCACGCGCCGGCACGTACGCCGAGCTGTACGAACTCCAGGCGAGCGCCTACCGCTAGCTCGGTTCGCGTGGGAGGCCGAGGACGCGCTCGGCGACGATGTTCTTGTTCACCTCGGTGGTGCCGCCGGCGATGCTCAGTGAGCGCGACGACAACATGGACGTGCCCCACGATCCGTTCACGTCGCCGGTGAGGTCGACGGCGGTGTTCATCAGCCGCTGCGCGCACTGCGACCACGCCAGCTTCACGACGCTGCCCTCCGCTCCCGGCTCCTTGCCCGCCAGCGCGGTGCCGATCATGCGCTTGGCAAGGAACTCGAGGTTGCGCACCTCGATGTAGCGCTGCGCCAACTGATCACGGCCAACGGCGTCCAGCGTCGCGACGGCTCCGCGGAGCCGTTCGAAGGTCCGGCGTTGCGTGAGGTACAGGCTGGCGACACCGGCGCGCTCGTTCGACAGCGTGCGCGTCGCGACCGACCACCCGTCGTTGACTTCACCGAGCACGGCAGTCGCCGGCACCCGCACGTCGGTGAGGAACAGCTCGGCGAAGGAGTGGTCGCCGGCCATGGTCGTGATCGGGCGGGCGTCGATCCCCGGCGTGGTCATGTCGACCAGCAGGCAGGTGATGCCCTTGTGCTTGGGCGCCTCGGTCTCGGTGCGCACATAGAGCTGGCACCAGTCGGCAAAGTGGCCGTTGGAGTTCCACGACTTCTGACCGTTGACGACGAAGTCGGCGCCGTCGCGTACGGCCGAACACCGGAGCGACGCGAGATCCGATCCGGCCTCGGGCTCGGACATGCCCTGGCTCCAGATGTCGTCGCCGCGCAGCATCGGGCGCAGGAACCGCCGCTTCTGCTCCTCGGTGCCGTAGGTCATGATCGCCGGGGCGATGTTGGCCACGCCGATGGCGTTCACCGGCCCCGGAACGCCGGCCATGGCCTCGTTGTAATCCAACTGCTCTTCGAGGCTCGCGTCGCGGCCCCCGAATTCGGCCGGCCACGCCGGCGCCGCCCAGCCGGCGTCAAACAGCGCGGCGTTCCAGGCGCGGAGTTCCTGGAACGGCGCGTCGTGCGACGGGATCGTTTGCGCGTCAAGCCACGCGCGAAGACTCACGTGTGCTTGACGAGAGGGATGTTGTAGAGGCGCGACCAGTTGTCGCCGCAGATCTTCGCCTTCGACGACTCGGGATACGGCATCTTGTCGAAGGTCTCGACGGCGTGCGGGAACATCGAGTCGCCATGCGGGTAGTCGGTGGAGAACACGAGGTTGTCGTCGCCGAACGTGTCGAGGTACGGCTGCGCCGTTTCTTCCTCGGCTTCGATGCCGAGGAAGCACTGGCGGCGGAAGTAGTCCGACGGCTTCATCGTGAGGTCAGGCGCCTCGGCGGCACCGACCCACTCGTAGTGCTCGTCGAGGCGGTGCAGCAGCCACGGCGCCCACGAGCAGTTGCCTTCGAGCAGGCCGACGCGCAAGCGCGGGAACCGTTCGAGCACGCCGCCGCCGCACAACGAGACCGTCACGAACATGATCGCCAGGGGCTGGTTGAACGTGTGCCACAACATCAACTTGTCGAGCACGCCGAGAGAGAAGTCGGGCGTGAGATAGGTCTGGCCGCCGCCGTGGAACGTGATGGGCACGTCGAGACGCTGGATCTCTTCCCATAGCGGGTCGTAGTCGGGGTGGTGCCACGGCTTGCGGTTGACGCAACCGGGCGCCAGGAAGATCGCCTTGAACCCGAGTTCTTCGACGGCGCGCCGCGCTTCGAGCACCGCACCGGGGATGTCGTGCGGCGCCACCATGGCGGCGCCGTACATGCGATCCGGCGCGTGGTCGCACATGTCCTTGATGTAGTCGTTGTAGGCGCGGGCGATGGCGGACGCGAACTCCGGTTCGAGGCCGTCGGCTCCGATCTGCTCGGACGAGTCAAGGCCGAGGACGAACAGGCCCCGTGACGGGAACAGCACGGCGAGGTCGAGGCCTTCCATGTCCATCGCCGTGATCTGTGACGCCGCGTCCCAGCCTGCGGCTTCGGGCGCGGCGTAGACGTTCTCGTGCTCGGGCCGCCAGCCGCGGCGCGGCGCGTTGACGTCTTGCGGCTTCACCGAACCGAGCCGCAGCAGCGTGTGGTTCTTGACGCGCACGCGCATGTCACGCGTGATCTCGGTCAGGCCCTGCGGTGCGGCGTGCAGGTACTCCGGCGCGATGTAGCGCTGCCACAGATCCGGCGGCTCCATCACATGGAGGTCGCTGTCGGCGATGACGAAGTCACGAAGCGCCATCCGCGGAATCTAACAGCGGCGTCAGCTTCGCAGGATGGCGTCGAGTCCGTGGCGGCCGATGATCGACGCGATGTCGTCGGACCGCTCGATGCACTGCCGGTAGATCCACGGGTAGACGGGCCCGTCCACCTCCCGACCGAAGAACGCGTCCGCCTCTTCCGTTCCGATTACGAGGCGAAGGCTCGCGATCTCCAGCCAGTTCACGATCAGGTGCAGGTACGTCGAGAACTCGTCATGGGCGCCACCGTCTGCTTCCGCCGGAACCGTTGGGAACAACGCGCGCACGTCATCGATGGCCGCCCTCGCCGCGTCATCGTCATCCTCTCGGACGTACCAGTGCAGTTGCTCGTGCAGGTACGTAGCGAGCAGCCCCGTGAGCGAGCGGTCACGGACACGCGGCGACAGCGTCAGAACGGGGTGGCTATGGGGGATGGCGTCGTCATTGATGACGACGCGGTCGGTGAACTGCCACCGCGCGACGTCGTGCTTCTCCAGCAGCTGTCGGAGAAAGTCCGCGGTCCGCTCCTCGCTCTCCGATCCGTGCGCTGTCGAGATCTCAAGGCTCACTGTCACCGTCTGATCGGCCACGCGTTCATGAAAGTCGTCGACGAAGTCATCGGACCTAAAGCGGCCGAGGTCCGCGACATCGCGAATCGCTTCGATCACGACGTCGGGTTGCTCGTCTTGCACGAAGTGGCCGGACTTCTCCCCGATGACCTGCCGACCGTTCGTGGACAGGGCAGCGCTCGCCGCTTGGTACTTCTGCCACGCCGGCCAAATCCGTTTCATGGTGCCGCGCGCCTCCCCTGCGCTCACGACGACGAGCGGCAAGTCGCCGAGGTCGCCGAGCGTCCGCACTTGGTTGCATGAGGCC
This sequence comes from uncultured Actinomycetes bacterium, assembly GCA_963722185.1. GTDB lineage: Bacteria > Actinomycetota > Acidimicrobiia > Acidimicrobiales > JACCXE01 > JACCXE01. Next base: position 34,933 of record CAVRKD010000010.1, on the reverse strand, counting down.
CGCAGAGAGCGGGACTCGGCGCGGGAGCCGCGGAGCACGTTGCGCCCGCGCCAGTGCGCCGATCGCAGCGCGAGGTACTCCGAGTCGGTCGGGTCGTTCTTCGATGACTGCCGGCGTGCAATACCGCTGACGAGCCCGACGGCGTCGAAGAGAGAGGTGCCGACGTTCAGTCCCTTGCCCAGCAAGCGGATCAGTGGTGTCATCACCTCGTCGTAGACGTCCTCGTGCGAGGGGTCGACGAGCACCATCGCCGCCACTCGATGCGGGTAGCGGGCATAGAACAGGCGCGCGAACAGCGCGCCTAGCGAGTGGGCGACCAGCACGACCGGCGCGTCAACCTCAAGGACGTCGAGCAACGCCTGGAGATCGCGCGCAACAGCCTCGGCATCACGCGGCGGCGGACCCGCATCGCTCACGCCGATCCCGGCGCGGTTGTACGTCAAGCAACGGAAGTCGGACTTCAGTTCCTCCACGACCTTCCACCACACAAACGACGGGCTGCCCGCGCCATTCTCGAACACCACGACGGGTCCGTCCCCCACCACACGCGCCTCCAGCGACCGCTCCCCCAGCGAGATCAACACGGTTGCTAGGCCTCGATGCCGAACACTTCTGCGGCGATGTTGAGCGCTTCGTTGGCGGCGGGGACGCCGGCGTAGACCGCAACTTGCATCAGCACTTCGACCAACTCCTCTTGCGATATGCCGAGGTTGCGGGCACCGAGAAGGTGACCGCGCAACTCGCCGCCTTTACCGAGCGCGGCCAGCATGGCGACAGTGATCAGGCTGCGGTCGCGAATCGCGAGCGCCTCGCGCGACCAGATCTTGCCGAACGCGGCCTCGGCCACCCAGGTGAAGAAGTCGGGTGCCAGCTTGTTGACGGGCCGCGGCGTGCCGCCCGTCGCCATCTGCGGCCACAGCTTGGTTTGGATCTCGCGGCCGACTTCGAAGTCAGTCATGGGTGGTCTCCGTTCTGAGTAGATCAAGGAATGGTCGTGACAGAGGGTCGCCGTCGACCGCGGTGTAGGCGTCGTCGAGCGACATCAGGCAGGACTCGGCCTCGTACCCCTCGGTGTCGGTCCATGTGTCGGCGGCCCGTTCATCGGCGCGACACACGTAGACGACTTGCAGGACGTCGGGATACGGGAACGGGAAGTTGGGCGGCATCGGTTCGAGGCTCTCGATGTGCAACCACCCGAGCGGACGCATCGACGACGGCTCGATTAGCCAGCCCGTCTCCTCGTGGACCTCGCGCCGCGCGGTGTCGGCGAAGGTCTCGCCGGGCTCGCGCCGGCCGCCAGGCCACGGGTGAGAGTTGCCGTCGACATTCGTACACACGACCAACTCGTCGCCGACGCTGACGATGCAGCGGACGGATGTGACGATCGCTTCCGGCAGTGCGACATCTCCCAGGTAGGCCGTCCGCCGGATGCGGAAGCCCTCGCCCCACCGGGTGGTCTCTGTCGCGACTGGCTTCTGCGTGAAGAGCAGGTCGAACATATCGGGGTGACGCGCACCCCAACCCGGCTGGGTCAATCCACGCCCTCGAACAGGTTCACCGTGCAGACGCTGCCGCCGCCCACGCAGTGCGCCAGGCCGATGCGGGCGCCTGCCACTTGTCGCTTGCCCGCCTCACCGCGCAGTTGCAGCACGATTTCGTGCACCATCGCCGCTCCGGTCGGGCCGCCGGGGTGGCCGCGGGCGATGAGGCCGCCGTCGGTGTTGAACGGGATCCGTCCGCCGAGTGACGTCTCGCCCGCCTCGACCAACTTGTCGCCCTCTCCGGGCTCGCAGAAGCCGAGCAGCTCGTAGTACTCGAGTTCCTCGTTGGAGAAGGCGTCGTGGCACATGGCCAACGACACGTCGTCAGGACCCACGCCCGCCTGCTCGTACGCCTCTAGCGCGGTGGTCTGCGTCATCGTCGCCGGACCGACGACCGGGCCGAGGAAGGCATGGCCGGGCGAGTAGGCCTCGCTCTGGGCGGCGGATGACAGCGGCCGCACCACCCGCCGATTCGGTTGGTGGGCGCGCACCCACTCCTCGCTGGCGACGATGACCGCCGCGGCGCCGTCGTCGGCCGGGCACGCCATCATCGCCGTAAGGGGTTCGGCGATCATGCGCGACGCCAGCACTTCCTCCGCGGTGACGACGTGGTCGGGTTGGCGGTGCGACAACGGATTCAGCGCGCCGTGGTTCCAGTTCTTGGCCGCAACTTTGGCGAAGGTCTCGGGCGTCGTCCCGTACTCGTGCATACGGCGCTGGGCCCACATGGCGAAGAACGCCGCCGGCAGGATCGACGCGTCAAGCTGATCGCGGCCGGCACCGCGGTGCGTGCTGCCGCCGCCGACGCGGGCCGCCGTCATGTCGGTCATCTTGTCGAAGCACAACGCCATGGCGATCTCGGCGCGCCCGGACGACACGGCCCACGCCGCTTCGCGGTAGGCGTACAGCCCGGTGGCCGATGCGTTCTCGATGTGGGTGACGGGGAGACCGGTGAGGCCGAATTCCTTCACCGCCTTCACGCCGACCTGATGCTGCAAGCCGAGGTAGCCGACGAAGACTTCGTCGATGTCGGCCAGGGTCACCCCGGCGTCGTGCAGCGCCAGCAGCCCGGCGTCGCGCGCCAGCTCCACCGCCGGCGTGTCGCGGTACATGTCGAACTTGATCTGCCCCACGCCCGCGATGGCCGCGCCCTGAAATTTCACGGCTTGAACCGGTAGATGACGACGTCGTTGCCGTCGTCGTCTTGTCGCAGCGTCTCGACGTCGAGCGTCAACGTCATACCGATCGCGAAGTCTTCTGGCTGACCGTTCAGGATCGCCTGGATCCGCGGGCCTTCAGGTAAGTCCACTTGCCCGACTCCGTATGAGCTCACGGTTGAGTCAGTCTTGGCGAACAGCGGGACGTGCACCCACGTCCAGGTGTAGAGCGTGCCGGTCGTCGACAACACGACGTCGTCGGTGCCCTCGTTGAGGCATTTCGCGCACACGATGCGCCGTGGGTAGAAGACTTCGGCGCACGCCCGGCACTTGCTGCCCTTGAGCCTGACGCCCTCGTCGCCGACGTCGAAGTAGTCAGGCGCTACCGCAATTTGCGCCACTACTCCGCTGCCTCGTCGGCGGGAGGCTTCGGCGAGATGTTCAACGTGACGTCGCCGCGGGCTTCGGCGGCCAGCACGAGGTCGGACCAGTCGTTGTCGCCGAAGCCGCGGGCCACGGCGTCGGAAAGGAACTCGAGCACCGCCGCGCCGGCGGCGGTGGGAACGCCATACGCCTCGCCCATCTCGCTGATCAGTCCGGCGTCCTTGGCTGCGAGTCGCAGCGCGAACTCGGTTGGCTTGCCCCGCGTGTTGATGCCGTCGATGGCGCGGTCGAGGAAGTAGTTCGACGGGCCGGCGAGCTTCACGATGTCGCTGGCGGTGCGCACGTCGATGCCGGCCTTGGTCGTCAACGACATCGCCTCGAACGCCGCCACCGCGCCGCTGAACGCCATCAGGCTGGTGGCGAGCTTCATGGTGGTGCCGGCGCCGACGGGGCCGAGGTGGATGGTGGCGCGGCCGAGCTTGGCGAGCAGCGGCTCGAGCAGCGCGACGGCGTCGTCGGGACCGCCGACCATGAACACGAGCCCACGGTTCTTGGCGCCGATGGCGCCGCCGCTCAAGGGAGCCTCGACGAAAACGTGTCCGCTGGCGGCGAGTTGCTCGGCGATCTCCTGGTTGCTCGACGGCAGCGTGGTCGACAGATCGCACAGCACCGCGCCCATCGGCGCCGCTTTCGCCCACTCCGCCGCCACTGCGGTCACCGCCGCGGGATCGGGCAACGACGTCAGCGTCACGTCGACGGCCTCGGCCACCGCACCCACCGACGCGGCGGGCGTCGCGCCCTCGATTGCCTTCACCCGCACGTCGTCGAGGTCGAACACCGTCACGTCGTGGCCGTCGGCCACAAGGTTCTGCGCGATCGCCCCGCCGATGTTGCCGAGCCCGATTACTCCAACGTTTGCCACCGGCTCATCATGGCCTACGCGCTTCTCCACGCGGCGAGCGAGCACTCGTCATCGCACTCGGAACCGACGGCCACCACCGTGTCGCCAACGAGCATCACGACGTCAACGTCGTCGTCAGCCTCCTCGTTCGCGCCCCGGGGCAGTTCGACCTCGGTCCACGTAACGCCGTCGCGGGAAACCCAAAGCCCCCCGAGCGGCTCATCTGTCTCGTGCTGAATCGACCCACCGGCGACAAAACCACCATCTGGAAGTGCGATCACATCACGCACCTGCACGTGATCGCCGCGCCGCGACATCAGATCAATACGGCGCGTGGTCACCCCACCGTCGGTCGACACCGTCAGGCGGGGACTCGTCACTCGGTCGCCGCTTCCGCCGGCAGCGGGCTCCGTGCCGACGCCGACAATCGTTTTCCCGTTGGACGAGGCGGCAAGCGCGTCGATGTTGCCACTTCCGACCGCACCCGCGGCGCGCGTCCAGCGAGCGCCGTCGCTAGAGGTCCAAATTGCGCCCTCACCGCCTGTCTCGCCTATGGCGACAAAGCCGTTGTCGGTCACGGCGAATTGTTGGAGGAGCGTGCCTTCCCCACTCACCTGCGGGTCGGCTATCCGCGCGAAGCTCGAGCCCCCGTCAGTCGAGCGCCAAACGTCGCCCCGCGCTACGCCTTCGGCGATTCGTCGGTGAACCGCGACGAGTACGACATCTCCGCGAGTCGCGACCGCGGGCAGAAAGTCGCCCGAAGACCACGGGGTTGTCAGGTCAATCCAGGACTCGCTGTCGACGGACTTCCAGAGGTGGAATGTTTCGCTGTCGTCGTCGTGCGAAACAAGGCCAATGACGAAGAAACCCGCTGATCCCCGGGCGGCGTCGTAAAAGTCGAGTTGTTCCGACGACGCAAGGTCATCGATGAGCTCCCACGCCTTCGGCGTTGCGCGCCAGGCACGTCCGCCGTACGGAAGCTCGTCGCCCACCTCGAGTCGAACACGGGCGAATGCCACGCCGAACTTGGGGCCGCCGACACCGACCATCGGGCCCAGCGCGTCGTAGTGCCCTGGCGTGGTGTTCGCATCTCGCACGAAACGGTTGGGCAACGCGACGCGCGCCTGTGGTTTCGCCCGGAGCGGATTGCCCGTCGCCTTGTCGCTCGATCCGCTCGCGCCGCACGCGGCAAGAACCGAGCCCAATATGGCGATCGCCATCACACCGCGAGTCGCCCTGCCCCGTCTACGAATCACGGCGTCATCATGGCAAGAAGTTGACGGCCGCGTTAGAAGAGGGGCATGGATCCCGCACGCGAGCACCTGGTTGCGCACGCCGAGACCACGCCCGACAAGGCAGCGGTGGTTATGAACGGTTCGGGGGAGGCGCGCACCTACAAGCAGATCGACGAGGCGTCGGCGCGCCTCGCCCGCGTGCTGCGCGACCGCGGCATGAAGACCGGCGACCACATCGCGGTGCTGCTCGACAACCAGCCCGAGTTCTACGACGTCGTCTGGGCGGCTATGCGCATCGGTTTGTATGTCACGCCGATCAACTGGCACCTCGTCGCCGGCGAGGCGGGCTACATCGTCGGCGACTGCGACGCCACGGCGCTGTTCGCCACCAGCCGACTCGCCCCGCTCGTCGCCGAAATGGAAAAGGCCGGCGACCTCGCGGCGGTGACAACGCGCGTCGCGGTCGACGGCCCGATCGACGGGTTCGAGGAGTTGGCAACGCTGGCCGACGGGGTCGATACCTCACCGCTCGACGGCGAACGCGAGGGCGGATGGATGTTCTACTCGTCGGGCACGACGGGCAAGCCCAAGGGCATCCTCCCGCCGCTGCAAGAAGGCGAGCTCGGCGGCAAGTCGTTCCTCACGATGATGCTGACGGGCATGTTCGGCTTCGACGCCGACACCGTGTACCTCAGCCCAGGCGCGCCGCTGTACCACGCCGCGCCCGCCGGGTGGACCTACGGCACGCAACGCCTCGGTGGCACGGCGATCGTCATGGAGCGTTTCGAACCGCTCGAAGTACTCGCGGCGATCGAACGCCATCGCGTCACCCACGTGCAGTTCGTGCCCACACACATGATCCGCCTGCTCAAGCTGACCGACGAAGAGCGGTCGCGCTTCGACCTGTCGTCGCTGCAGGTGGTGACGCACGCCGCCGCGCCGTGTCCCGTCGAGACCAAGCAGCGCTTCATCGAGTGGGTCGGCCCGATCGTGCACGAGTTCTACAGCGGCAGCGAAGGCGCTGGGCTTTGCTACGTCAACTCCGAGGACTGGCTGGCGCACCCCGGCACCGTCGGCAAGTCGATGACCGGCGAGATCCACATCGTCGGTGACGACGGCGAAGAGCTACCCGTCGGCGAAGAGGGTGAGGTGTGGTTCTCGACCAACCGCAGCTTCGAGTACTACGGCGACCCCGAGAAGACCAAGAGCGCGTGGGACCCGCGCGGCTGGAGCTGGATGGGCGACGTCGGCAAGATCGACGAGGACGGGTACCTCTACCTGACCGACCGCGCGTCCAACATGATCATCAGTGGCGGCGTGAACATCTATCCGCGGGAGATCGAAGACGTGCTCGTGGTGCACCCCGCCATCGACGACGTCGCCGTCATCGGCACTCCCGAACCCGAGATGGGCGAACAGGTCACCGCCTTCGTCCAACTGGCGCCTGGCGCCACCGCAACGGCCGACGAACTGATCGAGTTCTGCCGCGGCCAGCTTTCGCACTTCAAGTGCCCCCGCGAGATCCGCTTCGTCGACGAACTGCCCCGGCTGCCGACGGGCAAGCTGCTCAAGCGCCTGCTGATCAAGTAGGTCGCTCCCTATCCGGCAGTCTGTGCGGTCGCGTTTGAAGCACGGTTTGCCGTGTGATCTCGGCCTCCAGTAGGTCAAACCACACGCCAAGGCGTGCTTGAAACGAAATGCACCCCACGCAGAAGTGACGATCCAGCGCGCGGGCTCTACTCGTCGGGTGGTGGTCGCACCGCTAAGCGGTGTCGTACGCATAGAAGCCATTGCCGCCGACAGCCCTGCCGCGGTAGTCGAAGGTCCGCACGTGCGCGCTTCCGCCGGCTCCGGCGCCGGTGATGATTTCGGTCTTACCGCCTCCGTCATCTCCCCGACGGCGAGCGACACCCCACCGGAGAAGTTCGGTGCATTCCACCAAGAAGCGTTTGGCAAGCCGCGCTGACGTTTAGTCGCCGGGCGCGACCAGGCCGTGTTCGTAGGCGAACACCACCAGCTGCACGCGGTCACGGGCGTCGAGCTTGGTCAGCAGATTCCGCACGTGGGTCTTCACCGTCGCTTCGGAAATGAACAGCGTCTCGGCCAGCTCGGAGTTGGTTCTCCCGCGGGCGATGTGGGTCAGCACTTCGAGTTCTCGCTCGCTGAGGCCGGTGACATCGGACGTAGGCGCGGCGCGCGCCGGCTCGGCCTTGGCGGTGAACTCCCCGATGAGTTTGCGGGTGATGGAGGGCGCCAGCAGCGACTCGCCGGCGGCGACCACTTCGATGGCGCGCACGACGTCGGCGGGCGGCGCGTCCTTCAACATGAACCCGCTCGCCCCGGCGCGCAGCGCGTCGTAGACGTATTCGTCGAGGTCGAACGTCGTGAGGATCACGACCTTGGGCGCGTTGGGAGTCCCGGTGATGAGCCGTGTCGCTTCGATGCCGTTCATCTCGGGCATCCGGATGTCCATCAGCACCACGTCCGGTGCGGCGCGTTCGATGGCGTCGATCGCCTCCAGCCCGTTGCTGGCTTCGCCGACGACCGACAGCCCGGCGGAGGCACCGAGGATGAGCCGGAACCCTGTGCGCACCATCTCCTGGTCGTCGACGATGAGCACGCGGATGAGCCCGGGCGTCGCCGGCCCGAGCTTCGCTTTGCCGACGTTCGGCGCGTCGAATTTCTGCGGGAGCTGCGGGTGCACGACTTGGTGCAGCTCGACCGGCGCGCCCACGCCGCGCAACGGGAACTCCCCAAGTGCGAGGTACTCGAGTGCGGGCGCTGCCTGGGCCGTCTCCCCGCTGACCAGGATCTGGCCGCCGTGCGCGGCGGCCGATACGCGCGCCGCCGTATGGACGGCCACGCCGTTCAAGTCTTCGGAGTCGAACTCGGCCTCGCCGGTGTGCAGCCCCATGCGTACGCGCAACTCGCACCCCACCGGCCAGTTGTGCGCCCGCAACGCCAGCTGGGAGTCGACGGCAGCGGCAACCGCGTTATCGGCGTCGTCGAACACCGCGAAGTAGCCGTCGCCGCTCGTGCGGATTTCGTCGCCGTTGTGTTGCGCGCAGGTCCGGCGCAGGATCCGCCGGTGGTCGGCGAGCGCGGTGGCGTACGCGTCCGGCTGCGACTCGACCAGTTGTGTCGACCCCTCCACGTCGGTGAAGAGGAACGTGAGAACGCGGGCGGCGCTCATTCGTCGATCGGGAGCCGAGCGTGCACGGCGTATCCCTGCGTGCCGATCGCGGACCAGTCGTCAGCTCGCCGTCAAGCAAGGCGACGCGCTCGCGCATACCGACCAGTCCCAAGCCGCCGCTCCCTACTCGGGCGGCGACGAGCGGACGGCCGTTGTCGACCACGTCGACGACGAGTTCGTCCTCGCCATAGGTCAGCACGACCTCGACGGTAGTGGCGTCGCTGTGTTTGGTGCTGTTGGTCATCGACTCCTGCACGATGCGGTACGCGCATAGTTCGAGTCCTGCCGACAGCGCTCGTACGTCGCCCCGGCGTTCGAGACTGACCGTCGGCCCGCTGCTCGTGCGCGCGGCTAGTTGATCGAGCTGGTCGAGGTCAGGCTGCGGGTCGAGCGCACCCGCGGGCACGTCGTCGGGATGACGCAACACGCCAAGCATGCGGCGCAGTTCCGTGAGCGCTTCACGGCCCGCGCTCGCCACTGCGGACAACGCCTGCTTGTCACCGGTCATCGCAGCCGCTTCAGCCTGAAGCGTCATCCCCGTCACGTGATGCGACACGACATCGTGCAACTCGCGGGCGATGCGGGCGCGCTCGTCGACGATCGCGTCGTCGCGCGCCTTCTCAGCTTCGACGACGGCCGCCCGAGTCTTGCGCCATTGATCGGCGAGCAGGTTGGTCGTCATAGTGAGGAAGAGAAAGCCGGCCAGAATCAGAGCTTCGTGGCCGCCTCTGTCGGGCGTAAAGCTCTGGCCAGACAGCACCAGTTCCGGGGCTTTGAACAATGTGAGATCCCAGGCCTGGGTGGCAACGGCCATGGCCGCCACCCCGGCGACGACGCCGTACACGAACGCGTAGGTGTCGGCGGCCTTCGCAAGGGCCGCGATCAGGCACCCGACGGCGACGATTGACGTTGTGGGTCCGTCCAACCGGACGATGACCACGACGCTGGCCGCGGCGGCGAATGCGAGGAGCACCCGAAGCTCAGGCCGCTTCCGACTAACGGGCAAGACCGCTATCAGCGCCGCCGCCAGCGTGAGAGCGACCGCGAGCGTGTTGTCGTGGGGGAGGAACGGCACGCCCGGGCGGGCTGCAAGGAAGCCGTACACCAGCAGTCGGATGACTTCGCCCGTGTTCTGGCCGATTCTGTTGGCGAGGGTCTGGTCCGGCATGACCGCAGTGTCACGCGAATCGGCGATCTCCGCATCGACCCGGCGGGTGATTCGGCGTCATCCCACGGGATGAGTGGCTACTGCTGGCGCTGGGACTCGGCGAACTCGACGTTTCCTTGCAGAAACACGTCGATGTTCGACATCTTGAACTCGGCGATCGACTTCATGTCGGGCACGTACAACTCGAAGGCGTCGCCCTCGATGCAGTCGATGATGCCCTGGGCGACGGTCGCCGGCGGTTCCTTGTCGCCGTTGAAGAACGGCTCGTCGTTACCCGGGAGATCCCAGATCTCGGTGTCGATGGCGCCCGGGATGATCAGGCGCACCTTCACGCCCGTGCGCCACAGGTCCATGGCCATCGACTCGCTCCAACCGCACAGCGCGAACTTCGAGGCGCAGTACGCCGCCTCGTGCAGGATGCCCGCCCGTCCACCGAAGCTCGACACGTTCACCACCATGCCGTGGTCGCGCTCGATCCACTTCGGCAACAGCGCCTGGCTCATGCGGACGGGCGACTCGAAGTTGACGCGCATCGTCTCGGCGATCTCTTCACGCGTGAGATCGACGACGCTGCGCCGCTTCGGGATGGCTGCGTTGTTGACGAGGATGTCGACGCCGCCCATGTCGTCCCACGCTTGGAGGATCATCGCCTCGGCGGCGTCGGGCGAGTCCATGTCGCAGGCGTAGTACCGGGCGGCGCCGCCGCCGTCGACCATGTCCTTCAGTCGTTCCTCGCGACGGGCGACCACGGCGACGGTGGCGCCGGCGGCCGTCATCATCGGCGCCAGTGCGGCCCCGATGCCCGCCGACGCGCCGGTCACGACGACGTTCGACCCGGCGACCTTCATCGCACGACTTCGATCACGGTGCAGTTCGCTTGCCCGCCGCCCTCGCACATGGTCTGCATGCCGAGGGTTCCACCTGTCGCTTCGAGGTGATTCAACAGCGTGGCCGTCATACGCACGCCGGTGGCGCCGAGCGGGTGGCCGATGGCGATTGCCCCGCCACGCGGGTTGTACTTCTCCGGTTCCGGCTTGAACTCAGCGGCCCACATCAACGCGATCGCCGCGAAGGCTTCGTTGCATTCGACGGCGTCGAAATCGCCGGTCGAGAGGCCCGTGCGCTCGTACAACTTGCGGGTAGCTGGGTTGGGCGCGCTCAGCACCAACACAGGATCCTCGGCGGCGACCGAGAAGTGGCGCAGCACGGCCCGGTACGGCAAGCCCGAGCGCGTCGGCCGTTTCGCGGGACGCCAGCAACATGGCGGCGGCGCCGTCGGTGGTCTGGCTCGAGTTGCCGGCGGTGATGTCCTTGGCCGTCTCCGGTTCCCACGACTGCGCCGGCGGGAGCGCGGCGATCTTCTCGTATGAGGCGTCGTAACGGATGCCTTCGTCGCGGTCGAGCAACGCTCCCGTGAACGCGCCCTCCTCGTCTTTGATCGGAACCGGCAGAATTTCTTTGGCGAAGTGGCCCGACTCGGTAGCAGCGGCAGCGCGGCGGTGCGACTCGACGGCGAACTCGTCCATCTCTTGGCGCGTCACGCCCCACTTGTCGGCCAACTCCTGGGCGACGCGGAACTGGGCGTACAGCTTCCCGTCGACCGCCTCCATGAAGCCGGGCGAGAACGGGCCGGTGCCACCGCGCGCATTGCTGGCCATCGGCGTACGCGTCATCGACTCGACGCCGCAAGCGATCGTGAGGTCGTACATGCCCGACATGATCGAGGCCGCCCCGAAATGCATCGCCTGCTGCGACGAGCCGCACTGGCGGTCGACCGACGTGGCGGGAAGAGTCCACGGCAGGCCACCGGCGACGACGGCGTTGCGTCCGATGTTGCAGCCCTGCTCGCCGGATTGCGTGATGCACCCGGTGATGACGTCGTCGAGGCGTTCGGGGTCGACGCCCGTCCGCTCGATCAGGGCCTTGAGCGTGAAGCCGAGCAGGTCGGCGGGATGCCAACCGCTCAGCGCGCCCTTGCGCTTGCCGAACGCCGTCCGCACGACGTCGACGATTACTGCTTCACGAACTTCCATTCACCTGTTCCTTCTGTGGGCGCACCTGCCGATAGGCACTGTCGACTAACTCGGCTACTTCATCCCAGTCCACGTTTCCGGTGTCCAGTCGCAACGCGAGCCAGCCTCGATCACCGTGATGAGGCGAAGGCGAAAACCGCCCGTCGGAGCGCAGCGCATCAAGCTCCGCCGGATCAGCGAGAAAGTGGATCGAGCAACCTTGCCCGGCCCAACGCGGACGTTCGGGTGCCCAGCTGCTGTTGAAGATCGCAAATCGCCGTCGGCCAACTCGGAACAGCGGCCTGCCTTGCAACGCCGCACGTTCGACGTCGCCGAATGAGTAACAGATGCTCCTCACGCGGTCGAACGCCAGGACCTCGGGGTCGGTGTCCTCTGGACGCGGTCTCACGCCTTGACCAGATTCACGCCGCCGTCGGCGGGCGCCAATTCGACGGTCTCGCCCACGAACTCGCGCGACTCCATCTCCACCAGCAGCGCCGCGTCTTCGACCTTGCCGTAGGCGCGCGAGCCGTCGCCGATGTCCCCGAGCACGAGGCCCCACTCGGGCGCGCCGTCGCGGCCGTGGGCCACGGTGTAACTGGCGACAGTCGCGGGACCGGCGTGCACGTCGGTGATCGGCACCGCCGGTGCGCCCCGTTCGACGCTGCCCTGCACGGCTTTCTGATCCGGCAGGACCACGTCGCCTGGCGTCGTGGAATACACGCCGTAGCAGTGCTTGGTCATGTGCATGCCGACGCCGCTGACCAGGCCGAGCGAGCCCGGATCGGCGCGCAACACGTCGGCCATGGTGGCGATCGAATGCAGCATGTAGTTGCTGCCGGCGCCGCCGCTGAACGGCAGGCCGCCGGTAACCGTGAATCCGCGGGCATCGTCGGTGGCCAAGCCGAGCGCGTCGCACGCGAGGTGCACCGACGACGCGAAGCACGAGTACAGGTCGATGTGCGCGATCTCGTCGATCGATGAGCCGGCCGTGCGGAACGCCTCGGCGCTGGCGGCGACCATGGCGGGCGAGCGGTGCAGGTCGCGGTGCTCGGCCAGGTACACCGGGTCGGCGGCGTAACACCAGCCGCGCAAGTACACGCGACGGTCGGCGGGCACGCCGAGCTCGTCGGCCTTGGCGTGCGAGGCGACGATCACCGTGCGCCGCCATGTCGACGTCGAGGACCGAGATCTCGTACTTGGTGTACGGGTACCCGACGATGCGGTTGGCCGGCGTGGCGTCGCGCAACTCGTCGACCGAGCGCTCCTGCGGGAACCAAGCGTACGGATTCTTCGCCGCGATCTTCGACATCGGCGCCAGCAGTTCGGCCACCCGCTGGCGGTAGTCGTCGGGCGCGATGCCGAGGCGGGCGCGCCGCGCGATGTCGAAGACGGGGAACGTCAACCACGCCTGGAACACGTTGTGGGCGATCTCCGTCGGGTGGAACGGCGCTTCGAACGGGAACGGATCGGGCTCTTCGGCCTTGAACGACCAGGCGACGCGCTCGCCCGCCTTCTTGGCTTGGCGCTTGGTCTCCAGAGCTTCCGCACCGGTGATGATCGCCAGGTCCATCTCGCCGTTGGCGATCGCCGTGGCGGCGTCGTTTACCAGCACCTGCGGGGTGGTGCCGCCCATGCCCGAGTAGAAGCGGTGACGCGGCGTGATGCCGAGCGCGTCAGCGAGACGGTCGACGGGCGCGTCGTAAGACCACGCCATGCAATGCACGATCTGCAGCGAGTCGACCGCTGCCAATACGTCACCGGTGGCGCACGCGTCTTGCCGCGGCGCGGCGCGCCGTGTCCTCCCACAGCGCCAACGGTTCGGGCGACGGGCCTTCTCCGGGACGCACCGTGCGCTGCGCCACGCCGATGATGCACGGCGAGCGCGGGTCGACGTTCACTTGCCCTGCCACACAGGGTCGCGCTTTTCGGCGAAAGCCTTCGGGCCTTCCTTGGCGTCCTCGCTGCTGAAGATCTTGCCGGCGAGTTCGTTCTCGATGGCGAAGGCTTCCTTCTGGGTGCCCGCCGCGATGCCGCGCAGCACCGACTCCTTCGTCGCCTGCACGGCGAGGGGCGCGTTGGCGTTGATGCGCTTCGCCCAGTCGACGGCGCGCTCGGCCAACTCGTCGAGCGGCACGATCTCGTTGAGCAACCCGAGTTCGAGACAGCGGGACGCCGGGAACGCCTCGGCGGTCAGCAGGAACTCCATCGCCGCCGGGTACGGGATCTGCCGCGGAAGGCGCACCGTCGTGCCACCGCCGGCGAACAGGCCGCGCTTGGGTTCCATCACACCGAACACGGCGCGCTCGGTCGCGATGCGGATGTCGACCCCACCGAGCATCTCCATGCCGCCAGCGACGCACGGCCCGTCGACCGCCGCGATGATCGGCTTGTAGATGCGCAGGCTGCGCAGCACGGCGTCGGTGCCGTCGCGCAGCTTGCATCCGTCGATCTCGTCGACCTCGCCCTTGGAGATCTGCGTCTGCAGCTCGGTGATCTGCGGGATGTAGGTCTTGAGGTCGGCGCCCGACATGAAGTGTCCCTCGACGCCGGTGACGATGGCGACCCAGTCGTCGGGATCGTCGCGGAAGCGGCGCCACGCGTTGGCGAGATCGCGGAAGTGGTAGAGGTCGAGCGAGTTGCGCGCCTCGGGACGGTCGATGGTGATGCGGGCCACGTGCCCGCCGATCTGCTCGTAGTGAATAGCCATCGAGTTGGAGCGTAACGTGACGCTCGTGTTAGAAGTCTCGTCGATCGCCATTGGCGACGATCACGTCGCTCTGGCGGAGGTCGTCCGGAAGTTTGCGGCGCAGAACATCGGGTCGGCGGTTATGCGCGCATACGACCACACCCCGTTCTGGAAGGAACTGGCGTCGCTCGGATGGCTCGGCCTGCACCTTCCGGAGAATGCCGGCGGCTCCGGCTACGGGATTCTCGAAGCGGCGATCGTCGTCGAAGAACTGGCGCGGGTGTGCGCGCCCGGCCCGGCGCTGACGACCATCTGGGCGAGCGCGCTGCTGCACCGCGGCGGTCACGACGTTTCGAAGTTGGCGACGGGCGACGAAGTCGGCGCCGTGTCTCTCGACGGCAACTGGTCGCTCAATGCGGCCATCGCCGACGTGTTGGTGAGTCCAGTTGGCGGCGAGTGGGTGGTGAGCCGCGACTTCACCGCGGAGGCCGCCGAGTCGCTCGACCCGACGCGGCCCGTCGCCCGCATCACGATCAACGCGTCGGAGCCGCTGAACGACCCGTACGCCCGCGGTTTCGCCAAGGCCTACGCGGGCGCGTTGTTCGCCGCCGACGCCGCCGGCGGCGCCGGATGGTGCACGACGACGGCCGCGGACTACGCCGCGGTGCGCAAGCAGTTCGGCCGGCCCATCGGCCAGTTCCAAGGCGTGAAGCACCGCTGCGCCAACATGCTGGTGGCGACCGAGCAGATCCGCGCGGTCGCGTGGGACGCGGCGCTCGCAATCGATAGCGGTGACGACAAGGAGATGCGCCTGTCGACCGCGGCCGCTGGCGCCATCGCGCTCGACAACTTCTGCCAGGCCGCCAAGGACTGCATCCAGGTGCTCGGCGGCATCGGCTTCACCTGGGAGCACGATGCCCATTTCTACTTGCGTCGCGCCATGGCCACGCGCCAACTCCTCGGTGGCGGCGCGACGTGGAAGCAAACAGTGGCCGACGCCGCGTTGAGCGGCACGCGCCGCCACCTCACGCTCGACCTGCCCGAAGCCGCATCCGAGGCGGTTCGCCCTGCCATCGCGGCGTTCGCCGACCAGGTGGCCGCGCTTCCCAGGGAAGAGCAGCGCGCCGCGGTGGTCGACGGCGGCTACTTCGTGCCGCATTGGGACGAACCGTGGGGCCGCCACGCGCAGGCGATCGAGCAACTCGTGATCGACGAGGAGTTCGCGGCGCGCAAGATCCGTCGCCCGAATCTCCAGATCGGCGCGTGGGCGGCGCCGACGATCGCCGCGCACGGCACACCCGAACAGCAGAAGCGCTGGGTACGGCCGACGCTGCTGGGCGAGGTCAGGTGGTGCCAGCTGTTCAGCGAGCCCGAAGCGGGCAGCGACCTCGCCGCGCTCACCACGTCAGCCACCAAGACCGGCGGCGGCTGGCTGCTGAACGGTCAGAAGGTGTGGACGTCGTTCGCCCGCGAGGCCGATTGGGGCATGTGCATCGTGCGCACCAACCCGAAGGTTGCCAAGCACCTCGGCATCACCTACATGATCGTGGACATGCAGTCCGAAGGCCTCGACATCCGTCCGCTCAAGGAAATGACGGGCCTCGAGATGTTCAACGAGGTGTTCTTCAACGACGTGTTCGTGCCCGACGAGAACGTGATCGGCGAAGTCGACGGCGGCTGGCCGCTCGCCCGCACCACGCTGGCCAACGAGCGCGTCGCCATGGGCAGCGGGTCGTCCTTCGGCGGCGGCATCGAAGCGCTTCTCGATCTCGTTCTGAGTAGCTCTACGCCGGCAGAGGCGGAGAAGACCTACTCAGAACATGTTCTCGAAGGTCTCGGCGCGTTGGTGGCCGAGTCGCACACCGTGGCGTTACTCGGGCTGCGGACGACGCATCGCAGCGTGACCGGCGCCAAGCCGGGGCCGGAGGCGAGCGTGCGCAAACTGCTCGGAGTGGAGCACGACCAGCGCACGCAGGAGTTCGGCCTCGAACTGCTCGGCCCCGCGGGCGCCACCACCGAGGGCGCGGCGCAGCAATGGACCTTCGGTTTCCTCGCCAACCGCTGCCTCACCATCGCCGGCGGCACGAGCGAGATCCAGCGCAACGTCATCGGCGAACGACTGTTGGGCCTCCCGCGCGACCCGGAGCCCAATGGCTGAGTTGCTGACCGATCAGTTACGGACGATGGCCGAGGCGTTCCCCGACGTCGTCGCCGCGTCCAACGTCACCACCAACGAGTCGATGACGTTCCAGGAGTGGGAAACCCGCTCGAACCAGCTCGCCCGCTGGCTCACCGCGCAGGGCGTAGAGAAGGGCGACCGGGTCGCCATCCTGATCCCGCCGGAGGCGCCGTTCGACTTCCTCGTGGCCTACTCGGCCACCCACAAGGCGGGCGCCATCGCTGTGCCGCTCAACACACGCTTGGTCGCGCGCGAGCTCGACGCGCTGCTGGACCACTCCGGTTCCAAGGTGGTCCTGCGCGCCGGCGAGCTGGTCTTCGAAGGCGACGACTCCGCGTACCAGGTGCCGCTCGACAGCCACGACATCGCCGACGTCATGTACACGTCGGGTACGACCGGGCGACCGAAGGGCGTCGTGGTGCGCCACGGCAACATCGCCATGGTGCCCAACGGCAAGCCCGAGAAGGTCACGCCGCGGGGCTGGCTGCACGCGTCGCCGATGTTCACCTTCGCCGGCATTGCCTCGACCTACAACCCGATGAAGCTCGGGATGGAGTTGCTGTACATGCCGCGCTTCGACGTCGACGCGTGGATCGACGTGGTCGAGCAGCGCCGTCCCACCGCCACCTTCATCGTCCCGGCGATGGCCGAACTGCTGATCGCCTCGCCGCGCTTCGACGACGCCGACCTCCAGTCACTCAAGATCTGCTCGCTCGGCAGCGCGCCCGTCGCCCCGACGACGGTCAAGCGACTGCAAGACAAGATGCCGAAGGCCATGGTCTCCAACTCGTGGGGCATGACCGAGGCCGGCCCGGCGTTCTGCTTCATGCCCGAGGAGGAGCGCGACAAGCGCATTGGTTCGGTCGGCAAGCCCATGCCGCCGACGGAGTTCCGCATTGTCGACGAGGAGACGGGCGACGAACTGCCGCCGCGCGACATCGGCGAACTCATCGTCCGCAATCCCGGACGCGAGCGCGAGTACTTCAACGACGCCGAAGCGACCGCGGCCACGTGGCGCGACGGGTGGCTGCACTCCGGCGACCTCGCCTTCCTCGACGAAGACGGCTTCCTCTACATCGTCGGCCGCGCCAAGGACGTCATCATCCGCGGCGGCAACAACATCCACGCCACCGACATCGAGTCCGTCCTCTACGAGCACCCAACGGTGCAGGAGGCGGCGGTGGCGAGCATTCCCCACGACGTGCTCGGCGAAGACGTCGGCGCGTGGATCGTGCTCGTCGACGGCGAGACGGCTACCGAGGACGACCTCAAGGCGTTCTGCGCTGAACACCTCGCGGACTACAAGGTGCCGCGACGCTTCACTTTCGTCGACGAACTCCCCCGCAACGCAACGGGCAAGGTCGTGAAGAAAGACCTGCCCGGCCGCTAGCGCAACTCGGTCATCGTGCAGGCCTACAACTTTGATGACTCGTGCGGGCTGTGATTTCGGCGTCCGCGCTTCGAATCACGACCGCAAGTCGGCGTCAAACGCTGCGGTTCTCGCCGGCGGCGAGTGGTTCAAACCGCGCCGGACAGGACCAGATCGGCGAGGCGTTGCCGTTGCCAGCCCTGACGGCCGAACAGCACGTCGTTCGCTTTGACGCGACGGAACAGCAGGTGGGCGTCGACATCCCAGGTGAACCCGACGCCGCCGTGCACCTGGATGTTCTCGCCGGTGATCATCGCCGCCGCCTCACCGACGAAGCCCTTGGCCGACGCGGCAGCGGCTTGACGCGCCGCGTCGCCCTCAGTTGCAACCGCGTCGCTGACCCACGCCGCGTAGTGCGTCGCCACGCGCGCGAGTTCGAGCTGATGGAGCATGTCGACAATCTTGTGACGGATCGCCTGGAACGTGGCGATGGGGCGGTCGAACTGCACGCGCACCTTGGCGTATTCGACCGCCATCTCGAGCGCGCGGTCGCACGCGCCGACGCTCTCGGCGCACAACACGATGGCGATGTCGTCGATGACGCGCGCCAACAGGGCGCGCTGGTCGCCGGCGGGGCCGACGTGACGCGCCACGCGGCCGTCGAGCACCACGCGGGAGAGCTTGCGCGTAACGTCGAGCGACGGCACGAGCGTTCCGTTCGGGTTGTCGACGGCGAACGTCGCGAGTCGGCCGTCGTCTTCGGTGCGAGCGACGACGTACGCGAAGTCGGCAGTGTGACCGTCGAGCACCAGCGGCTTCACGCCGTCGAGCACCCATCCATCGGCGGACTGGCGCGCCGTAACGCCGACGGCGTCGAGCGGATCGCGGGCGCCGGTCTCCTCGACGGCGAGCGTGCCGCGGATGCGGCCGGCCGCGAGGTCGTCGAGCACGCGCAGGTCGCCGAGCGCCAACGCCGCCAACGTGGCGCACACCGATGACGACAGCCACGGCGACGGCAGCGGCAGCTTCCCCATCTCCTCGGCGACGACCACCGCCTCGAGCAAGCCGAGCCCGGAGCCGCCACTGGACTCGGGGACGAACAGCCCGGTCCACCCGAGGTCGACCACCTTGGACCAGAACGCGTCGGTGACCCCACGCTCGTCGTCCATCATCGCCCGTACGTACGTGCCGGGAGCCTCGGCGGCGAGGAACGAACGGGCGACGTCGCGCAGCGCGTCCTGCTCGGAGCTAAACGTGAAGTCCACGAGCGCAAGCTACTTCGAGTCGAACACCAGCAACCCGCTTCCCATCAACGAGGCGATGCCGCGCACGGCGACGTTCGCCATCGGAACGTTCGTAAAGATCACGACGCGGGAGAGGATGTCGTTGTAGCGGACTTCGATCTGGGTGGCGGCGCGCACGCTGTCGCCGACCTTCAACGCCGTCACCACCGCCAGCGCCTGCTGGAACTCGCGATGGAGTCGCACGATGCGTACGAGTTGCACGTGTTGGTTTGCCCCCTGCTGGGTGACGGTCTGGTACGCCGGACAGCCCAACGTCGTGTTCGCCATGCGGGCGTCGAGGTACGCCTTCGCGCCGCCCGGCGGAAGCCGCGTGATCAACTCCGCGCCGCCGCGGATTGTTTGCGCGGTGATAGCAACGCCCACCGCGTCCTTGAGCGACACCATCGGCACCTTGCCGCCGCAGGGACCACGGGGGTCCGGGTCTTCGAACAATGTCGTTTCTTCGAGCGGCGTGACCTTCGCCGTCGACAACCCCGGCACCTGACGCAGCTGCGTCTGAGTGAGCACCCCTTCGGCCAATGGACCCGTCGCCCCGACGGTGACCCGCGTTGGCGCACCACTCCCGCTGCCGCCGCATGCCGCGCCGAGCACCCCGAGTACGAGCAAGAGAACGGCACGAAGGGGCACGCTCCTGAACCTAGTTATGTAGCGTCTCGTTGTGGACTTTGCCTACGAGCCCGAGGACGAAGCGTTCCGCGAGGAACTGCAGGCCTGGCTCGACGCCAACCTCCCGGAGTTCGCCGAGCTCGGCGAGATCGGCGACGTGCACGAGGACTCGTTCAACCGGACGATGGCCCGTCGCCAGGCGTGGCAGCAGCGGCTGAACCGCGACAAGTGGGCGGCTATCAACTGGCCGATCGAGTGGGGCGGCCGCGAAGCCACCACCATGCAGAACGTCATCTACTCCGAATTGATGGCGCGCTCGAAGGCGCCGGGCATCTACAACCCCAACGGCATCTGGCAGATCGGCCCGATGATCATTCGTTGGGGCACCGACGAGCAGAAACACCGTTGGCTCCCGCGCATCCTCGACGCCACCGAGCACTGGTGCCAAGGCTTCACCGAACCCGAAGCCGGCAGCGACCTCGCCAACCTGCGCACGCTGGCCGTGCGCGACGGCGACGAGTACATCGTCAACGGCACGAAGATCTGGACGTCATCGGCGCATCTCGCGCAGTGGGGGCTGTTCCTCGTGCGCACCGATCCCGACGCCATCGCCCGCGGCGAAAAGCACGTCGGCATCACCGCGCTGATCATCGACATGACCCTGCCCGGCGTCGTCTGTAACCCGATCCGCGAGATCACCGGCGACGCCATGTTCTGCGAAGTGGTGTTCACCGACGCCCGGGTGCCAGCGAAGTACCTGCTCGGCGGTGAGGGTGACGGGTGGAACGTCGCCATGGGCACGCTCACCCACGAGCGCGCCGGCACCGGCAGCATCGCCATCGGCCTGCGTTCCGAGCTCGACGACATGATCGCCACCGCGCGGGAGCACAACCCCGACGCGCTGGAGGACCCCGACATCCGCGACCGCATCGCCCGCATGTACACGCAGGTCGAACTGACGCGACTCCTCAACGCGCGGGCGCTGTCCAAGACGCTCAAAGGCGAACGCACCTTCCCCGAGAACCAGATCGCCAAGCTGCAGTGGTCGCATCTGTCCCAGGCGCTCGCCGAGCTGAACATCGACATCCTCGGGCCGATGGGGGTGCTCGCCAAGGGCGGACCCGACGCGCTGCAGAACGGCCACGCGGCGCACTACTACCCGTGGCAGCGCTACACGTCGATCGGCGCCGGCGCCACGGAAGTACAGAAGAACATCATCGCCGACCGCGCCATCCACCTCCCGCGGAAGTAGCGATGGCCTACGACTTCGCCGGCAAGCGCGTGCTGGTCACCGGCGCGTCGTCGGGCATCGGCGCGGCGTTGGCCGAGCGCTTCGCCGAGCTGCGGGCGACGGTCGGCATCTGCGCGCGGCGTAAGTCGGAGCTGGCGGCGGTGCTGCACCGCTGCCGAGCGTTCACGCCGGACTCGGCCATGTGGCTGTGTGACATGGCGATCCCCGAAGAGATCGACATGATGGTCAGCGCCATTCAGTCCGACTTCGGTCCGATCGACATCCTCGTGAACAACGCCGGAATCCCGCGCCGCAAGCACATCACGGAGACCGATCAGGCCACGGTCGAGAACGTGATGCGCATCAACTTCCTCGGCCCGTCGCAGCTCACGCTCGCGCTGCTGCCGCAGATGCTTGAGCGCGGTTCCGGCCGCATCGTCAACGTGTCGTCGATCGCGGCGACGCTGTCGTCACCCGGCGAGGCGGCGTACGACGCGTCGAAAGCCGCGCTCGCCGTGTTCTCCGAAGCCGTGGGCGTCGACCTATGGGACACCGGCATCAAGACGATGGTCGTCTACCCGGGCGTGGTCGACACGCCGCTCTTCTCCATCGCGGACAACGACCCGCTCCCGGCTTCCGCGCCGCCAAAGATCCCGGTGAGCGAGATGGTCGACGCCATCATCGACGGCATCGAGAACGAACTCGTCGAGGTCTACGCGCCGCAGTGGTTCAAAGACGTCGCCATCGGAAAGATGCAGGATCCGAAAGCCTTCATGGAAGGCACCGCGAACTGGCTCCGCGAGAACAAGAACGCTTAGGGGCCGGGTAGCAGCCGGTAGACGCCCTGGGTCATCGACAGGACCCACAGCTCCCCGGCGGCGTCTTCGCCGAAGGCAACGGGGGCTTCGATGGTGACGCCGAGGGGCGTGATCCCACCGTCGTAGGTGCGCAACACGCCGTTGCAGTAGTCGGTGAAGACATACTTGCCGGCTAGTTCGGCGATAGCGGTGCCGCGGTAGACGTAGCCGCCGGTGACGGAGCAGTCGGGATCGTGCGGGAAGTCGAACAGCGGCTCGACGGCACCCGGTGGTGCAACGCCGCCCTCGTAGGGATGCGACCCCTCGCGCAGGTTCCAGCCGAAGTTGTAACCCTTGCCACCCGCCGGGACGTAGTCGACTTCTTCCCACTCGTTCTGACCGACGTCGCCAATCCATTGATCGCCGTTCGCTCGGTCGAAACTCCACTTCCACGAATTGCGCAACCCGTAGTGCCAGATCTCGGGCCGCGCGCCTGGGGTCCCCACGAACGGGTTCGACGCCGGCACGCTGTAGGCGGCGGTCGACGTCTTGTTCGGGTTGATGCGCAGCATCTTGCCGAGCAGCAGGCCGAGGTTCTGCGCCGTAGCGTCGGGGTCGCCCGCGACACCGCTGTCGCCCGTGGTGATGTACAGCAACTTGTCGGGGCCGAAGGTGATTTGGCCGCCGACGTGGTGCTCGCCGGACCGGTCGATGGTGAGCACGATCCGCTGCTTCGCCTTGTTGGCCACACCGTTGGCGAACGGATACTCGGCGATCACCAGGTCGCCAACTTTGTTACTCCACGCCGCGTAGAGCTTGTAGCCAGCGGGTCCGAAGGCGATGCCGACCAAGCCACGCTCGCTTCGCGAAGAGATGCGGTCGGAGATGTTCAACACCACCTTGGGGTCGAGCGTGGCGCCCGCCGTGGTCTTCCGGAGCTTGCGAATCACGCCGGTCTTCTGCGCCACGAACACCGAGCCGGGTTCGCCGGTGCGCGTGGCGAACGCGACGGGATTGGTAATGGAAGAAACCTTCACGGCGCGCATCGACACCGCTGACGACGCGCGCGGCGCCGACGCCACTGAGCCCGCGAGCACAGCCACGCACGCGAGTACGAGCCCGTGGCGTTTCACAACGTGTCCCGGTAGCTCATGGGCAGCAGTTCGATCAGTTGTCCGTCGGGGTCGCGCACCATGGCGACGATACCGGGGAATCCACGCTCCGCCTCGTGCGCCCCGCCAAGCTCGACGGCCTTGGCGCACGCCGCGTCGACGTCGTCGACGCACACCGAGATATGGGTGAGGCCCGGCTCGTTCATCGGCCGCGGGCGTTGCTCGGTTACGCCGGCGTCTTCGCAGGCGAGCAGTTCGAGGACCCAACCCTCGCACTCGAGGTAGACGACACGCAGCCCGAGCGGCGGCGCCATGGCGAACAGCTTCCCGGTGGCGGCGTCGGGAAACGTGGCCTCGTTGCGCAGCTTCATCCCGAAAACGCCTTCGTAGAACGCCCGCGACCGTGCGAGGTCGGACACCGCCAAACCGACGTGATTCACGACACTCATAGACTTCACCTTATGGACAACCCGATGGCGCCGCCGCTTCCGGCGCTGACGCCGCAGGCGGAGTTGGCGTTGCTGGCCCGCACGCTTTACCGCGAGGGCTACGACGATCACCTCGCCGGCCACATCACCTACAAACAGTCCGACGACACGCTGCTCGTGAATCCGTGGGGCCTGACGTGGGACGAGATCACGGCGTCGGACGTCATGCGCATCGACAAGGAGGGCGAAGTCCTCGAAGGCAAGTGGACGGTCACGCCAGCCATCCCGCTGCACGTCGAACTGCACCGCGCCCGCCCCGACGTCGCGGTCGCTGTTCACAATCACCCGCGGTGGGGAACGATCTACGCCGACCTGCAACGCGCCCCGAAGATCTACGACCAGACCTCGGCGATGGTGCCCGGCGACGTCGCCGTCTACAACGAGTACGACGGCGCGGTGAACACCACTGAGAATGCCAAGGCGTGCGTCGACGCGCTCGGCGACGCCCGCATGGCGCTGCTGGCGAACCACGGCGTGTTCGTGGTCGGACGCGATATCGCGCAGGCGCACCACCGCGCCGTGGTCCTCGAGTGGCGCTGCCGACAGGCGTGGCACGTCGAAGCGGTGCAGGGCGGCATCGAGATGCGCGACGAAGTGTTCCGGCGCTTCTCCAAGAACTTCGACAACGTGTCGTTCCCCGGTCTGTGGGAAGCGATGGCGCGCCGCGAGCTGCGGAATGACCCAAGCGTCCTCGATTAACCAAGAGCTCTTCCTGCCCGAGCCGGAGCCGCGGGAAGTCTTCGCCACGATCATTTCCGTCGACGATCACCTCGTCGAACCCGCCGACATGTTCCAAGGCCGTCTACCCGCCGCGTTGGCCGGCCGCGCGCCGCGCATCGTCACCAACAAGTTCGGTCACGAGGTGTGGGAGTTCGACCACCAGACCTTCAGCCAGGTCGGTATGAACGCCGTCGTCGGCCGTCGACCCGAAACGGTCAAGGTCGAGCCGTTCCGCTTCGACCAGATGCGCAAGGGCTGCTGGGACGTCGACGCTCGCGTCCACGACATGGACCTCAACGGCGTGTGGGGCTCGCTCAGCTTCCCGTCGATGATCACCGGCTTCTGCGGACGGGTGTACTCGCAGTGTTCGGATCCCGAACTCGGCCTGGCCGTGACCCGGGCGTTCAACGACTGGATGCACGACGAGTGGTGGTCGCCGCACAAGGACCGCATCATCCCTATGGGCATCACGTGGCTGTCGGACCCCGAGATCGGCGCCGCGGAGATCCGCCGCAACGCCGAGCGTGGCTTCCGCGCCGTCACCCTGCCGGAGCGGCCGCACGACATCGGCTACCCGTCGATCTTCAACGACTACTGGGAACCGATCCTGCGCGCGTGCGCCGAGACCGACACCGTCGTGTGCCTGCACGTGGGCTCCTCGGGCATCCACCTCGCCCCGGCGGACGCCGGCGCGGCGATCATGCCGCTCAGCGCCACGCTGTTCGGCCAGCAGTCGTTGACGGCGTGCAGCGAGTGGCTGTGGTCGGGCTATCCCGTGCGCATCCCCGAACTCAAGATCGCCATGTCCGAAGGCGGCATCGGCTGGGTGGCGATGCTGCTCGACCGCCTCGAGAACATCATCGACCGCTCGCGCTACGGCCTCGGCTGGGACGAGCGACCCGCCGACGTACTGCGGCGCAACTTCTGGTTCTGCACCATCGACGATCCGTCGACTATCGACACCCGCCACGTGATCGGCGTCGAGAACATCATGGTGGAGGTCGACTACCCGCACGGCGACTCGACCTGGCCCGACACGCAACCGGTGATCGAGAAGGCGTGGGGCCACATCCCGGCGCCCGAACTACGCGCCATGTGCAGCGAGAACGCCGCGAAGCTGTTCCGTCACCCCTTGCCGCCCGAGGTGCGGCCGCTCTCATGACCATGACCACCGACACGCAACGCAAGGACCCGGACGCACCGCTCGCGTTCGACGGCTCGGACCCAGAGTTTCGCCGCAACCCGTACCCGCGCTACGAGGAACTGCGCGAGTCGCCGATCCTGCACAAGAACGAGGGCATGTGGGTGCTGACGCGACACGCCGACGTGCAAGCGGTGCTGCGCGATCACCGCATGTCGAGTCACCCGCGGCACGCACCGCCCGAAGTTGTCGCCGAACGCATGGCGCGGGGCGGTGAGGCGGCGATGAACGCCCGCGGTGCCGCCCTTCCCCTCCTCAACGACCGCAACATCGAACTCATGCTCGTGGCCGACCCGCCCGACCACACCCGCCTGCGTCGCCTCGCCACCAAGGCGTTTACACCGCGCGCCGTCGAGCAGTTGCGGCCCCGCGTCACCGAGATCGTGAACGGGATGATCGACGACGCGCTCGAACGCGGCACCCTCGACGTCATGCGCGACATCGCCGAGCCGCTGCCGGTCATGGTCATCTGCGACCTGCTTGGCGTGCCCTTCGAGGACCAGGCGCAGTTCAAGCCGTGGTCGTCGATCATCGCTCGCATGGTCGACGGTGATGTCGACGAGTCGATGCTGTCAGACGCCATCCCGGCGATCATGGGGTTCGTCCAGTACTTCAACGGACTGATCAACGAGCGGCGCGACGCGCCCCGCGATGACCTCGTCAGCGCGCTCGTCGCCGCCCAGGACGGCGGGGACTCACTCAACCAGGGCGAGCTGTTCGCCATGATCATCCTGCTGTTCATCGCCGGCCACGAGACGACGACCAACCTCATCGGGAACGGCATGCTCGCGCTGCTGCGTCACCCGGACCAGCTCGCGGCGCTGCGAGCCGATCCGAGCCTCGCCGTCCCAGGCACCGACGAACTTCTCCGGTACGACGCGCCGGTGCAGATGACGGTCCGGCGCGCCAGCTGCGATCTCGAGATCAACGGCATTCCCTTGCAGCAGTCCGAGGGCGTTGTGTGCAGCATTGCGGCGGCGGATCGTGACCCGCGCTACATCGACAAACCCGACCGTCTCGACCTCGCCCGTGGTTCGCCCACGCACCTGGCGTTCGGCAACGGCATGCATCACTGCCTGGGCGCGCCGCTGGCCCGTCTCGAAGGCAACGTCGTGTTCGAAGCGTTTGCCAAGCGAACGCGCGCGCTGGAGCTACTCGATCCCGCGCCGCCCTACCGCGACCACTTCATCCTGCGCGGCCTTTCGTCGTTGCCGGTGGGGATCAGCTGAGGTCGTACTCGAACAGGTCGCGGCCTTCTTTGTCGAACCAGGCGTAGCTGTCGCGGTAGGCCGCCTCCAGCGTGAACGACGGCGACCAGTCGAGGTCGCGCAGCGCCTTGTCGATCGAGTACACCGTGCCGCCGAGGACGCCTTCGCCCCAGTGGATGAGCGGCGGGTTGGCGCGGCGGGCTTCGTCCATCGGCACGTTGACGATGTTGGGCTCGACGCCCACGGCCTGGGCCATCAGGCGGATGCAGCCGAGGACCGACGAGTACTCGGCGCCGGCGACGTTGTAGGCCTGACCGATCGCCTTCTGGTTCCCGGCGAGGCTGACCATCAGCCGGGCGACGTCCTGCACGTGCACGAGGTGCACGAACGGGAACCCGTCGGCCGGGATGCGGATCGGGAGGCCTTCCTCGAGGCGCTTGAAGAAGATCGGCTCGCGCGTCACCAGCGGCGTCTTCGGCCCGATGGTGTGGGTGACGCGTAGCGAGGTGGCCGGCAGACCCTGCTCTTCGAACAAGGCCTGCAGGTGATCTTCACAGTTGACCTTGCCCACTCCGTACGCCTTGCCGGGATGGCGATCGTCGGGCACGTGGCGCGGCGACGTCTCGAGTACCGGTTGGATCCAGCTGCGCTTGTAGGCCGCCACTGAGCTGGTGAACACGAGCTGCTGCACGCGCCCGGCGAACGTGTCGACAACGGGTTCGAGGTCGGCGACGCGGTAGCTCGTGTTGTCGTAAACGATGTCGAAGTCGTCGCGGTGTGGGGCGAGCGCGTCCGCCAGCGCGCCCGGTTGCTGGCGGTCGACGTGAATGCGCTGCGCACCGTTGGGCATCGGCGCCTCGTGGCTGTTGGCGACAGTCACCTCGTGACCCTGCCGCGCCAACTCGAACACGAGGTGCAAGCCGATGTACCGATTGCCGCCGAGGACGAGTGCGCGCATCGCGCGCAAGCTAGACCGTTGCGGTGGCCGCCGTGGTCGACATCTATCGCGCGCTTGTCTTGCCTCGCTTGATCGAGGAGCGCATGCTCGCGTTGCTACGTCAAGGCCGCCTGTCGAAGTGGTTCAGCGGGATCGGCCAGGAAGCCGTCGCTGTCGGCGTGACCTACGCCCTCGAGCCCGACGACTGGATCCTGCCGCTGCACCGCAACCTCGGGGTGTTCACCACCCGCGGCGTCGACCTCGATCGGTTGTTCCGACAACTCTTCGGCAAGGCCGACGGATTCACCCAGGGCCGCGACCGGACCTTCCACTTCGGTTCGGTCGACGCCCACATCGTCGGCATGATCAGCCACCTCGGCGCCATGGTTCCGGTCGCCGACGGGCTGGCGCTCGCCGCCCAACTCCGCGGGGAGCGCCGCGTCGTCGCGTCGTTCAGCGGCGATGGCGGCACGAGTGAGGGCGACTTCCACGAGGGGCTCAACCTCGCCGCGGTGTGGAAGCTCCCGGTCATCTTCGTGGTGGAGAACAACGGCTGGGGCATGTCGACACCGACCAGCGAGCAGTTCGCCGTCGAGGACCTGGCCATGCGGGCGGCGGGCTACGGCATGCCCGGTGAAGTCGTGGACGGCAACGACGTGTTCGCCGTCATCGACGCCGTCGAACGGGCGGCGTCGCGCGCCCGCGCCGGTGACGGCCCGACGCTGCTGGAGTGCAAGACGTTTCGCATGCGCGGTCACGAGGAAGCGTCGGGCACTGACTATGTCCCCGCCGAACTCGTCGCCGAGTGGTCAGCGCGGGACCCGCTGAAGAAATTCGACGACCTCGTCGATGAGCCCACCCGCGAGGCCATCACCGAAGAACTGCGCGCCGATATCGCCGCCCGCGCCAAAGCCGCCCTCGACGCGCCCGACCCGTCGTCGACCGCCGAGCGCGAACTCTCCGACGTTTGGGTGCGCGTACCTGAACATCGTCAACCACACGCACCCAAACGTGGCGGAGTACGGGAGATGCGGTACCTCGACGCCATCACCGACGGATTGCGTGCGGCGATGCGGGAGGACGAGCGGGTGCTGTTGCTGGGTCAGGACATCGCCGAATACGGCGGCGCGTTCAAGGCGACGGTCGGCCTGGTCGAAGAGTTCGGACGCGACCGCGTGCGCAATACCCCGATCATCGAGTCCGGTGCGATCGGTGCCGCCATTGGCCTGGCGCTCGACGGCTTCATACCCATCGTCGAAATGCAGTTCGCCGACTTCATTGCCTGCGGCTTCAACCAGATCGTGAACAACCTCGCGACCACGCACTACCGCTGGGGCGCCGGACTGCCCGTGGTCATTCGTGCACCCGTCGGCGGGGGCATGGCGGCGGGCCCCTTCCACAGTCAGAACCCTGAGGCATGGTTCACGCACACACCCGGCATCAAAGTCGTTGCCCCGGCCACGCCCGCCGACGCCAAGGGGCTGCTGCTGGCGGCGATCGACGACGGCAACCCCGTGCTGTTCTGCGAACACAAGCTGCTGTACCGATCGCTCAGCGGTCCCGTTCCCGAGGGCTGGCACACCACTCCCATCGGCTCCGCGGCGGTCGTGCGCCACGGGACGGACGCCACGATCGTGGCCTACGGCGCGGCGGTCGCATGGGCGACCGACGCCGCCGAACAACTGGCCGCCGAGGGCGTCGGCGACGCCGAGGTCATCGACCTGCGGACGCTCGTGCCGTGGGACACCGAGACCGTGCTGGCTTCAGTGGCACGGACCGGGCGGGCGCTCGTCGTACACGAGGCGCCCCGCACCGGCGGCTTCGGTGCCGAGGTGGCAGCGACGATCGCCGAGGAGTGCTTCGCCGACCTCGACGCGCCCGTTATGCGCGTCGCCGCCCTCGACACACCGGTCCCGGCAGCCGCCGAACTGGAAGGGATTTACTCGGCGCGCGGCCGCGTGAATCCGGCGCTGAAGCGAGTGTTGTCCTACTAGGAACGCGGCGTGTCGATCTGGGCTTTCTGCAGGCGGCCGGAGTAGTCGACGTAGACGGTCTTCACCTGGCTGAACTGTTCGATGCCGCGCGTGCCGGCTTCGCGGAAGCCGTTGCCGGTGTGTTTGGTGCCGCCGAACGGCAGCGGGATCTCGGCGCCGATGGTCGGCGCGTTCACGTACACGATGCCGGTGTCGAGCTGCTCGACGGCGCGCAGCGCCGTGTTGATGTCGCGGCTGTAGATCGCGGCGGACAGGCCGTACTCGACGCTGTTGACGATCCCGGTGGCCTCGTCGAGGTCGCCGACTTCTATCACCGACAGCACCGGCCCGAACACCTCCTCGCGCGCGATCCGATGATGGGGCTTCACGCCGACGAGCACCGTCGGCTCCACGAACGTGCCGCCCGGACAGCCCTCGATGTTCTGACGCGCCGCGCCGCCGCACGCCGCCCGCGCCCCTTCGCCGACGGCGGACTCCACCATGCCGACGATGCGTTGCGCCGCGCCCGCATGCACCACCGGGCCCACGTCGGTCGTCGCGACCGTCGGGTCGCCCAAGCGCAGCCGGCTCGCGCCCTCGGTGATCCGGCCGACCAACTCGTCGGCCACCTCTGGATGCACGAGCAGGCGCGACGTTGAGGTACAGCGCTGGCCGGCGGTGCCGAAGGCGCCGAACAGCGCACCCTCGGTGGCGAGGTCGAGGTCGGCGTCGCGCCACACGATCATGGCGTTCTTCCCGCCGAGCTCCAGCGAAACGACCCGCGGTCCGTTCTCCATGGCCGCGGCCGCGACCTTGCGCCCGGTCGGGACCGAGCCGGTGAAGCTGACCGCACCCACGCCCGGGTGCGTCGCCAGCGCGGCGGCCGGTTCGGCTTCGCCGTGCACCAGCTGGAGCAGCGCCGCTGGAATGCCCGCCTCGACGCAACAGGCGACGAACGCCTCGGCGCAGGCCGGCGCGAACTCGCTCGGCTTCATGACGATGCCGTTGCCCGCCAGCAGCGCCGGGAAACACTTCCACGACGGGATGGCGACCGGGAAGTTCCAGGGCGTAATCATGCCGACGACGCCGATCGGGATCCGCGTCGTCCACGCCAGCTTCTGTCCGAGTTCGGACGGCACGGTGTCGCCCCACGCCCCGCGGCCTTGCCCGGCGACGAAGTACGCCATGTCGACGGCTTCCTGCACGTCGCCGCCCGCTTCGACGGCGATCTTGCCGACTTCGCGACTCACGAGGTTCGCCATCTCCGCCTTGCGCGCCGCGATCGCGGCGCCGGCCCGGGCAACGGCGTCGGCGCGCGCGGGTGCCGGCACCCGCGCCCATTCCCGCTGCGCCTCGGCGGCCGCGGTGACGGCGCGATCGACGTCGGAGGCGTTGTGGCGCGGGAAGGAGCCGATGACCTCGGCCGGCCGGGCCGGGTTTATCGAGTCAAAGTCATCACTGCGAGGCGACGATGTCATTGGCCTCCACTTCGTGGTCGAACTGCGGTAGTCCCTCGACGTCTATGTCGACACGGTGCAGTCTGCCCGTGAATCGGAAGTGGCCGCGGTAGTCCTCGTCCGCCGGTGAAAAGTCGGGCGACCAACCGGCCGTCAGACCGGCACCGGTCAAGGAGAAGCGCGACCAGATGGTGCGCTTGACGATGCCACCACCGATGACGACACCGTCGACCAGCAACGACACGTTCACCGGGTCGAATCGCATCCCGAGGATGTGTTCGCCGCGCGCCAGCGTGGGTAGCTCGGCCTCGACCCGGTAGACGCGCCAGCCAGCGAGGTTGTGCAGGTACACGAGCTTGTTGCCCACGACGTGGAACGACCACCCGCCGAGCACCGAACCCTGCACGGCCAGCACGCCTTCGATCGGTGCGTCCTCAACCGTGATGTGCGCGTTGATGGCGTGGGCGCGGTTGCGCACGTTGACGGCCACCGACTCCGGCACCGGCGCGCGGTCGGGCCAGTACGTGTAGCGCGCCCGCGGCGCGATGCCCGACGGCCGGTTGAACACCATCTCGCTAAACGGCCGGTTGTCGACGGGCAGAACCTGGTTGCGCGCCGCTTCGACCCACCACGCGTCGATCATGGCTTGCAGTCGCTCCGGCTCGTCGGCGGCGAGGTCGTGGCACTCCGACGGATCGGCGCGCAGGTCGTAGAGCTCCCATGTCGCATGGTCGAGGCCGGGTTCGTCGCCCTGGACCTCGTGATAGGTGACCGCCTTCCATCCGTCCTGGTACAGCGCCCGGCAGCCGAGCATCTCGTAGTACTGCGTGGTGTGCGTCTCAGGCGCGGCGGTGTCGCCGAAGGTCGACACGAACGAGAAGCCGTCGACCTCGTTGGCCGGCCTGACGCCGATGGCGTCGAGGATCGTCGGCAGGATGTCAATGGCGTGCACGTATTGGCGGCGCACTTCCCCGCGCGCCGCGATCCCGCGCGGCCAGTGCACCACCAGCGGATCGGCCACACCGCCCTCGTGCGTCTCGCGCTTCCAGCGCCGAAACGGCGTGTTGCCGGCGACGGTCCATCCCCACGGATAGTTGTTGTGCAGGCGCGGGCCGCCGATGTCGTCGAGCCTCTCGTCGGCCTCCTCCACCGTGCGCGGCAGGGCGTTCCACACCCGACCGTCGTTGAGCGAACCCACCGGTCCGCCTTCCGACGACGCCCCGTTGTCGGACAGCACCACGACGATGGTGTTGTCGAGCTCGCCCATCGCCTCGAGGCGCGCCGTGAGGCGGCCGATCTCGGTGTCGGTGTGCGACAGATAGGCGGCGAACGCCTCCATGTAGCGGGCGTACACCCGCCGCTCCTGCTCGTCGAGCGAATCCCACGCCGGCACCCAGTCCGGCCGGGGCGACAACTCGGCGTGGTCCGGCACAACGCCAAGCGCCTTCTGCCGCGCCAGCGTGGCGTCGCGCCACGCATCCCAACCGTCGTCGAACTGACCGCGGTACAACGCCCGCCACGATTCGGGCGACTGGTGCGGCGAGTGACACGCGCCGGTGGCGAGATACAACAACCACGGCTTGTCGACATCGACGTTACGCAGGTCCTCGATGAACTCGATCGAACGGTTCACCAAGTCGGTGGTGAGGTGGTAGCCGTCCTCGTAGGTGCCCGGCGGATCGACGGCGTGGTTGTCGTGCATGAGCGCTGGCACGAACTGGTGCGTCTCGCCGGGGAAGAAGCCGTACCAGCGCTCGAAGCCCTTGCCCAGCGGCCAGCGTTCACGCGTGGCGCCGAGGTGCTCTTCATCTTCGGGCGTGAGGTGCCATTTGCCCACGGCGTAGGCGGCGTAGCCGTGCGGCGTGAGCATGGCCGGCAGCATCGCCGTCGACGTCGGGATGCGCGCCGTGTAGCCGGGGAAGCCCATCGCCAGGTCGACGATGCGGCCCATGCCGACGCGGTGGTGGTTGCATCCGGTGAGCACACACGCCCGCGTCGGCGAGCACAACGCCGTGGTGTGGAACGACGAGTAACGCAAGCCGCCGGCGGCGAGAGCGTCGATGTGCGGCGTGGCGATGTCGGACCCGAAGCACCCGAGCTGCGCGAAGCCGACGTCGTCGAGGATCACCAGCAGCACGTTGGGAGCGCCCGCTGGGGGACGCGGTTCGTCGGGCCACCACGGTTCGGACTCCCAGTGGTACCGGCCGATCTTGCCCTTGAACTCGGCTGCCTCCATGTGGGCAGCATGCCGCGTGGCTAGAAGTCGAGCGCGGCGCACTCTCCTGTGCGGCTTGCCGAGGTGTTCGAACGTTTGGCGTTGCTCGCCACCGGCACGTTGTTGCTGCAGCGCAGCGCTGCGCTGATCGCGTTCGCACCGATGAGTGTCGGCGCGCCCCGTGTGCCTTGCACCGTGAGGTTGCCCGTCACTGTGTTGGCGAACATCGTCGCGCCCTTGCCATTGGACGACAGCGTCGTCGCGCCCATCTCGTTGCCGCCGCAGGCCGAGCGAACGTCGTCACCGAGCACCACCGGTCCTGACGATCGAGTGACGTTGACGGCGCCGAGCGCGCTGTCGCATACGACCAGCCCGAGTGCCTGCGCGTTCACCGTCAGCCGCAGCAGGCTCGAGCCCACGATTGACACGCGCGCGCCGGCCGGGACGGTCAACGCGCTCTGCGCCACCGCGTTGGTCAGACACGTCGTGCCGGTCGCTGGGATGACGTACTCCTTGAGGTTGCCCGTGACGGTGCGGGTGCAGGTCACCGTGTAGGCGCGGGCGCCGACCGCCCCCAGGAAGTTGCCGTCGCCGAGGTAGGAGGCCGTGACGTTGTGCACGCCGCCGGAGAAAGACGGCACCACAAGCGACGCCACGCGGTTGACGGCGAGTACGGGGCGGCCCAGGGCGCGGTCGCCCTCGAAGAACTGCACGTATCCGGTCGGCGTGCCCGCGCCAGGGGCAACGACGCCGACCGTCGCCCGCACCGTCACGGGGACGCCAAGCGCTGATGGCCGCGCCGTGTTCAGGCCGACGCGCGTCGCCGCTTTGTCGACGACGTGGGTGATCGGGCTGGCGGTCTGCGGGTGGTAGTCGCCATCCCCGTTGTAGGTGGACGTGAGTTGGTGGGAACCGACAGCCAGCGCCGACGTCGTGATCGCCGTTGGATCGCCGCGAGAAACGGAGATGGTGTCGGTTCCAAGCGTCGTTGCTCCGCTGGCTGGCGACAGGTCGGTGAAGGTCACCGTTCCGGTGGGCGCTCCGCCTCCGGGTTCGACCACGCCGATCGTCGAGGTGAGATCGAACGGCTCACCGACAACGGTCGACGTCCGTGAATGGGTGAGCGTGTTGGTCGTCGACGCCTTGTCGACGGAATGGACGACGGAGGCGAAAGCGGTGGGCTCGAAGTTCTGATCGCCGGCGTAGGTCGCCACGACCTTGTGCAGTCCGGCATCCAACTGGCGAGTAAGGGTCGCGACGCCACTGTTGAGCGGGGCCGTGCCGAGAGTGAGACCGCCGTCCGTGAACGTGACATTGCCGGTGGGCGTAAACACGTTGGTCGACGTCGACGGAGTGATTGTCGACGTGAAGGTGACTTCCTGCCCGGCGAGGGTCGTCGCGTTCGGCGACTGCCCGAGCACTTGGCTCGCCGTCGCCTTCGTGATCGTCTGCGAAATCGGAGGCGCCAGGTCCCGTGACGCTGCGAAGTTGCGGTCGCCGTTATAGCGAGCCGTCAGTTGATGTTCGCCCGAGCCGTCGAGCGCGACGTCGGCGACCAAGACCCCGTCGACCGGGCTAGCCGTGTGGACGATTTGGCCGCCGTCGAGGATGTCCACCGTCCCGTTTGGCGGGAACGGAAAGTCGTCCCCAGGGTCGCGAAGTCCGGCAACCCTGACGCTGAAGGGGACCGGCTCGCCCGCTTCGCTGACACCACGGTCGTTCGTGATGCGGATGGACGTGTCGGCTTGGTCGACGCGGCCGGGGTAGCCGACAAACGTCTCGTCGAAGTTGCCGCTATAGACCCAGTCGTAACGGTGGGCGCCCGCTTCGGGACGCGCGTACAGGCCTCCGAAGAG
>CAVRKD010000009.1:0-299884 GCA_963722185.1 uncultured Actinomycetes bacterium | reverse complement strand
ACCGCCGGGTCCCGGCGACTCGTCGGTTCGCTCGTCGTCAGTCCATCGTCACTTTGACGATCTTTGGGTCCGAGCCGACCCGCATTAGTACCCACCTCGCGTAGCGCCCGAGGCGATCGACCGCATCTGGCGTCGGGTCGATTAGCTCGGCGTTGCCGCTGAACCACCGACCACGCCGCCTGACGCGCACTGCAGGCTCGGCCCGAAGATTCCTCACGAACGCCGATCCTTCGCCGTATGCCGCGAGGACGAAAAGCGTCGAGCCGTCAAAAGGGGATCCGGCCAGCGGCGTGAGACGGCGCTTACCCGTTCGGCGACCGGTCGTCTCGAGGAGTACCTGATCACGACAGATCGAGGACCGGTCGATCAAGGGCGAACGAGCGCCGCCAGGAGCGCCTGCAGCTTCAACTGGCTCTCCACCAGTTCCGTCGGCCCTTCG
Organism: uncultured Actinomycetes bacterium; assembly: GCA_963722185.1. Taxonomy (GTDB): domain Bacteria; phylum Actinomycetota; class Acidimicrobiia; order Acidimicrobiales; family JACCXE01; genus JACCXE01. The sequence continues at coordinate 299,445 of CAVRKD010000009.1, read as the reverse complement.
GATCCCGCGACTACTCCGCAGCCGGCGCGCAACACGGCGCGGTTGTCGTCGATCTCGGCGCAACGGATACCGACCCACCACTCGCCGTTGCCGGCGGCGTCGACCCAACCGACCGGGCCGGCGTAACGCCCGCGGTCGAGCCGCTCGTGCGCCGCCAACCACGACAGCGCGGCCGCACTCGGTTGTCCGCCGACCGCCGCGGTGGGGTGCAGCGCGGCTACGAGATCGAGCACCGACGACGGAGCACTCGGCCCGAGCGTGCCGTTGATGGTGGTGCCGAGGTGGGTCACGTTGCGCAGGGCGACGACGCTCGGACCTTCGGGAACCGTCAGCGACGCGCACCACGGCGACAGCGCTTCGGCGACGCCGTCGACCGTCAAACGGTGCTCGGCGCGGTCCTTGTCCGACGCCAGCAGCGCCGCCGCGGCCGCCGCGTCGGCGTCGGGGTCGCCGACGCGTGCGGTCGTACCGGCGAGCGGGTGCGACACCACGTCGGCACCGTGCCGGCTGATGAGCAACTCGGGGCTGGCGCCGACGAACCCGTCGACCGAGAAGGTGGTGCACGACGGATACAAGTTGTGCAGCCGCCGCACGACGTCGGCCACGACGATCGAGCGGTTGGCCGACACTTCCACCGCCCGGGCCACGACGACCTTCTCGAACAGGCCGCGCTCGATGGCGTCGACGGCGTCGTCGATCAACTCGCACCAGTCGGCGTGCGACAACGACGGCGTCAACGTGAACGCGTCGGGCGCCAGCGGCGCGTCGTCGTCGGCCAGTGCGGGCCCAACGCCGTCGCGTGCCAGCCAGATCTCGTTGGGAACAACGAGGGTGGTGCCGACATTGCGGTTGAAGGGGAACGCGCCGATCGCCACGGCGTCGTCGGAGAACGACGCCAGCTCGTTGCCGACCCGTTCACCGATACCGGCTTCGGCGAGTCCCGTCGGCAGATCGATCCGCCCGCGCACGCCGCGGGCGACGAACCCGCCGTCGCGGCCGCCGAGCAGCACGATGTCGTCGTCGCGCAGACCGCCGAGGAGTTTGGTGAGATCCACTAGGCGCGTTTCGCGGTGATGAGTTGCGCGATCCCGCCGGTCAGCGGGCGGCGTTGTGCGCCAACGAAGCCGGCGCGTTCGATCTGCGCGAGCAACTCGGGCGTCGGCGGGAGGTACGCCACCGATCGCGGCAGGTACTGGTAGGCGGCGCCGTCGGAGATGAGGCCGCCGATGAAGGGCACGACGCGCCCGAAGTAGATGCGGTGGCCGAAGGCGAGGATCGGGTTGGTCGGCGTGGACACCTCCAGCAGTGCGAGGGAGCCGCCGGGCCGGAGGACCCGCGCCATCTCGGCGAAGCACGCCTCGAGGTCGACCAGGTTCCGCAAGGCGAAGCCGCACGTGACCCCGTCCACCGCCGCCGACGCGATCGCCAGGAAACGGGCATCGGCCTGTACCAGCGGGGCGTCGGTGCGGGCGTTGGCCAGCATGCCGGCGGAGAGATCGAGGGCGATCGGCTTGAGCCCGCGGTGCTCAAGTTCGCGGCAGAGGTCGCCGGTGCCGGCGGCGATGTCGAGCACGGCGGCGCCGCGGGCAAGGCCGAGCGAGTCGAGCGTGCGGCGCCGCCAGCCCACATCGAGCCGGAACGTCAGGAGCCGGTTGAGCAGGTCGTAGCGGGGCGCGATGGCGTCGAACATGGCGCCGACGGCGTGGACCTTCTCCTCGCCTTCCGGCAGCGGTGACACCGTCTTGGCCATATCCCCACGCTACGTTGGCCCTAGATGGCCAGTCACTTCAGCCGGCGGGGCGCCGGGGCTCGAGCGACGCGATTCGGGATCATCGCCGTGATCGCGCTCGGTCTCGTCGCGTTCGGAATCGTGAAGGCAACGCCCGAAAACAAGTCGCTGGTGGTCGGCAAGTTCGACGAGCCACGCAACACGGCGCCCACCGTCACCGTGCCCGCGCCCGATATCGGCCGGCCTCCGCTGCCGACGCCACGCCGTTCGGCCGCGCTGCTCGGCGCCAACGGCCGGGCGTACGGCAAGGCTCTGGCGTTCCATAGCAACATCCCGATCAAAGAGGGCTTGGTGTTCGTGCTCGTCGCGGGGTCCGACGCTCGCCCCGGTCAGGATCTGCATAAGACGCGCACCGACTCGTTGCACGTCGTCGCCATCGACCCGGCCACGCGTTCGGGCACCGTCGTCGGTATCCCGCGCGACACCTGGGTCGACATTCCCGGCAAGGGTGAGGCCAAGATCAACACGGCGACCGGCAGCGGCGGCCCGCAACTGCTGATGCAGACCGTGCGGAACTTCACCGGCTTGCCGATCGAGTACTACGTCCTCACCGGGTTCGAAGGTTTCTCCAGAATCGTCGATGACTTGGGCGGCGTCGACGTGTACGTGCCGCGCAACATGGACGACAAGTACTCGGGCGCGCACTTCGAGCAGGGCTACCACCACTTCAACGGCGAGCAGGCGTTGGCGTTCTGCCGCGACCGCCACACCGCGTACGGCGACTTCACGCGGTCGGAGAATCAGGGCCGCTTGATGCTGGCCGCGCTGGCGAAGATGCGCACCGAGGTCGATGACGACGCGGGGGTGCGGCGCTGGCTGTCGGTGTTGCTCAACCATGTCGAACTCGACGTGCCGGCGTCGGAGCTCGAAATGCTCGCCGCGCTGATGCGCCGCATCGATCCGTCGTGGCTGAACAACGTCGTCATGCCGGGCAAGATCGGTAGCGCCGGCAGCCAGTCCGTCGTCTACCCGACCGAAGCGGCGGCGGCGATGTGGGGCGACCTGCGCGACGACGCGCGGTTGGATGGCGCGACGTCCGGCACCGGCGGCGATCCCGGCGGCGGCGAGGGAACGCCGACGACGTACCCGGAGGACACGACGACCACCGAGGAACCGGCCACCACGACGACCACCCGTCCACCGGTCATCATCGGCGGCGGCGGCACGACGACGACTACCACCACGCCGCCCGACGGCTTCTAAGAGAAGCGCACCAGGCGGACGGTGGCCTCCGAGAGGGTGCTGTCCTCTTCGGAGTTCGTCCACAGCACGATGACGCCGTAGTCGCCGGACGGCTTCGTAAAGGTCACGTCGGCTTCGAACGGCGCCTTCTCGGTGCCGTGCCCGGTGAAGTGGGTGTTGGCGTACACGCCGGGATCGGAACCGCACGTGTCGGTCGGCAGCGTGCACTGCATGGTCGTGTCGTAGCGCAGGATCGCCACCCGGACGTTGCCCTCGTACGAGATGCTGCGCCCGGCGAGGTGCACCGGCGACGAGATGCGTTCCGCGCTGGTTGGCGTGTCGAGCTCGAGGTTGTCGGCGTTGGCGGCAAGCACGTACCACTGGCCGTCGAACTCGCGCACCGCCACCGTCGTCCCCAACATCCCGACTGGCTTGGGGTGGATCACGACTTCACCGGAGCGAGAGTCGCCTTGCTGGAACTCGCCGACGCTCGGGTTCTGCATGCCCAGGAAGTCGCGGGCGAACCCGGCCGCGGCTTCGCGCGGTGTCGGGAACGAGTGCGACCACAGGATCCCGCGGTGTGGGCCGAGATCAGCGGGCTCGTTCACCACGGTGGTCGTGGTTGGTGCAGCGGTCGTGGTCGCGCCGGGTCCTGGATCGGTGACGACGGGAGTCGGTTTGTCGCCGTCCTGCTGAGTGATCACCGCCACGGCGGCGACCAAGACGAGTGACGCCGCCGCGGCCGCCATGAGATAGCGACCGCGGCTCCGCGGCGCCGCGTGCAGGCGTGACTCGATCGCGCTCCACCCTTCGTGCGGTTCGACGCGGGCGGCTTCGGTGCGCAGTGCGTCGCGAAGGCGATCTTCGGGGTCGGTCATCGGGTTGACTCCAGTGCTCGCTCGAGGGCCGCCATGCCCCGGTGCGTGTGGGTCTTGACCGAGCCGGCGGAGATGCCGAGCGTCTCAGCGATGGCGGCCTCTGAGAGGTCGAGGTAGTAACGCAGGACGAGGCAGTCGCGCTGGCGGTCGGGCAGCGCGCGCAACGCGGCCACGACTTCGTGCTGGCTCTCGCTCCGCAGTGCGCCCGCTTCGGCCGACTCGGCGACCATCGGCTTGACCATCGCGAGACGTCGTCCGAGCACGCGGCGGCGCAACCCCGATCGCGCGCCGTTCATCACGATGCTGCGTAGATACGACACCCGCTTGGCCGGGTCGGTCACTCGACCCCACGACTGGTGCAGCTTCACGAAGGCGTCCTGCACTGCCTCCTCGCTAGCGGAGACGTCGCCCAGCAAGAGGAAGGCCAAGCGCACGAGCGACCGGTAGTGGTCGCGATACAGGTCGACCAGTTCGTCGGCTTGGTCCGCGTCCACTAACGAGATCATCACCTCAACAGACGCATGAACCGCGGACTTGGTTGACACGCATCTGGAAATCCCGCGTCGGGCCTACCGTTCGCTCTAGGTTCTCTGGCTTCGGAGCTGAGCAATATGGGAGGCGACAATGCGCAGACTGAAAGTGCTACTGGCGGCGGGGGTGCTGCTCTTTGCAGCCACCGGATGCGGCGACGACGACGACAACGGCGACGCTGCCGGCGACGATACGACGTCGGAGGTGACGGTGGTCGAGGTGACCGCCAAGGACTACGCCTTCGTGGTGCCCGCCACCATCGAGGGCGGCACCATCGAGATGAACTACAAGAACGAAGGCATGGAGCCGCATTTTGCTGCGTTTGCGAAGGCGGCTGACGGCAAGACGTTTGCCGACGTCAAGGCGGCGCTCACCGCCGCCCCCGGAGCCCCGGCGTCCGGTCCGCCTCCCTTTTCCGAATGGGCCGGGTCACCGACCGCCGATCCGGGCGGTTCGGGCACGCTGACCTTCGACCTGCCGGCGGGTACCTACGCCCTCTTCTGTGCCATTCCGTCGCCGGACGGCGTACCCCACGCGGTTAAGGGCATGGTGAGCGAAGTCACCGTGACCGCGGGCGAACCCGTCGAGCTGCCCGAGGCGGCCGGCACGATTACTGCCGCGGACTTTTCGTTGTCGGCTCCCCCCGATCTCGAGGCCGGCGAGAACGTGGTGAAACTCCGCAACGAAGGTAAGCAGCTGCACGAGATCAACTTGATCGAGTTGCCCGCCGGTAAGACCGTGGCCGACGTGACGGCGTGGGCCGCCGCGCCTGCAGGTCCGCCACCCAACAAGTCCCTGTCGGGCGTCGCCGTGGCGCCTGGTCAGGAGGGCACCACGACGATCAATCTCACCGCCGGGCGGACATACGCGTTCGTGTGCCTCATTCCCGACGTCCTAGGCGACTTCAAAGCGCACATAACCAAGGGCATGGCCACGAAAAGCTTCACCGTGTAGGCGCGCTGAACGGGGTCGTCGACAAGCCGTAGCCTGGCTCGGTGGGTGACGACGCATCGATTGCCGAAGAGGCGCTAAGCCGGGCAAACGATGCGATGGCGGTCGGCGATCCCGACTCCGCGGTCGCCAACCTCTCCGCCGCCATCCGGCACTTCACCACCGCCGGGGAGCTGTGCGATGCGGCGATGGCCTGCGTGCGCCTCGGCGACGTGTTGGGCAACTTTCTGGGCAACCTCACCGCGGCGCGGGTGTGGTTTCTCCGGGCCGAGCGCCTCGTAGCCGATCTGCCTCACTGCCTCGAACAGGGCTGGGTCGCGGTGGCTGCTATGGGTTGTGATGTCGACGATCCAGCCGACCTACTGCGCCGCGCAGAATTGGCCCTCGACCGCGCCCGGCGGTTCGGTGATGTCAATCTCGAGACGAAGGCCCTGGCCGACGCCGGACTGGCGCACGTTCAGGCCGGACGCGTCGAGGAGGGCATGGCGTTGCTCGACGAGGCGATGGCGCTCGCCTGCGGTGCGGCCGACGACGTCGACGCTACGGGCAAGTCGATTTGCTCGTTCTTCACGGCTTGCTACTTCGCCGCTGACTTCGAAAGAGCCGGCACGTGGAGCGACTCACTGCGCCACCGCGGACTCATCGGAAACAACGCTCCAACTCCGCTGTTTCTCAGCTCCCACTGCGACAGCGTGCAGGCCACGCTCCTGCTCGAACTCGGACGCTGGAGTGAAGCGGAGGCATTGCTGGCCAAAGCGATCCTCGACTTCGAGACCACCCTGTCGATTCCGAGTTGGCATCCGGCGATCGCGCTCGCAGACCTGCGCATCCGGCAGGGCCGCCTGGCCGACGCCGAGGCGCTGCTCCTAGGAAAAGACGGCCATTTGCAGGCGCTCCTGCCGGCGGCGCAACTGCACCTGGCTCGGGGCGATTTTGACCTGGCGATCGCTCTCGCGCGGCGCGGGCTGCGCCTGGTGGGCGACGATCGGCTGCGCGCCCCGGAATTGTTGGGTGTGCTCGTCGAGTCTCACCTCGCTCGCGACGACCTCGCCGAGGCCACAACGGCAGCTGCGGAGATGGTCGCCCGAGCCGAAGGCGTGGATCACTCGGGTTTGCGGGCGCGGGTCGCCGCGGCCCAGGCGATGGTGTTCGACGCCGCCGGCGATGTCGACGCTGCGCTCTCGGCACTGCAGAGCGCTGTCGACGGTCTGTCGGCCACCGCGGCGCCCGTCCTGCACGTTGAACTGTTGCTGGCGCTCGCGGCTTTACACGAGCGGCGCGGCGCGGCGGCGGAGGCTGCGGTCGAAGCACGTGCGGCTGCGTCGATACTTCGCCCGCTCGACATCGTGGTCGACGCCGACAAGGTTGCTCTCTTACGGCGGCTCGCAATCGACGCCGGCCGCGGCCCAGCCACGCCGTCGCCGGAGCTCGCCGCCGGGGCCACGGCGACGCTGCGGCTGATCGACCGGCGCGCCGAGGTCCTCTACGACAACGTGCGGGCGCCCCTGCCGCTCACCAAGGGCCTGCGTTACCTCGCCGATCTGCTTGCCAACCCAGGGGTCGAGCGCCACGCGCTCGACTTGGTCGACCGGGTCGAGGGCCTCGGCGAGGTGGACCGCCGGAGCCTCGGTCACGCGGGAGCCTCCCTCGACGGGGCAGCGCGCACCGCTTACCGCGCTCGCATCGAGGAGCTGCGATCAGAAGTCGGCGATGCGCTGGCCGCAGGCAACGACGACGTCGCGATGCAAAAGCAAGAAGAGCTCGACCGGTTCGTGTCGGAATTGGCTGCCGCATTCGGCCTCGGCGGCCGAGAGCGGCACGTCGGCTCGGTGCCGGAGAAGGCCCGGCTCAATGTCACCCGGGCGCTGCGGGCCGCCATCGGCAAGATCGCCGAGGTCGTCCCCGTCGCTGCGGGAGCGCTGGACCGCGACGTGCGTACCGGTCTGTACTGCGCATACGAGCCCGCCGGTGAGCCTCGGTGGATTGTTCAGTCATAACTGAACGGGATCACCGATAGTGAACGCCTAACAAGCATGGAACCCACCACCACAGTCAACGAAATCAGCGACGGCATCTACCGCCTCTCGACCTGGATCCCCGATGTCGCCCCCCCGGCGGGATTCTCGTTCAACCAATTCCTCGTCGTGGGCGAGGAGCCGTTGTTGTTCCACACCGGTCCACGGATGATGTTCCCTCTGGTCGCCGAGGCCGTCGCCAAGGTCGTCCCGGTCGAGACCCTTCGCTGGATCACGTTTGGTCACGTCGAGTCCGACGAGAGCGGCGCCATGAACATGTGGCTCGCCGCCGCTCCGAACGCTCAGGTGGCTCATGGCGCGCTCGGCTGCATGGTGTCGCTGAACGACTTGTGCGATCGGCCGCCCCGTTCCCTCGAAGACGGCGAAGTGATCGACATCGGTGGCAAGCGGTTGCGCCAAATCAGCACGCCCCACGTCCCCCACGGATGGGAAGCGCAGGTGCTGTTCGAGGAAACCACCGGGACCCTGTTGTGCGGTGACCTCTTCAGTCACATCGGCAACGGCCCTGCCCTCACTTCCGACGACGTCCTCGGTCCCGCTATCGAGGCCGAGCAGATGTTCCACTCGACCAGCCTGGCCCCACACACGGGCGCCGTGATCCGCGGCCTCGGCGACTTGGCTCCGACAACGCTGGCGATCATGCACGGGTCGTCGTTCGCGGGCGACGGTCGATCAGCCCTGTACGGCTTGGCCGATGCGTACGAAGCGATGGTTGCTCCCGTCGGCTGATCAGCCCGCGCCGCGAGGCGTACACGACGTTGCGGGTGGCAGGATCCACCCATGACCTTTCCCATCACGTTTGGCGTGTTCATGCCGCAGGGCTGGAAGATGGAGCTTGCGGGCATCGAGGGCGCCGCCGCGAAGTGGCAGACCGCCGTCGACATCGCGGTGAAGGCCGAGGAGCTCGGTTTCGACTCGCTGTGGGTCTACGACCACTTCCACAACGTCCCGCGGCCGGCGCACGAGGCGGTCTTCGAGTGCTGGACGACCATGGCGGCGATCAGTCAGCGCACCACCCGGATCCGCTTGGGGCAGATGGTCGGTTGCAACAGCTACCGCCAGCCGTCGGTCTTGGCCAAGATCACCTCGACCGTCGACGTGATCAGCGGCGGCCGGCTCGACTGGGGCATCGGCGCCGGGTGGTACGAGAACGAGTACGACGGGTACGGCTTCGAGTTCCCGGCGCCGAAGGTGCGCATCGGGATGCTCAAGGAGTGCGTCGAGATCGTCCGGTCGATGTGGACCGAACAGGAGACGACCTACGACGGCAAGTACTACAAGCTGACCCGCGCCAACTGCGACCCCAAGCCATTGCAGCAGCCTCGGCCGCCCATCCTCATCGGCGGCGGCGGAGAGCAGCTGACGTTACGCGTCGTCGCCCGTCTCGCGGATCGGAGCAACTTCGGCGGCAAGCCCGAAGAGTTCGCCCGCAAGTGCGAGATCCTCAAAGACCACTGCAAGGCCGTCGGCCGCGACTACGACGAGATCGAGAAGACGATCTCCGGCGAGGTGATGATCCGCGAGTCCGAGGACGAGCTCAAGGCGATCGGCACCAAGTCGTTGTGGGGCGAGGAGTTCGGCTCCTGGCAAGCGGGCAATCTGATCGGCACGCCCGACCAGGTGGCCGAGAAGATCCAGACCTACATCGACCTGGGCGCCACGGGCTTCATGCCCTGGACGAGCGACTACCCGTCGACCGAAACGATCGAACTACTCGCTGGCGTGGCGAAGAACTTCCGCTAGCCAAGTCCGGTCCTTTACTTGAACCACAGACGCACGTAGTTGCGCGACTGCGTGTGCAGGAGCAGCGCGAAGAGCGCGATGTCGAACAGCAGCGACACGAGGTCGAAGCCGAAGTGCTGGTAACGAACAATCAGCAAAACGTCGGCGACGAGTGGGAGCGCGGCGACCGCGAGTCCGAGGTTGTACCCAATCTTCTTCTCGTTCGATATCAGATAACCGGCCGCGATCGATCCCACCACCATGAAGAGCCGCGTCAGCCGTTCGAGGTTTTCGCCGAGGTTGCCGTACACGAGGATGTTGCCGATCTTCTCGCCGTCGACGGCGGCGCCGACGTTCGTCGAGTTGCCGAGCACGGCCCAGAAGGCGACGAAGTACAGCAGGAAGGTCGCGATGACGAGCGTCTGGGGCTGGCTCTGGTTTACCCACCGGCGTGTCTGCACGCCGTCATTGTGTCAGTCCCGGTTGGCCAACTGACCGCATGCTGCGTCAATGGACTGGCCGCGGGTCTGACGAACCGTCGCGTTGACGCCGCGATCGCGTAACGCCTCGGCAAATCCGCGCACAGCGGCGCGCGTCGAGCCCATGACCAGGTATCCCGGCGTCGGATTAAGCGGGATCAGATTCACGTGGGCGCCGAGCGCGACCGCGATCTCGGCCAGCTCGTCGGCGTCGGACATGCGGTCGTTGACCCCGGCGATGCAAGCCCACTCGAAGCTGAGGCGCCGGTTGCGGTTGCCGATGTAGGCCCGGCAGGCCGCGAGCAACGATGCCAGCGGGTACCGCTTGTTGACGGGCACGAGCTTGTTGCGCAGTGTGTCGTTGGCGGCGTGCAACGACACCGCGAGCCCAACCGGCAACGACTCCTGGGCGAGTTTGTGAATCCCGGGGACGATGCCGACCGTCGAGACGGTGATGTGCCGCGCCGACAGCCCGAGGTCGTCGTGCATTCGCTGCACCGCCCCCCAGGTGGCGTCGTAGTTGGCGAGGGGTTCGCCCATCCCCATGAACACCACGTTGGAGAGCCGCCGGTCGGATGCCTTGGCTTCGCGCGCCGCGCGCACGACTTGCTCGACGATCTCGCCGGTTGTGAGGTGGCGACGAAACCCCGCCTGGCCGGTGGCGCAGAAGCCGCACGCCATGGCGCAACCCGCCTGTGACGACACGCACACCGTCGTACGGCCGGGGTAGTGCATCAACACGGTCTCGATGGCTGCGCCGTCGTCCAGTGCGAAGAGCCACTTCACCGTCGTGCCGTTGTCGGCTTCTTGACGCATCGACTCGGTCAAGGCGGGCGCGAGTTCGGGTTGCCGCGCCAACTCCTCGCGGAGGGCCTTAGGAAGCGCCGTCACCGCGTCGATGTCGGCGAGCTGCGCGTACAGGCCGTCCCACACTTGGCGCGCGCGGTACCCCGGCAAGGCGCGCAGTGGTGCGAGCCCAGCCAGGTCGTCGAAGCTCAGGTCGTGGCGTGTCACGGACACGCTGCTGACTCTGCCAGAGTTGGCGCATGGGCACGGTCACCGAGCATCACCACCGCAACATCGCCGGTGGCACGCCCCGCGCCACTCTGCTCGGCATGAGCGACGGTTTGCTCACGAACGTCGGCTTGATCCTCGGTGTGGCCGGCGCCAACCCGTCGGCGTCGGTCGTGCGCCTCGCTGGGTTGGCGGGGCTGATTGCCGGCGCGATCTCGATGGGCGTCAACGAGTTCCTGTCGCTGAACGCGCAGGTCGAACTCGCCCAACACGAACTGCGTATCGAGCGCCATGAACTGGTGCACCGTCCGGTCAAGGAACGCGCCGAACTGGTCGCCCTGTACGAAAGCCGCGGCGTGCGCCGGGAGACCGCCGAGGAAGTGGCCACCGCGCTGATGTCTGACACCGACCAGGCGCTGGAGATCCACGCGAAAGAGGAACTCGGCATCGACCCCGGCAATCTCGGCTCTCCACTGCGGGCGGCGTTCGCGTCTTTCACCGCCTTCATCATCGGCGCGCTGTTGCCGCTGATGCCGTGGCTGTTCGGCGACGACAGCGGCGGCAAGGTCGTTGCATCCATGGTGCTCGGCGCCATCGGTGTCACCGTCATCGGAGTTGTACTCGCGCGACTCACCAATCAGGAGCCGTGGCGGATCGCGGCCCGGTGGCTCATCCTCGCCGTCGGCGCCGCAGCGATCTCCTACGCCGTCGGTTCGATCGTCGGCGTGAGCACGCCCGTCTAGTTGGTTTGATAGGTCGCCGCTCACCGCGGAAAGCCGCTTCGCGCAGGCCTTCGGCCTGGCGAAATGCCCGGCTGTCCCTTCTGGTCGCCTCGCCTATCGGCGAGGCTCCTTAGCGTGGGCAAGCCCCGCAGCCCGGCCGGCCGCGCCCGTCTCACCAACGAAAGGCTAAGGGAGGCGTTCCCCGACGCGCTCTGCGCGCTGGTACACGACAACCCGTTTCAACTTCTCGTGGCGACGATCCTGTCGGCGCAGAGCACCGACGAGATGGTTAACAAGGTGACACCCGGGCTCTTCGCCGTCTACCCGGACGCGGTGTCAATGGCGGCAGCGACGCCGACGGACATCGAACCGCTCGTCCAGAACCTCGGGCTGTTCCGCAACAAGGCGCGCAGCCTCGCCGGGATGGCGACAGCGCTCGTCGAGCGTCACAACGGCGAGGTCCCCACGTCGATGGAGGAACTGAGCGCGCTACCGGGAGTGGGTCGCAAGACGGCCAACGTCGTGCGCTCCGTGGCCTTCCGCTTGCCGGGATTGCCTGTCGACACCCACGTGGGCCGCATCAGCAACCTCCTCGGCCTCACCACGCAGACCGATCCCGTCAAGATCGAACACGAACTCGGGGCGATGCTGCCTCCCGCCGAATGGGGCGACTTCTCGTTGCGGATGATCCTGCACGGCCGCGCCACCTGCATCGCCCGTCGCCCACAGTGCGAGATCTGCCCGCTGAACGACTATTGCCCTTCGGCGCGCGTCCCGACACGCTCCAGGTAGTCCGCCACTTCCGTCCGGTTGAAGAACTGCGCCCAGAGGACAGGCCGAGCGTGGAACTGCGGGTCCTTGGCGTTGAAATCCGCACCGTGCTCGACGAGCAACTGCACGAGCTCGAGGTTGCCGCTCGCGGCCGCGTGATGCAGGGCGGAGCGGCCGGTTGACCCCTCGATGGGAAATCCGAGCTCGACGAGCAGCGGAATGGCCGCCCAACGCGCGGTCGCCCCGGCCTCGACCATGAGGTCTGGTCGCTCGGCGAGTACGCGGGCGACGGCGTCGGGTTGCGCGCCGGCGACGGCGCGATCGCCGCGCAGGAGCGCCGTCACAACCTCATCCTTCGGTTGCTCCGCGCGCCAGAGGTCGCGCAGCAGGCCGACCTCGGCACCGTGGTGAATCACTTCGTCGAGGATGTGGAGGATGAAGCCGTGCCGGGTGACGTCGGCATCGTCGAACCGCCGCGGCACGAACTCGTCGAGCATCGTTTCGTCGGTCGCGTCGACGTAGCGGCGAAACGTCGCTGTGGAGTCACGCACCATGCGCTTGGCTTCGTCGGCGGAGGTCGGGACCCACTCCTCGGCCGCGCTCGGTTCGGGTTCGAGGCCGATGTACGTGGCGCACCGGTCTTCTTTCAGTAGGTCGATGATGTGCGCCAGGCGCCATCCCATCGTGGTGACGGGCGCTTCTTCGGTGAAGATCAGGCCGAAGTCGCCGCCACTGCCGTCCGGGAAGATTTTCCAGCAGTCCGCGGTGGGTTCCGACCAGAACTCCTCGTCCGCGAGATCAGCGATCCGGCTCTGGAAGCGATCGCTCCACTTGTCGACGAGCGCGAGCAACTCGGACTTGACGGTCAAGCGTTGACCAGCTTCGTGAGTCGGCGGACGCTCGCGTTCAGGGCGCGCTCGACCTCATATAGGTCTACGGCCACATGAGAGCGTCCCGCGTGCTCGTTCGACTCCGCCAGCTTCACGATGCGCTTGGCGACGTCCTCGAGAGTCGAAGTGATGGAGGACAGTTCCGGGTCGGCCACGTCCCGACTGTATTGCCTTAGGGGGCTGCACACGCCCGCCCGTAGACTGGATGACTCATGTTGTCCCGGATCGATCTGCGCGGCGCGTCCCTCGAAGGGTTGCGCTCGACGCTGCCCCGGCCGACAGCGGCGACGCAGCCGCCGAGCGAGGCTGTCGCGGCGATCCTCGAGGCGGTCCGGGAGGAAGGCGACGCCGCCGTCCGGCGATTCACCAAGGAGTTCGACCACGTCGAACTCGAAGAACTGCGGGTCCCCGACGCCGATCTGCAGGCGGCGCTCGCCGCAATCTCGCCGCTGCTCCGCGAGGCGCTCGAAGCGGCACGTACCAACATCGTCAGCTATCACCGCAGCCAACTGCGCGACGACACCCGTCACGAGAGCGATGGCATCGTGCTGCGCGAACTGTTCCGGCCAGTCGAGCGCGTCGGCGTCTACGTGCCGAGCGCTCTGGCGCCGCTCATCTCGACGGTGCTCATGACCGCCCTGCCGGCGCGGGTCGCGGGCGTCGCCGAGGTCGTGTTGTGCACCACGCCTGGCCCCGACGGCAAGGTCGCCGAGGGCATCCTCGCCGCGGCGGCGCTGGCGAATGTCGACGAGGTCTACGCCATCGGCGGGGCGCAAGCGATCGGCGCCATGGCGTACGGCACCGAATCGGTGCGGCCCGTCGACGTGCTCGTCGGCCCGGGCAGCGTGTACGTGAGCGAGGCCAAGCGGCAGGTGGCGGCCGCCGGTCTGGTCGGCGTTCCGTCGTCGTTCCCTGGCCCGTCGGAAGTGGTCGTGGTCGCCGACGAGACGACGCCGCCCGACCTCGCCGCCATCGACTTGATCGTGCAGGTGGAGCACGGGCCCGACGGCCTGGCGTGGCTGATCACGTGGTCCGAGGACGCGGCCGACGCCATCGTGAGCGCGGTCTCGGGCCTGGTGGCCGACGCGCCGCGCCGAGACGTCATCGAGGCCAACTTGGCCGCTAACTCCTACGTCGCCCTCGTCGACGGACCTGAGGAGGCGCTCGCCGTCGCCAACGCCGTGGCGCCCGAACACCTGCAGTTGATGTCGGCCGACCCCGAATCGCTCTTGCCTCTGGTGCGTCACGCGGGGGCCGTGTTCTGCGGGTCGTTCGCTCCGGCCAGCGTCGGTGATTACATCGCCGGGCCGAGCCACGTGCTGCCGACCTACGGGTCGGCGCGGTTCGCCTCGGCTCTGCGCGTCGACGATTTCATCCGCGCCGTGCACGTCGTGTCGCTCGACGAGGCTGCGCTGAACCGCGTCGCCCCACACGTCGTGGCGCTCGCCGAGGCCGAAGGCCTCGCCGCCCACGCTCAGTCCATTCGCATGCGGGGAAACCGCTGATGGTCGACATTCGTCCCGACCTCAGTCGCATGGAGGGCTACCACTCGGCGCAGGTTGACGTCGACGTGCGGCTCAACACCAACGAGTCGCCGCTGCCGCCGCCGCCGGAGTTCGTCGCGGCGCTAGCCGATGCCGTCGCCAACGTCGAGTTTCACCGCTACCCCGATCGCGAGGCCACCGCGCTGCGCGCCGCCATCGCCGAGCTGCACGCGGTGTCGCCGGCGCAGGTGTTCGCCGCCAACGGATCCAACGAAGTGCTGCAGAGCCTGCTGCTCGCCTTCGGCGGTCCCGAGCGCTGCGCGCTGGTATTCGAGCCGACGTACGCGTTGCACAGTCACATCGCGCACGTCACGGGAACCGAAGTGCTCGTCGCCGCTCGCAACGAGGACTTCACGCTCGACCCGGACATGGTCGCGGCCACGATCCGGGAGACCGATCCGGTGATCGTCTTCCTGTGCTCGCCCAACAACCCGACTGGTCTGGTCGAGAGCCCAGAGGTGCTCGACGCCGCCCTCGAGGCGTCCACCGGCCTGGTCATCGTCGACGAGGCGTACGGGCAGTTCTCGTCGTGGTCGGCGATGGATCGCGTCGCCGATGACGGGCGCGTCGTCGTCGTGCGCACGTTCTCCAAGACCTGGGCCATGGCGGCGCTTCGCCTCGGCTACGCCATCGCGCCGTCGGGCGTCGTCGACGCGCTGCACGGCGTCGTCTTGCCGTACCACCTCGACAGCATCAAGCAGGCGGCCGGTGTGCTCGCCCTGGAGCACAAGGACGCCATGCTCGCCCGCATCGCCAACGTGGTGGAGGAGCGCGGGCGCATCGGTGCCGGCCTCGCCGAGCTCGACGTCGACGTGTGGCCGTCGGGCGCCAACTTCATCCTCTTCCGCCCGCGGGCGGTCGCGGGTGCCCAGGTATGGCGGCGCCTCGTCGACGCCTCGGTCTTGGTGCGCGACTGCTCCTCGTGGCCCGGACTTGACGGGTGCCTGCGCGTCACGGTCGGTACCGCAGACGAGAATGGTCGCTTCCTCGAGGCCCTACAGAAGGCAGTGCAATGACTCGCGTCGCGACACGCAACCGCGAAACTAAAGAGACCAAGATCGCCCTGACCGTCGACATCGACGGCGCCGGCGACACGGGCGTGTCCACGGGCCTGCCGTTTTTCGACCACATGCTCAGCCAACTCGGCAAGCACAGCGGCATGAACCTGGCGATCGAATGCGAGGGCGACCTCGAGATCGACGCCCACCACACCGTGGAGGACGTCGGCATCGCGCTGGGCGAAGCCGTGAAGGAGGCGCTGGGCGACAAGGCCGGTGTTCGACGGTTCGCGTCCAATCAGGTGCCGCTCGACGAAGCGCTGGTGGAAGTCGCGCTGGACCTGTCGGGCCGCCCGTTCCTCGTCTACGACGTCGACTTCGCCTTTGACGACCGCAACCTGATCGGTACGCCGGGATTCGACCCGCAGTTGGCCGAGGAGTTCTGGCGGGCGTTCGCCACCGCGGCGATGTTCACGCTGCACATCCGTACGCGCACGGGGAAGAACACGCATCACATCATCGAGGCCAGCTTCAAGGGCGTGGCCCGGGCGCTGCGCGACGCGGTGCGGATCGAGGGCACGTCGGTCCCGTCCACCAAGGGGACGCTGTAGCTCCGAAGATGGACCTGTACCCGTCAATCGATATCCGCGGCGGCCGCGTGGTGCGGCTCATCCAGGGTGACTTCGATCAGGAGACCGACTACCGGCTCGATCCGGTCGAAGTGGCGCGCGACTTCGCCGCCCAGGGCGCGCCGTGGATTCACGTCGTCGACCTCGACGCCGCGCTCGGCAACGGCCCCGTAAACGGTGATGTCGTCGCCTCCATCGCGCAGGCGGTCGACGTGCCGGTCCAGGCTGGCGGTGGCCAGACTGATGACCTCGCGTTGAAGGCTGGAGTCGAGCGCATCGTGCTCGGTTCCATCGCGGTGAAGGATCCGGCGGCGGCTGAGAAATTGGCGTCGCAATGGCCCGGCCGCGTCGCCATTGGGCTCGATCACCGCAACGGCAAGGTCGCGACGCGCGGCTGGCTCGAGGAGTCCGACCTATCGGTCGAGGATCTCATTCGCCGGTTCACCGATGCGGGCGCCGCGGCGTTCGTCATCACGAACATCGAACGGGACGGGCGGCTCGTTGGTCCCGACCTGAACGGTCTGGCGCGCGCGCTCACGCTGACGGACGTGCCCGTAATCGCATCGGGGGGCGTCTCGTCGCTGCACGACCTCGAGGCCCTGGTCGACCTCGGCGTCGCCGGCGCCATTACCGGGCGGGCCGTCTACGAAGGCAAGTTCACCGTGGCCGAAGCCGTCGAGGTGACACGCGGATGATTGGCATCATCGACTACAAGGCGGGCAACGCTCGCAGCGTGCATTACGCGCTCACGCGGCTCGGGATCGAGTCGCAGCTCGTCACGACGCCGGGCGAACTCGACAGCCTCGAACGGATCGTCCTCCCCGGCGTCGGTAGCGCCCAGGCCACGATGGACTTCCTCGACGAAAGCGGCTGCGGCGCCGCGCTGAGCCGGCGCGTCCGCGACGAGGGCGTGCCCTTCCTTGGCATCTGCGTCGGCTTGCAGGTGCTCTTCGACCACAGCGACGAAGGCGACGTGAAGTGCCTCGGTTGGCTGCCCGGTCGCGTGAAGCGGTTCGACAACGGGCTGCGGGTTCCGCAGATCGGCTGGAACGCCGTGACGGCGCGCGACCCGTGGTTCGACGGCTTGGGCCAGCACTTCTACTTCGTGAACTCGTACTACGCGGCGCCCGAAGACGCCGGCGTGCTGGCGGCGACGGCCAACTACGGCCACGACTTCACCGCCGCGGTGCGCGCCGGCAACATCACGGCGACGCAGTTCCACATCGAGAAGAGCGGCCCCGACG
Source organism: uncultured Actinomycetes bacterium (assembly GCA_963722185.1). Lineage (GTDB taxonomy): Bacteria > Actinomycetota > Acidimicrobiia > Acidimicrobiales > JACCXE01 > JACCXE01. The sequence goes on along the minus strand of CAVRKD010000009.1, from coordinate 282,065 downwards.
GCCTCGAGCTGTTGCGGCGGTGGACCACGTGCTGACCAAGCGGCTCATCGCCTGCTTCGACGTCATCGACGGCCGGGTCACCAAGGCCCGCCGCTTCGAGGACAACATCGACGTCGGTCCCGCCGACGAGATCGCCCGCGACGTCTACGCCCAGGGCATCGACGAGATCATCTTCTACGACATCCTGGCCAGCGCCGAGCGCCGTCCACCCGACATCGCAGCGATCCGTCGCGTCGCCCAGGAAACATTCGTGCCCTTCGCCGTCGGCGGGGGAGTGCGCTCGATCGACGACATGCTCGACGTGCTCGACGCCGGCGCCGAGAAGGTCAGCGTCGACTCGATGGCCGTCCGCAATCCGGAGATCATTAGCCACGGCGCGGCGGCGTTCGGACGGCAAGCCGTGCTGTTGAGCATGCAGGTCAAGCGTCGCGAGGTGACGCAAAGAGCTGCCGAGCGGTTACGAGATCATGGTCGACGGCGCCCGCACCGCCACCGGCATGGACGCCGTCGAGTGGGCCAAGCGCGGCACCGACCTGGGCGCCGGAGAGATCTGCGTCAACAGCATCGACGGCGACGGCACCCACGCCGGATACGACCTCGCCATCACCAAGGCCATCGCCGAGGCCGTCGACGTTCCCGTGATCGCCTCGGGCGGCGCCGGAGCCGTCGAGCACCTCGTCGACGCCTTCACCATCGCCGACGCGTCGGCCGCCATCATCTCGTCGCTGCTCTACTCACCACGCATGGAGCGCAACAGCACCGTCCACGAACTCAAAGACGGCCTCGTCGCGGCTGGTGTCTCAGTAAGGCCCACCCCTTAGTACCCTCGACGGCGTGGCTGACACCAAGCAGGCGATCACGATGTTGGCTGACCGGGTTCTCGTGCAGATCCCGGCGAGCGAGGGCGAACGCAAGAGCCGCGCCGGCATTCTGATCCCGGCGACCGCGCAAGTATCAAAGCGGTTGACGTGGGCCGAGGTGCAAGCCGTGGGCCCGCATGTGCGGACGATCAAGGCCGGCGACCAGGTCCTGTTCAGCCCGGAGGATCGCTACGAAGTCGAAGTGCAGGGCGAGGAGTACCTGCTGCTGCGCGAACGTGACATCCATGCCGTCGCCGCCGACCGGTACGACGGGGCGACCGGGCTCTATCTGTAAGTCGCCTCGAGGCGCTCGCCCTAACATTCACTGATGCCAACGGTTACACCGATCCCGTTTCGCGAGGACGAACTCGCGGCCGTCGCTTTCAACGCTGAGGGCCTCGTGCCTGCCATCGTGCAGGAGCACGCGACCGGCCAGGTCCTGATGTTGGCGTGGATGAACGACGAGTCGCTGCGCAAGACGCTCGAAACGGGCCGCACGTGGTTCTGGAGCCGCAGCCGCCAGGAGTACTGGTGCAAGGGCGAGACCTCGGGTGATCGGCAGTACGTGCGCTCGGCGGCGTATGACTGCGACGGCGACACGTTGCTGATATCCGTCGAACAGGAAGGGACGGGTGCGTGCCACACGGGCGCGTACTCCTGTTTCTTCCGCTCCTTCGGCGATGCAACCGACTAGGGAAGCGTTTCGCGAACTCGCGGCGCAGCACACCGTGGTCCCGGTATGGCGGGAAATTCTCGCCGATCAGATCACGCCGGTCGCCGGCTTTGCGCGCCTGGTGGGTGACGCGCCTGGCTTCCTGTTCGAGTCGGTCGACCGCGAGCGGTGGGGGCGGTGGAGCTTCCTCGGACGCGACCCGCGCGCCACGCTGGTGGCGCGCGGCGGCACGATCACCGTCGAAGGCGTGATCCCCGACGGCGTGCCGCTGGACCAGGGCATCCTCGCCGCGGTCGAGGCCATCGTCGACGCGTATGACTCGCCGCAACTCGAAGACCTCCCGCCGCTGCACGGTGGCGTGGTGGGTTACCTCGGCTACGAGGTCGTGCGCGAAGTCGAGCACCTGCCCGACGCGCCGGCACGACGATCGCGGCCTGCCCGACGCCGTCATGTCGATCATCGGTTCCATCGCGGCGTTCGACCACTGGCGCCAACGCGTCGTGTTGTTGGCCAACGTGTTCGTGAGCCCGGACGCGGATCTCGACGCGCTGTACGACGACGCCGTGAGCCGCGTCGAGCAGCTGCTCGCCGACGGCGCCCGCGTGATCGACGAACCGGTCTTCGACCCGCCGAACGACGTCGAACCGCTGCCTGAGGTCACGCGCAGCGTGTCCAAGGAGCGGTACACCGACATGGTGGCCGTCGCCCGCGAGTACATCCTCGCCGGCGACATCTTCCAGGTCGTGTTGTCGCAGCGCTTCGATCTGCAACTCGACGCCGAGCCCTTCGACATGTACCGCAGCCTGCGCCAGGTCAACCCGAGCCCGTATATGTACTTCATCCGCCACGCCGAGGTGACCGTCGTCGGCAGCTCGCCCGAGCCGATGGTGCAGCTGCTCGACGGCCGCGTCATCAGCCGTCCGATCGCCGGCACGCGCCGCCGCGGCCGCACCGAGGCCGACGAGCGGCGCATGGCCGCCGAGTTGCAGGAGGATCCGAAGGAGCGCGCCGAGCACATCATGCTGGTCGACCTGGCGCGCAACGACGTGGGCCGCGTCGGCGTATTCGGCACCGAGCAGGTCGACGAGCTGCTCACGCTCGAGCGCTACAGCCACGTGATGCATCTGACGTCGCAAGTCTCCGCCGACCTGCGTCCCGGCCTCGGGCCGATCGACGTGCTGCGGGCGACGCTGCCCGCAGGCACGGTGTCGGGCGCGCCAAAAGTGCGAGCCATGCAGATCATCGACGAACTCGAGTCGACCCGCCGCGGTCCCTATGCCGGCGTCGTCGGCTACGTCGACTTCAGCGGCCAACTCGACACCGCTATTGCCATCCGCACGATGTTCATCGACCCAACCGGGAAAGCCAGCGTGCAGGCCGGCGCCGGCATCGTCGTCGACAGCGACCCCGCGTCCGAGGACCTCGAATGCGCCAACAAAGCCGCCGCGCTACTTGCCGCAGTACCCGCCGCCCGGCGCATGACGGCGCAGCGCCGTGGCTGACGCCTTGCGGGTCGAAGGACCCGACGCCGCGACCTACCTCCAAGGCCAACTCAGCCAGGACATCGATGCCCTCGCCGTCGGGGAGGACGCGTGGTCGTTCGTGCTGGAGCCGAACGGGCACATCGACGCGCTCGTGCGCGTAGCTCACACCGGCGATGATGCTTTCGTGCTCACGACGGACGCGGGCCTCGGTGCGGCCGTCGAAGCACGGTTGCGCAAGTTCCTGTTGCGGACCAAGGCAACGCTCAACCTCGAACCTGGCCCGGAGGACGACCTCAACGAACGCGTCGCTGCCGGTCGTCCGGGAGCGCCGGAGTTCGACGAACGCGCGGTGCCGGGCGAGACAGGTTGGGTAGACCGGGCGGTGTCGTTCACCAAGGGCTGCTACACGGGACAGGAGTTGGTGGCCCGCATGGACAGCCGCGTGGCCGAACCGCCGCGCCGCCTCGTGCGGTTAACCGCCGCGGGTGCCCTGGAACCGGGGGCGACCATCGTCGTCGACGACGCCGAAGTCGGAGCCGTCACGAGCGCCGCCGGCACGATCGCGTTGGGGTACGTGAAGCGCGGCACCCGCCTCACCGGCGACGCCATCGTCGGCGGCGTTGCCGCAACGATCGAAGGGCCCGTGGGTGCGTAGTCGCACGTTGGGCAAGCTGCTTGGCCTCGTGGCCGCGCTCGTTCTCGTCGCGTGCTCCGGCGATTCCGGCGACCTGCCCGAGGTGCCCGACTTCAAACTCGCGGCCACCACCACCACCGATATCGATTACTCGGACGTTCCGCTCAAGGGCGTGCCCGGACGGATGCCGACCACGAGCGTTGTGTTCGGTCCCGGTCAGGCGTCGGTGTCAGGCGCCGTGATCAGCGACGAAGGCGCAATTCCCGGGGCGAGCATTCTCGTCGAGCGCATCGTGTCCGGATCCGTCGCCACCATGACGATCCAGTCCGGGCCGGACGGCACGTGGACGCTGCCCCAGGTGCTCGGTGGTCGCTATCGGATCCGGGCATGGCGGGCGCCTGACTACGCCCAGACCACGCCGTCGGCGGTGTTCCTCGGCTCGACCGAAACCAAGACGCTGCAGCTACGCGTGCGTCGCCTTGGCGGTTTGAGCGTGTCGTCGTCGATCGCACCGGACCCGCCGCGGCTGGGCAACGACGCCAACCTGGTTGTGCTCGTGACCCTCAAGCAGGTCGACGAGCAAGGCGTGGCGCGCGCTACGCCGCAGTCCAACGTCCGCGTCGACCTCACTGGCAGTTCTGGCTGGCGCGTCGAGTCGTCCAATCCGACCGCCACCGATGACAACGGACGCGCGTACTGGACGCTGCATTGCCGCGGGACCGGCCGGCAACCGCTCGCCGTCACGGTCGGGAGCGAGACGATTCCGCTCGATGTCAGTAGCTGCGTCGACCCGACGGAAGAGTCGACGACGACGACCGGCGAAATTGCAGTCGTGCCGTAGGCTGTTGCACCACCATGGCCACGTATCTCGACGACATTGTGGCCGCGCACCGGGCCTATCCGGAGCCGTCGGTCACCCGCGACGATCTCGCCGGCGCGCCCGCGCCGCGTGATTTCGCAGCGTCGTTGCGGGCTGACGGACTGCACGTGATCGCCGAAATCAAGCGGCGCTCACCGTCGATGGGTGACCTCAATGTCGATCTCGACCCGGCGCTCATGGCCAAGGCTTATGCCGACGGCGGCGCCAGCGCGCTGTCGGTTCTCACCGACGGCGACTACTTCGGTGGGTCGCCCGCCGACCTCCAAGCCGCGCGCGCCGCCGTCGACTTGCCGGTACTCCGCAAGGACTTCACGGTGTGCGAGGCCGACGTGCTGGCGGCGCGCCTCATGGGCGCCGACGCCGTGCTGTTGATCGTGGCCGCGTTGTCCGACGACGAACTACACCAGTTCATCGGTGTCGCCGAGTCCCTCCACATGAGCGCGCTGGTCGAAGTGCACGACGAGCGCGAACTCGAACGGGCGCTCGCCGCCGGCGCCCGCATCGTCGGCGTGAACCAGCGCGACCTGCGCACGTTCGAGGTCGACCACGAACGTGCGCTGCGGATGGCCGCTGTCATCCCCGCAGATGTGGTGCGCGTAGCCGAGTCGGGCGTGCGCGACGCGGCGGACGCCGCTCGTCTGCATGATGCCGGGTACGACGCGGTTCTCGTCGGCCAGAGCGTGGTGACCGCCGGGGATCCGGCAGAGATGGTGCGGAGCCTGCGATGTGGGTGAAGATCGAGGGGATCACCACTGAGGACGACGCGTTGCTCGCCATCGCCATGGGCGCCGACGCGCTGGGCTTCGTGTTCGCACCGTCGAAGCGACAGGTGACGGTCAGCCTCGCATCTGACATCGTGAAGCGGCTCCCCAACGACGTGCTCACCATCGGCGTCTTCCGCGATGAGACGCCGCAGCGCGTTGTCGAGACGGTGCACCGCGCCGGGCTCAACGGCGCGCAGCTGCACGGCCACGAAAGCCGCGAAGACACGTGGTGGGTGGGAGAGCGGATCCCGTTCGTCATCAAAGCGTTCGTGGCGGGCGACCGTGGGGTCGCCGACGCCGACGGCTATCGCACCTCGGCGATCCTGCTCGACGCGCCGTCGCCCGGTTCCGGCAAAGTCTTCGACTGGCGACTCGCCGACGGCGTGTCGGACAAGAGCCGGTTGATCATCGCCGGCGGCCTCGATCCCGACAACGTCGCCGCGGCGATCGAAGCCACGCGTCCCTGGGGCGTGGACGTGGCGACGGGCGTCGAGTCGTCGCCGGGCCGCAAGGACCCGCGTAAGTTGCGCGCCTTTATCGCCAACGCCCGGACGGCGTTCGAACGGTTCGCACCGTCGAGTGGCGACGGTGAAGGGCTGTACGACTGGGCGCACGAGGACGAGTCGTGAGCGTCGACGAGTCGGTAATGCGCGAGCCGGACAAGGGCGGTCGCTTCGGTGAGTTCGGGGGCCAGTACGTGCCCGAATCCCTCATGCCGGCGTGCATAGCCCTCGAGGCGGCCTTTCGCGACGCGTGGTCGGACCCGGCGTTCCTCGACGAGTACAACTCGCTGCTGCGCGACTACGGCGGGCGCCCCACGCCCGTGACCGAGTGCAAGCGATTGTCGGCCGAGCTTGGTGTTCGCGTGCTCCTTAAGCGCGAAGACCTGGCGCACACCGGTAGCCACAAGATCAACAACGTCATCGGTCAGGCGCTGCTGACCCGCCGGATGGGCAAGACGCGCCTTGTCGCCGAAACAGGCGCCGGGCAGCACGGCGTGGCCAGCGCGACGGCCGCCGCGCTGTTCGGTCTCGAGTGCGTGGTCTACATGGGCGAGGTCGACGTCGAACGTCAGGCGCTCAACGTGTTCCGTATGCAGCTGCTGGGCGCTGAGGTGCGGCCGGTCGGCTCGGGCAGCCGCACGCTCAAGGACGCCATCAACGAAGCGATGCGCGACTGGGTCGCCAACGTCGAGTCGAGTCACTACTGCCTTGGCTCGGTCATGGGCCCGCATCCGTACCCGTGGATGGTGCGCGAGTTCCAACGCATCGTGGGCGACGAAGCGCGCCCGCAGGTACGCGACATTCTGGGAGCGGATCCCGACGTCGTCGTCGCTTGCGTCGGCGGCGGTTCCAACGCCGCGGGCACCTTCGCCGGCTTCGTCGACACCGAGGCGCGCCTGGTCGGGGTCGAACCTGCGGGAGGCGCGGCGATCGGCCACGGTGTGCCCGGCGTCGTCCACGGCAGCCAGTCCCTGTTGCTGCAAGACGAGTACGGCCAGGTGCTCGAGGCCCACTCGGTCAGCGCCGGACTCGACTACCCGGGCGTCGGCCCCGAGCACGCCCACTTGGCGGCGATCGGTCGCGCCACCTACGTGCCGGCCAACGACGAAGAGGTGCTCGACGCGCTGCAGCTCCTCGCGCGGTCCGAAGGGATCATCCCCGCGCTCGAATCGGCGCACGCCGTCGCCTGGGTGGCGGGCGCGGCGCGCCGCGGCGAACTCGCTCCCGGAACGACGGTGTTGATCACGCTGTCGGGCCGAGGTGACAAGGACGCCGAGACGGTGATGGGGTTATTGAAACCGTGAGTCTCGAAGAGGCACTGCGCGCCAAGCGCGACGGCGGTCGTCGCCTGCTGGTGCCGTACATGACCGGTGGCCTCGGCGGCCCGGCCTGGGTCGAGGCGCTCGAAGCCATGGCGGCCGGCGGCGCCGACGCCATCGAGATCGGCATTCCATTCTCGGACCCGGTGATGGACGGCCCGACCATTCAGGAGGCGAGCCAAGCGGCGCTCGACGGCGGCGCCACGCCGCCCAAGATCCTCGATTCGTTGCGCGGCGTCGACATCGGCGTGCCCCTCGTCGCCATGACCTATTACAACCTCGCCTTTCGCGCCGGCCACGAACGGTTCGCAGCGTCGTTGATCGACGCCGGCATCACCGGCGCGATCCTGCCCGACCTGCCGCTCGAGGAATCCCGGGATTGGGAGTCCGTAGCGGCCACGCGCGGAGTTGCGTCGGTGCTTCTCGCGTCGCCGGTGACGCCCGATGATCGCCTCGCCCAGATCGCGGCGCGCTCACGCGGCTACGTCTACGGCGTCTCGCTGATGGGAGTGACCGGCGAGCGTTCGGCGGTGGTCGACAGTGCGGCAGAGATGGGCCGTCGCCTCAAGGCGGTGACCGACGTGCCCGTCCTCATCGGCTTCGGTGTGTCCACGCCGGAGCAAGCGGTGCAGGCATCCGACCACGCCGACGGGGTGATCGTCGGCTCAGCATTGATGCGCTTGTTGCTCGACGGCAAAGGCCCCGATGCGGTCGCCGACGCCGTGGCGGCGATGCGTAATGCGCTGGATTCAGCTGCGCCCCAGTAACCTCAATACAGACTTCTTGTGGAAACAGTGACGGGGGAGACGCCCCCGACCCCCGAACCGAAACTTTCGCGAGCCTCGGCGTAGACGAAGCCCTCGTTGACGCGCTCGAACAGAGCGGCGTCATCTCGCCCTTCGCCATCCAAGGTCTCGCCATCGCCGATGCGCTCGCCGGTCGCGACGTGTGCGGTCAAGCGAAGACCGGTTCGGGCAAGACGCTCGCCTTCGGTCTGCCGCTGCTGCAACGTACGGCGCCCGGCTCCCGCCCGCACTACCCGCGTGCGCTCGTGCTCGTACCGACGCGCGAACTCGCGGTGCAGGTCGCCGAAGTGCTCACCCCTCTGGCGGCGGCCGTGGGGCTCACGCTGCGCGCCGTGTACGGCGGTACCGATCTTGACGCCGACATCCGCGCCTTCAACAAGACCGTCGACGTGGTGGTAGCGACGCCGGGCCGGCTCATCGACCTCGGCAACCGCGGCGAGATCCACGTCACCGACGTCGGCACGATCGTGCTCGACGAGGCCGACCGCATGGCCGACATGGGCTTCCTGCCCCAGGTCGAATGGTTCCTGCGCCGCATGAACCAGGAACACCAGACGTTCCTGTTCTCGGCCACCCTCGACAACGACGTCGACCATCTGATGCGCACCTACATGCGCGATCCCGCAATCCATACGGTCGAGAGCCGCACCGTCACCGTCGACGAGATGCTGCACCGCTTCCTGGCGGTCCACGAGATGGACAAGGCCAAGGTGGCCGCCGCGATCGCCAACGGTGCGTTTCGCACGCTGATCTTCACGCGTACCAAGCGCGGCGCCGACCGTCTCGTGGCCGACCTGAAGCAATACGACGTGAAGGCGCAGCCGCTGCACGGCGACCTCCGCCAGAGCGCGCGCGAGCGGGCATTGCAGCAGTTCCAAGAGGGCAAGCTGCCGGTGCTCGTGGCCACCGACGTCGCGGCGCGCGGCATTCACGTCGACGGCATCGACGTCGTGATCCATTACGACCCGCCGGAAGACCACAAGACCTACCTGCACCGCTCGGGCCGCACTGCCCGCGCCGGTGAGAGCGGCGTGGTCGTGACGCTCGTGCTGTGGAACCAGCAACTCGAGATCGAGAAGCTGCAGAAGCGCATCGGCGTCAAGCAGCCGATTCCCGAGGTGTTCTCCAATGACCCCCGTCTCGCCGACTTGGCCGGCTGGGATCACTCGCCGCCGGTCGTTACCGAAACCGCCTGAAGTACCAGTTCTTGTCACGCGCGTGCGCGTGGAAATGGTCGGGGATCTGGCGCATGTTGCGGTCGACGGACCATTCCTCGCCGGCGAACAGTGAGTCGGCAATCCGCGTGAGCTCACGCAGCATGTGCTCGACGTCTTCTTCGGGAGGCTCAGTGCCGTGCCGGCGCCACACGACCATCGGGATGTTGCAGACCTCGCAGTCGGCGATCCAGCAGATGTCGTCCTCGTGGTGCCACTGCGTCATCCGTGCGGCTTCACACAGGTCGCAGTCGGCCATTAGGACTTCCTTCGGCCTAGGCGTCCCTTGGTCTTCCGTTGCTCTTGCGCGTGCGTCTGCATGCGCTTCTGCATGATCTGACGTCGCTCTTGGAGCTCACGGTGCGTGATCGCTTGCACGTCTTCGCCGAGCCCGAAGCTGGCGCGCATGCCGCTGAGGTCGATCGACGCTCCCGGCTCGACACCGATCTCGGCCGCGATGCGATCGCCATGATGCGTCGCCATGTGTTCGGCCACGTGCGCGATCTCGCCGAAGATGTCGACGTCGGGCGCCAGCGTCGCCAGCGCGCCGTCGAGAAACAGCATGTCCTTGATGAACAGCATCAGTTCCTTCGGCAAGCGAGCGCCGTAACCGAGCAACTTCTTGACGACCTCGCGCAGCTCACCGATGAGCTGGTCAGGTGTCATGGTCAGCGGGTCGACCGGCGGGCGGTCGAGGCCGAGGTCCTTGATGAGCAAGTCGATGTCGGTGCCCTCCGGCAGCGCGCCAAGGTCGATGAGCGCACCGAGTTGGCCGGTCAGGTCGTTCATGGTGGCGCCGATGACCATGCGCAGGAAGGCGAGGCGACGCTTCTCGTCGAGCCGGCCGGTGATGCCGTAGTCGAGCAGCGCCACGCGCCCGTCGCGCTGCACGAGCAGGTTGCCGCCGTGCAGGTCGCCGTGAAAGACGCCGTACAACATGGCGCCCTCGAGGAAGCTGACCATGCCCGCTCGCACGACGGCGCTCGTGTCGACGCCCGCGGCCTTCATGCCCTCGACGTCGTCGAAGCTGAAGCCGTCGAGGCGCTCCATCACCAGCAGGCGGCGCGTCACCAGCGTCGGATGCGGTCGCGGCACGACCATCGACCGTTGGCCGGTGGCCACGAGGACGCGGGCCACGTCGAGCATGTTCTGCGCTTCGAGGCGGAAGTCGAGTTCCTCGGCGATCGTTTCGGCGAACAGGTCGACCAGCGCCGGCGGGTTGGCCAGCGCGGCGATCGGGATGCGGCCGACGAGTACCGGCGAGATCCACGCCATGGCTGCGAGGTCCTTGCGCACCAGGCTGTCGACCGTCGGACGCTGCACCTTGACGACAACTTCCTCGCCCGTCTTGAGCGTGGCGGCGTGCACCTGGGCGATTGACGCCGCGGCGATGGGTTCGCGGGCGAACTTCTCGAATACCGCTTCGAGCGGCTTGCCGAGTTCGGATTCGACCACGTTGCGAACGGTTTCGAAGCTTTCCGCCGGGACGCGGTCGCGCAGGAACCGGAACTCGCGGACGAGCTCCTCGGGGAAGATGCCTTCACCGGACGAGAGGATCTGGCCGAGCTTGATGTAGGTCGGGCCGAGCTTCGAGAAGGCGACGCGGAGTCGCAGCGACGAGTCCGGCGCGCGCCGTCTCGGGGTTGCGCCGCTGGTCGATGAACTTCCAACCGAGCAGCGCCTTGCCGAGATGCCATGCGGTTACGAGCGCCCGCGAGATGGGCGGGATCTTCCGCCGCTTGACCAACTCGGGCACCTGCGCGGCCACGCGTATGCGCAACTCGCCAATGCCGTGTTGCCACTCCATCGCTTCACTCGGGACCAGCCATGGGCCGACGTCCGAGAAAGCCCCCCGCTCCAGGTCTGCTGCCTGCATCGCCTAAAGGTAGGCGGACAACGACACGCTCTGACAATCGCGACCATCTACGCTGCCGGTGTGATCCGGGGGCGGAATTGTCGCATGACTCTCGTCGCGCTGGTCGCGACGTCTCTGCTGTCGCTCACGCCCCACGTTCGGGCGGCACCTGCGCCGATGCGCCTCCTCGTCGCTACCGCGCCGGGCGCCAACGTGCACAGCGTGGCCACGCGCATCGCAAGAGCCACCGGCGGGCGAGTCCTGCATGAGTACACGCACGTGATGCATGGCTTCGAGATCGCGGTGAGTCCACGCTCGGTCCGCGCCGTGATCGGCGCGGACAGCGTCTACCGCGTGGTCCGGAGCCTGAGTCGCGTCGTCGACGCTGGCTTGGACCCGCTCGAAACCCAACCGCGCGCGCCGATTCGCGGCCAGATCGTGCCGCCGCAGGTTGCCCGGGTGAATGGCCACCTGAGCAGCGCCCGATCGGGTGACGGTGCCGGCGCCGTCGGCGTCGACATCGCCATTCTCGACACCGGGATCGACGAAACGCATCCGGACCTCAACGTCGTCGGCGGCTACGACTGCACTGGCGCCCCGCGGTCCCGGCTCGAAGGGCGGCCGCGGTGGCACGACTTCGAGGGTCACGGCACGATCGTGGCCGGCGTGGCCGCGGCGAAGGACAACGGCTTCGGCGTTGTCGGCGTCGCCCCGGGAGCGCGGCTGTGGGCAGTGAAGGTGTTCCGCCCGCTCGTCGCCGAGGTCCCCGGCGCCGACGGCACCGACGAAGACGCGTTTACCAGCGGTGGAGTCACCTTCAACGACGGCGACATGATGTGCGGCTTCGAATGGGTCGCCAAACACGCGAAGACGATCGATGTCGCGAACGCGAGCATCGAGCACCCCACCCCAGGTTTGGCGCCATGCGACGGCAAGGTGCAAGACCTGCCGGATGCGGGCACCGGCGTCGCCGACACGAGCTTGCACCCACTTTTCGGATCCACGCTGCGCCACCGCCTCGGTGATTCGAGGGACTTTCTGATGGAGGCTGCCTGTGGTGTTGTGCGCGCCGGCGTTCCGCTCGTCGCCAGTGCTGGCAACTCGGCACGTGATCCCGCGTACGCCACGTCGGTGCCGCAATCGATTCCGGCCGTCACGCTCGTATCCGCGATCGCCGACTTCGACGGCAAGCCCGGCGGCCTCGCCGGAAGCCACCAGTCCTGCGCCGGGTTCTACTTTCCCGCGTACTACGAGCACCTTCCGTCGCCGTTCAACGCCTACGTCTTCCGGATCAGGAACGGCGGAGCGCGCCCGAACGACGTGCTGTGGGATCTCGACGACACGCGGGCGGACTTCTCGAACCACGGCAAGCTGGTCGACCTCGCCGCGCCCGGAGTGTGCGTTCTCAGCACGGGGCTGAACAACACCTACATGGTGGGCGACGGGACGTCGTTCGCGTCACCGGCCGTCGCCGGCGCGGCCGCGCTGTTCAAGAACGCGCATCCGCGGGCGACACCCGCCGAGGTCGAAGCCGCGCTGGTGCGGCGCGGGTCGATGAACTGGAACTACGCCGACGACTTCGATGGCATTCACGAACCGCTGCTTGACGTCTCGCAGCTCTAGCGGACGATCGTGTCGCAACCTGATGTGATGTCGCTGCCTGACTTCAGCACGCAGTAGTCGCTTTCGGTGCCACCGTTGAGGCGGTCGTCGCCGTCGCCGCCGTAGAGCCGATCGTTGCCCTGGCCCCCGTCGACGATGTCGTTGCCGGCGTCGCCAGACAGCTGGTCGTTGCCGGCATCGCCGCGCAACCAATCCTTGCCATCACCACCGAGAAGACGATCGCTCCCGTCCCCGCCGGCAATCGAGTCGTTGCCGCCACCGCCGCAGATGGTGTCGTTGCCGCCGCCGCCGTTTATGACGTCGGGTCCGGACGTGCCGACGATGACGTCGTCGTCCGTCGTCCCGACGATCGTCCCGTCGGTCTGAGGGACCGTCGGCGCGAGTCCTTTGCACGCCGGAGGGTTGAGCAAGAGGATGCCTCCGGCCACGAGTGTGGCCAGGCCGGTACCCGTGCTTTCGAGCACCGTGTTGGTCGAGGCCGTGCCGAGCTGCCGGTAGCCCACTTGGCGAAGCGTGCCGAGCGTGTACTCGTTGAGAGACGAGTCGCCCACGAGATACATGCGGTTGGCGGCATACACCGCTTCGACCGCGCCACCCACGATGCCGCTGCGGGGACGTGAGCCGTCGACGCGTCTTGTCGGGTTGATCAGATCTCCATGCGAGGTGAAGAGATAGCCACCGGCGCCGGCTTCGATGTCGCGGGTGTAGGGCGGAAGACCGTTTTTCATCGCGGACGCAACGGCGACGCCGCTGCTGTCGACCGACAGTTGGAAGACCTTGTGATCCGAGATGCGCGTGTCGTATCCGTACAGGGTGTCGGCGTTGGCGAAGTCGATGCGGTCGATGTTTTCGTCGGAAGGCGTCGTGAGCGGGGCCCGGACGCCGTCGAGGAACAACCCCACCCTCGAGTATCCGGACGAGTTGGCGTTGTACGGCGTCCGCAGCGCGACGGCCAGATCGCCGGGGGCACCTGGTCGAACATCGATGTCGTTCGCCGCGAAAGGCGTGTTGGCGTCCGCGCCGCCGAGGTTGAACCGATCGACTTCTTCGAAGGTCGCCAGGTCGACGCGCGCCACGTCGTTCGTGGCCGCGAGCGTGACGTAGGCCGTCGTGTTGTCGTCCGCGAGCGCAATCAGCTGCGGGTTGGCCCCGAGGCTCAACTGCTTCACGATGTCGCCGCTCGCAGGATCGAGCGCGACTAGTGCGTCGGCGTGCGTCGCGTACAGCAGTACTCGGGACGGGTCGAACGCCAAGTCGTTCGCGCTTAGAGGAACAATCGTTTCCACGAGCGAATCCACCCGCGGGTTGGCGGCTGGTGGCAACTTCACCTCGCCGGGAGTCACGTGGGGACCGATGAGCGCGATTTCGTTGTAGCCCTGGACGATGAATCCGTCGCCGGTTGCGATCAGATCGACCGCTGAATCGATGTTCGCGAGTATGCGTTCGCCGACGAACGCGCCGGTGGTCGTGACGAATTGGCTGATCTTGCTGCCGCTGACGACGGTGGTCCGGTTATTTGACGTTGTCTCGTTTGCGCCGGCGGGAAAGGTGCGGACCACCGTGGCCGTCGCCGGGTCGACGAGTTGTCCGTCTGACGACATGATGAACCGGCCGACGCGTTCCAGGTTGTCGCCGTCGATAGCGAGCGGCATGTCACCGATCCGCACCACACCATCAGGTTCAAGCCTGAAGTGCGAGAGCGTGTCTCGTTCGTCGCTGTAGCCGTACAAGGACGTGGCGCCCGTAAAGGTCACCCAGCTCGTGCCGTCGGCGATGTCGTCATGCTTCGAGAGAGGCTGTCCATCCCGGAAGGCCCGCACCGACACGTGCGACGGGTATGGGCTGCTGAGCGAAGCAACGACCACTTCGGGATGCCCGGGCTGCACCGTCAGGCTTTCGACGAACAGTGGTCCGTCCCGTTCGGTTACTCCGACGGGGAACACCCTGCGCACGCTGAAGGTGATGAGATCCACTTGCGCGATGGTGTTGGTGCCCTGCAGACCGACGTAGGCGACATTCCCGTCGTCGCTGATCGCGAGTCGCGTCGGGCGCCGGCCGACGTAGAGGTGCCGCCTGATGGCGCCCGAGTTGGGATCCAATTCCACGAGCTCGTTGCCGAGAGCACTGTGGAAGTCCGACATCAACGCCAACACGCTGTTCCGGCCGGCCACATAGGCGACGTCGGTTATCGGAATCCGAATGGTCTTCTGCGTCCACGTGTAATCCGGTGCTCTGGGCGCGGCCCCTGCCGGCCGCGTCGGGACAATGCCCGCGAGCAGACCGAGGACTACGACGGTGAGGACGCGACGACGTCCAACGGCGTGCCGGCATATGGGACCAATCGGCAACAATCCCAACAAGTTGAGGACTCGGCTGAAACTGCCGCCTTCTACGCTGCCGGCATGTCCAGCGAGGACCTGGTGCGGGCGATGTGCGACGAAGCCGTTGCCGCCACCGGGCTCACCGACTTTGAAGACGATTGGTTCTTGCGGCCGCTATCGGCGTGGGTCGAGGACCTTCAGGAGCCAAACCTGAATGACTTCGGCCGCAGCTTCCTGCGTAAACAGGCCGTCAGAGACCTTGGCCGACGGCTGCGAGTGATGGACGCGCTCCGGCGCAGCCCGGAAATCGCAGACGTCGCGATCCCGCCGATCGTGTACGTGACCGGGCTGGCGCGTTCGGGAACGACGTTGCTGCACAATCTCCTTGGTCTCCACCCGCTGGCGCGGACGTTCAAGCGGTGGGAGCTCGTGGACCCCGTGCCTCCGCCCGATGCCGCGACGTACGCGGGTGACAGGCGGATAGCGGAGATACAGACGCAGGTCGACCGGATGCGCGGGTCGTTCCTTGAGCGGATGCACTGGGTGAACGCCGACGATCCTGAGGAGTGCGTGTGGGGATTCCTCGACGTCAACTCGATGATGGGCCAGGCGCCGAGTATGTGGATGCCTTCGTGGCGAGCGTCGATTACCGAAACAGATCAAACGCCGGCGTTCGAGAACTATCGGCGTCTCGTCCAACTTCTGCTGTGGAAGAACCCCGTTCCGGAAGGCGGCTTCCTCGTACTCAAGGCGCCGCAGATCCTGCGTCGCGTCGACGAGTTCGCGGCGGTCTTCCCCGAAGCTCGTTTCGTTCTCACGCACCGCGATCCGTATCGATGCATTGTCTCGGTTGCGGTCCTCTGCGAGACGCTGGGTGCGGCGTTCCAGCATGAGAACGTTCTGACGGAGGACGGTCGACGCTCGCGCATCGCTCTGGCCACGAACCGGGGAGCGGTCGCAGGTGGCATGGCATTCGCGGAGGCGCACTCGTCGAGGGTCGTCCACGTCGCTTATCCGGATCTCGTGCGCGACCCGGCAGGGGTCGTGCAGCGCGTGCTCGACGAGGACCTGAGCGAATCGGTCGATCAGTTTCTGACTGACCAGCGGACCGGCAAGCGGTCGGCGCCGCCAAGTGCGCTTGACGACATGGGCTATGACCGCGACAGCGTGTGGGGCGACGCGACGTTCGCGACCTACGTCGATCGGTTCGGCATCGAACCCGAAGGTGTGCGGCTGGCGGGGTAGGCATGAGTGGGCGTCGCTAATGTCCGCGCATGCCTCTGAAGCCTGGTGATAAAGCCCCTGCGATCTCATTGACCGATCAGCACGGCAACGCGCGGAAACTGAGCGAGTTCAAGGGCCGCAAGGTGCTCGTGTACTTCTATCCGAAGGCGGACACACCCGGCTGCACGCAGCAGTCGTGCGGGATGCGCGACATCCTGCCCAAGATCGGCGACACCGCCGTGCTCGGCATCAGCCCCGACAAGCCGGCCAAGCAGCTGAAGTTCGACGAGAAGTACAGCCTCGGGTTCCCGTTGCTAGCCGACGAGGATCACGCCGTCGCCGAGGCGTTCGACGTGTGGACCGAGAAGTCGATGTACGGCCGGAAGTACATGGGGATCCTGCGCTCGGCGTTCCTCATCGACGAGAAGGGCAAGATCGCCGAGGCCTGGTACAAGATCTCGCCGAAGGACACCCCTGCGAACCTGCTGAAGGCGCTCGGCTAAGCGCGGTTCGCGAACGCGCGCGTCTATACGATTAGATCACAATATATACTGTCGGCGTGGCAAAGCACTTGGTAGACATCGATGAAGTCGCGCTGAGCGCTGCTCGCGCCGAACTCGGAACGCAGACGATTCGTGACACCGTCAACGAGGCGCTGGCCCGTGCGGCTGGGACGCGCGCGGCTGCGGTTGAGCGGTCGTTGCAACGCCTCGCTCGTCTCGACCTTGGCGACCGGAACGAAGCGTGGCGCTGACGCATTTGGTCGACACCAGCGTCCTGACCCGGCTTCGGCACGACGCGGTGCGCTCGGTCGTGGCCCCTCTTGCCGCCGCGGGATCTCTTGCACGGGCCGGGATAACCGATCTTGAGATTGGCTACTCGGCTCGGAGCTTGAAGGAGTGGGACGAGGCCGCCGACGCACTGGATTCGTTCGACCTGATCGAGACCTCAGCCGACCACGTTCGCCGCGCTCGTCAGGTGCAGCGGCTCCTCGCCGCGAAGCACCAGCGCGGGCGGAAGGTGCCTGACCTTCTGGTCGCAGCGGCGGCGGAGGCGAACGCGCTCGCAGTGCTGCACTACGACGCTGACTTCGACCGCATCGCCAGGGTCACTGGTCAACGCGTCGAGTGGGTCGTGCCCCCTGGGTCGGTGGACTGACGCTCGACGGCGCTTAGAGCTGCGACAGGTCGATCCGACCGATCTGCGCCTCCGACGCAGTAAACCAAATGTTGCCGTCTGGGCCCACTGCCAGGCTCGTTGGCGCGGGAGCCGCAAAGAATTTCAGCTTGCCGCTCGGCGTCATCCGAACGACCTGGTTGCCTTGCGTGAACCAAAGGTTCCCATCCGGTCCGCCAACCAACGCTCGGAGCGGAAGCTGCCCGGGAACGTCGAAGGACGTGACGCTGACGGCCTGATAGTCCTCGAACGGGCGCGGGATCACGACCCGATCGATGTGACGGGTCAACGAAGCGCCCTCCCCGCGGGTGCTCGTGAACCAGATCGCATCGTCGCCCAATTGTGCGAGCAGCTCCGGCGTGTCACTCCCGGTCCACAGTGTGCGCGGCGTCGCTGAATAGGAAACCGGACCCACGGGCGCGAGGTTTAGATCCAACAATCCGCCGGCTCTTGGCATCCACGTCGTGCCGCCGTGGTCGACGAACGCCGGCGCGACACCATGCACAGTCGAACCGCCGATCCCGTACACCAGCTGCACGTCTGAGGACGGAGACACGCGGTACAGGTTGTTGAAGCTGAGGACGAGGAAAGCGCCGTCGGGCATGGCGGCGATATTGCTGGCGAAGCCGCAGCAAGAGAGCGTCTCGGAGACGTGCCCGTCCTCGGTTACGCGACCCACCATGCCGGCGTACTCGGTGAACCACATCGCACCGTCGGGGCCGAGGACGATCGACGTCGGGTCGGCCTGCGGAAGTGAGAGGTCGTACGTCGTTACCTTGCCGTCGACACCGATGCGCCCGACCTTGCCCGCGTCCAGGTTCCTGGCGCGGACTGTGAACCAGAGGTCGTCGCTTGGTCCGGCGGCGATTTGCTCCACGAACGACCAGTCTTCGCCGGTCGCGAACATCCGAACGAGCGGGTCGGGGATCACCGGCGGAGTCGTCACCACCGGCTCGGAGTCACCGCCTGGAAGCACGGTCGTTTGCGTCGGCGCTTCTGACGTCGTCGTGTGTGGTCCGGCGGTTGTGGTCGTCTCCGTGAGGGCGCGCTGAGGGCCAGGATCGAGTGGCGTCGTGGTCTCGTCGTCGTCATCGCCGGACAGTTGGGGGAGCGCGTGCGTCTTGCGGTTGGCCACCGTCGTCGATGGCGCCTCGTTATGGAGGGCGGGCACGGCTACCGCGGCCGCGAGGGTTAGCCCGGCGAGAGCAAGCGCGGGCATGCGCCAACGGGGCCTTGCGGGCGCGGCCATCTCAAGTTCCGTCTCGTGGTCCACGTCGTCCTATCGGCACGTGCTGGCACGAAATCAGGCCAACTGGGATCTAGCCCCGCAAAGGGATCGTCATCACCAGCCGCAACGACTGCCCAGTCGCTGGTAGCTACATCGGCGGCGCAGCGCTGCGCATGCGGCGCATGACGAGCGCCACCGCGGTGCCGACGCCGATCAGTCCCACGAGCAACAGGGCGACGGTTCCGCCGCTGGTGCCTTCGCCGCCCTCGCCGAGCGCGCGCGTGGTGGGCGCAGACGGGTCGAAGCTGGTCGAGGTCGTCGACTCTTCCGGTAAGCCATCGAAGGCGCCGCTGATGTTGTCCTCGGTGGTGGTGGTCGGCTTGACCGTCGTTGACGTCGTCGTGGTGGCCGCAGCTGTCGTTGGCGGAGCGG
Source organism: uncultured Actinomycetes bacterium (assembly GCA_963722185.1). Classification (GTDB taxonomy): domain Bacteria; phylum Actinomycetota; class Acidimicrobiia; order Acidimicrobiales; family JACCXE01; genus JACCXE01. The sequence goes on along the minus strand of CAVRKD010000009.1, from coordinate 263,069 downwards.
TCACTTGTGTGGTCGGCGGCGCCGTCGCGGTGGTCGTGGTCGGGTCGGAGCCCTCGACGATCACGGTGCCCGTGAAGCCATGGATCGTGCAGCTGTAGCCGTACGTCCCGGGCGTCTGAAACAGCTGCGACGCAGAGGAGCCTTGGTTCGGAAACGCCTTGGCAGTGAATGCGCCGTTGTCCGAGGTCACGTTGTGGGCTGCCCCCGAGCAGTTCGTCCACTTCACGGAGTTGCCGACCTGAATCGTCGTCGTGTTGTCCCCGGCGGGGTCTGGACAGGTACCGGTCTCGAACGCGTTGGCCAGGACGCCGACGTCCGCAGTCGCGGCGCGCGCCGGCGCGTCGAAAACGATGAGCCCCGCCGCGGCTACCAGTGCCGCCAGAACAGCCCGCTTCATACCGAGGGCGGCTGCTTGGTCTCGTTCTGATCCGTCTGGTACTTCCGCACCGCGCCGACGATGGCAGCGACGAGCGAGATACGCCGGAACCACTTCATGAGCGTGCGGATCTTCGACTTTTTCTTCTTGGGCAACGCGTCCTTGGCCACGGCGCGCACTCTACGCGCTACGTGACCTTGACGGACTTCGCTGTCGTGCCGTGGCTACGCCTTCATGCCGATAAATGTGTCGAGGTAGGCGACCGAGGAGCGCTGGGCTACCGACAGGCTGTTCCAGTTGTTCTGTGTCCAGTTGACGCCGATGACGTCGAAAGCGACGCCACACAGCGACAGGATGTCCGGCGACGAGTTCGTGAAGAAATAGCGCGGGTACGCGTATGCCTTCCCACGCGTAACGACGTTGTTGATGCAGCGGCATCCGTCGGAGTGGATGAGGCCCGTGACGAATTCGAGGGGAAACTCGTTCAGGGCATCGACTTGCCATTGCGTCAGATCGATCTTGCGTTCGTGCTTGCGGCCGGGACCGTGCTGTGGGAACAGACACGGCCAGTGCTTGGAGTAACCGGACACTTCGGTGCAACCTTCGCATTGCCTGTAGCCGACCCTACGGCCGGGCATGACGGCAGCGATCGCTTCCGCCGTTCGTTCGCGGATCAGTGGGTAGTCGTCGCAAGTCGCGATCCGAAGACGGAACACTCCGCGAGGGCCCATGGGCGAGATACAGCCGTCGCCGAGGTACTGGCCGAGCAGGTAGGAGTACTGGGCCGTAGTAGCCGTCCCGACGTACTCGCACAGCTCGCCGTTTTCGTGCAGGGCGTGGGAAGTCCGGGCGCGGCTCAGTGCTGCTTCAGGATTACGCCTCCAGTCGCGAACGGCCGCCCGCGAAACCGAAAGGGCGGTGGCGATGTGCGAATCGTGGTGGCCGAGCGCGATCAGTTCGAGGGCGCGTTCGACGGTCGCGCGTGGTTTCGTCACATAGCCGATTGTGACGAAACGGTGTGTCGTTGAAGTGCCCGAGGTGGGACTCGAACCCACATGCCCTTGCGGACCAACGGGTTTGAGCCGTCGCCGTATACCTATTCCAGCACTCGGGCAATTATGCAATTGCTCAGGTGAGCAACTCCAAGATAAACGGATTTGTCGCGCGCTCACGACCAATAGTCGTCGTCGGGCCGTGGCCCGGGAGGACGGCGGTCTCGTCGTCGAGGGGGAGGATCTTCTCGGCCATCGAGTGCATGAGCGCCTCGAAGGATCCGCCGGGGAGGTCGGTACGTCCGATGGAGCCGGCGAAGAGGTGGTCGCCGGAGAACAGGATCGGTGGGATGCCGCCGTCGTCGAGCTTGAGCGTGAGGCACACCGAACCCATCGTGTGACCGGGTGTGTGCAGCGTGGTGAACGACATACCCGCGCCCTTCACCACCACACCGTCGTCGAGCGGCTCGATGATCTCCGGCGGGCGCAGGTCGAGATCGCCACCCATCATTCGCCCGAAGCCGCCGCTGGTGCCGATCGGGTCTTCGAGCATCGGTCGGTCGTCGTCGTGGATGTGGACGGGGATGCCGCGGCCGTCGTCGGGAATGCCGGGCGCGGTGCGGGCGACCGTGCCGATGCCGCCGATGTGGTCGACGTGGCCGTGCGTGCAGAAGATGGCGGCGACGCGCAGGCCATGGTGAGCGAGGCGGGCGATGATCGCCGATGGGTCAGGTGGCGCGTCGACGAGCACGCACTCGCCGCCTGGTCCTTGCGCCGAGACGATCCACGCGTTGGTGTCGGCGACCCATAGCGGGATGCCTTCGATCATGGGTGGCATTAGTGCCCCGGTGCTTTCTGCGCGTGGTCGTCGATGAACGAGCGTAAGTCGGACGAACTCAAAGCGCTGCACTCCAGCTTGTGGAGCCACGCGGTCGCCACGATCTTCGTCGGCAACGAGTCATTCGGCGCCACAGTGACGCGGTTACTCGCGAGTTCTTCCAATTCCGCCTTCAGCGAATTATCGCGGTATTGGATGAGAACGCGCCCGCTCTCGAGGATGCCGACTTGGGTGGGCTCGTCGAGCTCCGACTCGACCACTTCATCGACCTCCGGGCCGGGCCGGTGCGCGCCCGATGTCGGAGGGTTGGTGAGGTACGCCGGCACGGGGCCACCGGGCAGCACGTGCTGCGAGCTGTTCGAATCGATGCGCTCGGCGATGGGGGCCCCGCATGCGTCGGGGTTGCCGGTGCGGACGCACGCCGACAGCGGAACAAGGGTCAGCACGCAGACCAATGCTCGGACCCGCCGGTTCACGTCGTCACCGTAGACTCGGCCGACCATGTCGCGGTCACTCGTCGAGCGTCGCCTCCACGATGTTACGCAGCGACTGCGCAAGGCGCGGGAGGAGTTGGCAGTGCTCGAGGAACAGCGGGCCGCGTTGGCGGAGTCGGCCGACGACCTGCGGATTCGTGCCGTCGTTGCCGAAACGCGCAGCGCCGAGAAGGAGTTCCGCGAGGCCCAGCGCCACGTCGACGCCATGGATAACAGCCGCAAGGAAATCGCCAAGTACATTGCCGATTTGCAACGATCACAGGACGAGCTGCTCAGTCGGCTCTAATTCGGACTCCCATTTAGGAGAGCTGTTGCCCATCCGCGTCGTCATCGCTGAAGACGAAGCCATCATTCGCCTCGATCTCAAGGAAACCCTCGAAGAAGAGGGCTACGAGGTCGTGGGCGAGACTGGCCGTGGCGACGAGGCCGTCGCACTCGTCCGGGAATTGAAGCCCGACCTCGCCATCCTCGACGTGCGAATGCCGGGCATGGACGGTTTAACCGCAGCGCGCGAGATCACCGCCGACCGCCTCGCCGCGGTGCTGGTGCTCACGGCCTACAGCCAGCGGAACCTGATCGAAGAGGCACGCGACGCCGGCGCGCTGGCATATGTGGTCAAGCCGTTCCAGCGCAGCGAGCTCATCCCGGCGATCGAGGTCGCGCTCGGGCGCCACCGCGAAATGCGCGCCATCGAGGACGAGGTGTCGAGCCTCGAGGAGCAGCTCGAGACGCGCAAGATCACCGATCGCGCCAAAGGCAAGCTCATGGACGACTTCGGCATGCGCGAGATGGATGCGTGGAACTTCATCCAGAAGACCGCCATGCAGCAGCGCTTGACCAAGCGGGTCATTGCGCAGCAGATTCTCGACGGCGAACTAACCCCGCCCGCGGAGTAGCGCCAGCGCCACCGCGGCGGCGGTGGCAACGTTCAGCGAGTCCACGCCCTTCGCCATGGCTATCGACGCCCGCACGTCGGCGGCCGCCATCGCCTCGGCCGACAACCCGGTTCCCTCGTTGCCGACGAGCAACGCGATGCGATCGGCGTTCACTGCGGCCACGTCGGTCGACGCGTCAGGGGTCAACGCTACGCACGTGACGTCGCCGAGCGCGGCGACGATGTCTGCCAACGCGGCGCGGGCAAACGGCACGCGCAGGGCGTGACCGAGAGACACCCGGATCGTTCGCCGGCTCAAGGCATCGCACGTCGTCGGATCGAGCAATAGCGCGTCGACCCCGAACGCCGCCGCGTTGCGGAACAGCGCACCGAGGTTTTCGGGATCGGAAACGCCTTCGGTCACCACGAGCCGAGTCGCTCCAGTGATGACGTCGTCGAGCGAACGCGGCGCGCCCCGGCGCGCACACGCCGCCACACCCCGATGCATGCGGAAGCCCACGGTGGCGTTGATGACCTCCTGCGGCGCGATCAGCACTTCGCCGGGAAAGCGCTCCGTCAGTTCGGCGAGCGAGTCCTCGAGTCGTTCCGCCAGCAGCAGCGAGACGGGTTCATACGCCGAGTCGAGCAGCGCCTCGACTGCCAACCGGCTCTCGACGATGCACAAGTCGTCACCGCGTTCATCCGCCGCGTACATGCCGACGTACGGCGCGAGGCGCGGGTCCTCCAGCGACACGCGTTGGACGCGTGACATGGCTAGTCGGCGGTGACGTAGATCTGGGACGTGAGCGCCGCGCCCAGCGAAACCGGCGCGCCGTCAACCTCGATCGTCAGCGTCCCGTCGGGCGCCCGCGCGGTAATCGTGGCGTCCGCGCCGGGGCGCAGGTTGGCGGCGTCGAGATACTCGAGTGATTCGGTGTCGATCTCGATGCGTTCGGTAACACGCATCAAGCGCGCTTTGGTTCCGACGTCGCACGTCGACAGAGCGCGCTGCTTGCCGGCCACCTGCGTGGTTCCGGGGATGGGGTTGCCGTGCGGGCACGTGGTCGGCTGCCCGAGCAATTCCACGAGGCGCGCTTCGACCTGGTCGGAGATCACGTGTTCCCACCGGCAGGCCTCGAGGTGACTGCTCGACCACGGCAGGCCGATGATGTCGGTGAGCAGCCTCTCGGCGAGGCGGTGCTTGCGCACCACGCTCTCCGCGCGGCCGCGGCCATCGTCGGTGAGGCTGATCGTGCGACCCGACGATGGCGATGAACCCCTCGTCGCGTAGGCGATGAATCATTTCCGACACGGACGCCGCCGTGTGTTCCAGCCGCTCGGCGAGCCGGGCCTGGATGACCGGAACGCCTTCTTCCTCGAGCTCGCAGATCGCTTCGAGGTACTCCTCGAGCGGTGGGTGGAAGCCGTCGGACACGCGACTTACGCTAACCGGCCTAGCGGTTGCCGGATTCAGGAGACGAAGGCGGCGACGGCGGCGAGGCTGGCTTGGGCGAGTTCTGGCCGCACGATCAGCAGGTCGGGCAGCCATGTCGACTCACGGCCGTATTCGAGGGGCGACCCGTCGACCCGCGAGCAGTGCAGCCCGGCGGCCAGCGCGACGGCGACCGGCGCGGCGGAGTCCCACTCGTACTGGCCGCCGGTGTGGACGTAGACGTCGGCCTCACCGCGCACGACGGCCATCGCCTTGGCGCCCGCCGAGCCCATTGCCAGCAGCTCGCCACCGAGGGCATCGACCACCGCGTGGGCGGCCGCCGGGGGCCGGGTGCGGCTGACGACCACGATCGGCCGCCGGCCGTTGTTGGCCGGCACGACCGGCGGTTCGCCGGTGTGCAGCGTCAGATTCATCCCGGGCAGCGCGACGGCGCCGGCCACCGCATCGCCGCCGACAACCAGTGCAACGTGCACCGCCCAGTCGCTCCGTTCGATCTCGCCGAACTCGCGGGTGCCGTCCAGCGGGTCGATGATCCAGAGGCGGTCGGCGTTGACGCGTTCGGGGTCGGCGGCCGCCTCCTCGGACAGCACGGCATCGGCCGGACGGCGCTGCGCCAGCTGACCGGCGAGCCACGCGTGGGCGGCGGCGTCGCCGGCGTCCTTGACCGACGACGGCGCCTCGCCCTGGGCAAGCCGTTGCCGCAGTTCCAGGAGGATCTTGCCGGCACCCGTGGCGAGTTCGGCCGCGAGGAGATGGTCGGACGCGTCAACGAGCATTACACCCGGAGCGTAGTTTGAGGCCTGTGAGTCGCCTCATGTTGCTCGACGGGAATTCGCTCGTCTATCGCGCTTTCTTCGCCCTGCCGACCGACCTGGCCACCTCCGCCGGGCAGGTGACCAACGCGGTGCTGGGTTTCACGCAGATGCTCACCTACGTCGTGCGGGAGCACCAGCCCGACGGCGTGATCGTGGCCTTCGACCGCCCGGAGCCGACGTTCCGGCACGGCATGGTCGACGACTACAAAGCCGGCCGCGAAGCCGCGCCCGACATTCTGAAGCAGCAGATGGGCCTCGTGCGCCAGGTGCTCGAGTCGTTGCGCGTGCCGATGATCGAGATCGCCGGTTTCGAAGCCGACGACATCCTGGCCACGCTCGCCACGCAAGGCCGCGACCGCGGCGACGACATCATCATCGTCACCGGCGACCGCGACGCCTATCAGCTCGTCGAAGACCCGCACGTCCGTGTCCTTTACAACAAGCGCGGCGTGTCCGACTACGCCAACTACGACGAGGCCGGCATCAAAGAGAAAACCGGAGTCACGCCCGAGCTGTATCCGCAGTACGCCGCGCTGCGCGGCGACCCGTCCGACAACTTGCCGGGAGTGCCCGGCGTGGGGGAGAAGACCGCCGCCAAACTCATCAACGAGTACGGCGGGATCGACGGCATCTTCGAGAACCTCGACCAGCTGACGCCGAAGCTGCGCGAGAACCTGGCCGCCGCGCGAAGACGCGGTGCGCGCCAACGCCGAGGTGATCCCGCTCATCCGCGACGTGGAACTCCCGGAACTCGATCCCGACGCCATTCAGTGGGGTGGCTGGGACGAGAAGGAAGTGCGCGACCTGTTCGCGTTCCTCGAATTCCGCGGTCCGATCGAGCGACTGATCGAGGCGTTCGGTGCCGACGGCCGGGGCAGCGCGGCCGCGGCGGCGGCGGGTCCGATCGCCGCGCCCACCACCGACAAGATCGAAGTCGCAGTCGAGATCGCCGCCGACGTGTCGGCGGCATGCAAGACCTTCACCGACGGCGTGGCCGTCGTGGGCGCCTGGGAAGGCCGCCCCGGCCGCAGCGGTCTGCTCGGGCTCGCGCTCGCCGCGCCCACGGCTACCGACACCGCCATGTGGATCCCCGCGAGCACGCTCGGCGACCAGGAATCGGTCGCCGCGCTCAACGAACTCTTCGAACGGCCGGTGACGGCTGCCGACGCCAAGACGTTGTTGCGCTCCCTCGCTCCGCTCGGCATCGACATCGCCGGCCTCGGTCTCGACGTGGAGATCGCCGCGTACCTGATCGATCCGTCGCAGTCGGGCTATGACCTGAACGAGCTCGCATTGCGGTACCTCGGGATCACCCTCGACGCCGCGGGCGCGGCGTCCCAGCAAGGTCAACTGTTGCTCGACGACACGGCGCCCGGCGAGAGCGACGTCGCCGGAACGCGGGCGGTCGCGCTCGCCCGGCTCATCGAACCGCTCACCGGCGCGCTCGAAGCGCGCGGGTTGACCAAGCTTTACAACGAGGTCGAGCGCCCACTCGTCCGGGTGCTGGCGCGCATGGAAGTCGCCGGCATCGCCGTCGATCGCGAGTGGCTGCACGACTTGTCGGTCGCGCTCACCAAGGAGGTGGGAGAACTCGAGGCTGAGATCCACGAACTCGCCGGCGGGCCGTTCAAGGTCAACAGCACGCCGCAGTTGCGCGAGGTCCTGTTCGAGAAGCTGGCGTTGAACCCGTCGAAGAAGACCAAGACCGGCTTCTCCACTGATGCGCAGTCGCTCGAGAAGCTGATCGACCAACACCCGATCATCCCGAAGCTCCTGCGTTGGCGCGAGGTCGAGAAGCTGCGCAACACATACGGCGAAACCCTCGCAGCCGAGATCGCCGAAGACGGGCGCATCCACGCCTCGTTCAACCAGACCGTCGCCCGCACGGGCCGCTTGTCGTCGGAGTCACCCAACCTGCACAACATTCCGGTCCGTAGCGACGAGGGTCGCCAGTTCCGCCGCGCCTTCGTGCCCGCCAAGGGCTGCAAGCTGCTGGTGGCCGATTACAACCAGATCGAGCTGCGGGTGATCGCCCACCTGTCGGCCGACCCGGGGCTCACGGCCGCCTTCGCCAACGGCGACGACATTCACGCCACCACCGCAGCGCGGATCTACGACGTCGAACCCGACGCTGTCACCGTGGCGCAACGCTCGAAGGCGAAGATGGTCAGCTACGGGTTGGCGTACGGGATGGAGTCCTATGGCCTCGCCCAGCGTCTCGGCATCCCCGTCGACGAAGCCAGCGTGATCTTGAACGCCTACTTCAAAGCGTTCCCGGCGGTGAAGGCGTATATGGACAACAGCGTGAAGGAAGCCCGCGACCGCGGCTACACCGAAACGCTGTTCGGCCGGCGCCGCCCGATCCCCGAGCTGTCATCACCCAACTTCCGCATTCGGCAGGCCGGCGAGCGCCAAGCGATGAACGCCGGCATTCAGGGTCTGGCCGCCGACATCTTCAAGGTCGCTCTCGTCGCCCTCGACCAGCGCCTCGAAGCCGACGACCTGACCGCGAAGGTCGTCCTGCAAGTGCACGACGAGATCATTCTCGAGGTGCCGAAAAAGGAAGAGGCCGCCGCCGAATCGGCCACCCGCGAAGCCATGTGCAACGCCGCCCAACTCGACGTGCCGCTCGAAGTCAACGTCGGCTGGGGCACCACCTGGGCCGACGCCAAGTAGGTGCCGCCCGACCACTGGTTTGAGCCGTTGGCGGAGCACATGGGGGCGGCGTATCTCCGGTACTCGTTTACGAAGGGAACAGAGAACGAGGTGGCGTTCCTCGTCGACCAGTTGGGATTGGTGGCGGGGGACCGGGTGCTTGATGTCGGGTGCGGACCGGGGCGGCACGCCCACGCGCTCGCTGAGCGAGGCATCGAGGTGGTCGGGGTCGACATCTCTCAACGGTTCGTCGACCTGGCGACCGAGCATGCGCCGCCGGGCGCCACCTTTGTGCGCGGTGATGCGCGAGCGCTCACGTTCGCGGACGAGTTCGACGCGGTGATCTCCCTGTGCCAGGGGGGCTTCGGGCTGGTCGGCGACGACGACGGCGCGGTGCTCGGCGGCATGGCGCGCGCCCTCAAGCCCGCCAAGACGCTGGCGTTCAGCGCCTTTTCGGCGTATTTCCTCCTCCAGCATCTCGAAGGCACCGACACGTTCGACGCTGCCGGAGGCGTCAACACCGAGATCACCGAGGTGCGCAACGAGCTCGGCGAGCCCATTGCCGCCGAGCTGCACACGAGCGTCTTCACGCCGCGCGAACTGAAACTGCTATGCGCGGCGCACGGGCTGGTGGTCGAGAACGTGTGGTCGGTGACCCCCGGCGCCTACGCCGCCAACGAGCCGGACCTCGTCCACCCGGAATGGTTGATTGTCGCAAGCAAACCGGCGTCGTTGTAGCCTCCGCCGCATGTTGGGGAACGTTCGCGCCCGCAGGGCGGGTTTATGTGTCATTGCCGGCACCGTTTTGGTCGGCTTATCCGTATTCGGTCCAACGGCGTCGGCGGCCAATAACCCGCTGAGCGGCTGGACGGAGCAGGGCGGCGACGCCAACTGGGCGGTGCAGGGCGGTGGTGACACCGTCTACGTGGTCGCGCCCAACCCGGACTACCCGGCGGCGAACGGACCGGCGTCGTTCTTCGTCAGCCCCTTCAACGCGGGCGGCACCTTCAAGGTCAACATCACGCCGAACACCGAAACCGACGACGACTACATCGGCTTTGCTGTCGGCTACACCGCGCCGCTGAACGACGAGGCTTGCACCAACGAGGACACCTGCGACACGTCGTTCATCCTCTTCGACTGGAAGAAGGCGACCGAGGTCGAGGGCGGCAACCCCCTTCCCACCGAAGAGGGTGGCCAGGAGGGCTTCAGCCTCATGAAGGTCGCCGGGGCGCGTGACCTGCAAAACAACAACACGGCGCAGCACCCCAACTGCTTCTGGACCCACGAAGACGTGGACAACTTCTGCGACGTGCTGGGCACCGACTACGGCTTCGGCAAGGGCTACTCGTTCGGGGTTACCTACTCGTTCCAGGTGACGGCCACGACGACCCAGCTCAAGATCGTGCTGCTCGGTACCGGGGGCAACGCCAACCGCACCATCTTCGATGTTGCCCCGCCAGGCGGGACGACGTTCACCGCCGGGCGCCTCGCGTTTTACAACTACTCCCAGCCCAACGTCGAGTACGGCTTCGACAACGGCACGGTGCAGGCGACCACGACCACGACGGCCGCCGTGACGACCACGACCGCCGCGGCGGTAACGAGCACGACTGCCGGATCCCCCGGGACGACGAACGCGACGGTCGGTCCGCCGACGAAGAGCACCCTCGTGCGCACCGGTCCCAACAGCGTGGTTGCCGCGGTCGAATTGTTCGGCGGCGTGACCCTCATCGTGCTGGGCGCTCTGATGGCAGCTGCCCGCGGTCGCCGGCCCGACGGCGCGTATTACGCATAGAACGTCGGCGCGTATTACGCATAAAACGTCTCCGGATGCGGTAGACAACGGGCTATGCGACGACTCCTTCGACTTGTCCTACCCGCAACCCTGGTTCTCGGTGGTCTACTGATCACGGCGCCGCCGGCATCGGCGGCGATCGTCAACGTGTCCCCAGGCCAGTCAATTCAGGCGGCGATCAACTCCGCGCCTCCAGGCTCGACGATCAACGTCGCAGCTGGCACCTACCGTGAGGCGCTCATCATCCGCAAGGACAACATCAAGCTGCGCGGCGCCGGCGATGGCACCGGCGGAACCGTTCTTGCCCCGCCGGCCTCGGCGAACAACATTTGCTCCGAACCTGGCTATGTCTCCGGCATCTGCGTGCTGGCGAAGCAGCTCTCCCCCGACTTCAACGTGATCACGCCAGTCTCAGGCGTCGAAGTGAGCGGGTTCCTGGTCCGCAACTTCTCTGGTGACGGCATCATCAGCTACGGCGGCGACAACCTGAGGTTCCACAACAACACCGCCCGGGCGAACGGTGGCTACGGCATCACGTCGTTCGTGAGCACCGGCAGCGTCTACAACGACCTGGTGGCGGAGAACAACGTGGCACCGGGCTTCTACATCGGCGACACGCAGGACTCCGACTTCACACTCACCAACAGCCGTGCGACCGGCAACGAGTTGGGCATCCTCGTCCGCGAGGCCAACCACGGCACGATCGCCAACAACCAGTTCAACGGCAACTGCGCCGGCATCTTCCTGCTCAACCACGGCGGCCCGCCGCAGTTCAACGTGCGCGTGCAGGATTGGACGATCCGCGACAACGACGTCTTCCAGAACAGCAAGGTCTGTGAAGATCATGAGGGAGGCGGCTCGTTCGGCGGTGTCGGCATCTACTTGGGCGGCACGAAGAACGTCACGGTCGAGAACAACTCCGTGAAGGGAAACAAGGCGGCGGGTAACGAGGGCGGAGGCATCGTCGTGGTCTCGACGGTGGAGTCCGATGGCGGCAACCTGCCTCTCGGCAACACCGTTCGCAACAACACGGCGTTCAACAACGCTCCCAAGGACGTGTTCTACGACCAGAGCGGCTCGGGGAACACTTTCCCGAATAACAACTGCGGTACATCGATTCCGGTCTTCATCTGCGCTTGACCGAACGATTCGTTCGCTTCGGTGCTTTCGCCGTCGCGCTCGTCCTGATCGGTGGCGCGCTCCAAGTAGCGCGCACGATCCCGGCGAGCGAGACGGCGGCCGGCGCCGGACCGCAGGCGTGCGCAACGCCTGACCGGACAGTGACGCTGTACGCCGAGATGGTCGGCGGCCATCTCGGCTACGGCCGCACCCCCGAAACCGCCCACGTGCCCGGTCCCTCGCTCACGATGTACGAGGGCGAGTGTCTCGCCGTGAAGTTGATCAACCACACCGACGGACCGGCGAGCGTGCACTCCCACGGGGTCGACTACACGGTCGAGAGCGACGGGACGCCGCTCAGCCAAAGCTGCACGCCGGCGGGCGGAACCCGCACTTACGTGTTTTCGGCGCACAAGCCGGTCAAGCGCGCCGACAGCACTGTCGACAACGGTTCAGCCGGCTACTGGCACTACCACGACCACTGTCGCGGGACCGAGCACGGCAGCGACGGCATTCAGCAGGGATTGTTCGGCGCTCTGATCGTGCGCCGTACGGGTGACCCCCTGCCCGATCGCGGTCCGTTCGTGGTCGTGTTCACCGACGACAGCATCAACTTGAAGCTGGCGCCGCAGACACCGATCTTCTACGCCAACCAGGGCGAACGCGTCGAGTTCGTCGTCATCGCGCACGCCAACTCGCTCCATACGTTCCATCTCCACGGGCACCGTTGGGCCGACACGCGTACCGGGATGGCCCCGTCACCACGTGACAGCGTGCGAAGTACCGACAACCACATTCTCGGCCCCGCCGACTCGTTCGGATTCCAAGTGGTCGCGGGCGAGCACGTCGGCCAGGGGGCGTGGATGTACCACTGCCATGTGCAGTTCCACGCCGACGGTGGGATGTCGGGCCTGTTCGTGGTCCGCAGTCCAAGCGGTCAGGTGTCGCCGAAGACGCAGGCGGCGATCGATCGCTTCATGGGTCATCACCCAACGGCGATGACGCCTACGACACCGTCAATGTCACCGGCTCACTGAACCAGGCCGCGTTGAGCGGTCCCGATGTCTTCTGGAGACCCGCGCGCAGTTTGTAGGTGCCTTTCGCCGACGCCCGGAAGGTCGCCGTGGCGGCGGTGGTGGTGACGGCGGTTGCATACGCCCCGGCGCCGAGCGCCTTTTGCACCACGAAGATGTATCCCGTCGGTGGTCTGGTGCCTGCCTTGGCGAGACTGACCACGAAGTTGGTGGCGGTAGTGCCCGACGTCGGCGTCGCTTTGGTCGCGACTTTGATCGTGCCGGTCATGCCGATCGAGCGATGGATCTGGCAGTAGTAGGAGAACGAGCCGGCGAACGGGAAGACCCGGTTGAACTTGCCGCCGAACGGGGTCATGTTGCCGGAGTCCCAGGGTGTCGGACCGTCGCTCTTGGTCGAATGGCGGTCGGACGCGGGGTTCGACCAGGCGACGGTGTCGGCGATGCGGGCGTAGGCAACCGCCGGTGTGAACTTCAGACCCTGCGTCCGTACCGCGACCGTGGCCGCCTTCGCCGGCGGTGGGGTGACGGCGAGAAGGAGAAGCGTCGCCGAAGCGACAAGCGCACGGCGCATCTCGCTACGGGACCGTGATGCTCTTGGGAAGGCTGAAGAACGCGGTGCTTGCGGTCGTGCCGTTCTTCTGCAGCGCCGACCGGAACGTGTAGGTGCCCGCGCCGGGGGCGGTGAACACATGCGTCGGCGTCGTAACCGTTGCCAACGTGACGAAGTTGGCCCCGTTCTTGCGCTGCACCACGAACTTGTGCGTGGTGCCGGCGGCCACGGTGGACAGCTTCAAGGTGATCTTGAGTCCCGCCTTGGTCAACGTGAGCGGCGTCTGGATCTTGCCCTTCATGCTCGAGTGGAACACACAGTGATACGGGTACGTGCCGGCGGCGGTCAGCGCCAAAGGCGTTGTGTACACACCGCCCGGATTCAGCGTGGAACTCCAGAGATTCAGCGGGCTGTCACCGGTGACGGTGTGCTGCGCCGAGCCCTTGTTGGTCCACTTGACTTTGTCGCCGAGGGCGACTGCCTTCGTGGCCGGGCTGTAGGCGCCGTTGAAGGCGGCGCCAGTGACGTCGACGGACTGCGTCAGCGCCTGGCTGGGCGTCGCATTGATGAGGAAGGCGGCCGCGACGAGCACGACGAGTGAAATTCTGCGCATGACCTCTATCTAGTACCATTTCCAGGCCCGCAAAGCACCACCCTCATATGCGGGTCCCGTCCGGAAAGCCACCACTACCTACCTATGTCTGACACCCTGCACGACGAGTACGTCCCCAAGGTCATCATCCTGAACGACCTCGAAGGCCAGTCCCTCGAAGACGCCATGGCGGCGACAATCGTCGAGTTCGAAGACGGTGACCTCGTCACCGGCACCGTCGTCAAGGTCGACAAGGACGAAGTCCTGCTCGACATCGGCTTCAAGTCCGAAGGCGTGATTCCCAGCCGTGAGCTGTCGATCCGCCACGACGTCAACCCGTCGGAGATCGTAAGCCTCGGCGAAGAGATCGAAGCGCTCGTCCTGCAGAAGGAAGACAAGGAAGGTCGACTCGTCCTTTCCAAGAAGCGCGCCCAGTACGAGCGCGCGTGGGGCGACATCGAAAAGATCAAGGAAGCCGACGGCATCGTCGAGGGCCCGGTCATCGAAGTCGTCAAGGGCGGTCTCATCCTCGACATCGGGCTGCGCGGGTTCCTCCCGGCGAGCCTCGTCGAACTGCGCCGCGTGCGCGACCTGCAGCCTTACGTGGGCAAGACCATCCAGGCCAAGATCATCGAGCTCGACAAGAACCGCAACAACGTCGTGCTGTCACGTCGTGCGTGGCTCGAAGAGACGCAGAAGGAACAACGCGAAGAGTTCCTGTTCAATCTCAAGCCCGGCGAGATCCGCACCGGTGTCGTCTCCAGCGTCGTCAACTTCGGCGCCTTCGTCGACCTCGGCGGCATGGACGGCCTCGTGCACGTGTCCGAGCTCTCGTGGAAGCACGTCGATCATCCCGGTTCGGTCGTGGCAGTGGGCGACGAGATCACCGTGCAGGTGCTCGAAGTCGACCTGTCACGCGAGCGGATCAGCCTGTCGCTCAAGGCGACGCAGCAGGATCCGTGGCAGGAGTTCGCCTCGGCGCACAAGGTCGGCGAGCTGGTCTACGGCCGCGTCACCAAGCTCGTGCCGTTCGGCGCGTTCGTCCAAGTGGGCGAAGGCATCGAAGGACTCGTGCACATCTCGGAGATGGCGATCCATCACGTCGACCTGCCCGACCAAGTGGTCACGCCGGGCGACGAGTTGTGGGTCAAGATCATCGATATCGACCTGCAGCGTCGGCGCATCAGCCTGTCGATCAAGCAGGCCGCGGAAGGTGGCGAAGTGGCCGCCGAGTACCGCGAGCACTTCGGTGACCACGCGTACGACGACGCCGGCAACTACATCGGTGCCGATTTCTCGGCCGAGTTCGAGCCCGACAACGAAGCCCAAGCAGCCTGGGCCGACCTCGCCACCGTGCCGGCAACCCCAGCAGCCGAAGCGGAAACGGCCGAAACCGCGCCGGAAGCCCCCGCCGAACCCGCGGAGTAACTACTCCGACAGTTTGATGACTCGGGCTTCGCCCGTGCCGGCGTGGCCGCCGCCTTGGCCACCCGTGGCCACCACGTTGTCGATGAGTACGCCGCCGATACGCGACGAGCTGTGCACGTCGGTAACGCGGAACGCACCGAATCGCTGGCAGTACAGGACGTCGGCGACCGGCGGGTCGGCGGCGTGGCACAGCGGTACGAGGATCACGCAGTTCACCGTGATCCCGCCGCGGCATGCGGAGTTGCCGGCGACGACGGCGGTGCTGACGTTGATGCCGTGGTCACCGTTGAGCAAGTCCCACGGCCCCGGCACCGGGTAGTCGTTGTTCATGTCCTCGGTGAGGCCCTTGAACTGGCTGTTCTGTCCGCAGCCGATGGTCGTTGGGTCCTGCAGCTCGTACAGCACGCCGAGGGCGTTCGGGTTCATCGAGTTGTCCGGCAGGATGATCGGAGTCGCCTGCCCGTCGCCCAATGACCGTGGGTCGCTGTCGCCGACGGCGCAGATGGCAAACGGGGAGTTGCCAGCGCGCAGGCCCTGAATCTGTGCCGTCGCGGTGGCGCGCGCCGTGAAGGTCTCCGCGCCGACCACGCGGATGAACGAAGTGTCCTTCGTCGCGCCGACAGTGACCTTGACCGCGCTAACCGTGTTGCGCAGCGTCGTGGCCGTGCCGGTACTGGCCAGCGGGCAGGCGCCGAGATCAACCAGCACGTCGCTTGTCAGCCTGCAGGTGACATCGGACGCGTTGGCGCCGTTCGCTACGGCGCTGGCGACCACGGCTGTACGAATCGCGGCCTCGGCGTTCACCACGAGCTTGTCCAGCGCACGTGCCCCGGCGAGCGCGGCGGAGTCGGCGGCGTTCTGCATCTGCCGGCGCTGGGCGAACGCGTTGCTGCCGTCGACGATGAGGCCGGTGGTGGCGACGACCGCGCTCATGCTCAACGCAATCAGCATGAGCGCGGCGCCCCGTTCGTTGCGGCGGATGCGTTGGCGTGGGATGCCGAGGAACGTCATGGCTTCTCCTTTAGAAGAGGCTCGAGATGGTGCGGGTCCCGGTGGCGGTGTTGCCGGCGGCATCCAGCAGCGTCGTAGCGGGGGTGAAGGTCCAGGCAGACTCGCTGAGAACGATGCCCAGGCTGAGGCAGGAGGGCAGGCACGTAAGCGGCGACGTGACAGTGGCCACCACGGTGTTGCCCGATTTCGACAGGTTGGTCGTGATTTCGATCGTTGACGTGCCGGTCGTGTTGTAGCTGTTCGAGTTGGTCGTCAATGGGCCGGCGGTGACGCCGGCGATCTGGATGGTGTCGTTGCCCGTGCCGCTCGGGTCGACGTACGACATGGTCGCCGTCGCCGGCAGTGTCGTGGCGATCGGTTCGCTAAAGGTCAGCGTGAGCGCGTCGGGGAACGTCGGGTAGCCACCGATAAGGCCGTTGGTGTCGGACAGCCCAACCAGAACGGGTTTGGCGGCGTCGGTTAGGGGCGTGGCGCCGAAACTCGACTGGTTGCCCCACAGGTCCCGGATCCCATCGGCGGCCGCGGTCAGAGCAATGCGCATCGCGCCGGGCGCGGTGTTCACCGTGCTCCCGCCTGACAAGGTGAGCGTGACGACGCGGTTGAGAATCGTGGCGGTGGAGATCGTGCTGGCGCCGGTCACGCTATTTGTGATGGTGAAGTGCGCCTTGTTCACCGCCTGCTGGATGTCCTCGGAGAACGTGAGCTTGAGCTGGTCAAGGACCCCGTCGATGTTCGTGTCGTAGGCCGTCGCGTCGATCACCGACGCTGGCGTGGTGTCGGGCTCGGGCGACAGTGTCAGGAGGTCAGGTCGTCCGACGATGACCGATCGGGCGACCGACGTGCGGAGGTTGTCGGCTACATGCGGGGTAGCCCCGATGTGTTTCCAGCCGACGGACACGACAACAACGTCGGAATCCGGATCGACATGGCCCCGTTCACACGTAATGACGGAGCCGGTGGCGCTGCGCGAACGGCATTGCACCGTCACCGTCACGGAGTCGGCCTTGACCAGACCGACCAGTTTCGCGACCACCTTCGTCTTGATGTACGTGTAGTTGGTGCTCGGGTTGACCGGGCAGCGGGCGCTGACGTGGTTGTCGGCGCACTCGTATCGAATCGACGCGGCGCGCGCGCCTTCCCGCGCGGCGTTGGTCGCGCTGGAGCTGCCGACCACGACGAGGCCCACTTGCAGCGAGCCGATGAGGAAAAGAAAGAGCAGCGGAAGGACGAACGCCATCTCGACGACAACGGCGCCGCGCTCGTTGCGCCTCATCCCTGCACCGTGATCTTCGCGGTGGCGTGAATCGCCGGATCCCCCCAGAGCGCTTCGGCGAACGGCGTGATGAATGTGAACGGCGCGGTCACGGTTACCGAGACCGTTTGGCCTGCCTGGATCACCGAGAACGCGTTGAGGTCCTGGCAGCTCGGGGTCACCGCCGGCGACACCACGACCGTCAGATCCGTGCCCTCGTTCTTGGCGCGCGCCGTGATGTTGTCCGGGTCGGCGCAGCTCAAGCCGCTGGCAGCCTGCCGCAGCGGGTAGTACTGCGCGAAGTTGGCACCTTGTTGAGCGGCGTGCTTCGTTCGGTTCCAGGTCGAGTAGAGACGCGCGCCGTCGATCGTGCCGAGCGCAAAAATCACCAAGAACGGCAGACAGAGCGCGAACTCGATGATGGCTGAGCCGCGCGACGCGCGAAGTCGCTTCCTCACGGTCAACTCATCGGCCTGGAGCCGCGGTACATGAGGCCCAACCCTCATGTATCGGACTCAATGACCGAAGGGGTTTCCGGAAGGAGCCCACCATGCGCCCGAGTCGAACCATCATCGTGATAGCCGCCGTAGCTGCGGCCCTCTTGGCAGGAACTGCTGCATCAGCGTTCCTATCGGGCTCTGATGCCCGCGCCTATAAGGGAGCCACGCTCGTCAAGGTCTACAAAGTCGTCAAAGACGTCCCGAAGGGTTTCTCCGGCGACGAAGCCATTACTTCAGAGAAGGTACGGGCCGACAAGATCCCGCAGGAGTACCGCCCGGGCTCCGCCCTCACCGATGTCAACGCCCTGCGCGGCAAGGTGGCGGTCACGGCGCTGTCGGCTAACCAAGTCGTGGTCGACGGCATGTTCGTCGACCCCCGCGTCGCGCAGGTCACGGCCGCCCAGCGCATCCCAACCGGTCAGGTGGCGGTGACGCTCGACCTCGACCAGGTGCACGGCGTGGCCGGTCTGCCCGTGCCGGGCGACAAGGTCAACATCATGGTCAACGTCGACGGCGCCCAGCGGACCCTGTTCCAGAACGTCCAGGTGCTCTTCATCGGCACGACGGCCGCGCCCCAGGTAGGCGACACCGGCGAAGTCGTGAACCCTGGCAGCAACCTGATCACCTTCTCCGTGCCGCAGGACGCGGCGAACCGCATCGTCTTCGCCGCTTCCCAGCCTGGTGGCATTCATCTCGCCTTGGTCCCGCCGGACTACCAGCCGACCGACATCCCGGCGGCGAACACCGGCAACCTGTTCAACACGACGGCTACGCCGTACGGGCCGTAGTCATGTTCGGCCGGCGTGAGCGGACCGGCGCGGCGGAGGCCATCGACTCCAGCGTCGTCCAGATTGTGGTGGTAGAGCAGGAACCGCTCGTCGTCGAGCGCGTGAGCAAGCTGTTCAGCCACTTCGACGTTCGCCGCGTCGGTCATGTTGACGACGCGATCAAGACCGCCCGTCAACCGACGGTCGTGGTCATCGGTCCCGACAACGCCACGGCGGAAACGCTCGAACGCGTCGCCACGCTCCGGCACGTCGAGTCCGCCGGACTCGTGACCGTGCTGTTGGTCGTCGCGTCGATGTCGACCACGATCCTGCGCCAGGCGATGCGCGCCGGCGTCAGCGACGTGCTCCCGCAGTCCTGCAAAGATCCTGAACTCGCCGATTTGGTGCGTTCAGGCATCGAACGGGTCGAGAGCCTGGCCTTCGGCCCCGACGGAGAGCGACGCGGCCGCGTCGTGGCCGTCTTCTCTCCCAAGGGCGGAGCGGGCACGACGACGATTGCCGTCAACCTGGCCATCGCCGCGTCGCACGGGGGCAGCGCCGGCCCGATCCTCGTGGACGCGGACCTGCCGTTCGGCGATGTCGCTATCACCTTGGGCCTCGATCCCACGCAAAGCCTGGCCGACGCCACCGGCGCCGATATCGACCAGCTGCGGCTCAAGGGCCTGCTGGTCACGGAGAAGGTCAGTGGCCTGCGCACGCTGTTGGCGCCGCCCGATCCGGCGCGGGCCGAAGTGATTACTGCTGCCGACGTCACCCGCACGCTCGAGCTCTGCCGGCAGATCGCCCCGCTCGTTGTGGTCGACACCTCGTCGGCCTTCGACGAAGTCACGCTGTCGATCCTCGACCAGGCCGACGACGTCGTCGTCGTGGCCGCGGCCGATGTGACGACGGTGAAGAACGCCAAGATCGCCCTCGACACGTTGCACCGGTTGGGCGTCGCCGAAAGCCACACCTTCCTGGTGTTGAACCGCGTCCCGGCTCGGCCTCTGCTGGCCGTCAGCGACGTGGAACGCGTGCTCGGTCTCAAGGCGCACGTCGTCCCTGACGACGAAGCCGTTTCCGACGCCGCGCACGCCGGCCGTCCTCTCCTGCGCGAAACGCGCTCGAAGGCGGCCAAGGCGATCGCCGCACTCGCCGTGCAGTTCGAAGAACTGTCGCCCGTCAAAACGAGTCGATAGGCCCGTTAGGAGAGCCAATTGTCCCTCGCCCAGCGTCTTCAAGTCGTTTCGAACAGCCCCGAGGCGAACCGCGACCCAGCCACCGAAGCCCTACGTCAACGCATCCACCGCCAGCTCATCGAAGAGTTGGGACCGGTGTTATCGGACCGCGACATCGATGCCAACGACCTGCGCAAGCGGGTTCTCGACTCGCTTTCGGCGGCGTTCGACGCCGAGAAGGCGGCTATCTCGGCCGCCGACCGCGCCGCACTGATCACCGAGATTTGCGACGACATCATCGGCTACGGCCCGATCGAGCGGTACCTCAACGACGACACCGTCACCGAAGTGATGGTCAACGGACCGGATCAGGTCTACGTCGAGCGCGAAGGCAAGATGATCCAAGTTCCGTCGGGGTTCACCGACGAGGGCCACGTTCGCCGGGTGATCGACAAGATCGTCGTCCAGGTTGGTCGGCGCGTCGACGAGTCGAACCCGATGGTCGACGCCCGTCTGCCTGACGGCTCCCGCGTCAACGCGGTCATTCACCCGTTGGCCATCGAAGGACCGTTCCTCACCATCCGTAAGTTCTCCAAGGACCCGTTCCAGGTCGCCGACCTGATCGGCTTCGGGACGCTGTGCGAAGAAGTCGTGCCGCTGCTCGACGCCTGCGTGCGCGGCAAGCTCAACATCGTCGTCTCCGGTGGTACCGGTACCGGTAAGACGACGCTGCTCAACGTGCTCTCCGGCTTCATCCCCGAAGACGAGCGCGTGGTCACGATCGAGGACGCCAAGGAACTGCAGCTGCATCAGGACCATGTGTTGCAGATGGAAGCGCGGCCCATGAACATCGAAGGTCGCGGCGAAATCACCATCCGCGACCTGCTGCGCAACTCCTTGCGTATGCGCCCGGACCGCATCGTCGTCGGTGAGTGCCGCGCCGGTGAGGCCCTCGACATGCTCCAGGCCATGAACACCGGCCACGACGGCTCCATCACCACCGTTCACTCGAACTCGCCGCGGGACACGCTCAGCCGCATCGAGACCATGACGATGATGGCGGGCTTCGACCTGCCGATTCGCGCCATCCGTGAGCAGATGGCGTCGGCGCTCGACCTAATCGTGCACGTGAGCCGGTTGCGCGACGGCAGCCGCCGCGTCACCCACATCACCGAAGTGCAGGGCATGGAGGGCGACCTCATCACCCTGCAGGACGTCTTCCTGTTCAACTACAACGCCGGTGTTGACGCCGACGGCCGCTTCCTCGGTACGTTGCAGACGACCGGCATCCGCCCGAAGTTCACCGAAAAGCTGGCGCACTACGGCATCAAGCTCCCGGGCACCGTGTTTGGCCTGGCGGCCGACGTCGTCCCGAACGCACGTCCGGCCGGTCGCGGTCGGTCGTCGCTGGGTAAGCGATGAATCGCCTCGCCCGCGCGCTCGTTGGGGCAGTCCTGGTTCTGCTCGTGTGCGGCCTGCCGATGGCGCGCGCCGCCACCGACGCCAGCTTGGCCGTGCGCACGCTCGACACGACCGCGTGGCCCACCGTGCGCGTGAACGTGCAATACACCGGCAAGAGCGCCCCCGGTCTGCGCGACTTCACCGTGCGCAACAACGGCGAGATCGTCAACGGCGTCAGCGTTCGACCGCTCTCGGAGACACAGACGCCGGTCGGCGTGGTGCTCGTCATCGACACGTCGGGTTCGATGCGTGAGTCTGGGCGCATGGAAGCGGCCAAGGCTGCCGCCCAGACCTTCGTCGCCGGACGCGGTCCCGACGAGAAGATCGCCGTGGTCGGGTTCTCCGACGCGCCGCTGGTCGTGCATCCCTTCTCCGCCGACGGCGCCGCCTCGGCCGCGATCGGCGAGCTCACCGCAGCCGGCGGCACCGCCTTGTGGGACGCCGTGCGTCTCGCCGCTGGTCTGTTCGAGAACGAAAAGCAAGTGCAGCCCAACATCGTCGTGCTCTCCGACGGCGCCGACTCGGCGTCGAAGGCCACCGCCGCCGACGCCCGCAACACCGCCATCGCCGCCCACGCGGTGGTCCACACGGTCGCCTTCGCCAGCACCGCGCTCGACAGCGCCGGCTTAACCGCGCTCGCGGGTGAGACGGGCGGCCAAGCGTTGGAAACCACGAGCACTGACGGGATAGGCGGCCTGTTCGCCGACATTCGCCGCAGCCTCGACCAGCAGTTCCAGCTCACGTGGACGGCCACGGGCGCCGAGACCGCGCTCGACCTCGCCGTGTCGGTCCGCGACGCCACGACCACGGCGCGGGGTACCGCCGGCTCGGTCAGCCACGAGCGCGACACTCGGCCCGAACGCGTTGCTGAACCCAGTGCACTCGCAAAGTTCGGCCAGTCGGCGGGCCGCCCGCTCGCCATTCTCGCCGCCGCCGGGATCGCTCTCATCGTCGTGGTTGGTCTCGGCATCCGCATGAACGATCCGGATGGGCTCGTCGAACGCCTGCGGGTCTACGAAGGTCGGCCCAGCCAAGCCGAAGCCGTCGAGAACCAACTCGCTGTGAACCTGGCAACCTCCGCCATGACCCGCCAGGTCGTCGCTGGCCTTACGTCTGCCATGGAAGGACGGGGCCTGCTCGAGTGGGTCGAACGTAAGCTCGACGCCGCCCGCCTTCCCATCCGGGCTGCGGAGGCCGCGGTCTTCGCCGCCGCCTTTGCCGCCGTTCTCGCTGTTCTGGCCTGGGCGCTCGCCGGTCCGTTCGTGGCTGTGCTCGCCTTTGCGGTGGGCGTCGCCGGGCCTGCGCTGGTCCTCAGTTTCCTCGGCTTCCGGCGCAAGCGGAAGTTCGTTCGGCAGCTGCCCTCGATGCTTCAACTCCTCGCCAGCTCGCTGCGCGCCGGTTACGCGCTCCTCCAGGGCTGCGAGGCTGTGGCACGCGAAATCGAAGACCCGATGGGTGCTGAGCTACGGCGCGTTTTGGCCGAGGCCCGCCTCGGGCGGCCGCTCGACGAAGCGCTCGAAGAGGCCGCGCTGCGGATGCAGTGCCCAGACTTCTCGTGGGTTGTCATGGCGATCGCGATCCAGCGCAACGTCGGCGGCAACCTCGCCGAGCTCCTCGACACCGTCGCCGAGACCATGAGCTCCCGCACCCGGCTGCGGCGCGAGGTAAAGGCGCTGACCGCTGAGGGCCGCATGTCGGCGATGGTGCTCGGGATAATGCCCCCGGGGCTCATGGTCGCCTTCTACGTGACATCGCCGGGCTACATGGATCCGCTGTTCGAGAAGCGGCCCGGGCAAATCATGCTCGGCCTTGGGGCGGCGCTGATGATCGGCGGGTTCGTCTGGATGCAAAAGATGATCAAGGTGGACGTCTGATGACCGCACTCGTGATTGCCCTCATGTTTTCAGGTGCGATCGGCGCCGTTGCCTGGGTGGTGTTGAACAGCCTGGCTGATCGCTCCGCCGCCGAAAAGGCGCTGGCGCGTGCCGTCGGTGAGGAGCTCAACGACGAGCGCGAGCTGGTGCTCGCCGCCAGCCGCAAGGACCGGCTGCTCGTCCCCTTCGTCGCCGGCTTCGCCCAGACCGGCCATCGGATCACGCCGATTGGTTTCCGCGACAAGGCGGCCAAGCAGCTCAAGGCGGCAGGACGAGGCACGGACGAAGACCTCGACCGCTACCTGGCCCTGCGCACGCTCGGCTTGGCGGCCGTACCGGTGACCACATTCCTCGCGTTCAAGTTCTTCGACGCCACTCCAAAAGGCTTCTTGGTCGCAGCCCTGCTGGCGGTAGCGCTCGTGATCTTGCCGTCGAGCCGCCTCACGCGCGAGGCACAAGCCCGGCAGAAGGCCATCTCGCGGGCGCTGCCCGACATTCTGGACTTGCTGGTGATCTCGATCGAAGCCGGCCTTGGGTTCGAGCAGGCTCTCGAGCGCACCATCGACTCGGTGCCGGGCGCCTTGAGCGACGAGTTCGCCCTCATGCTTGGCGAGGTCCGCGCCGGCGCGACACGCGCGGATGCCCTGCGCGAGCTGGCTGAACGGGTCGACGAGGAGGACGTCAGGCGATTCGTGCTCGCTGTGCTCCAAGCCGACAAGTTCGGCGTGTCGATCGGGCGCATGCTGCGGGGCCAGGCCGACGAGGTCCGCGTGGCGAGACGGCAGAAGGCTCAGGAGCAGGCGCAAAAGGCGCCCGTCAAGATGCTCATTCCGATGATCTTCTGCATCTTCCCGTCTATCTTCATCGTCATTCTCGGCCCGGCCGCGCTCACGATGATGGAAAACCTGAAGCTGTGATCGCGGCGCGACGTAGCGCCGACACGCTCGTCGTCGCCCTCTTCGCCCTTGTCGCATTCCGCCTCGGCCTGTCGCCGTTGTCGGACAACTCGGCGTTCACCCACCTGGCCACGGGTATCCGGATGGTGGCTCACGGGGTCGTCCCCACGATTCCGCGCGTTGATAGCTACACGTTCACCGCCATGGGCCACGAATGGGTCGTCCAGAGCTGGCTGGCCGAGGCGGGTGTCGGGTGGGCGCACCGCCTCGGCGGCGAGCACGCGGTCACCGTGTTGTGCGGGGTGGCTATGGGCGCGCTGGCGTGGCTCGTCGCGTCACTCGCGCGCACCGGACGGCCGGCGCGTACCGCGGTTGCTGCCGGGGCGGCGCTGCTCGTTGGGGTGCCGCTGTGGGCGCCCCGCCCGCTGCTGGTCGGGCTGATCTGTCTCGCGCTCACCCTGCTCGTTGTCGAGCGCCAGTGGTCTCCGTGGTGGCTGGTGCCGATGGTGTGGGTGTGGGTCAACAGCCACGGATCATTCCCACTCGGAATGTTGTGGCTCGTCCTGGTCACGGCCGGCGCGTGGATCGATCGCCGGCGGATCTCGCTCCTTTACATGGTCGCGTTCGGTCTCGGACTAGTGGCGGCGGCAATCAATCCGCTCGGCCCCAAGCTGCTGGTCTTTCCCGCGACTGCGTGGTCCAAGCGTGACGCCTTTTCGCGGGTCGCCGAGTGGCGCAGGCCCGACTTCATGGGCGCTGAGGGCACGGTCATCCTCGTCGGCTTGGTCGTCGCGGCCGTCGTGCTTGTGCGGGCGCGGCCGAGATGGCGCGATGCGCTGCCGGTAGCGGTCTTCCTGGGCCTGGGTCTGACCGCCGAACGGAACCTGGCGTTGCTGGCGGTCGTCCTAGCGCCGGCGCTCGGCCGCGCCCTTCACGCTCGTGTCGACCGTCCACCACTCGAAGGCGGCCTCTTCCGGGCATGGACTACGGCGCTGGCCATCGCCGCGACCGTGCTTGCTGTCATGGCGCTCCAGCAGCCGCTGGTCGATGCTTCGACCTACCCCGTGGACGCGATCGTTTGGCTCGAGGCGCGCGACCGGTTCGACGAACCCCACCGCGTGGTGACTACCGACAAGGTTGGCAACTACCTCGAGCTCCGACATGGGCCGCGCGGTGAGGTGTTCATCGATGACCGGGTCGACATGTTCCCGCTCGCGGTCACCAACGACTACATAGCGATGCTTGACGGCACCGACCGCGGCGTCGCCGCGCTAGACCGCTGGAAGGTCGACACGGTTCTCTGGCGAGCCGATGAGGCGCTGCCTTCACGCCTCCTGGCCGACGGGGAGTGGAGGGTGGCCGTACGCCGCTCGGCGTGGGTCGTGCTCCTACGCCGGACGGACTAGTCCGCATACGCCGCGGATGACACGTTCGGACCATGCGGTGACAGGTTGGGGCGCCGATAGGTCAATTGCCGCACCCAATCGAGCGGCGGATCGAATTAAGGAGCGACCCTACTCATGCCTTCAATCATCAACTTCTACAACACGTGGATCGCCAGCTACGTGCGTGCCCGCTTCGGTCGTACCGAGCGTGGTGCGTCGCTGGTGGAGTACGTGCTTCTCGTGGCTCTCATCGCAGTCGCCTGCATCGTTGCCATCACGGCTCTCGGTGGCAGCGCGTCTGGCAAGTTCGACGAGGTCGGCTCGAGCATCGAAGCCGCGTAAGTCCCGCAAGAAACAGCCCCTCTCCCCAAGGGCAACGAAGGATCCCTCCCTCACGGGAGGGATTCCTCGCGTCTACGGACCTGGCATCCAGCACGCGTGGGTGCCGCTGGAGATCCGTTCCGGGAGTCGCACGCGGGCGATCGGGCCGGCAGTGATGTCTTGCGCGGCGAACACCAGGCACTCCGAGACATCACGGTTGACGTCGGTGGTGAAGGTGACGAGATACCCGTCGTCCTCCGCGGTTGCGCCGACCCGCGGGGCGAACGGTGTCTCGCTGCCAAAGACGCCTTCGTCGAACGAGTAACGCTGCTCGACGCCGGTCGTCGTGTCCTGCTTGACGAAGCCGTCGAAGAGGAACCATCCGGGCGCGCCGGTCATGTTGTACGCGTAGCGGTACGGGCGGCCGCCGCGCGCTCCGCTGATCATCCCGAACTCCATACACGTGTCGCTCAGGTCCTCTTCCTTCGTCTGCCCAGTGGAAAGGTTGAACCGCCAGCGGTGGGCGCGGGCATCGAGCGCGTTGAGGTCGAGGTAACGAAAGATGTTCCCGTTCCGGGGTGGTTCCGGACAGCGTTGGAAGAAGCCGTCGAGCACGACCTCGTCGCCGTCTTCGTAGGCGTTGATCCAGTGCAGTACGTACGTGGGTTCGGCTTCGAACCACCGGATGTCCTGCACGCTGCCGCGGCGCGGGATCACGGCGAAGCGGCTCGGCACGTCGGCGAAGAACTTCGGGACGTAGGCGCCTTGGGCCAAGAGTTCGGGATCCCAGAACAGCGGCAGGTCGTTGAGGATGGCGAAGTTCTCGGTGAACGCCATGTCGTGGGGCAGGCGCGGACCCGGCAGCGGTATCGGGGTGTAGTGGACGAGGGCGCCGGCGGCGTCGACTACGCCGTAGTGCATGTACGGCGCCTCCTTGCCGTAGTTGAATACCAGCATCTCGCCGGTGGAGTCGTCGACCTTGGTGTGCGCGGAGATGCCCGGCTTTGGAACCCAGGTTTCCTTACCCAGCGGTTCGAGCGTGACCGGGTCGTGGGCGTACAGCTCGCCGCACTGGTAGAAGGACGTGATGGCGCGACCGCGGTGCACGACCACGTCGGTGCTCGACGCGTCTTTCATAAGCGATCGGTCGCCGCGCGCGCCGAGCAGGCCGGCCCACAGCGGTTCCGCCGCGGCTTGTTCGGCGAGGAAGCCGTCGGTCTGCACAAAGCGGTTGCGGTAAGCCGCCTCGCCGCCGCCGAATCGGATCATGTGCAACATGCCGTCGCCGTCGAACGGGTGGTACAGCCCGATGGCGTCGTGGACAGGATTCTCCGTGTTGCGCAGGTACACGCCCTCGAGGTCGTCGGGGATGGTGCCCTCGATCTCGAGGTCGGTGGCGTCGTACTCGACCGTGTTCGGCCGCCACGCTCCGGTGCGGTACGGGTGCGCATCGTCCGCCGGCAACGTGCTGGTGATCCGGTTGACGACCTGGACGTTCACGAGCGCAAGCGTGTCACACCGTCTGGCGATACTCGCCGCATGCGCGTCCGCCGCAACTATCCCGTCGCCAACCGCATCCGCGCAGCGATCTGCATAACCCTCGCCGGCGCCGGCAGCGAACCGATGCGGATCCCGGAGCTGGTGCGCGCGATCGAGCGCTTCGGCATCCCACTCGGATCGCACCCGAACAAGAAGGTGGCCGACGCCATCCGCTGGGAGGTGGTGCGCGGTCACGTGCGGCGCGCCGGCTGGGGCATGTACGCGATCGACCGGCTCCCGCGCTCGACCGAGTACCACATGCGCAAACGCGTCGAGGCGTACGCCGCCAACGCGGCGGCATCCATTGCGGTGCCGCCGTAGAAGCGAATTTCAACGTTACGAACAGAGGTGTTCTTCGAGGCCGTCGATCACGAGGACCTCACCGTCTCGAAACGTGCGATAGGGAACTCCCGAGGCGGCGTATCGGGCGGCGACTCGGCCGCACGCTTCCGTTTCTGGATGGCCGGGCGAGTCGACGTGCGGCACGAACGCCCAATCGAGAACGCCCAGGCCCAGTGATGGAGCGGCCGCGCCGTAAGTCGCGTTGACGACCGACGGGTCGTCGACGTCAGCGAACTCGACCAGCGAGCCTCCAAGAACGCACGGACCGGCGCTGTATCCGCCGTAGGCGACCGCGTCCGCTGCCAGGAGCTCGACAATCGCGTCGTCTGCGCCGCTGCGCCGCAACGCATGCCGGAGCATGAACACGTTCCCGCCTCGCAGCCACAGGAGATCGAACTCGGCAAGCGCGTCATGCGCATCACCGCGGTCGAAGTAGTCACGAAGATCCAGCGGTTCGGGACGGAGCCCGAGGTCTGCGAGCGCCACCAACTCGCGCTCGACGCCGTCGCGCCGCTGCGCGTCCGGCTGTGCGTCCATGGCGTTGGCGATGACGGCGACGCGGCCGGCGCCGCCGACAAGATCAACAAGTCGGTCGGCGCAGTTACCGGTGCGAAACGACGAGAGGTAGAGCCGCATCGGTCAGTCGCCGCAGGTCCGCGCGAATTTCGCTTCTACGGCGGCGCGATGGTGCATGCCGTCACGGTATGCGCGTCAACCTGCAGCTCGTGAGTTTCTCCGAGTGGGGGGCGACTGCAGCGACGCGGCTCTTTGAACACATCTACGCGTTGCGATCGGCACTGTTCGAGGCGAGTTCACGACGCGTCGGCGTGTTCAAACTCGAGGGCGGTGCTGCTGCTTCGAGTCTCAGTCCGTGACGCCGCCGGTCCAGGACCAGCGGAGTACTGCAACACGTTCGCAAGCGTGGCCGGGGTGCGAGAACGGGTGGTTGAGTTCCGAGTCGTCGAGCGCGCGGGCGTGGAACGCCCTGGCCACAGCGAGGAATGCCGCGTCGCCGCCGACAGCGTCGTAGATGGACGGGCGATCCATCGGCTCAGTCTTGCAGCCCGGCCTTGACCAGGCGGGTGGCGCGCTCGTCGACCGCGGCGACCGCCGGTATCGACGCCATGATCGCCTCCAGGTCGGCGATCGGCGCGTCCTGCACGCGGGGCGTGGCGCCGCGGCCGGCGACGTCGATGCGTAGAGAGACCACGCCGCCGCGGCGCTGCAGCAGCGATGCCGACGAGCGCAAGCTCTGCGCCTTGGCGGCGGGAACGATCACGGTCTCGCGGAACAGGCCGCCGCGTCGCGCCCACACCGTGCCGTCGGACCACGCGTGGCCGAGAGCGGTCCAGTGCAGCGCGCCGAAGACGAACGCCAAGGGAATGCCGAGCAGCGCGAGCGCGCCCCACGGCCAGAGCGCGGCGGCAACGGCGGCCGAGACGAGCGCCGTCGGGGCGACGCGGCGCAGCAGACCCAGGGTCAAGGCGGCGAGCGGCGCCCGCTGCAGCGCCGGCCAGCTCGGCAGGCCGGGAATCATGGCGCGCACGACGCGTTCGACGTCGTCGATGCGGACGTAGGGGACGACGATGCGGCTGACTTGCTGGCCCGGCACTGCAGCGGTCTGGACGCGCAGCGCGGCGAAGCCTAGGAGCCGCCGGATGAAACTCTGCTCGATCCGCACTGCCTGGACACGGTGCAGCGCACTTCCGACTTCCCGCCGGTCGAGCAGGCCGCGGGTGACGCGAAACTGATCGCCGGTCGCCGTCAGCGTGTACCGGTAATGCGTCAGGACGAGACTCGCAGCCGCCAGGACCAGCCAGAGCAAGCCGAGTGTCACCACCGCGGCGGCGATCGCCAGCGGCTCGGACTCGGCGCCTTCTGGGATGAGCCGTCGCACACGCCCGATGTCGATGAAGTCGAGGATCTCCTGCAGCGTGTAGACGAGGCTGAGGATGACCAGCGTCTGCGCGCCCGTCATACCGGCAACCGCCAGTTGCGGGATCGAAAGCACCACGACCGGCGGCACCGCCGCTTCCGCTTCGGACGCATCGACATCCGCGACCGCGGGCGCGTGCCGCATCAGCAGCGTTCGCAGCCGCTCGGCCTCGCGCGTGGTGATGACTTCGAGCTTCAACTCGGCGCCACGCGCCCCCGACGCTGTGTCGACGTGCAGACCGACAACGCCGAGAACTCGATGACGCAGCTTGCTGACGGTGTCGACCTGTTGCACGCGGTCAAGGGGGATGACCCGTTGCTTGCGGATGAGGAGGCCTTCGTTGATACGCACCACGTCGCCGTCGAGTTGATACGTGAACCGGAACCAGCCAATGCCGCGCCCGACGATGATCAGCGCCGGTACGAGCAGGAACCACCACTGGCCAGCGATCGCCGCCGCACCTACTGGCAGGACGAGCTGGCGTACCCCAGCGATGAGTTCGAAGAACGGCGAGATGGGGTGTAGCCGCCGGGGCGCGTCGTTAGACACCTTCACTCAGTCCTGCCCGCGAGACGATCGCGGCGCGCAGTTCCGCTGCCGTCGACTCGTCGAGCCCGGGGATCGTGGCGTCCGTGCCCGACGACGCGGTGTGAATCTTCAGTTGCGCCAGGCTGAGCCCGCGCTCAAGTGGTCCGCGCGAAGTGTCGACGTGCTGCACGCGAAAATAGGGGATCACCGAATGTTTTTGAATCAGCGCCCCGTGGCGGATCTCGAGCGCTACTTCGTCGAGTTGGTACGACCAACGCAGGTAGCGCCGGGTCGGGAACCACCACACGAATCCGCCCACGATCGACGTCACGGCCAAACCCGACGCACCGACGGCGACCGTCGGCCCGTCGCTCAGCCCCGCGGCCGCGGTCGCACCGGCAGCGGCGAGAAAGACGACGGCAACTAAAAGAAGCCCCTGCCGTCGCCACAGCGTGACGACGGCAGGGGCGAGTTCCACGCCCTCCGGTCTAGCTGAAGCCGCGGGCGATCGAGACCGCGGCGGGGCCGAGGATCACGACGAGGATCGCCGGGAAGATGAAGAGCACCAGCGGGAAGAGGATCTTCACGGGCAGCTTGGCCGCCTTCTCGCGGGCCCACTGGCGGCGGCGATTACGCAACTCGATCGCCTGCGTATGCAGCACGCGGCCCACCGGCATACCCAGCGCGTCGGCCTGGATGAGAGCGGTGATGAAGTTCGACAACTCGGGAACGTCGTTGCGGGCCCGCAGGTTGGCGAGCGCCTCGCGGCGTGCCGCGCCGAGTTCCATCTCTTTGAGGGTGCGTCGGAACTCCAACGCGAGTGGCGAGTCGAAGTTCTTGCACACGACGTCGAGCGCGGCCTCGAAACCGACGCCGGCTTCGACTGAGATGGCCATCAGGTCGAGGCAGTCAGGCAGATCCCGGAAGATCGACTCGGCGCGCTCCTTGGCCTTGCGTTTGACGACGGCGATCGGCGTCAGCAGTCCGGCGGTCGGCAGGAACAGGAGCACGAGAAGGGCTTGACCGGGCGAGGGATGCGTGGTGAGGAAGCCGAGGCCGAGAAGCCCGCCGACACAAGCCAGAACGACTTGGAGGCTGACGAGCTCCTCAGGAGCGATGTCGTTCATTCCCGCGAGGGAGAGGTCGCGGCGTGTCTTGGTAATGACGCCCTGCGGGGTGACCCGCTGCAACAGGGGCATGACCGAGTCGCGCAGGGACGACTTTGCTCGGCGCCAGAACGGCTCGCGGAGCCGAGCAATGAACTCGTCCTCCGCGAGGTCGTCGTTGTCGAGCGACGCCAGGTAGCGCGCGGCGGCATTACCTGCGAACAGTCGGTCGTAGGCGCCCGCGGCGAGAAGGACCGCTCCACCGGAGGTGAGCAGTACGGCGATGAGAACCAGGGGATTCATGTCAGATCTCGATTCGGACCATTTTGCGGATGATGGCGAAACCCATCACGATCGAAATGCCGGTGAAGGCGAGGGCGAGGAGCCCCTTCCCGTGGAAGAGCGCGTCGGCGTATCCGGGGCTTGTCACTTGAAGGCCGACGAGCAACAGGACGGGCATCGCCCCGAGGATCCACGCCGAGATGCGTCCTTCGGCGGTCAGCACGTCGACTTCGCGGCGCACTTCCTCCCGGGCTCGCATGAAGTCGGCGAGCGTGTGCAAGAGGTCGGCCAGCTTGCCGCCGACGGTCTGCTGGATCCGGATCGCTTGCACGACCCAGACCATGTCGTCGAGCCCCGATCGTTCAGCCATGCGGTCGAGAGCATCGACGAGCGGTGCACCGAGGCGCACCTCGAACACCACACGTCCGAACTCGTCGGCTAGCGGCGGGTCGGCCTCCTCGCACATCATCTGGATGGCGCGGAGGAAGGTGTGGCCGGCGGCGAGCGAGGATGCGATGAGCGTCAACGCGTCGGGCAGTTGCCGGCCGAGCGCTTTGCGTCGGCGAGCGATGCGGAACGCCGGGAACTTCGCAGCTACATAAGCGGCGAACACGAAGGCGGCGCCGCCGAGGATCCAGTTCGCGGTGATGGCGCCGAGGAGCAGAGCACCGACGACCGAGCCGCAGGCTGAGACGAGGGCGTACTCACCGGCCCGCAATGGGATGCGGGCACGCTCGAGGGACGCGGCGAGCGCGCCCTGGGCGTCGAGTTGCGAGACGAGTCGACCGGCCAAGGACACCGCAGCGTTTCCGATGGCCGACAGTTCGAACTCTTGGCCCTGCGCGTCACTGACTTCCTCTTCGTCCTCGAGCTCGCCCTCGCCGTACCGGGCGAGCGACATGAGTTCGTTCATCGCAGCGGTGCGGTCGCGGGCGCGCAGCAGGAAGCCCACCACG
This sequence comes from uncultured Actinomycetes bacterium, assembly GCA_963722185.1. Classification (GTDB taxonomy): domain Bacteria; phylum Actinomycetota; class Acidimicrobiia; order Acidimicrobiales; family JACCXE01; genus JACCXE01. The sequence goes on along the minus strand of CAVRKD010000009.1, from coordinate 230,717 downwards.
ACACAGGTCAGTCCGGCGCCGATGGCGGCCGGTACGAGGATCGAGATCATCGTTCCGCCTCCATGAGCGCGGGGCCGTTCAGGCGGGGGGGCGACTTGGGCTTCTCGGCGCGGGCAACGCGGGGGGCGCCGCTCATGGCCTTGGAGACCCGGAAGACTTCGGGCGGGAGGTCGACGCCGCGTTCGGCGACGCGCTCGGCCAAGCGGGGACGCAAGCCTGTCGGCACGACGTCACCCGTGGCCCCGTTGGCGCCGGGGCGATGGACGAAGACGTCCTGCAGCAGGATCGTGTCGCCTTCCATGCCTTGCACTTCGGTGATGGCGGTCACCATGCGGCGACCGTCGGGGAAGCGCTCGAGCTGGATGATGACGTCGACCGCGGCGTTGACCTGCTCGCGGATGGCGCGTACCGGCAGGTCGAAGCCCGCCATCAACACCATCGTCTCGAGGCGGGACAGCGCGTCGCGCGGGCTGTTGGCGTGCACCGTGGTCATCGAGCCTTCGTGACCGGTGTTCATCGCCTGCAACATGTCGAGCGCTTCGGCGCCGCGGCACTCACCGACGATGATGCGGTCGGGGCGCATGCGCAGCGCGTTCTTGACGAGGTCGCGGATGCGGACTTCGCCGGCGCCCTCGGCGTTGGACGGACGCGCTTCGAGCGAGACGACGTGCGGCTTCTGCAGCTGCAGTTCGGCTGAGTCCTCGATCGTGATGATGCGCTCGCCTTCGGGGATGAACGACGACAGCACGTTGAGCGTGGTGGTCTTGCCGGTGCCGGTACCGCCGGACACCAGCACGTTGAGCTTGCCGCGCACGCACGCTTCGAGCACGACGGCGACGTCAACGGTGACGGTGCCGAAGGCGATGAGGTCTTTGACCTCGTAGGGGTCGGCGGCGAACTTGCGGATGGTCAGCACCGCGCCGTGCACCGCCAGCGGCGGGACGATGGCGTTGATGCGGGAGCCGTCGGCCAGGCGGGCGTCGACCATGGGCGAGCCCTCGTCGACGCGGCGGCCGACGCCGCCGACGATGCGGTCGATGACCTGGCGGTAGGTGAGGGGATCCGAGAAGGTGAGGGACGTGCGCTCCACACGTCCCCCACGCTCGACCCAGATTTCGTCGTGGGCGTTGCACATGATTTCGGTGACGGACGCGTCGTTGAGCAGCGGCTCGAGCGGTCCGTACCCGAGCGTGTCCTGCACGACTTCGTCGACGAAGCGGCGACGCTCAGACGGTGACACCTTGACGTCTTCGCGGGTGAGGAACTTGTCGAGGCACGCTTTGACTTCGGCGACCAAGGCGTCGCCTTCGAGGCCGGCCATGCGGGGAGCCAAGTCGGCGAGCACGAGATCGCGGACCTTGCGCTTCGACACCTCCCACGACGTGGGCGCCGAGCGAGGCGCGGCGTGTGCCTTCGTGTGACGGTGCTTCGTCGTCGCCTCTTCGGCGGCGGCGTCGTCTTCGAGGGCGGCGAGCTTTTCTGAGAGTTTCATCGTTCAGACTCCTAGGAGACGGCGGTCTGCGGGCGGTGGAGCAGCCGACGCCAGCCGGAAGTGGCGGCGCCGGGAGCAGGGGCGTGGCCCTCGGCGGTGCCGGTCAGCTCGCGGAAGCCGTCGACGATACGGCGGCTGATCTCCGACGTGGGGCTGGCGGCGACGACGGGCTGGCCAAGGTTGATCGACTTGCTGACTTCCTTGGCGTAGGGCAGCACGGCGGCGAAGCCCTGCGGGAACAACTTGGTTACCTGCGCGACGTCGATGCCGACGTCGCGCTCGGCCTTGTTGAGGATGAGACGCACGTTGTCGGCCGGGATCTTCAACCGGTCCATGGTCGAGAGGAAGACGCCCATGTTGCGCACCGACGGCAGGTCGAGCGTGGCGACCGCCCACAGCGAGTCGGACAAGTCGAACGCCGCCAGCACGACCTCGGAGAGATACGGCGGTGTATCGACGATGACCGTGTCGAAGCTTTCACGCGCTGCCTGCAACACCTTGGTGACGTCCGGCGGATTGATGCGATCGGCTTCGGATGGGTCACGCGGCGCGGCGAGCACGGCGATGCCGGACTCGTGACGCACGACGTAGTCCTCGATGCAGTCCTTGAGGTCGCCGGAGTCCGCTTCGCGCTCGAGCGCGTCGCAGATCGTGAACTTCGGTCGCAGGTGCAGCGCCGTGGACACCTCGCCGAACTGGAGGTCGAGGTCGACGATGCACACCCGGTGACCCGGCAACCGCGACAGTAGGTAGCCGAGGTTGGTCGCCAGGAACGTCTTGCCGCAGCCGCCGGTGGCCGAGGCCAGCGTGACGATCGAGCCGAGCGGCCGCGCCGGGACAGCAGCGGGCATCATCTCGGCAGCCGGCGCCACGCTGGCCAGAGCAGCGCGCTGGGCGAGGCCGATCGCGCGATCCATGGAGGCGACGACCATCGAGTCGTCGGCCGGCAGCTGCAGCATGTCGACGGCGCCGGCGCGCACGATGTCGCGCATGGCCGCTGACGGGCGGCGGGTGAACGCCAGCACGATGACGAGATTCGGGCAGTTGTCGTGGAGCATCTCGAGGCGGGCGAGACCGGACCGGGTCACGATCGCCGGACCAGCGACCACGACCGTCGGCGTGGCGTCGTCTTCGACCATCTCGACGACGTCGCTGACTCGCAGGCACGCCAGGACTTCGGCGGGCTGTTCGAGCGCGCCGGCGACCTCACGGAAGCGGTCGGCGAGCTCGGTCGTCCGGTCGATGACGATGACTCGGGCAGACGGCTTAGGCATTGTTGTCACTGAATCCCTTGAGCGGCTGTGGGCCCTGGTCGTCACGAGCGAGGGTCAGCCACACCTTGTGGAACGTGCTCAGGTACGCCATTGCCTCGGCCTCGGCGGTGTTCGACCGAGAGCACGTAGGTGTTCTTGCCGGCGTCGCCGCCGGTCGTCACGGCGAGGACTTCGACCTTCTGCAGGACCAACTTGGCGATCGGATCGTCAGGCGACGCGCCGATCGGCATGCTCTTGTAGGCGCCGTACACGTTCACGAGATCGCCCGCCTTGGCGTAACCGGCGAGACCCTCGACGTAGGGCAACTCGATGGCCATGGCCTGGTGGTCGCCGGGGATGGTGAACGCGGCGCCTCCACCGGCCGGCGCGGCCACCGCACCAGTCGGGGCCACAACGGTGGTGTTGGAGGTCGACGCATTGGTGGTGCCGCCGCTGTCGCGGGTGGCGAGTGCGGCGAGCCCGGTGCCGATGACAAAGACGCCGGCGCCGACCGCCACGAGGATGGTGGAGCGCTTCTTGGGAGCTGAGGACATGGTTGGTGGTTCCTTTTCGTGTGGGGTTATTGGGCGAGGCGGGGGTGCCCGCCACAGGAAGTTGCGTCGGGGAAAATGCCGAGGGCCGCGACGTCAGCCGACGCAATGTCGAGACCGAGCGCCGCGAAGAGCGGGCGGATGACGGGGTTGAGGGCGGTGTTCAGGCTCGACAGGACGCCGGGAAGCAGGCCCTGAAGAATTGGGGCGAGCGCCGCGGTGGCGCCGCTGCCGGTCACGCTGACCGAGGCGACGTTGAGGCCGGTACCCGACACGCCGACGTGCTTGGTGGCCGTCGGGCCGAACTCGGTCGGGTGCGAGAAGGTCAACGCCGTCGGCCCGGTCGGGGCGATCGACCCCGACACCTGCATGGCGCCGAGCGTCGTTGTGGCCGGACCGGCGACGGTCACGCCGGCAGTCGAAGCGTTGATGCCCATGCTCGGCGAGCCGCCGCACACGATCGAGGTGAGAGCGGCGTTGGCTTGCGCCGTCGTGTACGTGAGCTCGACGTGCGCCACCGGAAGGAGGAACCCGAGCCCGACGTCGACGTTGACCTTCATCCGCACCTGGGCGTTGTCCGCCGTCGTGCCGACGGGACCGATGGCCGTCTTGGCCGGTTCGATGACGTAGGCCGACAGCGCCACGCCGGCGAGGCCGGGAAGGCTGATGCCCGCGAGCGGCACCGAGATGAAGTTCGTGCCGTTGGCCACTTGGGCGGCGCCGGTCACCAGTTGGTAGGCGTTGAGTTTCGCCGCCAAGGTGGCGCTGTCGCTCGGGGAAGCGACGTTGACGAGCTCGCCGAGCTGCACCGTCAGCGACGACGAGATCGTGGCCAGCGGCATGTCGTTGATTTCTGCCGCCGCCGTGTTCTGCCCTCGCTGGTGAGAGCGTTGGCCGTCGCCCGGTAGAGGTCGGCGACGTCGATCTCCGAAGTGAGGAGATCGTCGACCGTGCCGACGTCGTAGCCGAGGTCGAGCAGTTCGGTTTGCAGGGCGCCGAGCGAAACGTTGCTTCCGGCGATCCCTTGGTAGCTGACGGCGGCGAAGCTCGCGCTCGTGCCGAGCATGCCTTGGAACATCGGGTCGAGCCGGCTCTTGGACGTGTCGATGCTGGCGAGCGTCGAGCCGACGGAGAACGAACCGATCGGCGAGCCGACGAGGGCGACGGCGCGCGCGGTGAGGTCGCGACCACCGGGAAGGAACGCATTGTCAATATGCGAGGTGGTCGTGACCTGCACCGCGCTCGGTGCCGCCGGAGACGAACTCGTTCGTTTGCGAGTTGATCTTGCCGACCTCGGCGGTCACGGTGTGGCCGTCTTCACCGATGACGAACTCGTTGCGAGCCACGGAGGCGACAGCTGCCGCCTGGGCGGCGGACTGGTAGCCGGCCTGGTTGGTCGTGCCGAGAATGAGGCCGACGGCGCGGGCGGCGTCGAGCGCCGCCATGTCGGCGACCTTTTGATCGCTGCGCCTGTCGACCGCGATGCGGCCGATGTCGACACCGAGCGCGGCAGCGGCAATGCAAATGGCCAACGCAGGAATGGCCATGACGAAAACGGAGCCGCGTTCGCTACGCCGCCGGAGGAAACGGGGGAACTGCATTAGTTCAGCCGCACGACAGCAGTGGCGTGGATGGTCTCGGGGGTGGCCAGGCCCATGCCGGGCGCCTGGGGCACCAGCGGCCGGTCCGCCCATGGATAGGTAACCGTCACCGTGATGCACTTGGCGGAGTCGCTCGGGCCGCTGCAGCCGTCGATGCTGGCGGTCGTGTCCGCCGGGTCGTAGTGCGAGCCGAGATGACTCAGGCTGCTGGCGACCGTGGTGGTCGCCTGGGTGATCCGGCGAGCGTTGAGCGTCGCCGAGGGCTGGTCGGCTACGGCCAGCGCGGAGCGGGCTCCTTCGGCCGCCGCGTGGGTGACGCTGTTCTTGGTCGACAGCAAGATCCCGAACACGGCGACGGCGTAGATGAAGAAGATGAAGAGCAGGCTCACGAGCGCGAACTCCACCAGCGCCGCACCGCGATCGCCGCGGGTCTTACGTCCTTGGAGAAAGTGACTCACGGACTACAGATCGGCCTGGTCACTACCCATCCGTAGGAACCACCCGCGTCATTCGAAGTGGTGGTCAGGACTAGTTAGCCGTGTGCCCGGTTGTACGTTCTGTCCGTGTTGCTCATCGCGTTGACTGGTGGGATCGGGGCAGGTAAATCGACCGCATCGGGCCTTTTGGTCGAACGGGGCGCGGTTCTCATCGATGCCGACGGCGTCAACCGCGAGTTGCAGGCCGCCGGTGGCAAGGCGTTTCAGGCCATGGTCGACATGTTCGGTCCCGCCGTTGTCGGCGCCGACGGCGAGCTCGATCGGCCGGCGATCGCGGCCATCGTGTTCAATGACGACGAGGCGCGGCTGAAGTTACAGGCGCTGATGTTTCCGATGATCGGCGCGGAGATCCTCGACCGGATCCAGGCGAACCGCGACACGCACAACGTCGTGTTGCTCGACATCCCGCTGCTGGGCATGTCGACGAGCAACAACTATGACGCCACGGCGCTCATCGTCGTTGACTGCCCGGTCGAGGTGGCGATCGAGCGGCTGGTGACCGGTCCGCGGGGGATGGACCGCGCTGACGCGGAGGCACGTATCGCCGCGCAGATCAACCGGGAACAGCGGTTGGAGATGGCCGATTTCGTCATCGACAATTCCGGATCACCCGATGATCTTTCGTTGGCTGTCGACGAATGTTGGGTTTGGATCGGCGCCTTACAGGGGTAACCGATTGCCCTATTTGTCGTGTAAATCTTACAAAAAAGTCACCTTAAGCAGGACATTCCACCATTTCGCCGCTAGTCTTTTCGGAAATCGGTGGCAACGCCTTGGGGAAAGATCACGGAGGTCTCATATGACCCGGCAACGCATATGGATGGCGGCATCAGTTGTTATGGCGCTAACCATCTACGCAGTTGGTACTGCGAGAATCGGCAACTCGGCAACGCCGGCACCCGGCTTCACCGCGTACGCGACCGGCACCAACGTGCACGCCACGGGGCTGCAAGCCCCGGGGGGTCCGCGGTTGGCCAACAGCGACATCGCGTTCTCGGCGGTTTCGACGGGTGATTCGCTGACGCGACAAAACGAAATGCAGGTCCAACTCATTCCTGAGGGGGCCTTCCCCGCCGCCGCGGAGATCGCCGCTCGGGGCTCGGGCGTCGAGGCCACGCTGGCCGCCGACTTGCCGGTGCCCGCCCCCGACGTGGCGCTGCCGGAGACGGCCGTGGCCACCGCGCCACCCGACAGCGGTCTTGTCGAACATGACGTGCTTGACACCGGCAGCCCGCCAATCGGTGGGACGGGGCCGCTGGCGTACGCGGCCGTGGCGCATACCGAGGCAGAGGCCAACACCCCCTGCGGCCCCACTTCGCCTCTGGCGCGGGGGCTGGGCAACGCGGCTGACGCACAACTACTCGATGCCGGCGCGGGTAACCCCGACGGTTCGCTGTCGAACCCGGTCCTTGCGACCGACACCTCGAACCCGGACCGAGCGGTTTCGCAGTCGTCGACGACCCTGACCGCGTTCCCGAACGGCGACCCTGGCCGCTTCGGCCTCGAGGCGGAAATCCGTGAGACGTTCGCCCCCATCTCGATCAACCGGGGAACACCGATTCCGACACCCAACCTGGTGATCGAACTCCTGGGTGAGTGGGTCTTCACCCTCCGCGCCCCCGGCAACGCTCCGTCGACGCTGAGCTACACGGTGGAGGATTCCACCGGCGCACAGCCGTCGCCGACCACGACGGTCATCCGAGTATCGCTCGACGGCGGAGTCACCTTCCTGCCGGCCAACCAGTTGACCTTCCAGGACGTTTTCGGCCCTACTGGCCTCGTCATCCCGGCCGACCCGCTGCTGCAGATCGCCGTGGGCGAGGATCCGCGTGCGATATCGGCACCGGGCGCTGTTCCCGACGCCACTTCGTCGCCGACGCTGACCAATACGGTCGCCTCTGGTGCCGTCGACGTGCTGCGACTGCACCTGCTCCAGAACACGCCGATCGGCACGCCGTCCACGGCCGGTGACCTCCGCATCGGACACTTCGAGGGTGCGCTGTCGGTTCCGGCCGGCGGGTTTGACTGCGGGACGACTACGACGTCGAGCAGCTCGACCTCGAGCAGCACGTCTTCGACCAGCTCGACCAGCACCTCGACTTCGACCACGAACACGACCACGCCGAGCACCACCACGACCACGGCTCCTCCGCCAGGCATCCTGGAGATCTGCAACGAGGCCGACAACTCGCACGGCAATGTGACCGGTAACTTCACCTACCACTTCAAGGGACGCACGGTCGTGGTCCCGGCGGGCGGATGTACCGGTCCGCTGACCGTGAACGCCAGGGAAGTCACGGTGACCCAGTCGCCCCGTACGGGCATCCGTATGACCGACTGCGACACCATCCCGGCGTTCCGCTTGCAGAGCTGCCAGCCCGAGAACCTGAAGGCGATCACCAAGATTGCCCCCGGTGGTGTTGAGAAGGAGACGATCCTCACCTTCACCAACGTCGTCGACGACAACAACCGGGCTTCGATCAAGGTCTGCAAGATCGCCGGCAACGGCGTCTCGGTCGGCACGCCGTTCAACTTCACGGTGGGCAACCGCGCCGTCACGATTACCGCCGGTCCGGCCAATCAGGGCGGCTACTGCAAGCTCCTGAAGGACTTCCCCGTCGGCTCCAACGTCACGGTCACCGAAGCTGCGAAGGCCGGCACGCACGTGTCATCCATCGTCGTGCAGCCGAGTGACCGCAAGGTCTCGTCGAACCTGGCGAACCGCACGGCCACGGTGAAGACCAGCCGGAACACGACGATCGTGAACTTCACCAACGCAGCTAACAACTAAGCACCGCAGCAACACCAAGCAGTGAAGAACGGGCCCCTCCGGGGGCCCGTTCTTCGTTGTTACACCCCCTAAGTACGATCGGGCGGATGCCCGATTTTGAGATGGTCTCCGACTACCAGCCCGCGGGCGATCAGCCTGAGGCGATCGCCGGCCTGGTCGAGGGGATCGAGGCAGGCGAGCGCTTCCAGACGCTGTTGGGCATCACCGGGTCGGGCAAGTCGGCCACCATCGGCTGGACGATCGAGAAGGTGCAGCGGCCCACGCTGGTCATCGCGCCCAACAAGTCGCTGGCGGCGCAGCTGGCGTCGGAGTTCAAGGAGTTCTTCCCGAAGAACCGGGTCGAGTACTTCGTCTCGTACTACGACTACTACCAGCCCGAGGCCTATCTGCCGTCGAGCGACACCTTCATCGAGAAGGACAGCTCGATCAACGACGAGATCGACCGGCTCCGGCACTCCACCACCTCGGCGCTGCTGGCGCGGCGCGACGTGATCGTGGTCGCCTCGGTGTCGTGCATCTACGGCCTCGGCTCACCCGAGGAGTACCGCAAGAACCTGCTGCTCCTGAACGCCGGCCAGACCGTCGACCAGCGCGACGTGCTGCGCAAGCTGGTCGACATCGGCTACGACCGCAACGACGCCAACCTGGTGCGCGGCAAGTTCCGGGTGCGGGGCGACATCATCGAGGTGCACCCCGCCTACGAGGAGGCGTCGGTCCGCATCGAGTTGTTCGGCGACGAAGTCGAGCGGCTCACGCGGATCGATCCCGGTCACCGGCGAGATCCTGGCCGTGCTCGACGATCTGGCGGTGTGGCCGGCCACGCACTACGTCACCGGCAACGAGCGGCTGCGCGAGGCCATCGTTCGCATCGAAGACGAGTTGCAGCAACGCCTGGCGTGGTTCGAGAAGGAAGGCAAGCTGCTCGAGGCGCAGCGCCTGCGCATGCGGGCGCAGTACGACCTCGAGATGATGGCCGAGGTCGGCTATTGCAACGGCATCGAGAACTACAGCCGTCATATCGACGGGCGCGCCGCCGGCGAACCGGCGTCCACGCTGATCGACTTCTTCCCCGACGACTTTCTGCTGGTGATCGACGAGAGCCACGTCACGGTCCCGCAGCTGCACGGCCAGTACGAGGGCGACCGGTCGCGCAAGGAAACGCTGATCGACCACGGGTTCCGTCTCCCGTCCGCCGCCGACAACCGGCCGCTGCGCTTCGACGAGTTCATGGACAAGCTGAACCAGGTCGTGTTCGTGTCGGCTACGCCGTCGCCGTATGAGATCAAGCAGTCGTCGCGCGTGGTCGAGCAGATCGTGCGGCCCACCGGTCTCATCGATCCCGAGGTAATGGTTCGGCCGACCAAGGGCCAGATCGACGACCTCATGGCCGAGATCCGCAACCGCACCGAGATGGGCGACCGCGTGCTCGTCACCACGCTCACGAAGAAGATGGCCGAGGACCTCACCGAGTACCTGCTCGAGCAGGGGCTCAAGGTGCGGTACCTGCACTCCAACATCGACACCGTCGAACGCATCGAGATCCTGCGCGACCTGCGCCTCGGTGAGTTCGACGTGCTCGTCGGCATCAACCTGCTGCGTGAGGGTCTCGACCTACCCGAGGTGTCGTTGGTGGCCATTCTCGACGCCGACAAGGAAGGCTTCCTGCGTTCGGAGACCTCGCTCATCCAGACGATGGGCCGCGCGGCGCGCAACGTCGACGGCCAGGTGATCATGTACGCCGACAAGGTCACCGACTCGATGGAACGGGCGATGTCGGAGACGCGGCGCCGGCGCCTGGTGCAGGCCGCCTACAACGAGGAGCACGGCATCGACCCGCAGACGATCCGCAAGGCCGTCAACGACCTGCTTTCGCTGTTGCGTCCGAGCGGCAAGGCGCCGGTGCCGAATGCCGGGGCGCGGTCGCGGATGCGTGACCGCGACGTGCTGTCGGGTCTGGGCGAGTTGCCGAGCGACCAGTTGGAGCGTTTGATCAGGACACTGGAGGAAGAGATGCACGATGCGGCTGGGGAGCTGCGCTTCGAGTACGCCGCCCGTCTGCGCGACGAGATCGGCGATCTGAAGAAAAAGCTGCGCGAGATGGTCGAGGCATGACGGCCACGCAAAAGCCGGCCAAGAAGGCCGCAAAACGAACAAACGTTCGCAATGGGAATCACAACGGTGTAGTAAGTTCCAAGCCGATGTCCGACCGGCTGGTGGTGCGCGGCGCACGGGAACACAACCTGCAAAGCGTCAACATCGACCTGCCGCGCGAGAAGCTCATCGTGTTCACCGGGCTGTCGGGCTCGGGCAAGTCGAGCCTGGCGTTCGACACGATCTACGCCGAAGGGCAGCGCCGCTACGTCGAGTCGCTGTCGGCGTACGCCCGGCAGTTCCTCGGCCAAATGGACAAGCCCGACGTCGACTTCATCGACGGCTTGTCGCCGGCCATCTCCATCGACCAGAAGTCGGCGTCGCGCAACCCGCGGTCCACCGTCGGCACCATCACCGAGGTCTACGACTATCTACGACTCTTGTTCGCCCGCATCGGCATCCCGCACTGCCCGAACGACGGCACGGTGGTGAAGCGGCAGAGCCCGCAGCAGATCGTCGACCGCATCCTCGAGCTGCCCGAAGGCACTCGCTTCTCCGTGCTGGCGCCGATCGTGCGTGGCCGCAAGGGCGAGTACGAAGGCCTGCTCGACGACATCGTGCGGCAGGGCTTCACCCGGGCGCGGGTCGACGGTGAGACCGTCGACCTCAACGAGCGCGCCGATATCAAGCTGGCGCGCTACGAGAACCACACGATCGAGATCGTCATCGACCGCCTCGTGGTGAAGGACAACATCAAGCGGCGGTTGACCGACTCGTTGGAAACGGCGTTGCGCCTCGCCGACGGCGTCATCGAGATCCAAGTCGCCGCGAAGGAAGGTGAGGTCGAAGCCGAGGCGCTGACCTTCAGCCAACACCTGGCGTGTCCCAAGTGCGGCGACTCGTTCGAAGAGCTGGCGCCGCGAAGCTTCTCGTTCAACTCGCCGTACGGCGCCTGCGCCACGTGTTCCGGGCTCGGCACCAAGTTCGAGGTCGACCCCGAGATGGTGGTGCCCGACCCCGAGCTGTCGCTCGCCGAGGGCGCCATCAACCCCTGGAAGGGCCAGACCGGCGAGTACTTCCAGCGGCTGCTCGAGGCGGTGGCCGAGAACTACGGGTTCAAGTACGACGCGCCGTGGGAGAAGTTGAAGAAGGCGCAGCAGAAGATCCTCCTGTACGGCGCCGGCAACACGCCCATCAAGGTCACCATCCGCAACCGCCACGGCCGCGAGCGCACGTACAGCACGCACTACGAGGGCATCATCCCGTTCCTGCAGCGGCGGCACACCGACTCCGAGAGCGACTGGGTCCGCGAGCAGATCGAGATGTACATGCGCGAAGTGCCGTGCGCCGACTGCAACGGCGCGCGACTCAAGCCGGCGTCGCTGGCCGTCACCGTCGGCGATACCAACATCGCCACCGTGTCGTCGATGTCGATCGGCGATGCCGTGAAGTTCCTCGACGGCGTCGAGCTAAGCGAGCGCGAGCGCATGATCGCCGAGCGTGTCGTCAAGGAGATCTCGGCGCGGCTGCGCTTCCTGCTCGACGTCGGCCTCGACTACCTCAACCTCGACCGCTCGGCGGGCACGCTGGCTGGCGGTGAGGCGCAGCGCATCCGGCTGGCGTCACAGATCGGCTCTGGCCTGGTCGGCGTGCTGTACGTGCTCGACGAGCCGTCGATCGGCTTGCACCAGCGCGACAACCACCGGCTCATCGAAACGCTGATCCGCCTGCGCGACCTCGGCAACACGGTGATCGTGGTCGAGCACGACGAAGACACCATCGGCGTGGCCGATCACGTCGTCGACATCGGCCCCGGGGCGGGCGAGCACGGCGGCCGCGTAGTCGTCAGCGGTTCCGTCGAGGACCTGAAGAAGAGCAAGGAGTCGATCACCGGGGCCTACCTGTCCGGCCGCCGCAAGATCGACGTGCCTGAGACCCGCCGCAAGCCCGGCGACGACTGGATCGTCGTACGCGGTGCCCGCGAGCACAACCTGCAGAACATCGACGTCGAGTTTCCGCTCGGTACCTTCGTCACGGTCACCGGCGTATCGGGATCGGGTAAGTCCACCCTGGTCAACGACATCCTGCTCAACGCGCTGATGCAGAAGGTGTACAAGTCGAAGACTCCGCCGGGCCGGCACGCGTCGATCGAAGGCATCGAGGCGCTCGACAAGGTCATCTCCATCGACCAGTCACCCATCGGGCGCACACCGCGGTCCAACCCCGCCACCTACACCGGCGTGTTCGATCACATCCGCAAGCTCTTCGCCGCCGCCCCGGAGTCGAAGGTGCGCGGCTACCAGCCGGGGCGGTTCAGCTTCAACGTCAAGGGCGGGCGCTGCGAGGAGTGCGCCGGCGACGGCACCATCAAGATCGAGATGCACTTCCTGCCCGACGTGTACGTGCCGTGCGAGGTGTGCAAGGGCGCCCGCTACAACCGCGACACGCTCGACATCACATTCAAGGGCAAGTCGATCGCCGACGTGCTCGACATGCCGTGCGAAGAGGCCGGCGAGTTCTTCGCCAACCAGCCGATCATCGCCCGGCACATGAACACCATCGTCGACGTCGGCCTCGGCTACGTGCGCCTCGGCCAGCCGGCGACCACGTTGTCCGGCGGTGAAGCGCAGCGGGTGAAGCTGTCGAGCGAGTTGGCCAAGCGGTCGACCGGCCACACGATTTACCTGCTCGACGAGCCGACCACCGGCCTGCACTTCGAAGACATCCGCCGGTTGCTCGGCGTGCTGAACCGTCTGGTCGACGCCGGCAACACCGTGGTCGTGATCGAGCACAACCTCGACGTCGTCAAGACCGCCGACTGGATCATCGACCTCGGCCCCGAAGGCGGCACCGGCGGCGGCAAGATCGTCGCCACCGGCACCCCCGAAGACGTCGCCAAAGCCAAGGGCTCCTACACCGGCCAGTTCCTCCTGCCGCTACTAACGGGAGCGCGTTAAATCCGCTTTTGGTGATGTCTAGAAGGAAAGACCCCTTCCACACATCACCAAAAGCAGTGGGTTAGCGGCCTTCGAATTTGGCGGGGCGTTTCTCCATGAACGATGTGATGCCTTCGCGGAAGTCTTTCGTGCCGAATAGGCGGATGGTCTCCAGCAGCACGTGATGGGTGTGGGACTGGAAGTCCTCGGTCCAGCCGTGGCGCATGAGCCGCTTGGATGACTGCACGGCAATCGGCGCGTTGGCGGCGATCTGGCTCGCCCAGTCGCGGGCCGTCTTCATGAGATCGCCGTCGGGCACCACCGCGTTGACGAGGCCGATCTCCAGCGCCTCGTCGGCCAGCACGGTTTTGCCGAGGTAGATGAGCTCGGCGGCCTTGCCCCAGCCGAGCAGGCGTGGCAGGTACCACGTGCCACCCGACTCGGGGACGACGCCGCGCTTGGTGAACGCCGCCGCCAACTTGGCGGACTCGGCCATGAGGCGGATGTCGCAGCCGAGCGCAAGGTCGAGGCCGTATCCGGCGGCGCCGCCGTTGATGGCGGCGATGACCGGCGTGTCGATCTCGAACAGCACGACCGTCGGCAAGTCGCGGGTCTGCAGCGAGCCACCGCCACCACCGCCAGCGTCGTCGCTGGAGGAGCCGCCGCCGATGCCCTGACCGGACGTGGCGTCGACCAGGTCAAGGCCGGCGCAAAATCCGCCGCCGTCTGCTCCGGTGATGACGATGGCACGCACGTCGCGAGAGCGGTCGGCCTCCTGGAGACGCTTGCCCAGCTGAGCGAGCATCGCCGTGGAGATCGCGTTGCGCCGGTCGGGCCGGTTCAGTGTGATGGTGGCGACGTAGTCGTCGACTTCGTACAGGAGAGGTTCGTCGGACATGACCCGACGTTATGCCTCGATGGCGTACACGTGCGTTGGCATCGTCCGCCCGCGGAGCAGGTATTCACCGCGGTCGATGACCAGGCCGGAGGGGAACCGGATGCTGTCGAGCGTCTCCTGCGTCAGCAGGACACAGTCTCCGGTTTCCTTGGTCAGTTCTTCCAGGCGTGACGCGACGTTGACGACGTCGCCGATGACAGTGAAGTCGAGCTTGCCGCCACCACCGATGGTGCCGGCGATGAGCTTTCCGGAGTTCATGCCGATGCCGAGCCGGAGGTCCCCGCCGAACGCGCGGCGAACCTCGCGCTGGATCGTGACCGCCGCCATGAGCGCCAGGTTGGCGTGGTTTGGGAGCGGCTCGGGCGTGCCGAACACGGCGAGAACACCGTCGCCGATGTAGCGGTTCGGGTGGCCACCGGCGTCGCGGATGGCGGGCACGAGAATGTCGAACAGACGGTTGAGGAGGCTGACGGCCTCCTCGGGCTCGACGCTCTCGGCGTAGTTGGTGAAACCGCGCACGTCGGCGAAGAACACGGTGGCGTCGACGGACTCACCGGCGAAGATGGAGTTGTCCTGCTGCAGCAGTCGCCGGGCCAGACTCGGGTCGACGTAGGAACCGAACGCCGCGTGCAGCGACTCGCGTTGCTGGAGCCCGACCATCATCGTGTTGAAGGCCAAGGCGACCTCGGCGAATTCGTCGGTGGAGGTGACCGCCATGAGCTCGGTGAAGTTGCCGTCGGCCACGCGCTCGGTGGCCAGGCGCAAGTCTTCGAGCGGACGGAACATCGGCTCCACCAGCCCGACGCGATTGACGATGGTTCCGTACGCGCCCAAGAGCGCCGAGGTCAGCACCCCGGCGAAGATGGCGTGCTCGCGGGTGTCGCCGAAGTACTGGGTCACGCAGGCGGCGATGGCACCGGTGGCGACGGCAGACAAGTACACGCTCAAGCCGAGCACCGTGCGCAGACTCCACGTACGCCGCGTCGGTCGGACGTCGACGGGCAGTTCAACCGCCACCTCTTCGAGCAATGGCCGGAGCAGCACCCGCAAGCCGTTGGCCATGAGGAACGCGGCGAGGCTCAACGCGATCATGCCCATGGCGATGGTGGAGATGTAGCCGAGGGTGCCGAACCCCGCGTAGCTCGCCAGCAGCGGGGCGACGACCACGAGCATGAACGGCGCGCCAAGGACGCCGCCGCGCATCGCCATCGACTCGGCCGTAATAAGCACGGCGTCACGCACCTCGCGGGCGTTCGCGTGATCGCCGTTGATCCAGGCGGTGATCGGCCGGCGGACGGCGCGACTGGTCCCGATCCCGATGACCGTCGCCATGATCCCGCCCAGTAAGGCGAGCAAGGACCACGTGATCGACTCGCTGCGCGTGATGTCGAAGGTGGGTCCGATGATGAAGACCAGCGGGAACAGCAGGGACGCCGAGAGGGAGATCACGGCCATCACGGAGATGGCGAGGAAGAAATGGCTGCGGAAGGTTCGCCAGAACCACGCGCTGAAGTCATCAAGCACCCGCATTAAGTCATTGTTACCAACAAGGCTGTTGGTGTGCTGTGACGGGCGTTACGTTGCGCGCCGAAACACCGTCACCGTGCCGAAATCGGTGCGGACGAAGTGCTCTTGGATCTCGGGATTGGCTTCCACGCGGCGGAGAATCTCCTTGGCCCGGCGATAACGGGGCGTGGTCAGGATCACGACATCGACCGATTCCTGCGTTGCCCGCGAGGTCGACCGCACCCGCGGATCCAAAGGGAAACCCAGGCGGGCGGCGTCAAAGGGATAGGGGTAGGGCAGCACCGTCTCGCGATGCGCCACGTGCGTCCCGAGACCATCGCCGGCCGTGACCACGTCGCCCGGCTCGATAAGCGCCATGGCGGCGCGGGCGTCGGCCGGGTCGACTGTCGCGTGCGTTACCGAACCCACCGTCGGCGGACCGAGAATCATCAGGCACGCCGCCGCGATCGGCAGCGCGGCCGTCGCCCATCGGCGCGCTTGGTTGAAGTCGAAGCGCGCTAACCCGCCAGCCGCCGCCAGGATCAGAAACGGCGTAACCGGCGCGCCGTAGTGCAGCGAGTAGTCGTGCAGGTTGGTGTCGTTGGCGAGCAAGTTGGGCAGCAGCACGAAGCCACCGAGCAGCGCCCAACCGGGTCGCAGCAACGGCAACAGCGCCAGCGCCATGAGAGACGAAACAACTAGGACCAAGTTCTCGCCGGTCGCGGCGTGTTGGACGGCGGCGATCGCCGAGTGGAAGGGGTGCAGCGCCGCATCGGTCATCGACGTGCCGAGGTAGCCGTAGCGGATTTCGAAGTGCCGCGACGCGCCGAGCGCCGTACCGACCTGCGCTCCGAGGACGGTCCACCCCAGCGCAGCAGCAACCATCGCGGTGCGGATGCGGCGGCCCCGGCGGGTGTCAGTTGTCCATCCGATCACCGCCAGGGCGGCGGCGGCGAGGCCGAGGTCGTCGCGCAGCAAGATCAGCGCGCCCAGCGCCAACCACAGGTGACCGTGCCGCTGCTGTAGCGCGGCGGTGAAGCCGGCCAGCAGGATCGGCACCGCGAGCGTGGTCGGATGAAAGTCGAACAACGCGGCGTTCCAGAGGGCAGCGTTGAGGGCAACGAGGACCACGACGGCATTGGTGACGTCGGGCCGCTCCCGCAGACCGAGCGCGTCGGTGAGCGGGCGGACGCACAGAACGGCGAGACCGAGCGCCAGCGCCTGCGCGCCGAAGAACCACAGGGGCGTCGCCGCGATCCGGTAGAGCGGCACGAAGACGAGCAGCACCGGCGAGAAGTGATCGCCGAAGGCGTTCCACGCGGTGAGGCTCGACGTGGCGCCGTGCCCGTGCGCCATCTTCCACGCGACCTGCTCGAACACGCTCAGGTCGTAGACAGCCGAGCGGAAGGTGGCGAAGCGAAACCACTGTAAGCCGAACGCCGTGAGCGCGACGATGACGCCGAGGGTTCGATCGAATGCGTGACGCGACAAGTAGGCCCGGCTGCCCATAACGGACCTATCGGCGGTCAGGCCGCAGAGTTGAGTCTCAGACGATGGCGAGCATGCGCTCGAGGGCCACCTTGGCCCACTGCGCCGTCTCGGGGTCGACCGTGATCTGGTTGACCACGTTGCCGGCGACGAGTTCCTCGAGCACCCAGCACAGGTGAGGGGCGTCGATGCGGAACATGGTGGAGCACGGACACACGAGGGGATCGAGCGACAGCACGGTCTTACCGACCGTCTCGCGGGCGAGACGATCGACCAAGTGGACCTCGGTGCCGATGCCGATCACCGCACCCTCGGGGGCGGCGGCGACGGCTTTGATGATGAAGTCGGTCGAGCCGACCTGGTCGGCCAGCTCACACACCTCGTGCGCGCACTCGGGATGCGTGATCACGATGGCGCCCGGGTGTTGCTCGCGGAAGGCGCGGACGTGATCAGTGCTGAACCGCTGGTGGACCGAGCAGTGGCCCTTCCACAGCAGGAAGCGACCGTCCTTCACCGCGGCTTCGGTCAGACCGCCGAGTTCGAGGCGCGGGTTCCACAGCCACATCGACTCGGCCGGGTAGCCGAGTTGGAACGCCGTGTTGCGGCCGAGGTGCTGGTCGGGGAAGAAGAGGACCTTGGTTTCTGGGCCGTGCTGCTCGAGGGCCCACGTCACCACGGCCTTGGCGTTGGACGACGTGCACACGGCACCACCGTTGCGTCCGACGAAGGCCTTGAGGGCGGCGGATGAGTTCATGTAGGTGATCGGAACGACGGCGCTGATGTCGGTGACCTCGGCGATTGCGTCCCACGCCTCTTCGACGCTTTCGATGTCGGCCATGTCGGCCATCGAGCAGCCGGCGTTGAGGTCGGGGAGGATCACCTTCTGATGGTCGGCGGTGAGGATGTCGGCCGACTCGGCCATGAAATGCACGCCGCAGAAGACGATGAACTCAGCCTCGTGCTGGTCCGCCGCGATGCGGGAGAGGCCGAAGCTGTCGCCGCGGGCGTCGGCCCAGCGCATGACTTCCTCGCGTTGGTAGTGGTGGCCGAGGATGAACAGGCGCGTGCCGAGCGTCTTTTTGGCCGCGGCGATCCGCGCCTCGAGTTCGTCGGGGGATGCATCTACGAAGGTCGCCGAAAGTGGGCTTTGGAGCCGCATCATTCGTTACAACACTAGGCGTCTGGGCGCTGTTCCCAAGAAGTCACACCGCTAAGGCATTCTTGAGGCATGACCGTTGTGCGCCCGCCTGCGGGCACGATCCCGGACTCGCCGGGTTCGTACCAGTTCAAGGACCGCGACGGCCGCATCATTTATGTCGGCAAGGCGGCCTCGCTGCGGCAACGGCTGAACAACTACTTCGGCGACCCGGCGCTCATGTTCCCTCGCACGGCGCAGATGGTGAATACGGCGACGTCGGTCGAGTGGATCCAGGTCGACACCGAGCTCGAAGCGCTGCTTGCTGGAGTTCTCGCTCATCCAGAGGTACCAGCCGCGCTTCAACGTCCGCCTGCGCGACGACAAGAGCTATCCGTACCTGGCGGTCACGCTCGACCAGGAGTGGCCGCGCGCCATGGTCATGCGCGGCGCCCGTCGCAAAGGCGTCCGCTACTTCGGGCCGTACGGCCAGGCGTACGCCATTCGGGAAACGCTGGATCTGCTGCTGCGTACGTTCCCGATCCGCACGTGTTCGGATAACAAGTTCGAGCGGCACCGCCGGTCGGGGCGTCCGTGCTTGCTCTTCCACATCGAGCAGTGCTCTGGGCCCTGCGTCGGCGAGGTGACGCCCGAGGCGTACGCCACGATGGTGCGCGAGCTATGCCAGTTCCTCGACGGCGACACCGATCCCGTCACCAAGCGGCTCGAGCTGGCGATGCTCGAGGCGTCCGACCGGCAGGAGTACGAGCGCGCCGCCCGGCTGCGCGACCGGCTCGCCGCGGTGAACAAGGCGATCGCCAAACAGCAGGTCGTCACCACGACGCCGGAGGACTTCGACGTCCTCGGGATCGCCGAAGACGAGTTGGAAGCCGCCGTGCAGGTGTTCTACGTGCGACGCGGGCGTGTCGTAGGGCGCAAGGGGATCATGGTGGACAAGGTGGAGGAGCTCACGCCGGGCGACCTCGTCGGCCGCATCATCGAGCGGCTCTATTACGACCCGCCGCCGCTGGGCGTGCCCCGCCAAGTTCTGGTGCCGACCATGCCCGACGATCTCGAGCTCTACCAGGCGTGGCTCTCGGCCTTGCGCGAGGGGCCCGTCACCATCCGCATGCCGCAGCGCGGCGACAAGCGTGCGTTGCAAGAGACCGTCACCCGCAACGCCATGGACGAGTTCCAGCGTTCGCGCATCAAGCGGGCGAGCGACTACAACTCGCGCGCCGAGGCGCTCAACGAGCTCCAAACGCATCTTCAGCTGCCTGAGACACCGCTGCGTATCGAGTGTTTCGACATGAGCCACATCCAAGGAACCGACTACGTCGGGTCGATGGTGGTGATGGAAGACGGGTTGCCGCGCAAGTCGGAGTACCGCCGGTTCAAGGTGAAGCAGGTCGGCGGTAACGACGACTACGCGGCGATGGAAGAGGTGCTTACCCGGCGCTTCAAAGCGCTCATCGCCGAGCGCGCCCGGCCGCTGGAGAAGGGCCAGAAGTTCGTCTACCCGCCGCAGCTGCTGCTCGTCGACGGCGGGAAGGGTCAGCTGGCGGTGGCGGTGCGGGTGCTGGAAGACCTTGGTCTCGACGACGAGATCCCCGTCGCCTCACTGGCCAAGCAGTTCGAGGAGGTGTACGTCCCCGGGCAGAGCGCTCCCATCCGCATTCCCCGGCAGTCCGAGGCGCTGTACCTGCTGCAGCGTGTGCGCGACGAGGCGCACCGCTTTGCCATCGCGTACCACCGGCAGCTGCGCGACAAGCGCATGACCAAATCGGTGCTCGACGACATTCCCGGCCTCGGTCCCAATCGCAAGAAGCGCCTCGTCGAGGCCATGGGTGGTGTGCGCGCCGTGCAGAACGCGTCGCGTGAAGAGCTGGGTGCGCTGTCCTTCCTACCTGAGGCAGTGGCCGACGCGGTGTACGAAAAGCTGCACCGCCGTGGCTGAGGACTTATGGGAAGAAAACTCCACGTGGTGGCAGGAGGGCTTCACCGACGGCGCTGATCCGGAGTACGAGGAGCAGATCCTTCCGCTGGCGGTCACCGAGCTAGCTGGCCGGGCGCGGGTGCTCGACGTGGGGTGCGGCGAAGGCCAGATCACGCGTCTGGCGGTGGAGAAGTGCGGTGCGATGCTCGCCGTCGGCGTCGACCCGACGCAACGCCAAATCCGGGAGGCGGCGTGGCGCGGTGGGGGAGCGCACTACGCGCGCTCGCTGGCCGAGCCGCTCCCGTTCGCCGACGGGTCTTTCGACGCCGTCGTGGCCTGTCTCGTGTTCGAACACATCGACGACGCCACGGCGGCGATCAACGAAGTCGCTCGCGTACTCGCACCCGGTGGCCGGTTCTGCTTCTTCCTCAACCACCCGCTGCTGCAGACACCCGGCTCGGGTTGGATTATCGACGTCGACCTCGACGAGCAGTACTGGCGCATCGGCCCTTATCTCGTCGAGGACCACTCCGTCGAAGAGATCCACCCAGGCGTGCACCTGCCCTTCGTGCACCGCCCGCTGTCGGTCTACATAAATGCCCTGATCGACGCCGGCCTCGTCCTCGGCCGCATGCTCGAGCCCGCGCCGCCCGAAGGCTTCCTCGCCATGGCCGAGGAGTACCGCGACGCCGCGGACATCCCCCGCCTCCTCTACCTCCGCGCCGACAAACCGCCCTCGTAGGACGTTCTTTGCAGCGAAGCGGGTTGCCACACCCCGCCCGGCTGCAAAGTTCATGCGAACAGGGCTGTGCGGGCGCGGTGGGCGACGCGGATCTCGGCGGTCACGCGCTTTGCCTCCCGCGTGATGTGGAGCCACGAGTATTCCAGGAGCCCGTAGCCCTCGATCGTGAGCGAGTTCTGGCGGGTCATGTCCTTGTGGAACGCATCGAAGGAAGAGTGGTACTGCCACCCGCTTACCTCGACGACGAGCATGAGCTCTGGCCAGCAGAAGTCGAGGCGGTATTCCCCGTTGGCTCTCGCGGCGAACTCACACTCGGGCTGCGGCAGGCCGGCGTCGCGAATGAGGCGACGAGTCTTCGCCTCCAGCACCGACGGTGGGTGGCTGCCGGTAATACCCGCGTCGTCGAGGACCGCACGCATGACGCCAACGCCGCGGCGCCCTCGCTTGGCAAGCTCGTTCAACTCGGCAAGCACCTGCATTGGCGTCGTGTGCTTCTTAGCCACCGCACGGTCGAGTGCGTCGCGAACGCTCCTCGGCTTTACCGCTCCCAAGTCGATGAGCACCCGGTTCACGCCGGTGGTCGGGACGCCCCGCCGTACGACGACCAGTTCCGGCAGATCCGACGCGCGGTGGATCCGTACGTCCTTGAGCCTCGCGTATCGCTCGAGTGGAATCGAGATCTCGGGCTTCTGATTGAACGAGGTGAGCTCCCACGCCCACGCTCCCGCGCGATGAGTCGCCCGCGCGCGGTCGCCGCCTGCGAGCACTGCGGCCAGATGCTGGCGAGCCTGCGTCCACGGCACGCCGGCCAGTGCGAAGACGTCCGGGAACGGCGTCTCGAGTAGCCCGCGGTCGCGCTCACCACGCAGTAGGTCGCGGGTGAGCCCGACTTCGGTCGCTTGATCGCGGGTGAACAAAGCCATCTGGTCCGCGGCCGCGGCCCGAACCAGCCGCCTTGGATCTTCCGTGGACATTCCTGCACCTTCTTTGCAGCGAGACGGGGCGCTGGCATCCGGTCGGCTGCAAAGAAGCGGCCTCGGTGCGATGACGGGGAAGGGAGGTGTCGGTCAGTAAAGCAGGGGGGTGTAACACTGGATTCGTGGGTGAATTGGTTGTCGTCGCTGGGATGTCGGGTGCGGGGCGCTCGACCGCGGCGGCGATGTTCGAGGACGCCGGCTGGTTCGTGGTCGACAACCTGCCGCCGGAACTGGCTGGTCGCGTCGTCGACCTGGTGGCGCGCCCCGGAGGCACCGAGCGGATCGCCTTGGTCGTCGGACGGGCGGGTACCGAACTCGGTGGCCTCGACGAAGCCATCCGCGACCTCCGTACCAGTGGCACCCCCGTGCGGGTCCTGTACCTCGACGCCGATGATGACGTCCTCGTGAGGAGATTCGAAGGCACGCGGCGGCGCCACCCCGTCGAAGGCGAGGGCGTCGAAGGCGCGATCGCCATCGAGCGGGCCTTGCTCGCGCCGGTGCGTTATCTCGCCGACGTAGTCGTCGACACCACCGAACTCAACGTCCACCAGCTGCGTGAGCGCATCCTCGACCTGTTCACCGATCACGCGGCCGAAAGCACCAACCTGCGCATCGCCGTCGTGTCCTTCGGCTACAGCCACGGCCTGCCGCGCGACGCCGACATGGTGCTCGACTGCCGGTTCCTCCCGAACCCGCACTGGATCCCCGAACTGCGCCCCCACACCGGCCTCGACAACGACGTGCGCGACTACGTCCTCGGCCAACCGGCGGCGAAGGACTTCTTGCAGAAGATCGACGAGCTCCTCGCGCTGTTGCTGCCCGCCTACGTCGACGAGGGCAAGGCGTATCTCACCATCGCCGTGGGCTGCACCGGCGGCCGGCACCGTTCGGTCACGATCGCCAACGCGCTGCACGACATGATCGAGAAGCGTGGCTTCGCCGCCAACATCGCCCATCGGGACGTCCAGAAGTGACCACCGACAACGACGTCGTCGATGAGCGGGCCGACGGACCGCATGTCGTGGCCCTCGGTGGTGGCCACGGACTGGCAACCACGCTGCGCGCAGCGCGCACTTACGCCGGGCGCATCACCGCCGTCGTGTCGGTTGCTGACGACGGGGGCAGCTCCGGACGATTGCGAACTGCAGCTCGGCATCCCCGCGCCAGGCGACCTGCGGCACTGCTTGCGGGCCCTCGCCGACGACGACTCGCTGTTCGCCCGCGCCTTCGAGCACCGCTTCGAAGGCGGCGATCTCGACGGGCATCCGGTCGGCAACCTCCTCATCGCCGGTCTGACTAAGGCGGGCGGCAGCTTCGTCGCCGCACTGGCCGAAGCCGGCCGGCTCCTCAACGCGCACGGACACGTCCTGCCCGCCACCACCGACCCCGTGGTGCTCGAGGCCGACCTGGTCGACGGGACCACCGTCCGCGGCCAGGTCGAGGTCGACCACGCTCAGCCGATCGCCCGCGTCCGGCTCGATCCGCCCAACGCCGCGACCCCAACCGCGGTGGTCGACGCCATCGCCGCCGCCGACCAGATCGTGCTCGGGCCTGGGTCGCTGCACACCAGCCTGCTGGCCGTCGCGGCGGTCCCTGCTATCGGGGCCGCGCTCCGGACCGCCTCCGCCCGGATCGTGTTCGTGGCCAACCTCCGCGGCGTGCGCAGCACAGCCGGGCTCACCCTCGCCGCCCACCTGGAAGCCCTGGCCGCCCACGACGTCGCTCCCGACGTCGTCCTAGCGGACGAAAACACCCATATGGCCGACGGCGACCTCCCGCCGCACGTTTCCATCGTGCGGGCGCCCATCGCCCGGGTCGACGTTCCCGCCCACGATCCCGCCCAGTTGGCGAAAGCCCTCGCCGATCTAGTGGGATAGGAACAGACAACCCTTCTAAGGAGTTCGAATAGATATGGCAATTCGCGTCGGCATCAACGGCTTCGGCCGCATCGGCCGTAACTTCCAGCGGGCCATCCTGGCCTCGGGCGCCGACGTGCAGATTGTCGGTGTCAACGACCCCGGCATGGACACGGCCACGGCGGCACACCTGATGAAGTACGACAGCACCCACGGCCGCCTCGGCGTGGCCGTCAGCTCGACGAAGGACTCCATCACCGTCGGCAAGAACAAGATCGGCTACACCATGGAGCGCGACCCGAAGGCGCTGCCGTGGGACGAACTCAAGGTCGACGTTGTCATCGAGTCGACGGGCATCTTCACCGACGGCGAGAAGGCCTCGGCGCATCTCGACGCCGGCGCACCTCGCGTCATCATCAGCGCCCCCGCGACCAACGTCGACGCGACGTTCGTGGTCGGTGTCAACGAGAAGACCTTCAAGAAGAGCATGAAGATCGTTTCGAACGCCAGCTGCACCACGAACTGCTTCGTCCCGATGGTCAAGGTTCTCGACGATGCGTTCGGCGTCGAAAAGGGTCTCATGACGACGGTGCACGCGTACACCAACGACCAGAACCTGCTCGACCTCGCCCACAAGGACATGCGCCGGGCGCGTGCGAGCGCCATCAACATCACGCCGAGTTCGACCGGCGCAGCGCGCGCCACTGCGCTCGTGCTCGAGTCAATGAAAGGTCGTCTCGACGGAACGTCGTTGCGCGTGCCCGTGCCCGACGGTTCCATCACCGACTTCACCGGCGTCCTCAAGAAGGAGGTCACCGTCGAGCAGGTGAACGCCGCGTTCAAGAAGGCGGCGACGAAGGGCCCGCTCGCCGGCGTCCTCGTCTACACCGAAGACCCGATCGTCAGCTCCGACATCGTCGGCTCGCCGGCGTCCTGCACGTTCGACGCCGGCCTGACCATGGCGCTGGGCAACATGGTCAAGGTGCTCGGTTGGTACGACAACGAGATGGGCTACTCGACGCGTCTGGTCGACTTGGCCAAGATCGTCGGCGCCGCCAACAAGAAGAAGTGAATCCCGCCCTCGGGCTTCCGGTACTCGAAGATCTGGGTGACGTCGGCGGCAGGCAGGTTCTGGTCCGGTGTGACTTCAACGTGCCGGTGCAGGACGGGGCGATAACCGACGACCTGCGCATCCGCGCTGCGCTGCCGACACTGAAGTACCTGCTCGACCACGGTGCGTCGGTCACGGCGTGCACCCACTTCGGTCGTCCGAAGGGTCTGCCCGATCCGAAGCACTCCGTCGCGCCGATCCGGGCGCGCCTGAACGAGCTGCTGCCGGGCGTCAAGCTGCTCGACAACCTTCGCTACGACGCCGGTGAAGAAGGCAACGACCCGCACTTCATCGACCGTTTGCTCGACGGCGTTGACATGTACGTGAACGACGCATTCGGCGCGTCGCACCGTCATCACGCGTCGATCGTCGGGCCGCCGCGCTTCGTGCCCAGCGCTGCTGGTCGGCTGCTGGCGAAAGAAGTCGACGTGCTCGGCGGGCTGCTGACAAAGCCGGCGAAGCCGTTCGTGGCCATCCTCGGCGGGTCCAAGGTGAGCGACAAGCTCGGCGTCATCAACGCGTTGCTCGAGAAGGTCGACACGCTCATCATCGGTGGCGGCATGTGCTTCACCTTCCTGGCCGCGCAAGGTCACGACGTCGGCGACTCGCTGTTGCAGCCCGACCAGATCGACACGTGCAAGAAGCTGCTGGCGAGCGGCAAGAACATCGTCTTGCCCGAAGATGTCGTCGCCCTCGGGCCGAGCGGCGAGGTGCAAACCGGCGGTGTCAACCTGCCCGCCGGTTGGAAGGGCATGGACATCGGTCCGTACAGCGCGGCGATCTTCTCCGACGCGGTCGCCACCGCCCGCACCGTGTTGTGGAACGGGCCGATGGGCGTGTTCGAGGACGAGCGATTCGCCGCCGGCACCCGCGCCGTCGCCCAAGCGTGCGCGGATGCGGACCGCGCCTTCACCGTCATCGGCGGCGGAGACTCGGCGGCCGCCGTCGCCCAATTCAAGCTCGACAAGTACATCGACCACATCTCGACCGGCGGCGGCGCCTCACTCGAACTCATCGAGCAAGGTGATCTCCCGGGCCTCGCCGCCCTACGAAACGGAGTCAAGGCCTGATGGCAACCGCAACCCGCACGCCGCTGATCAGCGGCAACTGGAAGATGCATCACGATCACCTCGAAGCCATACGCGTCCTCCAGAAGCTGGTGTTCCGCCTCCCGGTCGACGTGTACAACTCGGTCGACGTGTCAGTGCACCCGCCGTTCACCGATCTACGGGCGCTGCAGACGCTGATCGACGTCGACGACATGAAGATCCTGCTCGGCGCGCAGCACTGTCACTGGGAGGAGAAGGGTGCCTTCACCGGCGAAGTGAGCCCGGCGTTCCTGGCCAAGCTCAACGTGCAGTTGGTCATCTGCGGTCACTCCGAGCGGCGCGAGATCTTCGGCGAGACCGACGACATGGTCAACAACAAGGTGAAGTCCATCCTCAAGCACGGGATGACCCCGATCATGTGTTGCGGCGAGACGCTCGACGAGCGGGAAGCGGGCAACGCCGAGTCGAAGGTCGACGGGCAGGTCCGCGCCGGTCTCGCCGGTGTCGCTCCCGGCGACATCGGCCGCCTCGTGATCGCCTACGAACCCATCTGGGCCATTGGCACTGGCCGCACCGCCACTGCCGAGGACGCCCAAGCGATGTGCAAAGTGGTGCGCGACGTGGTGCGCGACGTGGCCGGTCCGGATGCGGCCGACGGCGTCCGCGTGCAGTACGGCGGCTCCGTAAAGCCGGGAAATATCAAGGAATTGATGGCCTGCCCCGACATCGACGGGGCGCTGGTGGGTGGGGCGAGCCTCGACCCTGATGAGTTCGCCGCCATAGTCACGTACTAATCTTTCCGCCGTGGTTACCGGAGTCATCATCGGCATACACGTCGCCGTGTCCGCCCTGCTTATCGTCCTCGTCCTGCTGCACAGCGGTCGCGGTGGCGGCCTGTCCGACATGTTCGGCGGCATGGGCTCGGTAGCGGCAGGCTCCACGGTGGTCGAGCGCAATCTCGACCGCATCACGATCGCCGCGGCGCTGGCGTTCGGCTTCACCACGCTGATCCTCGCTCTCCGCATGCAGTAACGCTGTGCGACGCGCCGTTGCTGGCGCGCTGGCCGCGTTCTGTCTTGTCGCCTCCGCCTGCACGAGCGATTCCAAGCCTTCGCCGCCGTCTACGACCGCGGCCCTGCAGCAACGACCCGTGCGCGTCGGCGTGTGGATGACACCCGACGTCACCGCCAGCACCTACGGCGGCGCCACCATTCGCACGCTGGTGTTTCCGCAGCTGTTCCGGGCGACGCCGCAAGGTCGATGGGAGGCGGCGCTGGTCGAGCCGGGTTCCGACTCCACAGGGCCCGACGCGCGCTCGGCGCGGTTTCGTCTCCGGCGCAACGCCCGCTGGTCCGACGGCAGTCCGATCACGGTGAGCGACTTGCGCCGCACGCTCGACGGCCGCTTCGTCAGCGGCATCGACGAACCGACACCGTCGGGCGTCATCGTCGTGCACTTCTCGTCGCGCTTGCCCGGATGGCGTCGTCTCTGGTCCGGCCTCGAAACCATCACACCGCCTAGCGATGGAGTGTTCGGCGGCCCGTACCGCGTGTCGACGAGCTCGCCCGGTTTTGAGACCGTGCTCGTCGCCAACCGTCGCTACTACGGCAACGCGCCCAGCATCCGTGAGGTGCACTTCGTCTTCGTGCCCGAAGCGGAGATCCAGGCGCGCCTGATGGAAAAGGGTGAGCTCGACGTGATCGCGCCGTTGGCCTTCACGGACCGCACGGCACGGCTGCGTGAGATCCCGACGGCAAACGTGTTGGTCGGTGACGCGACGCGTGGCGGCTGGTCGGCGTCGCTGGTCGCGAACCCCACCAAGCTCTCCCTTGAACAGCGGACGTCGATCCTGTCGCTGGTCGACATCGAGCGCTTCGCCACCGTCTTGCTCCACGGCGAGGCGACGCCGGAGCGGAAGGCCGTCGCCAAAGGCGCCGCACCGCCGGCGGGCTCACGTCCCGCCGTCACCGGCCCCCTCGAGTCCGGTCCGGCGAACACGCTGCTGCACGCCATCGCCCGCAACGGGCGGAAGGCCGGTGTGGACGTCGATCTCCGTCAGTCCGAGTTCGACCGCGTCCTGGGTGCGTACGGCGCCAGTACCTTCGACGTCCTGCTGGCGCTCGACCCGGGAAACCCCGGGCAGTGCTGGGTGTGCCGTTACGGCCCGGTGGACACGGCGCTGGCCACCGCCGCCGACACCGGCGACGCCAAGGCGGCGGCGGCCCTCAAGCAGAAGCTGGTCGCCGACGCGATCACCCTGCCGCTGTGGCGGGAACGGCCTGTGGCCGCCGTGAGCGACCGACTCAAGGGCGTGTCGGTGAACGGCTTCCACGTCGCCGGACCTGCCTGGAACATCGAGCAATGGAGATGGGGCTGACTTCGGCCCAAACTCCACCAAATGGGGCGTAGGGTGCAGCCGTGCGTGTCTTTGGGGGCCAGGCTGGCTGGGAATTTGTAGCCGAGTCCATACCGCACATGGTGTGGCTGGCAGCCCCGGACGGCTCCAACACATATGTCAACCATCAGCTAGCGGAATTCTCGGGCGGTTCCGTCGCCAGCCACGGTGGTTGGCAGTGGGTCGCGCTCGTCCATCCCGACGACGTCGCCGAGACGCTCGCCGGCTGGAACGCCGCGGTTCGCTCCGGCCGACAGTTCGAGACCGAGTTGCGTCTGCGACGCCTGGACGGTGAGTACCGGCTGTTCGTCGCCCGCGCCGAGGCGGTACGCGGCGCCAACGGCGAAGTCGAGCGATGGGTCGGCACCGCGACCGATATCGAGGCTCCGAGAGTGCTCGAGCGAGCGCTGCTCGAGGCCGAGGGTGCCGCCGCGGAGTCACATGCGCTGCTCGCGGCCTTGCAGGAAGCCGCACCCGTTGCACTCGGCTTCGTCGACCGCGAGTTCTGTCTCCTACAGGCCAATGAAGAATTCGCCGGCATAGGCGGCAAGCTCGTGCGCGGCCACATCGGCAACAAGATTGCTGACGCGCTGCCCAACCTGTGGCCGCAGATCGAGTCCGCCCTGCACGAGGTCCTGGAATCCGGCGAGGCCATCCGCTACGTGCGGGTCATCGGCACCGCCACCGGCGAGGGTCGTCAATTCCACGAGTGGGCGGCGAGTTGCTACCCGGTTACCACCGATGACCAGCTGGTGGGCGTTGGCATCGTCGCTGTTGACGTGACCGCACTCAAGCTCGCGACGGCGTTTGGCTCAGCCGTGATGGCCCAAGTCGAGGATGGCGTGTATGCCGTGGACTCCAGCGGATGCCTCCTGTTCATGAACCTCGCTGCTTCGGGGATGCTTGGGTGGTCCGAGGACGAACTACGGGGTCAGCACATGCACGATCTCACGCACTTCCAGCGGAGCGACGGAACGCCCATTCCGCGGTCGCAGTGTGCGCTGCTGGCCGCCGAGCAGCGCCTCGTGACGCGTGGCGTTGACGAAATGTTCACACGGAAGGACGGGTCGCTGTTCAGGGTCGCATGGTCTTCGGTTCCGTTGGGGATCGGTGCCGAAGTTGAGGGGACGGTCATCGTGTTTCACGAGATTCCCCAACCCGGCGCGGCGAAGCGGCCGATCAGGTTGTTGATCATCGACAGCCGTGTGATGGTTAGTGAAGCTTTCCAAATGCTGCTTGGTACGCAGGAGGGAATCGAGGTTGTGGGCACTGCCTCCACCTCGGCCGACGGCCTCGCCGAGGCAAACCGCTTGTCGCCCGACGTCGTGCTGATCGACATGGACCTGCCCGATCTCGACGGTATTCAGACCGCTGCTGCTATTTCCGAGACGTTGCGATCTACCAGCATCATTCTCGTCACCCAGTCTCACGACGCCGACATTGTCGGGGCGGCGCTCCGGGCGGGCTGCGCCGGCGTTCTCGACAAGGACAGGGCGTGGGTGGAGCTCGTCGGAGCGGTACGCGCCGCGTTCCGCGGTCAGACCATTCTCTCTCCGCGCGTTCTGCAACGTGTTCTGCCGGACAGAGCGGCCAAAGCTCGCGAAGGTTTGGCTTTCCTGACCAACCGGGAACTGGAGGTGCTCTCATGCATCTCAGAGGGCATGACGAACCGCGCCGTGGCTGACGCGCTTGGGGTTACCTCGAATACGGTGCGCAATCACGTGCAACGCATCCTCTACAAGCTGAACGTGCACTCCAAGCTCGAGGCGATCGTGTTCGCCCAGCAAGACCCCGACGGCTTTAGCCGGCTGTCGGGATTGCGTCTGCACTAGTGCAAACGGGACTCGTGCCCTCCGCCGCGTGAGCGGAGAATCCTCTGCGACCTGGCCCACACCGGCCGGCTCATCTATAAGCGTGATCCGGGCCACCGTCACCAACGAAGCACCGTGACGGCCGTTCTCTTGCGCGGAACGAGGGAAGCATGTTCAACCACCGCGACCTAGCGCGCCGGCGATCAGCTGTCCTGGTAGGCGCCTTGCTCGGCGCGAGCGTGTTCGTACTACCGAATGATCTGGCGGGAGCCGCCGAGGCGCGTGTTGGTCTCGGGACGGCCACCAGCTTTGCAGTGCTCGCAGGCGCTGGCGTGACGAATACCGGTCCTACCGTCATCTCGGGCGACCTCGGCACTTGCCCGACCCCCGCCGTGACCGGGTTTCCGCCGGGCATCGTCGTCGGCGGGACGATCCACGCGGCCGATGCGGTGGCATGCGGGGCGGAAGCTGACTTGACGACGGCGTACATCAGCGCCGCGGGACGGGCTCCGTCCACCACCTACGGCGGTCCAACAGACCTAGGTGGGACCACTCTCGTGGGAGGCGTCTACCGAACGCCGACTTCTTTTGCGATCACTGGCACGCTCACGCTCGACGCGCAGCAGGATCCGAGCACGGTGTTCATCTTCCAGGCGGGGTCGACGCTCATCACCGCACCCAATAGTCGCGTCTCGTTGGTGAATGGCGCGCAAGCGTGCAACGTGTTTTGGAAGGTCGGGAGTAGCGCGACCCTCGGTGTGGGATCGAGCTTCGTCGGCACGATTCTCGCCCTGACTTCGATCAGTGCGAATACGAACGCCACGGTGCTCGGTCGGCTGCTGGCGCGAAACGGTGCTACCACGCTCGATTCGAACCGCGTCAGTCGGCCGGGATGCACGGTGGGCACCACGACCACGACGACGGAGGTCCCATCGACGACCTCCAGCACCGTCGTGGTTCCGCCGAGTTCGACGACCACGCTGGTAACCGTGCCGGGTTCGACGACCACTACGCGGGTGGTGCCGCCGGCGTCTACTACCACGACGCGGGTGGTGCCGCCGAGTTCGACGACCACGCTGGTAACCGTGCCGGGTGCGACGACCACGACGCGGGTGGTCCCGCCGACGTCGACGACCACGACGCAGGTGGTTCCGCCGGCGTCGACTACCACGACGCGGGTCGTTCCACCGAGTTCGACTACGACGACGCAGGTGGTTCCGCCGGCGTCGACTACCACGACGCGGGTCGTTCCACCGAGTTCGACTACGACGACGCAGGTGGTTCCGCCGGCGTCGACTACCACGACTCGGGTCGTTCCACCGAGTTCGACTACGACGACGCAGGTAGTTCCGCCGGCGTCGACTACCACGACGCGGGTCGTTCCACCGAGTTCGACTACCACGACGCGGGTGGTCCCGGGTTCGACCACCACGACCACGCGAGTGATTCCGCCCGCTACCACGACGACGATGGGCATGACCGTGCCGAGTTCGACGACAACTATTCCGGTCGTGGTTCCACCGGTCACGACCGCGACGACGACGCCAGCGATCACCCCGGTGACGACGACCCCTACGACGCCGTCGACCATGCCGCGGACGCGGGTCCTGGGTACGTCTATCGGGCGGGGGTGGGCCGTCGGCGGCAGCCCGACCACTGCGGTTGTGGCACCCTCCGCAGTTGAAGGTGGCGGAATGTTGCCTAGGACCGGCGTCGCTACGTGGCTTCACGGGCTGGCCGGTTCCTTCCTCCTGGGCCTTGGCTGGCTGTTGCGCAGGGCTGGACGTCGATCGCCCGTGGGGTCCACCGAGCCTGAACTTGGTTTCGCCACGACAGAGATCGCGAGCGCACGACCGGTTGTGTCGTGCACTCTGGTCGTCACGCCGCCGAGGCGTTTACGATCGAGCCGGACGCGCGCGATGACCCGACGCGTCAACGCCTCGGCAAGTCATACGTATCTCTCGTCTCTGGTCGGGATCGTGTTGGCGCAAGCGCGAGGGATCGCATCTACCCGACCGGATGTGCGCCACCTCCGAGAGCGAGGGGGCGGCGCAGTTGCGCTAACTTTGCCGGTCCCAAGTCGAAGTGGCGGAATAGGCAGACGCGCTAGCTTGAGGGGCTAGTGCCCGCAAGGGCGTGGGGGTTCAAGTCCCCCCTTCGACACGATCGTTACGGACACGCACCTCTACATCCACCACGTTGAGTTGCGGGTCGTACACCGCCTCAAGTCCTACGTCTTGATAGAAGCGAGCGCGTAGATCGGGGTCGATCACGTCGAGGCATACCGCGAACTCACCGAGTGGTTTGAGCGTGTCGTGAACCTCGTCGTGCGTCATGCGTTGGCGGCTTTGACGCGCGGCGTTCAGCGCCGTCACCGCGACGGCCCGGTCTGCCGTCACCTGCTTCATCCATGTAGCGATTTCGGACGCGTCCCCGCCCTCGTGGAGTGCCGACCTGTACTGCTGCATCTTTCGATCACAGTCGCGAAGTGCGGCCTCGATCGTGACGTGTCAATAACCACGTCGCGTGTTTCGGCATCCTCGATCACGCGGCAGGTGTCGGTCCAGGCGCTCCGGCGAGAACAACACTGCGAGCCACTTGTCGATCTCCGGGATATGCGCGCCGGGAGTTGGCAAGCGGCAGTCAAGGTGTCTAAGCCAGCTTCATGAACATCTTTTGCACGTCGTCGATGTCGTAGCCCTCCTCGGCTGCCTGTTCAGGGTTGCTCAGGCAGTAGGTGAGCCCGGAGGCGACGAGCTTGAAGCCGGCTTGGTCGAGAGCCCTGCTGGCGGCGGAGATCTGGGTGACGACGTCGCGGCATTCCCGGCCGTCGAGGAGCATCTGCTGGATCCCGCGGATTTGGCCCTCCACGCGTCGAAGGCGCTTTATGAGGTCGTCGATGGTTGGTTCGGGTAGATCCATGGTCTCTTCCTCACGAAGGGGTACGGCGGGGGTATTCCAGTGTCGCGTGACTCGGTCGGTCCGGGTGATCCTGGCGTTTGGACTATACCCGGGGGGGTATTCGTACTGAACACGCCGTTCACAATGAGGAGGAACGTGATGTCCGAAGATCCGAAGATCGACGATGTTTCGCCGCAGGATTCAGTTGGTCTGCGCGAGAAGGGCGCAGTGCTGCTCGACGTCCGTGAGCCCGACGAGTGGGCTGCGGGGCATGCACCCGACGCCGTCCACGTGCCTTTGACCGATGTGCAGAAGACCGCCGCGCGCTTCGCCGGGCAGGAGGTGCTCACCGTTTGTCGCAGCGGCGGGCGTTCCGCCAAAGCGGCGGAGACGCTGGCCGGAGCCGGGGTGAAGGTCCGCAACGTCGCCGGCGGTATGACGGCGTGGGCGGATGCGGGCCTTCCGGTGGTGCGTGATGACGGCGCCCCCGGCACCGTGGCCTGACGCGAGATACCGATGGAGATCATCACCATCGAGACCCCCGCGTTGGGCGACCGGAGCTACGTCCTGGTCTCCGGCGACGAGGCGGCGGTCATAGACCCGCAGCGCGACATCGACAGAGTCGAAGCGGTACTCGCCCGGCGGAGTGTGCGTTTGTCCCACGTGTTCGAGACCCACGTTCACAACGACTACGTGACCGGCGGACTGGAGTTGGCCCGCCGAGCCGGCGCGGCTTACGTGTTGGCCGCCGACGACGATGTGGCCTACGAGCGCGCCGGGGCTCGCGACGGCGATGAGTTCACGGTCGGTGATGTGGTGGTACGGGCCGTTCATACGCCGGGCCACACGCCGACCCACCTTTCCTACGTGGTGCTCGAGGCTGGGAAGCCGGTGGCGGCGTTCACGGGCGGGTCGATGCTGTTCGGCACCGTCGGGCGAACCGACCTCATCAGCGCGGAAGCGACCGAGGAACTCACGCGGGCGCAGTTCCAGTCGGTGCGACGCCTCGCCGACGAGCTGCCGGGCGACGTCGGCGTGCACCCCACCCACGGATTCGGCAGCTTCTGCTCCTCGGCGTCGACGTCGGGCTCGGATTCCAGCACCATCGGCCAGGAACGCCAGTCGAACCTGGCGTTGACTCTCTCCGACGAGGACACCTTCGTCGAAAAGCTGCTCAGCGGTCTCACTGCCTACCCCCGCTACTACGCGCACATGGCGCCCATAAACAAGGCGGGACCAACCGACGTCGACTTGTCGCCGCCCGAACCGGTCGACCCAGTCGAGGTCCGCCGCCGCATCCACGCCGGGGAATGGGTCGTCGACCTCCGATCGCGCACCGCGTTTGCCCGTGGCCACCTCGCCGGCACCGTCAACCTCGAGGTGGGCGACTCCTTCGCCACCTACCTGGGCTGGGTGCTGCGATGGGGGACACCGGTAACTCTTGTCGGCGACACCGCCAAGCAGGTCGCTGAGGCGCAACGCCAGATGGTCCGCATCGGCATCGACCGTCCCGCCGGCGCGGCCGACGGCGGCATCGACACCTGGGCGATCGACGGGGAGGTGCGCTCCTACCGGACCGCCGCTTTCGCCGACCTCGTCGACGCTCGCGACCACGCCGACACGGTGGTGCTGGACGTTCGCCGGGACGATGAGTGGGCCGAAGGCCGCATCGAGGGCGCGGTGCACATCCCGCTTCACGATCTCGAAGCTCGCTTCGACGAGGTGCCCGACGGCGAGCTATGGGTCCACTGCGCGTCGGGCTACCGGGCCTCGATCGCGGCGTCGCTGCTTGACCGGGCGGGTCGGCGCGTCGTGGCAATAGACGATGAGTGGGCGGCCGCCGCCAAGCACGACGCCTTGGGCGTCAGCGCGGACTGACTGTGGCCGCGGAGGGGCAGCGATGAGTGCCAGGGCGCTGCTGGCTTCTCCGCTCGGATTCCTCATCGGCGTGTCGCTCGGCGCCCTCGGTGGCGGCGGCTCAATCCTGGCCGTTCCCGTCCTGGTGTTCGTGGCCGGTCAGACGGCCGCGGCGGCCACGACAACGTCGCTGGTTGTCGTCGGGGTCGCGTCGCTCATCGGCGCCTACGGCCACTGGCAAGCGGGCCGCGTCCGAGTCACCCAGGGCCTGATGTTCGGCTTCGTCGGCATCGCCGGATCGGTGGCCGGGTCGGCGCTGAACCGCCGCCTCGACGGCGACGTCTTGCTGCTCGCGTTCGCCGGGCTCATCCTCGTAGCCGCCTGGCGCATCGTGGTTGGCTGCCCGAGCTGCACCCGCAGCGGCGAGGCCAACGCCATCAGCCGAGGCGAGCCTGGCAACACGACGGTGATGACGCGGCGCCGCATGATGACCCCCGTGCGAGCCGCCAAGCTCGGCGCCGCCGGCACCGCCGTCGGGTTCCTCACCGGCCTGTTCGGTGTGGGCGGCGGGTTCGTGATCGTCCCCGCCCTCGCTCTGGTCCTCGAGTTTCCCATGGGCGTCGCCATCGGCACCTCGCTGCTCGTCATCGCGGTGAACGCCGCAGTGGCCCTCGCCGCCCGCGCCGGTGCCGGCTCGATCGACTGGAGTACGACACTGGTGTTCACCGCCGCCGCGGTCGCCGGGGTCGGAGCCGGAAGCTGGATCGCCGACCGCCTCGAACCGGAGGTCATGCAACGCGCCTTCGCCGGCCTGCTCGTCGCCCTCGCCCTCTACACCGGGGCACGCGCCCTGCTCACCATCTACTGACCACCAAACCAGGAGAACCAACCCAATGGAATTCACCCGCCGCATCGAACTCGACATCTCCTACGACGTCGCCATCACTCGCGTGAAAGAAGCCCTCCAGGAACAAGGCTTTGGCGTGCTCACCGAGATCGACGTCCGCCAGACGTTGAAGGACAAGCTCGACATCGACGTCGACGCCCAAATCATCCTCGGCGCGTGCAACCCGCAGCTCGCGCACCGCGCCCTGCAGATCGACCCCCGCGTCGCCACCCTGCTGCCTTGCAACGTCGTCGTTCGCAGCGAGAACGGCCATACCGTCGTCGAAGCCCTCGACCCCAAGATCATCGCCGACGTGCCCGATAACCCGGCCCTGGCCCCGATCGCCGAAGAAGCTGGCCAGCGCATCCAGGCCGCCCTCGACGCCCTCCGAAGCGCGTGATCACCGAGATCACCACCTGCCCCTCAGCTCATCTCTAACGACTGTCCTATCAAATGCCGTCACGCTCCGAGTTGGATCCGTGTACTCAAGGTTCGTGTCCCCCCTTCGACACGAGAGTTTTTGGCGGCGACCTGCACGTTTGTTCTTGAAGGTGTGTGGCCGCGCGCAATACGCGCCGCCGATCGGCCGTGAGATTCGCGGATGACGGTCTGAGACGCAAGTGCTCGATCGCCTGGAGACGTTTGTCGACGGCAGCAGTATCCTCGGGGTATGGCCTTGGAACATCCGCTGCCAGAAGGACTCGAGGCGGCTGTCGAGCACGCCCGACTGCGCGCCGCACGGAGCGGTGAGCTCCAGCCGACGTCGACGAGCGCCGAGACTCCTGTTCCCGACGAGCTGTCGGACTTCGTGACGCGCGTCCTCGGCGACGGTACGTACGCCCGAGCGATCGAGCAGATCGGCCGCGACGATCCCGACCTGGCCACCGTCTGATCCGTCGGCCGCACCAGTCCCATGCCTTCGGTCGTCGTCGACGACGCCACGCTGCTTTCGATCCTGACCGGCCGCGCCTCGGCTCGTCTGGCGGAGGCCGTTCACGCTGCGAGGTGAGTACCACCGGCTCCTGGTACTACCGACTCCATCGGGCGATTCACGATCCTGCCTCGGCCGGGTCACTCTCGGCGATGGTGGCCAATCTCTCCACAGAAGCGCGAGCGGTTCTCTTCCGCCGCCTCGACGACCTTCCGCCGGAGATCGTCGTGCCCAGGCCTCGCCTTGTCGTTCCGGTTATGGGCGCGCTCCGGTTGACCAAGCGGGTCAACCACTTGACGGCGGAGGCGCTTGCAGTGGCGCTCATCAGCCGTGGCCGTATCCGCGTGTCGACCGACGCCCGGCTGCTCCGCGACGCGTGCCACGAACTCGGGATCTCACTGGAAGTGCTCTCGCCATTCGACTGATCCGTTGAAGGAGGTCGACGCGCCCCATCGACTTACGCCGCGAGATTGAAGACCGTCGCGCGTGTCGTAGGTGGACAAGTCGCCCCTTCGACACTCACCGACTTGACCGCTAAGGACACGGCGACGCCACCGCGTCTCGGTCCGCTCCGATCAGTGCCTGCATGACCGGCGAGAGCGCGACGTCTCCGGCGGTCGCCAACTTCGAGGCCTTCGACGCCTCGTAGAACGGTACGCCGGTAAGTTCGCCTTCGACGAGGTCGACGAGGCCAGCAGCGACGCCGGCGCGGAGATGGAACTGGGGGAGCGCGGAAACCTCGCTCGCAAAGGCGACGGCGGTCCGCGGGTCTTCGAATGCCACTACGCACCCGTCGCCGAGAAGCTTGAGGAACCGACCGTCGTGTCGCTGCGCGGCGTAACGAAGTGCTCGGTACAACGGGCCCTGCCACGACGGTAGGTCCGCAGCCGTGGCCCTGCGGACGCTCGCGACTTCGTCGACATACGCCACTGCCATCACCGAGGTCGTCGCGGTGTCGAGCGTCCGAAGCGGCGGAAATGACGCCACCAGGCCGTCACCGCAGAGCTGGAACAGTTCAATCGGAGCCGGGATGTCTTTGACTCGGTGCGTTCCGAGGGACCGCACGCTGAGGCCGTCGATGGGCATCGCGACGTCGGCCACCGGACGGGTGCACACGATCTGGCCGGCATGCACTGCATTGCGAATCCGTGCTGTGCGGTTGACAAGCACACCCACGTAGTCCTCGTCGCGCGGCTCCAACTCACCCATCGACAATGCAATGCGCACGGGAACACCTCCTTCGCGGAGGTGGCGTTGGATCGACACCGCGGCGCGCACCGCGTCCGAGGGCCGAGCGAAGGCAGCGAAGTGGCTGTCGCCCTCGCCGCGGGCCTTGACGAGTACTCCGTCTTCCGCGTCGACTGACGCCCCGATAGTTTCGTGGAGCGCGTCGAGGTCGCGCGTTGGCTGCTCTTCGTGTTCGCTCCATCGTTGCGTGCTCGCGACGATGTCGCTCATGAGGACCGTCACGGTCCCGCTTGGCAAGACCCTCATCGACCGGTGTACGAGTAGGTGGCGGGCGGCTGGTACTTCGCCCACGGCCCGCGATCGCTGCTCGCCAACTTTCGGTAGACGGGTTCGCTGATCCGAATGCCCCCCCCAGCGCCCATGCGGAACGCGTGGATTGAGCCGACGCCGATCACGTCGAATTGCCCGTTCGTGAAGTCGCCGGCGGCGACCGAACTGAGGTGGATGTTCGCCCCAAGCTCGAGGTCAAGGACGCGCTCCTCGGCAATTCGCTTCACTGCGTCGGCACACGCGACGACCGCGCCGACGATTGCGTCCGCGGCTTCGGGCGATGCAACGCAGAAGTAGCCGTCGCCCATGTATTTCACGATGCGACCGCCGGCCGCTTCGATGAGTGGCACGGTGTCCTCGTACACGCGGTCGAGCAGACCGGCGATCTCGAGGGCGTCCATCCCGGAGACAGAGCGGGTGAATCGGGCGAGGTCGATTACGACCATGACGAGCTGTTGCTCGGTGAAAGCCATCGCAGGCTCCTTTCGTTTCCTGGTTCCTTGCTGTTGCGGGGGTGACTCCCGCTGGTCCCCGAGGCGGGGATACCGAGACTCAGCGTACTGACGCAGCGGCGGCCGTCAAGCGAACCATTAACGAGACGGAGGTACACGCGGGCTGATGGTCGGACCCTCGTAGCTGCCGACAGAAGTTCGTCGCTCCCCGAGTGAGGTTTCGATTCCCTCGCCAATTGCGGTTCGGCGCCGTCTCGCTGACGCCAAACCTGGCGACCGATGCCGTTCGAATTCGCCCTCTACACGCCAACTAGTGCGTGCAGGTCCACTGTGCCTGCTTTGCCCTTGAGCATGTGACCAGGCCGCGCCGCAAACTGGTGATGTGCTGTGAGGCGATCGCGGGTGTTCTCGGTTATGAGCACGGTGTCGCCGGTCGCGCGTGTGGCGGATTCAACGCGTGCGGCGGTATTGACCACGTCACCGATGACGGTGAACTCGAGCCGACCGCCACCGCCGACGCTTCCCGCCATCACGTCGCCTGAGTTCAAGCCGATGCCGATCGCAATGTCGCCGCCGTATTCGTCGGTGACCGCTGCTGCAATTGCTCGTGCAGCTGCGACGGCGTGGTCGGCGTGATGAGCGAGTGGCTGCGGAGCGCCGAATACCGCGAGCAGTCCGTCGCCGATGAACTTGTTGGCATGGCCGCCGTGGTCCTGGATTAGCGGGACAACCAATTCCCAAAACGAGTTGAGCAAGCCAACCACCTCGGCGGCCGACGTGCGTTCGGCGTAGGTCGTGAAATCGCGGACGTCGAGGAAGAGCACGGTGACATCGACGGTCTCGCTAGCCACGGAAGCGTTCTGCGCGTCCAGCACGCGCTCGGCGACATCGGGGTCGACGTATGCGTCGAACGCCGAGCGGAGCTGCTGCAGATCGTTCGTGAGTTGGGAATTCGCAATCGAGGAATCGAGCGCCGAGCGAAGGTGACTTTCGTGGGCGATCACGTCCTGCTCGAGCCGGCGCCGGCCAAGGAGCAACCCGAGCGTCGACACGACGGTGTTGAGCGCCTCGCGTTGCACGAGTAACACCTCGTCGTGATCGATACGAGCCACGAGTGACCCCGCAAAGGTCACATCGGTGTGCGCGCGACCTTCGAGCGCGCGCTCGGGGATGGGCGTCGGATCGAGATCGAGTTGTACCGACTGATCGCCGAGCGCGCTGGCCACGAGCGGACGCAGGACTGCCACGGTCGGCTCTCCGCTGAGCCGAGGCGCGACGCGCCCGAACGCGCCCGCCGACCTCGTCGCTCGATGGACGCCATATGGAATCAAGAGCGCGCCGACACTGATCGCAACGATGAAGTTAAGCGCCAGGGCGTCGCTTACGCGGTGGCCAGCCTCGAACTGAAATGTGGGGATGCTTGACACGTCGTCGGCCAATGATCCGCTGGCATTGGAAAGCGCCACGTATACGCCGCCGACCAAAACGGGCCCAAGCAATCGTCGGCCGGCCTGCGATTCACGGCGCCACCGTCGAAAAAGCACACCACCCGCCACCAACGACACCACCTGGCCCAGCAGGGCCAACAGACCAACGACGACATCGGGCACCGCGGATGTTCCGACGAGTACGGCGGGGGGGCATTCTCGGCACTCGCCATAAACGGGAGAAAGGAGAAAGACCACTGGACTAATTACGAGGGCCATCACATAGCTGACGGCGACAACGCCGCGATCGAGTCGCCGGCGGAGGTGACCGCTGGGCATGGCGAGCACCGCGTGCAGCAGCGTGGAAAGCGGCAAGGTGACAAACAGAGCGGCGATGTCACGCGGCAGAGGATGCGCATTTTGCACAGCGACGTTGGTCGCGATCCACACCGCCGAGCTGACCGCAAGCAACGCCGCCGCGCCGCGCAAGGCGAACCGGGTATCGACGACGTACGCAGCGACGAGCATCGACAGCCCGGGCACCTGATACACGAGCGCGGCACGACCACCGATATCGCCGGCCTGAAGCGCGAAAACCACAATCGTGATCGCGCCGATACCCGTCAGGACGGCCAGGTGCAGCATCTGAAAGTCGCGCGGCCCAGTGTCATTGCGCAATGGTCCGGCGAGCGCAACCGGCTTCATAAATCCGTCGCGCTTAGGTGCGACCGCCGTCGCACCGTGCTGTGTTCTCCGCCGCACACCACCTAGCGAGAGTAGCCCTAGAACACACTCTGATCGGCGACGACGCTTCCCGGTGAACGCGCCCGGCCGGTCGCATCCTCCGGATACCGGACTTCCGCTATCGCGCCTTCGCACGCGCATGGTGACGCCTCGTCGCCCGTACCTGGCGCTACGGAAACTTCCTGTCGGCAGCGCGCTCGCCCATTTGGAGCCGGTTCCGGCGGGGGTGGCGCGGCTTCTTCTCGACACGACAATCCTCATCGCGCCGTCGCACGCGCATGGTGACGCCTCGTCGCCCGTACCTGGCGCTACGGAAACTTCCTGTCGGCAGCGCGCTCGCCCATTTGGAGCCGGTTCCGGCGGGGGGTGGCGCGGCTTCTTCTCGACACGACAATCCTCATCGACGCCGACCGCGACGCACGGTCTTTTGACGCAGCGATCGGCGACGATGACACGGCGATTGCCGCGATCACGGTCGTGGGTGATCCGCTTGCAGTCTGCATCCCGCACGCCAGGCGGCTTCGATGAGTTCGGAGTTCGCCCATGCAGTTTGCGGGTGCTGTGTTACAGAGCTGCCACGCTCCCTGCCCAGCCGGAACGCCGGGGTACAATTTTTGATCCTGGGCCCGGCCCACGGGCGAGTGTGCTGTTGGCCGGCCGAGCCGTCAGCCGGGGAACTGGGTGGATTCGCCGATCAAGAGGACGGGTGGAGATGCGATTACCTCGAAGCCGACCTTCTCGTACAGGGGGTAACCGGCTTCGGTGGCTTCGAGCGTGAAGGTCGAAACGCCGGCGTCGATGTAGTGCGACATCGCGTTGTCCAGAACGGCTCGACCGATTCCGCGGCGCTGATGCTCAGCGGGTGTTGACATGACATAAATGCCGACGTGATCATCCGTCCGCACGAACTCGCCCATGCCGACGATTTCCTTCTTGTCCTCGACCAACCAGATGTCAATCCCGTCGTCCAAGAGTTCCGGCGGGCCGACCCGCTGCGCTTTCTCGTTGTCAATCGAAAAGGCGCGCGATGCGACTTCGTAAGCGGTGCGGACGTCGCCTTTGATGGCCTTGCGCACGCTGAAGCCGTTTGTCGGCACCGGCTTCGGCTTGCCGGACCACTCCATCACCGGGACCTCGCCGACGTTGTTCAGCCCCAAGCCCTCGCCT
The DNA here is from genome assembly GCA_963722185.1 of uncultured Actinomycetes bacterium. Taxonomy (GTDB): domain Bacteria; phylum Actinomycetota; class Acidimicrobiia; order Acidimicrobiales; family JACCXE01; genus JACCXE01. Next base: position 188,718 of record CAVRKD010000009.1, on the reverse strand, counting down.
GCAGCGACGAGATCGGGAGCCTCCTCGTCCACGATCAGGATCGCCTCGAGACCGCGCTCGGTGATGGACTTGACGTAGGACTCGAGGAGCGACGTGGGGGCGGTGCGGGCCACGAAGGCCATGTTCAGATCGGCTGTTCCCATCTCGCCGGAGAGGCCGATCCACCCGTGCTCATCGAGGCGCACGAGCGCGCCCGGCGCACGGCCGAAAATTTTGGTCACGTCGTGGCCGCACTGCATCATGCGCTCGGTACACAGACTGCGGGTCATGGCCCTTACCCCCGGCTAGGCGATTGGCCGGCCAACGTAGCGCCGCGCGAGCGGAAGTGCTCGTGGATCGACGCTTTTGTCGGTTCCGTGTCGGCGCTCATTCGCCGACGTCTCCGTCGATTGCCTCGCGCAGGAGGTCGGCGTGCCCGTTGTGGCGGGCGTATTCCTCGATCATGTGGGTCAGGACCCACCGGAGGGTGACCGGGCCGTCGTGGGGGTCGTCGAAGCTCCTGTCGAGTGCCTCGCTCTCCGCGACGATGCGGCGGGCGTAGTCGGCCTCTTGCCGCCACACGCGGAACGACTCGGCGACGTCGGCCGTCTCGACCTGCCAGTCAGTGTCGCTGTGGTCAGGACCGCGGTCCCAGTAGTGCCAGGAAGCCGTCTGGCCGTCGAGCGAGACGCGGAACCAGTTCTGCTCGACGTCGGCGAGATGACGCACGAGCCCGAGGAGCGACATCGCTGAAGTCGGCAGTGGTCGCTGGCGCAGCTGCTCGTCGGTGAGCCCGTTGCATTTCCACTCAAGCGTGGCGCGCTGGAAGTCGAGGAAGCCGGCAAGCGTGGCCCGCTCGTCGCCAGCGTAAGGCGGCCGGGGCCGCTCGTCGTCATTCATGCCGGGCGCACCTCGACTTCTGGCCGCTACGAGGCCAGCAACTCCTCGAGCTCGGCGCGGGTCGGCCGCGGCAGCACCGGTGGCGGCCCCGCGGCCGCGGCCGACGCGATCTTCTCCGCCATCCCGGGTCGGGCGAAGACATCGTGCGGGAACGCCAGGCACGTGAGTGTCTCGACGACCCCGCGGAACACGTCGGGGTCGCGGACAGCCGCCGCGGCGATGGCGGCGGCAAGGGGATCCTGTGACGGTGGGTCCGTGCCCTCACGATGCGCCGTCATCTCCGCCACCCGGAAGCGGTCGAAGGCGATCTGATTGCGGAAGAACGGCAGCACGTCGCGCTCGGTTTGCTCGCCGAAGCGGCGAGCCAACGCGACGGGATCGCTGATCGGCGCGTCGCGCGTCGCGTCGCGGAGGCGCTGGGCGTGGACGGTGCCGACGCTGATGCCGCGCCCGGCGCTCGGGTTGGTGCAGGCCCACGCGTCGCCGACGGGCAAAACACCGGTGGCGATCGGGCGCCCGTCCACGACGTAGTTGCGCAGCTTGTCGAGGATCCCGCCCATGACCTCGACGCCACCGATCGCCTCACCCTCCAGCCATTGCGCGTGCAGCGGGTGGGCGGCGACGACGCGGGCAAGAATCGCCGGGTCTTTCATCGCCTTGGCGGCCTTGTCATTCGACGCCGCGAAGACGGTCACCGACCACGTGTCGTTGTCCGCCGCCAGCGTGAGCATGGAGATACTGCCGAGGGCTGAGAGGGCGCCGGCGCGTGCGGTGGGCAGATCGGTGCCCTTGAAGTACTGCGTGTAGTACACGAAGCCGGAGTCTTCGGACTCCGTCGGCAGCGCGGGCCCGCCTACCGCAGCGAGCCACTCGGCCATCTTCGAGCGTCGCCCCATGGCGTCGATCACGAGGTCGGCGCGGACCTCCTCACCGCCGCCGGTGACCACGCCGGTGACGTGGGGCGCGCCGGCCGCGACCGGATCACCGGTGAGTACGCCGGCGGCTGCCGCGCCGCGGCGAATGGTCACGCCGTCGTGCTCGGCCGCCGTCGCCGCTACCACGGCCTCGACCACAGGGCGGCGACCCGTGACGAAACGAAAGCGGTCGTCGTCGGGTCGGGGCTCGCGGTCGGCGATCGACGGGGGCAGACCGGCAAGGGGGTTCATCCACCGCCCGCCCGCCTGCTCGAGCCGCTGCGTCAGGCCTGGCAGCTCGGCGTCCGCGATCTGGCGGAAGCGCGGGAACAGGTTGTGCGGTTGGTGGAACTGGGCGACGCCCGTTCGGCCCCACCCTTCCCACGCCGCCTCGGGCGAGGACGGCGGTGCCGCCCCGTCGGCCTCGAGCACCGTCACGTGGTGACCGTCGTTGGCCAGCAGCATCGCCGCCGTCAACCCGACGACGCTGCCGCCGCACATCACGATCTCCGCCATTGCCCGATCCTTTCGTCGCGCCCGCCAGAGTTTGCCACCGCGGCGCGGCGCTGAGGGGAACAGGTAAGTGGATAGCCTGCCGAAGTGTTCGGGCGCCCATCACTGCTGGCGATCGCCTGGCTCGTTATCGGTTTGATCGTGGCAGCCAACAACGGTTACCTCGGCGCGATCGAAAACCTGGCGAGCCTTCTTTCCGCCTTACTCGCAATCATCCTGTGGCCATTGGTGCTGTTGGGGATCAGCGTCGCTCTCTGACGCCCGATTGCCGGCTGGCAGACGCCGGTGACGGGTACAGCCGAACCGTGTCAACCGACGGTTTGGACCTAACAGCCGTCGACGAGTTGCTCGCGGGAGCGACACAGATCTACGTCGGCGTGCTCAGCCGCGGTAAACCGCACGTCACCCCGGAGCTCCTGGCGACCAGCGGTGGTCGACTGTGGTGCTTGACGGCGGCGGTAACGCTAAAGGCCAAGATCCTCGCCGTCGACGAAAGAGTCGCGTTCATGGCCTCTGTCGCCGGTGTCGACGTGGTCGGGTTGGGCAGAGCGTCGATAGTGGATCTCGGCACGCCGAGCTCGCTCACCGACGTCGCCGCGGTCGCGCGCTCTGCGGTCGGAACCGCCAGCTTCGCCTTACGAAACGCCGCCGAGCTATCAGGGGCGGCCGTCGACGCCTTGACCGGCAAACTCGGCGGCCCGCTGCCGCCGCGTCGCGTAGCACTGTCGATCGAACCGATCGCCGTCGCGGTAGTGAGCGCAGAAGGTGTGCGAGCCGTAGGGGAGTGGGAGAGCGGAGCGGGCTCGACGAGCGATGCGGCCGAGGCGTTCCCGGATGACCTGGAGGACACCCTGGCGCCTGAGGCGGTGAGAGATCTCATTGACGACGGCCCCGCCGCGCTCGGATGGCTGTCGGCGAGCGGTCATCCGCTCGTGCTGCCGGCCCAGTGGCAGCGGGCAACGTCGTCAGCTCGCGTCAACGCGACGTTGTTCGAGCGATGCGGGGCCGCCGACGTTGCTCCGGCCGCAGTCACCCGCGACAAATGGACGGGGTACGGGCCGACCGGTAAGCAAGGACTCATGCTGCGCGGCGACGGCAACGCCTCGAGCGACGGGGCACAAGTTTCCGCTGGCGTTGCAGTCGATCGCGTCACCTATTGGGACGGAGTCGAGACAGGGTCGAACTCTCCCTCGAGCTAGCTCAGCGCAGGAACTCCTCGATCGCTTCGATCGTCTGTTCCGGCGCACTCAGATGCGGGCAGTGCCCGGTGGCCTTCAGCACGACGAGGGTGCTGTTCGGTACGGCGTCGTGGACGTAGTCGCCAACTGAGGTCGGCGCAATGATGTCGTCGCTGCATTGCAGGATGAGCGTGGGAATCGCGACTCGGTGCAGATCGTCCCGGTTGTCGGAACGGAACGTCACTTCGGCGAACTGCCGGGCGATCGCCGGGTCTGTCCGACAGAAGCTGGCGGTGAGCTCAGCTCCCAACTCCGGGCGATCGGAATTGCCGATGATCGCGGGCGCCATTGCGCTGGACCATCCCAGGTAGTTCGCCGCCAGCGAATCGAGCAACTCGTCGATGTCGGCTTCCGCGAACCCGCCGTGGTACTGCTGGTCGTCGATGTAGCGCGGCGAGGGGCCGACCATGATCAGCTTCGAGAAACGCGACGGGTCTGCGATCGCCGCGAGCGCGCCGATCATGGAACTGACCGAGTGTCCCACGAAGATCACGTCTTGCAAGCCGAGGTCGTCACAGATCTCGAGCACGTCGGCGGCGTAGGCATCGAGCGAGGCGTATCGCGCGGGGTCGTACGCCGAGATGTCGGAATTCCCGGCGCCGACGTAATCGAACAGGACCACCCGGTGCTCGCGCTCGAACGCCGGAGTGAGATGTCGCCACATGTTCTGATCGCACCCGAAGCCGTGGGCGAAGAGCATGGGCTGGCCGTCGCGCCGGCCAAGCGTCACCACGTTGAACTTCTCCCGGGTTCCCACGGGTAGGAGGCTACTTATGCCCCGCGGTGCGCCCGAGTACCGTGGGCATGACGCAACCTCCGTACGAATTCGAGACATCCGGGCGTGACGGGACCGAGTCGGCACTAGCGGCGTTCAGGAGTGCCGTAGTCGGGAGCGAAGAGCTCGACGAGGCCGAGCTGAGCGCGGCAGCCGGAGTTCCACCCGCCACGATCCGTCGGCTCTGGCGCGCCATGGGTCACGTCGATGCTCAACCGGGCGCCCGAGCTTTCACTCATGCCGATGTGGAGGCGCTCCGGCACGTGGCGGCACTCCTGGCCACCCGCGGCGAGGAGACCGTCGTCGAGGACGCACGCGTTCTCAGCTCGCTGCTGGCTCGAGCAGCGAGCGTCATCGCCCGGCGTCTGTCAGGCGAGATAGAGGGTCTGCTGCACGCCGACGACGCGGCCGAGGCAGATCTTGCCGCCCCGGTGCGCACGCGTCTGCTCGCTATCTCGGGCCTGCTCGACTATCTCTTCCGACGGCAGCTGTTGACGGAGCTGACACGGCTGGTGACCGCGACGGCGCCGGCGACCGCCAGCTCGGCCACCCGGCCGACCGAACAGCGGACCGCGATCATCTTCGCTGATCTCGTCGGCTTCACTGCGGTCAGCGAGACGCTCGAAGACGACGAGCTCGAAGCCCTCGTGGCCAGATTCCAGTCCGTTGCCTTCGATCTGGTGGCGAGACTCGGCGGGCGGGTCGTGAAGACCCTCGGCGATGAGGTGATGGTGATCTGCGACGACGTCGACGTGGCGTTGGACGTGGCGATCGCTCTCGCCAACTCCTACGCCGACGAAGCGCTACTGCCAGAGGTCCGCGTCGGGATGGCCTACGGCGCAGTTCTGGCGGCGCAGGGCGACTTCTTCGGCCCCACCGTGAACCTGGCGAGCCGACTGGTGGCGGTGGCTCCGCCTGGCGCCGTGGTCGTCTCCGAAGAAGCCCGCGACGCTCTCGGCGCGCACTCGCAGGGTGGCCTGACCCAGTTCGGCCCCCGCCGGCTCAAGGGACTCGGGTGGACCCTCGCGTGGGTCGTGGACCCCGCGGGTCCCGATCGGGATGCACCGGCCGACGCGGCCATGGACGAGTTCTACGCCGCGCTGCTCGACGACGACGCGGAGGAGCTGTACGACCGAGCTCCGTGCGGATACCTGTCGACCACGCCGGACGGGACCATCATCAAGGTCAACCAGACGTTTCTGACGTGGACCGGCTACCGGCGCAGTGACCTGGTCGGCCGGCGGCGATTCGTGGATCTCCTGACGGGGGGCGGTCGCATCTACCACGAGACGCATTACGCGCCCATGCTTCACACGCAAGGGATGGTGCGCGAGATCGCCATCGACATCGCACGAGTCGACGGGTCGCGAACGCCGGCGTTGGTCAACGCGGTGTTGGAACGAGACGCGACGGGCACGCCGATCGTGATTCGCGTCGCGGTCTTCGACGCCACCGAGCGGCGTGAGTACGAACGCGAGCTGGTGCGCAGCCGGCAGCGGGCCGAACAATCTGAGGAGCGGGCTCGCCTGCTCGCCCAAACCTTGCAGACGAGCCTCATTCCACCGGCACTGCCCCGAATCTCGCGCTTGGACCTGGCCGCTGCGTACCGGCCTGCGGGCAACGGAGCCGAAGTCGGCGGCGACTTCTACGACGTTTTCGAGGTTGGGGCATCCGAGTGGTTCGTTGTCGTCGGCGACGTCTGCGGCAAGGGAGCGGAGGCCGCGGTGGTCACAGCTCTCGCCCGGTACACAATGCGCGCCGCAGCGGCCCGGTCCACGAGCCCCCGGGCCGTCCTCCGATCCCTCGACGACGCCTTGGTGCGGCATGGCGGCGACCGATTCTGCACCATCGCCGCCTCCAGGTGGCGCGAGGTCTCGGCCGGGTGGAACGTGACGTTGTGCGTCGCCGGCCACCCCCTCCCGCTGAAGATCGGCCGCGACGCTCAACCCGTGCCGGTCGGCGAGCACGGCGCGCTTCTCGGAGCCTTCGCCAATCCATCGCTTACGGACTGCGAATTGCTGGTGGGGCCCGGAGAGCGACTCGTGTTCTACACGGACGGCGTCACCGAGGCCCGTCGAGGTTCGGAGTTCTACGGCGACGATCGCCTGCGAGCTGCCGTCGCCCGCGAGGCAACGGCGCCGGCGACCGTGGACGGCTTGATGGGCGACGTGATGGAGTTTCAGGGCGGCATTGCCGCGGACGACGTCGCGATCGTCGTCGCGCAAGCCGCCTCGTCGTGATCGCCGATGATGATCGCTTCATTTAGACGGCCCGCGGCCTCGCAGCCGTGGCGTCCGGGCTCAGGCGGGTTTGGTGGCAGAGAAGCAGCACTGAGTCAGTGCGAAGTAGAACTCGCCGCGCTCGCTCAACTCGACCTGCTCAGCCCTCCAGGCGTCGAAGAGGTCGGCCGGTACGGAAGGATGGCGCGACACGAAACTCTCGACCAACGGAAAGAGCGCGCCGACAAATCCGTCAGGATCCAGGTCCGTCGCCGCGAAGCTGTAGGCGTCGACACGGACGTCGGCGAACCCCGCCGCGCGCAGACCCGGCGCCAGAACGTGTGGCAACGCTCGGTGCACAAGGTGGTCGTGCCATGCATTCATGACGGCGTCCATGCGCGCCTTGTCGCTGCTGTGCCAGGCAACGGATGACCAATCGCTGTCCCACACGACGACGCGGCCGCCGGGACGCAGGACGCGGAACATCTCGGCCAATGCAGCGCGTGTGTCATCGACGTACTCCAGAACCTGGACCGAGATGACGCCGTCGAATTCACCGTCGTCACCAGGCAACGCCGTCGCGTGACCCTCGAGGAATTCGGCGTTGACGCTTCCGCTGGCGCGGTTGCGCGCGATCGCAAGCATGTCGCTGCTTGAGTCAAGTCCGACGACCGAACCAGTTGGCCCCACCTCTGCGAGCAATTCAGTCACGTAGTAACCGGGACCGCACCCCACGTCGAGAATGCGATGACCCGATTGCGATCCGAGAGCGCCGCGCGCGAGCGCTCGCCGACGGACGATCTCGGGGGCGTTGTAGGCGCGATCGAGGCGCTTTGACGTTTCCTCGTCGAAGCTCTGTTGGCTCATGGATCCTTGAGGCTCCCGCAGTCGTTCGCCTGTGGTGGTGGTGCGGTTCGTCCCTGGGGGACAACTCACGCACCACCAACGTTAGGCCGGCCAGTAACGTCATGTTCTTCGGGCGCTGGGCCCGTTGACAACGCCGGGGGAAAGTCTTCATGCGCCACAAGTTCGCGCTCGTATTCCTGTTCGTCGTAGCTGCCGGAACGCTGGGCGGCATCAAGGCGGCCAGCGCCCACCAGTGCCCGAAGGACTACGAGCCCAATGACCCCGCGTGCAGAGAGACCGCCGTATACGACGACTGGCGTCCGAACTACATCCCGCTGTTCGATCTTGCGGGGAGGGACGGCGGCGACGGCAAGCAGCAGCGCTACGACGCGCAGCGTTGGCGTGACGAGTGCAACAACGACGGCGAGTACCGCCAGCAGTGCGCGTGGGTCTATGGCGGGCAGAGCATTCTTCCGTACGAAGACTCCGACCCGAAGCCAGTCGATCTCGTCGACGGGATCTTCTCCCGCCCGAACGAGCTCCACGTCGGCTTCGCGGCCACGCACTGCTTTCTTGCCGAAGGTGCGCATGACTGCGACCGGCACGGCGCGGGCAGCGAGTTCGACACGCACGACTCGCACGGCGGCGCCCTTTACGCCGACGTGTGCCTGTCGGCCAACAAGGACAGCAAGTATTGCCGCAGAGGCTTGAAGGACACGCAGGCTGGCGTCACCGTTGTCGATCACCTGACCTGCCCGACCGGCTGTTTCGACGAGTATCACGTCATCCGGCCGTTCGACAAGAAATATCGGGCCAAGCAAAGAGAGGGCTCCGTGGCCGCCGCCGATCGCATCGCGCACGATCCGCGGCGTCATGTGTGCGGCTACGAGGACAAGGGCAGCGCCTGTTGACGCCCTTTCGACACGCTGGTGTCGCTAATCGAGGTCTGCCGCGCCGTCCTGTCCGTCAGGAAATTCGCTGACCGGCGTCCGTGGGGTCGAAGCCGTCGACGACGTACAAGCGTGCGCGCGCGGCGCCCTCCCGTAGCTTTCGAATCGCGGTGTATTCGTCGCTGGTGTACCAGTCGACCGCCGCTTGCATCGTTGGGAATTCGAGAATCACGGTACGGCCAGCGGGTGCGTCGCCTTCGAGAATCCTGACGTCACCACCGCGCACGATGTACCGGCCGCCGGCCGCGATGATGCTCGGCGCGGCCTTCGCCTTGTACTGCTCGTATCGGTCCGGGTCCGTTACCTCGCCTTGATAAATCACGTATGCGGGCACGCTGCCTCCTTTCGGCTGATGAGCGAGACGCGCTCACGCACGGTTCGCTCTATGGCTCCTGCCAGAATCTAAGCCGCTCGATGGAGGCGGCGATTGTTGGGTCGACGGTCCGGTGGACGATGAGTTCGCCGATCTACCCTGGTTCCATGGGGCAGGGCGACGCCGCGGTCAGTGTCGTAGATGTCGCTGCGCCAATCGCGATCGTGTGTCTGCCGTGGGCGGTGCGCGGCACCGGAGCATTCGACTGGCTTGTCAGCGAGGACGCCGTGTTGGAGTCCGCGCAGGTGGCCGCGTGCGCACTCGCGGCGATGTGGTTTCTTCGCGCCGCGCGGCCCCTCGATCGCACGATTCGCTCTGCGACCTGGCTGGGGGCCGCGGCTCTGATGGTGTTCGTCATCGGCGAGGAGGTGGCCTGGGGTACGCGGCTGATCGACCGGGGAATAACGGCGATCGAGCTCGTGAATGACCAGGGCGACACCACCCTGCACAACATCGGTGCGGGTCTCGACGTGTCGTTCGCCGGCCTGGCGTTGGCTTCGGGCGCGGCCGTGGCTTGGATCGCGCTCGGAGCCGGGTCGCGCCCGAGCCTGGCGGTGTGGTTCGTCCTCCCATTGGCGTACGGGCTCAGCCGGCTGTTCGTGGACGCTGATTATGACTACGCCAAGTTGAGCGAGGCATTTGAACTTTGCTTTGCAATCGGCGCGGCCCGCCTCGCTCGCAGCGAGGCGATGATCCCCAATGGAAGTCCGCTACGGGGCGGTGAGAATCTTGACACCCAAGTGGTTCTGCACCTCGTACCACTTCTCGGCTTTGATGTAACCCGGATCGCCACCGACGAGGACGCCTTTGATGATGGCGCCCGAGGTGCCTGACCGCAGGTAGACAGGCGCTCCCGAGTCGCCTTCCACGGATAGCACCGTCCCGACCTTCTGCCCCTCCATCAACGCGGTCGTGCATCCATTCGTGTCGCACACCGAGCCGTTCATCGAGATCACCTTGATGCCGCACTTCGCCTTCGTGAGGCTGCCGCTCACACACAGGTACTCGTCGAGTCCCGGCTGCGCCGCACCGATGACGGTACGCCAACATGGCGAGCACGGGTCGACCCAGATCTTGTTGGTGAACGTGTGGCCGGATTCGGGCTTGATGCGCGCCAGATCCCAGTGCGGGAAACTGTTCGGCACCTCGTCGCCGATCCCGTAGGGGTCGTCGTCGCGGTTGGCGAAGTTCACGCCGTGGTCCACGCAGTGATCGGCGGTGACCTGGCCGCGCGTGCCGTTGCTGAGGATGACGCTGAAGCCCGACGTGCAGAAGAAGGTCTTGCCCTGGACCGTGACGTGCAGGCCCGCTCCGCCGTAGTGCGGTGTGCCGTCGTCCATACGGGACCCAGCTTGCCGACCGACGGGGCCGAGCGTGACCTCGACGCGTGCGCCGAGCCGGTTCTTCAGCGCGGTTGCGGCGTCGCCGTCGGCCCGCGAAAAGAGCACCTTGTACTTGCTCGTGTGCGGGTCGAGGAAGAAGCGGAACGTCGCGGTGGCTGCGCTGGGGGCCCACCGGCGGTTGACCAGCACGTTGTACGCGTCGACCAGTGGTGCAACGGCAAAGCAGCCGGCGATGACGTCGACGGTCAGCTCGGGAACGCCGCGTTGCTGGGCGGCCTGTCGTGCCGCTTCTTGGAGTTGCGATTCGAACTGGCCCGTGTCGATCTTGGCCGGATCGACGATGTAGACGACGACCTGCGCGGTGTGGTTCAGCGCCGAGCCGATGAAGCCCTTGTTCAACTGCGTGTTCGGCGCACTCTTCGACACTTGGCCAACCCGGCGCGCGACCGTCGCGTTGAGGGCGCGGATCGCCTTTTGGGGCCCAGCTGCGGCGACCCACGCCTCGTGGGGCAGGTAATCGGGGGCGTCACGGCGCATGGCGGCGTCGGTAGGCACGGTGCAGGTCGCAGCGCGCGCTGCAGTCCCGGCGACGCCGGGCCCGACGAGCGGAACGACCGTAGCCAACGCGACCGTGATCAGTTGGATGCGCTTACGGAGAACGAATCTCGATGGTTCCATCGGTGCCGCCCCTTCTCGGGTGACCAGCCAACCGGAGCGTAAGCCCGCGCCTGCGCAAAGGGAAGGGGAAGATGTGTCGACGTCACTTAGAGCGGAACTCGACCGTCGCTGCTGTTTCCGCATGGGGCGGATGGGGCGGCGAGCTGCCTCGATAGCGGTGTTGGTCGCTGTCGCCGTAGGCGCAGCGGTGCCGGAGGGCCTTGGAGCCGCACCGCCTCCCTACGGCCACGTCCGCGTGCTGGCGAGGGTGCCGACGCCGCCGGGGTTCCCCGAGGGGATCGCCATGCGCAACGGCATTGTCTATGTCGCGGGACCCGCCACCTTCGGCACGAGCGGCAAACCAGCGTCGCGCGTCGTGGCGTTCAACCGGGCCACGGGCGCCGTCGTCCGCGTCTACCGCACCGTCGGCGAAAGCATCTTAAAGAGCACGCCAACTCGTCGATTGCCTTCGACGCCAAGGGTCGGCTGTACGTGCTCAACACACAACTCGGCGTGCAAGAAGCGTACGGATCGACCTTCCCCGACTTGAAGCCGTGCGCTCCGCTCGTTGCACCGCCGCCATGCTCGCCCACGCCCGCCGATACTCCGTCGATCGCGAACGATCTCGCGTTCGACGCGAGCGGCAACGCGTACGTCACTGACTCATTGCAGGCGACGATCTGGCGCGTGCCAGCCGGCGGAGGACGACCGCAAGTGTGGTTCCAGGACACTCGACTGGCGTCGCCTTACATCGGCGTCAATGGCATCCGCATCAACCCGGCCGGCACGCACGTGTTCCTTACCGTGACCATCGATTTGCGCGGTCGATCAAGGGTGTACCGCCTCCCGTTGGTGGCTCACCCGACAAAGGCGAGTTTGGCGACGTTCCACCAGTTCCGCGTGGGGGATCTGCCCGACGGGATCGCGTTCGGTTCGACCGGCCTGCTGTACGTGGCCATGGCAACGCCGAAAAGGTCGGGCGTCGCCATCCTCAACCCTGGCGGTGCACTTGTCGGCCGTCTCGGAAACGCGACCGGGCGGCCGTTGTTCCCGTACGACTCTCCGGCCAACATCGCATTCGACGCGTCTGAGATGTGCCCGCAACGGGGATAGCTAGAGCATGTACAAGCTCGGGTACTGGCTGTTCGTCGCCGCGATGGCTCTTGTGACCATTGCCGCCTTCCGATACACCGCCATGAACGGCTGGACGGCCAAGGGCATGGTTGGTCTGGCGGTCACGCTCGTCTCCTTCGCCGTGCTCCTAGCGTTCGCGCTCTCGATGGGTAACCGCGACCGGCGCTCGCCGCCAATCGCTCGCTGACGCGTTCGACAGCAGCGCCGATCGTTACGCTTCGGCAGTGGGTTCTGTCGGTGGTGCTGCGGTAGACGCGGCACCGTCGGCTACAACGGTTGCGCTGTTCTTCAGCGATATCGAAGGTTCCACCCGACTTTTGCAACGGCTTGGTCCCGGCTACGCCGATGTACTCCTGGCGCACCACGAGCTGCTCCGGGCGGCCTTCGCCGCGCATAACGGCGATGAACAGGGGACCGAGGGCGACTCCTTCTTCGTGACTTTCCCCTCGGCCTCAGACGCGGTCGCGGCTGCGCTGTCAGTGCAGCAGAACCTCGCGCGGCACCCGTGGCCGCCCGAGGCCGCGGTGCGCGTGCGCATCGGCGTGCACGTCGGCGAGATTCAGACGGTCGGCGGAACGATTGTCGGCATGGCGGTTCACGAGGCGGCGCGTATCGGTGCCGCGGCGCACGGAGGCCAAGTCCTGGTGTCCGAACTGGCCGCAGATCTGTCCGGCGTCGTGGCCGATGCGACGTTCGTCGACCTCGGCGACCATCGCCTCAAGGACATCGGCGCACCCATCCGGCTGTTCCAACTAACCCACTCCGACCTGCGCGCGGATTTCCCGCTCCCGCGCTCCCAAGGTGGAGGACGCAACAACCTGCCGGCGCAGGTCAGTGCCTTCATCGGCCGTGACAGCGAAGTCGCCGAAGTCACGACGTTGCTGGCGAACGCCCGCTTGGTGACGGTGACGGGCGCTGGGGGCGCCGGCAAGTCGCGCCTCGCGCTGCGCGTGGCTTCCGAGCAGGCGGGGCGGTTTCCGGACGGTGTGTGGTTTGTCGACCTTGCGCCCGTGTCCGACGCCGGCGCGGTTGGCCAACCGCTCGCCGTTGCGATGGGGCTCCCCGACGTGGCCGCCGAGGATCTCGCCGATTCGATCGGTCAGCGCCGCGTCCTGCTGGTCATGGACAACTGTGAGCACTTGACCGGCGCGGTCGGTGATCTTCTGGGCGACCTACTCCGCAGTTGTCCTGGCGTATCCGCGGTCGCGACCAGCCGCGAACCATTGGGACTGCCCGGCGAGGTCGCGTGGCGGCTGCCGTCGCTAGAGCCCACGGACGCGGTCGAGTTGTTCTGCACGCGGGCACGCGAGGTGAATTCGCGCTTCGAACTCACCGATGCGAATGGCGACGCCGTCCGCGAGGTGTGCGAGCGACTCGATTGCATTCCGCTCGCGCTGGAGCTGGCCGCCGCCCGCGTCGGCAGTCTCAGCGTTGTGCAACTAGCCGGTTTGCTCGACCAGCGGTTCCGGCTGCTCACAGGTGGCGGCGGCCGCGGGGCACTGGCTCGGCAGCGGACGCTCCAGGCCACAGTCGACTGGAGCTACGACCTCCTCGCTCCCGCTGCCCAGACGGTGCTCCGGCGCCTGGGAGCGTTCGTGAACGGGTTCTCGCTCGACGCCGCCCAGAGCGTGTGTGCCGCCGACGACATTGATGCTTTCGATGTTGTCGACCTCGTCGACCAGCTCGTCTCGAAGTCGCTCGTCATAGCGGAGGAAGCCGACGGCATCGTGCGCTACCGGCTGCTCGAGACGATGCGGCACTACGCATTGGACCGATTGCTTCAGGCAGGGGAGACGGTCGCCGCGCGGGACGCGCACCGGTGCTGGGTTACGTCGCTGGCGTCGGAGGCGGAGCCGACGCTTTGGTTCGGAGGCGACGAGGACCATTGGCTGGAGCGACTCGACACCGACAGCGACAACATCCGAACGGCGTTCGCGTGGGCGCTCGACCGTGGGGAGTTCGATGCAGCTTCGTCGATGCTGATCGCGACGCTCATGTGGTTCGTCGCGCGGGGTCGGTCGGTCGACGGAATCGAAATGTGCGAGCGGTTCCGCGCCGCAGGCGGCGCCGGCGAAGAGCGAGCGGTCGTTGCGTTCGTCGAGTTCATGCTGGCGAGCCACGGGCGCCTCGACGCCGAGACACTCGACCGGATTCGGCAGGAGATCGGATTGGTCGGGCAGTCGTCGCATCCTTGGCTGGCGCTTCCGGCCGAGGGCTACCTTGCGGCGTTCTCAATCGTGGCGGGCGACCCCGCGTCCGCCACGCGTGCCCTCGACGCGTGCCGCGCGGTGGTGGCGGCGGCACGCAGCACGTCGGCGCGAGCGCCCGTGCTCGCCATGACGTTGCAAGCGCTGACGTGGGCACACATGGAAGCCGGCGATCTCGACGCGGCTCGCGCTGCGGCGGGCGAAGCCCTGACGCTCATGGAAAGCTCTGGATTGAGCGTGTGGCAGAGCCGCATCGGTGCCAACCTCGCACACGCGGCGATCCGGGCCGACGATCTCGACGCCGCGTGGCGCCACGCCGAACGCGCTCTCGAGGCCGCGGGGCGGACTTCCGACACGTGGGTCGTCATCACTGTCACGCAGCTTCTGTCACAGATCGCCGCGCGGCGCGGCGATCTTCGGAGCGCACGCGACTTGCTGCTGTCGCTGCTCGATTCGGTAGCCGACGCTGAGGCACTCGCCGGGGTCCACCGCGACATCGCGCGGTACGCCCTTGTCGATGGGGAACTCGACACGGCTCGGTCGCACGCGGAGAGCGCCGTGGCCCTCGTCGCGACGTCGTCGGCTGCCGCCCGCGACGTGTTCAGCGTCGCCGCTGACGTCGCTCGGGTGAGCGGCGAACTTCGAGCGGCATGGGACCTCTACTTGCGGGCGGCACGCTCGCATGGACTTACCGGCTCCGCGTCGGCGGAAGCGGCGATCCTGGCGTCCGTGTTCGAAGGACTGGCGGCTGTACGCGCCGACCGCGGGGATACCGCCGGCGCCGCCGCGCTGCGGCAGGCTGATTTCGCGGCGGCGCTCGCTCTAGCGGAACAGATGCCGCCGCCTTAGTCGATCCCGCACAGCTCGAGAGTGCGCCTCGCACTTGCCGATGGGGCGCGCAGCACCAGCCGCCGCGACCGGGCCTCGAGGAAGTTTCGAGCGCGCATTAGCGCGCCGATAGTCGCCGCTCCCATGAACTCGACGCCACTCAGATCGACAATGACGGCAGAACGTGTCAGCGCGATCGCTTCGGCGAGCAACCTCGACAGGTCGTCAACTGTCGCCGCGTCATGTTCGCCCGTTAACCGAACCACCGCATCGCCAGCCTCGACTTCGACGTGGTGCAGGCGCGGGTATTCAGCGGATGGAAACGCTCGTTCGGTGATTGCCACGTGGGCTCCCCTGGTACAGCGAAGTAGTGAGCGCTACCGGGGTCTGGAGCATCGCGCCCGGATCGATACGGCTGATCCACACGTACGGGCGTCAGATCGTGTTGCCTGCACGGTACACCTAGGGCGCCAACACGTAGCCGGTTCCGCGAATCGTCTGAATCATGCGCGGGCCGTGCGCCTCGAGCTTGCGCCGCAGCGAGCTCACGTGCACCTCAACTAGGTGGTCGTCGGCGTCGTAACCCCAGACTTGGGCGAGTAGCTGGCCCTTGGGCACAACGCGGGTTCGGTTCCGGATAAGCACGCCGAGGATCGTGAACTCCGTCGCCGTAAGCGCGAGCGCTTCTCCAGCGCGGCTGGCGAAGTGGGTTCCTTCGTCGACGACGAGGTCGCCACATTCCATCCGCTGGGCAACCGCATGCCCGCTGCGCCGCAACACCGCGCGCACGCGCCAGGACAGCTCCTCGGGGTCGAAGGGTTTCAGGATGTAGTCGTCCGCGCCCATCCGGAAGCCGTCGTGAATGTCTTTCGCGGAGTCGGCGCCCGTGACAAAGATGATCGGCAGGTCGCTGCTTTGGCGCAGGCCGCGCGCTACCTCGACGCCGTTGCTGTTGGGTAAGGCGCCGTTGACGAGCGCGAGGTCAGGCACAAATTCTTTCGCCGCTTCCAGTGCGGCCTGCCCGTCGCCGACAGCGAGAACTCGATAGCCGTCGTCTTCGAGGATCTTGACGAGCTGCGCCCGCGCCGCGGGCTCGTCCTCCACGATCAACACGCGCTGTGCGCTCATCAACGATTTCCCAACATTGTGTCAATCGAGAGCTTACCTTGAGCTTACCTTGAGGTTCGCGGCCGTTGGGTCGGGCATGAGAACACGCCCACTTGTCACTCTTGTCATCGCTTCGGCACTCTCCGTCGGCGTCGCTTTGCCAGCCTCGGCCGCGATGAGCGGCATCACGCCGGTCGGCGTCACCCTCACGGGAGGCGTCTTGGCCATCACGGCGCCCGTAGCTGCCGTAGGACTCGGGACTCGCGCCAACTCAGTAGGTGGCGGTGTCGTGAGCGGTTCGCTCGGCGTCGTCCAGGTCACCGACGCGCGCAGCGCCGCGGCCGGATCAGGGTGGGTTGCCAGTGTGATCGCCAGCGCCTTGACACCGTCGGCCGGTCCGACCATCGGCGCCGCGCAACTCGGCTACACCGCTGGGGCGATCACCCAGGTCGGAACCGCCACGTTCACTGCCAACGACCCACCGGATCTGACCGGCGTTGCGCCTGCAGTAACGGCAACCGGGATCACGGGCGACAACTCGGCGACCTGGAACCCGACGATCAACGTCGCGGTTCCGGGCGGGATGGCCGCCGGTGTGTACACCGGCACGATCACACACTCGTTGATCTAACGGCATCGCATGTCATGGACTAGGAACGGCCGCGCGTCTGCTGTCGCGCTCTGCGTCGTGTTGGTTGCGCTGAGCAGCGCGACCAACAGGGCGTTCGGCGCGACCGCGTCGACTGCGCCGGCTGGCAGCATCGGCGTTCGGCTTGTGGACGCGAGTTCTACAGGCAGCTCGGATCCGCGCGGCCGCCTCTACATCGTCGACCACCTCGCGCCCGGTGCGGTTGTGCAACGTCAAATAGAGGTGTCCAACTCGACCAGCGCGGCCGCGCGCGTGCTGCTCTATTCGGCGGCCGCCACAATCGCCGACGGCTCGTTCCTCGGGTCGGCGGGACACACGCAGAACAATCTGTCGACGTGGACCACCGTCGAGCCGGGCGCGGTCGACATCCCGGCGGGCGCTGTCCGCACGACACGGGTCACGATCAGAGCGCCGCGCGACGCGGCTCCGGGCGAGCAGTACGGAGCAGTCTGGGCCGAGGTCAACTCCGGCGCCGACCCGAGTACCGGCGTGGTCGCAGTCAATCGCGTCGGTGTTCGCCTTTACGTCTCGATCGGTCCAGGCGGCCCACCGGCCGCTGACTTCACAATCGATTCGCTCGCCGCGCGGCGCGCACCGAACGGAGATCCTGTCGTTGTCGCCTCCGTGCACAACACCGGCGGTCGGGCGCTCGACATGGCCGGCACGCTGGCGCTTACCAGGGGCCCGAGCGGCCTTAGCGCCGGTCCGTTCCCGGCGGCGCTCGGCACGACGCTCGGCGTCGGCTCGACCGAACCGGTCACCATCGACCTTGGCGCGGCCCTCCCCGCAGGCCCATGGACGGCCGAGATCACGCTGCGCAGCGGTCTCATCGAACGTCGCGCGAGCGCGACCATCACCTTCCCCGTCCGCGGCGCCGCTCGACCGGTAATCGCAACGCCTGCGAACCCTCGCTCGACGGCGCGCCTCCTTGCCGCCGCGGCTGCGCTCGTGGCCGTCTCGGCGGCCGGCCTCGCCCTCCACAAATGGCGCACCTCGCGTCGCAGCCTCTAGTTCTCTAGACCAGGAGCCCATCCAATGCTGAACCACAACCGATTCTTCAAATCTGCGGCCGCAATCGCGGGAACGCTGGCCTTCACCGCCGCCCTGATCCTTCCCGGTGGTAACGCGGCCGCCGAGACGCCGCTCAACCTCGGCGTGGCCGAGTCCTTCGTCGTGCTAGCCGAGACGGGCGTGACCAACACCGGGCCGTCAGTGATCGCTGGCGACCTCGGTACTTGCTCGACGCCAGCCGTGACGGGTTTCCCGCCCGGTGTGGTCATCAACGGAGCGATCCACGCGAACGACGCGCTGGCCTGTTTGGCGAAATCGGACCTGGTCATCGCCTACGACGACGCCGCAGCGCGAGCGCCCCTCGTTTCCTTCCCCGGACCGACCGACCTCGGCGGATCGACGCTCCTATCCGGCGTGTACATGTCGCCGACGTCGCTCGCGGTTACCGGCACCGTCTCGCTTGACGCCCAGGGCGACCCAAACGCGGTCTTCATTTTCCAAGCGGGGTCAACTGTCGTCACGGCTTCGAACAGTTCGGTGGCGCTGCTCAACGGCGCGCAGGCGTGCAACGTGTATTGGCAGGTCGGCAGCTCAGCGACCTTGGGCACCGGGACCGTGTTCGTCGGCAACGTCCTCGCCCTCACTTCGATTACGGCGACCACGAACGCGACGATCGCCGGGCGCCTTCTGGCGCGCAACGGAGCGGTCACCCTGGACTCGAACGTCATCACGGCGCCCTTGTGCGCGCCGGCCCCAACCACGACGACAACGGAGGACACGACAACCACGACCGACGTCGTTGTACCGCCGACGACCACCACGTCGGTCGTTGTCCCGGCGACGACCACGACGTCGGTCGTCTTGCCGGCGACGACGACTACGTCGGCTGCCCCGGCAACCACCACGACGGCCCTCGTCACGCCGATCACGACTACCAGTACGACGCCAGCCGTGCCATCGACGACCAGTCCGACTCTGGTCGTTCCGACGTCCACAAGCACGACGCTGGTCGTCCCGCCGCCGACAACCTCGACGACCTTCCTCACGCTGGCGGTGACCACCACGACTGCTGTATTCGACACACCACGCGGCCTTACCACCGCGACCACCGCGCTGGGTCTCGCGGCAACAACGACGACGGCTCCTGCGCGAACCAGCGTGAACGCGCCGCGCCTGCCCGACACTGGAATGCCCCTCGCCCGCTTCGCATTGCTTGGATTTGCCGCGCTCAGCCTCGGCTACGCGCTCCGGCGCCCGACTCTCGCAGCCGGCAGGCCTAACGCATAAGCACGCTCGCAGACTCTGGGTGCACGTCGACGCTATGGCGCGTCACGACGAACGCCGCCAGGGCGGTGGTGATTGGTACCGACGCGATCAGGCCAATGCTCCCGACGAGCGTTCGTACCACCTCGATGGCGACGACTTCGCCCGTGAGGATGTGGCGCAGTTGCAGGTTCGACTGCGTGAAAAAGATCATCAGCGGAAGCGACGCCCCGGCGTAGGCGAGCACAAGTGTGTTGACAGTCGATGCAATGTGGTCGCGGCCGATCCGCGCCGCAGCGCTGTAAAGGGCACGCGCCGAATAGTCCGACCGGGCTTGGCGCAACTCCCACACGGCGGACACCTGGGTGACGGTCATGTCGTCGAGGACACCGAGTGAGCCGATGATGATTCCACCCAGCAACAGTCCTTGGAGATTGATCTGGCTGGCTGCTGCTTGGAGGTAGACCGAGTCCTCGTTGGCCAAGCCGGTGACGTGCGTTAGCTGCACGAAGATCCAGGCGAGGGTTGCGATGAGGGCCAGGCTGGCGAACGTGCCCAATACTGCGACCGTGGTCTGTGTCTTCAGTCCGCCGGTGATGTAGAGGACGGCGACCATGATCAGGGACGAGCCGACCAACGCGACGGCAAGGGGACTGTGACCGTGCAACACGGACGGGAGCACGAACCAAACCAGCACCAAGAGGCTCACCAGGAGCGCGACTAACGCTCGGAGACCGCTCCATCGACCGAAGGCGATCGCCGCTCCTACAAACAAGACGAACAGCAGCGCCATTGGAGACTCGCGTTGGAAGTCGGCGAAGTAGTAGCTGTCCGCTTCGCGATTCGTCGACGCAACGAGAATCTTGTCGCCGCGTTCCAGGGGATTGGACGGCCCTCCGGCGTCGAACACGACGTCCCTGCCACTCTCCGAGATGCGAGCAGTAACCGTTTCGCACTCGTCGACGAATTCGGCCGTGCCCGCGGCGTCAAGGTCGTCGGCCAACGCGTCGTCCCCGCTCGCACACGGCTCCGAGATCACGCGCGTCACGGTTGCCTTCTCTAAATCGCCGGCCTGGCCGAAGGTCGCGCTCAAGTCCGGCCCGGCACCGCGTGGCCAGAGCGCGAGCAGTCCGATGGCGGTGAGAGCCAGAATCGGGATGACGAGTGCGACGAGGGTGCGCTTCAGCCGCCGCGGAATCTGCAGGCCGTCGCCGTCGCCCGGACCGTGTCGATGCGCCACGACCTGCAAACTACGGCGATCCATGACGAGGACGCAGGGTCTATGGGGTGGAGCGGTACACGAGCGCGACGCTGCGGAAGAACTCCGGGAGCGTCACCGCTGTCACCGGGGTATTGGCGTCCAACGTCACCGGAGTGCTGATGGGCTCACCGGATGGCACCTCCACGAACCACACCGTCGTCGGCTGCGGCGTGGGCACGAGAACGCGGCCGCGGTGGATGGACCGCTGTGATGGCTTACGCCAATGATCGGTCGCGTCGCGAACCCACATGGCGCCGCGGCCCGCGTGCTTCAGGTGGTGCACGACGAGCCGGCCACTAGCGCCGATTCGAGGTGAGGCGCCGGCTATGACATCGCGGTTCGCGTGTGCGAACGCGAACGCGCCGCGGAAGCGCTCGTACAGATTCTTTGGAGCGACGTAGCTGTCCCACCACCATGGCATTGCCGATCCGGTGCCGCTGGCGAACAAGCCACCCCAGGCCAGGTCGAGGAGGTGCTCGCCTGACGGATCGTCGGTGGCCGGCGCGGCTCCCGTGTCCGCTTCGCCGATGATGACGGGCTTTCCGTGGCGGCGAAGTCGTGTCGTGGCCACGGTCAGGTCGGCGGTCATGTCGGAGCGTTGGCTCGCGGCGGCGGCCGTGTCCGCATAGAAATGGACCTGCGCGAAGTCGATCTCGGGCACGTCCCACACGCGGTCGTACGTCGGATCGGCCACGAGGCTCAACGAACGGCTCGTCGTGATCGGGCGCCGCAACGGATCCAGCTGCCGGATATACGCCGCCATCTCCGCGTGCCAGGCGACGGCGCTGCGTGAGCCGGCGTTGATGTCGACAAGGTCGAATTCGTTCCATAACTCCCAGGCCAGCAACCCTGGATGCGCCCACCACCGATTCACGATGTACTTGATGCGGCGGCGGAACAAGTTGCGGGCGCGCCCGTCAGTCCAGACCTGATCTGGGCGCTCGAGCGGTCCGCCGTTCACGGCGTTGTACGGATTGCCGTCCCACTCCGAGTTGTACTGCGTTGAGAACGCGCCATGGTTCTGGATGACGAGTTGCGAACGGATTCCGCGGTTGGCCCCCAGATCGAGCACCCGGTCGAGCAGCGCGGCACGGGGCAGACGCAACCGGTAGTCGCCGAGCGGCGTGTCGGACCACTCGAGGCCGAAGGCCCAGCTACACATCCATAGCCGCGACCACGTGGCCCCGACCGCCCTCAGACGGTCGTACCACTCGGTGTAGTCAGCTTCCGTCGTCGCCAGCGACCGGGCCCACGCGACGTTCTCTCCGAGCGCGAGGTACGGAGTGCCGTCGGGGTAGCGCAGCATGGTGCCGCGTCGGCGTATCACGCCCGGCGTGGTGCTCGGCGCGACGTCGAACTGTGCCGACGCGCCCGCGGCGCTGACGGTCCAGCGACCGGGGACCTCGGCCAGAAAGCGCACACGCCACTCGCCGGACTCGTGCCAAAACGCGCCGGTACTGAGGCGGCGCCGGTCCGGTCCGGTAAAGACGGCGGGAACGTCGGGCTGACTGAAAGGGTTGCCTGCCCCGGTCGGGCCGACGCCGACGAGACCGAACTCGATCAGCTCGTTTTGCCGCGGCGAAATCGTACGCAAGGAGATGCCGTCCGGGAACGTGGCGGCGAGCAGATCGCGCCCCGGAACCAATGCGCCGACGGCCGCGGACGCTGCGCCAGCGAGGAACGCCCTCCGAGTTACCCCCACGCGCTAGGTCGACCGCAGTCCAGCGAACAGGTCTGTTTCCGGCACTGGCGCGCCGGTGGTGTCGTAGGCGCGGATGTAGCTGGCGTGTCCGAAGGACGCCGTGAACGCCGCCGCGGGAAGGTGGCTGAACCACGACTCGGCGATCTGACTCGCGTGCGCCACCAGCGCGTCTCGCACCTGTTCGGCGTGCGCCGTGGCGTCGATGGTCGTGGTGATGCGCTCGTCGACCGCGGCGAGAGTCGCGCGTCCGGCGTCGTCCATCTCGAATTCGCCGGGTACTTCGATGCCGGCCTCGGCGAGTGCGTTGCGCATCGACTCGATTACGCGGGAGCCGAACGCCGGGTGGTACAGCTTCTTGGGGATGCCGCTGGTCTGCACCGCGGCGAGCGCGATCTCATGCGCGCGCACATGGTCGGGGTGGTCGTAGCCGCTGTTATCGGCGTCGGCGATCACTACGTCGGGCTCGTACTTTTCGAACAGCTCGATCAGTCGTGCCGTGCTCTGTTCGATCGGCACGTTGCAGAACGCGTCGGGATGGCCTTTGAAGTCCCACTCCGACATGCCTGAGTCGCGATACCCAAGTGGCTCGGAGTGCGTCACGCCGAGAATGCGGCAGGCCTCGGCGAGCTCACGCAGCCGCGTCTCGGCGACGGCGTCTTCGTCGTGGTCGGGTGCGCCCGGCTTGATGCCGCCCGGTCCGTCGCCCAGCTCGCCATTGGTGCAGGTGACGACGATCGTGCGAATCCCCTCGGCGGCGGCGAGCGCGAGGACGGCCCCAGCCGACGTGCACTCGTCGTCGGGGTGCGGGCAGATGGCCATCAACGTCAGCTGCTTCGGCACGGCTAGTCACCCTCGCTGGGTTCGCGCTCCTTGCGGCGCACGAGGTACCCGGCTCCGGCAAGCAGCAGGACGAGAAGGCCAAGGACCGCGATCTCGGTCATCGAGGCCTGGAAGGCCTTGTCGTCGAGGCCGGCCTCGTTCTTGGCGCGGAGGGTGATGACGACGATCTCCTTGATCGACGCAATGATCCCGACGACGAGGAAGGGTTCGGCGATTAGCTTCCGCTCGACCATGGTGGCTCGGACGCCAGCGAGCAGCTCGAGCACGATGAAGACGAGGAGCAGACCGTCAAGCGCCGCGGTCACGGCGAGCTCGGCGCCTTCCTGGAAGTCCTTCGCTAGGTGATAACCGACCGCGCCCAGAACGAAGAGGGCACTGACGACCAGGAGGGCGCCGGCGGCCGCGTAGACGAGGTTCTCCGCTGTGCCCAGGACGCGGTCGGTGAGTTGGACGCCGGGTTGCTGCTGGTCTTCCGCCATGACCGGGACGTTACCGGCGCCTGCGCCACACTCTGGGCGTGATCAAGTCGTCGGGCGTGCTCTCCGAAGCGGTCCGCGTCGAAGCGCTACGGTCGATGAAGCGGCGGGCGACGGGTCTGCTGGTCGTCGTCACGGCAGCGTTCGTCGTGCTGATCGTCGCGGACCCGACAGGTGGGTGGGTGCCCGCCGCCGTCGCCGCGACCCAGGGCGGCATGGTCGGTGGGCTCGCCGACTGGTTCGCCGTGACGGCGCTGTTCCGCCATCCGCTCGGACTGCCGATACCGCACACCGCGATCATCCGGGAGCGCAAAGACCAGTTCGGCGCCACCCTCGGCGCGTTCGTGCAAGACAACTTCCTCAGCCCGGAGATCGTGGCCGAACGAATCCGCGATGCGCATATCGCCGATCGCGTGAGCGCCTGGTTGGCTGACCCGGTCAACGCCGATACGGTGGCGCGCACGCTGCTGGAAGGGGCAGTGGGTGCGCTCGACGTCGTCGAGGACGAGGTCGTGCAGCGCGTCCTGCACGAAGAGATCGAACGGGTCGTCTCGTCCCTTGACGTCGCGCCGCTGGCCGGTCGCGTGCTGAAGGTCGCCACCGACGAAGGCCGTCACAAGGAGCTTCTCGACGTGGGGCTGCGCGGCGTGATCACCTTCCTCGACGAACAGCGCGAACCGTTGCGCGAACGGTTCGGGCAGGAGTCGCCGTGGTGGTTGCCCGGCGCGCTCGAGGATCGGCTATTCGATCGCATCGTCGACGGCGCGCGCGCTCTACTCGCGTCCGTCCTTGCCGATCCGCAGCATGAGATTCGTGGCGCCATCGACGAGCGGCTCGCGGCGATGGCCGAGCGGCTGCAGCACGATCCGGCCCTTGCGGCGCGCGGGGACGAGTTGAAGCGCGAGGTGATGGCCCACGATGCGCTGCGGCAGTGGAGCGCGAGTTTGTGGAGCGACATGAAGGACGCACTCCGCGAGCAAGCGCCCGACCCGGCGTCGGCGCTACGGACGAGGGCGGCGAACGCCGTCAGCGGCGTGGGCCAGCGCCTTCAGACCGACGACCCGCTCCGGGCCAAGGTCGACGACTGGGCCGAGGCCGCCGGACGTTTCGTCGTCGAGAACTACCGCAACGAGATCGGCGGGCTCATCACGACGACGGTGTCACGGTGGGACGGTGAGGAGACGTCAGACAAGCTCGAGCTATTGCTCGGGCGCGACCTCCAGTTCATCCGCATCAACGGCACCCTCGTCGGCGCGCTCGCCGGCGTCGCCATTCACTTCCTTACCGAGGTACTCCGCTAGTTCCGAATTATACGGACCGCGGTCATCGAACCGAGTGGTGCACACAAGGTGTCCCATGGGCCCGGATACAGGACCGACGCGACGCGCTGAACCCACTTCGCCGCCTCCGACGCCGAGTCGGCATCGACGCAGGTGGCGACCACCTCGCCGGCTGGCGGCCTTCGCTTGTCGATACGTTGCAGAGACTGGAGCAACTCCGGTGCGTCGACCACGCGGAAGCGCTCGGGCCACGGGATCGTCGGCGGGCGTCCTTTGCGTAGATCGTTGCAACCCTTGTGCGCGAGCCGCTCATTGCCGCGGCCTTTCGTGCCCTTGGCCGCCGGAGAGATCCGGTCGGCGACGGCTTGCTTCGGGTCGTTCGGCTTCGCGGCGCGTGGCACCGCTTCGTCGCAGATCCAACAGCGCCAGCCGGCGGCGTCGCCAAGGTCGCCAACGCTCGTCACGGTCAGAGCCTACGAGGGTGCTCTGAAGCGGCGAAGATCTGCCCGTGGGATGGGAAGCGCTTGAGCAGTGGGGAGGTGAAGCCGCGCGGATCGAACGGCTCGCCGGCGGAGTCGCGAACGAGGTGTGGAGCGTGCGTGTCAACGGGGAAGTCGCCGTCGGCCGGCTCGGTGCTCGTACCGATGCCGACCTCGCGTGGGAGACCGATCTCCTGCAACACCTCGACTGTGAAGGGGTGACCGTCCCGGTGCCAATTCCGGCGGCGGACGGCCGGCTGTTCGTCGACGGGCTGGTGGTGATGACATACGTGGCGGGCGAACGGCCCGAGACCGAGGACGACTGGCGTCGCGTCGCCGACACGCTCGGTCGGCTGCATCTTCTGACGCAGGGCTGGCCACAACGCCCGGGCTGGCGATCGTCGACCGACCTGCTGCACACCGACACCGGGACAAAGGTCGACCTGGGCGCGATGCCGCGGGAGGGCGTTGCCCGATGCCGGGCGGCGTGGGCACGCCTGGTCGGCCGCGCCACCTGCGTCGTTCACGGCGACCCCAACCCGGGCAACATTCGCATCACGGCGGATCGGGTGGCACTGATCGACTGGGACGAGTCGCACGTCGACGTTCCCGACCTCGACCTTGTACTGCCCTTTAATGCCGCTGCGCTCGATGACGCCGCGCACGACATCGCGGCGCAAGCGTCAGCCGCATGGGAAGCCGCCGTGTGCTGGGACGACGAGTACTCCATGAAGCGCCTGGCCGAAGTGCGCGAAGTCTGAGTGCCGAATTGAGCAAGCTCGTCGCAGTTATCGGCGGCGGCCCCGCCGGGCTGATGGCCGCCGAGGTCATCGCGACCGCCGGCGTTGGGGTCGTGCTGTACGAGCAGATGCCATCGGTCGGCCGCAAGTTCCTGCTTGCCGGCCGCGGTGGGCTGAACCTGACCCACACCGAGGATCGCGCATCCTTCCTCGGGAGATACGGCGCGGCCGGTCCACGCTTGGCCGCTGCCATCGCGGCCTTCGGGCCCGCGGAGCTACGCGCGTGGTGCGCCGGGCTGGGTGAGGAAACGTTCGTGGGCTCGAGCGGCCGCGTCTTTCCGGAGGGTTTCCGCGCGGCGGACCTGTTGCGCAAGTGGCGGGCGCGGCTCGACGCCCTCGGTGTCGACATCCGACTGCGGACCACCTGGACGGGATGGGACTCGACTCTCGAGGCCGACGCGCTGCTCCTGGCGCTCGGTGGTGCCAGTTGGCCGACCACCGGCTCCGACGGGTCGTGGGCCGGCGTCCTCGCCGACAGCGGGATCGCCGTTTCGCCCCTTCGCCCGGCCAATTGCGGTCTCGTCGTCGGGTGGAGCGAGACGTTCCGGACCAGGTTCGGAGGCCAGCCCTTGAAGAACGTCGCCGCGTCCTTCGCCGACCGGATGGCGCGTGGTGACGTGATCGTTGCCGCCGATGGTCTTGAGGGAGGACCGATCTACGCGCTGTCGTCCGACCTTCGGGACGCCATCGACCGAGGGGATACGGCAACGCTGCTCCTGGACCTGCTGCCCGATATCAGGGATGGCCAGCTCGCAGACCGACTCGCCCGTCGCCGGAGCGGCGATTCCGCAGCGAGCTGGTTGCGCCGTGCCGGGTTGCCACCGGTCACCATCGGCCTGTTGCGCGAAGTGACCGACAACCAGATGCCGGACAACGGCCCCGAGATTGCCCGGCTGGCGAAGCACCTTTCCGTCCGGATCCTGGCCGTTCAGCCGCTCGCCCGTGCGATCTCGACTGCGGGCGGGCTCGCCCTGACTGAAATCGACGACTCGTACATGTTGCGCCGCCGGCCCGGCACCTTCGTGGCGGGCGAGATGCTCGACTGGGACGCTCCTACAGGGGGATATTTGCTCCAAGCGACCTTCAGTACCGCGGTCGCGGCCGCCAACGGCGCCCTGGCGTGGGTCATGCGTGGAGGGCTGTAGGCGAGGGTTGTTGCTCTGCGGTCCGTGGCCTGCGACCATGTGCGGGTCCATGAGGTTCACCCGGCTATGTCTCGTCGCGCTGCTGTTCACCCTCCTGCTGCCACAGGACCCGGCGTTGGCGGCGTTCGTGGCGCCCACGTACTCCCACACCATCGGTCAGCCCGGCCACGCCGGCGTGTACGCGTGGGGCGCCGCCACCGCTGCCGACGGCACGATCCTGATAGGCGACTATTGGAACTACCAGGTCCGCCGCTTCGACGCCGCCGGGAACCTGCTGGAGACCTTCGGCTCGAAGGGTAAGGGCGCCGATCAGAACCTCGGGCCCCACGGCGTCGGCGTCAGCCCGGTCGACGGCACGATCTACGTGAGCGATCTCAATGCCGGCGAGATCGACGTCTACAACCCCGATGGCACCTACCGTTCCTCGTTTGCCAATCGCGAGTGCCCGACCTGTTACGGCTACACGCCTCGCATCGCGGTCAACTCGGACGGCGACGTCTTCGTTCCGAACGCGCACCCGTTCGGTTTCACGCCGCCCACCGTGCTGGTGTTCGACGCGGCGGGCACCTTCAAGTCCAAGTTCGGCACGCCAGGGACCCAGCCGGGACAGATCTCTCTCATCTCCGGGATCGACATCGGCCCGGATGACGACGTGTACGTAGCCGATTCCAAGCGGCACAAGATTCTGGTGTTCGACAAGGCCGGGACCTTCTTGCGTGAGTTCGGCGACGGCGGCGAGGGTCCCGGTGTGTTTTCGGGAGACATGCGCGGGCTGCGTATCGATCAGGCAAACGAGTGGCTGTACCTGGTGGACGCGAACTCAAGTGAGATCGAGAAGCTCGGCCTCGACGGCACCCCGCTGGCGACGTGGGGCACGCAGGGGACGGATCCGGGCCAGTTCGGCGACGGCGGCCGCGAGCTCGCGTTGTCTGCTGACGGCGCGACCGTGTACGCCCCCGACTTTTCCAACACTCGTGTGAACGCGTACGACACCGACGGAACGTTCCTCTTCGACTTCCCGAACCCACCCATTCCGCCGCCCGACGGCGGGTTCAATCAAGCGCAGGATGTCGCGGCCGATCCGACGACCGACGCCGTCTACGTCATCGACACGTTCAACCATCGCCTGCAGAAGTTCAAGCGCGACGGAACCTTCGTGACCAAGTGGGGCTTCCGCGGCACCGACGATCCCTACGCCATGAACTACCCACGCGGCATCGCGGTTGACCCGATCACACACGACGTATGGGTCGCCAACACCCGGGAGTTCGACATCATCGGCTACACCGCCGCGGGCGGCTTCATTCGACGGTCGGGCAAAGAGTTCGGCTACCACCGTGGCATCGGCGTCGGGAAGGACGGGCGCGTGTACGTGGCGGACTCGGGCTACGCCCGCCTGCAGGTGTTAACCAAAGCGGGCGCGCTGCTGTACTCGAAGCCCTGTGGCGTGCAGTCACAATCGCTGTTCCTGGGTTGTACCGGTGTGACCTTCGACGGCGCAGGAAACATCTACGCGGCTGCGGTCTCCGAGAACAAGATCTACAAGTACACGAAGACCGGGACCCTCGTCGCCAAGTGGGGGGCCGACCGGCTCCGCAAGCCTTATGACGTTGCTGTCTACGGCGGGCGGCTGTACGTCTCGGAAATGACCGGGAACCGCATCGCCGTGTACAGCCTCAACGGAGCCTTCATCGGCAAGTTTGGCCAGAGGGGTGGAGGCACCGGACAGTTCGAGCAACCACGTGGCATCTCCGTCGACAACGCGGGCAACCTCTACGTCGTGGACGGGCTGAACGAACGCGTCCTGGTCTTCAAGATCCCCGCGTGAGACTGACGCGGCTGTGCGCCGTCGCCCTCATGGTCATGCTCGTGGTTCCGGGGAAACCGGCGTCGGCGGCGTTCGCCGCGCCGCGTTACTCACACACCATCGGCGGGCCAGGCCACGCCGGCGTCTACGCGTGGGGCGCCGCCACCGCCGCTGACGGGTCGATCCTGATCGGCGACTACTGGAACTACTCCGTCCGCCGCTTCGATACGAACGGCAACCTCCTGCAGACCTTCGGTTCCAAGGGCATCGGTCTCGGAAAGAACAATGGTCCCCACGGCCTCGCCGTGAGTCCCGTCGACGGGACGATTTACGTCAGCGACCTCAACAACAACGAAGTCGACGTCTTCAACGCAGACGGCACGTTCCGCTTCTCCTTTGCCGATCGTGAGAACCCTGACGACCGCTCGTACACGGCGCGGATGGCCGTGAACTCGTCAGGCCTCCTGTACGTCGCCGACTCGCACCCGAGCCCCAGTTTCGTGGATCACAAGGTTTCGGTGTTCGACTCCACTGGCGCGTTCCAGTTCAAGTTCGGTCAGGCGGGCACCGGGCCCGGACAGTTCTCCCTCATCCACGGCATCGACATCGGCCCAAACGACGATGTGTACGTGGCCGACGCAGAGCGCCACAAGATTCTCGTGTTCAGCCAGACCGGCACGTTCCTGCGTGAGTTCGGCGCCAAGGGCGAGGGACCAGGGGTCTTCTCGGGAGACATGCGCGGGATCCGCATCGACAACGCCAACGGGTGGCTGTACGTGGTCGACGCCAACTCGAGTCAGATCGAGAAGTTCAATCTGACCGGCACCCCGCTGGCGACGTGGGGAGCGCAGGGCACCGGGCCGGGTCAATTCGGTGACGGCGGACGCGAGCTCACGCTCACCTCCGACGGAAACGTGTACGCCCCCGACTTCTCGAACACCCGCGTCAACGTGTACTCATCGGGCGGGGCGTTCCAGTTCGACTTCCCGAACCCGCCCATCCCCGCGCCCGACGGTGGCTTCAACCAGGCGCAAGACGTCGCCGCCGATCCGACGGCCGACGCCGTGTACGTGATCGACACGTTCAATCACCGCGCACAGAAGTTCAAGCGCGACGGCACCTTCGTGAGCAAGTGGGGTTTCCGCGGCAGCGACGACCCGTACGCGATGAACTATCCGCGGGGGATCGCCGTCGACCCGACGACCCACGACGTGTGGATCGCGAACACGCGCGAAGGACACAACCTCGCGTACACGTCCGAGGGTCGCTTCATCCGCAAGGTCGGCCGGGACGGCCGTACCGCTCTCGGAGAGTTCCATTACCAACGCGGACTATCGATCGGCAAAGACGGGCGCGTCTACGTCGCCGACTCGGCGAACCAGCGTCTCCAAGCGCTCACGAAGACCGGCACGCCGCTATACGCGCAGGCCTGCGGCACGAAGGGTTCTCTCTTCGAGGGATGCACAGGTGTCACGCAGGACGGCAACGGCAACATCTACGCCGCCGCGGTCTCCGAGAACAAGATCTACAAGTTCACGAAGACCGGCGCACCCTCCGCCACGTGGGGCACCGATCGGCTCAACCAGCCCTACGACATCGCCTTCTACGCAGGACGCCTGTACGTGACCGAGATGGCCGGCAACCGCATCAGCGTGTACGGCGTCGGCGGCGCCCTCATCGGCAGCTTCGGCACGAAGGGCAGCGGGACCGGCCAGTTCCGCCAGCCACGCGGCATCTCGGTCGACAACGCCGGCAACCTCTACGTGGTCGACGGCCTGAACGAACGCGTGCTCGTCTTCCGCATCTAGAGCGCTGCGCACGCTATGCGTACTTTCGATGCTTCCCGTATCAATTCGCGCTTAGAGGGGTAACTCCTTGGGTCGGTGATCCTGCCGCGCTAGGAGGTTGTCCTAACCATGAGATCGACACGGCGAAGTGCATTCATCGCTCTCGCAACTGTTGTGGCCTTCGTAGCGGCGGCGTGCGGTTCCGACGACAACAAGTCGTCGACTGCGACCACCGCCGCCTCCGGCGACGGCGGTACGCCTGTCGTTGGCGGGGTGCTCACCGATCTGCAGAACTTCTCCGGCGCGCCACCCGATCACCTCGACCCGAACCTCACGAGCAGCATCCAAGACTCGCAACCCGGGCAGCTGGTCTGGGACACGCTGACTGAGACTGATCCGCGGACCGGCAAGCTCGTGAACAACGTGGCCGAGAAGGTCGAGCACAACGACGACTTCACCGTGTGGACTTTCACGGTCAAGAAGGGCCTCACCTTCAGCAACGGCCACAAGGTGCTCCCGAGCAGCTTCGCCTTCTCCTGGAACCGGTTGATCAACCCTGCCTTGGCGTCGGACGTCAGTTATCACGTGACCGACAACCTGAAGATTAAGGGCTCGAAAGAGGTCGCCGAAGGTACCGCCACGACGATGTCCGGCCTTGTCGCCGACGACGCCGCCATGACCTTGACGATGACGCTCGAGAAGCCGCTCAACTTCGCCGACAACATCATCTCGCACTTGGCGTTCGCGCCGCTCGACCCGGCCGACGTGCTCAAGAACGATCCGGACGTAGCGAAGTCCGCTTCCTACGAAACCGGGATCATGATCGGCAACGGGCCGTACATGATGAAAGAACCGCACCGGCCCAGCGAGTCGGTCACGCTCGTGCGCAACCCGAAGTACGGCGGCGGACCGAACAAGCACGCTCCCTACATCGACGAAATCATCTTCAAGGAGTTCTCCGGCGAGTCCGCGCAGGACACGGCCTTCACCTCATTCG
This sequence comes from uncultured Actinomycetes bacterium, assembly GCA_963722185.1. GTDB lineage: Bacteria > Actinomycetota > Acidimicrobiia > Acidimicrobiales > JACCXE01 > JACCXE01. Next base: position 157,238 of record CAVRKD010000009.1, on the reverse strand, counting down.
AATCCGGCGGGGGCGACACCGGCTATATCCCGCAAGCTCGTTTCGCCGAAGCCAAGGCGAAGTACGCGGATCGCATCAGCGACAAGCCCTTCCTCGGCATCTACTACTGGGGCTTCAACATGGAAGACCCGAATCTGGGCGGCGCCGCGAATCTCAAATTGCGTCAGGCCATAACTGCGGCCATCGACAAGACGCAGATGATCGAGAAGGTCTACAACGGCACGCGCAAGGTCGCGACCGGCATCGCCCCGCCAGGCATCCCGGGCTACAAGGCTGGCATCGACAAGATCCCGAATCTGGACCTCGTGGCGGCGCGCAAGTACCTGGCCGAATGGGAAACAGCCTCGGGTAAGAAGGCGGCGTCGTTGCCGATCATCAAGCTCAACTTCGGTATCGGCTTGGGTCACAGCGACAACGCCACGATCATCCAGGCCAATCTGGCGACGCTCGGCATCAAGTCCGAACTCGCTGGGATCGACGGCAAGACGTACTTCGCCACGATGCGGAAGACGCCCGGCATGTTCCTGCGCGCCGGATGGGTCGCTGACTACGTGTCGTACGACAACATGTTGTTCCCGCTCTTCACCAGCTCGGCGATCGGCACCGGCGACAACCTGACTCGGCTCAACAGCAAGGCGTTCGACGATCTCATCGACGAGGCGCGGTCGGCCACGAACGACGCCGACGCCGCGGAGAAGTACCGCGAGGCCGAGGATGTCGTCCTCAACAAGGAACGCGCCATGGTGCCGCTCAACTGGTACGCCGGCTCGGTCGTGTGGAGCGAGCGGTTGCACAACGTGATCCAGAGCCCGCTCGACTTCTTCGCCTATGACGAGATGTGGCTCGATAAGGCGTAAGGGCGACCGAGAGATGAACTAGAGCAGGGCGCGCCACGTGGCCGGGTACATCGTGCGGCGCGTCCTGCTGATCATCCCTGTCGTGTGGGGGGCGATGACGCTGCTGTTCATCGCCTTCCTGCTGCCCGGCGATCCGGTTGACGTGATGGCCGGCGAGCGAGCGCCTACGGCGATCGTGCGGAAGCAGATCACGGAGAAGTACGGCCTCGACCAGCCTGTCTACGTGCGCTATGGCCGCTACGTCGGCGACGTGTTGCAGGGCGATCTCGGCCACTCCTACAAACAGGGGCGGTCGGTCAACGACATCCTCAAGCAGACCGCGCCCAATAGCCTGCGTCTCGCCATATGGGCCATCCTGCTCGAGGTGGTGATCGGGCTGGTCGCCGGCATCATCTCTGCGGTCAAGCAGTACTCGTTCCTCGACACCTGGGTCACGATCACCACGACGATGGTCGTGGCCGTGCCGGTGTTCGTCCTGGGCTACCTGTTCCAGTACGCGCTCGGCGTGTACACGTTCCAACACGGCTTCGCCGACTGGCTGCGCTTCCCGACCTCGGGCATCGGGCCGAACAAGTGGGTGCTGGGCATTATCCCCGTGAGCGGACAGTGGAAGTTCCTCATCCTGCCCGCGTTGACTTTGGCTTCGGTGTCGTCGGCCATCGTCGCCCGCATGACCCGTACCACGATGCTCGAAGTCATGAAGGCCGACTACATGCGTACCGCCGCGGCGAAAGGGTTAGGTCGCCGCAGCATCATCCTCAAACACGGGCTCAAGAACGCCATGATCCCCGTGGTGACACTGATCGGTCTCGATCTGGCCAGCCTGATTGGCTCGGCAGTCCTCACCGAGTCGGTGTTCAACTGGCCCGGCATGGGCTCGGCTGTGTCGCGGGCCGCGCAATCCCTCGACGCGCCGGTCGTGCTCGGCCTGACACTCGTGCTCGTCATCGTCTATGTCGTGATCAACCTGCTCGTCGACTTGAGCTACGCGTTCTTCGACCCGCGCATTCGCTACGGCGGCGAATCGACATGAGCCGGCGCATTCCCGCCGTAGGTGCGGCCGGCGACACGATCCCGCTAGGGACAGTCTCGCGGGAGCCGGTGCCCGCTGACGTCGCGCCCGAGCTATCGCAGCGCACGGAGATCTGGCGACGCTTCCGGAAGAACAAGCTGGCGATGGTCGGCCTGATCATCGTGGGGCTAGAGATTGTCGCCGCGGTGCTCGCGCCCATCATCACCTCGTTCGACTACGCCGACATCAGCGCCGACGGCAAGCTTGGTCCCAGCACGACGCACTGGTTCGGTACCGACGCCCTCGGGCGCGATTTGTTCACGCGCGTCGTATACGGATCTCGGGTGTCGCTGCAGGTCGGACTCGCGTCCGTGTTCCTGGCGCTGGTGATAGGCCTCGCCGCCGGAGCAGTGTCGGGTTACTACGGCGGCAAGCTCGACGGGTTGCTGATGCGCATCACCGACGTCTTCCTGGCGTTCCCGTACATCCTCGCCGCCATCGTGCTCATCACGGTGATCGGTCGGTCGCTGCTCACCGTGATCATCGTGCTCGGCGCGCTCGGCTGGATGCCCTTCGCCCGGCTGTTCCGCTCGAGCATCTTGCAGATCAAGGAGCTCGAATACATCGAAGCGGCCCGGGCCGCGGGCTGCGGCGACCTACGAATAATCCTGCGGCACATCCTGCCGAACGCCATCCAGCCGATCATCGTCTACGCGACGATCTTCGTCGGTACCGCTGTGCTCTCGGAGGCGGCTCTCTCGTTCCTCGGGGTGGGCGCAACCGAACCGACGCCCGCGTGGGGCTTGATGGTCGCGCAGGGCAAGAGCTATCTGTTCACCGCTCCCGGGCTCCTGTTCTTCCCAGGCGTCGCCATCTTCGTCACGGTGATGGCCTTCGTGTTCATGGGCGACGGCCTGCGCGACGCGCTCGACCCCCGGCTGCGATGAACAAGCTCGCGCCCGTGCCCAGCCGAGAGCCGTTGCTGGCGGTCAAAGACCTTCGCATGTGGTTCCACACCGATGCCGGCGTGGTAACCGCCGTCGACGGCGTGACGTTCGCGGTGCAAGCGGGCGAGGTGTTCGGCATCGTGGGGGAGTCCGGCTCGGGCAAGTCCGTTACGGCGATGACGATCCTCGGGCTCATCCCCACGCCACCGGGTCGCATCGAATCGGGGTCAATCTTGTGGAAGGGCGAAGACCTCCTGACCATGAGCGAGGAGCGACTGCGTGAGGTGAGGGGCAAGGAGATCTCGATGATCTTTCAGGACCCCATGACCTCGCTCAATCCCGTGTACACGATCGGTCAGCAGATAGCCGAGATCGTGCGCGTGCACAACGACGTCAGCAAGAACGACGCCCGCAGCCGGGCCATCGACATGCTCAAGCTCGTCGGCATCCCGCGTCCGGAGGCGCGTGCCGATGACTACCCGCATCAGTTTTCGGGTGGCATGCGCCAGCGCGCCATGATCGCCATGGCCATTGCCTGCGACCCTGACCTGCTGATCGCCGACGAACCGACCACGGCGCTCGATGTCACCATCCAGGCGCAGATCCTCGACGTGCTCGGCCAAGCGGCGGAGGAAACCAGTTCGTCGATCATCATGATCACCCACGACCTCGGCGTCATCGCCGGCATGGCTGACCGCGTGGCGGTGATGTACGCCGGCCAGGTCGTCGAAGAGGGCACGGTCAATCAGCTCTTCTACGAGCCGCGCATGCCCTACACGTGGGGGCTCCTCGAATCCATCGCGCGTCTCGACCTGCGCCGCATGGGCCGCCTGCGCCCCATCGCCGGCACCCCGCCGTCGATGGTGCAACCGCCTTCCGGGTGTCGCTTCCATCCACGGTGCCCTTACCGCGACGACGAGAGGTGCGCCATCGTGGCGCCCGAGCTGCTCGACATCGACCGGTTCGCTCACTCGGCCCGCTGCCACTTCGCCCGCGATGACGGCTGGGTATCGCCGACCGAGCGACTGGCCGGGCCGGATCACGAGTGGCACGCGCGGGTGCGCGCCGCCGAGCTGATCCGTACCGCAGAAGAGGCGGAGCACTCCCGATGACGACGTTGCTCGCCGTCCGCGATCTCGTCAAGTACTTCCCCGTGACGAAGGGTGCCTTCCTGCGGCGCAAAGTCGGCGACGTGCACGCCGTCGACGGACTGTCGTTCGAGGTCCACCGCGGCGAGACATTCGGTTTGGTCGGTGAGTCTGGGTGTGGCAAGTCGACGACCGCCCGTCTCATCTTGAAGCTGATCCCGGCAACCAGCGGCGAGGTCGAGTTCGACGGGCGCGACATTGTGCCGCTCGGCAAGCGCGACACCCGAGCTTTGCGGGGCGACATGCAGATCGTCTTTCAGGATCCGTATGCCTCGTTGAACCCGCGTCTCACCGTGCGCCAGATCGTGTCGGAGCCGCTGATCGTCGCGGGGCAGAGCAAGGCCGACGCCGCGGCGCGGGTGGACGAGTTGTTGCAGCTGTGCGGCCTCGCCCGCGAGCACGCGCGCCGCTACCCGCACGAGTTCTCCGGAGGGCAGCGCCAGCGCATCGGCGTCGCCCGCGCGCTCGCTCTGGACCCGAAGCTCGTCATCCTGGACGAGCCGGTATCGGCGCTCGACGTGTCAATCCAGGCGCAGATAATCAACCTGCTCGAGGACCTGCAGAGTCAACTGGACCTGACCTATCTCTTCATCGCCCACGACCTCTCGGTGGTGCGCCACATCGCCGACAAGGTGGCCGTGATGTACCTCGGCCAGATCGTGGAGTCGGCGGACCGCGACGACCTCTTCGAGCAGCCGATGCATCCCTACACCAATGCGCTCCTGTCGGCGGTTCCGATTCCCGATCCGGTGAAAGAGAAGGCGCGGGCGCGCATCATCCTCACGGGCGATCCGCCTTCGCCCGCCGACCCACCGCCGGCGTGTCGCTTCCACACTCGTTGCTGGAAGGCGCAGGACATCTGCCGCACGGTCGCACCGCCGCTCGAGTTGAAGGCGCCCGGGCATTGGGCGGCGTGCCATTTCCCCGAGACCGAAGCTGCGAACGCCATGCTCGTCACCAGCTAACGGTCCGGTGGAGGGGCGAGTGGCCTGTCGTGGCGGGCTGCGAGTTCCACTTCCCACGGCAGCGGCCACGGGTTGGGCAGACAGCCGTCGAGTTCGGTCGACTGCTGGTTCATCACCGGCGCTAGCTCGCCGGGTCGCGGGCACTGGGGACGTGGGTGCTTCTGGCCCAGGAGGTGGCCGACTTCGTGATTGACGAGCATCTGGCGGTACGTCGGGAGGTCGCCGGTCCATTTCGGGTCGGCGTCGCGCCAGCGGTCCGCGTTGAGCGCGACGACCGGCCCGTTCTGACAGGAGTACTTGCCGTAGGTGTCGTACGGGAGGCAGAGGCGGTCGACCTCATCGCCTTCGGCCAGCACGATCAGATACGGCGCCTTGTCGTCGCGGACGAATCGGAACTGCGCGGCCGCCCAGCCCCGGGCGTCGGCGAGAGTCGCTTTGACAACCGCGGCGAAGTCCGCTGTGAGCGCGTCGTCGGTGTGCCTTTCCGCGCGGTACGCGATCGTCACCGTTGCCGGCGCGCTTGTCGTCGTCGTTACCGCGGTCGACGTGGTGACGAGTGATGACGCGGTGGTGATGGGAGGAGCCGACGCGTCCGGGGTGCACGCGGCCAGCGCGGCGAGAGCGACTACGGCGCAAGAGCCCAACACGAGCTGGCGGGCTGCGTCGATGACTAACGCGAGGACGTGACTTCGACCGCCCGTTGCGCCGGCTCGGTCGCCGGGCGGGAGATGTAGAACCGGTTGCCGTCAAGGTCGCGGACCAAGAACGACACGTAGTTCGAAAAGACGAGGTCGCCGCACTCGACGCCGTGGCCCAACAGCTCGGTGCGCACGTCGACGGGATCGCGGTCGACCATAACGTTCAGCGTGGTGTTCTCGCCGCCGAACGCCGCCGGCTCGAGCGCGGCTTCAATCGGCTCCAGGACGACGATCGCTCCGCCGATTGAGAACGCGGCGAAACGGTGCCCGTCGGAGCCGAGCGACATCGGCTGCAGACCGAGCCTCTCGTCGTACCAGGCGAGCGCGACGTCGAGATCTTTCACGTAGAGCGTGACGGCGACCAATCCGACGTTTCCAAGCGGGCTATCGGCCATAAGCGGAACGTTACGCGTACCGGCTAGCTGCGAAAAGCTTGCAGGTGCGGCCACAGCGCGTCGCCGGTGGTGCGGTAGTCGTACACGCTTCCGCCAATCGCACCTCGCTCTGTCGATGCTCGGTGCATGCCGTCGATGTCCTCGGCCGACGAGACGTCGCCGATGCCCCCGATTGGGTGCACCGGAACGTCAGCGCGGCCGAGCTGCGCCCGCAGTCGATCGATGTTCTCGGCGGTGTACCGGTACCCCTCGCGATAGCCGGAGTCGTAACGCCGGCTGCTCCAGTAACCCATCGGCATCCAGGCGTCATACGCCGGCGCGATCTCGCGATAAGGAAAGCCCGGCCAAAAGTTCGGATTCACGACTTCCATCACCACCGCCGGCATCACCACCGCGGCCAGCGGGGTGAACGGCAACCGCTGCCGCAACGCGATGCTGAGATCGATCAGGCGTTGGTTGCGCTCGGCTACATCGGCGACGGCGCGGCTCTCGATGTCCACGCCGATGCCTTCGACGCCGAGCCCGGCGATGGCTTCCAGCTTGCGGAGGTCGAGCGCCGGGTCTTCTAGCGACGGCAAGTACCACGCGATAACCCGCATTCCGCGCTGGTGGGCGCGGTCGATGATGGGTCGCAGCAGGTGGGCATCGACGACGTCGTTTGGCGACCGCTGTTTCGCCGCTTGGACGTACAGAGCCTGGACCCCAAAGTCGGCCATCCGGTCGACGTCGGCGGGACCGACCACCGGCTTACCGCCGGTGAACTCGGCGCTCCAGTCGTAGACGTCGATCCACGCCCCGAAGCCACGGAACTGCATCGGGTCACCCGGGACCAGAGGCGCGCCGGTGCGCAGCCGCGGCGCTGGCGCCACTGCGAGCGGTGCCTTTGGCGCAGGTGCGGCGGCCCGCACTGGCGCCGCCGTCGTTGGAGGCAGAGTGGCCGCGGCCGTCGGCGGCGGAGGCGGAGTGCTCGTAGTCGTGGCCGTCGTCGTCGACGTAGTGCGAACGACTCGAGGCGTCGCCAGCCGCGTGGAGCGCTGGTTGTCGTGAAAGACCACCCCGGTCATCCCGACCAGCACAAGGGCGACGGACGCGGCTACTAGTCGCGTCCTCATCCCGCTCAGGGTGCCACGTCGCTCCGCGCTACGGGCGTCGCCCCTCTTTCCAGGCGTCCCAGTAGGTGATCTGCTCGACCGGACGGCGACGACCCGGCTTGAAGTCTTCGCCCGAGTAGCGGGCGATCGGCAGCAGTGCCGCTTGGTGCACGGTGTCGGGAATACCGAGTAGGTCTGCCGCCTCCGCTTCGAACGGCAGGTGCAACGTGGTGAGGGTGGTGCCGTAGCCGCGGCTGCGCAGGGCCAGGATCAGGCTCCACACCGCCGGATAAATGCGTCCGTACCAACTGGCGCGCGTGAAGGTGTCCATGGCCTCGGGCCGCCCGAAGATGCAGGGGACCACGTGCACCGGAACTTCGTGCAAGTGCTGTGCAAGATGCTCGGCCGAGTCGAGGATCGAGTCCATGTCGGTCACACCGCGGTCGGCGATCGAGGCGCGGTTGGCGGCGAAGTAGGGGACCGCGGCGCGGTTGTAGAGCTCGGCCAGCTTTTGGCGTTTCGCCGGATCCGTCACCACGATCCAGCGCCAGTCCTGGACGTTGCCGCCGGTCGGAGCCTGGCAGGCGATCCCGATGCACTCCTGGATCTCGGCGAGGTCGACGGGCGCCCCCAGGTCGAGCCGCTTACGCACCGAGCGGGTGGTGGTGAGCAGCTTGTCGGTCTGGGCGAGGTCGAATGGTCGGGCGGTCATGGTTCCTTGCTTAGCCGAGAGCTTGTTCGACTAGCCGGCGACGCTCGGCGTCAAGCGGGGCGTCTGCCCACGCTTCGTGCTCGAGCGCGCTGACGACGGGCCCGTAGCGCGCTTGATCATCCGGAGGAAGGCCGGCCAGCCACGCGGGCAGCGTGAGGTTCGGTTCGAGAGCGATGCCGGTGTGCCGTTGCAGGCGCGCCAACTGAACCTCGAGCCAGCTGCGTTGTCGTTGGCGCCGCAGACCGACGCCGGCGAAGACGGCCGCCGACAGTCCGGCGACCACAATTCCGGCGGTGGTCGCTTGCCGCGTCGTCGGCAGCCGCTCACTTACCCACTTCGCCAGCCCCGCGGCGGCGCGCGACGGAAACGCACCCGACTCACCGGCGAGCGGTACGTCAGCGGTCGGGTCGAAGGCCTGCCAACCGACACCCGGGAACAGCACCTCGGCGTAGGCGTGCGCGTCCGAGGCGCGCACCTCGTACAAACCGCTAAAGGGATTCCGGCGGCCGGCCGCGTAACCGGCGGTGAGCCGGGCGGGGATGCCAACAGATCGCAGCATCACCACGAGTGAGGTGGCGATCTGTTCGCAGAAGCCGCGTTGGTCTTCGAACAGAAACTGCTCCACGGCGTCCTCACCAGCGCCGAGCCGGGGTGGATTGAGCGAGTACTGCGTGTGGGTAGCGATCCAGTTCGTCATCGCCTGGATGGCGTCGTAGGTCGACGGCGCACTGGCGAAGAGGCTCTGCGCGAGCTCGCGCACGCGGGTCGGCACCGCCGGAAGCGCCGTGTAGCGCCGGTAGATGTCGGGGCTGATGTCACCGACACGCGGATCGTGCGCCCGCAGCATCAGCGGCGTGACCGGAAGCCGACTGCTTACAACCGAATACACGGTCCCGGGCGCCATCGTGTCGCCGCCTCGCACCGTGCCGTCGCGCAGTTGGTAGGCATCGTCGAACGGCCAGTAAAGGCGGGTGGGCGACGCCGCGGCGAACACGATGTTCGGCGCCATCTTCTCGATGAAGAACGTCTGGATGAGTTCGTCGCCACCCCGCATGGGGATGTCCTCGAAGGGAGTAGCGAGATTCAGGCCACGTCCGGCGGACGTCAAGCGGCGCAGGCGCGTGTCGCTGATACTCCAGCGTTGACCGTCCCAACGGTCGAAGCTTTGCGCCCGCCAGAAGTCGGGCGCGGCGGCGCGGACTCGCATGACCAGCGTGTTGTCCGGGCGGCCGCGGACACCCAGGTCGAGCGTCTCGGTGTACCCGAAGTAGCCGAAGCGCCCGATCGCGTCTCCGCCCCGACCACCTGAGGCCGGAAGCGAAGCGTCGTAGGCCGGATTGACGAGGTCACCACCCGTATTGATGCCACCGCCTACGGCTCGCGACGGTAAGCCGAAGGCCAGCACGCGCGCCGGCGGCAGCACACCGAGGACGAGGAGCCCCACCGCTGCCACGGCGACGAGCGCCGCCGGCAGGCTGCGAGTGCGCCGCGCGCGGTGGCGGGTCAGGCCGACGTCGTTGAGGTTGGCGATCGCCAGCGCCGTCATCGCCGCACCCAGCCAGAGCACGAGCACAACACCGAACGAATCCTCGGTCGCCAACGCTCCAGTCACGATCATCAGGACGCCGCTCGTGGCCAACGAGAACAGCAGGTCGCGCCGCGACGGGAGGTCCATGGAGTGCAGGACCTGCACCCACAGGAGCAGCCCCACCAGGCCGGACTGCAAGCCGAACACTTGGCCGCCGAGTGCGGGCACCATCAGCCCGAGAAACTGCACGAACGCGCCGAGCGCGGCCACGGCGAGGAGCGCCTTGAGCCATCCCCGGCTGCGATGGCGCAGGAAGTACGACAGGACGTAACCGCCCGGCAGACCTATGACGCAGCCGATCTGCGCCGGCGGGCCGCCTATCCCGAGATCGAGCGCACCGGCCGTGGCGATCACCACCGCGACGAACACCGCGACGCGAAAGGCGATCGAGTCTTCAACCGAAATCGTGCGGTTGGCCTCGCGCACGCGGTCGAACAGGGTGGTCATCGGCCGCCGACCTCGATGACGGCACCACCGGCGCTGTCGGGCACCGGTGGTTCTCCTCCCACGGCCGCGGCGAGGCGCCGGCCGATCTCGCGGCGCGTCACCACCGGACCGCTCCGCGGTCCCGCCGCTTCGACATGTCAACAGCTCGACTCGCAGGCCGGCGTCCAGGGCGGCGAAAGCCAGACCGGCGGCTTCGCTCGCCGCCGCCTCGACCGCGTGCGCGTCACCAGACAGGGTGACCCGTACCTGGAGGTGGGCGCCGCGCAGCAGTTCGGTTGTGTCGAATTCGCGCACCATCAGCTCGCCGCGTCGCGCCGTGCTGCGCCAGTGGACGTGACGGGCGGCGTCGCCGGGGATGTAAGTCCGCACGGTCCGCACGTCGGCGGCATCGTCTTCGCCCAGCGCGTCGAGGAGTGACACGACTGCGGGCACGGGGGCAACGGCGAACGGCACGGGCAGCGCAATGGTGAAGCGCCGCGCGGGACGCATCAGCCCGAGCGGCAGCCCACCTCGGACTTCAACCGAAATGGCGGGCAGCAGGCCGCGATGCTCGGCCAGCACGCTGACGCGGCGCGCGTGACTCCCTTCGGTGGCGTGGGTGGAGCCGTCGAGGGCGAGCAACGTGACCGTACGCACCTGCGGAACCAGGCCGGGCACCTGGAGTCCGAAGGTAACCACTTGGCCGGCGACGGCATCGGTCGGCGCTTCCAGAACAACGCGCAGCCCCAAAAGTCCGAGGGCGGCGGTCGCGGCGGCGACCAGCACGCCGCCGATGTACGCCGAGGCGATGACGACGAGCCAGCCGGAGCCGGCGCCGCGTGAGAGAAGGAGCGCGAGGACGGCCAGGCCGAGAATCACCAGTGCTGCCGGGGCGATGCCGAGACGGCGCCAGCCCGCCCCGATCACTGCCGCGGGACGGCGACGGTCTCGACGATTTCGCCGACCAGGCGCGCTCCGGCGGCGAAACCGGCGCCGTCATGCAACACGAGACGGTGGCCGAGGACGGCCACGGCCAGCGACTGCACGTCATCAGGGACAACGTGGGTGCGACCCTCGATGGCCGCGCGCGCTTGGGCGGCGCGCAGCAGCGCCACGCTGGCGCGTGGGCTCGCGCCGACACCGATCGCCGGGTGCGAACGCGTGGCGGTCGCGATGGCGACGACGTAATCGGCAACCGACTTCTCCACGTGCACGCTTTGCACGGCCTCGATGGCTCGCGCCAGGCGATCAGCGTCGACGACTTGCACGACCTCGTCCAGCGCGGGAGCGCCGCCTTCGCCGAGCAGCACTTTGGCTTCGTCGGCGGCCGCGGGATAGCCCATCGACGTCGTGAGCGCGAACCGGTCGAGCTGGCCGTCGGGGAGCGCGAACGTGCCGGCGTGTTCACGGGAGTTCTGCGTGGCAACGATGAAGAACGGATCGGGCAGTCGACGCGTGACGCCGTCCACGGTGACCTGCCGTTCCTCCATTGCTTCGAGCACGGCCGACTGGGTACGGGGCGTGGCGCGATTGATCTCGTCGACGACGACGACGTTGGCGAAGATCGGGCCGGGGTGGAACTCCCACTCGCCTTGTACCGGTTGGTAGACCGAGCTGCCCGTGACGTCGGACGGCAAAAGGTCGGGAGTTGCCTGGATACGGCTGAACGCGCCGCCTACGGCGGTGGCCAGCGACTTGGCCAGCAGCGTCTTGCCGACACCGGGAACATCCTCGATCAGGAGGTGCCCACCGCTGAAGAGGCCGACGAGCGTGAGATGCACCACCTCTTCGCGACCCCGCACCACGGCGTTGATCGCTCGCTCGACATCGCACGCGATCTCGGCTACGTCGGCCCGTGCCCCCACCACCGTCATGGGTGCAACGATACGGCGAATCAGAGCGAGTTTCGGCCCTATGGCAGGATCGGCCACATGGCGGACCAGCCGAGCCTTTACGAGGGACTGATCACGACTCGGGCGATCCGGCGCTATCTGGCCGACGACATCCCGACCGACGATCTCAACGCGATCATGTTCGCCGCCACCCGCGGGCCGTCAGGGCACAACAGCCAACCGTTTCGATTCGTGGTGCTCCGGCGCACACCCGAGGCGGCCGAAGCGCGCGCTCTGCTCGCACAAGGGTTCGCAATTGCCTGGCAGGGAGAGCGACGCGAGCCGCCTGCAGACGACACCAGCCGCCGCGCCCGAATGGCGCGATCGATGAACAGGTTCGTCGACACCATCGCCGACGCGCCCGTCATCGTGCTGGCCTGCGCCAAGAACCGCGACGGCCGCAGCGACATTACCGCCGGCGCCTCGGTGTACCCGGCGTGCCAGAACCTGCTGCTGGCGGCGCGGGCGCTCGGCTACGGCGGGACGATGACGCAGTGGTACTACCCGGTCGAGGAACAACTGGCGAAGGCACTGGCCTTGCCCGACGGTGTCTCGGTCGTGAGCGTCATCCCCTTGGGTAGGCCCGAGGGGAGTCACGGCCCGGTGCGGCGGCTGCCGCTGCCCGACCTGGTGCACGAGAACCGCTACGGCGAGCCGGCCGCCTGGGCCGTGGATCCAGAAGGCACCCGTTACACCGGCGGCTGAGCCATGCTGGCCGAATGTTCGATTGCCCCCGCTGCGGCGCCAAGGACGTAGCCGCCACGTATTACGGACCATGCCCCGACTGCCGTGACGCGTTGAACGCGCTCATGTACAAGGAGCCGACCGCACGCGGCGAGGCGGCGGCCTACGTCCCCAAGATGAACGTGACACCGAACGCGGTGGCGTTAAAGGGCGACGACTGAAACTTGCCGTCGCTCCCGCTGCGTTTCGTGCTGTCTGCGCCGCAGATGGACGCGCTCGGCCCGTCGAACGCGGAGCTGGCCGTCATCGGCCGGTCCAACGTCGGCAAGTCGTCGCTCATCAACGCGCTCGGTGGTAGTTCCAAGCTGGCGCTGGTGTCCAAGACGCCGGGACGCACGCGGCTGCTCAACCAGTTCCTCGTGCGCGACGGACTGACCATCGTCGACTGCCCGGGCTACGGCTACGCCAAGGCATCGGCCTCGCTGCGTTCGTCGTGGCAGAAGATGGCCGAGGAGTATTTGCTCGGGCGTCCGCAGCTGGTGCGCATCCTCGCGCTGGTCGACGGCGAGATAGGCCCGACCAAGCTCGACCTGCAGCTCCTTGAGTGGATGCGGGCCAACGGCTTACCGTTCGCCATCGTGGCCACCAAGCACGACAAGGTGAAGTCCTCCCAGCGCGACAAGCGCAAGCGCGAGCTGGCGGAAGGTTGCGGTGTGGCGCCCAGCGACGTGGTCTGGGTGAGCTCGGCCAAAGGCGTTGGCATCGACCGGCTTCGCGGCTTGATCCTCCAGTGGCTGAACGAATGAGCCGCGTTGGAACCAACGGATCGTTCCCCGCTCCGGACCGCTGACGCCACCGGATCCTCCGCTGTGTCGTATGTCAGCGGAGCGATAGTGGACGTAGGAGGAGCGATAGTGGATGTGGGGGGAGCGATCTGATGGAAGAGCCAGAACACCTCACGCACGGGTGGGAGCCGGACACTCCTGCGTCGGATTCGCTGGTGCGGCAGTTTCTCGAAGGTACGGCCGAGCGCGGGGAGTTCCTGGCGGAGACCGTCGGCGGGCGGGCGACGCGCGAAGCCGGCGTCGCCATGGTCGACCTCGAATCGCCCGTGTGGTTCGACAACACCGCCGTGTTGCTCGCGCCGTGCGAACTGCTGGACCGCGCCCAGGTCGTCGGCGCCATCAACGAGTTCTATCCACGCGAAAGGACCGCGCTCGTCTTCTCGGCTTTCCATACGTGGGATCTTTCCGCTGACGGCTTCGAGCTCGTCGGACACCCGCCGTTCATGGTCCGGCCACCAGGAGAGTCGCCGCCCCGCGGCGTCGCCGGTCTGGAGATCCGCGCCGTCGAGACCGCGGAGGAAGCCGCGGAATTTGGTCGGCTGCTCGCCGAGGCGTATCCGATGCCGGGAGCGGAGGTTTCACCGCTGGTCCGCACCCCGGTTCTGGACGGCCCGCTTCGCTTGTTCACGGCGGTACTCGGTGGCAAACCCGTCGCCACGGGCGGCACGTGGAACTCGCACGGCATCAACGACGTCGGTTGGATCTCGGCGCTGCCGGAGACGCGGCGGAAGGGTGTCGGCGCGGCCGTGACCTATGCCGCCACGGTCGCGGATCCGACGGCACCGGCAGTCCTGATTTCCAGCGACGACGGGCTGCGCGTGTACGAGGACCTTGGCTACCTCAACCTGCTGCGGATGACACTCTGGCTGCGCCCAGGCGCATGACCATTCGTGTGCCGACCCCGTGCCTGGTCGTGCTGGTCGGCGCCGCGGGGTCCGGTAAGTCGACCTGGGCGGCGCAGCAGTGCCAACCGGGCGAAGTCGTGTCGAGCGACGCGTTGCGCGCACAGGTGGGGGAGTCGGCGCACGACCAGCGCGCCAGCACCGATGCGTTCGCCGTGCTCGACGACATCGTGCGGCGCCGCCTGGCGCGCGGCCTGTTCACCGTGATCGACGCCACGTCGCTAAACGCCGACGGCCGCGCCAAGTACCGCGACATGGCGACGGCGGCCGGCGTGCCCTGCGTCGCCATCGCGTTCCCGACCGACGCCGCGACGTGTCGCCGGCGCAACAAGGCGCGGGCGGTGCCCGTTCCGCCGTCGGCGCTCTCGCAACAACTCAAGGACTTCGAGGTCGCGGCGCCTTTGCTGGCCACCGAGGGGTTTGACGCCGTGCACGACGCGCCCGACGACCTGCGGCGCGTCCCCGCAGGCTTCGCTTCGGCGAGCGGAGCTGACACGCGCACGGCGCTGCGATTCGGACTGCAGTTGCCCCGGCACGGATGGCCGGGCGGACCCGAGGAGACCGCCAGCCGCCTACGAGACGTGGCTCAGGCGGCCGAGGAGGCGGGCTTCGTCAGCTTGTGGGTGATGGACCACTTCATTCAGATCCCGCAGGCAGGGCGAGCCTGGGAGGACCTGCTCGAGAGCTACACGACGCTGGGCTACATCGCCGGCGTGACCTCGCGCATACGACTGGGCACGCTGGTCACTGGAGTCACCTACCGCAACGTCGCGTTGCTCGCCAAGATCATCGCCACGCTCGACGTCGTCTCCGGCGGACGGGCAATCGCGGGTTTGGGTGCCGCGTGGTACGAGCGCGAGCACACGGCGTACGGCTTCGCGTTCCCTCCGCTGTCGGAGCGCTACGCCCTACTGGAGGACGCGCTCGAGTTGTTGCCGCTCATGTGGGGCAAAGGCACGCCGGCCTTCAAAGGCCGCGTCGTAGACGTGCCTGAAGCGCTCTGCTATCCGCGTCCCCTGCAAGAGCGCGTCCCGTTGCTCGTCGGAGGCTCCGGTGAACGCAAGACGCTGCGCTTAGTGGCGCGTTACGCCGACGCCTGCAACCTGTTCGGCGACGCCGCCACCGTCACCCACAAGCTCGACGTGCTGCGCGGTCACTGCGAGACCGAAGGCCGCGACTTCGACACCATCGAAGTAACGAACCTCACGACCACCCTCACGGCGAACACCGAAAGCGAACTCGACGCCGCGTGCGAGCGGCTACGACCGGACAGCGCCAGTCCCGACCGGTTCCTCGCTGCCGCCGGCGCGGCCGTAATCGAGGACCAGGTGCCGCGCTTCGCCGCCTTCGCTGCGGCCGGCGTCCATACAGCGATCGTCAACCTGCCGGGTTCACCCGAGCCCGACGACGTGGCAGCGTTCGGCCCGCTGATTTCGGCCTTCGCCAACTAGGTTCGAGCCATGTTCGAGTGGTCCGAAGAGCAAAAGATGATCCGCGAGGCCGTGCGCCAGTTCGTCGAGAAGGAGGTCGCACCGCTGCGCGAGGAACTCGAGCACGGCGACCTGCCGCCCTACGACGTGCTGCGAAAGATGTTCGCCACCTTCGGCATGGATCAGATGGCGGCCGCCAGTTTCGACCGTCGCATCGCCAAAGAAGAGGCAGGCGAAGCGCCCAAGCCGATCACCGAAGCCGACGAAGAAGAGTCAGCCGGTGGCGGGAATGTGATGATGATGCTGCCGATCATCGAGATCTGTAAGTACTCGCCCGGTCTCATCACGGCGATGGGCGTGAGCGTCGGACTCACGGCGGCGGCGATCATGTCGAAGGGCACCACCGCGCAGAAGAAGCGCTGGGGTCGCGACCTGCTCACGCTCGAGAAGGTTGGTTCGTGGGCGATCACCGAACCGGGCTCGGGCTCGGACGCCTTCGGTTCGATGCGCTCCACGGCGCGGCGCGACGGCGACGAGTACATCCTCAACGGTTCCAAGACGTTCATCACCAACGGGCCGTACGCCGACACCATTGTGTTCATCTGCAAGCTCGACGAAGGCAACGACCCGGCGGACCGCAAGGTGCTGACCTTCGTGCTCGACTCGGGGATGCCGGGCCTGACCCAGAGCAAGCCGCTGCGCAAGATGGGGATGCACTCGTCACCGACCGGCGAGTTGTTTCTCGACGACGTGCGCGTCGGCATCGATCGACTTCTCGGTGAGTCTGAAGACCGCGGCGGGCGGGCGCGCCGGCGCCAAGGACACGTTCTCGATGGAGCGCACTGGTGTCGCCGCGATGGCACTTGGCATCGTCGAGCGGTGCCTCGAGCTGTGCACGCAGTACGCCAAGGACCGGGTGCAGTTCGGTCAGCCCATCGGCGAGTTCCAGCTCATCCAGCTCAAGCTCGCCAAGATGGAAGTCGCCCGCCTCAACATCCAGAACCTCGTGTTCCGCACACTCGAAATGTCAGCGGCCGGCAAGTCGATGAGCCTGGCGGAAGCCTCGGCCATGAAGCTGTACTCAGCGCAAGCGTGCATGGAAGTCACGCTCGAAGCGGTGCAGCTGTTCGGAGGCAACGGCTACATGTCCGAATTCCACGTCGAGCAGCTATGCCGCGACGCGAAGGTGCTGCAGATTTACGCTGGTACAGACGAGATTCAGGTGAGCCAGATCGCGCGCAGCCTGCTCGCATAAATCAGCACGCACAGGAGAACGGGGAACATGGGGCGACGGGGCGGACTCCGCGCCGCGAAGGCAGCGGTGGCGTTAGGGGCGGTAACGCTTCTCTGGTTCCCCTTGCCCGCACGCGCCTCGGCTATCCGCGTCACCGTGAACGGTCAGCGGATCCAGCTCGACTCCGCCGATGCCACCATC
Organism: uncultured Actinomycetes bacterium; assembly: GCA_963722185.1. Classification (GTDB taxonomy): domain Bacteria; phylum Actinomycetota; class Acidimicrobiia; order Acidimicrobiales; family JACCXE01; genus JACCXE01. The sequence goes on along the minus strand of CAVRKD010000009.1, from coordinate 140,211 downwards.
CAGGACGCCGTCGACGCCATGGGGTTGCAGCTGCGCGTCGGATTCATGCGCGCCATCGCCACTGGCGATCCAGTACCGCACCGCGTGCGTCAACCGCGCGTGTGGCTCGACGAGCGACCGGTTGCGCTCACCAAACGCGTCGGCAATGGCGACCACATTCGTGTGGAGAACGGCGTCGACTTCGTCGAACCCGTCGTGGAGGAACTGCAGAACGTTCCGACGACGGGCTACCCCGACATCGAGACCCAGCTGTGGCAGCCGGGCAAGGAGGGCGTCGTCAAGCGCCTCGTCGGCCGCTTCTCGGGCCAGGTGGCACAGGACGTCGTAGTGGTGGAGACACCCGTGCCGGCGGCGCCACTGGACGGTCCGGCGGTCCTGCTGAGCTTCGACGACGGTCCCGACGGACGCTGGACGCCCCAGGTCCTCGACATCCTGCGCGACAAGGGATTGAAGGCGATGTTCTGCGTCGTGGGCGTGCAAATCGATCGGCATCCGGAACTGGTGCAGCGGATCCACGCCGAAGGTCACACGCTGTGCAACCACACGCAACACCACGACATGCGGCTGCCGTTGCGGTCGCAGCTCTTCGCGACCGCCGAGCTCGAAGCGGTGCAAAACAAGATCCGCGAACTCACGGGCACTACGCCGCGGTTCTATCGCGGGCCCGGTGGCTCGATGTCGCCGTTCATCGTGAGCGAAGCGCACCGCCTCGGCATGCGCGTGCTGGCCTGGAACGTCGATCCCGGCGACTACCGCAAGCCGGGCGCCGAGCACATCCAGGATCGCATCGCCGTGAACATCCGCAACGGTGGTGTGGCCCTCATGCACGACGGCGGCGGCGACCGCAGCCAGACCGTCGCCCAGCTACCCGGTCTCATCGACCGACTACGGGCGCAGGGTTACTCGTTCGTGTTGCCGTAAAGCGCCATCGCCTCGGCGAGCGACGCTTCTTGCACCCCTGGCTGATCCAGGATCGCTTCCAGCCACTCGGGCCGGGCGATCGCCGTGACGGTGATCGGAATTTCCAGCGGCGACAGCGACATTGTCTGCCGCGCGAAGTTGGCGACGTAGTCGGGCGGCCGCACGTCGCGGGCTAACTCGGCGAGCGCGAACGGATCCGGGGCATCGGTCGGAGCGTCGGGCACGAGGCGCGGTTGCGCCACGACGGGCGACGACGGTGCCGAACCGCCGCCCATGAGTCCGGGGCCGTCGCACAGGACCGCGCCGCGCACGAGGTCAGGACGCGCGCCCGCGATGAGAACAGCGATATATGCGCCGAGGCCGCGTCCGAGAACCGTCGCCGGACCGATTTGGCGCAACGCGGCGTCGGCGTCGGCCATCAGCGTTTCGCACGTGTAGCCGCCACCGGGCGGGCGGGTCGACGCGCCGTGCCCGAGGAAGTCGAGCGCCCACACCGCGCCGCCGGGCCAGCCGTCGGCCACGACGCGGGTCAGCACGCAGTCGCGCGTTCTCGGCCAGGCCGTGCAGCACTAGCGCTGTCGGCCCGTCGCCCTCGCGAATCTTGTGTAGCGCCAGCTCGCTCTTCCCGTGCCGAACGGTCAAACCGCTCATCCGAGGAACTCCAACACCATGTCGGCGGTCTTCTGCGGCTGCTCGATGTGGATGAAGTGGCCGCAGCCGTCGAACTCGTGGACCTGCGCGTCGGGCGGCAGGTACGGCGCGATGTCGGCGACGCGCGTGCCGAAGCCCATGCGTTCAGGAACGGTGGCGAGGATGCCGAGCAGAGGCACGCCGACGTTCGCCAGGCGGTACAACGACCACTCGGGTCGCCACGGCCCGAAGCCGCCGAACCGCATCACCGGATCGATCTTCCAGCGCCAGCCTTCGGCGTCGTGCTTGGCGCCGATGGTGACGAGATACTCGAGCCACTCGATCGGCAGCCGCGGGTTCATCGCGGCCCGGCGTTGCGCCAGCTCTTCGATCGTGCCGGGCTTGCGCTGGCTGTCGACGCTGCGGGCGCGGTGGTCCAGCCAGTTGGTGAGCTCACTCGACATCATCCGCGTGCGCTCGTGATCCGAGATGTCGGGAGCCGTGCGTTTGCCCGGCATGCCGTCGATGTTCACGAGCTGGCTGACACGATGCGGGACCGACTCCGCCAGCTGCAGCATCAAGCCACCACCCTTGGAGTGTCCGATGATCGGGATGGCCGCGTTCGTCGTGCTGTCGATGACAGCGAGAGCGTCGCGGACATCGGCGTCCCAGCTGTAGCAGACGGCGTGTTCGGAGTCGCCGTGGCCGCGCTGGTCGAAGGCGATGACGCGCCAGCCGGCGTCTGCGAGGATCGGCGCGAAGAGGTCGAAGGTACCGGCGAAATCCATCCCACCGTGTACGAGCAACAGCGGGGGAGCGGACTCGTCGCCCCACTCGTAAGCGGCGATGGATAGACCGCCGCTGTCGACGCGCCGCGAGCGGTCGGGACGCCGCGCGCCAGGAAAGGTCCGTGTTTCGCCGTCCTCAGCCATTGCTTGCAAACTAACGTCCGCAGGCCGTGGGGGGATATTCGGATTACGCGGCCGCGGCGGAGGACGGGATGAGCATCGCGCTCGCCGCCTCCCGTGACCCCGACCGGGTCGCCGTCTCCTCCGAATACGGCGACCGCACCTTTGGCGAGCTGAACGCGGCCGCCAACAAGCTCGTGCGCGTCCTGCGCGACGCCGGTGTGGCCTACGGCGATCGCGTCGCGCTCTTGTGCCGCAACCGCGCGGAATTCGTCGAAGTCGTCGCTGCCACGTCGCGCGGTGGCTACTGGCTCACGACCATCAACTGGCACCTCACACCCGACGAGGTGAACTACGTCGTCGAGGACTGCGGCGCCAAGGCGCTGTTCATCGACTCGTCGGTACCGTGCGCCGAGGGCGTCGCCGAGACCGCCACCGCACCGCTGCTCGTCAGCATCGCCGGCAAGCTCACGCGCTGTACCGAGTACGACGACCTGCTCGCCGGCATCGACGGCTCCGACATCGGAGATCCCCGCCGCGGCTCGACGATGCTGTACACGTCGGGCACGACCGGCAAACCGAAGGGCGTGTTCCGCGACCGTGTCGTGGCCGTCGGGCCGAACACGTCGGCGTACGACGAGCAGTGCATTCACTTGTGCACCGGTCCGCTGTACCACGCGGCGCCGCTCGGAATTTCGCTGCAGGCGCCGATCACGTGGGGCGCGTCGGTGGTGCTGATGGACGGGTGGTCGCCGGCGGACACGCTGCGGCTCATCGACGCGCACAAGGTCACCCACACCCATCTCGTGCCCACGATGTTCAACCGGTTGGTGAACCTGCCCGAGGATGTGAAGGCCAAGGCGGACGTGTCGTCGTTGCGTGTCGTCGTTCACGGCGCGGCGCCATGCCCCGTGTCGGTGAAACAAAAGATGATCGACTGGTGGGGACCGATCCTGTGGGAGTACTACGCCGCCACCGAAGGCGGCGCGACGCTGGTCGACTCCAAGACCTGGCTCGAGCATCCGGGCACGGTCGGGCGTCCCGTCGCCGAGGACGGTGTGATCATCCGCGACGACGACGGCAACCCGTGTCCGCCGGGTGTGCCCGGCACCGTGTGGATCAAGACCGTCCGCGGCGCCGAGTTCGAATACTTCCGCGACCCGGAGAAAACGGCCAAGACGGTTGTCGCTACGCACTTCACGTTGGGTGACGTGGGCTATCTCGACGAAGACCGGTGGCTCTACCTCACCGATCGCTCCGCCAATCTGATCATCAGCGGCGGGGTGAACATCTACCCAGCCGAGGTCGACGCCGTGCTGCTCGAACATCCGGCGGTCGGCGACGTCGCCGTCATCGGTGTACCGAACGATGACATGGGCGAAGAAGTGAAGGCCGTGGTCGAGTTGCGCGACGGCGTGTCGCCGTCGCCAGAGCTGGCAGCTGAGTTGATCGCTTTCACGCGCGACCGCATCGCCCACTTCAAGTGTCCGCGGACAGTCGACTTCGTCGACCGGCTCCCGCGAGAGGACAACGGCAAGATCTACAAACGACGCTTACGCGAGGAGTACAGGAATGCCCATTAATCCCGATGCAGTTGGCGCGACCGGTGAAGGCGAGCGCTCGTGGACGTCGAAGGACGCGCTGCTGTACGCCGTCGGCGTCGGCGCCGGCGCGGAGGATCCGCTGAAGGAACTGCAGTTCACGACCGAGAACAGCAAGGACATCCAGCAGCAGGTGCTGCCCACGATGGCCGTGATCCTCGGCGCGGGCGGCGGCGGTGCCATGCGCAGCGTCGGCACGTTCAACCCAGCAATGCTGCTCCACGGCGAGCAGGAGATCACGCTGCACGGCCCGATCCCCGTCGAGGGCAAGCTCAAGACGACGTCCACGCTCACCGGTGTGTTCGACAAGGGTTCGGGCGCGGTGATCGAGACGACCAGCCAGTCCGTCGACGCCGAAACCGGAAAGCCATTGTTCGACACGCGTTCGCAGGCGTTCATCCGCGGCGAGGGCGGCTTCGGTGGTGAGCGTGGGCCGAGCGGCAACCCCAACGAGGCGCCGGACCGCAAGCCCGACCTCGTCGTGTCAGCCCAGACCCGTCCCGACCAGGCGCTGACCTATCGCCTATCGGGTGACCGCAACCCTCTGCACTCCGATCCGGCGTTCGCCGCCGCCGGCGGGTTCGACCGACCGATCCTGCACGGGCTGTGCACGTACGGATTCACCGGTCGACTCTTGCTGAATGCTCTGTGCGACGGCGATCCCGCGAAGTTCGGCGGCATGGTCGGCCGCTTCAAGAAGCCGGTCCTGCCTGGTGAAGAGCTCACTGTGTCGATCTGGAAGGACGACACCGGCGCCATTTTCCAAACTTCCACCGTTCAAGGTGTTGTAATCGACGGCGGCAGAGTTACCGTTCGCTGATGGCAAGCAATTTGGAGAAAGCGGATAACGCACTTCTCATCGTGGTTCTCGTTGTCGGCGCGTTCATCGCCTTCAGCATCGTCGGCGCCCTCATCAGCACGATCTGGTTCGCCATCAAGATGGTCATCATCATCGCCGCCCTCGCGGTCGGATGGCGCGTCGCCACGGCGATCGGCAGTGGCGCCAAGCGCCGCGAACTCAACCGCTAGACGGGGCAACTGCCACCGAGCGCGTTCTGGTCGTAGGTGCGACGAACGCGGGCACGACGGGTTGCGCGCGTTTCGAGAATCGAAATGCACGTGCCGGAACGCCGAATCGGCCTGGACCACGTGCACTTCGGTGCTTCAAACCAGCGATAGGACCAGCAGCGCGAGCGCGGCGTGGTACGTCACCATCGTCGCCAGGTGTCCGTGACGCATCGGTCGTACGAAGCGGTTGCGCGCCAGGATCGAGTCGCTGAGGACGAAGGTGGCGGCGCCGGCGATCGCGAGCCATCCGCCGGGCATCGCTGAGGTCACCAGCATGGCTCCGATCACGCCCATGTAGGCGAGCACAGGTATTCGCAACGCGGGATCTTGGGCGACCGCGCCCTGTAACACCGGTCGCGCGGAGACTCCGAGCGCGACGATCGCGCCGGCCGAGGTCAGGCCCCACAACGGGTCGTCGCCGCGCGCTGCAATGAAACCGGCGATGAAGCACAGGTGACCGACCAGGAAGCTCGCCAGGCCGGGCACGAACAGATTGCGCGGCAGCATGAGGAACACGTCGCCGGCGAGGCAGAGCGCGAGCGCGACCACGACCCACCACCGCTCGGCAGGAACGGCGGGGTGCAGCGCCAGCGCGGCCAACAGCAACAGCAGCGTCGTCTTCGGCTTGGCGATGTACTCGAGGTAGCGCCACTCGGCGGCGACGGCGAACCAGTCGAACAGGGCGGCGAGCAGTGCACCTGTGAGAAAGACGGCGGTCCAGGTTGTGATGGCGGCACAGTAGTTTCGGGTCGTGGATCCGGCCGACGCGCTCGACACCATCGCGGAGATTCTCGAGACCAACCGCGAGCCGACGTATCGGATCCGGGCGTTTCGCAGCGCGGCGAAGACCGTGCGCGATCTCCGCGTGGAGGAACTCGAAGCGCTCGCCGAGTCGGGGAAGCTGACCGACCTCCCGGGCATCGGCGACAAGACGGCGCTGGTCATCCGGCAGGCCCTCGGCGGCCAGACGCCGGACTACCTGTTGCGACTCGAGCAGCGGCTGCCGAAGCAGGCTGACGGACCCGGCGCCGCGATGCGCGCCCTGCTCAAGGGCGACCTGCACCTGCACTCCGACTGGTCCGACGGCGGCAGCCCGATCAAGACGATGGCGGAGACCGCCAAGTCGCTCGGCCACGAGTACATGGCGCTGACCGATCACTCGCCGCGGCTCACCATCGCCAACGGACTCACGGCGGAACGGCTGCGCGACCAGCTCAAGGTGCTCGAGGAACTGAACGAAGAGCTGGCGCCGTTCCGCATTCTGCGCGGCATCGAAGTCGACATCCTCGAAGATGGCGCCCTCGACCAGGACCCGAAGCTGCTCGGCGAGCTCGACGTCGTCGTCGCCAGCGTGCATTCGAAGCTGCGAATGGAGGCACCGGAGATGACGCGGCGCATGGTGGCGGCGCTCGCCAACCCGCACGTCGACATTCTCGGGCACTGCACCGGGCGGCTCGTCGTGGGGAAGGGTCGACCGGAGTCGACCTTCGACGAGGAGATCGTCGTGCAAGCGGCCAAGCGGTTCGACAAGGCCATCGAGATCAACTCACGACCCGAACGCCTCGACCCACCGCGACGGATCCTGCGGATGATGGTGGAGGAGAACATCAAGACGTCGATCGACAGCGACGCCCACGCGCCCGGGCAGCTGCACTGGCAGCCCTACGGCTGCGACCGCGCCGTCGAGGAGAACGTCGATCCCGACCTGGTCGTCAACACGAAGTCGGTCGACGACCTGCTCGCCTGGACCGCCTCACACGCCAGCTAGTACCCGCAGGCCGCGCCGGAACGGGCGCGGGGGTCGGCGCCGCCGACGAGCAGGTCGCCGTCGACGGCGACGATGTGGGCGTGGCCGAAGCCGTGATCGAAGGCTTGCGCCGGCTCGACGTTGTGGCCGCGCTCGGTCAGTCCGTCGGCCCACGCGTCGGGCGCGTTGTCCTCGATGCGGACGCGGACGCGGCCGTTCCGCGACCACGTGTCGAACCCGGTCCCGCCTGGTTCGGCCGACGCGAGAACGAAGCGGCCTTCCGCCACGGCGTGCGCCGCTGACGATCCGTGCACCAGCATGCGCACGAGGAGCTGCAACAAGATCTGCGGCTGGCTGTCGCCGCCCATCGTCCCGATGGCCATGTTCAGCGAGCCATCGGGGTTGGTCACCATCATCGGACTGAGGGTGTGTGGCGGTCGACGCCCGGCGCTCAAGACCGCGGGTGAGGCCGGGTCGAGCGAGAAGCCCATGCCGCGGTTCTGCAAGAAGATGCGCGTGTTCGGCTCTACGAGGTTCGAGCCGTGACCGCTGGCGTTGGACTGGATCAGCGTCACGCCCATCCGGTCGCGGTCGACGGTGGACATGCACATGGTGCCGCCACCCGCGTACGCGTCACCAAGCTCGGCGGCGGCGAACAGGTCAACCGCCGCGCGGCGCGGCGCAAGCCGCTCGTGCGAGATCAGCTCGGCCCCGTCGGCGCCGTCATGCAGCACGGCGTTGCGGTCGTACGCCGCCTGGCGCGACGCCTCGACCAGGAGATGCGCCCACGCGGGATCGTCGGGGTCATCTGGCAGTTCGAGACCGTCGAGGATCCAGGCGGCCGCCAGGCCGAGGTAGCCCTGCGAGTTTGGCGGCGCCGTCCACAGGTGGTGGCCGAAGGCTTCGACGCTAAGGGCGGCCGTCCAGTCCGCTTGCGTTTCGGCGAGATCCTCCTTGGCGTACAGCCCGCCACCGAGCTCCAGCAGGCCCTCGCCGAAGGCGCCCTCGTAGAACGCCGACCGGCCGTCGGCGGCGATGCTGCGCAGTGCGTCGGCCACGCCGGGGCGGCGGACCAGCTGGCCCTCGCGCGCGTAGTCGTCGCCCCCGGGGAGGCTGCCCATGTAGCGGCGCGTGTTGCGCGCCGTGACGCCGGGCGCGAACCCGTTAGCGGCGTAATCGGTTGCGGGCGCGAGCACGTCGGCGAGCGGGAGCCGTCCGTAGCGTTCGTGCAGCGCCAACCATCCGTCGACGCAGCCGGGGATCGTGACGGCGCGAATGTCGTCGCGAAACGGCACCGCGGTATGACCTTCGTCGCGCAGGGCCGCGGCCGCGACGTCGGCGCCGCTGCCGGCGCGCCCGGATGAGTTCAGGCACTGGACGACGCCGTCACCGTTCGGATCGCGGACGAGCGCGAACAGGTCGCCGCCCATGCCGCACATGTGCTGCGTCGTGACCGCCAGCACTGCCGACGTGGCGACCGCGGCGTCGGCCGCGCTGCCGCCCGCTCGCATGATGGCGACACCGGCTTCGGCCGCGATGTGATCGACGGCGGCCACCATGCCATTGGGCGCGGTGCGCTCCTGGACCGGAATCACGGATGGCGACACTAACGTCCACCGCCCGATGGCGGTCATTCGAGAGATCACGGCGTCCGACGCCCACGCGCTGCGGCGGGCGGTGCTGCGCGGCGGTGACCCGCTGTCCGACGTCCACTACCCGCAGGACGACGACCCGGCGTCGTTTCACCTCGGCGTTGACGACGACGGCGAAATCGTCGGGATCGCCAGCTTCACGCCGGCGGGCACGTCGTACCGCTCAGGCGTCCGGGCCTGGCAGCTGCGTGGCATGGCGATCGCGCCGTCGCATCAGGGCCAAGGCCTTGGCGCCACCGTCATCGCCGAGGCCGTCGAACGCGTCCGGGCCGACGGAGCGCACGTGCTGTGGTGCAACGCCCGTGACACGGCGCTCGGCTTCTACGACGGGTTGGGATTCATCGTGCACGGCGACGGGTTTGTGACGCCCGACTCCGGCTTGCCTCACCACGTGATGGTGCTCGATTTGTCATAAGCGGTACGTGCGTGGGGATGCTCATGCGCGGTCCGTAGCGCGGCGGGCGGATGCCCGACAGCCCGATGAAGCGCACCGCTCGCGCCCGGTGACCACGAAACGGTTCGAGGAGTTCGACCATGCGCTCGTCGCTACCGCGGGGCTCGCCGGTGAGCGCGAAGGTCACGATGTTCTTCAGGTGGTAGTCGCCGACCGAGACGGCGTCGGGATCGCCCAGCGCAGTCACGGTCGCCTCGTTGGCCGTCCACTCGCCGACACCGGGGATCTCTTGCAGCGCGCGACGCACGGCGGCCGCGCCACCCGGCGGCGTACGGGACAGTGCCTCGAGATGATGGCCGACCAGTGCCAACTCGCGCAGAGTCGCCGCCCGGGTCACGTCGATGCCAAGCGAGGTCGCGCCGTGGCCGGCGAGCACGCGCAGCAGCGACTCGGGCGTCGGCGGGAGCAGTAGCGGCCGGCGTGACACGCGGGGGAGCGGAGCCGGGAGTCCCGCCTTCCGCACCAGCGCTTGGAACGACCGCTTCGCCTGCACCCCGGTCACCTTCTGGCCGAGCACGGCGCGCACGGCGGCGTCGAAGAGCGCCCCGGTGCGACCGAGACGAACGCCGGGTCGCCCGCGGGCGACTTCGGCCACGAGGGGATGGGGCGAGGCGTCGAAGCCGGCCTGGTCGTCGGTGAGCCCGGTCAGGCACGGCACCGACGCCAACGCCTCTTCCGCGCCGGGACCCCACGCCTCGGCGCACAGTGAAGCGGTCGTGGTCCAGACGGCGAGCGTGGCCGGGCCGCTGGGCGAAGTAGGCGGCGCGCCAGATCTTTCCGTCACGCACGAACCCCGTCGGATCCGCCCGGCCCATGCGGGTGCCAGCGGTATTCGTCAGCAACTCGAGCGGCGTGCCGAGCGGCCACGAGGCTGCATTCGGGTTCACGTCAACACCCGCGGCGTGCGATGCTGCGCGGCATGCCGCGGCAGAGCTTGTGGGAAGACCTGACCTGGCGCGGGCTGGTCCATCAGACGACCTCGCCCGATCTCGCCGAGAAGCTCGACACCGACTTCCTCACGACCTACATCGGTTTCGACCCAACCGCCGACAGCCTCCACATCGGCAGCTTGCTCCAGCTGACGACGATGCGACGACTCCAGCTGGCCGGGCATCGGGTCGTCGGCCTGATCGGCGGAGGAACGGGGCTCGTGGGCGACCCGAGCGGTCGCGACACCGAGCGCCAGCTGCTCGACGACGGCACGCTGGAACGCAACAGCGCGGCGATCCGCGCCCAGATCGAGCGGTTCTTCGACGGACCGGACGAAGGCCTGGGCTCCGTGGTGCTGCGCGACAACAAGGATTGGCTACGCGAACTGCGCGTCACGGAGTTCCTGCGCGACATCGGCAAGCATTTCAGCGTCAACGAGATGATCCGCAAGGAGTCGGTCAAGGCGCGTCTCGAGGGACGCGACCAGGGCATCAGTTACACCGAGTTCAGCTACATGCTGCTGCAGGCCTACGACTTTCTGCACCTGTACGACACCGAAGGCTGCACCCTGCAGCTCGGCGGCAGCGATCAGTGGGGCAACATCACCGAAGGCATCGACCTGATCCGCCGGCTGCGGGCCGGCGTGGCGTACGGACTCACGTCGCCGCTGGTGACGCTGCCCTCCGGGGCCAAGGTCGGCAAGTCGGACGCCGGCGGGCAGATCTGGCTCGACCCCACGAGGACGAGCCCGTATGCCTTCTACCAGTCCTGGTATCGCTCCGACGATCGGATCGTCGGGACGTACCTCCGGTTCTTCACGTTCCTGTCGCACGACGAAATCGACGCCCTCGACACCGCCACCGAGACGCGTCCCGAAGCTCGCGAAGCGCAACAAGCACTGGCGCAGCACTTGACCACTCTGGTGCACGGCGAAGCCGAGACGCGTGGCGCCGTGCGCGCCGCCGCGGTGTTGTTCAGCGAGGACATCGCTTCCCTCGACGAGAAACTGCTGCTGGACGTGCTGGCTGATGCGCCATCGGGCAACGCCACGCGAACGGCGGTCGAGTCGGGCCTTCTCGTGCGCGACGCCCTGGTGGCCTGCGGGTTGGCGAAGTCGCAGGGCGACGCCCGCCGCACGCTCGAACAAGGCGGCGTCTACGTCAACAACAAACGGGTCGACGGCATCGACGCCACCATCGACACGACTTCGCTGCTCCACGGTCGCTACGCGGTCATTCGCCGGGGTAAGCGCGACCACGCGCTGCTCAGCATCGACTAGTCATATGCGATGAGCAACGTGAACTTCTCCTCGGGCTTGCCCGAAACGGTCCTGCCGCCCGACCCACTCGAAACCAGCGTCGTCGAGGCTCCGGGTTACGACGAGGTTGCGCAACTGGTGGCCGCGCACCCGCGCTCGCTCGTCGGGTGGGCGACCCTGGGAGAACTCGCCACAGATCCGATGGTGCGCTACGCCTTCTTCCGCGTCGGCTATCACCGCGGACTCGACGCGCTGCGAGGAGCGGGCTGGCGCGGCTCGGGATACGTACGCGGCGACCACCCGTCGAACGCCGCGTTCCTTCGTTGCGTCGACGGTCTCCGCGACGCCGCGGAGACGATCGGCGAGACCGACGAAGCGGAGCGGTGCGCGCAGTTCATCGCACAGCTCGACCCGGCATGGTCCCCGCGCTGACCCGACGCGTTATCGCAACGGTCGCCGCCCTGGCGCTCGTCGCCGGAGCGTGCGGAGCCGACAACGCAGACGACGCCGCGCCTGGCAACGTCGGCACCAACCTCACCACGCCGCGGCAGCCTGGTGAGACCACGACGGCCGATGGGTCGCAAACGACGACGCGCCGCGGCACCAGCGCGACGTCCAAAGGCAGCGGCGGGAACAAGCCGAACAACAACGGCCCCGCCACGTCCGACGAGGGCGATCTCCGTAGCGCGGCGCTAGGCCCACCCGGAGGCTTCGCCGGCATGCTGCTGGCACCCGGCCCTGCCGACGACCTCGTCATCGACGTGCTGGTGCAACCGGGCGCGGCGGTCGACGATGCGGCCATCGCGCAGTTGCGCCAGATCCTGGCGTCGGCGTCGGATAAGCCGGTCGCCGTGCGTGGGCCGAACACACTCAGCGCGTCGAGCACCGTGCACAGCGCCGACGAGATCCGCGGCCTGGCCGACGAGCAGGGCAAGCCGGAACAAGGGAAGGGCACAGCGGCGATCCACGTGCTCTATCTCGACGGAGCCTTTACCGACGACAGCGCGCTCGGTGTCAGCGTGCGCGGCGACGTCTTCGCGATCTTCCCCGACCAGATTGCGGCCGCGGCGACGCCACTAGTGAGCCGGTCGCGCATCGAGCGGGCCGTGACCACTCACGAACTCGGTCACCTCATGGGCCTGGTCGACCTCTATCTCGACGACGACCGCGGCGACAAGGAACACCCCGGGCACTCCACCAACGCACGCTCGGTCATGTACTGGGCGGTGGAGTCCGACCTCGTGACGCAGATCCTTGGCGGGCCACCTCCGGTCGACTTCGACGCCGCCGACCAAGCCGACCTGCGCAAGATTCAGGGCGGCGCGCCGCCGGACTAGGCCGCGACCTCGCGGCGCCACTCCTCGAAGAAGCCGATGGCGATGCTGGTCGCGAAGAGAACGAACAGCGCGCCTCCGAGCCCGTACAGCTCGAGCCCGGCACTACCGGCGGCGAGGGTTAGGAACGGCCCGACGTGCACGCTGCGCTCCTCGAGCTGCTTTTGCACGACCGCCGACTCCAGCGCCTGATAGGCCAGGAAGGCGACGAGGATTATGGCGGCCGACGTCGGAGAGTCGGCCGCCGCGAGCAGCACCAACGGCAACGCGCCCACGACGGCGCCGATGAGCGGAACCAGATCCCAGAGCGCGGCCCACAGCCCCAGAGGTACGGCTCCCGGGACGTCGAAAAGCCGCGCGGTGAAGGCAACCAGCAGGCCCGCCGCGGCCGACATGGCAAGCGACGCGGTCGTGTACTGGACGCCGGCGCGACCACCCTCACGCACGATCGCGTGCAGGCGAGCACGCTGGTCAGGGTCGCGGATCTGCGCCAAGCCCGCCAAGACAAGGCGCCGACCGTTCAGAACAAGAAAAACCGTGAGGACCGTGGTCGCCAGATAGGCGACGCCTCGGGTGCCGGCGGCCCGAATCGCATCCGCGTTCGAACCACCGCGCAGGCGGGCGGGGATGTCCTTCACGGCCGCCCGCGTCCGCTCCTCGAGGTGGAAGGCGCGGGCGGCAGGCCCGAATCGCTCGGACTGCTCGAGGGCACGCGCCCGCACGGGCGCCGTGCGTTGCAGCACCCGCACCTCACGAACGACGTCGTTGATCGTGAGGAACGCAATCAGGCCGACGGTGCCCAAGACGAGCACCATGGTCACGAAGACGGCGAGCCCGCGTCGCATGCGATTGGCCAAGGTGAGGACGAGTGGCTCGAGCAGCGCGGCGATTGCCGCGGCGGCCAACATCCACCCGATGACGCGGGCCGAGGCCCGGGTGATCCCGATCAGCAAGCCGACGACGGCGATCGTCAGCACGATCAAGCCGATGGAACGCCCGGACAGGGCCAAGCCTGTGCGGCGGGGATCCGAGGGTGCGGCCGGCATGCGCCGGTAGCGTAGGTCCATGGCAGCACGGCGAACCGGGACCACCCGCACCAAGGCGCCGGCACGGATCGTCGTCGACGTCGAGCCGACCACGCTGGTCGCGATCGCCGCCGCCTTCCTCGGACTATTGACGGTGATTGCCTTGGTCGGCGCGGCGCCGCGCACGATCACCGCGCTCGCCGTCGGCGGGATCCTCGCCATCGCCCTCGACCCAGTGGTCACTCGCATCGCGGCGCGCCTCAGCGTCCGCCGCGGTGTGGCGGTCGCGCTGCTGGCGCTGGCCGCCGCCCTGGCCGCTTCGGTCGCCGCCGCACTCATCGCGCCGCCGACCTACCGGCAGGCGAACGAGCTCACAAGCGACGTCCCGCAAGTCGTCGAGAGCATGACCAACCTGCCGTTCGTCGGCGACCGTCTGGCCGACGCCGGCGTACCTGCCAAGGCACAGGAGTGGATCGAACGTTTGCCCGACCGGCTCTCCGGCGACACCACGCCGCTGCGCAACGCCGCCGGCACCGCCTTTCAAGGCATCACCATGCTGCTGCTCGTCGTGCTCTTCACCGCCGCGTTGTTGATCGACGGCCCGTTCCTCGTCGACCATGTCCGCCGCGCCCTGCCTCCACGCGCCCGCGACAGCGTTGCGCGAGCGACCATCGCGTCGCGCGACGTGGTGGGCCGTTATGTCGCTGGTTCGCTCACCGTCGCGGGGATCGCCGGATTGTTCACGCTGGTGGCGGGGTTGGTGCTGCGCGTACCGCTGGCGCCGCTGCTCGCTGTCTGGGTGGCGATGTGGGACCTGGTGCCCCAGATCGGCGGCGCCGCTGGGGGCATCCCGTTCGTACTGCTCGCCTTTACCCAGAGCCCGCTGACGGGGGTCATCTGCGCCGTGCTGTTCATGCTCTACCTGCAGCTCGAGAACAACGTCATCCAGCCGCTGCTGGTCGGGCGGGCGGTCCAGCTGTCACCACCGGCGACGATGGCCGCGGCCTTGATCGGCGTGTCGGCCGGCGGGGTCGTCGGCGCGCTTCTCGCCGTGCCGCTCACCGGCGCCGCCAAGGCGATCTACCTCGATCGCCGGGGCGCCGCAGCTAGCGTCCCCGATTAGTGGGGGCGCCGACGAAGTACGAGTGGATCGACAGCGACACGGCGTTCGCCGACGTCTGCCGCGCCGCCGCCGCGGCGCCGTCCTACGCCGTCGACACCGAGTTTCACCGCGAGCGCACCTACTACCCGCACGTCGCGCTGTTGCAGCTCCGCTGGGACGACACCACGGCGCTGGTCGACACGCTGGTCGTCGACATGGCGCCGCTCGCCGGACTGCTGCAAAGCGACGCCTTGCCGGTACTGCACGCGGCTGATCAGGACCTTGAGGTATTCCGGCGAAGCTGCGGTGCCCTGCCGAGCCGCATGTTCGACACGCAGACGGTCGCCAACTTCGTCGGCTTCTCGACTCCGTCGCTCGCCAGCCTCGCCGAGAAGATCGTGGGCGTGCGCCTGCCCAAGGGCGACCGCATGACCGACTGGACGCGCCGTCCGCTGACGGAAAGCCAGCGCGTCTACGCCGCCTCTGACGTTGACCACCTCGAGACGATTCGCGTGCATCTCACCGACGACCTCGAAGCGCGCGGCCGGCTCGAGTGGGCGGAGGACGAGTGCGCCGCCGCGCTGGCGCGCGCCGCCACCCCGAGCGATCCCGATGTCGCGTGGTGGCGGATCAAAGAAGCGCGGCAGTGCCGCGGGACAGCTCGCGGCATCGCGCAAGAACTTGGCGCTTGGCGGGAGCGGCGCGCGCAAGCCACCGATGTGCCGGTCCGGTTCGTGCTCGCCGACCTCGCGGTCGCCGGCATCGCTCAGGCGGCGCCCGAGACGGTGCAGCAACTCAACGCTGTGCGCGGCCTGAGCGGACGGGGTGTGCGCGGTGACGTAGCCGAGGAGATCCTCGAGGCCGTGGCCCGCGGCAAGCGGCTGCCACCCGAGAAGCTGCGGCTGCCGGTGTCGGATGACCTGGAGCGCGAGCAGCGACCGGCCGCCGCTCTGGCGGCGGCCTGGGTGGCGCAACTGGCGCGCCACGAAAAGATCGACGCCACCATGCTGGCCACACGGTCCGATCTGACGGCCTTCCTAGCGGGCAGCCCCGACGCCCGTCTCCGGCACGGATGGCGGGCGCAGTTAGTCGGCGCGCCGCTGGCCAAGTTGGTCCGAGGCGACGCGGCGCTGGTATTCGACGGCAACGGCGGCCTCCTGCTCGAGGAGCGCAGCGGAAGGCCGCTGAACGGCACTAACTAGGGCGCAGATCGATCCGGAAGGTCAGGATGCCGTCCTCGATCGTGGCGACGGCGTCGCCGAGCATGGCGAAGTCCGAGAAGTCGATACGGGCCTGTTCCATGAAGCGATCGCGCTCGGGGCCCTCGACCGGCGGCATGCCGCGGCGTTTTACGGCCTCCGCCCGTTCGCGGAATCTTTGGACCATTGCCTCGGGATCGAACGCAGCCACGAGCGGATACAGTAGGTACCCACGTTGTCGTTCGTTTCAAGAAGCACGTCTCGGGGAGCCCAAGCTGTGAAAAAGGGTCGGCATCGCCGTTTTGAAGAAGCGCGAGCACTCAAGCAGACGCGCGGCCAACGCGCCGAGCCGTGCCCGGAGTGCCACGCCGAACCCGGCGACGAGCACGCGTCTTGGTGCCTTTACGAGGACGAGGAAGACGACCTGGGCCTCAAGGGCCTGATGGACTAAATCCTGCGAACCGGGTGCGGCAGCGGTGTCCCGCCGCCCATCCGGTCATCCAGGTAACCCGCCAAGAGGGCGTAGACCTCTTTGCCGGCTATCCCGACCAACTCGGCTTCGAGTTCCTTGTAGACCGCCTGGTGGCCGACGAAGGCCTCCGGCGCCTCGGTGCACCACCAGGCGAAGTCGTCGCCGCCCTCGCCCCAATGGTCACGGGTCCATTCGGTCACGGTCGAGGTGACGCGGCCGGTGTCCTCGTCGACTTCGTCGAAGCGCCGCAGCGGCAACTGCCAGCAGACGTCGGGTTTCAGCTCGGCGTGGGGGATGCCCCGCTCCATGGCGGCTACGTGGAAGGCGCAGCCGGGGCCCTTGGCAAAGCCCGGCCGGTTGAGGAAAATGCAGGCGTCGTCGACGAGCCGGCTCAGCACCTCGCCGGACTTCTTGCGCTTGATGATGCCCTTGGCGCCCTCGGCCTTGAATTGCCACTGCTCCGCGGTGAGGGTCTTAGCCGCCGCCTTCACGCGGGCGATGTCTTCCTCGTCGGTGAAGTGGGCGCCGTACGAGCAGCAGCCCTGCACAAGTTCCGGTGACGGTTCGGTCAACACGCCTTGGCAGCCGTTGCCGAAGATGCAGGTCCAGCGGCTGGTGAGGAACGTGACGTCGAACATCCACACGCGTTCCTCTTCAGGGTCTTCGATGCTGACCCACTCGCGGGGAGAGTCCGTCATTTGCTCTGACGGTAGCGTGTGGCCCGATGGACTTTGATCTTCGCGACCGACTCTCTGCGATTGAAGAAGAGTTAGCCGACGCCGCTATGAAGAAGCTGCGCGCCGCAGTCGACGGCGACGCGAACGCCGCCAAGGAAGAGCGGCGCATCACGCGCGCCCGCCGCGCCGTCGCCAAGGCCATCCAACTGTTGGACGGTGGCGGCGAGTCCGACCTCGAAGACGTCTGACCGCTTAATCGCCGGTCGCCGTCACATCACCGATCCGAGCGGAGGACATCGAAGTTTGAATGCATCCCCGCGCCGTGGAGTCGGCGTCTGGAACCTGATCCACGACGCGCCGGTGCATTCAAAAGAGTGGCGGAGCATGGCTGGCCCGGGACGAGCATGGTCGGCGAGGACGGAGAGGAAGCGGCGTGGGAATTGGCGATGCACGCCGACACTGCTCAGCAGGAACGGCTCGTATGGCTGCCTCTTATCGAAGCCGCCGCGACGTCGAACGATGTACCCGCGGAGCACGCCGAATACCTCCGCCTCCGCGCCGAGGCAGTAGCGGTCCTGGTACAAGACGGCATCGCTCCGGCGCACGTCGAGAAATAGCTCCGCTGCAGCTACACCGTTGGAGCAAACTCGACGGGTGCAAGTTCTCGAGGCAAGGGGCCTCGTCAAGCAGTACCGCCGCGTGCGCGCCGTCGACGGCGTGTCTTTGGACGTCGCACCCGGTGAGCGGGTGGCTCTTCTGGGTCCCAACGGCGCCGGGAAGACCACCACGCTGCTGATGCTGCTCGGGGTGCTGACACCCGACGCCGGCACCGTCACGATCCTCGGCCACTCGCTGCCGCGAGAGCGCCAGCAGGCGATGGAGCAGGTCGGATTCGTCGCCGGTTACTTGCCGCTGGCCGAGCGTCTGAAGGTGCGCGAGTTCCTCGGTCTCTATGCCCGCCTCTACAGCGCCACCGATCTCACCGACGCCATCGAAGTGGCGCTGGACCGCTTCGGAATTGCGCATCTCGCCGACGCGCTCGGCGGCGAGCTCAGCTCGGGACAGAAGACCCTCGTCGGCATCGTGAAAGCCACGCTGCACACGCCGCAGCTGCTGGTGCTCGACGAACCCACTGCGTCGCTGGACCCCGACGTCGCCCACCGCGTCCGCACAGGTTTGCTTGATTACGCCGAGTCGACAGGGGCGTCGATGCTCATCACCAGTCACAACATGGACGAGGTGCATCGCCTGGCGCACCGCGTCGTGTTCGTGCGCGCCGGGCAGGTGGCCGCCAACGACACGCCCGCCGCCGTCGCCGCTCAGTTCGACCAGAAGGACCTCGAAGACGTCTTCATTCACTTGGCGCGAGAGCAATGACACAGATTCTGCACGCCGCTCCGGGCGCCAGCCGCCGCATTCGCGCTATCGCGTGGCGCCACTACGTCGCCCTCAAGCGCAGCCCGCACCGCCTCTTCGACGTCACGCTGTGGCCGCTGGTCGACATCATGCTGTTCGGCACGCTCGCCGTGTACGCGTCGCGGTTGTCCGACGGCGGCGAGATCGTCATCGGCTACGTGCTCGGCGGCGCCGTGCTCTGGCACGTCGTGTACCAGTCAGGCATCGGCCTCGCTACCGGGTTCATGGAGGAGACCTGGACTCGCAACCTCATCAACATCATGGTCACGCCCATCAGCGAGTTCGAATACTTCGCCGGCGTCGCCCTGTTCACCGCGCTGAAGATCGTGACGGGCGTCGGCCTCGCGGCGATCGGCGCCGCGGTGGCGTTCTCGTTCTCGATCGGCAACGTCGGCTGGGCGATCGTCCCGATCACCGGCGTCTTGCTCACCGTGGGCTGGGCGATCGGCATGTTCGTGATTGGCCTCGTCCTGCGCTTCGGCTCGGGCGCCGAAGCTCTCGCCTGGGGCCTCCTGTTCGCCGTCATGCCGCTGTCGGGCGTCTTCACGCCCGTCTCCAACCTTCCGGGCGCGGTCCAGCCGGTCTCCCAGCTGCTGCCGACGACGCACGCGTTCATCGCGCTGCGCAAAGCCGTCGGCGGCGAGGGCATCGCCTGGGGCGAACTCGCCTTCGCCTTCGCGCTGTCGCTGGTGCTACTCGCGTTGGCCGGGACTTTCGTCGTCGCCATGCTCCGCCTCTTCCGCAAGCGCGGCTACGTCACCCGCTACGCGTAAGCGAGCCCGCGTGGTCGAATCTGCACACTGACAGGTTTCCAATCGTCGTGCGCGAGATCCGGCAACACCACGCAGTCCGCGTTTGGGTGCGCCTAGCTGAACATGGACGATTACACGCACCCAAACACTTTTAGAGCAGCGAACGAGTGGCTGCGTCGTGTCGCTTCTCACTCCGGGCTTGCGCGACCGTTGCGGCACCAGCGCATTAGGTGCCAACAAGCGCGACGACTACAGCTTGTTCAGGGCGTTGATGAACTCGCGGAGGCGGTGGTAGCTGAACTTGTCGAAGCGGAGGGCGAGGCGACCGAGATCGACCACGTCGTTGTCGGCGCGCTCGGAGCGGCTGGTCTCGCCGATACGGATGGTGCCCTCTTGCAACATGTCGTCGAACTCGACGTTGAGATCGCGCAGCTGCTGCTCGTTCGGCAGGCGCTGCACGCGCAGGATGAGGTCGCGGCCGACCCAGCGCAGCGAGTGGTAGTTGGCGTAAAAGCCGAGGAGCTCCTGGGCGGCGACGTCGACCGAGTCGGTGCGTAACCAGAGGCACTCGTCGCCCGGCGTCACGTACCCGCCGGCGTCGACTTGCTCGACCACGAAGCGCTCCCAGGCCTCCCAGTACGTCCCGCCTTCCACGTCGAGCAAGACAACCGGTGCGGGTTCGGCTTTGCCGGTCTGCAACAGCGTGAGCAATTCGAACGCCTCGTCGAGGGTGCCGAACCCGCCGGGCAACACGACGTAGCCGTCGCTTTCCTTGATCAGCATCAGCTTGCGGGTGAAGAAGTACTTCATCTCCACGAGCTTCGGATCCTGGGCGATGAAGGCGTTCGCTCCTTGCTCGAACGGGAGACGGATGTTGACGCCGAAGGCGTTCGCCCGACCAGCGCCCTCCATGCCGGCGGTCATGATGCCGGGCCCGGCGCCGGTGACGGTCATCCAGTCGGCATCGGCGAGCGCGCTCGGCCATGTTGCGCGCCTGGACGTACAGCGGCGAGTCGGGCAAGGTGCGGGCGCTGCCGAACATCGTGACCTTGCGGCGGTCGCGGTACGGCGCGAACGCCCGGAACGCGGCGCGCATCTCGCGCAGCGCGGTCGCGACGATCTTCAGGTCGAGCCGCGAGGCGTCGTCGGTGGCGAGCCGCAACGCCGTGTTGACGATGTCGGCGACGATGTCGCGGTTGCCGAGCGTCTCCATCTCGTCGAGGAGTCCCTCGACGCGGGCCTTTAGCTCAGCGGCGTTGATCGTGGCCATTGGTCACTTACGCTTGCACGGTGGAGATGGCCACGTGCGGACGATGCGGCGAGCAGGAAGAGGTCGCCGACAAGGACGGCACGCCGCTCGGCTGGACCTTCGAGACCGAACGGGGCCGGGTGATCCGGTACTGCGCCAAATGCGCGCGCGAGAACATTCGCAGCATTGAAGCAAAGCTTCCAGAAGAGTGGTGGTAGCGCGTCAGACGGCGGCGACGCGGCCGTACAGGGTCGTGCGTTGCACCAGTCGCCGATTGCCGCCGTCGACGAGGTTGGCGTGGTCGACCATGGCGCCGAAACCGGCCGCATCCATCATCTGACCGTGCGACGCGCCGGCGGCGCGGCTGATGTTCTCGTCCATGAGCGTGCCGCCCATGTCGTTGGCGCCCGCAGCCAGGAGCTGACCGGCACCGGCGGCGCCGAGCTTCACCCACGAGACCTGGATGTTGTCGATGCAACCGGCGTAGACGATGCGGGCGACGGAATGCATCAGCACCGCCTCGCGGAACGTCGGGCCCTGGCGGCTCTTGCCTTGCAGGTACATGGGCGCCGCCATGTGCACGTAGGGGAGCGGGACGAACTCCGTGAAGCCGCCGGTCTCGCGTTGCAGAGCACGGGTGCGCAACATGTGCCGCGCCCAGTGCTTGGGCTCCTCGACGCTGCCGAACATGATCGTGATGTTGGAACGCAGGCCGACGCCGTGGGCGACGCGGTGCACTTCCAACCACTCTTCGGTGTTCACCTTGTCGGGACACAGCACGGCACGCACTTCGTCGTCGAGGATCTCCGCCGCCGTGCCCGGCAGCGTCTTCAGACCGGCGGCCATCAAGCGCTTGAGATACTCCTCGAGGCTGACCTCCGAACGACGGGCGCCCTCGCTGACCTCGAGCGCCGTGAAGCCGTGGATGTGGATCGTCTCCGACGCGGCGCGCACGGCGTCGATGACGTGCAGGTAGTACTCGCCGTCGAAGTCGGGATGGATACCGCCTTGGAGGCACACCTCGGTGGCGCCGAGAGCTTCGGCTTCGGCCACGCGGCGCGTGATCTCGTCGAGCTCCAAGAGATACGGCGCGCCGCGCAGGTTGAGCGACAGCGGGCCCTTGGAGAAGGCGCAGAACTTGCACTTGAACGTGCACACGTTCGTGTAGTTGATGTTGCGGTTCGAGACCCAGGTGACCTCGTCGCCCACGATCGAGGCGCGTAGGTCGTTGGCCACGGCGGCGACTGCGGCCACGTCGGAGCCGCGAGCGCCGAACAGGGTGACGATCTCTTCCTCGCCGACCTCCTGGCCTTCGAGGACACCGGCGAGCACTTCGGCGATAGCGCCGCTGGCGTACGTCGGGCCGGGAAGCAGGTGCGGCGGTTCGGCGTCGCCGCCGGAGCACCACGGGTCGAGCTCGCGGCCGAGGCCAACGGCGTCGCTACGCCGCAACACCGGCGTACGCATCTCCGGGGATAACCAGCGCTGCGGGTCGCGCACGAATTCGGGATAGGCGGTAAGGCGCGGCGCGAGGCGCAGGCCCCGTACCTCGGTCTCAGCGGCGAGCGCGTCGAGCGCGGGCCACGGCCGCTCCGGATTCACGTGATCGAGCGTGACGGGCGAAACGCCGCCCCAGTCGTCGATACCGGCGTCGAGCAGGACGCCGAAGTCGTCGCTCAGATTCGGCGGCGCCTGCAAGTGAATGTCGGCCGGCAGTAGCAACCGGGCAACGGCGATGCTCCAGAGGAACTCTTCCTCGGGGCACGCCGCGCGCGTTGTGCATCGCCGTATCGGCCTTCGGCAAGAAGTTCTGCACGATCACTTCTTGGACGTGGCCGTGGCGGGCGTGGCTGGCAGCGATGGCCTCGAGCGCGGTGATGCGGTCGGACCGATCCTCACCGATGCCGACGAGGATGCCGGTGGTGTACGGGATCTGGGCGCGGCCGGCGGCTTCGAGCGTCGCCAGGCGGCGCTCCGGCGTCTTGTCGGGCGCGCCGCGGTGACACGGGAGGTCGGCGCGCAGCGTCTCGATCATCATTCCCTGGCTGGCCGACACGGCGCGCAGCCGGATGAGTTCGTCCTCGGTGAGCGCGCCGGGGTTGGCGTGGGGTAGCAGCCCGGTCTCGTCGCGCACCGCGGCGCAGGCGGCGACGAGGTAGTCGACGGTCGAGGAGAAGCCGTGCTCGGCGAGCCACTCGGCGGCAGCGGGGTAGCGCTCCTCGGGCGCCTCGCCCAGCGTGAAGAGCGCTTCGTGGCATCCGGCCTCAGCGCCGCGGCGAGCAACGGCCAGCACCTCGTCGATCGACAGGTACGCCGATTCGAGCCGGGCCGGTGCGGTGGCGAAGGTGCAGTAGCCGCAGCGATCGCGACACAAGCGCGTCAGCGGGATGAAGACCTTCGGGGAGTAGGTGATGCGGGTGCCGAAAGCGTCGGCGCGCACGGCGCGCGCCCGCGCCATCAATTCGTCGAGCGACAACCCCTCGAACTCCACGGCGGAAACTTAGGCCTTTAACTTCGGCGCCAGCGTGGCCAGCAGCTTTTCGTGGGCCTGAGCGAAGGCAGCGACGCCTTCACGTTCCAGCACATTGCCGACGTCGTCCATGTCGATACCAACGTCGGCGACGGCCTCCAGAATTCCGCGGGCCCCGCTGACGTCGTCGTTGACGTGTATCTGCACGTCGCCCCTGGCGTCGAACGCCTCGAGAGTGGGCAGCGGCAAGGTGTTCACCGTGTCAGGCCCGATCAACGTGTTGACGTACAGCAGCTCGTCGTACTCCGGATTCTTCGTGCTCGTCGACGCCCACAGCGGCCGCTGCAGCGGCGCGGGGAGGTTGGTCACGAAGGACCGGAAGTTGTCGTACGCGATCTGCGCTTGTGCGACCGCCGTCTTGCCGCGGAGGGCGAGCGCCGCGTCTGAACCGATGGCCTCGAGTCGCTTGTCGACTTCAGTGTCGACTCGGCTGACGAAGAACGACCCCACGCTGGCCGGGGGCTTGTGACCCGCGGCCACGCGCGCGATCGATGCCGCGTTGCCATGCCCGCAGGACTTCGTCGTAGCGGTCGAGGCTGAAGATCAGCGTGACGTTCACGTTGATTCCGACGGCAAGCAGTTCTTCGATAACGGGCACGCCGGCAGCTGTGGCCGGCACTTTGATCATGACGTTGGGCCGGTCGACACGGCTGAACAGCCACTTGCCGGCATCCACGGAGGTGTCGGTTTCGTCGGCCAGCCGGGGATCGATCTCGACGGAGACGAACCCGTCTTCGCCGTTGCTGGACTCGTACAGGCCGGCGAAGAGATCGCACGCCGCTTGGATGTCGGCGAAGACGAGGCTCCAGTAGGCATCGTCGACTGACGCGCCCTGCATCGGCCAGCGACGCGATGTCGTCGTCGTACTTATCGGATCCGCTGATGGACTTCTCGAAGATGCTCGGGTTCGACGTGACGCCGCGCACACCGCGGGCGATCAGCGCGGCGAGGCTTCCGTCGGCCAACGCATCACGCGACAGCGTGTCGAGCCACGGCGCCTGACCGCAGTCGGCGAAGAGCTGCTGGAGACGGGAACCCACGGCTACGCCCAGTCCTCGATCAGCGCACGCGCTCGCGCGGCGACGTTGCTCGGAGTGAAGCCAAGCATGGCGAGCACTTCGTCACCCGGTCCTGACGCGCCGAACCGGTCGATGCTCACGGAGTCGTCTGACCACCGCTCCCACCCGAAACTCGAACCGGCCTCGACCGCCAGGATGGGCCCGCTGTCGTCGAGCACCGCGTTGCGGTAGTCGTCGGACTGGGTGGCGAAGAGATCCCACGACGGCATGCTGACCACGCGTGCGGCAACGCCTTCGGCGGCGAGCAGCGTCGGCGGCGTCGAGGCACACCCACACCTCACCGCCGGTGCCGACGAGCGTGATGGCGGCGTCGGCCGTATCGCGTAGGACGTAGGCGCCGCGGGCGACGTCGCCGTAGCGGTCGGCGGTGCCTTCGAGAACGGGCAGGTCCTGGCGGCTGAGGATGAGCAGCGTCGGGCCCTCGCTGTCGACCGCGATGCGCAACGCGTGAGCTGTTTCGTTGGCGTCGGCGGGACGGATCAAACGCATCCCGGGCATAGCCCGCAACGACGCGAGGTGTTCGATCGGCTGGTGCGTGGGGCCGTCGTTGCCGAGACCGACCGAGTCGTGGCTGAACGAGTGGATGACCTTGGCCCGTGACAGCGCGGCGAGCCGCAGCGCCGGACGCGCGTAATCCGAGAACACGAAGAACGTTCCGCACACGGGAATCACGCCGCCGTGGAGCGCCGCCCCGTTGGCCAGCGACGCCATGGCGTGCTCGCGCACTCCGAAATGAATCAACCGGCCACCGGGCGCGGTCTTGCTGAGCGGATCGAAGCTGCCGACGGCCACGCCCGTGTTGTCGGTGAGGTCGGCGCCACCGGCGAGCAGTCCGGGAATGACGTCCACGACGGCGTCGAGGCACTTCTTCATCGCGTTGCGGGTGGCGACCTTCGTACCGGCTTCGAAGGTCGGCAGCTTGGCGTGCCAGCCCGCCAGCGCTCGCCCTTCGAGCGCGGCCATGAATCCCTCGGTGTCACCGGTGAAGCGGGCGACGCGCTCCTCCCACTCGCGCCGGGCGGTCGCGCCGCGGCCTTGCGTGAGCCGGTAGTGCTCGACGACAGGGATGGGCGCGTAGAACGCCTCGTCGATGGGCAGGCCGAGCTTCTCCTTCGTGAGCGCGATCTCTTCAGCACCGAGCGCGTTGCCGTGGGCGGCGGCCGTGTCGGTCTTGTTAGGCGACGGCCATCCGATATGGCTGCGGAGGATGAGCAGCGACGGCTTATCCTCGACGGCGATGGCGCGGCGGATGCCGGCTTCCAGCGCGTCGAGATCGTTGGCGACTTCGCCCAGTTCTTCGACGTGCCATCCGTACGCGGTGAACCGCTGCGCGGCGTCGTCGGACAACGCGAGATCGGTGGACCCGTCGATCGTGATCTTGTTGTCGTCGTAGACGCAGATGAGGTGGCCGAGGCCGAGGTGGCCGGCCAGCGACGCCGCCTCGTGACTGACGCCCTCCATGAGGTCGCCGTCGGAGCACACGACGTACGTGCGGTGGTCGCACACCTCCCTGCCGTAGGTGGCCCGCAGCCACGACTCGGCCAGCGCCATGCCCACGCCGTTGGCGAAGCCTTGGCCGAGCGGCCCAGTGGTTACTTCGACGCCAGCGGTGTGGTCGGAC
This sequence comes from uncultured Actinomycetes bacterium, assembly GCA_963722185.1. GTDB lineage: Bacteria > Actinomycetota > Acidimicrobiia > Acidimicrobiales > JACCXE01 > JACCXE01. Next base: position 114,586 of record CAVRKD010000009.1, on the reverse strand, counting down.
CTCGGGGTGGCCGGGTGTCTTGCTACCCAGTTGGCGGAACTTGCGGAGGTCCTCGAGCGTGAGGCCGTACCCGCACAGGTAGAGCATCGAGTACTGGAGGATCGAGGCGTGGCCGCACGAGAGCACGAACCGGTCGCGGTCGGGCCAGTGGGGCGCGGTGGGGTCGTGCGCCATGATCCGCGTGTAGAGGACGTGCGCCAGCGGCGCGAGCGCCATCGCCGTGCCGGGGTGACCGTTGCCCGCCGCCTGGGGTGCGTCCATCGCGAACCCGCGAATGACGTTGACGCCTAGTTCCTCAATATCCGCGGCCATCTTGTCAGCGCCCTGCGGGCGCAGCCGATGGCCCGGCCGCAGTTTCCATGATTCGCTCGCGAAGCTCGCTCATGAACCAACCTTAGGTTGGCGAAAGCAGCGTCAATGGCACCACGGTTTCGGGCCCGTCGTCGAGGCGGCAGTGCGCTTTGATCGTGCCGTAGGCCTCCCACGTCAGCTCGGCCCGGACGAGGCGGTAGCCGAATTTTCCGGGCTCGACCTGGAGCGGTTGCACGTTGCGAGCGACTTCGGCACCGGTGTCGTCGTGGAAGGTCGCCACTAGCGCGGCCGTCCCCGGCTCGTCGGCGTTGCAGCTGACGAGGACCACCAGATGCGGCGTCAGATGTACGGGCAGCGGGTCGGGGGAGGCGAAGGAGAACTGGATCCCGCCCAGATCGATGCGGGTCGCCGGACCCTCTGCTTGACGAAAGTCGATCGTGTCGATGAACAGCGCGGCGAGGATTTGCATGTTCGTTCAACGTAGTGCGAGGCGATCGCAGCACTAGCCTTTGGTGATCATGGCCGCTACGGCTTCGCCTCCGACCACGCGTGAGCAGATTCTGGGTGAAGCTCGTCGGCTGTTCGCCGAGCACGGCTTCGAAGGCACGTCGCTCAACGACATCGCCGAAGCGGTAGGGATCCGTCGCCCGAGCTTGCTGCACCACTTCCCGTCGAAGGAAGCGTTGTACCGGCAGGTGTTCGAGGTCTCGCTGAGCGACTGGTTCATCCGGTCGATGGCGGCTGTGGAGGGACCGGGCGGCTTCGAGCAGATCGATCGGATCCTGGCCGCCGGCTTCGAGTTCTTTCAAGAGAACCCGGAGTTCGTCCGGCTGTTCCGTCGCGAGGCCCTCGAGGACAAGAGCGAATTCGCCAGCGAGTTCGCGGCGGTCCTCAAGCCCCAGCTCGAGTCGTCGTGCGCCTTCTTCGAGGCGGAGATGGCCGCGGGACGGTTCCGCCGCCACGACCCTCTGCACCTGATGTTGACCGGCTACGGAATGATCCTCACGTACTTCAGCGATCTGCCGTTTCTGGAAGCGCTGACAGGACAGGACCCGATCGCGGCTGAAGCCGTGCAGGCGCGACTGGCGCATGTGCAGGGCTTCTTCCGCGCGGCATTAGAGCCCTAGGTTCGCGAGATGCCGCAGACTCCGGGCGTGCAAGTACCGCCGCCGTGTGACCTCACGCTCGGCATGGTGTGCGTCAACAAGGACGAGCCGGGCGTCACCGTGTGGACCATGACCGCCGAAGAGCGCTTCTGTAATCCGGTGGGCATGCTGCAGGGCGGATTCCTCGCGGCCTTCTGTGACTCGGCGATGGGCTCGTCAAGCATCACGGCGGCACGCGGCCGCAAGATCTTCAGCGCCAACGCCGAAATGAAGATCAGCTTCTTGCGCCCCGTGCCGATGGGCAGCTTCCTCACCTGTACGGCGACTGCCGTGAGCTCCGGGTCACGCGTGAATTTCGTCGAGGGCTCGGTGGTGGATCAGGACGGCAAGCTCGTCGCTCGGGCGACGTCGACGTACATCCTGCGCGACCGAACGTGACGGAGCGGCGCCGCCGACTCACCGTCGTCCTCGCTGCGGTCGTCGCGGTCGCATCCGGCGCGGGTGCGGGTTGGCTCACGGTCGGGCGGGCAGCGGGAGCAGAGGAGCTGCTGCCCACGCCGACCCTCGGTGTGCTCTCTCCGCGGCGAGCCCCGGAATTTCTCCAGACCGTCGTCGCCGACACGCGGCTCGCGGGGCGCATCGAGGCGTTGATGCGGTCGCTGCCTCGAAGTTCGTGCGCAGTCGTGCGCGCCGACAAGGCAACGGTGGTCGCCGTCAATCCCGACCAGCTGCTCGTCGCCGCGTCCGCGCTCAAGCTGACGACGGCTGCGGCGTTCCTCGCCGAAGTCGGGGGCACAGGCCAGTTCACGACTGTCGTCCGCGGCGCCAAGCCCGACGCGTCCGGAACGGTGAAGGGCGACTTGCTCGTCATAGGCAGCGGCGACCCGATGCTGGCGACCGAGGGCTACGTCACCACACGCAAACACCCGCCCACACCGGCGACCGATATTGCGAAGCTCGTTCGCCAGATCGTCGCCGCCGGCGTGGTGCGCGTGACCGGCGGGATCGTCGTGTCCGACGACGTGTACGACTCCGAGCGACGCGTGCCGACCTGGAGTCCCGGCTACACGTCCGCGGGCGACGTCGGACCGATCGGCGCGCTGGCGGTCAACGACGGGTTCAGCGCCTACGCCCCGCGCCTGATCGCCGCGTCCGACCCGGCGATCGCCGCCGGGGAGTCGTTGCGCGCCGCGCTGGCCGCTGCGGGGGTGACGATCACTGGTGCGACGCGGCGGGCGGCGCTTCCGTCGGCGGCGGCAGACTCTCTGGCTTCGATTCGGTCAGCGCCCTTCGCCGAAATCGTCGCCGAGATGCTGCGCGAGAGCGACAACAACACCGCCGAGTTGTTGCTCAAGGAATTGGCGCGTCAGGCGGGTGCGGCGAAGGCGCCGGTGACCCGCGCCGCCGGCGTGGCGGCGCGGGTCGCGGCGCTGCGCGAACTGGGCGTGAACGCCGCCGGGGTGCAGGCCATCGACGGCTCGGGGCTCGATCGCAGCAACCGGGCGACGTGTTCCGCGCTCCTGGCGACGCTGACCACCCACCCCGGCGGGTACGACATCGAAGAGATGCTCGCGGTCGCCGGCAAGACAGGAACGCTCGAGGATCGCTTCACCACGTCGCCGCTGGTGGGCAAGCTCCGCGCCAAGACGGGCTCGCTGAACAACGTGACCGCCCTCGTCGGACTGGTCGACCCGACGGCGCGCGTAAAGGTCCGCTTTGCCTTCGTATCCAACGGCGCGTTCACCGATGCCGGGGGTAAAGCGATTCAGGACCGACTCGTCGCCGCGCTGGCCACCTACCCAGAGGCTCCACCGGCCTCCGCATTGGCACCGTGACCGCAGCCGCACCTGCGGTTCCGCTGCCGATGTTCCCGCTCGGGGCCGTGGCCCTGCCCGGGTCGTTGGTGCCCCTGCACATCTTCGAGCCGCGCTACCGCCAGTTGGCGCGCGACCTCCAGCAGGGCGACGGACGGTTCGGCATCGTGCTTATCGAGCGCGGAAGCGAGGTTGGCGGAGGCGAGGTGCGCACGAGTGTCGGTACGCGCATGCGGGTGACCGACGCTGCGGAGTTCGAGGACGGCCGATGGGCGATCATGGCCGTCGGCGAAGACCGCATCCGCGTGACCACGTGGCTGCCGGACGATCCGTATCCCATGGCACTCGTGGAGACCCTGCCAGCCGGTGCCCCGCCGTCAGCCGAATCCAACGCCGTCGCCGAGTCGGCCGTCCGACGCGCCCTCGGACTGGCCGTCCAGCTTGGCTACGACGTGCCCCCGGTCGACGACGTGCTGGTGGGCGAGCCGACGACGCGCCAGTGGTTACTCGCGGGAATGACACCGTGCGGGCCGGCCGATCGCCAGCGGATCCTGGCCGAGGACGACGCCGAGCGCCGCGGCGACGCGATCGCCACGGCCGCCCTCGACGCCGCTGAGCTGTTCGAGCTGCAACTGCACGGCAAGGATCCCGGGTAAGCCCCCGTCTACGATCAGGCAACCAACGACGGAGGCTTATGTGGCACGGCCGCGCCCGGCAGAACTGACCGAAGAACTCAACGAGGTGTGGCGCCTCGTCGTTGGCTATACCAAGCAGGAGACCAAGGCACCGTTACGCGGGCTCGGCGCCTTCATGCGCTTCGGGATCGTGGGCATGGTGCTGTTCTCCATTGGCACCGGCTTCGGCACCGTCGCCGTCATCCGCGGGCTCCAGACCGAGACCGGCACCGCGCTTACGGGGTACTGGTCATGGGTGCCCTATTTCGTCTCCGGGCTCGTGTGTGTGAACGTGGGCGTGCTGGCGGCCCGATCCGTGGCCCGCACGCCGTGGAAGTCCGAGCCAGAAGCCACAGAAGGAGAGGCCAAGTGAGTACAGCCGAGGCTCCGCGCATCACGCGTGAAGACATCGAAACCAAGCTGCGCCAGCTGAAGGGCGACGCCGAAGAGGTCACCAACGCCCAGAAGACCAACGGCCTCATCATCGCCGCCGTCGGCGGCGTCATCGTGCTCGCGTTGGCCTACTTCCTCGGCCGTCGCCGGGGCCGCAAGAAGTCCGCCTTCGTGGAGATCCGCCGCCTCTAAATGCTGAATCGAGCGGCGAGTTGGGCTCTGCGCGCCGGGATGCGCAAGGGCGTGATGGGAGGCAGCGGCCCGTGGTTGGTCGTGGTCGTCGCCGCGGGCGCGTACAAACTTCTCAATCGCCCACCTGGCGGCGGCTCCGCTATGACGCTCAAGCTCAAGCCAGGAGAGCGCTACTCGATCCTCTGCAGTGACGAACCGATCGCTAAGTAGCTTCAGCTACGGCAGCCTCGTGCTGCTCGTCGACCGCAAGCACCGGCGCTACCTGGTCCGGCTCGCCGACGGCGCGTCGTTCCACAGCCACGCCGGCTACATCGCTCACGCCGACATCGTCGGCCACAGCGACGGCTATATCGCCCGCTCGACTCTCGGCGCCGCGTACATCGTCGTCACTCCGACGCTGTCGGATTTCATTTTCGAAATGCCGCGCGGCGCGCAGGTGATCTATCCCAAGGACATCGGCGCCATCCTCGTCCAGGCCGACATCTTTCCCGGCGCGCGCGTGCTCGAGGCCGGCGTCGGGTCAGGGGCGCTGTCGATGGCCATGCTGCGCGCCGGCGCCGACATCGTCGGTTACGAACTGCGCGAGGACTTCGCCGCCAAAGCCAAAACCAACGTCGAGTCGTTCCTCGGCCCTGACGCCCTAACGCACTATCGCGTTGAACTGCGCGATGTGTACGACGGGATCGACGAGCGGGATCTGGACCGGGTTGTGCTCGATCTGCCGGAGCCCTGGAACGTCGTCAAGCACGCCGAAGGCGCCCTCCGCGTCGGCGGCATTTTCTTCGCCTACGTTCCCTCGACTGTGCAAGTAGCTCAGCTTCGCGAAGCATTGGACGACAGTGGCTTTGCAATGGTGCAGACCAACGAGGTGCTTCAGCGCGGCTGGTACGTGAAGGGCGCGGCCGTTCGGCCCGACCACCGTATGGTCGGCCACACCGGATTTCTGACCACTGCCCGGCTTCTCGGACCCGACGCGTGAACCAACTGGACCTCATCGTTTGCTTCATGCTGGGCGCAGCCATCCTCGGCGGCTGGCGCCTCGGCTTCCTCGCCCGCGCCTTCTCCTGGCTGGGTCTCGGACTCGGGGTCGTACTGGCCAGCCAGCTCCTCCCGTCGGCGCTCCGCGCCATCTCGAGCAGCGACACGGCGTACCGCGCAGCGGTCGCAGTACTGATCCTGTTGGGTGGTGCGTTCGCCGGCCAAGCGCTCGGGCTCATGGCGGGGTTGCGCATTCACCGGGTCCTGCCCATCGGCCCGATCCGACTAGTGGACCGCTCCGTCGGTGCCGCCCTTGGCGCGCTCGGCGTGGTGCTCAGTTTCTGGCTCTTCATGCTCCCGTGGCTGGTCGACCTACCCGGCTGGCCGGCGCAGCAGGCGCGGTCGTCGGTCGTGGCCAAGCTCGTCGACCGTTACGCGCCGCCACCGCCGGACAAGATGCAGGCGCTGCGCCGCCTCATCGGCGACCGCAACTTCCCCAGAGTATTCGACAAGCTGGGCCCAGCGCCCGAGACCGGGCCACCACCGGAGACGACGGGGTTCGAACCCGGCGTCGACCGGCGCGTCGCCGCCTCCACGGTGAAGATCGAAGGCGAAGCCTGCCGCCGCATCCAGGAGGGCAGCGGGTTCACGGTGGGGGCCGAGCTCGTGGCCACCAACGCCCACGTCGTCGCCGGCGTTCGGAACCCGAGCGTGGTCCGGCCCGATGGCAGGCGGCTCGCGGCGCAGCTCGTGTACTTCGACTCCGACCGCGACATTGCGCTCCTCAACGTCCGCAATCTCAACCAGACACCGCTGTCGATTACCGCCGCCAAGGTCGGCGACCGCGCCGCCGTGTTCGGCCACCCCGGTGGGCAAGACCAGCTGCGGATCGCGCCGGCGCGGATCAGCCAGCAGGTAACCGCCCGCGGCCGCGACCTGTATGACTCGCACCGCACCGATCGCGACGTCTTCGTGCTCTCGTCGACGCTGCACCCCGGTGACTCCGGGCGGCGCGCTCACCGACCTGCAGGGCCGAGTCGTCGGCATGGCGTTCGCCATCGCGCCGGACGAACCCAACACCGCGTACGCGTTGACGTCGAAGGAACTCCAAGCCGCGCTCGCCGGACCCCGCGTCGCGCAAGAGAGCGGCGGCTGCCTCTCTAACGGCTGAGCGTACGGCGGAGCAGCTCCTCAACGCGAGCGGTCATCCCGCGCCGAACCGCGGCGCGGCCATGAACCTGAATGGGGATGAACCGCCGCCAGTCGTCGTTGTACACACCGAGCCGGTGTACGTCGTGCCAGGGGTCAACGCGCCGACCGGCCTCGGTCTCGTAGGCGTCGCGGAACTGGTCGGCGACATCGGGGGAGTAGAGCACCGCCAAGTTGAGCCGGCAGTGGCACGCGTCGACTTCGGGTGGGCCGATCCAGATGCCGCTCCAGTCGAGGACGCCGCTCAGCCGCCCCCGCGACCACAACATGTTGAAGTGTTGGTAGTCCCCGTGCGTGGCGACGCGAGCGATGCGGTCCGGCGGTTTGGCGACGAGTTCCTCAGCGGCGCGACGTACGCCCGGATCGCGCACCCAGTCGTAGCGGCGCGGGTTCATCTTCAGCTTGACGCCGACGGCGCGTAGCTCGCGGGAGGCGTGGATCACCGGCAGCGGTGCCGCCATCCGCGCCAGCTTTTGCGTCATGTCGCGGGACTCGAGATCGGCGACACCCCGCACCTTGGTCATCAGCAGCGCGTGACTCGACACACCGATAAGCCGCGGCGTAGGCACGTCGACGGCTTCGAGCGCGGTGAGGATACGTGCCTCATAGTCAAGCGCTCCGGCGACGTCGTTCCGGCCGTGGTCGTCATAGGTGCCGTAGGTCCGCAGAACGACCGACGTAAGCGCGCCGCTCGGCAGTTCAAGCCGGACGTCGTGCACGTTGGAGATAATCCCGCCGTGGAGGCGCCGGATCGCCCGGATCCGGCCGCCCGCGACCTTCTCGATCCACTGCCGGGTTTCGGCTGGGATCAAGGCAGTCGTTCGAGCAGCCGCCGCTTGATGGCCGGCCAGTCTTCGGGCACAGCGGAGAAGTACGCCGAGTCGCGAATGGTCCCGTCAGCGCCGATCATGTGGCGACGGCGGATGCCCTCGAACGTCATGCCCAGCTTCAGCATGGCGGCGCGGCTCGTGGCGTTTCGGGCGTCGGTGCGCATCCCGACCCGCGCGACCCTCCAGGTCTCGAACGCGTGCGTGAACAAGAGGAGCTTGCAGGCGGGGTTCACCGTGGTCCCGCGCACCGCCGGCACGTACCAGGTGTGACCGACCTCGCACACGTCGGGATCGTCGCGGCCGGTCAGGAACTCGAGGTCGTAGAACCCGGTCGCGCCGACAACCTCGCTGTCGGCCCGCACGGTGTAGATGAGCCGTCCGGTAGTGCCCCACCCGGCGATGGTGCCGTCCCAGCCCTCCTCGGTGCGGTCGACGAACGTCCAGCGGAACGCGTCGTCGGGCGTCGCCGCCGCGGCGGCCGCGAGCAGGGGAGCGTCCTTGCGGGTGGTCGGCGTCAGCGTGACGCCATGGCCCTTCAACGTAAACACGGAGCCCTTCCGGGCTCCGTGTTCAGGACTCATCTGGCGTGCGTACGCCGGTCGTATCTAGGCGACTTCGATGAAGATGCACTCGCCGGGACACTCTTCGGCCGACTCGACGGTGGCGTCTTCCATGCCCGCAGGCACGTTGGCAAGGCCCTCGGGGCCGCCCGGGTCAGAGAAGACTTTGTCGCCTTCCTTGACATAGGCCAGGCCGTCGTCGAGCAGCGTGAAAACCGAAGGCGCGATCTCTTCGCAGAGCCCGTCGCCGGTGCACAGATCCTGGTCGATCCAGACCTTGTAACCCATCAATCACTCACTTGATCTCAGGCCCCACAGTGGGGCAGTGGACTGAAAACCATCGTAGCGCACCGCGAGCATTTCCACGGCAATTCGTGAAAAAACTCGCTATAGCTGTAGCACGGTGTGTGTAAGGTCGAACGAAGACCTAGGAGGTGCAAGTGAGTGACGATCTCGATGCAAAAGATCTACCCGCCGCCCTCGAACAAATCGTGGCGCTCGAAGAGGAAGTCGCCGCGCTCCGCCGTCGGCTCCAGGATGCGCCCAAGCGGGTTCGTACCCTCGAAGAGAAGCTGCTCGAGACCAAGGGCCAGCTGACCCAGGCCGTCAGCCACAACGAGAAGCTCACGTACACGCTGCGTGAAGCGCGCGAGCACATCTCGGCGCTGCGCGAAGAAGTCGACAAGCTCACCCAGCCGCCCGCCGCCTACGGCACCTACCTCGGCGCCAACGACGACGACACCGTCGATGTGTTCAGCGCCGGCCGCAAGATGCGGGTGTCCGTGCACCCCGAGCTCGACCTGTCAGACCTGAAGAAGGGTCAGGAGGTAGTCCTCAACGAGTCGCTCAACGTCGTGCTGGCGCGCAGCGCCGAACTGTCGGGCGAAGTGGTCACCCTCAAGGACACGGTCGACGCCAAGCGCGTGATGATCGTCGGGCGCGGCGACGAGGAGCGCGTGGTCGAGATCGTCGACGAGCTCGTGGGTGTCAAGTTGCGCTCCGGCGACACGCTGCTGCTCGACAGCCGCACCGGTCTCGTACTCGAGAAGCTCGAGCGTCCCGAAGTCGAGGACCTCGTCCTCGAAGAGGTGCCCGACATCTCCTACGACGACGTCGGCGGCCTCGACACCCAGATCGAGGCGATCACCGACGCCGTCGAGCTGCCGTTCCTGCACAAGGAGCTGTTCGTCGAGCACAAGCTGCCGGCGCCCAAGGGCATCCTGCTGTACGGCCCGCCAGGGTGCGGTAAGACGCTGATCGCCAAGGCCGTCGCCAACTCGCTCGCCAAGAAGGTCGCGGCGGCCAACCCCGGCACCACGGGCACGGCCTACTTCCTCAACATCAAGGGCCCCGAGCTGCTGAACAAGTACGTCGGCGAAACCGAGCGCAAGATCCGCCTCGTCTTCCAGCGTGCCCGTGAGAAGAGCGAAGAGGGCATGCCCGTCATCGTCTTCTTCGACGAGATGGACTCGCTGTTCCGTGCTCGTGGCACGGGCATCAGCTCCGACATGGAGTCCACGATCGTGCCTCAGCTGCTGGCCGAGATCGACGGCGTGGAAACGCTGCGCAACGTCATCGTGATCGGCGCGTCCAACCGCGAAGACCTCATCGACCCGGCGATCCTGCGCCCGGGCCGTCTCGACGTGAAGATCAAGATCGAGCGTCCCGACGAATCGGCCGCCGCGCAGATCTACTCGCGCTACCTCACCTCGGACCTGCCGCTCGACGAGGAAGAAGTGCAGACGCTCGGCGGCGGCGACCGCGACAAGTGCGTGGCCGCCATGATCGAGAAGACCGTCGAAGTCATGTACTGCACCGACGACGACAACCGCTTCCTCGAAGTCACGTACCAAAACGGCGACAAGGAGATCATGTACTTCAAGGACTTCTCGTCCGGGGCCATGATCGAGAACATCGTGCGCCGAGCGAAGAAGCTGGCCATCAAGCGCGTTATCGCCGGCGAGAGCCGAGGAATTCGCGTCGACGACCTGCTGAAGTCGATCAAGCAGGAGTACAAGGAGCACGAAGACCTACCGAACACCACCAACCCCGATGACTGGTTGAAGATCTCGGGCAAGAAGGGTGAACGGATCGTCTACGTCCGCACGCTCATCTCCAAAGAAGACGCTCCCGGCACCGAAGGCGGCCGCGCCATCGAACGCGTCGCCACCGGCCAGTACCTCTAATCGCCCGCCTTCTTTGCAGCGAAACGGGGCGTACGACCCCGCGTCGCTGCAAAGAACCCACTCAGAGGTACCCGAGCGTTCGCCGCAGCGCTGCGAGTGGCGCGAGGACGGGTTCGATCTCGCTGGCGCGCTCACGCCACTTCTGCTCGTCGGGTGCGGAGAGAACCGCTTGGCTCGGCGCCAACGCTCCCGCGGCTTTGTCCACGGCGCGGCTCGGTGGCAGGTAGCTGAACGCGAGGAGGTCGTCGAGCATGCGCGGCGCGTCGGCGATGAGGTCCTCGTACTTGATGCGCGCCCAGCGGCTCCGCGGAATGGCGTCGAGGTCGTCGATCGCCGTTTGATTGCCGACCTGCCACTGCCACGCGAACTGTTGCGGCGGGGCGTCGTCAACGCGGCCCAACCACCCCGGCGGCATGAGGAAGTGCCACTCGTAGTCGTGCGTGGCCGGCCAGCCCCGGACAGCTAGGCGCTTATCGCGGCCTTCGAGCATGGATGCGATGTTCTGCGGCGCGTCACGCGTGAGGTGAATGAACAGGGCGTCGGGAAACATCTGACCGAGCGCGGCGACGCGGATGATGTTCGCAGGCGTCTTCTCGACCAGCCGGTACCGCACGCGGCCGCGGCGCTCGCGAAAGCCGCGGCGCTTGACTCCTTCGTGCAGCGCCCACTCGGCGCGTCGCCACGCGGGCTCGTCAAGAGCCGCGGGATCGAAAGCATCCCCGCGGGCACCCGTAGCGACCGTCGGGTCGACCGCCTGCCACGGCGGGTACGCCTCCGTCTCCCAACTCCGCACATCTTCGTGGGCCCGCAGAAGGTCGAACAGCAGCGTCGAACCGGACCGCGGCATAGCGATGATGAAGACGGGTCGATCGAGGATTCGTCCAGCCACTACCCGCCGCCACTTTCAAGCACCGAAATGCACTCTGCGGCAGCCCAATGTGCCCGGAATGACGTGCACTTCGGTGCTTCAAAAACTCTTATGCGTCGACAACTCGCTCCCGGTACCGGCGAAGCGACTCCTCGGTCGGGCAGTCGCAGAGGACTTCGATGACCGGAGCGGGCAACGCCGACAGCTCCGCCACCGCTAGTTCGCGCCGCCACGTGCTCTCGAGCACACCCCGGCCGTTCAACCTCGCCAGCGCGCGGACCGCCTGCATCGTCGCTTCGCCGGGGAGCTCCCGCTCCGGGAGCGCCCGATATGACGACAAATAAGTCCCGCATGTGAACAGGCACGCTAGGTGGTCCCACTTGCCTGAATACGGCGTTACCGTGAGGCCGTGGCAGTGGCCAAGGTCTGTGGGATCGAGACGGAGTACGGGATCGCCCTGCGCGGCGGCGACCCGAATCCGATCGCGGCGTCGTCGATCTTGATCAACGCCTACGTCCAACACTTGCACCGCCAGGTCGGATGGGACTTCGAAGACGAGTCGCCTGGCCGCGACGCCCGCGGGTCGTCGCGCCCCGATGCCCGGCCGCCTGAAGTCGAGACCCATCTGGTCAACGCCGTGCTCACCAACGGTGCCCGCTACTACGTCGACCACGCGCATCCCGAGTACTCCTCGCCCGAATGCCGCGATGCCATGTCGGCTTTGCTGTTCGACCGCGCCGGCGAAGTGATCCTGCAGCGCTCGATGGAATACGCGTCGGCGCTGCTGCAAGGCGACGCCCACATCGCCGTCTACAAGAACAACTCCGACGGCAAGGGCAACAGCTACGGCTGCCATGAGAACTACCTCATGGACCGCGCCATCCCGTTCGCGACAATCGTGCGACGGATCATTCCGTTCTTCGTCACCCGTCAGCTCTTCACCGGATCCGGCAAGGTCGGCAGTGAAGCGCCGGGCGGCGACGCCTCGGCGTTCCAGATCACGCAGCGCGCCGACTTCTTCGAAGAAGAGGTCGGACTCGAAACGACGCTGAAGCGGCCGATCGTCAACACCCGCGACGAACCGCACGCCGACTCGCAGAGGTATCGCCGCCTGCACGTGATCTGCGGCGACGCCAACCTCGCCGAAGTGGCCACGTTCCTGAAGCTCGGCGCCACTGCCATGGTGTTGGCGCTCATCGAAGACGACGTCCGGGGGAGCCGCGACATCGATCTGGCGGCGCCGGTCGCCGCCATGCGGCATGTGTCCTCGGATCTCACGTTGCGCGAAGCGCTTCCGCTCGACGACGGCACGACGATGACCGCGTTCGACATCCAGTGGGAGTACCTGGGCCTCGCCAAGAAGTGGGCCGACGAGCACGGCTTCGAGGCAATCGGCGGCGACGCTGTGGGCCAGGTGGTCATCGACCGATGGGAGACCGTGCTCTCCGGCCTCGAGACGGACCCGATGACGCTCGCCGATCAGCTCGACTGGGTCGCCAAGTACCGGCTGCATCGACGCGTACCGCGAACGCAACGACATGCAGTGGAGCAACGCCCGGCTGCGGGCCATGGATATCCAGTACCACGACCTGCGGCCGGCGACGTCGCTGTTCCACCGGATGAACATGGAAAAACTCGTCGATCAAGCGGCTGTGGAAGAACGCGGTCAGCGAACCGCCGCGAGACACCCGCGCCTACTTCCGGGGCAAGTGCCTGCAAAAATGGGGTAGTTCGGTGGCGGCGGCGAACTGGGATTCGATCGTGTTCGATCTCGGTTCGGATCCCCTGCGGCGCGTGCCGATGATGGAACCCTTGCGGGGAACAGCAGAGATCGTGGATACGTTGTTGGAATCATGCGCGACACCAGCAGAACTTGTGGCAAAACTGGGGGCCTAGGGAGTTGACTTCGAACAATGGCTGAACGAGAACTCAAAAAGAAGCAAGCACCGGCGAAGACCGAAGAAGAGGTCGCCGATGAGGCGCCCGCGGGTACCGAGCGCGGCGAAAAACTGAAGGCCGATATCGACGACCTGCTCGACGAGATCGACGAAGTCCTCGAGGAGAACAGCGAAGACTTCGTGCGCTCGTACGTGCAAAAGGGTGGGCAGTAGCCGCAAGGCCGGCCCATGACCCTGCCGCTTTTTTCGCCGGCTGACACGCCGGGTCCTGACTTCGCCCGCCTCCTCGATCGGTTGGGCCTCGCGCACCGCGTGCCCGAGGTCGGCAGCTTCGAGCGCGTGACCCACGGCACGACAATCGTGGCGCTCCGGTACGCCGACGGTGTTCTTATGGCCGGCGACCGTCGCGCGACGGCCGGCAGCGACATCGCCCATCGGAACATGGACAAGGTGTTTCCGGCCGACCGCTTCTCCGGCATCGCCATCGCCGGTGCCGCCGGCATTGCGGTCGAGATGGTGCGGTTGTTCCAGACCCAGCTCGAGCATTACGAAAAGCTGAGCGGCAACGCGCTGTCGCTCGAAGGCAAAGCCAACCAGCTGGCGCAGATGATCCGCGGCAACATGCGGCATGGCCATGCAGGGGTTGGCTGTCGTGCCGCTGTTCGCCGGCTTCGACACCCGGCGCGGCGTTGGCCGCATCTTCACCTACGACGTGACCGGCGGCCGGTACGAAGAGTCCGACTTCCATGCCACCGGTTCCGGCGGGCGCGACGCCCGCACGACGATCAAGCTCGGTTGGCGTACCGACATGAGCCGCGACGAGGCGATCGAACTGGCGGTGCAGGCGCTGTACGAAGCGGCCGACGAAGACTCGGCCACCGGCGGCCCCGACGTCGTGCGCGGCATCTATCCGACGGTGGCCACGATCACGCGAGTCCGGCTTCACTGCGGTCGACGCCACCGAGGTCGCCGAGCGCTTCGCCGCACTCGTCGCCCGCCGCAGCAACGGGGGCGCGTACACCGTGAGTATGCCGTTCTATGTAGCGCCCGAGCAGTTCATGAAGGACAAGGCGGACTACGCCCGCAAGGGCATCGCCCGCGGACGTGCCGCGGTCGCGGCGGTCTACGAGGGCGGCATCCTGCTGTGCGCCGAGAACCCGTCGACCAACCTCCACAAGATCAGCGAGATCTACGACCGCATCGCATTCGCCGGTGTGGGTCGCTACAACGAGTACGACCAGCTCCGCGTCGCCGGCGTGCAGCACGCCGACACCAAGGGCTACCAGTACGCCCGGGAAGACGTCGACGGTCGTTCGTTGGCCAATCTCTACGCGCAACACCTCGGCATCGTCTTCACGCACGAGATGAAACCGTTCGAGATCGAGATCCTGGTCGCCGAGGTCGGCGACACGATCGAAGACGATCAGCTGTTCCACATCCTCTACGACGGCACGGTGACCGACGAACACGGCTTCGCCGTCCTCGGTGGCGACTCCGAAGCCATCGACGACCCGCCTGAAGGAGTCCTTCACCGAAGCCGCCGCCCTCGGTGCCGCGCTGCAGAGTGCAATTGACCGCGCTCGCCGGGCCCGAGCGCACCCTCAGTTCCGACGATCTCGAAGTCGCCGTGCTCGACCGCGCCCTCCCTCGCCGTGCCTTCCGTCGCCTCGCCGACGGCGAAGTCACCAGCTTGCTGAGCTAATAGGCGTACCGTCGCGACATGGAGCGGCGCATCTTCGGGCTGGAGAACGAATACGGCGTCACCTGCACGCTGCGAGGCCAGCGCCGGCTCAGCCCTGACGAAGTCGCTCGCTACCTGTTCCGTCGCGTCGTGTCGTGGGGACGGTCGTCGAACGTGTTCCTGGAGAACGGGGCGCGGCTGTACCTCGACGTCGGCAGCCACCCCGAGTACGCCACTCCTGAGTGCGACACCATCGGGGAGCTCGTCGTGCACGACAAGGCGGGGGAGCGCACCCTCGAGGGTCTCGTAATCGAGGCCGAGCAGCGGCTGCGTCAAGAGGGCATCCGCGGCGTCGTCTACCTGTTCAAGAACAACACCGACTCTGCCGGCAATAGCTACGGCTGTCACGAGAACTACCTGACCAGCCGCCGCGACGACTTCGGTCACTTCAGCGAGGTGTTGATCCCATTCTTCGTGACGCGTCAGATCTACGCCGGCGCCGGCAAGGTGCTGCAGACGTCGCGCGGCGCCGTGTTCTGCCTCGCGCAACGGGCCGAGCACATCTGGGAAGGCGTGTCGTCGGCGACCACCCGGAGCCGCCCGATCATCAACACCCGCGACGAGCCGCACGCCGACGCCGAGAAGTACCGGCGACTCCACGTCATCGTCGGTGACTCCAACATGAGCGAGTACACGACGTTCCTGAAAATCGGAACCACCAGCGTCCTGCTGCGGATGCTCGAAGACCCCAAGGTCGTGCTGCGCGACATGACGCTCGAGAACCCGATCCGAGCCATCCGCGAGATCAGCCACGACATCACGTGCACGCGCAAGGTGAAGCTGGCCAACGGACGGGAAGCCTCGGCACTCGACATCCAGTTCGAGTACCTGACCCGCGCCGAGCGCTACGCCAAGACCCACGACCTGCACCCGCACGAGACCCAGGCGATGAAGATGTGGAAGCACTGCCTCGAGGGCCTGGAGAAGGACCCGTTCAGCCTCGACCGTGAGTGCGATTGGGTGATCAAGCACAACCTGGTCGAGAAGTACCGCGCCAAGCACGACATCCCGCTCGGGCATCCCCGCGTCGCTCTGCTCGACCTCCAGTACCACGACGTCAGCCGCACCCGCGGCGTGTTCTACAAACTGCAGAACGCCGGCGCCGTGGAGCGGATGGCGACCGACGCCGACATCGAGCACGCCAAGGACAACCCGCCGCAGACGACGCGGGCCAAGCTGCGCGGCGACTTCATCCGCAAGGCCAAGGAACGCCGGCGCGACTACACCGTCGACTGGGTGCACCTGAAGGTGAACGATCAGGCGCAGCGCACCGTGCTGTGCAAGGACCCGTTCAAGTCCAAGGACGACCGCGTCGACCGCCTCATCGCTTCGCTTTAAGTTCCCGTGCCGTCGTTTCGGACCGGCACCGTCACCTCGCTGCTCAGCGCACGCCGAGGCCTGCAACGCGTCGAGGTCGACGGCGAGCGGTCTTATGTCCTGACCCAGCTCACGGGCGAGGTAGCGCTTGGCGATCGCGTGGTGATCAACACGACCGCGGTCGAGCTCGGCCTCGGCACCGGTGGCTGGCACGTCGTGCACTGGAACCTGACGAACGAGCAGCTGCGCACCGACTCGGGTGGGCACATCATGAAGCTGCGGTACACGAGCCTGCAGGCCGACACCGGGTCGGCCGAGGAAGACGGTCCGATTCCCCAAAGCCTTGAAGGAACCCCGGTCGTCGCCCTCGCGCTGCACAGCCAGCTGGCGTGCGCGGCGGCGGCGGTGAAGGCGATCGACGAGTCGCGACGCGTGGTCTACGTGATGACCGACGCCGGAGCGCTGCCGCTCGCGTTGTCCGATCTCCTCGCCGAGCTAGTCGACGCCGGAGATCGTGGACGGAACTGTCACTGCGGGCCACGCCTTCGGCGGCGATCTCGAGGCCATCAATGTGCGCTCCGCGCTATCGCTCGCGCGGCGGCGACTCGACGCTGATGTGATCGTCGTGGGTATGGGGCCGGGATCGGTGGGGACGGGGTCGTTCCTCGGGTTCTCGGGCATCGAGGTGGCGGGTCTTCTCGACACCGCCGGCGACGCGGGCGGGAAGCCCATCGCCGCGCTGCGAGTTTCCGACGCCGACGAGCGCCTGCGCCACCGCGGCGTGAGCATGCACAGCCGGACCGTGCTGTTGTCGACGCATGTCCCCGTAACGGTGCCGATTCCGGCGGGCACCACCGACCTTCCGCCGCTCGAGAACTTCACGACCGTCGTCGAGGTGGAGGTGCCGGATGCCGTGGGTTATCTCTCGGACCGCGGGATTCAGCCGACGACGATGGGGCGCACACCTGACGATGACCCGCGTGCGTTTTCGTTCGCGGCCGCAGCCGGCGCTTACGCTCAGTCCCTGTGTCCGTGACCACTGACGATCCGCCAGCGACGCCCGCGCCTCCCGCTCCACCGGCGAAGAGTGGTCACTCGCGCCGGCAGATCATCGAGTGGGCCATCGTCATCATCGCGGCGTTCCTCACGGCGACGATCCTGCGCGCCACCGTCGATCCAAGCGTTCAGCATCCCGTCGGTCTCGATGGAGGACACGCTGCTGGTCGGCGACCGCGTGCTCGTGAACAAGCGCAACCGCGACGCCCACGTCGGCGACATCGTCGTGTTCGACCGTCCGCCGGGCGAGGAGGCGGCGAAGATCAAGGACCTGATCAAGCGCGTGATCGCCGGCCGCGGTCAGACGGTGTCGGCGCAGGACGGGAAGCTCTTCGTCGACGGCAAGCCGCGTCGACGAGCCGTACCTGCAGCCGGGCACCGAGACGGTGATGGACGAACCGGTAACCGTGCGCTGCGACTGCGTCTTCGTGATGGGCGACAACCGCTCCCAGTCGCGCGACAGCCGCTTCTTCGGCCCGATCAAGAAGTCCTCGATCATCGGCCACGCCTTCTTCCGAGTGTGGCCCGTTGGAAGGTTCGGCGGGATCTAGCGAACCTGGTCGCTTAACGCCTCCATCAAGCGATCGACGTGGTCGGAATACACGCCGTCGACGCCGTAGGCGAAGGTGAGCGACAGCGCCCGCGGTTGTTGGGCGTCCCAGGCGAAGGCGCACCGCTCGAAGCGATGCAGCAAGGTCACCAGGCCGGCGTTCCAGTCGGTCCAGTGCATGTTGAGGGCGTCGATGCCGACCTCGGCGAGCGTCGCCGCCCGTCGCTCGGGTCCCTCGGCGATTCGCCGCAGCCGCGTCGAGTCGACCAGCTTCACCTCGGGACTGGCTTCGCGCCAGGTCTGCACGAGCTTCCAGTCCGAGTGACACGCCCACAGCCGGGCCGTGGCGGCGTGCTCGTCGGCCGCCGCGAGCATGGGCGCGAAGGCGTCGGGGTCCTTCACGTCGAGCGACAACTCGAAGTCGGTGCCGCAGGCGTCGTACAGCTCGTCGAGCGTCGGAATGTGCGACGGCAGGTCGGCACGGTCGATTCCCCGGATGGGGCGGCGCCGCAGGCCGGAGCGCACCACGCCGTCGTGATCGAGCACCGCGTAGTCATCCCTAGTCACCCAAACGTCGCTCTCGAGGCCCGTCGCACCGAGCTTTAGAGCCAATTTGAATGCATCGAGTGTGTTCTCCGGCGCGTGCGCCCGGGCGCCTCGGTGGGCGAAGGCGATCGGAGGCTTAAGCAGGGAGTCCATCCATACACATGGTGACTAGTCCGATGGGGTCATTCCAAAACCCCGCATATGAGTCATAGCCCGAAACCGGTCATTCGGCGCAGGATGGCATCACTAACCGCGCCGCACCGATCCGCAAGGAGACAGCCATGGATGGACCGAACACCGAGCCGCTGGTAGCGCTCGTGCGGGCCAGCTGTCCTTCGTGTGGTGACGTCGAATTGCCCGGCAGCGCCCTCCATGCTCGCAAATGCGAAACCACCGGCGAAGGCTCCTACAGCTTCGGTTGCCCCGAGTGCAGCACCGTGGTGATCAAGCCCGCTGACCAGCGTCTCTCGACCTTCTCGTCGCCTCTGGCATCCCGCTCACGACGTGGAGTCTGCCGAGCGAACTGGCCGAGGCCCACGTCGGCGACCCGATCTCCTACGACGACATCCTCGCCTTCCACGATCTCTTGGCCACCGACGACTGGTTCTCCAAGGTCGAAGAGCTCGTCGAGCGCGACGGCCTTTAATCGCTCGCCGCAGGCTGCGGCGTAGCATTCGGCCGTGGGAAACATCGGTGGTCCCGAGCTTCTTGTCGTACTGATCATCGCCCTGCTCGTCCTCGGTCCCAATCGGCTCCCGCAAGCGGCAAAGTCGATGGGCAAGGCGCTTTCGGAGTTCCGGCGCGTGACCGGCGGACTCCAAGCCGAAGTGCGCGACGCGATGTCGCAACTCGAGAACGAAGTCAACGCGGTAATTCCGGAGGCACCGCGCCCTCCCCAGCCGCCGCAGCCGCCGAGCCAGACGCAAGCCCTGCCCCCGGTCCCGCCTTCCGAGACGGAATAACTCGGCGTGGCCGACGAGGCGGCCACCGAGGCCGCGCCTAACCCCGACGCGCTCGGCTCGATGACTCTCGTCGAGCACCTGACCGAGCTACGCACGCGGCTGTTCATCGCCTGCGCAGCGATCGCCGTTGGTGCCGTGATCGCGTTCCTGCTCTACAACCGCATCCTCGACTTCCTGGTGCACCCGTACTGCGAGATACGCGACGGCAAATGCAAGCTGTTCGTGCAGTCGCCGCTCGACGGCCTGGCGACGCGGCTGAAGATCGCCGGTTACGGCGGGCTCATGATCGCGAGCCCGGTCGTGTTGTGGGAGTTGTGGCGCTTCATCACGCCGGGGTTGCACAAGCAGGAGAAGCGCTACGCCATCCCGTTCATCGCCGCGTCGACGCTGCTGTTCTTCTTCGGGGTCTTCGTGGCGTACCTCACGTTCCCGAAGGCGCTCGAGTTCCTCATCGACATCGGCGGCAACAACCTCCAGGAGATCTTCAGCCCGAAGGAGTACGTCTCGTTCTTCCTGAAGATCATGCTGGCGTTCGGGCTCGCCTTCGAGTTCCCGGTCGTGCTCGTCTTCCTCCAACTGGTGCGGGTGGTGACCTCCAAGCGCCTCAGCTCGTGGCGCCGACCCGCGATCGTCGTGATCGTCGCCGCGGCGGCGGTGATTACGCCGAGCCAGGACCCGTATTCGCTGTTCGCGATGGCGATCCCGATGTACATCTTCTACGAGCTGTCGATCCTCATCGGCAAACTGCTGAAGCGATGACCGCTGAGGTCCGGCGGCGCTTCGAGTTGTCCCTCGGCTTCCCCCTCGACCCGTTCCAGGTCGAGGCCATGGACGCGGTCGACGCGGGACACTCGGTCCTCGTGGCGGCGCCGACCGGGTCGGGCAAGACCGTGGTGGCCGAGTACGCCATCGAGCGCGCGCTGGACGAGGGCAGCACGCGCCTTCTACACGACGCCACTCAAGGCGCTCTCCAACCAGAAGTTCAACGACCTGGTGTCGCGCCACGGCGCGGGACGGGTCGGTCTGATGACCGGCGACACGGTGGTCAACCCCGACGCGGCCGTCATCGTCATGACGACCGAAGTGCTCCGCAACATGATCTACGCCCGCTCGGCGAGCCTCGAACGGCTTGCGGTGGGTCATCCTCGACGAGGTCCACTACCTGCAGAACCCGTACCGCGGCGCGGTGTGGGAAGAGGTGATCATCCACCTGCCCGACACCGTCGACCTCGTGTGCCTCTCGGCGACGGTGAGCAACGCCGAAGACGTCGCCGATTGGATCGGCACGGTGCGCGGCGCCACCGACGCCATCATCGACGAGACGCGGCCGGTCGAACTCGAACACATGTATCTGGCAGGCGGAGCGCGACTCCGATCGCACGCACCTGCTGCCGACCTTCGTCGACGGCGTCCCCAATCGCGACGCCGCCCGACTCGACAACCGCCCGGAGAAGGACACGTCACCCAAGGGACGGCGCCGGCGGAAGGTGTTCACGCCGCGACGCGTCGAAGTGGCGCATGTGCTGGCAGAGCACTCGATGCTCCCGGCGGTGTACTTCATCTTCAGTCGCAAGGGGTGCGACGAGGCGGTGCGCCAGTGCGTCAACGCCGGGCTGCGGCTCACCGACACGGCGGAACGCGAACAGATCCGTGCCACGTCGACGCCCAGTTGGCGGGTCTGAGCGACTCCGACCTCGACGCCCTCGGCTACGACCAGTGGCTCGCGGGTCTGGAGATGGGCGTCGCCGCCCACCACGCCGGTCTGGTCCCACCGATGAAAGAGGCGGTCGAGGCGCTGTTCGCCGCCGCGCTGGTCAAGCTGGTGTTCGCCACCGAGACGTTGTCGCTGGGCATCAACATGCCGGCGCGCTCGGTGGTGATCGAGAAGCTGACCAAGTTCACCGGCGACCGTCACGAGATGCTCACGGCGGGGGAGTACACGCAGTTCACCGGTCGCGCCGGGCGCCGGGGGCTCGACGACGTCGGCTACGCCGTCGTGCTGTGGTCGCCCTTTGTGTCCTTCGAGCAGGTGGCGGCGCTCGCCGGGCGCCGCACGTACGCGCTGCGGTCGTCGTTCCGGCCTACGTACAACATGGCGGCCAACCTCATCCGTCGCTACGCGCCCGACGAGGCGCGGCATCTCCTGAACTTGAGCTTCGCCCAGTACCGCGCCGACCGAGTGATCGTGCAGCAAGAGGCGGCCATCGAACGGCTGGTGCACGGCATCGCCAAGGCGTACGAGCAAGCGGAGTGCGAGCTGGGTGACATCAAGGAGTACCGCGTCCTCGTCACCGAGGCGCAAGAGTCGGCGCGCAACGCGCCGTCCGACGCTCACCTCGTCGTCGACGCCATGCACCGGCTCCGACCGGGCGACATCGTGCTCGTCCCGTCGCATCGGACCAACGGCAAGGTGGCGGTCCTCGGCCCGCCGCGCGGCAAGGGCATCGGCGGACTGACGCTTCCCGTCGTGACCGACGACGGCCGGCGGCTCCAGCTGCGGGTTAAGGACTTTCCCGATTCCGCCGCGGCGCGTCGGGCACGTGAAGCTGCCCGCCCCGTTCGAACCCACCGCCAGCCGGTTCTTGCGCGCCGTCGGCGAGTTGGTGCGCCACACGGAGGTGACCGAGCCCGACGACGTCAAGGCGTACACGCCGAAATGGAAGGGCGGACGGGCGCGGGCGCACCGGCGCACGCCGGCGGAGCGCCTAGCGCACGTGCACCCGGTCGCGTCGTGTCCCGATGCACCGGCGCACCTGCGGGCGTTGGCGCCGGGCCGAACGCTTCGAGCGCGACTTGGCAACGAGCGTCGTCAGCGGCGCAACGACGATGCGTCGCTCGGTCGGCAGCTCGACCGCGTCCTCGGCGTGTTGGCCGAACTCGGATTCGTCGACGGGTGGTCTCTCACCGACGCCGGCGACCGACTGGCGCGGCTCTATCACGAGTGCGATCTGCTGATCGCCGACTGCCTCGGCGCCGGTGTTTTCGACGACCTCACGCCGATCGAGCTGGCCGGGTTGGCGTCGGTCTTCACGTTCGAAGCCCGCAACGCCGACGTCGCCGGGCTGCCGCCCGCCCTGGGCCTGAATACGCGCATCACCGAGATCGAGGCGTTGCACGCCCGTCTCCTCGGGTTGGAGAAGCGGGCGCACCTGCCGCTGACCCGCGAGATCGACGCCGGGTTCGTCGGCGTGGCGTATGCGTGGGCCAACGGCGACGCCCTCGACGAAGTTCTGGGCGACGGCGCATCTTTTGCCTCCGGAGCCGGCGGGCTGACGGGTGGCGACTTCGTCCGCAACATCAAGCAACTCGTCGACCTGCTGCGCCAGATCGCCATCGTGGCGCCGGTGCCGGCGACGGGTAAGGCGGCGACCGAAGCGGCCGACGCGTTGTTCCGCGGCGTGATCGTCGCCTCGTCGAGCGTGGGCACGCGTGACGATTAAGCCCGGCCAGGAATGGGGCGAGCCAGCGACGCTGCCCGACGATGCGTTCGTCGTGCGCAGCGATCGCGAGATCTCCCGCTCCCTCGACGAGGCGCGCCTCCGCAACGAGCCGTTCCCGTCGTTCGGAGTGTTGGCGGGCGACCTCGGCCGGACGCTGGCCGCCACCGGGCAGCCGCGGACCGGTTTCCCGATCGACGTCGGCGAAGTGCTCATCGACGGTCGGCATCACTACTTCGCCGCCCACGTCGTGGCACGACGCAACGGTTGGCGCGACTTCGCCGTCGCCATGAACGCGCAGTGGATCGGGGAGTGGAACTTCGGTCCTAAGGTCGCACCCCAACGACGGCATCGTCGACGCCTACGAGGGCCACCTCGGCCTGTTCGAATGGCGCAAGGTCCGCGCCCGTCTGCCCACCGGCACGCACTTGCCGCACCCGCGCATCGAGGCGACGCGATCGAAGGCCGTCACCTTCGAGTTCACCCGCGACTACGACGTCTTCATCGACGGCGAAGCGATCGCGAACGCGCGCCACCTAGCCATCCGCGTCCTCCCCGACGCCCTCCGAGTGTTCGCGTAGACCACTTCGCTCCGTTACTTGCCACGGGACCCGCGTTGATTCGCGCCCCCGAGCCGCGATCACACCCTCCTCGGGCGACAGACCGGCGGGTGGTATTCCAGTGTCCGGAATCGACGTGCTGCGTGCAGCTTAAGGTTGCCGGCGAGCGCTGCAGTTTGAACACGCCGGCGAGTCGCGATCGCCGGTCGACTGGGCCGGATCACGACGCGTAGGTGTGTTCAAACGCGGTGAGCGACGCGGCGCGGCGCTTACGCTCGATTGCATGGACGCGTGGATCTTGGACGAGTCGCCGGGCACCTATCGGCGCGGGGAGATTGCGACGCCGGAGCCGGCCCGCGATGAGGTGCGCGTGCGGATCGTCGCCAGCGCGCTCAACCACATGGACATCTGGGTCACCAAGGGCATGCCCAAGCCGCACACGCCGCACGTGCCCGGCGCCGACGGTGCGGGGATCATCGACGCGATCGGCGACGACGTCACCGATGTCGCGGTCGGCGACGAAGTTGTCATTAACCCCGCCGTGTCGTGTCGTCACTGCGCGACGTGCATGTCCGGCGAAAGTCCGCTGTGTCGCGAGTTCGGGATCCTCGGCGAGCACCGGTGGGGCACCCACGCCGAGTTCGTCGTGGTGCCGGCCGTCAACGTCGGCGCCACGCCCGCCAACGCTCGACTGGCCCGAAGCCGCGGCCTTCGGGCTGTGCTGGCTCACGGCATGGCGCATGTTGCGGCGGGCGCGCCTAACCGCCGGCGAGACGATGCTGGTCGTCGGCGTCGGCGGGGGTGTGAGCACGGCCGGTCTCGTACTCGGCGTGGCGAGCGGGGCGACGGTGTACGCCACGTCACGCGACGCCGCCAAGCGCGCCGGTGCGATCGCGCTCGGCGCGGCCGACGCCTTCGACTCCAACGAGACGTGGCCCGTGCAGGCCGACGTCGTGTTCGAGAACGTCGGCGCCGCCACCTGGGACAACTCGATCCGGGCGCTCAAGCCCGGCGGTCGACTGGTGACCTGCGGCGGTACTGCCGGCAGCAAGGTCGAGATCTCGCTGCCGCGGCTGTTCTTCAAGCAGCACGAGATCATCGGCTCGACCATGGGCTCCTACGCCGAATTCGACGAGCCGTCCTCGGCCTCGTGGCGGCCGGGGTTCCCGTCCCCGTCGACGAGATCTTCGACGGGCTCGACGCCTTCCCCAAGGCCCTGGAACGCCTCGAAGCGGGCGATCAGAACGGAAAGATCGTGATCCGCCACTGAGCCCCACCGCGGGTTTACTCTCTGGCTTCCCGTGACTCGGTACGCCGTTGAGACCTTCACGCCCGACGAGGCGGTGATCCTCCGGCGCTACTTCACGAACCTTGACCTGCCCGTCTTCGCCCTGACCAACCTCCCAGAGGTCGTCAAGGGCGCCCTGTTCGCCCGCTACTCCCGGTCGGCCAAGAGCCTGCGGCGCCTGTTCCTCGACGAGTTCGTCGGCGAACTCGACATGACCGGCGACCTCACCGTCGACGCCACCATGGGCCTGGAGCGGGCCGAGGATCTCTACAAGAAGGTCTTCTTCGAATACGGCGACGACTCCGTCGCCCAGCTCGGCGGCGTGCACCTCGCCTGCGAGCAGGCGTCGAATCTGCTGACCAAGATCCTCGAGTGGGGCCGCCTCATGGCCTATCTCGAACAGTCGACGCGCTACATCGCCTACGACACCCGTCTCGGCAACGGCCGGTACCGCTACTACCGCGACCCCGAGATCCTCAAGTCGGCGGCACGGCCTGCGCTACGTGGGCGACATGGACCGCATGTTCGACACCTACGCCGAACTGCTGCCGGTCATGCAGGCTCACTACGCGCAAGATCCACCCGCAACAGGCGGGCGACTCCGACTTCGTGTGGCGCCAGGCGATCAAAGCCAAAGCGTTCGACGCGCTGCGCGGCCTGCTGCCGGCGGCGTCGCTGTCGAACGTCGGCATCTACGGGACGGGCCAGGCGTACGAGCAGTTGCTGATCCGGATGCACGCCCACCCGCTGCCCGAGGCGCGCGCCTACGCCGAGATGATGCTGGTCGAGTTGCGCAAGGTCATCCCGTCGTTCCTCACCCGCGTCGACCTACCCGACCGCGGCCGCCGCTGGTCGGAGTACCTCGAAACCAACCGGAGCGCCATGGACGAGGTGGCCGAGCAGTTCTTCGGCCACGACGGCGCCCGAGACCCGCGACTCGGTCACGCTCGTGAACTGGGATCCCGACGGCGAGAACCGCATGATCGCGGCGATGCTGTACCCGTACACGCGATCTGCCCGACGACCTGGTGCTGGCCCGAGTCCGCAACATGAGCGCGGCCGAGAAGGTCAGCGTGGTCAAGGCGTACGTGGGCGACCGCACCAACCGCCGCCACCGTCCTGGTCGGGCCTTGGAGACGGTGTGGTACCGCTTCGACCTGCTCACCGACTACGGCGCGTTCCGCGACCTGCAACGTCATCGCATGCTCAGCATCGAGTGGCAGACGCTGTCGCCGCTCCACGGCTACGACGTGCCCGACGCCGTGGCCGATGCCGGGCGCGGCTGACGACTTCGTCGAGTCGATGGAACGCTCGGCGTCGCTGCACGACGCGCTGCTCGACGATCATCCGCATCAGGCCGGTTACGCCGTCGCCTTGGCGTACAAGGTGCGCTACGCCATGACGCTCAACGCCCGGGCGGCGATGCAAATGCTCGAGCTGCGCACCGAGCGCCAGGGGCACCCGTCGTATCGCAAGGTGTGCCAGGACATGCACACCCAGATCGGCGAGCGGGCGGGGCACCACGCGGTGGCCGAGATGATGTCCTACGTCGACCACGAGATGTACGACCTCGAGCGCCTCGAGTCCGAGCGCCGCGCTGAAGCACGTCGCGCGACCTGATTAGCCTCCCAACAGCCGTCAACCAGAGGGGGTGTAGTGGCCGAGGAAGCGATCATTTCGCTGCGTGGTGTCACCAAGTCGTTTGGCTCCCACACCGTGCTCCAGGACATCACCTTCGATGTCCCCAAGGGCCGCATCACCGCCATCATGGGCCCCTCGGGCACCGGCAAGTCCGTCCTGCTGAAGAACATCATCGGATTGCTCCGTCCCGACGCCGGTGAGATCTGGGTCGACGGCGAGCAGACCGTCGGCATGTCGGAGAAGGACCTGTACCGGGTGCGCCGCAAGTTCGGTGTGCTGTTCCAAGACGGTGCGCTGTTCGGATCTATGGACCTGTACGACAACATCGCCTTCCCGCTGCGCGAGCACACCAAAAAGAGCGAGCGCGAGATCCGCGAGATCGTGATGGAGAAAGTCCGACGCTCGTGGGCCTGCTCGATCACATGAAGAAGGTGCCCGGCGAAGTATCGGGCGGCATGAAGAAGCGCGCTGGGCTGGCGCGGGCGCTCGTGCTCGACCCCGAGATCGTGCTGTTCGACGAACCCGACTCCGGCCTCGACCCGGTGCGGGTCGCCTACCTCGACGAACTCGTCGTCGACGTCCAGAAGGAGACCGGGGCCACCTTCTTCATCATCACGCACAACATCCCGTCGGTCATGCGCACCGCCGAGTTCATCGGCGTGCTCTTCCGGTCGGGCCTGGTGAAGTTCGCCAGCAAGAAGGAAATGGCCAAGACCGACAACAAGATCATCCGCCAGTTCCTCGCCGGAAAGGCCAAAGGCCCGATCGGGATGGACGAGATGGCCACCGACGACGACGACGAGATGGACCCGGACGACTCCTACGAAATCATGACGGTCTGATCTTGGCGACTCGGCTGAGCGACTTCACCGACAAGCCGGTAACGCTGGTCCGTGAGACCGGAAACATGTTCGCGATCGCCCTCGAGGCCTTGCGCCGAACTTGGGACGTGCGGCAGTGGTACAAGGAATACCTCGAGCAGTGCTGGTTCATCGCCAAGGTGACGAGCATCCCGGTCGTGCTGATCGCCATCCCGTTCGGGGCGGTGATCGCGCTCCACGTCGGTTCGTTCAGCCGCCAGCTCGGCGCCGAGTCCAACACCGGCTCGGCCATGGTGCTCGCCATCGTGCGCGAGGCAGCGCCCGTCGCCGTGGCGTTGCTTATTGCCGGTGCCGGCGGGTCGGCCATGACCGCCGACCTCGGGTCGCGCAAGATTCGCGACGAGATCGCCGCCATGGAAGTCATGGCCGTCAATCCGATCCATCGCCTGGTCACCCCGCGCCTGTGGGCGGCGGCCACGGTCTCCGTGCTGCTCGTGCCGCTCGTCAGCATGGCCGGTCTCGCCGGCGGCTTCGTGTTCAACGTGCTCGTCCAGAAGGTCACCGCCGGCGCCTATTTCTCCGGCTTCACGGTGCTCGTGCAGCTGGCTGACCTGTGGTCGGCGCTGGCCAAGGCGTTCCTGTTCGGTCTCGTCGCCGCCATGGTCGCTTGCTACAAGGGCCTCTACGCCAAGGGCGGGCCGAAGGGCGTCGGGGACGCCGTCAACCAGGCGGTGGTCGTCAGCTTCATCCTCATCTTCTTCGTCAACTTCGTCATGACCACCCTCTACTTCGCCGTCGTGCCACAGAAATTCTGATGGTCTTCGTGCTCGCTATCGCTCGCCCGAGTCATATCGACGCCGGCCTTGGGCCGGCGCGTTCTCTGCGATCGACCGGCACAGCCGGATCGACCGCCCTAGCCGAGGCAAGTCGGTGCTGACGGTTAGACGGGCCCGCCTGCGGTTCTCCGCCGTGTTCGAGGAGATCGGCCGCCAGATGGCGTTCTATCTCCGCATCCTCTGGGACATCGTGTCGATGCAGATCTTCCGGCGCGGGTACACCAGGCAGCTCGCCACGCTCATCAGCGACATCACCATCGGTGCCGGCGCGCTCATCGTCGGCGGCGGCATGATCTTCGTCATCTTCTCGATGTCGTTCTTCACCGGCACCGAGGTGGGGCTGCAGGGCTTCAAGGGTCTCGAGCAGATCGGCGCGCAGGCCTTCACCGGGCTCGTCGGCAGCTTCGCCAACACCCGTGAGGTAACACCGATCATCGCCGGTGTCGCCTTCGCCGCTCAGGTGGGCGCCGGCTTCACCGCCGAGTTGGGCGCCATGCGCATCTCCGACGAGATCGACGCCCTCGAAGTGATGTCGGTGCCGAGCTTCGTGTACCTCGTGTGCACCCGCGTCGTCGCCGCGCTGATCTGCATCATCCCGCTCTACCTGTTCTCGCTCTTCGCCAGCTTCTTCGCGACGCGCCTGGTGACCACGCAGTTCTTCGGACTGTCGCCGGGCGTGTACGACCACTACTTCCGGCTCTACCTGCCGCCGATCGACATCTTCTACAGCCTCGCCAAGGCGTGCATCTTCGCCGTGGTCGTGTCGCTGATTCATTGCTACTACGGCTACTTCGCCACCGGCGGTCCCGCCGGCGTGGGAGTGGCCGTGGGCCGCGCCATCCGGCTGAGCATCGTGAGCGTGGTGGTGCTCAACCTCGTCCTGTCGATCATGTTCTGGGGCGGCGGCAACACAGTTCGGATCGCCGGTTGAGCGCGAGGCGGATGTGGTGAGCCGAATGAGTGAGCGCACGTGGCGCGCGCTGAGCGGCCTCGTCGCGCTCCTACTGGCGTTCGCCACCGTCGTGCTCGGCGCCAAGCTCTCGGCGGGAGCGACCAACCCCGTGTACCACGTGAGCGGAACCTTCACGTCGGCGGGCCAAGGCCTGCTGTCTGGTAGCGACGTCAAGATCCACGGCGTCAACATCGGCCGCGTGTCGACGATCAAGCTCGTCAAGGGCAAGGCCCTCATCCGCCTTACGATCAACAAGTCGGAAACGATCCCGGTCGACGCCGAAGCGGTCATCCGCCCGAAGACACTGTTCGGTGAGAAGTTCATCGACATCGATCCTGGTGAGCACGAGGCGAGCGGCCCGTTCTTGCGCGACGGCGCCGAGATCAAGCGCACGTTGGGTGGTTTCGAAGTCGAACAAGTCCTCTCGGATCTCTATCCGGTGCTCAAGGAGATCGACCCGGTGGAACTCGGCACCGTATTGAGCACCCTGGCTGACGGGGGATCGGGCACCGGCGCCAATGTCAACCACTCGATCCAGAACCTGGCGATCATCGCCACTGCCCAAGCCGGCAACGTAAAGGAGACCCAGCAGTTCATCGACGACCTGGCGCTGCTCTCGACGACACTCGCCGACCACGCCGACGAGACCGCGGCCGGCATCCGCGACGCCCACATAGCGTTGCCCGAGCTCAACAAGCGGTCGGCCGAGTTCACGCAGGCGCTCACCGGCCTGTCGCGCTTGTCGGGCGACCTCGCCGACCTGCTCGAGAACAACCGACCGCTGCTGCACAAGCTGGTCACCAAGGGCGGCAAGCCGCTCGAGGCGCTCGACGCCCAGAAGGAGCAACTCCCGAAGGTCGTCGTCGGGCTGCGGCAGTTCTTCCAAACGCTGGCCGAGTCGGGCATGGGCGTGCCTTACGGCAACGGTTCGTTGGCCAAGGTCAAGCTCATCTTCGGGGCCGGTTGCCAGCCCGCCGTCAGCGACTGCTCCGGCGACTTGCCGGCCGGTTACACCGCCAACCAGCGTCAACCGGTCCTCCGCCCGCCGACGACCGGCGTGACGGCGCTGCGCGAACTGGCCGCGGGATTGGTGGGCTAAATGCGGGCCACGCTCGTCAAGCTCGGGCTGTTCGTCACGCTCTGTTCGGTCATCACCATCGCCCTGGTGTTCAGCATCGGCAACGTGCAGTCGTTGCGCGTCGGGCCGGTGCAGCTCCTCGACGACTCGTACAGGCTGAGCGCCACCTTCGACGACGTCACCGGCCTACTCATCAACGACAACGTGAAGGTGGCCGGCGTCAGGGTCGGCAAGGTCACCGGCATCCAGGTCGTCGAGGGGCGCGCCAAGGTCACGTTTCGCGTCAAGGACGGTCTGAAGCTCCCGACCGACACCGAAGCCACCGTCCGCTGGCGGAACCTCCTTGGCCAGCGCTACCTCTATCTCTATCCAGGCACGTCGTCGACGGCCCTGCGGCCCGGCGGCACGATCAAGACGACGACGTCGGTGGTCGACCTCGGAGAGCTGCTTAACCGCCTCGGTCCGATCGTCGCTGCCATAGAGCCGGCGAAGGTCAACGAGTTCCTCGACACGATTGTCGGCGCGCTAAACGGCAACGAAGCCAAGATTGGGCAGTCGATCGACAACCTTGCCAAGCTGGCGAAGACCCTGGGGGAGCGCGACCAAGCCATCGGCCGGCTGATCGAAAACATCGACACCGTCGCCGCGGCGGTAGGCGACCGCGACCGCGAGATCCGCGAGGTGCTCGACAATCTCGTGCTCATCACCAAGACGTTCAACGACAACGTGGACGTGCTGGACCGCGCCGTGGTCGAGATAGCCAACTACAACGGTCATCTCGCGGCGATACTGCGGAACAACCGCACGCAGATCGACAGCATCCTCACCAACCTCACCACGGTCGTGGCCACCGTCGGCGAGAAGCTCCCCACGGTTGAGCACATCGTCGCCGGGCTCGACGACGCCGCACTGCGGCTGGCCAACGTGTCGCAGTACGGCGAGTGGCTCGACCAGTCGATCCTGTGCCTGAAGGTCGGCTATGCCCCGGCGCCGGTGGTCTCCACGCCGTGCTTGCAAGCCGTACCGAGCAACAACATGAACGGCATCGCCGGCAGCAATGCCCATAAGAGCCGCGGCGCCAAAGCCGTGCGCTCGCTTCTGATGGCGGGCGGCAAGTGAGTCTCAAGTCCTTCCGCGACCGCAACCCGTTCTGGGTGGCGACGGCGTCGCTGTTGGCCATGGTGCTGCTGCTCGTGTCGACGCTGGCGATCAAGCCGCTCACGCAGCACACCTTCCCGATCACAGCTGAGTTCTCCGACGCCGCCGGTCTGTCGAAGGCGGCGCCGGTGCGCGTCGCCGGTGTGCAAGTCGGCACGGTTAGTTCGGTTACCGCCGACCGGCGTCACGGGCTGGTCATCGTCCGCATGGCGATCAACGACGGCGTCCGGCTCGGGCCGAACACGCGCGCCGAAGTGGCGCTGGCGACTTTGCTCGGCGCCAAGTACGTGCGCCTGTCGGGCAAGGTCGCCGATCCCGTAATGAAAAGCGGCGCCGTGATCCCCAACGACCGCACGTCGACCGCCTTCGACTTCTTCGAGCTGGCCAAGGAAGGTACGCACCGGATCGAGCAGACCGACACCGATCAGCTCAACCGCCTGATCAAGCAACTGGCGACGATCACTACCGGCAAAGAGCAGTCGATCCAGGACCTCATTCACGGCATCGGCCAGGTGGCCGACGCCATCGGCCAGCGCGACGCGCAGCTGAGCGACCTCATCGACCGCGCCGACACCATCTCGGCGACGCTCGCCGAAAAGGACCAGACGCTGGTCACCCTGCTCGACCAGAGCGACGGGCTCCTGCGGATGCTGGCGAACCGCCACGACTCGGTGGCTGATGGCATCCGCGAGGCCGCCGTCGCCATCGGGCATCTGTCGGGCATCGTCCGCACGCACAAGACCGACCTCGACCTCATCCTCGACACGCTGCACCCGACGATCGAGATTCTCGACGATCACCAATCCGACCTCGACAGGACCCTGGCGTGGATCGGCGAGGGATCGTACGGGCTGGCGCTCTCATCGGCGCACGGCTCGTGGGGCGACGTGCTCGTCCGCTCGCTTGGTCCTGACGTCGTTGCCTTGCTGGGCGCGCTCGCCGGAGGCGGTGGCTGATGCGCCGACTCTGCCTCGCGCTGGCGCTCATGACGGCGATCGGTGGCCTCGGCGCGTGCGGCGGCGACGGCGGGAGCTACAAGGTCACCGCCTATTTCTCGAGCGCCATCTCTCTCTACCCGGACGTCACAAGTGCGGGTACTCGGCCTGCGCGCCGGGAGCGTGCGCTCGATCACGGTCGACGACACCAAGGTCCGCGTGGTGATGTCGATACCCAACGACATCAAGCTCCCGGCCAACGTCGAAGCCACGATCATCCCGCTGTCCTTCATCGGCGAGCGCTACGTCCAGTTCTTCCCGGCGTGGAAAGAAGGCCTCCCAGAGCTCAAGCACGGCGCCGTGCTCGACACCGATCGCACGAGCGTGCCCGTGGAGCCCGACGAGGTGCTGGCGGCGCTCAAGCATCTGCTCGAGTCGATCGATCCGCAGGCGACGGGCACGTTCGTCTCCAACCTGGCTGCGGGTCTCGACGGAACCGGTGAAGACCTCAACCGCGCACTCGCCGGCCTCGGCACGATCACCGAGACCCTCGGCGCCAAGGACACGCAGATCGCGGCGATCATCGATCACTTCGACCGCCTGACGGCCACGCTGGCCACGCGCGACCAGACCCTCGGCCGCGTCCTCGACGCGTTCGCCCGCACCACCGACGCCCTCGCCCAGGAGCGCACGTCGATCGAAGCGCTCCTGGCGAGCTTGGCGTCGCTATCGACCGACGGGCTCGACCTGCTGAAGGAGCACGGCGCCCGGCTCGACCACGATCTCACCACGCTCAGCCGAACGCTGCGCCTCGTCAACGCCCACGTCGACCAGCTCGACAAGTTGCTCGCCGCCGCGCCCATCCTCGTCGCCGGCGCCGACCTCGACGGCAAGACCGGACTCGCCGCCGCCTACAACCGCAACCTGCACGCCATTGACCTGCGCGGGTTGGTGACGCCCAACGTCGCCCAGGCGTTCAACGCGCTCGGCCTCCCGACGACACTCATCTGCGAGCCCGTCACGACGAGCTGCCCGATTCCCGGCACCGACATATACGTGCCACCCGACCTCCCGAGCGTGCAGCCGGTCCCGGCGGCCAGCGAGGCGCCGAAGAAGCGCAGCCGGCTCACGGGAATTATCCGCTCGATTAGCGCGGTGTTCGGATGAGCCGCCGCGTCCTCGTATCGCTCGCGCTCGCCGGGGCGCTGCTGGCGTCGATGCTCGCCGGCTGCGCGCAGTCCACGACCAAGGTGACGGTTGAGTTCGACGACTCGGGCGACCTGCAGCCGCGCGGTTCGGTCCAAACCGCCGACGTGCGCATCGGCCGCATCGGGTCCATCCACCTGACCAAGGACTTCAAGTCGCGGGTCACCCTGCACATCAACTCCGGCCGCCACATCCCGCGCAACGTGGCGGCGATCCTGCGCACGACGTCGCTGCTCGGTGAGAAGTTCGTGGAGCTGCGACCGCTCGGTGACCCTGCCAAGGGCCCGTTCCTACGCGACGGCGACGTCATCAAGACAGTGAAGGAAGCGCCGGAGCTCGAGTTCGTCGCCGAGCAAGCGATCGGCGTGCTCGGCGCCGTCACCGCGGGCGACATCGCCACCCTCGTAGACACCGGCGCCAGCTCGTTCTCCGGCCGCAAGGACGACATCCGCACCTTGATCGACTCATTAGCGGTGTACAGCGCCGCGCTCGCCGGCCGCGCCACCGGCATCGCCACCATCGTCGACCGCCTCGACGTGTCCATCGGTGCCATCGCCGCCCAGGGCGCGGCGTTCGAAGGACTCCTCGGTGACCTCGCCGCGACGACGCGCTCGCTCGCCGAGAACCGCGACCAGGCCGTCGCCGTGCTGAAGAATCTTGGGCGCCTCGCCGCCGTGCAGAACGACGAGCTCGACACGTACCGCGCCGACGTTGAGAAACAGATCCGTCAGGTCGAAGGCATCGTGCGCGTCGTCGCCGGTCAGACCACCGAACTGAAGAACCTCATCGACTGGCTCGACAAGTTCGTCTACGGGCTACCGCAGGTGATCCCGAACGACTTCACCAACGTGTTCGCGTGGGTCGTGCCTGAACAGCTCGACCCGAGAGTCGGCCAGCCATGAGAAGACGGATCAACCTGAACCTGGTCGTGTTCGCCATCGGCTTCGCCGTCATGTCGGTGTGGCTGGCCAGCAACGTCGTGAGCTTCAAACAGGTCGACCAGCCCTACAAGCTCACGGCTGACTTCGAGAACGGCTTCGGCGTGCTCGCCCACGCGGAGGTTGCTTACATCGGCGTGCCGTTCGGTCAGGTGACCGAGGTGCAGCGCATCAACGACGGTGTGCGCATCACGATGGCCATCGAGCGCGGCCGCAAGATTCCACGCGGGTCGTCCGCCAACATTCAACGCAAGTCGGCGATCGGCGAGCAGTTCATCGACTTCTATCCGCCCAAGACCGCCGCCGCTGACGGTGGGGTGTTCAAGGCGGGCGATCACATCCCCAAGAGTCAGACGACGGTCCCGCTGGAGTTTTCCGAGCTGCTGCGCTCGGCCAGCGCGTTGCTCGACGCCCTGGAGCCGGGCGACGTCGGCACGATCATCCACGAAGCCGCGACCGGCCTCGAAGGCCGCGCTGACTCGCTGCGGCAGCTCGCTGTCGCCGGCGACAAGTTGACTTCCACGATCGCCAGCCGCACCGAGGCTCTCGATCGCATCTCGGCCAACGGCGGTCGGCTGACCCACGTGTTGGCTGAACACCGCGGCGCGCTCGGTGCCACCATCGACAACCTCGCGGAGCTCAACGCCGCACTCGCGGCGTCGAAGGACGACATCGCCACGCTGCTCGAGCAAGGCGGTCCGTTCATCGAGCAAGTCGCCGGGCTGGTGGCCAAGCACAAGACCGATTTGGACTGCGACCTCCGGATCCTCGAGGTCATCGTCGACCACACGACGACACCAAGGGTGGTCGCCGGCCTGAGCGCCCTGCTCACCTGGGCGCCGCCGGCGTTCGCGGGCATCTGGGACACCCGCGACATCGAGGCCGAGGGCGTGTGGGTGCGGGTGGGGTTCATCACCGCCCCGACCGACAACCCGCCGAAGCAGTTCGCCGAACCGCGGCCGTTGCCGCCCGTCGTGCCCGCTCCAGGGTGCGACAGCACCATCGCGCCGTCGGTGGCGAGCTACTCGACCGGCAGCGCCAAACCGAAGTCGCCCATTAGCGCCCAGGGCGCCTCGGTCGGTTTTGGCCTGGCGCTGGCCTCCGCGGCCGTCGTGCTTCGCTCAGCAACAAGAATGGCGTCGTGACCCTGCAGGACGCGACGGACGAGCAATTCGAGCCCACTCCCGAGCCCGAAACGCCCACGCCAACGCCGGAGCGGGACGGCACCCGCCGCCTTAAGACGATCATCGTGATCCTGGCGGCGTTCAGCCTCGCGCTGGCGCTGCTGGCGGCGATGTTGAGTGCGCAGAATCGGGATATCGAGGCTCGCCGACCGGCGGTGCACCGAGCAGCGGCGGCGATGGGCTCGGCGATGCTCCACTACGACTACCGGGCGCTGCCTGAAGCGAAGGCGCGGGTGCTGCGCTTGGCGACCGGCACCTTCAAGAAGCAGTACTCCGAAGCCTTCGACGGCGGGTTCGACGAGCTGTACAAGGCGACCGAGCAGGTCTCGAAGGTGCGCGAGGTCAAGGTGTGGGTCGGCGAAGTGACCGATAGCGAGGCAACGGCCATCGTCCAGGTGGATTTCCTGGTTTCCGGGCTGGGCGGCAAGAACCGTCCCCGCACGGCATTCCTGGAGTTCTCGCTGGTCCACAGCGACGGCGGATGGCTCGTCGACAGCGTCAGCACCATCAACGTGGGCAACGAGTCGACCGAAACGACAACAGTTCCCGGCTGACCAGCTATATTCCGCCGCCGCGCAAGCCAAGCGGAAGGGCGAACATGGCCGACGAACCCGTCGACGAACAAGACGTAACTGATGACCAACCCGGCGAGATCGACGAGGAAGACCTCGAGGGCCTCGCCGAAGAGGACATTCTCGACGAAGACGACATTGCCGAAGACGACGAAGCCGTCCTCGCCGATGACGCCGAGGAGCTCGACGAAGAGGCAGTAGCCGCCGCGGCCAAGGCAAAGAAGGAAGAAGAGGACGAGGACGAGCTCGAGGTCGACCACGACGTCGAGGCAACCCTGGACGAGATCCTTAAAGAGCGTCTCGTCGTCGTCGAAGACGAAGAAGAAGACGAAGAACCGACCGACCGCGCCGAGGAGGGCGACACCGGCAAGGTGGCCCCCAAGCGCCCGGACGAGTTCGTGTGCCAGTCGTGCTTCCTGGTGAAGCACCCGAGCCAGCTCGCCGACGCCAAGCGGCAATACTGCCGAGACTGCGTATAACACCGAGGAGGCTGCCGTGGGCTATCGCAACGTGGTGGTAGGGACCGACGGTTCTGCAACCGCCGAGAAAGCCGTCGAGCACGCCGCCCAAGTCGCCAAGACGTTCGGCGCCCGCCTGACCATCGTGACGGCGTATGTCCACGACGCGATGAAAGAGGCGCGCAAGTCCGAGCCGTTGCCCTACGAGCTGCAGTGGATGGCGAAAGACGTAAACGAGGCCGAAGCGCGAGCCAAGCGCGGCAAAGCGCTCGCCAAGAAGCTGGGCCTCACCGACGTCAAGGTCATGACCGGCGCCGCCGATCCGGCTATGGCCTTGATCGAAGCGGCCGAGGCCAGCGGCGGCGACCTCATCGTGACGGGAAACCGCGGCATCACCGAGGCCACGCGGGCTCTCAAAGGCAACGTTCCCAACAAGGTGTCGCATCGCGCTCCGTGCGACGTTTTGATCGTGCACACGACGGACGGGTAGACCTCTGGGGATGGCTGACGAAAAGAACCCGCTCGAACGCATCGTGGAGGCCGCGGTATTCGCACCGCTGGGTATCGCCGCCATGCTGCGCGACGAGCTGGACAAGCTCGTCGCCCGCGGTCACCAAGAGGCCAACATGGCCAAGATGATGGGGCAGTACGCGGTGAAACAGGCGCGTGACGACCTCGAAAAGGCACTGAAGCAGGTGGCCGAACGTCCGCCGTCGACGCGCGACGCGCAGGCACCACGGCCTACACCCGCCACGCCTGCGACGCCGCCAACACCCACGGCTCCCGCGACACCGGCGGCACCTCAGGCTCCCGCCGTGCCCGTCAGCGGAGCGAACAGCAACGGCACCGCCGTCACGGTGCACGACGCGCAGAACCTCGCCATCCCGGGCTACGACAGCCTCTCGGCCTCGCAGGTCGTGGAGCGCCTGGCCGGGCTCAACGCGGAGGAACTCGAGGCCATCGGCTCGTACGAGTCGGCCGGCCGCGGCCGTCGCACCATTCTCAACCGCGTCGCGCAACTGCGCGACGCCTAAGCGCGCCGAGTGGGCGACGCCGCGGTCATCGTGCCCGTCCCTGCGGTGCGTCCCGCCACCGAAACCGACATACCCGCGATCGCCGCCATGGCCGTCACCGCCGCTGGTGTGTTGCACGGCGCGCGCGGTGCCGAGCTCATGCTGCTGCGCGAAGCGCAGCCGCCGGAAGCGACCCAGATCGCGGAGTGGCTGCATCACGGCGACGTCGCCGTACTCGTCGGCGTGCTCGACGACGTACCTGTCGGCGCCGCGATCGCGCACCTGGAGGTACTGACCGGCGGCACCCGTCTCGCGGTCGTCACCATGCTCTGGATCGACGAAGACGCGCGATCGGTCGGCGTCGGAGAGGCGTTGCTCGGTGGCCTCGTCGACTGGGCCCGCGCCAGCGGCTGCGACTCGATCGACGCCTACGCTCTGCCGGGGGAGCGGATCACCAAGAACTTCTTCGAAGCCGCCGGCTTCAAGGCGCGGCTGCTCACCGTGAGTCATCGGCTGGATGAACCAACGCCCTGAGATTTGCGTGGGCGCGGTTGTCATCGACGACGACCGCCTGCTGCTCATCCGCCGTGGGCATGGGCCGGCGGCGGGGGAGTGGTCTCTACCCGGCGGACGTGTCGAGTTCGGCGAGACGCTGGTCGAGGCACTCGTGCGTGAGGTGTTCGAAGAGACCGCGCTCGAAGTCGTCGTGGGCGACTACCTCGGCCACGTCGAACGGCTCGGCGACGACTACCACTTCGTCATCCACGACTTTCTCGCCACCGCCTTCGACGCCGAAGTCGTTCAGTCTGGTGACGACGCGCGCGAGGCCGCATGGTTCGACCTCCACGTCGTCACCGAACTCAACCTGACCGAAGGCCTCGCTGAGTTCCTCGCCGACCACCGCATCATCAACCTGCTGACGTAGTCATCAGAACTGGCTCGGTAGCTCCCGGACGCGGGATAGTTGCGTCTCCGGTGGAGGCGGACGTCACCGGAGCGTTCTTTGCAGCGAAAGGGGGCCTCTCGACCCGTTCGGCTGCAACGAATTCGGAATCCGGACTTCGTGTGCGGTTACTTGCCCTTCCAGACGGGGGCGCGTTTTTCGATGAAGGCCTTGGGGCCTTCCATGAAGTCTTCGGTCTGGAACAGCTTGCCCATGGCGGCGCCGCTCATCTTCCAGAGGACTTCGTCGGACTCGGTGTAGGCCTTCATCACGACTTCACGCGTGGCGCGCACCGCCAGGGGAGCGTTGGCGCAGATGCGCTCGGCGAGCGCGATCGCCGCGGCGAGCGCTTGGCCGGCGGGCACGAGTTCGTTCACCAAACCGAAGTGATAGGCGCGTTCGGCGGAGATCGGGTCGCCGGTGAGCGCGGCTTCCATGGCGATGTTGCGCGGGATGGCGCGAGGGAGACGGAACAGCCCGCCGGCCGCGGCGACGAGGGAACGCTTCACCTCGGGAATACCGAAGCGTGAGATCTCCGAGGCGACCACGAGGTCCGACGCCAGCACGATCTCGCAACCGCCGGCGAGCGCCGGGCCGTCGACGGCGGCGATGACCGGCTTGGTGCGTTCGCGCTGTACGTAACCAGCAAAGCCGCCGCGCTGGGTCTGCAACCCGCCGGCCTGACCAGAGTTGATCGCCTTCAGATCGGCGCCGGCGCAGAACACGTCGCCCGAGCTGGCGATGATGCCGACCCAGAGCGCGTCGTCACTCTCGAGCTCGTCGATCGCCGACTCGATGGCGTTGGCGACCTCCGCGTTGACCGCGTTCTTCGCCTCCGGCCGGTCGATCGTGATGATGCCGATGGGGCCCTTCTTCTCAAACTTGACCATTCGGGCAACCTACCTTGCCGACAAGCGCGGCAACTTTGTCGGTAGCCTGTCCACTCGTGCATGGAGGGGAACAATCCCCGGCTGAGGGGCCGCACTTATCGTGTCCCTTCTGCTCGGGGTACGCGATCGGACGCATGTTCGTCGCGTCGGCGAACCTCGACAGCTGCGAGTGCCTCGCCTGCGGGGCGCGCTGGGACGAAGACCGACAGAGCGGCGCCTATCTCGGCCGCGGTTCCCGGTCGTCTGTCCTCGTTAACCGCGACGAGTGAAGACGCCGACGGTTCGAGCCGTCATCTTCGATCTCGACGGCACATTGCTCGACTCGGATCGCGCGCTGGTCAACGCGTTCGTGCGCTGCGGCGTGCCGGCGGAGTCGGTCACCTTCGGTCACCTGATCACCGACGAATGCGCCCGTCTCGGCATACCGCTCGACGACTACGTCGCCGCGTACGACCCCGATGACGTCGCGCCGTTCGACGGCGTCGCTGAGTTGCTCGGCGCGCTGGATCGCTGGGCTATCGCGTCGCACAAGGACCGGGCGATGGCACGCGACGAACTCACCGCGCTCGGTTGGGAGCCAGAAGTGGCGTACTTCGCCCAGGACTTCGAAGGGCCGAAAGAACTCGAAGTGGTGCTAGGCGCTCTCGGACTCGGGTGCGACGACGTTGTCTTCGTCGGCGACACCAGCCACGACCGCGACGCCGCTGTCCGCGCCAGCGTCCGCTACATCGTTGCCGGCTGGAACCTCCGCGCTGACCGGCGCGACGGCGACCTCGTCGCTGCTCGTCCCGGCGACATCCTCAGCCTGCTCTGAAGGCGGCGGCGTCACCGATGCGGTCGGCCGCGGGGGAGGGGGAATGGCTCGCCCGCCGATCATCACCCGCGGACCCGTCGCGGCGACCGCGGCGGGCCGTTGTACCGGCGCCGTCGGCTTCTGCGCCAACTTCTTTTGGCTGAGGTTCTGACGCGGCGGACCCGACAGCTTGCGCGCCGCGCCGCTCTTAGTCGGAGCGGCGGCGGGAGCCTCAATACCGAGGCTCGCCGCGATGGCGGGGACGCGCGCTGCGATCTTGGTGACCGCCGCCTTGAGCTCGTCGGTGACGTTGGCCGGCGGTGCCGTCGGCGTGACGACGCGACGAACCGACGACGATGCCACCGCCTCGGCGAGCACTCCCCAGCGGTCAGGCATGGTGTCGGC
This sequence comes from uncultured Actinomycetes bacterium, assembly GCA_963722185.1. Lineage (GTDB taxonomy): Bacteria > Actinomycetota > Acidimicrobiia > Acidimicrobiales > JACCXE01 > JACCXE01. The sequence continues at coordinate 74,286 of CAVRKD010000009.1, read as the reverse complement.
GTTGAGCGCCGCGCTGGCCGCCGCCGCAAGTTCGGTGGCGAGTTCTTCTGGGAAGCGGCTGCCGGGCTCGGGGGGCTGTCCGGAAATCTTGAGGGCGCGCACCAGCCGTCCTTCGCGCACGGCGGCGGTCAACTCCTTGACCCAGTTCTCCTTCATTCCTTCGACGCGGGCGTCGAGCGCCTCACGCAGCTGCGCCGCCAGGAGACGGGTGGCGTCGTCGCGAGTGGAGCTGTCGGCCTTGGCCACGACGGAGCGCAGGTCGCGCAACGCGATCTCATTGGCGCTGCCGATGGCGGCTTCGGCGAAGTCCCGCCATTCCGCGGCCGCGATCTGGGGGAGGAGGTCGTCGGCGAGAGTGAGGATCGGCGTCTGGTCGACCTTCTCTTTGCCTTCGGCTTCCAGCGCGCGGTTCTGCGCGTCGAGCGACTGACGGACGGCGTTGATGCCACCGGTCATGAGTTGTTCGGCGACGCGGCGCTCGGCCTCGCTGAGACCACCGAGCCACGCATCACGATGGGTGCGTTCGGGAACGAGTCGCTTGGGCTTTGGCTTGGGAGCGGGGGGCTCGCGCTTGGGCCGCTCCGGACGCTGACCGGCGGAGCCCTCCGGGCGGGGCCGGCGCTCGGCGCCTTCGGGACGGGGACGACCTTGCCCTTCAGGACGTGGGCCGCTGGGCCGCTTGCGGTCGACGGGACCGCCGCGCTTGTCGCCGTCGCGCCGAGGCCGGCGTTCACGCGTGTCGCCATCACGCAGCGGACGGCGCAGGTCACTCGACACGCCGCCTTCGGGCGTGGCGCGCGATCCCTTGATCTCGATCAGTTCCGGCAGGGGAGTCGACGCCTTGGGCGCCATGACCGCGATCACGTTGATGCTGTCGATCTCCTGCTCGACTTCGGCGCGCAGCACGTCGCCGGGCTTGGCGCCGGCAGGGAGCAACGTCGAGACCAGCACGCCCTTCGGTTCGCGGGCACCAGCTGCTCTCCACGTCCACGAGCCGTCGGGGCGCGCGCTGGTGAGTTCGATTTCGATACGGCGTGACATACCAGGGCTCAAACTACAGCCCGGCGGAGCGGGCGCTCTCTTTGGAGCGGTCGCGCACCGCGCCCGCGACCCGCAGCGACGACAGCAGGAGGACCACGACGAGCACGGCGATCCACGCCGGCTCGGCCGGCGGTGGCTCCGATGGGACCTCGCTCAGCATGGCCTGATCGACGACCTGGACCTCCGGGGCGACGGCGGGCGTGGTGAACTCCGACGCGACGGAACTCAACCGGATTACGGGATCGGCGGCGGCCAAGGCCGTCGTCGTGACGGGAGCTACGGACGTCGCGGCGGCAACGGTTGTGGGCGTCGTCGGCCCCGGCGTCCGGCGCACAACGGCGGCTGGTGCCGGCGCGGCAGTCGTCGTCGGCGGTGCCGTAGGTGGTGGAGCAGCGCTTTGCTGCCGCGGCTGGGGTCCAGCCGTGCCCACGCACGGCGAGCCGTGATCAGGCGACGTGGCGATCGGATTCTCGTCGGTCGGCGCCGCGGGGTTGCGGGGGCCGGCGAAGTGCACCACGGCGAACACCTGGCCAGCCGACGAGCAGGCGAAGCCGACGCCTAAGGACACGCCTTTGGGGTGCAGCGCGATGTTGCGGTGGTCCTGCGAGCGCATCCAGGCGACCATGATCGCTCCCGTCTTGGAATCGGGAGCGCCCCACGCCAGGATTTCCGCCACGGCGCCAGGGGAGTGGCAATCGGCTGGCGGCTGGCAATCGAGCGATCGGTTGCGCTCGGCCCGCGCCTGGGCCGATTCCTGCAGGTCCCGGTCGAAGTACAGCTCGTTCAGGCCACGGTGGCTGCGCTCGGCATTCAGGAACTGAGCGATCTCGGCCCGCATTTGGTCTTCGCGACTGCTCGATGCCTCCGCCGGCCGTTCCACCGCCCCCGTCACAACGGCGGCAAGCACCAACACCGCAACCCCCAGCCAACGCCCCACGGGTACAGCTTCGCCGGGAGAGGGCGGCAGACCTTTGTTCTTACCGCTGTGATGGTGCTTACATAATCACTCTTTAGTAGGGAGATCGCTGCAGGTGCCGCAGGCGGACGCCGTCCTGGCTCGAATCGAGCGCCGCCAGCAGGGCGACCAGGACTGTTCGGGCGTCGGCACCGCTCATGACCACGTCGGTTGTCCGGCCGCGCATCACGTCGACGAAGTGTTCGGTGGACGCCGCAAAGCCGGCGTCGCCGTGGTCGTCGAGCGCGTGGAACGAGCGGACCTCGCCGTCGCGGTACACCTCGAGCGACGGCTCTTGCTTGCCGGCCGCCGAGACGCGGTTGCAGCGGACCGACCCCCGGGCACAGGTGACCTCGATCCGTTCGTCGCAGCTATAGAAGTCACTGCGCCAGTACGTGTCGATGGCCAACGTGATATCGAGGGTGGCCCGCAGACCGGTGGCGTGCTCCCAGGCCAGCGTCGCCGGTGCGTCGAGCACGAACCCGGGCGCCACCTCGGTCTCGCCGATCCAGCCGACGACCGAGCGGATCGGGCCGAACAGCCACTGCGCGACCGCCAGCTGGTGCCAGGCGTGGTCGAACACCAGCATGCCCCGGCCGTCTTTGGTCTGTTCGAGCTGCCAGATGTAGGCCGAGGGGAGTACGTCCCAACCGCCCCGACCGGTGTTGACCACTTTCATGTGCAATCCCACCGGCTCCCCCAGCTCCCCTGACCGGACGATCTCGCGCAGCCGCACGAGCGGCGGGAAGAACACGTAGTCCTCCAGCACCCGCACCATCGCCCCCGACGCGTCGGCGGCGGCCAGCAGGCGGTCGCAGTCCTCCAGCGAGCGGGTGATCGGCTTCTGGATCTGCATGTGATGACCGGCGGCCACCACCCGGGTGCCGATGTCGCCGTGCGACGGCGTCGGGACCAGCACGTCGACAACGTCGAGATCGTCGCGAGCCAGCAATGTGTCCAGGTCGGTGACCAGCGCGGCGTCGGGAATCTCACCGCGCCACCGGCCGAGCCGCGACGCGTCGGCGTCGCACAGCGCCACGACCTCCACATCAGGGTGACGCAGGTACGGCGGCAGCATCAGCTCTGCGATCTGGCCCAGGCCGACAACGCCGACACGGATGGGTCGGTCGGGCGGGACGGGAATCGGGCTCGGCACGGCGACAGTCTTAGCGGGCAGCGATCAGGGCGAGTCCGACCAGGGCGACACCGACGCCGACCAACTGGTCGCGCCCGAGGCGCTCGCGGCGAAAGATGAAGGCGCACAGCACAGTGAAACCCGGCGCCAGCGATGCCAACGCCGCCACCAGGACCGCCAGCTCAGCGCGCAGCCCGCCGACCAACGCGACCGTCGCCGCGATGTCACAGGCGCCGGCGAGGAGCCCCAGCTGCCGCGCCCCTGCCGAAAGCGGGGTGGCGCTCCCCCGCCGCACCGCTAACGCCAGGCCAACCGCGCCGACAGCCGCGACGCGCGCCGCGAGAACCGGCCACAAACCCGAGCCGTCGGAGGTCGCGGCGTAACACACGAACGAGGATCCCAGCGCGAGACCGGCACCGAGCGCCAAGCCCACGCCCGCGGGTCGCCCGTCCGCCGCTTCGTGTCCGCGGGCCAACAACGCCCCGGCAGCAATCGAGCACACCACGCCGGTCATGGCGAGCGCGCCGGGCCACTCCCCCTTCGCCAGTCCCCACGTGACCGGGACGAGGGCACCGACGACGGCTGTGATTGGTGCGACGACGCTCGCGCGTCCGACCGCGAGGGCGCGGTACAGCAGCCCGAGCCCTAAGGCCGTGAACAGGCCGGCGCCACTCCCCCGGGCGAGGTCGGCGCTGTTCGCCGATCCGCTCACCGCGAACGCCAGGACAACCGCCGCCAAGGCCGAAGTTCCCTGCGAGAGCAACAGGACGCGGCGGACGTCGACGCGGTCGCTCGCCTCTCCCCCGGCGTAGTCCCCGGTCCCGTAGAGGACGGCAGCGACCAGCCCCAACACGATGCCCATGCCGCATCTTTGTAGGTTGTCGCGCGTGGCTAGTGCGACCTACGCGGGAATGCTTGAGCGCTTCCTGCAGCGCCTGGCCAACGAAGGGCGCTCGGCCTCCACGCTGGCGGCCTACCGCTCCGACCTCGACGACACGATGATTGACGTCTCCATCGAGCTCGGACTGCTGCCCACGCGAAACCGGTTGCCTGATGACGCAGTGGAGCGCGACGCCGTCGTCCTCGGGGCTTTCGATCGCCTCGAGCTGGAATCGATCACGGCCGACATGCTCGACGGCGCGCTGGCCGACTTCCGGACGCGTCCGGATCCGCGGTTCTCGACGCACCCCGAACGCGGACCGGCCGAGCGCTCACCGGCCACCGTCGCCCGACGCACCTCGGCGCTCCGTTCGTTCTTCGCCTGGGCGTACAAGACCCAGCGGATCCCCAGCGATCCGGCGGCGTTGCTCAGCCCACCCAAGCGGCGCAAGCGCGTGCCCCGGGCGCTGGAGCAAACCCTGGCCGGCGGCGCGCTCTCGAGCGCGAGCTCGGGTTCGCAATGGCCCGAGCGGGATGCGCTGATCCTGGCGCTGGCACTGGCGTGCGGGCTGCGCCTCGCCGAGATCGCCACGCTGCGCATGGTCGACCTCGAGGGCGACCCGCCCACCGCCATGGTCGTGCGCGGCAAGGGAGACAAAGAACGCCGCCTCGGACTTCCGCCGGTGGTCACCGATGCGTTGCGGGTTTACTTCCCCACTCGCACCGCGCGGCTCGACGAGCTCGGGCTCGACGCCCAGACCGTCGTCATCTCGTCGCGGCCGCGGTCCGGTGCGCGGCCGCGATCATCAGATCGTCGGCCAGACCGTCGAGGCGAGCCGCGAGTCGGTGGTGTACGTCGTTGACCGCGTGCTGCGGATGATTGGAGCGCGACGCCCGGGCATTCGTGTGCATGCCCTGCGGCACACCTTCGCCACGCTCGGATTACGCGAGGGCGCGTTCAGTCTCCGGCAGCTTCAGGTCGCGCTCGGTCACGCCTCGCTGGCGACGACGCAGATCTATACCGAAGTCGCCGACGAAGAAATCGCCGCCGCCATGCGCCTGCACCCCCTAGCCGATGGTTAGATCCTCGTGGGCGACGCTTACGAACAGACCGGGTTGGGGTCCCCCGCCGATCACGTGCAGCTTCTGGCCCAGGCCGACGACCGCGAGGCCGTGACGCGGTACGCGCAGCCGCGCGGCGCGTTCCCATCCGTCTGCGCGCAGGCACTCGATCGACGCAATGGTTCCGGCTGTCTCCTCGCCGCCGGCAACGCACACCCGGCCACTCACGGAGGTCGCGCCGATGCCGCCGCGGCTGTCGTTCAGGGAGGCTTCGGTGCGCCATTCTCCCGGGCGTCCGTCCCACGATTCGACATCAGTGAAGTTCTGGCCGTTGGCGCGACCGGCGACCGCATAGACGCGGTCGCGATGTGCGGCCGCCGCGAGGTGTTCACGTGCGACGTGCAAAGTCGGTCCGGGCTGCCATCCGACGCCCGGTTCGTAGGTCGCCGTCGCGGCCGACACCTGACCTTGCACAACGCCACCCATGACGACGATGCGATTCCGCAGCGCGACCGCGGCGTGCGCGCCCCGGCTCGCGGGCAGTGGCGGCTCTTCGCGCCAGGCGCGCTCGTCCACGCCGAGGCTGAAGGCGCGGGCTGACTCGCGCCACTGTGCTTGGTCGATCGTGTACCCGCCGATCACCCACACACGTGCGAGGAACTCGGTAGCCGCCGTGTGGTGCAGTCCGACCGGCAGCGGCGGGAGCGGCTCCCAGCGGTTCTTCGACGGCACGTAACGGTCGGCGCGTGCGCTGGCGCGCCCGTCCTTCATCAACCCGCCGACCACGACGATGTCGCCGCGCCACTGCGTCCCCGCCACCTCTGTACGCGCGAGCGGCATCGGCGCCGGCGCCGCGACGCGTTGGACATCGGGGTCCGCCGCGCGACTGCAGGCGGTGAACAGCAGGATCAACACGACCACCACCCGCGAGAAATTGCCCATGGCATGTTGTTACACCCCCTCGGTAGAATTACATCGATGTCATTTGCTTCACTCGTCGAGCAGCTCGATGGTGCTGAGATGCCCGTGGACGGCCCGTCGCTGGCCGTGGCAGTGCGTGCGCATGACCGGTTCACGGCGAAGCTCACGATGGCGGTGGCGGCGTTTGATGACTCCGGCGAGTGGGACGTCGCTGGGTGGACGTCGGCGATCGCCTGGCTACGCGACCTCGGCTACGAGCACGGTGATGCCGCGCAGATGGTCAAGATCGGCGGCAAGCTCGGCAAGATGCCACTGACTGCCGCGGCGTGGCTCGACGGCACGCTGAGCGGCGGACAGATCAAGGTGATCTGTAGCAAAGTGATCGACCGCCATACAGATCTGTATGCGCTACACGAGGCCGAACTGATTCCCGCGCTGGCGGCGCTCGACGTGAACGACACCAAGGTGGCCATGCGGGTGTGGCGCGACCGCGCCGACGCGCTCAACGCTGGCCCGCGTCCCAAAGACGACGCGTCGCAGGCGTGGCTGTCGTCGACGCTGGACGATCGCGGCGTGCTGACAGCGCATCTCGACGCCGAGGGCTTCGCGTTGGCCGTCGAGGCGATGCGCATCGCCGACTCCGGCGACCTGGACGAGCCGGCGCCGCTGCGCCGCGGACAGGCGCTCAAGGACATCCTGCTGCACTTCTTGGACAACTACGACTCGAAGCGGCCGAGGCGCAACCTGCCGCACCTCAACATCGTGATCAACGGCGAGACCTTGGGCACACCGTATGTCGAGGGATACGTGGTCGGTACCGGACAGACATTGTCGCCGGAAACTCTCGAGCGCTATCTCTGCGACTGCTTCATGCATCGGGCCGTCTACGAAGAGAGCACGATCGTGGACTACGGCCACGCGGTCAAAGACCCGCCGCCCGAGCTGGCGCGTTACATCGTCGTACGCGACCAGCACTGCCGCTGGAAGGGATGCGACCGGCCGGCGTCGTGGTGTCATCTCCACCATGTCGAGTGGTGGCACCGCGACAAGGGCCCGACCGATGAGGGCAATCTCGTCCTGCTCTGCGCCCGACACCACGGCCGGCTTCACCGCAAGGGCTGGAGCGCCAAGCTCAAACGCGACGGCACGCTCGTCGTCACCACGCCGGGCGGGGATACCTGGACGACGTCACCACCGGGCGCGCTCCGACTTCCAGCCAAACCGCGCGCCGCGTCACCGTTCGAAGAACACCTCGACGACATCCGTCTCGAAACCATCATCCGTGCGCGCACGCATCAACTACGCGCCCACGCCGCGGCCTGAGTCAGATGGACGCGGCGCGCATCGAGCGCGATCTCGCGGCGTACTACGACCAGGAAGCTGGCGAACGCGCCGAGCGAGCGCTGCTGCCGCAGCGGATCGCCATGCGCCACGAGTTTGCGGCGTCGCTGCGCGGCACGGAGCGACTGCTCGAGATTGGGATCGGGCCGGGACGCGACGCGACGGCGTTTGTTGAGCGTGGAATTGCCGTTACCGGCGTCGACCTGTCAACCGTGTTCGCGGCGCTTGCCTCAGCGGCGGGGGCGCAGATAGCTCTGGCGACCGCGCGCGCACTGCCCTTCCGCGACCGCGCGTTCGACGTCGTGTGGACCATGAGCACGCTGATGCACATCCCCGAGAGCGCCATCGGCGGAGCGCTGGCCGAAGTGCGGCGCGTCCTCAAGCCAGGCGGGGTCGCGTCGATCGGTGTCTGGGGCGGCGCCGACGTCGAAAATCTGCTCCCCGGATCATTCGATCCACCCCGCCTGTTCAGCCGGCGCTCCGACGACCGTTGGCAGCAGTTGGTCTCGGTCATCGGCGACGTCGAGCGGTTCGAGACCTGGCACGAGGGCGACGAGGAGTTCTGGTACCAGTGGGCCATCGTCCGTAGGACGTAAGCGGGGCCTGAGGCGTAGAATTTTCCCATGGTCGAATTGCTGCATCAGCTCCCACAGTTCAACTCCGTCGAGGACGAGCGCCTCCACCGCAAGCAGCGGTTGGCGGCGTCGTTCCGGATGTTCTCGAAGTGCGGCTTCGACGAGGGCGTGGCCGGGCACATCACCGCCCGCGACCCGGAGCTGTCGGACCACTTCTGGGTCAATCCGTTCGGGATGCACTTCGGTCAGATCCGCGTCTCCGACCTGCTGCTGTGCAACCACGACGGAGAGGTCGTCGAGGGCAAGTACGAGGTCAACCGAGCGGCGTTCGCCATTCACTCGCAGATTCACGCTGCCCGGCCCGACGTCGTTGCCGCCGCGCACTCGCATTCGCTCTACGGCAAGGCGTTCTCGTCACTCGGCAAGAAGCTCGACCCGCTGACCCAGGACGCCTGCGCGTTTTACGGCGACCACGAGCTGTTCGACGACTACACCGGTGTCGTGCTCGACACCGAGGAGGGCAAGCGCATCGCCGTCGCCCTCGGCGAAGCGAAGGCCGCCATCCTGCGCAACCACGGTCTGCTCACCGTCGGCCACTCCGTCGACGAGGCGGTGTGGTGGTTCATCACGATGGAGCGCACCTGCCAGGCGCAGCTACTGGCCGAAGCCGCCGGCCCGACCGTGAAAATCGACGACGAGATGGCGGCCATCACCCAGACCCAAGTGGGTGGACACTTCGCCGGCTGGCTGAGCTTCCAGCCGATCTACGACCGCATCGTCGCCGAGCAGCCAGACCTGTTCGGCTAAAGCGCCGCGCTAGCCCAGCCACTCCAGCCACGTGCCGTGCGGGTGACACCGCCCGATCGCGTCGACACGTAACGAGCCGCGCTCGGCGACCGCGAGACCAACGACGCTGTGGGCCGCGAGGCGGCTGTCGCCCATCGTCGGGACCGACGGCGCGATGCCGACGCCTTCACCCGACACCCAGGCGATCGGGCGATCGGCGGCGGCCTCGTCCAACCGGCGCAGGAAGCGCAGCCGTCCTTCGAGTGAGAAGTACGACAGCGCCCACGTCGTGGTGACGACGGGCAGGGCGTCGTCGGGAATGAGTGCCAGCGCGTCCGGCAGCACGTCGAGCGCGTCGCCGGCGAGCAACGTCGGCGGTGACGACGACGCCAGCGCGATCGCCGCGTTCAACCGCTCGACGCGCTCGGGCTGATCCGGCCACAGGCAGGCCCGCAACCAGCGGGCGTCGTCCGTGTCGGTGACGTCGACCGGATTCAGGTCGACGCCGACGCGGGCCACTACGTCAGGGATTGCGAGAGCGGGAACACGCCCCTCCCCCACTACTTCACACGTCAGCTGAAGGGGCGACGATGCGTCGCCGAGAGACGCGCCGTCGCTGTAGGCGATGCCGACGCGGTCAACGTTGAGGTTCAGGCCCGCCGAGCAGCCGACGTCGACCAACCCGACCTTGCTCGCTCCCACCCGGCGCGCCGCTTCGGCGATCGCCGGGTACAACAGCGCGCACCGGCCGGTCTCATTGGTCTGCGTTTGCCGGCGCGTGGCCGTCGCCACCACGTCGGCGGTCATGGTCAGCAACGCGTCAACGGCCGCCGCGCCGGCGGCCTCCAAGTCACGAGCGGCGTAGGCGTCGGCCAACTCCGGTGCGCGGCCTTGCAGCACCTGGTCGTGCAGTGCCGCCAGGATGACCGTCGGGTGACGCTTGAGCGGCGGCGCCGTTTCGATCGCGGCGATGGCTGCGTCTGAATCGGCGAAGGCCACGGCGACGCGGTGGTAGAGCGGCGAGTTGTCGGCGACGTCAGTCTCGCCGAAGTGGCGATAGATGTCGGCGAGTGTGCGGGCGCTGCCGGCGGGCAAAGCCGTGCCGGCCGTGGATTCAGACATCGCCAGGATTCTCGCATTCGTGTGCTGGACTCGTTCTTTCCGGCCCTTCGGGCCGAAGAACGAGGGCTCGCAGTATCTCAAGGCTCGCTTACGCTCGCAGTGTGGAAAGCGTCGCCGAGATCCCCGCGTTCCCGTTCGTGTACGCCCGCTGGCCGCGCCGCATGGCGTCATCCGCCATCGATCTCGTCGTGCTGACGGTGATCAGCGTGCCCTTCGTTGCCCCGATGCTCGCCCGCGCCATCGACCGGACGCCCGAGGCGGCGACCACCATCGAATTCACAACGTCGGAGATCCGCACGCTGACGATCGTCGGCGTCGTCGTGCAGGTCGTCTACATGACGGCGTTGCACGCCTGGCGCGGATCCACCATCGGCAAGATGGCGACGCGCACGGTCCTCGTACGCGACGACGGCTCCAGCGTGAACGCCGCGACTGCATTCACTCGGGCGGTCACACTCGTCGGAATCAACTTCTTCGCCCAGTGGCTGTTCTTCATCCCCATCGTCACCAACGAGTTGCGCCCGCTGTGGCACCCGCGCCGCCAGACCTGGCACGACCAGATCGCCAGGACCGTCGTGATCGTCGAACGTGGAAGCGCTAAGACGCCGTGACAGCTACGCGACGCGACGTCCTGCGGCACCTGGCGCTCGTCCTGCGCTTCGGCGTCCTGCCGGTCCGACTCAACGAACAGAGCGTCGCGACCATCCGACGATAGAGGCCACCTGATCACACTTGACCGGTCGGTCAAGTTCTATTAGCAAGCGGGCATGGACTGGCCGCTCAAGTTTGGAATCTTCCTCGCTCCCTTTCACCCCGTCGGGCAAAACCCGACGCTGGCGCTCGAGCGCGACCTCGAACTGATCTGCCGGCTCGACGAGCTCGGTTACGACGAAGCGTGGATCGGCGAGCACCACTCGGCCGGTTACGAGATCATCGCCAGCCCCGAACTATTCATGGCCGTCGCGGCGGAGCGCACGCGCAACATCCGCCTCGGCACGGGCGTGAGCTCGTTGCCGTACCACCACCCGCTGATTTTGGCCGACCGCATGGTGCTGCTCGACCATCTCACGCGCGGGCGCATCATGTTCGGCGTCGGCCCGGGAGCACTGCCGTCGGACGCGTTCATGATGGGAATCGACACCAGCCGCCAGCGCGAAATGATGGAAGAGAGCCTCGAGGCGATCGTGGCGCTCCTCACCAGCGACGAGCCGGTGAACATGCAGACGGATTGGTTCACGCTAAAGGACGCCCGTCTCCAATTGCGGCCGTACACGCATCCGCATTTCGAGATCGCCGTCGCCGCGCAGGTGTCGCCGTCGGGTCCGCGTCTCGCCGGCAAGCTCGGGTTCAACCTGCTGTCGATCGGTGCCACGAGTGCCGGCGGCTTCGACGTGCTCGGCCTGCACTGGTCGGTGATGGAAGAACGAGCCGCCGAATTTGGCACGACGGCGAATCGACGCGGCTGGCGACTCGTCGGGCCCATGCACATAGCCGAGACCGAAGAGCAGGCGCGCGCGGACGTCGAGTTCGGTTTGCCGCAGTGGATGGACTACTTCCAGCGCGTGGCCGCGTTGCCGCTGGCGCCCGAAGGTGCCACGACCACCGCGCAGATGATCGACGCCATGAATGGGTCAGGCATGTCGATCATCGGGACGCCCGAGCAGGCGATCGCGCAGATCCAACGACTCATCGATCAGTCCGGGGGCTTCGGCACGTTCCTATTCATGGCGCACGAGTGGGCCAACCGCGAGCGCACGCTGGCCAGCTACGAGTTGTTCGCCCGCGAGGTCATGCCGCACTTCCAGGGCCAGATGGAGCGGGCGACTGGTTCGCGCGACTGGGCGGCCAACAACCGCCCCGAGTTCATCGGCGCCGCCACGACGGCGGTCATGAAGGCGTTCAGCGACCACAACGCGGAGAAAGAAACCAAGGCGACGAAGGCGAAGAACGGCAAGAAGACCAACGGCGCCAAGAAGCCGACCAAGAACAAGGCCGCCGCTAAGAAGTAGGCCGCATGTCCTCTGTCGCGATGAGCTGACGGGCGGCGCGCGCTTCGTCGACGCGGCCGACCGGCGTCTTGTACGGCGCGTGGGTCAAGTGGTCGGCGCTGAGCGCGGCGACGCGTTCGAAGGCCTGCGCCAATTCTTCGAGCGTTTCGAGGCTCTCGGTTTCGGTCGGCTCGATCATGAGCGCCTCGGCCACGATCAAAGGGAAGTACATCGTCGGCGCGTGGAAGCCCTCGTCGAGCAAACCCTTGGCGATGTCGAACGCCTTCACGCCGTTCTTCTTCAGGTTGGTGGCCGACGCCACGAACTCGTGCATGTTCGGACGGTCGTAGGGAATGTCGAACGTGCCGCGTAGGCGATGTCGGATCCAGTTCGCGTTGAGCACCGCGCCCTCGGCGACGCGCCGCAATCCGTCGGACCCGTTGGCCACGATGTAGCTGTACGCGCGCACCAGGGCGAGAGCGTTGCCGTACCAACCGTGCACTCGGCCGATCGAGCGTTCGGGGGTCATCCAACTCCACGTGCCGTCGTCGCCTTTGACAGGCAGCGGGCCAGGAAGGAACTCGGCGAGGCGTGGACTGACCGCCACCGGGCCGGCGCCGGGACCGCCGCCGCCGTGCGGCACGGCAAAGGTCTTGTGCAGGTTCATGTGCACGATGTCGAAGCCCATGTCGCCCGGACGCGTGACACCGAGGATGGCGTTGAGGTTGGCGCCGTCGTAATAGAGCAGCGCGCCGACTTCGTGACAAGCCGCCGCGATCTCGGTGATGTCTTCTTCGAACAAGCCGAGCGTGTTCGGATTCGTCAGCATGATGCCGGCGACGTCGTCGTCGAGCTGCGCCCGCAACGCCGTGAGGTCCACGCAACCGCGATCGTCCGACGGAATCGTGATGGTCTCGTAGCCGCCGAGGGTGACCGAGGCCGGGTTCGTTCCGTGCGCCGAGTCCGGGATGATGACCTTGGTCCGTTGCCGGCCCTTGTTCTCGTGGAAGGCGCGCATCAACAGCAAGCCGGTCAGCTCACCGGAAGCGCCGGCGGGCGGAGCCAGCGTCACCGCGCTCATGCCGGTGATGGCGCACAAGGACTCGCCGAGCGTGCCCAGCATCTCCAGCCAGCCCTGGGCGTACGGCGCCGGGGTGGCCGGGTGCACGTTGCCGAAGCCGCGCAGTGCGGCGGCCTCGTCGCACAACTTGGGGTTGTACTTCATCGTGCACGAGCCGAGCGGGTACGCACCGAGGTCGACGGAGTACTGGCGGTGGGTCAGCCGCGTCGTGTGGGCGACCAGATCGCGCTCGGACACCTCGGGCAACCCCGCGGCCTCGGCGCGGCGGTGGTCGGCAGGAACAAGCTCGTCGAGCGACCACTCCGGCGTGTTAGTGGTGCGCAGCGGGCCGGCGCGCCGGCCGTCGACCGACAACTCGAAGATGGTTGGCTCGATCTCGCGCCCCACGATGGGCGCCGACGACGCGCGCCCTGCGCCCGGCTTCATTACTTCACCGCTTTCGACATGGCGGCCACAAAGGCGTCGATCTCGGCCTTGGTGCGCTTCTCGGTGACCGCGAGCAGCAGACCGGGTCGACCGTTGCCGTCGTCGGTGGCGGTTCCGGCGAGGAAGCCTTCGTCGGCCATGCGTTCGATGAGGACGTCCGGCGCGACCGGTGTCGCGATTGTGAACTCGCGCAACACGGGTGCGTCGACGAGCGGCGAGACGCCGTCGAGTGCCAGGAGCGCCTCCCGGGCGTAGCGGGTGCCGCGGGCGCATTGCGTCGCCACGTCAACGAGACCTTCCTTGCCGAGCCAACCCATCTGGATCATGGCTGTAACTGCGATGAGGGTCTGGTTGGTGCAGACATTCGAGCTGGCCTTCTCGCGGCGGATGTCCTGCTCCCGCGTCCGCAAGGTGGTCGTGAAGGCGCGGCGACCTTCGGGGTCGGCGGTCTCGCCGACGAGGCGTCCGGGAATGCGCCGCACGTGCTCGAGCTTGGCGGCGAACAGGCCGAGGTACGGACCGCCGAACGCCATCGGCGTTCCGAACGGTTGTCCTTCACCGACGGCGACATCGGCGCCCCACTCCCCCGGGCTCTTCAGCACGGCGGCAGCAACCGGATCGAATGCCACCACGAGCATCGCTCCGGTGTCGCGGGCGACGGCCGCGGCCGCGGCCATGTCGTCGAGCACGCCGAGCCGGTTCGGGTACTGGACCACCACCGCTCCCGGCGCGTCGCCCGAGACGGCCGGCCACTGCGTAACGCCGTCCGCCAGCGGCGTCGTGACGATCTCGTGTCCGGTGCCGGCGGCGAACGTGCGCACGACCTCGACCCACGTGGGCAGCACGCCGTCTGAGAGCCACACCTGCTGGCGACCGGTCGCCGCCACCGCCAGGTTGACCGCTTCGACGAGGGCGGTGGCGCCGTCGTACAGCGACGCATTAGCGATCTCGAGGCCGCTGAGGCGGGCGACCATCGTCTGGTACTCGAACAGGGCCTGGAGCACGCCCTGCGCGACCTCGGGCTGGTACGGCGTGTAGGCGGTGACGAACTCGGTGCGGCCGGCGAGGCGTCGCACGGCCGAGGGGACGTCGTGGTCGTACGAACCGCCGCCAGCGAAACAGATGAGTTCGGCGCCGATGTTGGCGTTGGCCAACCGCTCCATTTCGGCCGCCGTGTCGAACTCGCTCAGGCCGACCGGGATATCGAGGCCCACGGCGAGGCGCAGCGCTTCGGGCACGCATTCGAACAACTCGTCGAGGGAGCCCAAGCCCATGAACTCGAGCATCGACGCGATCTCGGCGTCGGTGTGCGGGACGTAGTGCGCCATTACTTGGACCCCATGGCTAAAGCCTCTTCTCCACGAATGGCAGTTTGACAACCGTCCCGTTCAGGGTGCGGCCGCGCACGTCGAACGTGACCGCGTGGCCGATCTCCACCGTCGGCGCCAGGAAGCCCAGCGCGATCGCCGTTTCGAGCATCGGCGAGAAGTTGCCGCTGGTGACCACGCCGACCTCTTGCCCGCCGGCTGAGACCGCGGCGCCGTCACGAGCGGGTTGGCGCCCCTCGATCACCATGCCCTTGAGCAGCCGCTTCGGCCCGGCGGCGCGCTCGGCGAGCAGCGCCTCCTTACCGGTGAATTCCTTGTCCCAACCGACAACCCAGCCGAGGTTCGCTTGCAGCGGCGTGATGCCCGGGCCCAGTTCGTGGCCGTGCAACGGCAGTCCGACCTCGAGGCGCAGCGTGTCGCGCGCCCCTAGGCCGGCGGGCTCGACGCCGGCAGCGAGCAGGGCGTCCCACACCGCGCGGGCGGCGTCGGCGGGCACGGCGATCTCCACCCCGTCCTCACCGGTGTAACCCGTGCCGGCCACGGTGCATGGTGCGCCGGCGATCTCGACGCGCTCGACGCGGAACCGCTTCACGTCGGCCGCCGACTCGCTCACCTTGGCCACCCGTTGACGCGCCTCGGGTCCCTGCACGGCCAGGATGCAGCGCGTCGTGGTCGTGTCCTCGCCGCCGAGCGCGGCGACCACGCGATCGGTATTCGACGCGTTGGGCATGACGTCGAAGGTGGTCTCGTCGACCCACCACACGATGATGTCGTCGAGTACCGAGCCGGCGTCATCGAGCAGGTGGGTGTACTGCGCCCGGCCCGGCTCGACCTTACGCAGGTCGTTGGTCAGCGCCGCTTGGAGCTGGTCGAAGGCGCCAGCTCCTTCGACGCGCACCGTCCCGAGATGGCTGACGTCGAACATGACCGCCGAAGTCCGGCAGGTGCGGTGCTCGTGCAACGTGCCGCTCGGGTACGCGACGGGCATGAGCCAGCCGCCGAACTCGACCAGCTTGGCTCCGAGGCTTTCGTGCGCGTCTTCCAGCGCGGCGTGTCGGAGCTCTCCACCCATCACGGGCGACTCTAGATGCCGCGCCCCGCGGCGACGGAACTACTGGTTCGCGGCGACTTTGGCGGGCGTGTCGGTAGCAGTGAGATCGACGATGGCGGCGTCGAGCTCGTCGACCACGCCGGCCAAGGGGAAAATGTTGAGCACGCCTTGGCCGCCCTTCACGAGGTCGACCAACTCCTCACCCGTCGTGGCAAGTACGGAGTGCGCGTCGCTCAGAACAATGTTGGCGGCAGCCAGATCACCGCCCGCCTGACGGAGGCAGTCCACGGCGCGGCGGGCGGCGGGCAGCGCCAGCCCGGCATCGAGGAACTTCTTGATGACCTTGAGACTCAGCACATCGTGGTAGGAGTAGCGGCGCTGGGTGCCGCTGCCCGCGGCGTCAGCCAGCGACGGACGGAGCAGGTCGGTCCGCGCCCAGTAGTCGAGCTGGCGGTACGTAATGCCGACCAGCTTGCAGACCTGGGGTCCACGAAAACCTTCTAGCTCAGCGGGCGCGGGGGAAGTCGCCATCGAAACTCCTCATCAAGACGCACCGGCGTAACTACGCCGGTGTCGTTCTCAACGTAGGACCGCCACCCCGAACCGTCAAGGACTAGCCGGCGTAAGGGGCGAAAACGCCCTAGGAGAAGTCTTCGGGATTTAGGCCCTCGAGGAACTCCCGGAATTCGTCGACGAGCTCTTCGGGGGTCTCCTCCTCCTCGTCGTCGACCTCTTCTGCCCACTCGACGGTGGTGCCTTCGGCCTCGAGCTGATCGAGCAGGTCGGCGTCGATGTCGATCTCGGCGTCGACGCGCACGGCCAGGGCCACGCCGTCGGACGGACGGGCCGACACGATGACCGGCTCACCGCGCACCGTCAGGTGCAATTCGGCGAAATACGTTCCACCGACCTTGCGGCCTTGGTCGTCGAGTTCGTCGCGCAGCGACACGATGGCGACGCGGTGGAGCGTCGCCCCGAGGGCGATGATGACGTCGCGGAACAAGTCATGGGTCAGGGGCCGGGCAGGCTCACGGCCTTCCATGGCCGACACGATGGCGGCAGCTTCGCTGTCGCCGATGTAGATCGGCAGCGTACGACCGGCGCCTTCGGTTTCGGTGAGAAACATGACCGGCGAATTTCCCGGCATCTCTATCCGAACGCCCGAGACCCGCACCTTGGACATGGGCCCGAAGTTACTGCAGCGAGTTAACCGGTGATGTCGCGCACGGCTTGTCGTACGAGTGCGCCGCGCAACGATTGACCGAGGTTGCCCAGTTGTTCGAGTGACTCGGCGGCTTGCCGGCGGGCGGCTGGGTTCCGTTGCTTGAGCAGGGGCAGCACGATTTGTTCGAACAACCCCGCCTCCCGTTCGGCCGCGCTTTTGAATTGCTTGAGGTGGCGCGCCTCGATTCCGAACTGCAGGAAACCGGCAGCGGCTTGGGTGACGGCGAGCGCGTCGGCGTCGAAGTAGTCGACCCCACCGAGAGTGCGCGGCGCGATGAGCCCGAAGCGCGTGAGCTCGCTTACCCGAGCTTCGGTGAGCCCGGTGGCGTCGGCCAGCTCGGCGACGGTCAGCGCTACCTCGGATCCGTCGCCGGCCTCCTCGTCCGTCGGCCGTATGGATGCGGGAGACTTCGCCGCGGCGCGCGGTTCAGCCGCTTCGGCCGCCGGCGACGCCGACACGGGAGACCGGCGCACCTTGGTGATCGGCGTTGGCTCGTCGTCTACCGAGTACAGCGGCGTCGCCCGGCGCGCCGGCGCCGCGGGTTCGGCCGGCGCTTCAGCCCCGACGCTCGAGGACGCCCCGGCGCTCGTGGGATGCGCTTGCATCGACTCGGTCTCGGGCGCGGTTTCGGCGGCGGCTTCGGGCTCGTCACCGAGCCGGCCGCGAATCACCTTGAGCGGGAGAAAGTTCTCGCGTTGCTGGCGCAGGATCCACTTCAGGCGTTCGACGTCGGTTTCGTAGAACTTCCGATAGCCCGACGGTGTGCGCTCTGGATCGATCAGACCCTGGCTCTCCAGGAAGCGGATCTTCGAGATGGTGACGTCGGGGAACTCCGCAGTTAGCAGCGACAGCACTTCGCCGATCGACAGATAACTGCGATCACTCACTTCGGCACCTTCTTCGAAGGTGCCAGTGAGTAGCTCACAGTGCGCATTGATTCGTTCGCCTTCGGCTCACTCATGATGCGGAGAGGAAGACAAGGCGGTACTTGCCGATCTGCACTTCGTCACCCGACACCAACGGCGCGTCGTCGATGCGCTCGCGGTTGAGGTAGGTGCCGTTGAGCGAGCCCGTGTCGCGCAACGTGTAGCGACCGTCGAGGCGATGCACCTCGGCGTGGCGACGCGACACCGTGATGTCGTCGAGGAAGATGTCGCTGTCGGGATGCCGTCCAGCGCGGGTGACCTCTTGGTCAAGCGGGAACCGCTCCCCCACGTTCGGACCTCGCCGCACCACGAGGACGGCGGCTCCAGCCGCGAGATCGCTGGCCGCCAGCGCGATGTCGTCTTCTTCCGGCTCGGTCGCCGACGGCACGACGACATTGGTGGCCGTGGTCTCGTCGGCACGCGCCGGACTAAGCCGACCGCCGCAGGACGCGCAGAAAGCGCCTCCCTCGGGATTGCGGTGTCCACAGTGCGGGCAGACCACGCCGGGAAGCGTATCTGAACGCGAACCCTTTACTTCAGGTGGAGATTTCCGCGGCGTAGGCGGCGGCGTCGAGGAGGTGGGCCGTATCGGCCGACGCCAACTCGATCACGAACATCCAACCGTCACCGTACGGATCCTCGTTGACCTGCTCCGGGTTGTCGGCCACGGCGCTGTTCACCTCGACCACTACGCCCGCGACTGGCGCGTAGATCTCCGAAACCGACTTGGTCGACTCGACCTCGCCGCACACTGCGCCGGCTACAACTTCCTGGCCGGTCGCGGGCAGTCCGACGAACACGACGTCGCCGAGCGCGTCCTGCGCGAAGTCCGTGATGCCGACGCGGGCACGCTCGCCGTCGATGCGCACCCACTCGTGGTCGGACGTGTACAGAAGATCTTCGGGGACGTTCACGCCCCGAATCTAGTTAGACGGTTTGCCGACGCGGAACTTCGGTGGGTTGGTCAGGGCCGGCACGTCCAACTTGGCGGCGCGCTGCAGGTTGACAGCCACGCCGCGAAGTGAGTTGAGGACGTCGAGCGCGCCTCCCGGGATCTTCAGCCCGCCCTCCAGGGTTGCCGCCGGACCGATGGCGGTGACGGTGTAGGGCGCGTCGATGGCGATGCCGTCAACGGTGATGCGGTTCTCGGTTTCGCCGAACGCTGATCCGGCACCGACCCGACGTCCGTTGATGGCGAGCGCTTCGGCACCGGCATCGCGCAGTTCGGCCACGACGTCGATCAAGGTGTCGTACTGAATGGCGTTCTCGGGATCGTCGATCTTGATGGTCAGGCCGGGACCCGACACCGGGACGGTGCCGGCGAGCACGCGCAGCGCCCGCAGCTGCGCCTCGGCCGCGGCGGTCGACGCCGAGTCGGCCGCTTGGGAGCTCTGGAGCTGCAGCAACTGCAGCTTCAGGGCCGAGATCTCGTCGCGGAGGGCGTCGGCCTCGGTCGTGAGTCCGGCCAGGATGCGGGTGAGGTCACCCTCGTTCTCGGCCTCGAGGCGCTGCCGGAACGCTTCGGACCCTCGGAGCTGACCGACGGCCAGGAAGCCGACGAGGGCGGTCACGCCTATCACGAGCAGGATCGACCCGATCCGCCCGGGCGTGGCGCGGGCAGCGACGACTTCGTCGCCCGGCGGCGCGGTGGTGGCGGTCAAGACTCAGCCCCCGAAGACGCGACGGCGCAAAGCCGCCACGTTCTGGAAGATGCGCACACCGAGAACCACGACGACGGCAGTTACCAGGTCGACTCCGAGCTGATCGCCGATCCAGACCATCCCAATGGCGACCACGGCGTTGGCGGCGAAGGCCACGACGAAGATGCGGTCGTTGAACGTGTGCTCGAGATAGGCGCGCACACCGCCCAGCGACGCGTCGAGCGCCGCCACCACTGCCATGGCGACGTACCGACCGAGCTCCTGCGAGACCGTCGGATGGATGGCGACTGCTAGCAAGGCGCCGATCAGCAAGCCGAGAAGCGCGAACACCTACGCCGCGTCCTTTGGCGTCGCCACTTCGATGCCGACCCGGCCGGCGTATGGCGCGATCGTCATCTTTTCGACGCGGCTGGTGGAGAATCCCAGTCCGAACAGCGTGCGCCAGCGCCGCATCCGCACGGCGATGTCGCTGGCCGAGAAGCTGGCGCTGTCGGCCCCGATTGCCTCGAGGCGGTACGGCGGCGTCAGCGGGCGAAAGTTCACGACGATGGTCTCGCCCGCCGCCCGGATCGAGGTGGTGGCGACCACGCGGTTGCCGTTGATGGCCACCGCTTCCGCGCCGGCGCGCCAGAGGGCGTTCACGAGCAACTGGAGATCAGTGTCCGAAATCCGGTAGGCCGACGCGTCCTTGGCGTCGTCGGGCACGGAATCAGAGTCAGACGCCTTGACCCGCAGACCCTCGCCGCGCACTGTCGAGGTTCCGGCCTGTGCCGCCAACACGGCTTGCGCGCTCGTGGCTTCTGATGCGGAGCGGTCCGCATGGCTGCGACGGCGTTGCTCGCTCGAGAGCTGGCCGCGCAACTCGCGCACCGCTTTGTCGAGGTCGTCCATCTGCGAGCGCCGCTGCTGGATCAGCGTGATGAGGCGCTCCTTGCGCGGCGCTTCCGCCTTGCGCGTCTCGGTGGCGGCTTGCGCCGCCGTGACCAGACCGAAGCCGAGCAAGGCCAGAACCACAAACAGTGCCGGGGAAGTTTTAGGCATTCGTTCAGTGCCCTTCGGGCACCGCCAATGCCATTGGCGCTGTCTCCATGGTTCGCTCGCTCACAGGGCAAAACTAGCGAAGCAATTGACGGATGCGGCGCGCATACTCCTGGGCGCGCGCCACCGCCTCGGACTCGGTGGGCGCCTCGGCCGACACATGCGTCGCTGGTTCTTCTGGGTCGGGCACGACGAGAACCCAGCCGTCGTCGAGCACGACCTTGACGCCGTCGATGAGATCAAGCGTGCGCTCGTTATTGCGCTCGACCATCTCGCGCATCACCGCGCCCTTGCGCTCCCACGGTGTCACGACAACCTCCTCCGCGATCGCCGGCATTCCTATGGCGGTGCGCAACACCGACAGCGCCTCGCCCTGGCGCGTCAGGTGGTCCATCACGTGAAGTAGGGCGGCGACGCCGTCGAAGGCGGGCAGGAACGCCGGGAAGGCGACACCACCGCGCCGGTCGGCGGCCAGGCTCGACCCCGACGCGTGCGCGCCGCCGAGCAGGCTGGCGGCCGAACGCTTGGTCCACACGATCTCGACGCCGGCCTTCTCGGCGATCGCACACGCCTCGCTCGGCGTGTCCACCGGCAGCGCGATGCGCTCGGCACCGCGCTCGCTGGCGACGGCGACGTAGGTCAGTTGCGTCTGCTCACCGGACAGCACGTGGCCGAGATCGTCGACGAGCAGGATTCGCTCGCCGTCGGGTGAAAGCACCGCGCCGAGGTCAGCGGCCGAGGACCGCACGAGGCCGGCGACGTTCGCCGCGTGCGCCGCGGCATCGAAGGTCGCGGCCGCCGATGTCGCCGTGTACGGATTCACGACGAGCACGTCGGCGCCGACCTTGGCCAACACGCTCGGCAGCACGAGGCTGGTCGCGCCGTACGCGAGGTCGAGGACGATCTTGAGTCGCCGATGCGCCATCGCCCCCCAGTCGACGGTGTCGATCAGAGCGGCGGTGTAGTGCTCGATGGCTCGCGGCGCGAAGCCGATGTCGCCGATCTCGCCGGCCACCACGCGACGGAAATCCTCGCGGTGATACAGCCGTTCGATCTTGCGCTGGTCGGCCTCGGCCAGATCGATGCCGTCCGCATCGAAGAACCGCATGCTGACCTTTTCGGGATCGTCGGCCGACAACCGCACGGTGATCGATCCGGCGTGACGATGGTTCCGTGCGTGGAAGCGCGCCAGCGGTGCGGTAGCGAGCTCCAGGTCGTCGACGTTGAGCCCGGCGGCGTTGAGCCCGACCATCACGGCGCGCTTGAGCACGCGCCCGGCGCGACTCGAGTCGCGCGAGGTCGTCACCCACGAGCCCTTCTTGATCCCGGTGGCAAAGGCCATCGCTACCCGCAACGCCAGCTCGGGCGACAGGTCGACGTTGGCGAGACCGGTCACGCCGTCCCGGCCGAACAGGCTGCGCGCGCCGCGGGACTCCCACACCAGCGAGGCGTTGACGACCGCGCCGGGCTCGACGCTCTTGAACGGGTAGACCTTCACGCCCTGGTTGATGACGGCGTGCTCGCCGACGAAACACTCGTCGCCGAGCACGACGTCTTCCTCGCAGCGCGCCCCGTAACGCAGGTCGCCGCGCCGCCCCACGATGGTGCCGCGCAGGCGGACCGCCCGACCGAGGTGGCTGTTGTCGTGCACCACGGAACGCTCGATATAGGCGTCGGAGCCCACCCGCACGTTGTCGCCGAGCACCGTGTACGGCGCCAGGTGCGCGCCAGCGCCGATGCGGCAGTCGTGGCCGATTACGCACGGCCCGTCGACGCGCGCCTCGGGGTGAACGTCGGCCCCCTCGCCGACCCACACACGATCCGACATCTCGAACCCGGGCAACCGCAGCGCGACCTGACGGTCGAGGGCATCGCGGTGCGCGCTGATGTAGGACTCGAGCGTGCCGACGTCTTCCCAATACCCGTCGACCACTGCTCCGTAGAGCGCCTTGCCGTCCTCGAGCAGCTTCGGGAACACGTCGCTCGAGAAGTCGACCTGGCCCTCGCCGATGTAGTCGAACACTTCGGGCTCCAGCACGTAAATACCGGTGTTGATCGTGTCGGAGAACACCTCACCCCAGGTGGGCTTCTCGAGGAAGCGTTCGATGCGTCCCTCGGCGTCGGCGATGACGATGCCGAACTCGACGGGGTTCTCCATCGACTTGAGCGCGATCGTGGCCATGGCGCCGCGCCGGTCATGCTCCTCGACTACCGCACCGAGGTCGATGTCGGTGAGCACGTCGCCGGAGATCACGAGGAAGCGCTCGTCGAGTTCGGCCCGCGCGTTGCCGACCGAACCCGCGGTACCGAGCGGCGAGTCTTCCGTCGCGTAGCGAATGCGCACACCGAACTCAGAGCCATCGCCGAAGTAGGTACGGATGTTCTGCGCCAGGAAGGCGACCGTGACGACGATGTCGTCGAACCCGTGATCGCGCAACAGCGTCACGATGTGCTCCATCATCGGCACGTTGGCGATGGGCAGCATCGGCTTCGGAGTCGAAAGCGTCAGGGGTCGCAGGCGAGTACCCTCGCCGCCCGCCATGATCACGGCTTTCACGCGGGAACCTCCTGCTCCTGCTCGGCGCGCGCCGCGCGCCCTTCGGCGATCGCCTTGCGGGCATCAGGGATGTAGAGCGCAGCGGCGATGTACCCGAACACGAGTCCCGGTATAGCCGCCACCCACGCGAAGAACTGCGCCTGGTCTGCCCAACTCAGCTCGGCCTTCGCTCCGAGGAAGAGCGGAAAGGCCACGAGCAGTCCAAAGGTGCCGGCCTTGCCGAACCACCGAACGTCCATCCGCCGGGCGCCAGCGGCGGCGATGACCAGAGCGGCGATGGCGATGGCGATCTCACGGAACACGGCAAGACCAATTACCCACAACGGCGCGGCATCATCGATAGCGATGCTCCCGATACCGACGATGAGCAACAAACGGTCGGCTGTGGGATCGAGAATCTTGCCCAGCTCGGACACTTGCCCGAAACGGCGCGCGATGTACCCGTCGACCCAGTCGGTCGCTCCCAACGCGGCCAGCAGGTAGGCCGCTCCAGCTCGATTATCGCGACCGAAGAGCAGGTACACGAACAGCGGCATGCACAGCAGCCGGACGAACGAGATCACGTTTGGAACCGTCAAAACGGCCGTGCCCGCGGAAGCCGAGCCGTCGTGTTTGCGCACAATTCTCCACGTTACGGCTCAAGTACGCGCGAGAAGTGACGTTCTCACCTGTTGGTACGAAAAGAAAGCTGGGCCACGATGAGCACCGCCGCACACGACGACGATCCGATTAGCGCGGCATCCTCGGGACTCCTCGCGATCGGCGTCGCTCCCCGGCGACGCATGGAGACGCTCGGCCTGCTCGCAGCGTTGCTCGACTTAGCCGACGAACAGGGTGAAGTGCTCCTGGACGGCGCGCTCATGGCGACCGAAGAGCGCCTCGGGATCGACCTGTGCCTCGAGGGTTACGAGTGGCTCGAACAACTCGGCGTGATCGAGCGGACGTGGTCGGGATGGGTTATTCCGAACTCCGCGTCCCACGGCGGCCCGATCGGCGCCACCGTGGACTCCCTCGCGGTGCTCGGACGCCATCTCGAATACCGCGACGCCGTTGCCGCCGTCACCGCCGTCCAGCCGCCGGCACCGGTCGAAGTACCCGTGAGTACCCGCATCACCTGGCGCCGCCGCGTTCCGGCCGTCGCCGCCAGCGTCGCCGCGGGCATCGCCGTGCTCGCCGGCGCGAGCCAACTCATGCCGCAAGCCGCGGTAACTACCCGCAATGCCGCAGTCGGGACGAACGCGACCGCGGGCACCGGCGCCGTGGGCACGGTGACGTCGGCAGCGACGTCGGCTACTGATGGCCCCGCCGTTGCTGCGGTAACCGAGCTCACGCAGCCGGGCGTGGATGCGGTGACCACCACGACCTCCACGACGCTGCTGCCGAGCATCCCGTGCCTGAGCGACACGATCAATGGCCTCACGACGCGCAGTGGCCTCACCAAGCAGTCGGCACCCCTGCCGCCCGGCGTCCTTCCCTGCCCCTAGGCGCCGCGACGAACCTCAACGGCGCGCCCGGTAATCTGCACCTGTGTTTCGCCGGGGCCGCTTGGTCGTTCTCCTTGTGCTCTCACTTGTCGCAGGCGTAACCGGCGCGGCCTGCAAGGGCAGCGACACGCTCTCGTCGTTCGCCCCGCCGACCAGCACGAAGGTCCGTGTTGTGCCCCAGAGTGCCGCCGGGCCCTTCGGCGTACCGGCGCCCACGAAGCTGGCGCTCGCGGCCCGGGCGGTCGGCCGCGCCGTCACGGTGCACACCGGGCCGGCGTCGCCCACCGTTTTGAAGACCTTGAGTAATCCCACGATCGAGGGGATGCCACTGGCCTTTCTCGCCATCGACCAGCAGGGCGACTGGTTGCAGGTGCGCCTGCCCGAACGTCCGAACGGCGTGACGGGTTGGGTCAAGGCGGATCAGGTCGCGCTGACACCGGTCGAGAATCGGATCGTGGTGAGCGTCGGTGAGCGTCGCGTCCGCGTGCTCGACAAGACGCAGAAGCTGATCTACGAGACCGACGTCGCGGTGGGCAAGCCGCGCACGCCCACGCCGCTCGGACGCTTTTACGTCGACATTTGGCTCCCCAAGCCTGGCACTCCTTACGGCGCCTACCTCCTGAGCATCGCCGGGTTCTCCGAGGTACTGAAGTCGTTCGGTGGTGGACGCGGACAGCTCGCGCTGCACGGCTGGTCGGACCCGTCGGTCATGGGCGCCGCCGCGAGTAACGGCTGTATTCGCATGCGCAACGACGACATCTCCCACTTGGCGACGCTGGCGCCGCTCGGCACTCCGGTGGAGATCGTCGCCTAGACCAACGCGGGATAGACGATCGACTTCAGCTGGCCGCGGAAGTTGAACGTGCCCGACGGCATGAGCTGCGTCATGAAGATCACGACCAGCTCTTCCACCGGGTCGACCCAGAAGATCGTCGACGCGGCACCGCCCCAGTAGAACTCGCCGGCCGACCCGATCGCTTGCTGTGCCACCGCGCCGAGCCCTACCGCCATCGTGAGGCCGAAGCCCACGCCGTCGAATCCGGTTTCGCCGTAGCTACCGGCGACGTGGAAGTCGCGCAGATCGCCGCCGCCGGGAATGTGGTTCTGCGTCATCAACTCGATCGTCTTGCGACCGAGGATGCGGACGCCGTCCAGTTCACCACCGTTGGCGAGCATCTGGGCGAAGCGCAGGTAGTCGGCGCTCGTTCCCGCCAGCCCGCCGCCGCCTGAGAGAAATTTCGGCGGCGCCGACGCGACGTCGCCGAATTGACCCTCCAGTCGGTGAAGGGTCTTACTTCCGCCGCGGATGTAGTTCGCGGCCAGCCGGTCGGTCTTCGACTCAGGAACGTAGAAGCCGGTGTCGGCCATGCCGAGCGGGTCGAAGATCTCCTGCTGAAGGAACTCGTCGAAGCGCTGGCCCGACATAGCCTCGACGAGCCGCCCGCAGATGTCGGTCGACAATCCGTAGAGCCACTTGCTGCCAGGCTGGAACTCGAGCGGGTACTCGGCGAGCTGCTGGGTCAGGCCTTCGAGATTCCCCTTCTCTCCACCGCGCAGGCGCGTCATCGCCGGCAGGAACTGGTCCATCGTGAGAGGACCGTCGAGTCCCCATCCGAGGCCCGTCGTGTGCATAAGGCAGTCCTTGACCGACATCGGGCGCGCGCAGTCGACCAGCCCGTTCGGTGTCTTGACCTTGAGGTCCTTCCACTCGGGGATCCACCGATGGACAGGATCACCGAGCTGGAAGTGGCCGCCCTCGTACAGCTTCATCAGTGCCACGCCGGTGATCGGCTTCGTCATCGAGAACAGGCGGAAGATGGTGTCCTCGGCCATCGGGCGCTTGGCTTCCAAGTCCATCGACCCGAACGACTCGAAGTAGCCAACGGTGCCTTGACGGGCGACGGTGACCTGGCACCCGGCGATCTTGCCCGCCTCGATGTAGCGCGTCTGGAGGTGTTCGCCGATGCGAGTGAGTTGGCGCGCGTCGAGACCGGCGCCTTCGGGATCAACTTTCATGCGGGTCAGCATGCCCGACGGCGCCGGAGAAAACCTCCAAAGGGCTAATTACCAGCAACCGGGATCCGATAGGAGCACGTGGAACTGGCTATGGCGCGGCCGAGCGGTCACAAGGATTCCTTCGCACTATGTCGGCGGGCTGATCGTGGCCGACATGAAGGGACATGATCGAGTTGAGTGAACCTCTCCGGGTGGTGGTCGTCGATGACGACGCGCCCTTGCGCAACGAGCTCGTCGAAGGTCTCGCCGAGGAAGGCGTCACCATCGTCGGCCAAGCCGACAATGGCCGCGCCGCCATCGCACTGGCCGCTGAGGTCGGCGCGGACGTGTTCGTCATGGATCTGCGGATGCCCGACATCAACGGCATCGAAGCCGCCCGCCAGATTCGCCTCCAACCGAATCCGCCGGAGATCGTGCTGCTGTCCGCCTACGACGACCCGGCATTGCGCGAGGCGGCGCTAGAAGCCGGCGTGTTCGACTATCTCGTCAAGGGCTGCCGACTCGAGCTGCTGGCCGGCGTCGTGTACGCCGCGGGCCAGCACGCCCACAACCGCCGAAAGCTTCTGGCTCGATGAAGCTCCTGCGGGCGCTCCCCGGCACCCGTCGGCTGCCGGAAGAGGTGTGGGAACGGCGCCATCAGGGCGTGCTGTGCCTGCTGTGGATCCACGTCCCCGCGATTCTTGCGTTCGCTCTGTTCCAGGGGGTTGGCCTTGTACACGCCGTTGCGGAAGCGTCGATCGTCGTGCCCTTCGCCGGCATCGCCATGCGAACGCTGCACCTGCGCCGCCTGAGCACGACGATGTCGTCGCTGGGCCTGCTCACCTGCTCCGCCATTCTCGTGCACCTGTCCCACGGCACAATCGAGATGCACTTCCACTACTTCGTGATGGTGGGCGTCGTCACGCTGTACCAGGACTGGCTGCCGTTCCTGATTGCCATCGCCTACGTCGTAACGCAGCACACGGTCGGCGGAGTTCTCTCGCCCGCGTCGGTCTACAACCACCCGAACGCCATCGAGCGGCCGTGGCTGTGGGCGATGTACCACGGCGTCGCAATCCTCGCCATGAGCATCACCGGCCTGCTGATGTGGAAGCTGAACGAAACCCTGGTCGGCACCGTCGAGCAGCGAGAACTCGCGCTTTCCGCCGCCGAAGCCGACCGCGCCCGCCTGCTCAGCGAAGTCATCGACGCCGGCGAGCGCGAACGAGTCCGTGTGGCGACCGAATTGCACGACGGACCGATTCAACACCTCGCCCGCCTCGGCTACGCCGTGGATCGCGCCATGCTCCGTCTCGGACGGTCCGACGTCGACGGCGCCGCCCTGCTCATTGCTGGGGTGCGCGAATCAATCACCGCGGAGGTGCAGGGGTTGCGAACGATGATGTCCGAGCTTCGCCCACCTGCCCTCGACGAAGGCGGCCTCGTCTCTGCGCTCACCGACTACGGCGCGGCATTCGCCCGTCGCACATCGATCGAATGCGTCGTCGAAGCGACGATCGCTGGCACCGAACCTCTCCCGCCGCAGGTCGAAACGATCGCCTATCGGGTCATGCAGGAAGCGCTCGTGAACGTCGAGCGCCACAGCCGGGCGTCGGTGGTCAGCGTGGCCGTCGCCATCGACGACCGTCGCCAACTCCAGTTGCGCGTGACCGACGACGGCGTCGGATTCGATACCTCACGGATGCGGGAGTTCGTGCGCGACGAGCATTTCGGTCTCGCCGGCATGCAGGAACGCGTTCGTTGCGGCGGCGGCACCTGGTCGGTCAGTTCGGCGCCGGGTCGCGGCGCGACCATCCTCGCCGCGCTCCCCCTCGAGGCCGAAGCGGAGACCCGAGCCTTCGCGCCGGCGAGCTGAGGCATCGTGATGAACGAACCGTCCGGTTCCGACTTCCACGCGCTGGCCGACGCCGCGCCGATCGGGATCTTCGAAGCCGACGTCGACGGCCGCGCTCGCTACACGAATCCGGCGTGGCATCGCATCACGCAGATCGCCGAGACCGCCGACCGCAACGAAGCGTGGGAGGAGATCCTGCATCCCGATGACGCTGAGACCACGATGGGGCGCTGGCAAGCCGCGCTCGAAACCGGTAGCGGCTTCACCCACCGGTCGCGCATCGTGGTCGGCGGCGAGGTGCACTGGATCGACTCGTGCGGTGCCCCGACCTTCGTCGACGGGGTCGTTTCCGGCTTTGTCGGGACGATCGTCGACGTGACGACGCTGGTCACGGCGGAGACTTCGTTAGCCGAGGCGCGCGACCGTGCCGTCGAAGCCTCGCGACTGAAGTCCGAGTTCATCGCCAACATCAGCCACGAGATCCGCACGCCGCTGAACGGCGTGCTCGGGCTGACGCAGCTCCTCGCCGACAGCGCACTCGACACCAAGCAACAGTCCTACGTCGACACCATCCGGCGCGCCGGCGACGAGCTGCTCGAACTCTTGAACAACGTGCTGGACCTGTCGAAGGTCGAAGCGGGTGCCATGCGCGCCGAGACCGTCACCTTCGACCTGGGAGCGCTGGTACGCAACACCGCCCAGCTCTTTGCGGCGTCGGCCTCCAACCGGGGTCTGGTGCTCGACGTCATGATCTCGGAGAAGCTCGCCCCGCTGTCGTCGGGAGACCCGACGCGGCTGCGTCAGGTGATCTCCAACCTCATCTCCAACGCCATCAAGTTCACGGACCAGGGTGGCGTCACCGTCACTGCCGATGCCGAACCCAGCGCCGACGGCGATCCGCTGATCCGGATTGCCGTCACCGACACCGGGATCGGCATTCCGTTCGAAGTGCAGCAAACGATCTTCGAGCCGTTCGCTCAGGGCGACTCGTCGACGACCCGGCGCTTCGGCGGCTCGGGGCTCGGCCTTTCCATCTCGAAGCGCATCGTGGAGATGATGGGCGGTCGCGTTGTCCTGCGGTCGTTGCCGGGACGCGGCTCGACCTTCATCATCTCGGTTCCGCTCGGCATCGCCGACGCCTCGACCGACGCAGACTCCGCCGATCTTCCGGCCGCGTTGCCGAATCCACTTCGGATCCTCGTCGTGGAAGACAACGCCGTGAACCAGCTTGTCCTGCAAACGATGCTCGCCCGGCTCGGTCACTCGGTTGACATCGCCGAGAACGGCGCGGTTGCGGTCGAGCTCGAGCGCGCGCAGCTCTACGACGTCATCTTGATGGACTGCCAGATGCCGGTGATGGACGGCTACGCCGCGACCGCCGCCATCCGGGCGCTGCCCGGCATCGCGGCCGTCACACCGATCGTCGCCCTCACGGCGTCAGCGATGCCGACCGACCGCCAACGCTGCCTCGACGCCGGCATGGACGCGTACCTCGCCAAGCCGATCAACCAGGCCGATCTCATCGCCACCATCGCCCGCGTCGCCCACCACACGATCACGCAATAGCGGCCGACGCCTTCCGCCTGGCGTCACTGACTGGTCGGGCTGGGGAGATTTGAACTCCCGATCTCTTGACCCCCAGTCAAGCGCCTTACCAAACTAGGCCACAGCCCGCGATGCGGAGGAGCCAGGCTACAGCGCGGCGCCGACCGGAGCGTCTTCGGTCGCTGCGGCCATCACACGTGCCGGCTCGGTGCGTAGTGACGTGGCATTCACCGGCCTCACGAGGTACCCGTTCTTAATTGGCTCCGAGGGATTCACGAGATGTGGTGCACGACCCAACTCACGCCTTGCAGTGCCCGCCACCCGAGATACACCGACGCCGCAGCCACCAGCACCTTGAAGTGCCACGGAGTCCGCGCAACCGTGCCGATCACCCGTCCACATGTCGGGCATTCGCCACCCTGGCCCATCGAAGTCGGGTTGAAGAAGCGGGCACACTCCTCACACCACGGCATCGCGCGGCCCCGCTCGGGCGATGTTGCTGGCGACCGGATGACCGATGATGTCGGCGAGCAGCGCGTCGATTGACAGCAACGCCGCGAGATCGACCCCGGTTTCTACGCCGAGATCGTTGAGTAGGTGTACCAGGTCCTCGGTGGCGAGGTTGCCGGCCGCGCCGGCGGCGAAGGGCGAGCCGCCGAGACCGCCCACCGAGGTGTCGAAGCGGGCGACGCCACGCTCCAAGGCGGCATAGGCATTGACCAGCGCCGTTCCCCGGGTTTCGTGCAGGTGTAAGCCGACGTCGTTGCCAACCTCGTCGAGCACGTCGTCGATTCGCCGCGGTGTGGCCATTCCCGTGGTGTCGGCCAAGGTCACCGCAGTGGCGCCGGCGTCCCATATGTCGCGTACGAGCCCGCCAATCGTCTCGGGAGCGATGTCGCCTTCGTAGGGTGAGCCGAACGCACAACTGAGCACGACGTCGATCGGCAACCGTTCGGCCACGAAGTCGGTGATCTCGGCCACCGACACCATCGACTCTTCGATGCTGCGCTTGGTGTTCTTCTGGCTGTAGGTCTCCGACGCCGAGACCGTGACCGTCAGGCCGTCGACGTGCGCCTCCAACGCCGCCTGGGCGCCGCGCAGGTTCGGCACCAACGCCACGTACGACACGTCCTCGGCGCGGCTTATCCGGGCCATCACCTCTGCGGCGCCGGCCATCGACGGCACCGCCTTCTCGGAAACGAACGACACCGCTTCGATCGCCTGCAGCCCGCTGCCACTGAGCGCATCGATCAACGCGATCCGGGCCTCGATGGAGACGGGATCCTCGGCCTGCAAACCGTCGCGAGGCCCGACCTCGCGGATCTCGACGCGCGGGGGCTGCATCAGACCGGCGGGATGCCGTGGCGGCGATCGGAGAAGTGGCGGTCACGGCGGCGGCCGATGGCGTACCGGGCGATCAATTCGCCGCGCAGCGCCTCGGGCTCGACCACCGCGTCCATCACCATCTCGCTGGCGAGACGCAGCAGATCGACGTCCTCGACATACTCGGCGCGCCGGGCAGCGACGAACGCCTCGCGCTCGGCCTCGTCTTCGATCTCGGCGATCTTGTTGGCGTACACCGCGTTGACAGCGGCCTCAGGCCCCATCACCGCGATGTTCGCCGTCGGCAGCGCCAGCACAGCCTCGGGATCGAACGCCGGGCCGGCCATGGCGTACAGCCCGGCGCCGTAGGCCTTGCGCAGGATGACGCAGATCTTCGGAACCGTCGCCTCCGACACGGCGGTGATCATCTTGGCGCCGTGCCGGATGATCCCCTGACGTTCGACCTGGGTTCCCACCATGAAGCCGGGGATGTCGGCGAGGAACAGCAACGGAATGTTGAAGGCGTCGCAATTGCAGGATGAAGCGCGCCGCCTTGTCGGCGGAGTCGACGAACAAGACGCCGCCCTTCACCGCCGGGTTGTTGCCGACGATGCCGATAGTTTGGCCGTCGAGCCGGGCGAAGCCGATCACCAGCTCGGGGGCGAACAGGGGCTTCACTTCGAAGAACGAGCCCGCGTCCACGAGCCCGTTGACGACGGCGCGGATGTCGTATCCCTCGGCTTCCTTCTCAGGAATCACCGACGATACGAACGGTGTCTCGGGCGCGACGGTCTCGTACTCAGGCGGATCGGCGTAGCAGTTGACCGGCAAATAGCTCAGATACAGGCGCGCCTGCGCGATGGCATCGGCGTCGTCGACCGCCAGGTTGTCGCCGCAGCCCGAGACCGTGGCGTGCATGCGCGCCCCACCCATTTCCTCGAGCGTGGCCTTCTCCCCCACCACCATTTCGGCGAGGCGCGGAGAACCGAGATACATCGACGCGTTGCCCTCGACCATGATGACGATGTCGCAGAACGCCGGGATGTAGGCGCCACCGGCGGCCGACGGTCCGTGCAGGCAGCAGATCTGCGGGACGCGTCCCGAGAGCTTGACCTGGTTGTAGAAGATGCGACCGGCGCCGCGGCGACCGGGGAACAGGTCGACCTGGTCGGTGATGCGGGCGCCGGCGGAGTCGACCAGCCACACCACCGGCGTGCCGTGGTCGAGCGCGTACTCCGTGGCCCGGATGATCTTCTCGACCGTGCGGGCGCCCCACGAACCGGCCTTCACCAGCGGGTCGTTGGCAATGACGACGACGGCGCGGCCGTCGACCCGACCGACGCCGGTGACAACGCCGTCGGCCGCGAGGTTGCCCGCTGCCGCGTTGGCGAGCAGCCCGTCCTCGACAAAGGACCCTTCGTCGACCAGCAGGGCGACGCGGTCGCGCACGAACATCTTCTTGTCGCGTTCGAGCTTCTCGGTGCCGCCGGTGGCGAGGTTGCTCTGGAGCGCGGCGGCCTTGGCTTCGATCGCGTCGCTCACGTTGCTAATCATGCCCCTCGGCGGCGCACGCGCAGTTTGAGCGGCGCTGGGCCGAACTCGAAGTGCTCGCGGATCTTGCGCTCGAGGTAGCGCAAGTACGGAGCAGGAACCGTCTTGTTGGTGAACAGCGTGAAGGTCGGCGGATCGCTGGCGCCCTGCGTGGCGTAGAGGATGCGCACGCCGGGTTGCGGGTGCGCCGCCTGCGCTCCCTGGATCACCAGGTTGAGCTCGCGCGTCGGCACGCGGCGGTGGTAGGCCTCGATCGCTTCGTGCAACGCCGGCATGAGCTTGTGGGCGCCGAGCCCGGTGAGAGCGCTGAGTTTCAACGTCGGCGCGTACGTGAGGAAATGAAGCCGCTGGCGCACCTGGCCGACGACGTCGGCGCGCTGCTCGGCGTTGAGCTGCTCCCACTTGTTCAACACGATGACCACCGCACAGCCGCCGGCGTCCACGCGCTCGGCGAGGCGCTGGTCCTGGTGGGTCACGCCTTCGGTGGCGTCGATCATCAGCACTGCGACATCGGCCCGGTCGATCGCCGCGAGGGCACGCACCATCGAGAAGTATTCGCTGCCGTCGTCCATCCGGTTCTTGCGGCGCATGCCGGCGGTGTCGACCAACCGGAGCGGGCCTTCGTCGGTTTCGATGACGGTGTCGATCGAGTCGCGGGTGGTGCCTGGCATGTCGTGCACGATGGAGCGCTCGGCACCCGCCAGCCGGTTGAACATCGTCGACTTCCCCACGTTCGGCCGGCCGACGATGGCCACCGACATGATGCCGTCGTGCTCAGGCACCTCGAGCGCCGGTGCACCGTCCTCAGCCTGCTCCACGCCGGCCTCCTGCATCGCCCGGTCGAGGATCTCGTCGAGCATGTCGCCCGAGCCGCGCCCGTGCAGCGCGCTGATCGGGATCGGGTCGCCGAGGCCGAGGGTGAGGAACTCCCAGATGTCGGTCTCGCGATTCTCGCCGTCGACCTTGTTGGCGATGACAATCGTCGGTGTCCCGCGCCGTCGCAGCCACTCGGCGACGGCTTCATCCTCGGCGGTGACGCCCACCTGCACGTCGACCACGAACAGCGCCAGGTCGGCGTCGTCGACTGCCTGCTCGGCTTGCCGGCTGACCTTCATGTCGAGCGCGTCGCCGCTGGCCAACCACCCACCGGTGTCGACCAGCGTGAAGGGCACACCGTTCCACTCGGCTTCGAGAATCTTGCGATCGCGTGTGACCCCGGGTCGTTCTTCCACGATCGTCTCGCGCCGCCCGATGATGCGGTTCACGAGCGTCGACTTGCCGACATTCGGTCGCCCGACGATGGCGACGATGGGTTGGCGTTTCACAGTGCGGCCCGCAGCGCCGCGCCGTTGGTGGCGACGACTTCGATCGACGACGGCAGCGCGTCCAGCGCCACCCCGTCGAGGAACTTGCCGTTCGACAGGCAGACGTCGGGTAGCAGGTAGCGGCGTCCGGGCGCATCGGCGGCGATGGACGCGGCCACGTCCTCACCGGCGAGCAGACCAGCGACGCCGATGTTGCCGCCGAAGTAGTCGTTTCGTACGACGCGGATCTCCGCCTGGGACCCGACGAGCGGCCGCAGGACCTCGGCGCCGTACGTGCCCGTCAGCACGGTGATGGGAGCGTCGCGTCGTGGCTTAAACGCGACGGGCGTCGACGTGCGCGGCCCGTGGTACGCCTCGAACTCGCTGCCGTCCACGGATTGAAAGAACCCACCGTGGCTGTCACTGCCTCCGGAGCCGGCGGGCTGGCCAGGCGCCAGTCTGCCCTCCCACTCCTCGACGAAGCGGGCCGCCATCCCGATGCCGTTCTCGTGTTGCGAGAAGTCGTCGTACTCGGCGGCGGCCGGGAACGGCTGGCCGGCGAGCACGTAGTACTCGTCGGCGGCGTAAACGACACGGCGACCGGTCGCCGCGAGGAAGTCGGCTTGAGCGGCGTGCACGGCGTCGACCACGAACGCCGCTTCGTCCCGCGTGTGCGGGCGCAGCGACGCCTCGTTGGAGTAGCGGCTGATCCCGAGCGGGACGGCGGCACACGTGGTGATCTCGGCGTATTCGTCGAGCAGTCCGGTCAGCGTGTCGACAAACGCCTCGCCGTCATTCACGCCCGGGCACACCACGATCTGGCCGTGCACCTCGATGCCCGCATCCAGCAGAGCCCGCAGCCAACGAAGACTTGTCGCACCGCGCCGGTTGCGCAGCATGCGCGACCGCAGTTCGGGGTCGGTGGCGTGGATGCTGACGTAGAGAGGCGCGAGGCCTTCGGTGATGACGCGCTCGAGATCGGACTCGGTGAAACGCGTCAGCGTTGTGAAGTTGCCGTAGAGAAACGACAGGCGGTAGTCGTCGTCCTTGACGTAAAGGCTCGGCCGCAGCCCTTTCGGCAACTGGTAGATGAAACAGAACTCGCAGTGGTTGTCGCAGGTCCGCACCTGATCGAACAGCGCGCTCGATACCTCGACGCCCAGCGGCTCGCCGGCGTCCTTGGCCACCGTGAAGGCGCGCTCCAGCCCGCCGCGGCGCACATCGATCGTTGGATCGGCGTCGTCGGTAAGCAGGCGGTATTCGATGATGTCGCGAGGAACCTGACCGGCAATGGCGACAATCTCGTCACCGGGCGCCAATCCGGCCCGTGCCGCTGGCGACTCAGGGTCGACAGCGACCACAACGGGCGCGGACATGCCGACCAGGGTACCCGTCCAAGTCTCGTAGCCTTGGGTCGTGGCCGTTGATCGCGTTCTGCTTGCTGCGCCGCGAGGTTTCTGCGCGGGCGTGGAGATGGCGATCAAGGCGCTGGCGTGGATGGTGCGGGTCTTCGACGGGCCGGTGTACTGCTACCACGAGATCGTGCACAACCAGGTCGTCGTCGAGCGCTTCAAGGCCCAAGGCGTGATCTTCGTCGACGACATCGCCGAAGTGCCGCCGGGCGCGCCGGTGATGCTGAGCGCCCACGGATCCGCGCCCGAAGTCGTCGCCGCGGCGCGCGCCACCGGCGGTGTGGTCGTCGACGCCGTGTGCCCGCTGGTCACCAAGGTGCACCACGAAGTGCGCACGCGTGCCGGCAAGGGCTACACCGTGGTCTACGTCGGCCACGCCGGCCACGACGAGGCCGTCGGCACCATGGCGGTCGCTCCGGACTCGGTTGCACTCGTGCAGCACGCCGGCGACGTCGCCGCGCTCCCCGACTTCGAACAGCCCGTCGCCCTGCTCGCGCAGACGACGTTGAGCCACGACGAGTGGTCCGGCGTCAAGGACGCCGTGCAGGAGCGGTGGCCCGAGGTGTGGCAGCCCGGGCGCAGCGACCTGTGCTTCGCCACCACCAACCGTCAAACGGCGCTACGCGCCATCGCCGCGAAGTCTGACGCCGTGCTGGTTGTCGGCTCGGCCAACTCGTCGAACACCGTCGCCCTCGAGCGCGTGGCCCAGACGCTGTGCGACCACGTGTACCGCGTCAACAGTCCCGACGAGGTGCCCGAAGGCCTGACCGGCGTGGTGGGCGTCACCGCGGGCGCGTCGGCGCCCGAGGATCTGGTCGACGCCGTGATCGCGCGCCTCAATCCGCGCGACGGAATCGAGCAGGTCCAGGTCACCGAGGAAGACGAGTACTTCCCGCCACCGCGCGAGTTGCGCGAGCTGCTGCGCGGCCGTCTCGGTGCCGACGCCCTGGCCGACGATCGCAACATCACCGCCAGCGACGTGCTCGATTCCTTTTCGTCTTGACCGACCGCGCACCCGGTGAGGGCCGCTACGCCCACCTCGAACGCGAGCAGCGTTGGTTGCTCGACGCTGTGCCGCCCGCCGCCGTAGGACCCACCGAGATCTACGACCGCTACATCGTCGGGACGCGTCTCCGTCTGCGACGCGCCACGAGCGAAGGTGTGACGGTCTTCAAACTGGGCCAGAAGGTGCGCGTCGACGCCGCGCTACCCGAGCGCGTGAAGCTGACGAACATCTACCTCGTCAGAGGCCGAATACGACGTTGCTGGCCACGCTGCCTGCGGCCGAACTGCGCAAGCAGCGATGGCACCTCGACTACGACGGCCGCCACGTCGCCATTGACGTGTTCGAAGAGCCGGTCCTCGTGCTCGCCGAAGTCGAGCTCGCCGCCGACGAGCCCCGGTTGCCCTTACCGCCGTTCGCCACCCTCGACGTCACCGACGACGACCGCTATTCCGGCGGCGCGCTGGCCTCCGCGCCCAAGTAGCCGCGCAGCACCTCGGTCTCGGCCCGGAGCCGCTCTGCGGCTTCGCTCTGCCCGCCGTCGTCGTACTGCCCGGCAGCCGCCTCGGCCTCGGCGATCTCGGCGCGCGAAGATCCGCCCGCGATCGCCGTCAGACAGGACAACACGTGCCACTTCGGTCGGGCCACCCGGTATCCCCGGCAGGTTGACCTTCGCCTGCGCCGGCGGCGCCTCGGCGTTCTCGAACGCCGCCAGGGCGCGCTTGATGGCGATTTCGGCGACCTTGTCCCGCGCCTTGCGGGCCGTGAGCAGGTCAGCTCGCATCCGATCGACGTCCACCACGGCGGCGACCGTACAATGGCGTCATGACCGTCACCACTGACCGCGGTACGCAGCAGTTCACTCGGATGGACGAGGGCACCAAGGAACACTGGATGGAGATCGTCACCGAGCACGGCAAGAACGCCGACCGGGTCCCCAAGCGGATCATCGGGATGCTCGAGTCGCTCGGCGAGATCGTCGACGGCTTCTCGACCGACCAGCTCACGCACTGCCTGCAGACGGCGACGCTCGCCGAGAAGGCCGGCGCCGACGAGGAGATGATCGTCGCCTCGCTGTGCCACGACATCGGCAAGGCCGTCACCGTCGCCAACCACGGTGCCATCGCCGCCGAGATCATCAAGTCCTACGTGCGCCCCGACGTCTACAACGTGATCCGCACCCATCAGGACTTCCAGGGCCGCCACTACTACGAGTACCTCGGCATGGATCCCGACGCCCGCGAGAAGTACCGCGGCGAGCCGTGGTTCGCGCTGGGTGAGCAGTTCGCCGACGAGTGGGATCAGGTCGCCTTTGATCCCAACGGTGAGACGTATCCGCTCGAGCACTTCATCCCGATGGTCGAGCGCGTCTTCATGCACCAAACCATCGTCGCCAACGACTAGTTCGACTTCGGACGTGCCCGCCTTGGCGCGGGCGACACCCACCGAACTTCGAAGCACTGAAATGCTCGTGATTCAGCCCCGGCGATCGCCAGATCGCGTGCACTTCGGTGCTTGGAAGACCCGGCCCGCTCATGACGCCATCGACGTCGGTGCCTCTCAGGAAACGACTATTCGCGACCGGCCTTGGCGCGGGCGATGTCGAATACGCGCTGCAACTCTTCGTGCAGGATCTTGGTGGTCGCGTGGAGCTCATCGCGTGAAGCCCGTCCACCATCGCCGCCGACGGGCGCCGGAATCGGCGCGCCGATCTCGTAGTGGAGCTTGACGGGCCGCAGCATCTTGGCGCCCTTGGGCATCGCCGCCTCGGACCCGCCGATGCCGATCGGCAGGATCGGCACGTTCGTCCGAGCCGCGACCCAGGCGGCGCCCTCGAATAGCTCCTGCACGACCGGTCCGAACTGCCGCGTGCCCTCCGGGAACAAGATCAACCCCTCGCCGCGGGTGGTCACCTCGATGCAGCGCTTGAGCGCTTCGCGATCGGCGGTCCCCCGGTGGACCGGATAGCCACCCATTGTCGTGAAGAACCAGGCGGTCAGCTTGGTCTTCCACAGCGAGTCCTTACCGAGGAAGCTCATGCGGCGCTTGGTCATCACGCACATCGGAAAGGTGTCGATGTTCGACCGATGCACCGGGGCGAGGATGAAACCGCCGGTCGCGGGGATGTGTTCGGTGCCGGTAACGCTGGCGCGGAAGTACAGCTTCGTGAATACCACCATGAAGCCGCGCACGAACGAGTAGACGATGCGTTGGGTCCGCGTGCGGCGGGCGATGCCCGGATCGACGTACGTCACGCCGGGACCAACCCGAGGACGGCGTCGACGACGTCTTCGATCGACAGGTGCGTCGTGTCGATCTCCACGGCGTCGTCGGCGCGCATCAGCGGCGACACCGCGCGCTGGGAATCGGCGGTGTCGCGCCGCTGCATGTCGTGCGCGACCGCCTCGTTATGCTCGGCGGCGCGGCGCTGCGCCCGCACCTCAGGATCGGCGATGAGGTACACCTTCACCGCAGCGTCCGGGCACACGACCGTCCCGATGTCGCGTCCTTCGAGCACGCCGCCGTTGTGCTCGGTTATCCAGGCGCGCTGACGCTCCACCATCCCGACGCGTACGTCGGGATTCGAGGCGACCGATGTGACGGCCTTGGTGACTTCTTCCGTGCGGATGGCGTCGGTGGCGTCGAGACCATTCACCCGCACGCCTTCCGGGCTGAACTCGATCATCGTTGTGCGCGCCAGCCCGGCCACCGCCTCCAGGTCGGCCGTGTCAACGCCCGCCTGCATCGCCGCCCAGGCGACCGATCGGTACATGGCCCCGGTATCGAGATGCTCCAGCCCGAGGCGCGCGGCGACGGCGCGCGCCACGGTCGACTTGCCACTCCCCGCGGGCCCATCGATCGCGATCACCATCATCGGAGCAACCTATCCAGCGCTTCCCAGAAACCCGGAAACGTCTTGGACACGCATTCGGGGTTGCCGATGGCCATGCCGGGCGTCACGAGACCGAGGATCGAGAACGCCATGGCCATGCGGTGGTCGCCGTCGGGTCGATGACGGCGCTGGTACGCGGACCTGGGTGAATCGTCAGTCCGTCGTCGAACTCGTCGACGGTGATACCGCACTTGCGTAGCTCGCGCGCCGTGACGGCGATGCGGTCGGTCTCTTTGCGCCGCACAAAGCCAACGCCGCGGATCGTGGTCGGAGTCGTGGCGCACGCCGCCACCACCGCCAGCGTCGGCAGCGTGTCGGAGCAATCGGAGAGGTCGACGTCGACGCCGCGCAACTCGCCACCGGTCACTTGCGTTTCGTAGAAGTCGAGGTCGACCTTCGCTCCCATTTCGGCGAGGATCGCCGCGAAGCGGATGTCGCCCTGCAGGCTGCGCGATCCGATGCCCCCAACCCGCACGTCGCCACCCGTAACTGCCGCGGCGGCGAAGAAGTAGGAGGCCGCGCTGGCGTCGGGCTCGATGGCGTAGGTGGCGGCGGTGTAATTGCCGACCCCCACTGCGACCGTGGCCGGGTAGATCGCCGGCCGGATCCCGAAGGCGGCCATCACCTCAGACGTCATGGCCACGTAGCCCGCAGAAACCTGGTCGCCGTCGAGATGCACCTGCACGCCCTTGGGGAACAGCGGCCCGGCGATGAGCAACGCCGACAGAAACTGGCTGGAGATGCCCGCGGGCACGGTCACCGAGCCGCCGTGCGCCGGGCCGAAGATCGTCGCCGGTAGGTACCCGTTGGTGCTGCGGACTTGCGCGCCCAACGCACTCAGCGCGTCGAACAGCGGCTTGATCGGCCGCGCTCGCAATTGGGGGTCGGCGTCGATCGTGACAGCAACCGTTGATGCGGCGGCCACGGCGCTCACGAACCGTCCGACGGTCGCCGCCTGGCCGGCGTAGAGCGCGATCGCCGATGTCGGCAGCCGTCCCGCGGTTCCCTCCACCACCAGCTCGGTGCCGTCGGGCGACGGCACGACCTCGGCCCCGAGAGCGCGCACCGCCTCGATCATGGCGTCGGTGTCGTCAGCCACCAGCGCACCGGTCAGAGTGGAGCGGCCATCGGCCAGCGCGGCGAGCAGGAGGGCGCGGTTGGTGATGCTCTTCGACCCGGGGACGACGGCCGAGCCCAGGATCGGACCGGCAGCGGGCGTAATCGGGCGAGGCGTCATAGGGCGACGGGGATGGCGGCAGGCTTGTAGCCGCGGGCCGTCAGCGCTTCGCATACCCGATCCGACGCCAGAGCATCGATGGTGACGATGAGCACGCCGCGATCGCCTTCGGCCGAATGGGCGATCTCGAGGTCGACGATGTTGACGTCGAGTTCACCGGCGAGCGTCGTGACCTCGGCCAGCACCCCCGGACGGTCAGGCACCGGGATCCGCACTTCGACGAGCGCGTCGGCCGCGGCGATGCGCGCCGGAAGATTGATCCGCGCCGCTCGGGCGACTTCGAGCCGACCGAGGAGTCCGGCGCGATCGCCGTCGGCCACGTTCGCCCGCACCTGCGCGAGCGCGGTCGTCAACGCGTCGAGGCCGTCGAGAATGGCATCGCGGTTCTCGGCGCAGATGTCGGGCCAGATGCCAGGGTGGCCGGCGGCGATGCGGGTCATGTCGCGAAAACCGCCAGCGGCGAGCCGGAGCAGCGTGGCGTGCTCCTCCGCCGATGACGCGGCGATGCCCATCAGCGTCGCCGCCGTCAGATGCGGCACGTGCGACACCAGCGCTACCAGTGCGTCATGGCGCTCAGGGCGCAACTCGACTACGTCGGCGCCGATGCTGCCGATCGTCGTACGCAGCTGCGCGTAGCGCTCCGGATCGGTGCCGTCGGTTGGCGTGAGA
Organism: uncultured Actinomycetes bacterium; assembly: GCA_963722185.1. GTDB lineage: Bacteria > Actinomycetota > Acidimicrobiia > Acidimicrobiales > JACCXE01 > JACCXE01. Next base: position 32,917 of record CAVRKD010000009.1, on the reverse strand, counting down.
ACCCACGTGGCGCCGTTGAACAGATTGGAGTCGGCGCCCTTGAGCCCGTCCTGCTCCGAGCCCGCCATCGGATGCCCGCCGACGAAGCGCGCGTCGCGCACCGCGGCGGCGATGGGCGCCTTCACGGACCCAACATCGGTGACCGTGGCGTGCGGACACGCGGCGAGCGCGCCGTTCACGGCGCTCGCTAGCGATGACACCGGCACCGCGACCACGACAAGTTCCGCCTCGGCGTCGAGCCCGACGGCGTCGATGACACCCGCGGCGAGCGCGTCGGCAGCACGGTCCGAGTCGTGGTCGACGCCGCTGACCGTCCATCCGCGCTCGCGCAGTGCGAGCGCGACCGACGCACCGATTAATCCGGTCCCAACAATCGATGCTCGCCGCGCCACCCGGAAAGGCTACGAGATGGGCGTGGCCGTGCCCGCAGCTTTGGAGAGCGCGCGGACTTCCTCCGGTTCCAGCGCCCTCCACTCCCCCGCCTTGAGCACGGTGTCGGTCAACGGGCCGATGCGCGTCCGCACAAGGCGGATGACCGGATGACCGACGGCTTCGCACATACGCCGCACCTGCCGATTGCGACCTTCGTGGATCACGATGCGCAACAACGAGCCATCGAGAGTGGCCACTTTCGCCGGCGCGGTGATCCCGTCCTCGAGCTCGACTCCTTTGCGCAGCCGGGTCACGGCAGCGGCGTTGGGCGTTCCTTCGACGTGGGCGAGGTATTCCTTGTCGACACCAAAGGAGGGATGCGTCAACCGGTGCGCCAGCTCGCCGTCGTTGGTCAACAGCAACAGGCCCTCGGTATCCATGTCGAGGCGCCCGACGGGAAACACGCGCGGCTCTGTCGGCACCAGATCCACGACCGTGTCACGACCGTGCGTATCGGTGGCGGTGGTCACGACTCCCGCCGGCTTGTGGAGCAGGTAGTACACGAGGCCGGGGCGGATGCCGACGGGCACGCCGTCGACCGCAAGGGAGTCGTGTTCGACGTCGATGCGACGCCCGAGCACCGCGACCTCGCCGTTGACGGTGACCCGACCGTCGTCGATCAGGTTCTCGCACACGCGCCGGCTACCGAAGCCCAGGCGCGCCAGCGTCTTCTGCAACCGCTCGCCGTCACTCTGGCTCGCGTCGGTCACTCCGAGGGGCGGGCCTGCAACGACGATTCCAGCCCGGCCATCACCTCGGGCCCAGGCACGAAGTCCGCCAGCGCCGGCAGGTCAGCGAGCGCGTCCAGGCCGAGCTTCTCCAAGAACATCGGCGTGGTCCCGTAGAGCACGGCCTGCCCCGGACCGGGGTCGCGTCCGATCTCGCCGACGTAACCGCGGATCACCAACGTCCGCAGCGTCGAGTCGACGTTGACGCCGCGGATCTCTGCCACCTGCCCCCGCGACACCGGCTGCTTGTAGGCCACGATGGCGAGCGTCTCGAGCGCGGCGTTCGAGAGCCGCGCCGATTGTCCTTCGAGGACGAAGCGCTCCACGTACTGCGCCATGTCGGGATGGCTGTAGAAGCGGTAGCCACCGGCGACGCGCCGCAGCACGAAGCCGCGGTCCGCGGCGTCGTACTCGGCCATCAGCGTCTCGGCCATGGCGTCGACGTCGGCCTGACTTATCTCCAATAGCTGCGCGCACAGTCCGACCGGTATCGGCTCGTCGGCCACCATCAGCAGCGCCTCGAACGCGCGCCGCGTTTCGGTACTGACCGTCATCCTTGGTAATCCTCCACGAGCAGGTCGGCGACGGCGTCGGGATCGTCGCCGCCGATCCACACGACCGACAGGGTCGCGAAACGTTCTTGCTGGTCGATGTCGACGAGGCCCTGCTTGTACAGCTCCAGAATCGCCAGGAACGTCACGATGACGTCGAGGCGCGTCGGCTTGCCGGAGGCCAGCTGACGGAACGTGGTCGGCCCGAGCCGAGGCAACCGGGTCACGAGCTCGGCGACGGAGTCGGCCACGCTGATGCGGATCGGCGCAACGTGGTCCATGGTCACATGCGGGATCGGCTTGGGCTCGACGGCGCGACCGAACGCGGCGGCGAGCTGGGCGGGCGTGACACCTTCGAGCAGGTCGGGGGCGAGGCCGAGGAACGCCTCCTCGATGCCTGCCGTGCGCGGGAGGGCGAGGCCGGCGCGGTCGCCGAGGCGCTCGATGGCCTGCGCGGCGTCCTTGAACGTCTTGCACTCGAGGAGGCGGGCGATCAGCAGGTCGCGCTCTTCCCACAACGCCAGTTCTTCGTCGAGGTCGATGTCGTTGCGACCCGGGAGCAGCCGCCGCGTCTTCAGCTCGACCAGTACGGCGGCGGTCAGCAGGAACTCGGTGGCGACGTCCAGGTCGAGGCCCTGCATCTGTTCGAGCTCGGCCACGAAGGCGTCGACGATGCCGGAGAGCTGCACGTCCCACAACTCGACTTCGTCCTTGGTGATCAGATGGAGCAGGAGGTCGAACGGCCCGCTGTACACAGGCGTCACGACGTCATAGGCCACAACCCGAGGTTAGTGGTGGGCGTCCCTTAGATTTAGGACCCATGACCAGGGTGCTGTCGGGCATTCAGCCCACCGGAGAAGTGCATGTAGGCAACTACATCGGCGCGATCCGGCACTGGGCCGCTGACCAGCACGAACACGAGAGCTTCTTCTGCGTGGTCGATCTCCACGCCCTCACCGGCGGTGACCACGTGCCAGCCGAGCTGCGAGCGTCGAGCCTCGACGCCGCCGCGGTGTTGCTGGCCGCCGGGGTCGACCCGGAGATCGCTCCGATCTTCCTACAGAGCCAGGTGCCCGAGCACACGCAACTGTCGTGGCTCCTGGAGTGCGTCGCCAGCATCGGTGAGCTGCGGCGCATGACCCAGTTCAAGGAGAAGACCGCCTCCGGCGGCGAAGGCTCGGCCCGGGTCGGACTTTTCACCTACCCGGTCCTGATGGCGTCGGACATCTTGCTGTACAGCGCCGACCGCGTGCCGGTGGGCGACGACCAGCGCCAGCACCTCGAGCTGGCGCGCGACCTCGCCGAGCGCTTCAACGCGCGCTTCGGCGACACCTTCGTCACCCCCGACGCCGCCATCCCGCACGTCGGCGCCCGGGTCATGGACCTCCAGGATCCGACGATGAAGATGAGCAAGTCGCGCAGCTCGCCGCAAGGCAAGGTGCTCTTGATGGAACCGCCCGAGGTCGTGACGAAGAAGATCAAGCGCGCCGTCACCGACAACGAGACCGAGGTGCGTTACGACCCCGCGGTCAAGCCCGGCGTGGCCAACCTGCTCGAGCTGCTGTCGGTCGCCACCGGCACCTCGCCCAAGGATCTCGCCGGTCAGTACGACTCCTACGGCAAGCTCAAAGACGACACCGCCGCCGCGCTGGTCGAGATGGTTCGCCCTACGCGCCAGCGCTTCGACGAACTTGTCAAGGACCCGGGTTACATCACCAAAGTCTTGGTCGACGGCGCCGACCAGGCCCGCGCCGTCGCGTCGGTCACCTACAAAGCTGCCGCGGAGGCCGTGGGCTTGCTGACATAGTTCGGTTCTATGAGCGCCGAACCGGAGTGGCACTGGGCGACGGCGCTGGAAGCAGTCGCCGACGTCGTGGGAGATCGCCTGGCGGTCGTCCAAGGCGACCGCCGCGTGACGTGGTCGGAGTTCGACGACCGCGCGGCGCGCTTCGCCGCCGCGCTGTCCGAGGCCGGCGTAGCTGTCGACGCGCCGGTCGCCGCCTACCTCTACAACTGCCCTGAGTTTCTCGAGGTGTGGATCGGTGCCTACAAGGTGCGCGCCGTGCCGATCAACGTCAACTTCCGTTACCTGGCGGAAGAAGTGCAGTACGTGCTCGAGAACGCCGACGCCGAGGCGTTGGTCTTCCACACCAGCCTCGCCGACCGCGTCGCGCCGATCGTCGACCAGCTCCCCAAGCTCAAGCTGGTCCTGGCGGTCGACGACGGCGGTGACCTCTCGGTCGTTCCGGGCGCGCTCGCGTACGAGAAGGCGCTCGCCGGAGTCGACCCCGCACCCCGCATCAACCGTCCCGCCGACGACCGCACCATGTTCTTCACTGGCGGCACGACCGGCATGCCCAAGGGCGTCCTCGGCAAAGTCGGCCCCGGCGTGCACAGCCTCGCCGTGACGGTCCCGCCCGTCCTCGGCCATGCGCCCGCCGAAACGCTCGATGCAGTGATCGCCATCACGAAGACCCTCGCCGGCTCCATGGATCTCGGCTCCATCCCCGCGTGCCCGCTGATGCACGGCACCGGCATGACCCTCGGCGCGCTCATCACGCTCTTGTTCGGCGGCAAGGTGGCCCTGCTGGAGAACCGCCGCTTCGACCCCGACGAACTGTGGGATCTCGCGGCGCGGGAGTCGATCACCACGATCGCCGTCGTGGGTGATCCCTTCGCACGTCCGATGCTCGCCGCCCTCGACGCCAGGCCACGCACAGATCTCGAAGCGCTGCGGTTCCTCACCTCCGCCGGCGCCATGTTCTCGACCGAGATGAAGGAAGGCCTGCTCCGTCACATCCCACAGATCACGATCTTTGACTACATCGCGTCAACCGAGGCGGCAATGGGGATTTCCATCTCGACGGCGAACGCCATCGCTCCGACCGGTTCGTTCCTACCCAATCCCGGCGTGGTGGTCTTCGACGAGAATGATCAAGCCGTGGCGGCCGGTTCCGGCGTGTCGGGCATCGTCGGCGTGAGCGTCGGTATCTTCGACGGCTACTACAAAGACTCCGCCAAATCGGCGGCCACGATTCGCACGGTCGATGGCGTCGTGTACTCGTTCCCGGGTGACTGGGCCACGGTCGAAGCCGACGGCAGCCTGCAACTGCTCGGTCGGGGTTCGCAGTGCATCAACACCGGCGGCGAGAAGGTCTTCCCCGAGGAAGTCGAAGAGATCGTCAAGCGCCACGACGATGTCGACGACTGCTTGATCTTCGGCATCCCCGACGAGCGCTTCGGGCAGCGAGTCGTCGGCGTGTACTCACCCCGTGACGGCACCACTCCTGACCCCGACGACGTCATCGCCGCCGCCCGCGCCCATCTCTCCAGCTACAAGCTGCCGCGGCAACTCGTCGCCGTCGCCGCCACCCCGCGCAGCGCCGTCGGCAAGCCCGACTACGTCACCGCCCGCGAACTCTTCGACGCCGCTACCAACGCGAACCTGTGATGAATCGGTCGACATAGCCGATCGATTCATCACAGATTTGGAGAATTAGTCGTCGTCGGCGTTCTTGAGCGCTTCGGCCAGCTCCGGCGGCAGCGTCCACTGCTGACGCGGTAGATGGTGTTCGGCCGCCCACGCGACGGTGAGGTCGTCGGAGTGCGCTTCCCGCAACAACGCCACGCCACGGTTCGGATGGTCGACGTACACCGCTGTCCGTCCGGCCACACGCGCGCGGCTGCGCACCGCCGTCCACAAGGTGGCGAAGACGCGACGCCACACGCCGAAGCCGCTCTCGATCTTGCCGACGTCGTGCAGCAGCGCCGCCGCCACCACAGGGCGCGTCGCGTCGGGGCCGAGCGCGATGCACACGCGTCGGGCCACTCCGATCGCGTGCCGGCGGTCGAAGCCGGGCATCCGGCGCCACAGCAACACCTCGCCGGAGTTGAGGTAGTGCGTCGCCCACGCGTCGTCGGCCACCGTCGGGCCGCCCGGCCACAACGAACTGAAGAAGCGCGATACGAGGTGACGCGCGTTGGTCATGGCAGGCCGGCGAGGCGGGCCCAGAGATCGAAGACTGGGTCGTAGATCACGTCGAGGGCACCGCTGAACCAGAACACCACGGCGAACAGCAGCAGCATCGAGTAGCGACGGAAGCGGAGATAGCCCGGCCACCACGCTTGCGGGAGCAGCCGCTCCAAGAAGGCCGAACCGTCCAGCGGCGGGATGGGCAGCAGATTGAACGTTCCCAGGAACACGTTGAGCACGCCGAGGTACAGCAGCACCAGCCCGAAGGTCGGAAGCTCGACCGCACCGAAGGCATCAACCGAGTACGGCGTCAGGAGACGAAACAGCGCGGCGGCAATGAGGGCCAGCGCGTAATTGGTCCCCGGCCCGGCGAGGCTGACCAGCAGCCCGTTGTTGCGCGGGTGACGCAGTCGCGACAGGTTGACGGGCACAGGTTTCGCGTATCCGAACGCCGGCAGACCCGAGAGCGCCAGCATCGCCGGCATGATGACGGTGCCGAACGGGTCGACGTGGGCCAGCGGATTGAGCGTGAGCCGTCCGGCGCGCTTGGCGGTGTCGTCACCGAAGACGTTGGCCACGGCGCCGTGGGAGATCTCGTGCAGGATGATCGACGGGACGATGACCGCGATCACAATGATCGTGTCTCGGTCGATCGAGCCTTTGCTGAGGGCGAGAATTGCCACGCCGGCCAGGAGGGCGAACACGATCATTCGCTCGCGCGGACGCTCGGGCGGCGCTGGCGCTGGAGTCGCTACCGGGGGCGGCGGTCCTTCCGCCGCGTCAGTCACTATCGACGAGTGGAGGCGTGGGTGATGCAGTACCGCGCCGCCGGCATTGCCTCGAGGCGGGCGGGGGCGATCGCTTCCCCGCACACTTCGCAGATGCCGTAAGTGCCGTCCTCGAGCTTGACCAGCGCCCGCTCGACTTCCTCGAGCGTTTCGCGTAGTGAACTCGACAGCGCCTCGGCCTCGCCGCGTTCTGCCGTTACCTGGCTGGTATCGGCGAAATTGTTGTCGTAATCCTGACCGCCCAAGTCGGCCAGTTCAGCTCGCAACGCGTCGCGCTCCGCTTCAAGCAGGGCGCGTGCCGCGACAGAGCCCTTGGAACCTGCCGTGACCTCGCTCATGCGTTCACGTTACAACTCCCCCAGCCCGCCCGGTTCAGGATTGACAAAGTTGGCACCTGACCTCGCGAATAGCCCAAAAAGGCGTTGACGGCGCCCGGATCCACCGCGCGCATGGCTAGATGCCCGGCGCACGCCTTGCGCAGGTCGTTGGGTGACAACGTGTCCGTCAGCCCAGCCCGCTTGCCGACCGCGCCCGTCAGCAGCCATAACCCCTGCCGGGTGAGGCGCTGACCGCGGCGATTGACCAGGACGGCCCCGGTCGACGGGCGCAGGCGGGCCCTTCCCTTGTGGTCAAGCCAGCGTTCGAGGGCGTCATGCAGCGCCGGTACGACCGGGAGCAGCCGCTCGTGAGGCCCGTCGCGGTCAACCGTGATCACCGCCCGGTCGCTCCCGATGTCGGCGACGTCAAGCGAGATCGCTTCACCGGCCTTGAGGCCGGCGAAGTACAGCAGCGTGACAGCCACGGCGTCGCGCCGGCGCTCAGCCGACTCGCCGACGGTCGCCGCGCACAGCCGGTCGATCGCCTCTTCGGTCAGGCCCGTCGCGTCGACCGGCGGGGCTGGCAGCGGCCGACCGACGAGTTCGGGCACCGGCGTCGAGGTGCCGACGGCTTCGTCGCGCCAGCGGTGAAAGATGCGCAGGGCGACCACGGCGCGCGCCGCCGAGGTCGGTCGCCGCGTCGCCGCGCAGGTGATCGACGTACGCGGCCAGCGGCGATTGCACGTCGCCGCTCGGTCCCGAGCACCAACGTTCGTACGCGGCGATGTCGCGGCGATAGGCGGCCACGGTGTTCGGCGCTCGACCTTGCGCCGTCAGCCAGTCGGCGAACTCGGCGGTCCAGTTGCGGGGACGCTCAGCCAAGCGCTGACGCGGGCTCGACGAACGGCTTCATCAGTGCTTCGGCGACTGCCAGTTGCGTGATTGCACCGGCGACGGTGGTCACCCCGCCGGTCAACTCGGGGTGAGCGGTCATCGCGGCACGGACGCCGTCGTTGGCCAGCGCGACGACATACGGCAGCGTGGCGTTGGTCAGCGCGTACGTCGAGGTGTGCGGCACGGCACCGGGCATGTTGCCCACGGCGTAATGCAGGACCCCGCCGACCTCGTAGACCGGGTCGTCGTGGGTGGTCTCATGCGTCGTGGCGATGCAGCCGCCTTGGTCAACCGCGACGTCCACGATCACCGCGCCCTTCTTCATGGCGCGCACCATCGGCTCGGTCACGACCTGCGGGGCACGGCCGCCGGCCACCAGCACCGCCCCGATGACGAGGTCGGCCTCGGCGACCGCGCGCTCGACGGAGGCACGGTTGGAGGCCAGAGTCATGATGCGGCCCTGGTGGATCTGGTCGACCCAGCGGAGGCGGTCGAGGTCTCTGTCGAGCAGGAGCACCTCCGCTTCCATGCCTTGGGCGATCCACGCCGCGTTCCAGCCGACGTTGCCGGCGCCGATCACGACGACGCGCGCCGGCCGCACACCCGGCGCCCCGCCGAGCAGCACGCCGCGGCCACCATGGGCCCGTTCGAGGAAGTGGGCCCCGACTTGGGTCGCCATGCGCCCCGCGACCTCGCTCATCGGCGCGAGCAACGGCAGCGAACGATTGGCCAGCTGCACAGTCTCGTAGGCGACGCCGGTTGTTCCTGCGGCCAGCAGCGCCTCGGCCACTTTCGGATAGGCGGCCAGATGGAGGTAGGTGAACAGGATTTGGTCGGCGCGCAAGAAACCGAACTCGGCTTCTTGCGGCTCCTTCACCTTCACCACCATGTCGGCGCCCCACGCCTCGGCGGCGTCCACGAGACGGGCTCCGGCCGACGTGTAGTCGTCGTCGTGGATCGACGAACCCTCCCCCGCCCCTGTCTCGACCACAACGGTCTGGCCGTCGCCCACGAGCTCGACCACCCCGTCGGGCGTCATCGCCACGCGATGCTCTTCGGTTTTTATCTCCGCGGGACGCCGACGATCACGTGCCGCTCCCGAGCATCAGGCGCTCCTTCGTGAGCAGCAAGGCGATGATCGTCTTGGCGTCGACGATGTCACCGCGGTCGATCATTGCCAGCGCGTCGTCCAACGCCACCCGCTCGATGGTCATCGCCGCCTCCTCTACCGAGTGGGCCTCGATCGGCACTTCAGTGAGATCCCGCGCCAGGTAGGAGTACGAGTACTCGTCGCAGAACCCGGGCGAGTTGAAGAACGTCGTCAGCAGTTCCATGCGCCCGGCGCGTCGGCCGACTTCCTCGGCGAGCTCGCGGTGCGCCGTCAGCTCGGGTGGCTCATCGGCGATGTCGCGCTTGCCGGCGGGGATCTCCAGCAGGTGGCGGTCGATCGCCGCGCGGTACTGGCGCACGAGCAGCACCGTACCGTCCGCTTCGTAGGGCACCACTGAGACCGCCCCCGGGTGATGCACGAGGTCGCGCTCGAACGTGGAGCCGTCAGGACCGACGAAAGTGCCCTCGCCGAGCGAGATCAGCGCGCCGCGATGCAGCTCGCGTTCAGAGAGCTTGCGGAATCGGGTCAAGTTCGAGCAGACGCGGCGTGCGCGCGTTGGCGCGTTCGAGCGCGGCGCCAACCAGACCGCGGAACAAGGGGTGCGGCCGGTCGGGACGGCTCTTGAATTCGGGATGGGCCTGGGTCCCCACCCAGAACGGATGCGTCGGCAACTCGATGAACTCAACCAGGCGTCCGTCGGGCGACTCACCCGAGCAGATGAGGCCGTTCTCCTCGATGCGGCTGCGGAAGCGCGGGTTCACCTCGTAGCGGTGGCGATGGCGTTCGTACACGACGGTCTCGCCGTAGAGCTTGGCCACCTGCGAGTCCTGGAGCAGCCGCGCCGGGTAAGCGCCGAGTCGCATGGTGCCGCCCTTGTCGACCACGTCGAGTTGCTCGTCCATCATGGCGATGACGGGATACGACGTCGCCTTGTCGACCTCGTGCGAATGTGCGCCCGTCATCCCGCAAACGTTGCGCGCGTACTCCACGACCATCATCTGCAAACCCAGGCACAGCCCGAGGCACGGGATGTCGTTCTCGCGGGCGACGTTGGCGGCGGTGATCTTGCCTTCGAGTCCGCGCTCGTCGAACCCGCCGGGGATCACGATGCCGTCGAGGCCGATCAGGCGCTCTTCGGCGAGAAGGCCCGAGACCTCCTCGGCCTGGATCCAGTCGATCTCCACCTTGGCGCCGTGGGCATAACCCGCGTGACGCAGGGACTCGACGACGGAGAGATAGGCGTCGGGCAGCGAGTACTTGGCGATCAGGCCGACGCGCACCGGCGTCGTGGCGTTCTCAACTCGTCCGACCAGCGCGTTCCAGCTGCGGAGATCAGGCAGCGGGGTCTCGAAACGCAGCAAGCGGCACACGTAGTCGTCGAGGCCCTCCTCGTGAAGCGCCAGCGGAATCTTGTACAGCGAATCGGCGTCGATCGCGCTCGCCACTGCTTCGATCGGCACGTCGCACAGGTTCGAGATCTTCTGCTTCAAGCCGCCCGACACCGGGCGGTCGCTCCGCAGCACGATCACATCGGGCTGGATGCCGCGGCTGCGCAACTCGGTGACCGAATGCTGCGTGGGCTTGGTCTTCTGTTCGCCCGACGTGTCGAGGTACACCACGAGCGTGCAGTGCAGATACAGCACGTTGTCGCGACCGACGTCCTTGCGGAACTGACGGATCGCTTCGAGGAACGGCAGGATCTCGATGTCGCCGACGGTGCCACCGACCTCGGTGATCACGACGTCGACGTCGTCGGTGGCGAGCCGGCGGATGCGGTTCTTGATCTCGTCGGTGATGTGCGGGATGACCTGCACCGTCTTGCCGAGGAACGTCGCCGCGGCGTTCGTTGGCGATCACCGAGGAGTAGATCGAGCCGGTTGTGGCGTTCGAGCTCTGCTGCAGCGACTCGTCGATGAAGCGCTCGTAATGCCCGAGGTCGAGGTCGGTCTCGCCTCCGTCGTCGGTTACGAACACCTCGCCGTGCTCGTTGGGATTCATGGTTCCCGGATCGACGTTGAGGTACGGGTCGAGCTTCTGCATCGTCACCCGAAGACCCCGAGCCTTGAGGAGTCGACCGAGCGAGGCGGCCGTGAGGCCCTTGCCTAGCGAACTCGATACGCCGCCCGTCACAAAGATGTGCTTCGCCACGGGAGGCCATCGTATCGCTACATTGCTCCAGCTACGCGAACGGTTCGATCTCCAGGTGGGACTCACCACCCGAATCGGCCACCCGCACGATGGCCCGAGTCAGCTGAATGTCCACCGCGACCACGTTTCTGGCTGGCTCGATGACATGAAGGTCGCGCTGCTCGCCGGTCTCGGAATCAACCGCCAGCAGCTCGGTGACGCCCTCCGCTCCGGAGCGGGCGACGACCGCCTCAGATCTGATCGTGCGAACGAAGGGTCCGGCGCTGATCGGCGGGCCAGCGCGCACCTCGCCCGTGGCGACGTCGACGAAGTCGAGCCTGGCCGGACCGGAACCGCCCGTCGACGCCACCGCCAGCAGGTCGTCGTCGACGAACAGCGGCGTTGATTCGTCGCGCGCGGGCGTCGGGAACACGCGCACCACACCCGTCTGCAACTCGATAATCGCGACGTCGCGATGCTCGCGCCCACCGATGGCGTCGCGGGTGACCGAGATGACCGCGGCGCGCGTACCGTGTGAGTCCACGGCGACGCCCTCACCGTTGCCGAAGCCAATCGAGGGTGTCAGGTTGGCCACGCCGTTGAGCGCGCCCTTGAGGTCGATGACGGTCACCTGCCCCGTCGGGATCGGGCCTTCGGTGAACAGCACGCGCTTGCTGTCGGGCATCCACGCCGCGTCGACGACGTTGTTGCCGGCGCGAGTGACGATCTTGGCGTCGTGCAGGCCGACCACGACCACGGCGCCCGCTTCGACAATCGCCAGCCGAGCGCCGTCGGGCGACAGGCGCACCTTGGTTGAGGTGGTGATGCTCAGTCCGGAAATGCCGCTGTCGAGTCGCGGCGTCACGACGGTCGTGGCGTCGTTGTCGGTCAGCTTGGCGAAGCCCCACGCGAAGAGGACCAGGACCACCAGCGCAACCACGACCGCACGAAGAAACCTCACGGCGTACGCGACCGTCCCATCCCGTCGACCCAACGCAGCGGAGGCGTCGCCGCGATCACCCGGCTGAACGAAACGCGTTCGCTCACCAGGTTCAGCGCGACCAGAACGGCGGCGACGGCGGCGGTCGCGACGGTCGACGGGTCCTGGGTCACCACGGCGACGCCCAGTGCCGCGCCGAGGACATTCGCACCCGTGTCGCCGAGCATCAGTCGCTCGCGCAGGTCAAACGCCAACAGACCCACGCCGGCGCCGACGACCAGAGCGGCTCCGTCAAGATGCTCCCGCGTGAGCGCCACCAGTACCGCGAGCGCTAGGACGCTGACCTTGATGACACGACCCGGCGCGCGATCGAACAGGTTGCCCAGGTTGGCCGCGCCCGCGACGATCACCACGTCGAGCACGCCGACGTCGTTCGTCACGCACGAGACCGCGAGGGCAGATACGGCCAGTCCGCCGACTAGCTTCAGACCGCCCGTCGTCAGGCGGCCGTGCAACAGCGCTTCGAGGTGGCCCCGGAATCCCTTGCGCTCGACGTCGCCGGCGAGATCGTCCACCGCGCCGAGCAAGCCGAATCCCACGACGGCCACGAGCGTTGCCAGCATGTCAGCATCCGCGCGACCGGGCTCGACTACTCGAACCGCAGCACCGGCGGCGACCGCAGCGACGACGAGCGCGACGCCCGCCGCCGTGGGCACGGAAGCGCCGCGGTAGTTCGTGCGTGCGAATGCAGGCGCCGACCACGCGTCGCGCAGCAACAGCCACACCAGCGCCGACGCGGCGGCCCCACCAGCGAACCAGAAAGCGAGTATTCCGATAACGCGGGACCGTACCAGCGGCGGTTTGTCGTACCGGGATCCAAGCTGTTGCGGCAGTACAGTCCGAATCCTTGCGCCGGGGCCCCTCTACGACAATTCGCGCGCTGGCGTGCCTAGCGGTCCTTGCGACGACGCTCCTCCTGGTTCGGCCAGACGCCGCGTCGGCGGCCGTCGCTCCGGCGGGCCGCGCCGTCATCATCGTGATCTTGCCGGACCGACCGGACGCCAACCTTGCTCACACGGGCGAAGGCGAACCGCCGCGCGATCGCATCCTCGAGTACTTGGCGACGGTCCCTTCGTTGGCCACGGGGTTGTACTCGTCCGCCACCGGCTCGTATGAGCGCGCCCAAGTCTTGCTCGACATGTCGCAAGGCACGCGCCAACCCTCTTCGCTGTACGACCCGACCGAGGCACCCTTGTTGAGCGTCCCGCAGTCCGGAGACGGCGCCGCTGTCACCGGCTGGGCCGAGGCGCGGCGGCGGGCGCACGCCGCGTCCGTCACCCTGCGCCCTGGGCTGCTCGCGGGATCTATCCCGGGCGGTGCGGCGTTCGTGACGACGCCGAACTCGGCTGCGCCGGAGACCGGGGTCCTCGCCGCGGACGAGACCGGCCACATCGCCGAGTTGTCGACCGGTCCGGCGTCGACACTCGCGGCGCGCGCACTCGACGCGGCGCGCCACCGTCAGTTGGTGGTGGTTGCCGCGCCAGCGGCCGCCAGCGGCCGACGGGTCGTCGCGACACTCGCGCAACAACGCTCGCCCGACGACTTGCTGATCGTCGCGCACGTTCCACCGACGCCGTTGAAGCAGACCTTCGTGCACACACCGGCGCTGTACATCCGCCTGCCAGCGCTGGCCATGAGCGCCGACCGTCCGGCCACACCCGCATCGGCGACGACACGTCTCGAAGGCTTGTCGGTATCGATCGACATCATGCCGACGGCGCTCGACCACCTCGGCATCGAACTCCCACCGGAGTCCCGAGGACAAACGATCACGCTGCACGGCAAGTCGTCTGTCGACCATCTCGACGCGCTGCGCCGTCGCTGGTCGAGCGCGCGCTCTGGGCGTCAGGCCGGGTCACTTTCCGAGATCGTCACGCTCATGGCTTTCCTCGCTCTCGTCGCCGGGGTGGTCAAAGGCCCGCGCGTCATCTGGCCTGCGGTGCGCATCGCCGGGCTAGCGGCGATGTGGTGGCCGACGATGGTGCTGCTAACGGCGATCGTCGCCCCGAGCGCGGCCGCGACCGAGCGCGCCGTGATCGCCGTGAGCAGCATCGTCGCCGCGCTTACGACCGATCGGCTCCTGCGCTGGCCGCGCGGGCCAATCGCGCCGGCGGTCGCCGCCGTGCTCGCGTTCACCATCGACCTCGCCGGTCAGACGGGCCTGTTGAGCCGATCGGCTCTCGGGCCCAGCGTCATATCCGGTGGGCGTTTCTACGGGGTCAGCAACGAGCTCGAGCCGATCCTTCCCGTCCTCCTGCTCGCGGGACTCGCCGCCGCCTATTCCCAGGCGCCAAAGTCACGTCGCCTGTGCACGATCTTCGCCGTGGCCGGAATCGGGCTGGCGGTCGTCATCGGCTGGGGGCGCCTCGGCGCCGACGTTGGCGGCGTGCTCACCGTCGGCGCAGCCTTCACCGCCGCGGTACTCATGCTGCTGCCGAAAGGGATTACGCGACGCGCTGTTCTGATTGCCGCAGCGGTGCCGGTAGTCGCCATCCTCGGGCTCCTCGCTCTCGACTTCGTCGGTGGGGGCGGCGGACACCTCACACGCAACGTCAGTCGCAGCCGTGGCCTGACTGATCTGTTCGAGTTGGTGGCGCGGCGTTACGAGCTGTCGGCGGACATCTTCGCCAGCCCGAACGGCCGGAACTCCGTCATCGTGGGCACGCTGGCGGTCGTGTTCGCCTTCCGCAACCGCGTCTGGTTGTTGGACGGCCGACTGACGCCAGCATGGACCGCCGTGTTCGTCGGCGGGCTCGCCGGTGGGGTGGTGGGCGCGCTGACGAACGACTCCGGGCCCATCCTGTTCAAGAATGCGGTCGTGGCGTTGCTCGGCGTCATGGCGTATCTACAGCTGCGAGAAGCACCGGAGGTGGCTCGCGCGTCAACGCCAGCGACATAAGGAAGGGCGCGATCATCGTCAAGAACAAGGCGATGACGACGGGACCGGAATCATTCGCTACGAACGCCACGAGGCTCGCCACGACCGCCGCGACCGCGCCGACCCGCAGCGGCGTCCCGACCGGAAGTATCGACGCAAGGCGACGGTCGCGCAGGACCAGATACATCAACAGCAGTGCCGCGACGGGAACGAGCCACGACCACACCGCCTGCGTGAGCAGGCCCAGGTTCGTGTCGAGCTTGCGGGCGATCGTGTCGATCGCCGAGGCGTGATTGTCCTGGACCGCGCTCACGAACTTTCCGAGGTGCGTGCGCGATTCAGGATCGTCGCTGTCGAACAACGCGGCCGCCGACAGGGCGGCCACGAGCCCGACCGCGGCCGCCACGAGACCGACGGGCCATATCCGGCGTCCCCACATCTTCCACAACGCGATAACGGCGATCGGTGTGAGTGTGACGAGGCCGCCGACGTCGGCACCGAGCGTGGGTCCGCCGATACCGACCACCACAACGAACGTAACGATGCCCGTCCAGAGAAGCGCCTCGTCGCGTCGGGGCGCGAAGGCGACATGGAGTGCGCTACCGAGCAGCACGCAGGCGGCGACGACGGCGAAGGAGGTGTTCGGAAGTCCGTAATAGCGACCAGAGCTCTGTAGCGCGTATCCGAGGATGCTCGACGTGTGCAGGCGGCTGCCGGTAGCCACGTCGCCGATGATCACCACGGTCGTCGCGGCGAAGATCCAGCCCAGGGGCGCGAGTGCGTAACGGCCGGCGCGCGCTGCGAGCGCGGCCAGACCGAAGCTGAGGGGCGCGATCAACCACGCACCGCCGGTACCTAGCCGGAACGCGCCCGGCAACGCGCGATAGGCAAAGGTGGCGAGCGGGAACGCGGCCGCGGCCAGAACCACGAAGGCGACACGGCGCCGCGTACTGATGGCAACCGCTCTCCGACTCAACACGACCAGCGCGGCGATGTACAACACGATGGCGGCGATCACGTACGCCACCGTGACGGGCAGATAGATCTCCTCGCGCAGACGGCTCTCCCCGTCCAGCCGCCTGAAGTGCTCGAGATCCACGGGCGCGGTCCGGTACCGCAGCGGCGCGCCGACCATCGCGGCGTCGACGGGCTCGCCGAGCGCCTCGAGCACTGTCGGGGCGATATCGGCCAACGTCGCGTATCCGTCGCGCTTGGTCGAGGTCGATTCGACGTAGCCCGCGGTGGACCGAGCGCCGACGACGACGAGCGGCGTCACCCGCCAGCGCGCTCCCACCGGCACAGGCGACAAGACCACGAGCAGCGTGCGGGACGGCAAGGTGCGTACCACGGCTTCCAGCACGGCGTCTGTGTGCCGCACCGCCTCGGCGCGGTCGCCAGGTGACGGCTGGCGCGCCCGCACCGCCCGCTCCATATCGCCGGGGTCGACGGCGACAACATCGGCGGCGCGCAAGGCCTGGCCCACGGCCGCCGAGATTCCCGCGGTCGACGCCCGCACTCCGGAGGGGTAGCTGGGGGCGCTCTCGAGGGTCGAGGGCCCGATGTCGCCGGTGCCGACGGAACCGGTGTGCGTCATCACAGACGCCGCGACCGCCCGATTAGGTGTCATCGCGGCGCCCCCGTTCGCGAAGTCGGCGTTGCCAACCGCCCCCGTCGTCCGATGGGCGGCGGCCAACGCATCACCGAGTGCCCCGGGTGCGCCCGACGCGTGACGACCGCGGGCGACGCGTGCCGCATCTTGCGCGCCGCGTACGACGATGCTGGCGTCACCGGACGGGCGCGCGATGGCATCGGCGACTCGGCTCGACCCCTTCACGCGGTCGCCCGCTCCGAGCGTCGTGTAGGCCTCGTAGGTCGAAGGAGAGCCTGACGAGGTGCGGACGTTGAGCGCGCCGACCATCCCTCGCTGCATCAGCCGCCGCAGAAACGGCGCGTCGCCCGTTGGCGACACGTCGTCGAACGACAGGTGGGTGAAGCCGAACAGCACCACTTTGGAGCGGTCACCCGCGACGGGAACCGACGACGGCTGCCAGCGCGAGCCCGAGAACGCCATGGCGCCGAGTAGCAACAGCCCGACCAAGACCATCAGCGCGACGCGCTGGCCCCGTCCGACCAGCCGCGGCCACAGCGCCCGGGCAATGTCACGTCCTTGGCCCGCCCGATGCCGAAACCCGGCGAGAGAACGCCCGGTGTGACGGTGTTCGACCTCGACGGGAAGTTCGACGATGCGGGCACCGGCGCGCACGGCGTCGATGGTCATGGCGACTTCGACGCCGAATCGTCCCGCGAGCTCGGTGGCACGCAACAAGTTGGCCCGAATGGCGCGCTGGCCGGAAAGCGGTTCGCGGTGGAAGAAGCCGGACCCCCGACCTATCCCCCACCGCGCGAACTTCTTGATGAGCCCAAAGCCGCCTCGACCGGCGGCGGGTGGGAGCACACCGATGGCGAGGTCGGCTTCGTCCGCCACCACGGCGTCCAGCAGCGGTTGGAGTGAAGCGGCAGTTCCACCGAGATCCGCATCGACGAGCAAGAACACGTCCGCCGACGGTGATGCCTCAACGCCAGCGCGCAGCGCGCCGCCTTTGCCGCGGTTACGGCCCAGGCGCAACACGGCGGCGCCCGCGCCACGCGCGGCGTCGGCGGTCGAGTCCTCCGACGCGTCGTCGACGACTAGGACGCTGTCGACGTGACGCAGGGCCCGCGTTGCTGTCACCGTCGCTGCGATCGAGTCCGCCCGGTCCTTCGCAGGAACCAGGGCAACGACCTTCACGAAAGTCGCGCTCCCGACAAGCGTTGACCGCCTAGGTACGCGCCGACTCCCAACGCGCCCCCAACCACACAGGCAGCGATCACGGCTAGGCGCGCCGATTGGGGCTCAGCCATCCGAGCAGCCACCACCCACGCGAGAACGCCACCGACGACCGACCACGCGGTGGTCGTGAGGTACACCCGCCACTCCCACGCAAGCAGGTGCCGCCGCACCAGCACCCACGCCATGATGCCGGACGCGGTCAGCACGGTGACGGAGTGCACAACGCCAAGCAACTCGAGCCGTGCGGCGCCGTCGCTCGTCACGGCGACCACGGCCATCAACGCAATACCGACGACAACGCACGCGGCGTTGACTGCACCGGGCAGCCGCGCATCGCCGGCAGCGTAGGACACCCGGGTCAAGAAGAGCAGCGCCGAGTATCCGACCAAGCCGAACGCGTACCCGCGGAGACACGCGCCAACCAGATCCGGTCCGGCTCCGCCACCCAGCGCGCCGAAACTGATCGCCGTGACCCCGAGCGGCGCCAGCGCAACCAGCAGCGCCGAGACCGGAAGCAGTGCGAAGGCCAACAACCGCATCCCATGGCGCGTCTCCTCGCGAAACGCCACGTCATCCCCGGCGTGCATATCGGACGCGAGCTTCGGATACGACGCCGTCGCCACCGGATGGGCGAGCAATGCATGCGGCAAGAGGAAGAACGTGAAAGCGATCTGATACGCGATCACGCCACCCTCGACCGAGTTGCTGAACGACACGGTCGCGAGCACGAAGAGCTGCGCCGCGCCGAGCATCGCCGCCGCCCAAGCTCCGTCGCGCAGGAGCGGAGCGAGCGCTACGGGCGCGCGCAGGTGCGGGCGCACCGACAGGCCCGCACGGCGGGCGGCAACAACGGTCACCATCGTCATGGCGAGGACACCCAACGTGGTGCCCACCGCGAGCAAGCTGCGATCCTGCCAACCGAGTTCCAGACCACGTGCGCCGCGCCACCAGAACAGCCCAAGGGTGGCGATGACGACAACGCTGTTGGCGACGGGCGCGGCCGCGGCCGCGGTGAAGCGTTTGTCAGCATGGAGCACCGCCGTCGAAACCGCTCCCACGGCGTAAAGCAGGATCTGGGGCAGGAAGAAAATCAAGAGAAACGCGCCGAGCCGAGCCTGGGCGTCGCGGGTGGCGCGGTCCGAAACACCCGACACCAGCAGCCGCATAATCCACGGTGCGCCCAGAACGCCGACGAGTACGACAGGGGTCAACACGACCAGGCTGCGGCCGAGTACGGCGCCGGCGAGGTCGCACCCGTCCTCGCGTTGTCCCGCAACGAAACGAGCGATGATCGCCGGTACAAGAACCGCCGCCAGCATGCCGGCGGCCAAGAGTTCGAACAGAACGTTCGAGATGACGTTCGCGCTTTGGTACGTGTTGCCGAGATACGTCGCACCGAGCGCGCCGCCCAACACGACGATACGGACCAGGCCGGCGACGCGCGAGATCGCATTCCATGTACCAATCGACGCGGCGCGGCGAATCAGGCTGGTTGACCCTGCTGCGGCGGTCACCGATCTGGCGGGAGGACACGCTCCGCACCGCTGGCGGTTCCGTAATCACCGGTACGGCCGAGGCCGAGTGCGGCCAGGGAGAGGACCGTCGCGATACGCCCGGGCACGGTGTCGACGTGGTCGACGGTGGAGAGCTGCGCGTCGCCGCGCTCCTTGCGCAGGGCCTGCAGCAGGACGAGATCTTCGCCCTCGGACGGTCCCACCTCGGTGACGACGGCCCGTAACGGCGCGGTTACGCCCAGGTCGCGGGCGAATCCTTCGGAGACCAGGTCGACGGAGTCGTCGGTGACGATCACCGTCATTGCCCCGGGGCCGGGCACCTGTTCGAACTCGCCGACCGGGGACTGCGCCAAGCCATTTTCGACCAGCCTCCGCAGCGTGGCCCCGCCACCCGCCGCGAACTCGGCGGCGAGCCGACGAGCCGATTCCGCTACGAGCGCGGTGGTAGTTCCAGTCGTCACGCCGAGCGCCGCGATTAGCGAGTCGCGTAATCGGCTGTCGGCTTTCGACCATCGTTCCGTCAGCGTGACCAGCCCACTGTCCACCGCCCCGGCCGCAGTCAGATCAAGCCGCAGTGCATCGAGCACGTTGGTATCGACGCCGGCGGTCGCCACGATCGCCACCGGCACACCGTTGAGTCGACCGGCGAGCATCTGTTGCTCGACCTGGTCGCCGAATTCCTCGGCCTTCTTCAACTGGGTGCTGAGAAGCGCCCGCGAGTTGCGATCGCGGGCGGCCTCTTCCCGGACGGCCTTGATCCGGCTCTCCAGCACGCTGACAGTCGCGCGTTCGACGACGGTGGTGCCGAGCACGATGCCGAGCGCGAGGGCCAGAAAGATTGCCGTGAGCGACACCAGATGGAAGCGGAACGAGATCAACGGAAGGCCGAATCCCACAGCAGGCCAAACGCCTCCGCGAAGAAATGCCGCACCGAAAAGCCTGCCACCAGAAACGCCAGCAGCGCCGAGACGAGGAACACGCTCATGTCGCGCTTGCGAATACGGCGGTCGTAGAGACGGCTAACCCCCTTGGCGTCCATGAGAATCGGACCGACCTTGAGTCGCACGAGAAACGTGGACGCCATCCCGGGGCGACCCTTGTCAAGGAAGTCGGCCATCGACGCATGCGTACCGACGGCCACGATCAACTCGGCACCCTTCTCATACGCGAGCAACATGGCGATGTCCTCGCTCGTTCCGGGAAACGGCACCGTGAAGTGCGTCAGGCCCAGCTGATCGAGTCGCGCCGCGCCGGGCGCCCGGCCGTCGACAAACGCGTGCACGACGAGCACCGCGCCGCATCGAAGCGTCTCATCGGATACCGAGTCGAAGTCGCCCACGATCAGATCAGGACGGTGGCCCTGCGCGACCAAGGCGTCGGCGCCGCCGTCGACCGCTATCAGGATCGGGCGCATCTCGCGGATGTAACTGCCGAGCGCCTGCAGGTCGCTGCGGTAGTCCGCGCCGCGAACGACGATCAACACCTGGCGGTTGCGAAACTCAATCCCAAGGTCGGGAAACTCGGGAGCGTCGACGAGCAGGTGCCGCTCGCGCTGCATGTACTCGAGGGTGTTCTCGGCGAACCGCTCGAGTTCGACGCCGATGGTCGACTTGGCGTCTTCGTATTGGGCCTCGAGCGACTGCATCGACTGCCGCGTGCCCTCGGCTAGCAACTCATCGCCGGAGAAGACCTTGCCGCCGTCGATTCGTAGTGGAGTACCGGATTGGACGCGATCCAGGAACTCGCTCCCGACGTCGTCGACCAGCGGAATCCCGGCGGCTGCCAGAAGCAACGGACCGACATTCGGATACCGCCCCGACATGGAGCGGGCGCCGTTCACGACCGCGACCGGCTTCGCCTCCACGAGGTTCTCCGCGGCGATGCGATCGAGGTCCTCGTGATGAATTACCGCGATCTCGCCGCGTGTGAGGAGCGGGGTCATTTCCTTGGTGCGCCGCCCGACGCGCGCTCGTCCCTCGACGCGCGCCTCGGCGGCGGGCGTTTCCGACATCGCCCGGCTCACGATGCCCGCTCCCGTTCCGCCTCAGCGAGGAGTTCCTGGGCGTGCCTCTGGGCGGCCGAGCTCTCTTGGCGACCGGCCAGCATCCGCGACAGCTCGCGTACGCGCTCGCCCGCGTCCAGGGCGGTGGCCGACGCCTCGGTGCGTTTTCCGACGGCTTCCTTGCTGATCAGTACGTGCTGGTCAGCGAACGCCGCCACCTGCGGCAGGTGCGTCACGACCAGCACCTGACGATCGCGGCCGAGTGCCGCCAACGACCTTCCGAC
Organism: uncultured Actinomycetes bacterium; assembly: GCA_963722185.1. Taxonomy (GTDB): domain Bacteria; phylum Actinomycetota; class Acidimicrobiia; order Acidimicrobiales; family JACCXE01; genus JACCXE01. The sequence goes on along the minus strand of CAVRKD010000009.1, from coordinate 11,488 downwards.
GGCGATCGCCGCTTCGCCGCCGACACCGGCGTCGACTTCGTCGAAGACCATCGTCGGCGGGCCATCGGTGAGCACGAGCCGCAGCGCCAGCATCACCCGCGCGAGTTCGCCACCCGACGCGACCTTGGACAGTGGCAGAGATTGCTCGCCACGATTCGCCGCCAGCATGAACGTCACATCGTCACTCGGTGGATCGCCGCCGACTTCCACGGCGATGCGGGCGTCCGCCAGAGCGAGCGCGGCGAGATGGCTCTGCACCGAGCCGGCAACTTTCGGAGCCGCCTTCATCCGCGCCGCCGCCACCGCCTCCGCGGCCGCCAACTCGGCGGCACGGGCGGCCCCCAGCTGGTGTTCGGCGGCGCGCACAGCGTCATCATGGCCTTCGAGACCGGCCAGACGCTCTTCAGCCGACGCCCGAAACGCCATTATTTCGGCGAGATCCGCCCCGTACTTGCGGCGTAGTTCGACCAGGAGCTGGCGACGAGCGCGTACGGCCTCGAGCCGTTCCGGATCCTCGGCGATCTCGTCGGCGGCGCGGCGCAGCTCCGATGTCAGATCGTCCGCTTCAGCGAGGAGGTTCACCAGCCGCTCCGCTAACGCGGCATACGGCGTTCGGCGTTGCAACGCGGCCAGCGCAGCGCGGAGCGCGTCGAGCCCGCCCTCGTCGTCGACCAGCGCGGCGTAGGCCAGCTGGCCCGCTTCACGATGCGCCGTGACCTCGGCGAGCGCGTCTTGCTCGAGGGCGAGGGCTTCATCCTCGTTCGGATCGGCGAGCTGCGCGGCTGCGATTTCGGCGACTTGAAAGCGCAGCAGGTCGACCTCACGAGCGCGGGTCCGCTCGTCTCCGCCGAGTGCTTCCAGCGCGCGCTCCGCGCTCACGCGCGCCGCGTGCGCGGCGCGCCACTCCGACCGGTCGATCCCAGCGAAGCGATCCAAAGCGGCGCGTTGGGCCGCGGGCGTCAACAGCGACCGGTGGGCGTGTTGCCCGTGGAGGTCGACGACTTCGCCGCCCCGTTCGGCCAGTACCGCGACCGTGACCATTTCCCCGTTGATCGTCGCCTTCGATCGCCCGTTGCTCGGCACGACGCGACGCAGCACCAGCTCGTCGTCGCCGATTACGAACCGCCCCTCGACGACCGCCTCCTCCGCACCAGTGCGCACCACCGAGGCATCCGCCCGGCCGCCGAGCAGAAGATCAATGGCGCCCACGACCAACGTCTTGCCGGCGCCGGTTTCACCGCTGACCGCCGTCATGCCGGGCCCGAGGCGCAGCTCGAGGTCGGCAATAACACCGAGATTGCGGACGCGCAGGTCGACCAGCATCAGCGATCGGACAATCCGAACTTGGCCCGCAACACGCGGTTGAAGTCGGGTGGACCGAAACGAACCAGAACGGCGTCAGTGGGCGAAGCCCGTAGCTCGACCGGTTGCGACGCGTCGACGGCGCCCACCGCGTGGCCGTCGACCACCAACCTCGCCTCGCGACCGTCGATGACCTGAACGGTCACCGTTTGGTGGGCGTCGAGCACGAGCGAGCGATCGAAGAGCATGTGTGCCGATACCGGCGTGACCACGATCGCCCGGTGCGTCGGCGAACAAATTGGTCCGCGCGCCGACAGGTTGTACGCCGTGGAACCCGTTGGCGTGGCCACGATGAGACCGTCGGCCGCGTAGGTCACCAAGGGCTCGCCGTCAATTGCCAGCGCCAAGCGGACTGTGTGGCCGCTCACCGTCTTTTCCAGCACCGCCTCGTTCAGCGCGCGGCGCACGTGACCGTTCACGACGACGTCGAGGGTCATGCGGTGCTCCACGCGATGCTCGCCGGAGAAGAACCGTCCGAGGGCGTCGACCAGGTCGTCGGGGTCGACATCGGTGAGGTACCCGAGATGGCCGAGGTTCACGCCGAGAAGCGGGATGGCGCGCTCGCCGACTAACGCGATGCAGTGCAGCATCGTGCCGTCGCCGCCGAGGCTGACGACCAGGTCGACTTCGGGAAGCGGCGTGTCGCCGGAGACGATCAGCGCGTTGTGCCCCTGGGTGGACAACCACTGTCCGGCCTTGTCGGCCAACTCGAGTCCGGCGGGTCGGTCGGGGTGCGGGACGAACGCGACGGTGGCCATCAGGATCCCGCAACGGCGTGGAGCAGGAACTCGGTGTTGCCCGAGGCGCCCGTGATCGGCGATGTCACGGTCCCCATCATCGTCGCTCCGCACGCCGCGAAGGCGGTCCGGACCCTCTCGACGGCGGCCTCCCACTCCGCCGGGTCGGTGATGACCCCTTTCGCTCTCGACGCGACTGCCCGCGGCACCTCGAATTGCGGCTTCACCAGCACCACCACGTCGGCACCAGGTGCGGCCAATCGGGTGAGCAACGTGCCGGCGATCGAGGTGAGCGAAATGAACGACACGTCGGCCACCACGAGGGCGAACGGCGCCCCGATCGCTGGCGGGTCGACCTCGTTCACGTGCGTGCGCTCGATCACCGTGACCCGCTCGTCGGCCCGGATCCGGCTGTCGAGCTGGCCGTGACCGACGTCGAGCGCGACGACGTGCGCCGCGCCGCGCTGGAGCAAGCAATCGGTAAAGCCGCCGGTGGACGCGCCCACGTCGAGGGCTTGCCGGCCGGCAACACCAATGCCGAACGCTTCGAGCCCGGCGTCGAGCTTCTCCCCGCCGCGGCTGACGAAACGCGGCGGCGGCCCGTCGATAACGACGGCATCTCCTGCGGCCACCATCCGACCGGCTTTGTCAGCGACCGATCCCTGCACGCGCACGAGACCGGCGGCGATCAACGCGTCGGCGTCGGCGGTCGAGTCTGCGAGACCCCGACGTACCAGCTCGCTGTCGAGGCGACGCCGCGAAGTCAGGACTGACCCGTGGCCTTCTTCGCGGCCTTCTTGGCCGCGCCCGCTTTCTTGGTCGCCTTCTTGGCCACCGTCTTCGCCGGCTGCACGAGGCCGAGGTTCGCCATCTGTTGCATGACCTCGACGCGCACCGCTTCGGCGATCGCATCGGTCGTCTTGCGGCTGCGTTCGAGCAGCGCCTCAACGCGATCCTGCGCTTCGTGGCGCTGCACGTCGCCCGCCTTGACCAGATCCTTCACGAGCTTCTCGGCGCGGTCGCGCGTGACTTGCGTGAGCTCCAGCCCAGCCTCGAGATAGCGCTTCCAGGGATCGGACTCAGCCATGGTCTCATCGTAGTTAAAAGGAAACGCGCGACTACTTGCGTCTCTAACTCACTTTCATCCCGGCGTAGGTAACGAAAAAGCGCAAGTAGTCGCGCGTTTCCTTTTAGCGTCTAACTCGTGCTTCCGCTGCGTGACGACAACCCCACCACGCGCAAGGCGCTGGTCACGATCGCCCTGATCGCCGCGTGTGTGTTCGTGTTCTTCTTCGTCCAGCCGTCCGGGCGCACGTCGATCAGCGGCGAAGAAGCCGACGAGAGCACGTCGTTCGTGGTCAAGCACGCCGCCATCCCGTGCGAAGTCGTACAGGGCCGGCCGCTGCACGAGAACGAGCTGCGACGCACCTTCGACGCCGCCGATCCCGACCTCGACGCGTGCTCGCCCAACGACCGCTCGCCCGAGGGCTTTCCCCACAAGCAGGTGTACTTCGCGCTCCTAGCGTCGATGTTCATGCACGCCGGCCTGCTGCACATCGGCGGCAACATGCTGTTCCTCTGGGTGTTCGGCAACAACATCGAGGACCGCATCGGGCCGATCCCGTATTTGCTCTTCTATCTCGTGGGCGGCGTCGTGGCGACGTTCGGTCACATCGCCCTCGACCCGCAGAGCACCTTGCCGCTAGTCGGCGCTTCTGGCGCCGTCGCCGCGGTTATGGGCGCCTACCTCGTTCTCTACCCGCGTCACCGCGTCCACAGCGTGATCTTCATCCCGCCGTTCTTCATCTTCTTCCGGCCGCTGCGGGCGTGGCTCCTGCTCGGCTTCTGGTTCGCCTCGCAGTTCATCATCGATCCGAGCTCGAGCGTGGCGTGGGCGGCCCACGTCGCCGGATTCGTCTTCGGTGCGGTCGTCGGCCTCATCATCCGCGCAACTCGGCCGCGCGATCGCCGCGTCGAGCCGGCGTTCTTTCCCTAGGCCGGAACCAGCGCCGCGAGGTCGGCGGCCACCGCCGAAGGCTCCGGACGCACCGGCAGCTGGGCGCGCTCGGTCACGCCGCTGAGCACGAGCGCAAACCGGGCGCCGAGGCGGTGGGCCAATGTGCCGTCGGTCTCGGCGCGGTCGCCCACCACCACTTCGATCTCGCCGAAGCGCTGCCGCACCAGGTCCACCATCGCCTTGTTCGGCTTCCCGGCGACCTCGGGTTCGACACCGGACGCGTACGCCACCGCGGCGAGCAGCGCCCCGCCGCCCGGAATCGGGCCGGTCGTGGTCGGATAGGTGGCGTCGGCGTTGGTGCCGATGAGCCGCGCTCCGTTACGAACGGCGCGCACCGCCGCGGTCAGTCCGTCGTAATCGAACTCGCGATGCCATCCGACAACCACGGCGTCAACGCGGCCCGATCGCACCGTGCGCACGCCGCGCCGCTGCAGCGCTTCGTCGACGCCTTTGCCGGCGCACACCAGCGCCGTCTCACCGGGCTTGACCAATGTCGCCGCTGCTTGCGCGGAGGTAATGACGTCGTCGTCGCTGGCGTTGATGTCGTGGTTCTGCAGTTTGCGCACCACTTCGGTGACGACATGCGCCGAATTGTTGGTCACGAATACCACCTTGGTGCCGCTCGATCGGAGCCGGGCGATCGCCGCGGCAGAGCCCGGAATCGAGCTCTCGCCCAGCCAGACGACCCCGTCCAGGTCGATTGCCCACGTCACGGCGCAGGATGCTACGCATGACGGGATGCCTCGGTTCATTCCGTTCCCCGGTCTCCGTTACGCCCCCGACCGCGTTGCCCTCGCCGACGTCATCGCTCCGCCCTACGACGTGATCGGCCCCACCGAGCAGGCGGCGCTCGAAGCGCGCAGCCCTTACAACGCCATTCACGTCGAACTAGCCCGAGCCGATGGCGACCCGTACGAAGCCGCGGCGGCGCGGTTCGACGAGTGGATCGAGTCGGGCGTCCTCTCTTTCGACGACGACTCGCTCTACGCCTATGAGATGCGCGGCACCGACGAATTCGGCGTCGCCCGCCACACTCGCGGCGTTATCGGCGCTCTCGCCGTCGCCGAAGGTGGAGTGCTGCCACACGAACAGACCACGCCCAAGGCCAAGACCGACCGGCTCGACCTGCTGCGCGCCACCGCCACGAACACGTCGCCCATCTGGGTGCTGACGCCGAGCGCGCTCGGCGCCGCGCTCGACGACCTCGAGGCGCCCGACGCCGAAGCCACCGACGACGAAGGCATCGAGCACCGCCTGTGGGTGCTCACTGGCGACCGCGCCGATCACGTGACCAAGCTGCTAGCCGAAGAGCCAGTGCTCGTGGCCGACGGGCATCACCGCTATGAGGTAGCCAAGAAGTACCGCGACGAACGACGCGCCGCCAACAACGACCAGCCTGGCGACTACGACCTCGTGATGACGCTGGCCGTCGAGCTCGCCGAAGACCAGCTGGCCGTCGGCGCGATCCACCGCCTAATCAGCGACGTCACCGCCACCGCCGTGCTCGAAACACTGGAAAAACACTTCACGCTTACGGAGACCGGGCACATTGACGCCACCATCGGCCAGCGCATGGTCGACGCCGGCGCGTTGGCCGTAGTCGCCGCCGACCGCGTCTGGCTAGCCGTACCGACTCCGGAGACCTTGAAGACCGCAACTATGGAGCTCGACAGCAGCCGCCTCGATGTGGCGTTGACCGACCTCCCAGACGCCACGGTCGTGTACCAGCACGGCTGGCGCGAGTGCGCCGACGCCGTTACCGCCGGCGAAGCCGTCACCGCCGTGTTGCTCCGTCCCGCGACGGTCGAGCAGATCGCCGCGGTATCGCACGGCGGCGAGCGAATGCCACCGAAGACGACCTTCTTCTGGCCCAAGCCGCGCACCGGCGTGGTGTACCGCCGGCTCGGTTAGCTGCCGGCGGCGACGACCGCCGCCACCTCGGCCAGTGCCCGGTTGATCCGCGACGTTTGCCGCGTCGTGAGCACGGTGTCGGCGACGATCTCTTGCCGGCTCACCGTGCCGACCGCCGTCTTGAAGAAGCGCCGCCGCGTTCGCCCGACAGCGACGATCTCGTTGCCTTGCCGGGGGACCATAAGGTTCTTCGGCGGATCGACCCACACGACTTCGAGGTTCTCGTTCGGTCGGTCGTCGTAACTCACGTTGAGGTCGATCGAGACGAGCCGCTGACCTCCCGACAGCGTGCGCTCTGACGGCTCGCGCAAGACGGTGCCACGTACCACTGCGATGTTCATCGGTGTTCCCCTGGTTCTGCCCGCGCCGAACGCGGGCGATTTACGTGTCGGGGGGAAGCGACACACTCACCGTAGCGAGAGGGTGTGACATCGAACCAGGCGCGTTCGCGCCAGATGCGTCAGCCCAAGCCGCGGAGTCGGTCGGCGGCGTCGGCGAAGGCGGCGTCGTGCTGTACGACGCGCTGGAAAAGCGCCCGGCTTTTCGACAACTCGCCCGACCGCTCGTACAGGTCAGCCAGGGCGTACCACGTCCGCATGTGGCGCTCGGAGACGCGGCCGCGCACGGGCGGCGCCGTTTCGAGCAGCTTGATGGCGTCCTGCAGTTTCCCCTGGTCGGCCATAGATCCCGCGGTCACGATGCGACCCTCGGACACGATCTCGGGGCCCGGCGAGGATTCCTTGAGCTCGGCCCACAACTCCAACACCTTCTTGTGGCGGCCAAGGGCCCGGTAGCAGTCGGCGAGCATCGGGTGCTGATCCGTCGACGAGGTGAGCGCCACGAAGGCCTCGAATTCGCCCGCCGCCTGCTTGTACCGACCGAGCGAGTAGAGCGCCTGGCCGTACAGCTCACGTACCGACGCCGCCTCCGGCACCTCCTGCGCCAGCTCCCGCAACACGGAGGCGGCTTCCTTGTCGCGCCCGTGCTGGATGTGACGGGCGGCGTCACCGAGCCGCTTCTGCAGCATCGGTGCACGGCGGGCGCTGGTCGAGGCAGATAGGACCTCTGCCACAACGTCGGCCGGCAGCGACTTGGCGCGCGGCGCGCGTCCCTTCGGCGCCGGCTTACGCGGCGTAGCCGCGCGGCGCGGCTCGGGCCGCTCGTCGCGCTCCCACCGATCGACCTCGGGCCGCGGCGCCCGGCTGTGCTCACGACGCTCGTACGCCTTGGACTCGTCGGTCTGCGGCGTCGGATTCGTCACCTGCCGCGCCCCGCGACGGGTTACCCCACCCCAGCCCTTGCGGTCCTCCCGGGCGACGGGCACCGGCGGCGCCTCCCGCCGCACATACGGCTTCCGCGCGCCCGCCGAATCGTCCCGCCGCTGATACGGCTTCCGCGCGCCCGCCGAATCGTCCCGCCGCTGATACGGCCTCTTGGCCCCGGTCGAGTCATCGCGCCGCTGATACGGCTTCTTCGCCCCGGTCGAGTCGTCCCGCCGCTGATACGGCTTCTTCGCCGCATCACCGGCCTTCCGAAACGGCGCTTTGCCGCCGACTGTCGGCCGACCGCCTCCACCGGCGCGCGGCGGGCCAGCCGACCGACTTGAGGCCGGCCTAGGCGCGCGACGAGGACGTTCGGGTGGGGCCATGAGAGCGGGCGATTGTAGTGGCGGTCTAGAAGAGCGACCGCAATGCCCAGCCGATTCCGGTCAGAACGACACCGGCCACGGGCAGGACCACGAACAACATGAACAGGAACTGAAGAAGCGCCCGCTTCTTCTGCGCGGGCGACGCGGCGCTGAAGTTCCGCAAGACAAGCGCCGATGCTCGAGGCCGCCTTCGAATGTGTAAGGACTCGATTGCGGACCCCAGCCCCGACCCTCATGCGGCTCCATCGCACCAGTGTGCACCCGCCGACGAGTGCGGGCGCGAAACGAGCCCTTGCCGAAGGGCAAGGGCTCGAATTCTCAAAGGTATTCCGGCGACGTCCTACTCTCCCAGGGGGTTGCCCCCCAAGTACCATCGGCGCTGACAGGCTTGACTTCCGTGTTCGGGATGGGAACGGGTATATCTCCGTCGCTATGGCCACCGGAAACTGTTGAGTCGCAAGGCCGCGAGGGCCTTGAGTACTCCATAGCGAGCACGGGCATCTGTGTCCCCAAGCCCTCGGCCGATTAGTACCGGTCGGCTAACGCATTACTGCGCTTACACCTCCGGCCTATCAACGTGGTCGTCTGGCCACGGGCCTTACCTGGTTAACCCAGTGAGACACCTCATCTTGGAACGAGCTTCGCACTTAGATGCTTTCAGCGCTTATCCCACCCGCAGGTCGCTAACCAGCAGTGCCCTTGGCAGGACAACTGGCACACGAGAGCTGCGTCCGTCCCGGTCCTCTCGTACTAGGGACAGCCTTCCTCAGGTGTCTTACGGCTGCATCGGATAGGGACCGAACTGTCTCACGACGTTCTAAACCCAGCTCGCGTACCGCTTTAATGGGCGAACAGCCCAACCCTTGGGACCCGCTTCAGCCCCAGGATGCGACGAGCCGACATCGAGGTGCCAAACCTTCCCGTCGATATGGACTCTTGGGGAAGATGAGCCTGTTATCCCCGGCGTACCTTTTATCCGTTGAGCGATGGCGCTTCCACACGCAACCACCGGATCACTATGCCCAGCTTTCGCTCCTGCTTGACGTGTCAGTCTCGCAGTCAAGCTCTCTTGTGCCATTGCACTCGACGGCTGATTGCCAACCAGCCTGAGAGAACCTTTGGGCGCCTCCGTTACACTTTAGGAGGCGACCGCCCCAGTCAAACTACCCATCTGGCGCTGTCCCCCACCCAGATAATGGGTGAAAGTTAGAGTCCCGGCATAAACAGGGTGGTATTTCAACGTTGACTCCACCATGGCTGGCGCCACAGCTTCCAAGTCTCCCACCTATCCTACACAATTCATACCAAAACCCAACACCAAACTATAGTAAAGGTGCACGGGGTCTTTCCGTCCTGATGCAGCTAACGAGCATCTTTACTCGTACTTCAATTTCGCCGGGTCTGTGGTTGAGACAGTAGGAAAGTCGTTACGCCATTCGTGCAGGTCGGAACTTACCCGACAAGGAATTTCGCTACCTTAGGACCGTTATAGTTACGGCCGCCGTTTACTGGGGCTTAGGTTCAAAGCTTCGCCCGAAGGCTAACCTTTCCCCGTAACCTTCCAGCACCGGGCAGGCGTCAGAGCGTATACGTCGTCTTACGACTTAGCACGCTCCTGTGTTTTTAGTAAACAGTCGCTTTCCCCTGGTCTCTGCGACCCTCTCGAGCTCGCGGCGCGAAGCCGTCCACTCTACTGGGGCCATCCTTCTCCCGAAGTTACGGATGTATTTTGCCGAGTTCCTTAACCACAGTTCTCCCGATCGCCTTGGTATTCTCTACCTGTCCACCTGTGTCGGTTTGGGGTACGGGCGCTCTATTAGCTCGCTAGAAGCTTTTCTTGGCAGCATGGAATTAGTGACTTCGACTCGATCGTCTCGGCATCACGTCTCGGGATATATGGGGTTCGGATTTACCTGAACCCCTCCCTACACGCTTACCCCAGGTCAACCAACGCCTGGGCTCACCTATCCTCCTGCGTCCCTCCATCGCTGTCCGCCTCCGAGTGGGTCGGTTCGTCCCGAAGGACAGCCCCTTAGTACCTCGAACTTGGAATTGGCGCGAATAGAGCGGTACCGGAATATCAACCGGTTGTGCATCGACTACGCCTTTCGGCCTCGCCTTAGCTCCCGACTTACCCTGGGCGGAATAGCCTTCCCCAGGAACCCTTGGACTTTCGGCGGAGGGGTTTCTCACCCCTCTCTCGCTACTCATGCCAGCATTCGCACTCGACCACGCTCCACGACGGTTTCCACCGCCGCTTCACTGCAAGATCGACGCTCCCCTACCACTCCGCATTACTGCGAAGTCCGTAGCTTCGGCTTTGGGCTTAAGCCCCGTTACATTGTCCGCGCAGGATCACTCGACCAGTGAGCTATTACGCACTCTTTCAAGGGTGGCTGCTTCTAAGCCAACCTCCTGGCTGTTTTCGCAATCCCACATCGTTTCCCACTTAGCCCAAAATTAGGGGCCTTAGCTGACGGTCTGGGTTGTTTCCCTTTCGACCAACGAAGCTCATCCCTCGTGGTCTCACTGCTGCACTCTGGATCATTGGCATTCGGAGTTTGATTGGGGTCAGTAAGCTTGTAGGCCCCCTAGCCCATTCAGTGCTCTACCTCCAATGATGAACATGCAACGCTGTACCTAAATACATTTCGGGGAGAACCAGCTATCACCGAGTTTGCTTGGCCTTTCACCCCTTGCCTCAGGTCATCCCCCATGTTTTCAACCATGGTGGGTTCGGCCCTCCACGGGGTCTTACCCCCGCTTCAGCCTGCCCAAGGCAAGATCACTCGGCTTCGGGTCTACCACATGCGACTAATTCGCCCTATTAAGACTCGCTTTCGCTCCGGCTACCCCTCACGGGTTAACCTCGCCACACACGGTAACTCGCTGGCTCATTCTTCAAAAGGCACGCCATCGTGGCATACACGCGAACGTGTACACGACACTTTGACTGTTTGTAAACCAACGGTTTCAGGTACTATTTCACTCCCCTCCCGGGGTGCTTTTCACCTTTCCCTCACGGTACTAGTTCGCTATCGGTCGCCTGCTTGTACTTAGCCTTACGAAGTGGTCTTCGCAGATTCACGCCAGTTTTCACGGTCCCGGCGTTACTTGGGATTACTAAAAGGAGACTGAGTGCCTTTCGTGTACGGGGCTCTTACCCGCTGTGGCGCGACGTTCCAAAACGCTTCCACTAGGCATCAGTTTTGTAACTCCTTGAAGGGTCTGGTGCCCCTTCCATTAGGTCCCACAACCCCATACCGGCAACGCCACCAGGCTTTAACACCGGCACGGTTTGGGCTGTTCCCGTTTCGTTCGTCACTACTCAGGGAGTCGCTGTTGCTTTCTTTTCCTCGGGGTACTGAGATATTTCAGTTCCCCCGGTTCCCTCTACCTGCCCTATTTTATTCAGGCAGGAGTACTACCCCATTACGGGTAGTGGGTTTCCCCATTCAGACATCCGCGGATCAATAGTTGGTCGGCACTTCCCCGCGGCTTTTCGCAGCCACCCACGTCTTTCATCGGCATCAGGCGCCAAGGCATCCACCGTTGGCTCTTTGTAGCTTGGAGAACAAAGATGCTCGTGCTCGCTATGCAGTTCTCAAGGATCGCGTGGCTAAGACGAGAGCGGCCGGCCCCTCGAGTGAGAAGCCGGCTTCATCGTTGCCAGAGAGAGCTGTTGCTCCCTCACAACGGAACAGAGATGCGTTAGAGCGCCGCCTCGACAGACTCCCGAGAGAACTGAATCTGCGATCGGGTGCCAAGACGATGCTTAATAACCAGTGATCGACTCGGAGATTGTCTCGAATG
>CAVRKD010000008.1:0-112383 GCA_963722185.1 uncultured Actinomycetes bacterium | reverse complement strand
GTCCCCTAGTCCCCACGGGACCTCTACTGAACGCTACGCCGCACGCGGCTTGTGGGGGCCGACCGACGCGTTGCCGGACGTTCAGGTCGCTAGGAGATGGCGCACGAAAAACCGCACAGCAGCGTCGCGCTCGAATCCAGGCACACCGACGTGGGGCCCTGGATTGAGGTGCATCGTTTTCTCAGGTGACCCAAACAGGTCGAACAGCTCGAGCGCGTTCTCGATTGGGTGACCGCCGTCGTCGCGTTGGCACAGAAACAGCAGCGGGACCGCCAGGCTACGCGCCCAACCGAGGTAGTCGTCGTGGCCTGGTCGTGACACGGTGCTGGCCAGACCGAGGACCGCGGCGCTGATGCGCGGCTCGGTGGCGACGAACGGCAGGCCGATACTCGTGCCCATCGACACGCCCCACCACCCGGTGGCGCTGGCTCCGATGTCAGGCCACCGTTCGACTTCGTCGAGCACGGCGCGCCAGTCGGCCACGCCGCGCGAGAACAGCTTCGAATACGTACCGTTGGGATCGCCCCGATCGCGAGGCACGGTTGGGTCTGTGCGCCGCACCCGTTCCCGGAAGGCGGCGCGCTGTGCTTCGGTGACGCGCGCACCGTGGCCAGGCGCGTCGATGGCGACCGCCGCCATGCCTCGACGGACCAGTGCGTGGGCGAGGGCCACGATGTTGGGCGCTTCCTTGTCTTGGGTTCCGCCATGACCCAACAACACCTTCGGTAGCGGGTCGGTCGCGTCGGCCGGCGCCCAGACGATCACCGGCACCGCGTCGCTGTCGCGTTGCAGGGTGAAGGTACGTGCGCGAATGCCGTCGGACGTTTTGTCGCGCTCCACCTGCGGCGCCCTCGTGGTCACAGGTTGGTCCACCGGCCGGCCTGCTGGGTCCGGTAGCGGGCGAAGAATTCGCGCTCGGCGCGATGGGGGTCGTCGACTGCGACCGGCGGCACGTCGAAATGCATCACGGCTCGGCGATCAGTGTCGTAGGGCTCCCAGTGTGGGATGGCGGCGTTGTTCGGATTGCCGTGGCGCGCGAACGCGATCCACGACTCGGCCATGGCCTCGGTCATCGCTGCGGTCTCGCCGCTGGGTGGCCCGACCATATGCGCGCCGAGGGCAACGTTGTCGAACACGAACGGAAGGTCGAGGGAGTGGGGGGTGATGCGCCGTCCGCCTTCGACCGGGGTGCGCCACATCAGTCGGTACGACCACACCGGCGCCGCGCCAACGACGGGCAACTCGGCGCGCCGCTCGGTCTGCAGCACACTGTCGAGCCAGTAGCCACGAGCCGTGGCGACAGTGAAGAAGACCTCGGCGGCCGACGCATTTGGCACCGAGGCGCGTACGAGTTTGATCGCATCCAGGGCGGCCTCGGCCCCGACGAACCGTTCCAGGCGCTGGGGTAGGTCGGCATCGACGATGTCGAAGGTCGACGGGTCCATCGCGCCAAGTTGGTTCGACAGTTCGGTACGGCAGGTACCGATCATCATCGGCACATCGGCGGCGGTGACGGGCGCCACCGGGTCCCACGGGTGCGCGTCGAACACGACGCCGTCGATGGTGGGCGAGAAGCGCTTGCGCAGGTCGCGCTGGGCGCGCAGCAGCGTGGTGAGCGGTAATTCCTGCAGGCGACGCGCCTGCGCCACTGGGATGCCTAGGTGCTCGAGGAGTTGCTCGGTCATCTTCGTGGCGCGCTCGCGCTCGACGAGGCGCAGGTGCGAGCCGCTTTGCACGACGCCCTTGTGGAACAGGCCACGGGCGCGCGGCGACGCGGTCAGCAGGCTTACCTTCCGGCCGCCGCCCGATTGGCCGTAGACCATCACGTTGTCGGGGTCGCCGCCGAACGCAACGATGTTTGTGCGCACCCATTCGAGGGCGGCGACGATGTCGAGGAAGCCGGCGTTGGCCGACCCGGCGAACTCCTCACCGGCAACGTCGGCGAGGTGGAGGTGGCCCATCAACCCGAGACGGTGATTGACCGTGACCACCACGACGTCGCCCCGCCGCGCAACGTTGGTGCCGTCGTAGAGCAGCACCGAGCCGTTACCGGCCTCGAAACCGCCCCCGTGAAGCCACACCATCACGGGTCGCCGGGCTGCGTCGGCCGCAGGAGTCCACACGTTGAGGACCAGGCAGTCTTCGCCGATCTCGGGCCGGTTGCCGTCGTAGCCGCCCTCGGCCAGCCAGTGCTTCATCTGCGGCGCGGTGTCGCCGTAGAGCCGCGCCGGCCGTACACCCGTCCACGGCGTGACGGGTTGCGGCGCGCGGAACCGATTGCTCCCGCCCGTCGGCGCCGCGTACCGGAGTCCCCGGAAGACGCTGATGCCGTTGACGACGTCGCCCTGCACCGACCCGGCCGCTGTTTCCACGACGGCGCTGTCAGCGACCGCCACGCTGTCCACTTCCCTCATGCCACCCCACCCGTTCACCCATGTTCCGCTAGACAGAACTAAGTTCTCTATGACAGAATCCTAATCTGCCCGCCCAGCGAAGGGAAGCGCCGCATGCAGATCGTGTCCGAGACCACTGAGTCAGGCGTTGTCGCCCGGCGGTTGGACCTTCAGGTCGGCGACCAGACCGTTCCCGGGATGCACTGGATACCCGCCGACGTCGACGGCGGGTACGCGACGGTCTGCATCGCGCACGGCGGCATGCAGCACAAGCTGTACGGCAACGTGCCGGAACTCGCGGTGCAACTCGTGACCAACCTCGGCGTCGGCGTGGTCGCGCTCGACGCGCCCAACCACGGTGACCGGATTGTCGACCAGGAGGCCGCTGAAGCGGCGCGCGCGCAAATGTTGAAGGCGGCCCGTGCGGGCGGCCGGCGCGCGGCGGATCCCGAGGCGCTCAAGGCGATGTTCAAGCGTACGCAGATGCACGTGGAGGAGTGGAAGGCGTTGCTCGACACGCTGCAAAAGGACCCGCGGTGGGCTGCCGGTCCGTTCGGGTGGTGGGGCGTGTCGATGGGCACATCGCACGGCTTGCCGATGGTCTCCCAAGACACCCGCATCACCGCGGCGGTCTTCGGCCTCAACGCGCTGATGCCGGGCAACGACGCACAAAAGACGATGGTGGAGTCGATCACCGTGCCGATCCTGTTCCTGTTCCAATCCGGTGACGAACTCATGACCCGCGATGCAGGGCTCGCCCTGTGGGACGCGTTCGGGTCGACGGAAAAGACCATGCACCTCAACCCGGGTGGGCACGTCCAGGTGCCCAAGTTCGAGCGCGACTCGAGCGAGGCGTTTTTCCGTCGCCACCTGGTCGCCAACCGATGAGCGTTGCGGGCTCAGCTCTGCGCGCGCAATCAACGGGTGGCGCCGTTGCGGGCCTTCGACGCGACGGACACGTGGCGTTCCTCGGCGTGCCGTACGCAGGCGCACCGGTTGGCCGGCGGCGGTTCGGCGACACACCGCCGCGGCCGAGCTGGAGCGGCGTGCGCGACGCGACCGCTCCCGGAGCGGTCGCGCCCCAGGACCCGCTCGTCCCGTTCCCGTTCCGCGCCGATGGTCCCGAGAGCGAAGACTGCCTGTTCCTCAACGTCTTCACACCCGCGGCCGACAACGGGTCGCGTCCCGTGTTGTTCTGGATCCACGGTGGTGGGTTCTCCCATGGCGCCGGGTCACAAGCCGCGTACGACGGTGGGCGCCTCGCGCACCGCGGCGACGTCGTCGTGGTCACGATCAACTACCGGGTCGGCGCACTCGGCTACCTGTATCTCGGTGGCCACGGCGGCGACGAATGGGGCGCGGTCGCCAACGCCGGCCAACGCGACCAGGTCGCGGCCCTCGAATGGGTGCGCGACAACATCGCCGCGTTCGGCGGCGATCCGTCGCGGGTCACCATCGCGGGCCAATCGGCGGGGTCGGTCGCGGTCAACACGCTGCTCGCGATGCCTTCCGCCCGAGGCCTGTTTGCTCAGGCGATCGCGCAAAGCGGCACCGCCGGGCGCCTCGGCGGCACCGAACTCGGCGAAGCGGTGGCGGGTGCATATCTGAATCGTCTCGGCGTGCCCGACGCCGATCCTAAACGCCTGCAATCAGTGGCTGTCAGCGACCTTTTGGCCGCGCAGGGCTCGCGTGGCGCGCTGTCGCCGGTCGTCGACGGCGCGACACTCCCGGAACACCCCGGCGTTGCCATTGCCGACGGTGTCGCGCGCGACGTCGCGCTGATGGTCGGCCACACCCGCGACGAGCAGAACCTCTACGTCGCTGCCGACCGAGCACCGATCGACGACGACACGCTGCGCGAACAGGTTCGTCGGATCCTGCCGCGTCGTTCGGCCGATCGAGCCGACGAGGTCGTCGAGGTGTATCGCGCCTCGCGTGCCGAACGTGGACTGCGCGTCGGGAACCACGACATTGTCGACGCGCTCGGCACCGCCTCGCGCTTTCGCATGCCCGCCCTGCGACTCGCGGAGTCGCAAGGCGCGCACCGCGCCACCTTCGTCTACCAGTTCGACTGGGAGTCACCGGCGCGGCGAGGCGCGATGGGCGCGCGTCATGGCCTCGAGATCCCGTTCGTGTTCGGCGCGATCGACGGCGCCGACGCCGCCCGCACCATCGGCGAAGGCCCGGCGGTGCGACTGCTCTCAGCGCAGATGATGGACGCATGGATCGCGTTCGTGCGGACGGGCGACCCGAGCCACGACGGCATCGGACAGTGGGCACCCTACGACGAGCGTGACCGCACGACCATGGTGTTCGGTCCGTCGACGGGCGCGCAGGAGGCCCCGTTTGAAGAGGAGCGGTCACTGTGGGCGTCACTTATGGCCACACCGCCGCGCTTGGTCGCCGGCTAGTGGCGCCTCGATGACTGCCCCGGTCCGCGCCGAGGACGGGCTCGCCGCGCACAACGGCGCAGCAGACAGTGCGCTGGGCAAAGGCCTTCGCGTCCTCGAGGCAGTGGCGCTGGCGGGCGCGCCAGTTCGCCTCTCGTTTCTCGCGACAGAACTCGACATGCAGAAGAGTTCGGTGCACCGCGTTCTTCGTTCGCTGATCGAACTCGGCTTTGTGCGCCAGGACCCCTCCACCGACCTGTACATCGCCACCTTGCGCGTCTGGGAACTCGGCGTCGCAGTCGCGAACGGTTTGCCTATCAAACAGGCAGCCACCACCGTGCTCCAGGAGTTGCACCGACGTACGGGCGAGACGGTCAGCCTGGTCATTCTCGACGGCGACGACGTGTTGTATCTCGACAAGATCATTTCATCGCGACCGATGCCGTTCACGACCCGCATCGGCAGTCGCGTGCCGGCACCCCTGACCGCCGCGGGCCGTGCCCTTCTTGCCTACGAGGCGAACGCGGGAGAGCTGATCCTGCGCGTGGCGCAGCGCATCGGCGATCGGCTCGACGTCGACCGGGCCCTCGACGACATCCGCAAGGCGCGCACCGACGGCTACGTAGTGGGAACCGGACGCGCGGGCAGCGGGATCGTGGGCTTTGCCGCCGCGGTCCCGTCCGCCGGCGGACGCGCGCTGGCCGGCCTGACGGTGTCGGCGCCCGAGTCGCGCCTCGACGACGCGCAACGCAAGGCGATCATCGACGCCCTGCTCATCGCGGTCTCCGGGCTCACCGAGGCCGTTGGTCACCGCTGAGGATTACGAAACTTTGTTCCCTTGTACGGAACAAGATTGTGTGTTTGACTGGACAGAGTCCCGCTTCGGCGGGCTGGGGACTGCAAGGAGCTTCGTCATGAGGCTGGGGGGTGACAACCGGACACGATCCGTCGCCGAATTCGTCGCGCGCGCCAACGCCGCCGGTCTGCCACCCGTCGTCGACGCGGCCGTCGGGCTCCATCTGCTCGACACCCTGGCGGCAGCAGTGGCGTGTGGCGACCTCGAGGCGGCTCGTGTCGCACGCCGGTACGTGCAGGTCCGCGGCGGCGCCCCCGCAGCGACGATCCTCGCCACGACCCTGCGGACGGGCGTGGTCGACGCCGCGTTTGCGGGCGCGATGACCGCGCACGCGGCCGAGATCAACGACTTCATCCCGTCGGTGTTCGTCCAGCCCGGCCCGGCCGTCGTGGCCACCGCACTCGCCGTCGGCGAAGCCGGCGGTGCCCGACTGCTCGAGGTACGGGCGGCGATCGCGGCCGGCTACGAAATCGCGGCTCGCATCCCCGCCGCGCTCGGCGTGGGCAATCTGCGCCGCATCGGCCTCGCGAATCACGGTGTCGGTGGCTGCTTCGGCGCCGCGGTCACCGCGGCGCGGCTACTCGGCCTCTCCGTGGAGGAAGTGGGCCATCTGCTGAGCGTGGCCGCGCAGCAGGCGTCAGGTTCCTGGCAGTGGCTGCTCGACGTCGAGCACGTCGAGAAGGCATTCGTGTTCGCCGGTCTCGGGGCCCGCAACGGTGTGGAAGCCGCGCTGCTCGTGCAAGCGGGCTACCGCGGCGTGCCCGACGTGCTCGACCGCCCCGGCACCTGGTTCAGCGCTGCGCCCTTCGCCCACACCGATGGCGACGGCGACCTGAATCGTCTTGTCGACGGGCTCGGCGTGCGCTGGTGCTTCGACGACGTCGCCTTCAAGCGCTACCCGGTGGGCGGTCCGGCGCAGCCCGCAGTCGACGCGCTGTTGGCGATGACCGTCTCGATCCCGGCGACTGAGGTAGCCGAAGTCGTCATCGAGATGCCAGGCCGGGCCGACGCCTTTCGCGACGCGGCCATGCCCGCACTCAACCTGCGGTACCTCGCAAGCATCATCCTCGTCGACGGCGCCCTCGACTTCGTGGCCGCGCAGTCGCTCGATCGGATGCACCACGACCCGAGAATCTCCGCCCTGATCGACCGCGTCGACGTGCGTCACGACCCGGTGCAGGAGGCGCCCCTGGGCTCGCCGCGCGCAGAGTCGGCCCGGGTGTCGATCACCACCACCGACGGAAGAATTCACGAACGGTACGTGCCGCACGTGGTCGGGTTTCCGACTCATCCGATGTCGGCGGCAGACGTAGAGAACAAAGCCCGCGGGCTTCTCACACCGCATCTCGGTTCCGGCGGCGCGGACGCGCTGATCGAGCTGTGCCTGCGTCCCGGCCCGACCGCGAGCGCGGCCGACCTCGTCGCGGCGACAGCGCGCGCCGACCTGCGGGAGCCCGCAGTTGCGTAGAAGTACTAGCCGCGCCGCGTTGGCGTTGTGCCTTGCCGCGGCGTTCGGTTCTGCGTCGTGTTCGATCGGCGACAAGTCGGCGCGAGCGGAGCGCATCCAACGATCAGTCGCCGCGCTAGCCACCGTCGACACCATTGCCGAGATCTCCTACGAACTCGCGCTCGACGCACCGCAGATAGCTGCGAGCGCCCGCCGCTCGCCTTCGACCACGAACTCGCAGTTGGGCCAGTTCCTGGCGGCGCGTGCATCGGTTACGACCCGCGCCGAACTGGAGCCGGGCGCGCGCAGAGCAACCGTGACCGTCGGCGACGAAGCCGCGCCGTCGGCGGTCTTCGACGACACGGAGATCTTCGTCAAGCGTCGCAACGCCCGGCCGACCGAACGCCGGACGTGGGCGCGCCTCGACCTGGCGGATCTGCGTTTCGACCGCGGCATCGGCATCGACGACCTCGCCGCGCCAGCGTTGTCGCGGGCGACGGCGATCGCGATCAATCCGGTCTACTTCGTCGAGCTGGTCGTGGGTGCGCTGGCGGGCAGCGTCAAGGTGGTCGGCACGCCGAAGGTCGACGGGGTGCACACCACCCAGTACCGGTTCAATCTCAGCTTCGACAAGGCGATCACCGACCTCGACTTTGGCGACGACGCGCGCGCCACACGCCTGGGAGTGTTCCGCCAGCTCGGTATCCGCAAAGACGTGGTATCCGCCGCCGCATGGCTCGACACCGACGGTGGGCTGCGGCGGATGCGGATCGAAGTCCCGGTTGAACTTGGGCCGCTCGAGCGCCACGACCTCACGGTCACCGTGGACCTCGCGCCCGCCCCGAACGACGTCTTTGTCACGCCACCGTCGCCCGAAACCGCGGTGACCTACAGCGCGCTCGGACGCCTCGTGCGCGCCGGTTTGCCGGAGGAAGCGTGACGCGGCGGGCACTCGTCATCGGTGCCGCTGTCGCGTTGGTGGTCGGTGGCGTCGTGGTGATGCGGGCCACCGCGTCGACTGCGCCGCTAGCCGCCGCCCGCCGCGGGCTGGAGTCCGACGCCGACTTCACCCGCGCCTCCGACGCCGGTGCTGCCCTCACGCGCGTCTCGGAGCACCTCGAACGCGCCGCACACGGATGCGACCACACCCCAACGCGGTGCGCGGATCTGTTTACAGCGGCCGCGTTCGCGCGCGTCGGAGCTGTCGGTGTCTTGCGTTGCGGCCGTCCCGAGATCTTCGAGTTCCGCAGCGGTATGCGCAGCTATCTGGCGGCGCTCGATGATGGCGAGGCGGCATCGCCGCCCCTTGCCCCCGCCTGCTGATGGGCGCTCCCCGATGACCGCCGCCAAGCCTTCGTCGCTGCAGCGCCGGATGTTGTTCGTCTACGGCGTGTTGTCGATCGCGCTCGCCGCGCTGTTGTTGCCGAGCATCCTGCGCCCACCGCAGGACCAGCAAAGCACCACCGCGCAGTTCTCCGGCGACGCACCGCCCGAAAACCAACCGGACGCGATCATCCAGTCGACGCGCCAGGCCCGTTCCGCCACCGCGGGCACGCCCGAAGAGATCATCATCGAAGAGGAGCCCGTCACCAGGAAGAAGCTGGCAGTTCGTTCGGGCTGCTTCGGTGACCCGCCGCGCCAGACCGAGTCGTTGTACTCGCACCTCTGCGTGCCGGCGTATACCGGCAACGACAACGGCGGCGAGACCTATCGAGGAGTAACGGCAACCGAGATTCGAGTGGGCGTCGCAGTACCTGCCGACTCGACTGTGACCGAGGGTCCGTTGTCGCGTGAATTCTCCGACGGCGACACGGCCGACACCCGTGTGATCAAGGTGTGGCAGACGTATTTCAACGCGCGCTTCGAGTTCTACAAGCGCTACATGCAGTTCTACGTGTTCAAGGTGTCTTCGTCGTCAAGCGATCAGGCCCAGGCAGCGGCGGCGCAAGCGGGGAGCCGTCACGGCGGGATGTTCGCGTTCGCGCATCAGAACGAGCTGAGTACCGCAGCGGTCACGACCGAACTCGCGCGGCAGAAGGTCGTGAACTTCACGCACGAACCGAACCCGGCGAGTTTCTACAAGGACAATCACCCGTTCGTCTACAGCTTCGAGATGGATTCCTGGAACGCCCGGTACATGGGCGCCGAACTGGTGTGCAATCAGTTCGCCAACAAGGCGCTGACGCAGAACAACCTCAACGGCCGTCGCGACGCCACAATGAACTACGACGAGCCTCGGCGCTTCGGGCTTATCGTCTATCAGGACGAACTACGCGTCGGCGCTGTCGACATGTACAGCAAGGGCCTGGCCAAGTGCGGAGCCGAGTTCGTGGCCACCCAGGAGATGACCCTCGGGACCGACGGCGACACCTCAGGCGTGGCGCAGGCTGTCGCCAAAATGCGCCAGAACGGTGTGACCACCATCGTCTTGTCGGGCGACCCGATCTCGCCCGGGCTGCTAACCCAACAAGCGACGCGCATCGGTTACTTCCCCGAGTGGGTCTGTGTCGTGAACTGTGAATCCAACACGGTCGGCCGGCTACTCGACGACGCTCAGGCTGCCGCATTCCTGACGGTTGGTTTCGGCGAAATTCCCCGCGCCGACTTCGACAAGGACTGGTACCGCGCCTTCAAGGAGATCGACCCGGAGGGCGCGCCCGAGTTCGTCTACTTCCGCGAACTCCAACAGTTGTCCGGCGCCATCCAGCATGCCGGCACCAAGCTCACGCCCGAGTCGGTGTGGCAGGGCCTGAAGCGCCAACCCTGTCGCGACCCCATCCCGAACTGGTCGATCGGTGGCTGTTACGGCGAAGCCGAGCCGTCCTCGGACACGAGGTATCTCGGCGACTTCACCTATAGCGACTACGCGTCGTTGCTCTGGTTCGATCCCGACGGCGACGACCCCGAGTCGAGTACCGCGGGCGCCTGGTGTTGGATGAACGACGGCCAGCGCTATCGCCTCGGCACGATGCCGAAGGACCCGCTTCCCGTCGGCGACCGCAAACAGTGCATCCATACTCCGTCGCGAGGCCAACTCGGATGACCGAGCGCGAAGCCGCCGTGCGGAGCGGGCTCGTCAACGTCGCTGCGCTCATCGCCGCCGCAGTGGTGGGCACGCTGCTGTGCCGGATCGCGTCAGGCCACTTCGTGCCCACTGCGGCGTACGGCCAGGCCGTCGTGGTCGGTTCGCTCGACGCACTGTTCGCCATCGGCCTCGTGCTCGTGTACCGCGCCAACCGCGTGGTGAACTTCGCGCAGGGCAGCCTTGGGGTTGTCGGCGCGGCCGTGCTCGCCTCGCTCGTCCAGTTCGAGGGCTGGCCGTTCCTGCTCGCGCTGCCCCTTGGTCTCGCGGCGTCCGCGGCGACGGGCGCGGCCGTCGAAGTGATCGCCGTGCGCCGGATGGCTCAGGCGCCGCGCCTCGCGCTGACAGTCGTGACGATCGGGGTCGGGCAAGTGCTGATCGCGGTCGCCGGCTTCGTGACGATCTACTTCTTGGGCGGCAGCCAAGACGTCGTGCCGACACCGGTCCGCACGCCGCTCACGCGTTTCGAGTTCGCCTGGTCACCGCTGGTCTTCACCGGCGACCACCTGCTGGTGATCGGCGTGACGCTCGCCGTGATGGCCGGACTGGCGGTGTTCTTCCGGAGATCGAGCGCCGGTATCGCCGTGCGCGGGGCCGCACAGAACAGCGATCGCGCGGAGTTGCTCGGCGTGTCGGTCAACAACCTTTCGAGTCTCGTGTGGCTACTCGCCGGTCTGCTTTCGGGTCTGGCCGCGGTGCTCGTCATCCCCATTACGCCCTCGGTCTTCGGCATCGTCGGTGCCGGCGCGGCCAGCACCGGGCTGCTGCTGCGAGGTCTCGCGGCGGCGGTCGTCGGACGCATGGACAACCTGCCGCGCACGGTGGTTGCGGCCATCGGTATTTCGATTTTC
Organism: uncultured Actinomycetes bacterium; assembly: GCA_963722185.1. Lineage (GTDB taxonomy): Bacteria > Actinomycetota > Acidimicrobiia > Acidimicrobiales > JACCXE01 > JACCXE01. Next base: position 101,364 of record CAVRKD010000008.1, on the reverse strand, counting down.
GACCAGGCCATGTTCTGGGCCTTCGACAACACGGCCATCACCTACGCCGCGATGCTGGGACTGATCGTCACCGTGCTGCTATTCCAACGGGCGAAGTTGGCGCGCAGCGACGACGCCGCGTCGTGGGCGACATCTGAGGAAGTGCGGGCGGTGCCCCACGAACTACGTGACGTCCCGCAGGTGCGCGCCGGCTTGCGCCGGGCGCGCGGCCTGCTCGTCGTCACCGCGCTCGCGTACCCGTGGATCATGTCGCCAGTCCAGACGAGCCTCGGCAGTCTCTACGCTCTCTACGGCATCGTGGTGGTCTCACTCGTCGTGCTGACGGGATGGGGCGGCCAGATCAGCCTCGGACAAGTCGGCTTCGTCGCGGTTGGCGCTGCGCTCGGTGGCGCGCTCACCGCCGATGCGGGTTTGCCGTTCCTTGTTGCTCTGTTGCTGACCGCGCTCGTCGGCGCCGGACTCGCGGTACTCGTCGGCCTCCCTGCGATGCGCATCCAGGGTTTGTTCCTCGCCGTGACGACGCTTGCTTTCGCCGCCGCCGTCAGCAACGTCGTGCTCAACGAGCGCTACTTCGGCTGGTTGCTGCCCGACGAACGCATCACCCGGCCGCAGCTGTTCTTCGTCGACGCCGCCGACGATCGCGTGTACTTCTACCTGTGCGCCGCAAGCCTTGCGTTCACGTACTGGGCGGCGCGCGGGATCCGTTCGTCGCGCGCGGGGCGCGTGCTGATCGCGATGCGCGACAACGAGCGGACGGCGCAGAGCTACGGCATCAACCGCATGCGGGTGCGCCTCGCCACCTTCGCCATATCCGGGTTCCTCGCGTCGTTCGCCGGCGTGTTACTCGTGCACCTCCAGTACGAGTTGCGGCCCGAGTCCTTCGCCCCGCAGATGAGTATCCAGTTGTTCCTGCTCGCGGTGATCGGGGGCCTCGGCTCGGTCGGTGGGGCGTTGACCGGTGTGTTGTACTTCGCGCTGCTCGACGTGTTCCTGCCGCCCGGCGCGGGCCAGCTGTTGCTCAGCGGCTTCGGTGTCGTCGGGATCATGCTGTTCTACCCGAGCGGTCTCGGCGGCCTGTTCTTTGCCGGGCGCGACGCGTGGCTCCGTCGCGTCGCGATGCGGGCGCGCATCTACGTGCCGAGCCTCGTCGGTGACCACCGCGTGCTCGACGGCGAAGCGAGCCGGGCCGTGCTCGCCGAACGCGTGCCGGGCGGCACCCGCTCGGAGAACGAGGTGCCCCGGAAGTATCGAGTCGCATCGAGCATCGGCGTGCGCGGCGAAAGCCAGGCGGCGCATCGATGGAGGTACCGCTGATGGCGCTCACCGAGCAACGCCCCGACGACATCGCCGAAGAGCCCGCCGGGAACGACGCGCCCGTCGCGCCCGTGGGCGACTTCGTGGCGCCGAAGCGTCGCCGCGACCCGCGGTCGGCGCTACGCAACCTCGTGCGCGAACTGAACCCCAGGGTCGCTACCGGGGGAGCGCCGGTGCTGCCGTTGTTACTGCTCGCCGGCCTCGATGCCGTCGACGGATTCGACCTCGCGGCCTCGTCGGTACTGCTGCCTGAGATCCGCGACTACTTCGGGGTCAGCATCACCGCGATCGGTACCGTCCAGAGCATCACGCGTTTTGCGGCGCTCGCCTTGGCCGTGCCAATGGGGTACCTGACCGACCGGTGCAACCGGCTGTGGCTCATCGCGATCGGCGCGTTGATCACGGGCGTGATGGCGGTGTTCACCGGCTTTGCCTGGTCGTTCCTCGTCTTCGTGGGCTTCCGCTTCGGGGCCGGACTCGGCCGGGTGGTGGCGCCGTCGGAACAGGCGCTGCTGGCCGACTTCTACCCGACGTCGGTGCGCGCCTCGGTGTTCAGCTTCAAACAGATCGCCAACCGCCTCGGCGCGATGGCGGGACCACTGCTCGCAGGCTCCCTGGCCAGCCTGTTCTTCTGGCAGGCGCCGTTCCTGTTCCTATCGATTCCGGCGATCGGGATCGCCGCCGTGATCCTGTTTCGCCTCAAGGAACCGGCGCGGGGCATGCAGGAGCGCCTCGAAGCCGGCGCCAGCCAGGCGGTGGCCGAGATAGCGGAAGCACCGCCGACGTGGACCGAGTCGTGGCGGATTGCCAAGAACGTGCGCACGATGCGTCGACTGTGGGCAGCGCTGCCCTTCACCGTCGCGGCCTTCCAGGTATCGGCCACGCTGCTCCCGCTGTTCTACGAAGAGGAGTTCGGGCTCGGGCCGGCCGGCCGCGGCGCGATCGCAGCCATCGACGAGCCCGTCGCCATCGCCGGGCTGCTTTTCGGCGGCGCGGTGGCCAACCGGTTCATGCGGACCAGGCCCTCCCGTGTTGTCAGCTACCTCGGGATTGTGTCCATGGTCAGCGCACTGGCTTCAGCGCTGGTCGTGTTGGCACCGAACCTGTTCTTCGCCGTCGCCGTCCTGCAGCTGCGCGCCTTCGCCTTCGCGGCGTTCCTGCCGACGCTCGCCGCGCTCACCACGCTGGTCATCCCGCCCCGGGTGCGCGGCTTCGCGCTCTCCGCGTCGCTGATGTTCATCGCTCCCGGCATCCTCGCGGGGCCGTTCCTCTTCGCGCTCGCCGACGCCTGGGGCGTCAAAGCAGGACTGTTGGCGATGACACCCATCTACCTGTTCGGCGCCGTTCTGCTCATGGGAACCGGACCGAGCGTGGAAAGCGACATGCGCGCCGCACGCGCCGCGGCGATGGCGGGCCACGTGGCGCGGCAAAGTCGCGACGCCGGCGAGGCGAAGCTGCTCGTGGTCAACGACCTCGACGTCCACTACGGACAGGTACAGATCCTGTTCAACGTCGACTTCGAGGTGACCGAGGGCGAGATCGTGGCGCTGCTCGGCACGAACGGCGCCGGCAAGTCGACACTCTTGCGCGCCATCTCTGGGCTCACGCCGGCGTCGAACGGCGCCATCGTCTTCGACGCCGAAGAGATCACGTTCCTGCCGCCATCGGCGCACGCGGCCAAGGGAATCATCCAGGTGCCCGGAGGCAAGGGAGTGTTTCCGCAGCTGACCGTGCGCGAGAACCTCACGCTCGCCGCGTGGCTCTTCCGCGCGGAGACCGACTACACCCGGACCGCCACCGAGAACGTGCTCGATCGATTCCCGCGGTTACGTGAACGCCTCGACGAGCCCGCCGGCAACCTGTCGGGCGGCGAGCAACAGATGCTCACCCTCGGCCAGGCCTTCCTGTCCAAGCCGCGGCTGCTCATGATCGACGAGCTCTCCCTCGGCCTCGCGCCGGCGGTCGTCGAGCAGCTTCTTGCCATCGTGCGCGACATCCACGCGAGCGGCACGACCGTGATCGTCGTGGAGCAGTCGGTCAACGTGGCGCTGTCGATCGCCGAGCGCGCCGTTTTCATGGAGAAGGGCGAGGTCAAGTTCTCCGGCTCGACATCCGAGCTCATGGCGCGGCCCGACATCGTCCACTCCGTCTACCTAAAGGGCGCGGGCGGCGGCTCGGTACGGGCCCGGGCCCGACAGCTGCCGACCGCCGCGTCGGAGCACCCCGCGCTCGAAGTGCGCGGCATCACCAAGACCTTCGGTGGCATCCGCGCCGTCGACGACGTCGACCTCACCCTGCGCGACGGCCAGATCGTCGGGCTCATCGGACCCAACGGCGCGGGCAAGACCACCATCTTCGATCTCATCTCCGGGTTCGTGCCCCTCGACGCAGGCTCGGTGCGCATCCGCGGTGAAGACCTCACCGACGCCGCGCCCGACGAGCGCGCCAACGCCGGCCTTGCCCGGTCGTTCCAAGACGCCCGCCTGTTCCCGTCGCTGACCGTGACCGAGAACATCGCGGTCGCCCTGGAACGCCACGTCGCCTCGAAAAGCACGATCGGCGCGGCGTTGCACCTGCCGGGCGTGCGAAAAGCGGAGCGCTCCCTCGACAAGCGCATCGACCGACTCATCCGGCTCATGGGCCTCGGCGAGTTCCGCGACAAGTTCGTGAAGGAACTGTCGACCGGCTCGCGACGAATTGTCGATCTGGCCTGCGTCATGGCGTGTGATCCGTCGGTGCTGCTCCTCGACGAGCCCTCCGCCGGCATTGCTCAGCGCGAAGCCGAGGAACTCGGGCCGGTTTTGTCGCGCATCCAATGGGAGACCGGCGCCAGCATCCTCATCATCGATCACGACATGCCCTTGCTCACCGGCGTGTGCGACGAACTCGTCGCCCTCGAACTCGGCGCCGTGATCGCCACCGGCAAACCCGCAGAAGTCCTCGAGCACCCGCGTGTGCTCACCGCTTACCTCGGCACCAGCGCCGCGGCCGTCAATCGGTCCGGCGCCCTCTCAGCGAAAGTTACGGAGTCCACGTGATGAAGCCCAAGGCCTTCCAGGCCACCTTCGACAAGACCGCCGCCAACATCAACAGCGTCGTGCACGGCAAAGACGATGTCGTGCGGCTCGCGCTCACCGCGATCATCGCCAACGGGCACGTGCTGTTCGAAGACGTGCCTGGCGTCGGCAAATCGGTGCTCGCCCGCGCCATCGCCCAGACCATGCACGCCGATACGGCGCGAGTGCAGTGCACGCCCGACATGCTGCCCGGCGACATCACCGGCTCTTCGGTGATCGACACGTCGCGATCGCAAATGCAGTTCGTGTTCCGGCCAGGGCCGGTGTTCACCAACGTGTTGCTCGTCGACGAGATCAACCGCGCCACACCCAAGACACAATCGGCGTTGCTCGAAGCGATGGCCGAACGAAACGTGTCGTCGGACGGCGTGTCGCGCCCGTTGCCCAAACCGTTCCTTGTGCTGGCCACGCAGAACCCCGTCGAACAGGCCGGCACCTTCCCGTTGCCCGAAGCCCAACTCGACCGGTTCCTGTTCCGCCTCAAGATGGGCTACGCCAACGCCGATGCCGAGCGGCTCATCATCCGCGGCAACGCGTCGGGGCTCCAGGTCGAAGAGCTGCAGCCGGTCACCACCACCGAGGAAATCCTGGCCATGCAGGCACTGGCCGCGCAGGTCGAACTGCCCGACTCGGTGGAGACCTACATCATCGAGGTGGTGGCCGCGACCCGCGAGGAGACGGCGTTGAGCCTCGGTGCTAGCCCGCGGGCGTTGATCTCGCTTGCGAAGGCGGCGCGCGTGCTGGCCGCCGCCGACGGGCGGGCCCAGACGTATCCCGAGGACGTCAAAGTGTTGCTGCGCCCCGTGCTTGCCCATCGCCTGATGCTCAGCCCCGACGCCGTGTTGCGGGGCGACACCGTCGACGACGTGCTCGACCGCATCTCCAACCGGGTCAAGGCGCCGCTCGGCGTCGGCGCCCGTCGCTCGGCTGCGGGCATTGGCCTCGCCGACGACGAGACCCCAGCGAACGGCAACGGGAAGTCGGTCGGGGCCAGCAACGAAAAGAAGACCGCGACACCGCGGCGTCGCCAGCCGAGCCGGAACTAGGAGACCGTTGACCGCGACGTCTGAGACCAAGCAGTACACCGCCGCCGCCCGCGACGCCGACCGACTCGTCGGCCGCGTCCTGCGCGCCGTGACGCGACGTACCGGTCTCACGACGTCGGGGTTGATCCTGTGCGCCGTGATCGTCGCCGCGTGGCTCCTCGGACGCGTCGTCGCCGGCCGGCCCATGTACCTGCTCGCGTACGGCGGCGTCACGATCCTCGTCCTGTCGTGGAGCGTCGGGCGACGGCCCCTGCCCCTCGACGCGGCGCGCTCCCAGGTGCGCGCCCGTCGCCGCGAGGGCGAGACGATCTCGATGTCAGTTGAGCTCACGGCAACGCGTCGGCTCACCACCTTCATCCTCGAAGAACACGTGCCGAGTTCGCTCGGACAGAACGCGTCCATTCCTGTCGCGAGCCTCGAAGCCGGCGAGTCGGTCGAGCACGCGTACCAGCTGACCTGTTGGCGCCGTGGCGTGTACCAGCTCGGGCCGTTAGAGGTGCGCTGGGGGGACCCGTTCGGATTCACGGAACGGCGCGCCGTGCTGTGCGAACCCTTCGAGTTCCTCGTGCACCCGTCGACCGAGACGGGCGCCGACCGTCCCTTCACGCGCTTGTGGGAAGACCCGCCTGTCCGCCCCCCGGTGTCGCGGCCCTGGCCTAGCGGCTCGGAGTTCTACGGCATGCGGCAGTACACGCCGGGTGACGACGTGCGTCGCATCGTGTGGCGCGCCTATGCCCGCACCCGCCAACTGCTCGTGCAGGAAGCCGAGCAGGGAATCACCGATCAGATCATCATCCTGGTCGACACTGACTCCACGACGCACAGCCCCGGCGCGCTCAGCGAATCGTTCGAGACGGGCGTTCGTGCCGCCGCGTCGCTCGCGCTCTGGCATCTCGAGCAGGGCTTCTCCGTGACGTTGGAGCGCAACAGCGAGAAGATCGTCGGCCCGGTGCGGGGGCCGAACGCGCCGATGACGGTGCTCGATGCGTTGGCCCGCCTCGAACGGGACGACGCGCGCGTGACCGAAGGGATCGCGCGTCTCGTGCACGCGCGGGGCGCGACTCCCACGTGGTGGTCGTGAGCCCGCTGATCGAAACCGACGGTGCCGCCGCGCTCGAGCTGTTCGTCGAGCGCGGGTGGTCGGTACTCATCGTCGCGTTGCTCTGGGACGAACTCGCCGCCGAGACGTTGTCGGTCGCCGCCAGTCTTGGGTGCCAAGTGGCCGAAGTCCGACCGAACGTGCCCTTAGCCGTTGCCTTCCGCAACGTCGTGGGCGGCGGCGTGAAGGCCGGGTAGATGGCAACGACGCTCACGCCGCCGACGTCGCCCGCTGAGGCCGACCTCGACGAGGCCGTCATCCGCGCGGGCGCGCCCGGTCATGAAGCGGGAGGCGACGAGGACAAGCCCGCCGACGAGGACCGCGTCGATTTGCGCGACGCGTTGCGTCCCGCGCTCGCCGCCGGGCTGGCGTCGGCGGGCGCCGCATTGGTAGCCGGTGGCATTTTCGGTTCGTGGGCGGCGCGCGTTCTCGGCGTGGTCGCAGTGGCGCTCGGCGTAGCGTGGGCGCTGCTCGCGTTGCGCGCTCCGCAACGCTCGAACAGCTTCGTGTTGTCGCTCTTGCCCGTGTGCGCGGCGGTCAGCGTCGTGTTCGTCGTCGCGTTCGGCGGTGACCCGTCGCAGCTGCCCACGCTGGTCGGCGACGCCGTAGAAAGCGGGCGGCTGCTGCGGCCTCCGGTGCCGTTCGACCCGGGGTGGATCCCGATCGTGTTCGTGGTCTTCGGCATGCTCGGCTTTTGTGCGGCGTCGGTGGCTACCGCGCTCGACAAGGCGCGCGTGGCAATCGCGGTGCCGCTCCCGGTCCTCGGCCTCGCGGCGATGACCCAACCCGACGACGGCCAGTTCATCGCCGGCGTGTGCGCGTTCGTGCCCCTCGTCGCCGCGTTGGCCGTGATGTTCGGTGGCGACGGCGCCGACGGCCGTCGGCTCACGAAAGACTTCGAGCTCAAGCGCGCCGGACGGGGCCTCGCTTTTACCGCGGTGGCGGTCGCCGCGCTCTTCGCCCTCGGCAACGCGAACGTGCTGTTCCCCGAGCCGGTCTTCGATCCCGACGACCAGCCGCAGAAACCCCGACCGCTGCCGCTGTCGCAGATCGACGACGTCGTGTTGTTCGAAGTCAAGACCGACGCCGGCATCACCGGCCCGTGGCGCACCGGCGTGCTCGACGTGTATGACGGCGAAGCTTGGCGACTGCCGCCCTTCGACAAGAAACGCCTCGTCGACATCCCCTCGAGTGGCATCGTCGACGCGACGCTCTCAGCGACCGCATCGGTGTCGGTCGCCTTCACCACCCGCGGGCTGCAGAACGCCACGACGCTGCCGGGGCTCACCGGGGCCGCGTCTATCGAACGCTCGCCCGGCCTGGCCGCAGTGCAGTGGGATCCGCGCGCCGTCACGTTCAGGGTGGCCGAAGGCCGGCTGCCCAACGGCGCCGCTTACACGATCGCCATGCCGCCTTATCCCGACGCCACCGCGCTTGGCGCCGCGCCGGAGCCCGCGCGCGACGTGAGCGAGACACTGAGCATCCCGTCGCCGCCGCGGGCGGTACGCGACCTGCTCGCCGGCGCGCCGGCGTCGCCGCCGTATGCCCGCATGGACTTCTTGCGCACGCGGCTGCGCGACGTCGCCGTGGCGTCGGGCGGCGGCGTGCCCGTCGACATCAGCCCGGCGCGGGTCGCACAAATCCTGACGGGCCCGAAACACGAAGCGACCCCGTTCGAGATTGTGGCCGCCGACGCCATGCTGGCGCGCTGGGCCGGCGTGCCGAGCCGGATCGGGTTCGGTTTCGACGGGCTCAACGACGAGAACGGCGTGCAAACCGTGCGGCCCCGCAACGCGGCGCAGTGGCTCGAGGTGTACTTCGAGGGCCACGGTTGGGTGCCGCTGATCCAGCCGCCTGAACAGGCCAAGACCACCATCGACAACGAAGACCAACTCTTCGATCCCAACACGCTGGCCACCGACGAAGTCGCCGTCGACGTTTACGTCCCTGTCCGCCTGGAGAACTTCCAAGAGCTGTACCAGCGCATCCGTGCGCAACTCGTCGCGCTGGCTCCTTTCGGGCTGGGCGCGCTCGCGTTGTACTTCGCAACGCCCTACACGCAGAAGCAATGGCGTCGGTACAAGCGTCGGCGCTGGGCGGCGCAGGAGGGTCCGGTTGCGCAGGTTGTCGTCGAGTACGCCGAGTTTCGCGATCTGGCGCACGACCTCAACCTCGGCGACCCGCTCGACACGCCCCTTGAGTTCCTGCAACGCGTCGTCGACGACGACGAGCACCAGGAACTGGCCTGGCTCACCGCCCGCGTGCTGTATGGAGACATGCCCGAGCCGAGTGCCGAGACGGTGCGCGACGCGGAGGACTTGTCGGCTTCGCTTCGCCGCCGGATTCTGCGCGGCCAGCCCTTCAGCGTGCGCGTGCTTGGCGTGTTGTCGAAGGCGTCGCTGCGTGACCCCTACACCGACGAAGTGCCATCCGTCGTGCTGCTCGATCCTCTCGGTCGCGTTGCCCGTTTCCGTCGCCGTCGCCGCACCGCGCGTCGAGGCGGCCACGCGACACGTCGCCGTTTCGGCGTGCCGCGGCCCGATCTCGCTCTCTGGAGACGCCCGTGAACCCTCGCATCCGTACCGCCATATTCCTCCTCGCCACCGCGCTCGCGCTGCAGCGCGTGCGCGTCGTCCGGTTCGACGCTCGACATCGGCTTCCAACGCGTCGCGCTCGACCTCGCCTTCAAAGACGAGAAGTTGGCTGAGCCACTCGACCCGGTTCGCATCGTGCAGGACGTGCTCGGCGAAGAGTTCGCACCCAACGTGGCGCCGATCATTCGGCGGATTCCGGCAAAGCCGCAGCCGCCGTGCCCGGTCGCCCCCGAAGGGCTTTCGCCCGACTTCCCTGCGTTCGCGGTCGTGCGTGGCGAGCCGAAGCCCGGCGTGTACGTGCGGCGCAACGTCGGCACCGTCAGCATCGAGTTGGCGACCGGTCAGTCCGTCGACATTCCGATGCCGCCGCGCAACACCGTGGAAGTTTCCGAAGTCACCTCCTACCGGGGTATCCCGGCGACGGGCGAACCCGCCAACGCAGCGGGCGCACCGGTCGATACCGCCGAGCCGACGGCCGAGTTGTTCGAGTTCACGATGACGCGCCGGCCGCTGCCGAACCAGCGCATCGTCGACCACTATCGATACTCGAACCGTCAGTTGGCGCCCGTGGCCGTCGACCCTCAGGCCGACAACCAAGCCAACGCAACGCGCGACACGGCGGTCGGCGATTACCTCTACCTGGTCAAGCGGGTCACCTTGCTCGACGGCGCCGAGAAATCCTTTACGCCCACTCCGCCAATACGCGTGCTGCGCCTGAACGTGCCCGAGGGCAACGCCGCCACTGCGGGTTCGGTCCACGGTGGTATCGATAGCGACACCCGCGTCGCTATGACGATCACGAGTCGCATCGTGTCGCGCCAGCTCGTCGACGTGTGCGGCGACGTGCTCGACACCTACCGCGTTCAAATCCAGGAGCAGTTCGTCGACCTTGCGGCGACGCCGCCGCGCACGTCGGGGAACGATCCGGGCACGTCGACGTTCTGGAACGTGCAATTCGACCGAGGCATGCTGCTCGTACGCGAGGAAGTCGACACGACGGTACGCAGCACCACCGAGGTCGCAGGTGCTCCGCTGCCCGTGACGGTTCGCTACAAGTACACGAGCACGCTCGAGTCCACCGAACCCAGCCCTCTGCCGGCCAAGAAAGCCACGTGATCCTCATCCGACCTACGACAGCGCGCGTCGTCGCGCCTATTGCGCTCATGTTGAGCGTGCTCGGCGCGTGCGGTGACGCGACCACCGCGGTTGTCGCGCCGAAATCGGTCGACGCGGCGCTCGTGCCGACGAAAGTGCACAACAACGCTTTCGGGTTCCACGAAACCGAACTGCCGGTGAAGAAGGTCTTCGCCGAGGTCGGCCCCGAGAGCCTCGCCGCTGACGGCAGGCTGTGGGAACTGCGCAAAGCCGACCGCCTCGTCGGTGTGCTCCAGCTGACCACGCTGCTTCCCGAGGTCGACCTGCTCGATATGCCCCAGCGCGACGCGATAGTGAAGCAGTTGCTGCCGACGGGTCGCGACCGGTTCGAAATCGGCGACGTCGCGGTGTGGTCGTCGCAGAACCAGGGCAAGACGTCGTACCTGTGGTTCGGGCGGGGGCTGTTCGCGTTGATGACCGTGAAGCCTGGCGCCAACGATGCGCTCGAGCCCGAGGTCGTGCTCGGCGACGTGCTCGATCACATGGTGTCGGCAAAGAACTGGGAGTACGTCTACTTCGACGAGGAAGCCGCCGAGGCCGAGGCTGACGACGCGTGAGCGAGGGCTGGCTCCGGCGCCTCGCGCCCTACTTGTTCCGCAACCGCGCCAGCCTGATCGTTACCTTCGCGGCCGCGATAACTGGGATGACGGCGCAGGCCGTCGCGCCGTTGCTGATGCAGGCGATCGTCGACGACGTCATCATCGCTCGTCACCGCGCGCTCGCCCCGTTGCTCGGCGCGCTCGTGGGCATCGGTGTGGCGCGCGCTCTGGTCGGTTTCGTCCGCCGCTACTACGGCTCGAAGGTAGGCGTGAACGTCGACTTCCATCTCCGCAACGACATCTACGAACACCTCCACCGACTCGACTTCACCCAACACGACGCGATGCAGACGGGTCAGTTGGTGTCGCGGGCCAACACCGACGTACAGATACTGCAACGCCTGCTCACGTTCTTGCCGATCATGAGTTCGAACCTGTTGTTGTTCCCGGTGTCGCTCGCGTTCATGGCCACGTTGTCGCTGCCGCTGACGGCTATCGCGCTGGCGACTGTGCCGAGCTTTCTCTGGCTCACGATACGCCTGCGTCGGGTGGTGTATCCCTCGGCGTGGGATGCGAGTCAGCGCGAGGCCGCCGTCGCCCAGGTGGTCGACGAGAACGTGACCGGCGTACGCATCGTGAAGGCCTTCGGCCAAGAACGGCGCGAGATCGACCGGCTGGCGTCGGCGGCCGACGAGCTGTTCGGCGCCCGCATGCGCAACGTTCGTCTCTCCGCGAAGCGTCAGGCCACGTTGGTCACGATCCCGTTGTTGGGCCAGGTCGCGACGCTCGCCCTTGGCGGGTGGCTCGCCATCAATGGCGACCTCAGCGTCGGGACGTTCCTCGCGTTCTTCGCCTACCTCACGCAACTCGTCGCGCCCATCGGCATGATGGCGGCGATGCTGCTCATGGCCCAGATGGCGCGGGCGTCGGCCGAGCGAATCCTCGAAGTGCTCGACTCGACTCCGACGGTGAGCGACGCGGCGAATGCGGTCGAGCTCACGACCACCACGGGCCACCTCGAGTTCCGCGACGTCTCCTTCGGCTACATGCGCAGTCGCCCCGTGCTCTCCGGTTTCAACCTGACGATTGCCCCGGGCGAGACGGTGGCCATTGTGGGCGCGTCGGGGTCGGGCAAGTCCACCGTGTCGATGTTGCTGCCGCGCTTCTACGACGTGCAGGACGGCGCCGTGCTCGTCGATGGCATCGACGTACGCGACGTGTCGCTGGCGTCGCTGCGCTCACACATCGGTGTCGTGTTCGAAGACAGCTTCCTGTTCTCCGACACGGTCCGACGCAACATCGCCTACGGCCATCCGGACGCCGCCGACGAAGAAGTCGAATCCGCGGCGCGCGCCGCCGAGGCGCACCAGTTCATCGTCGGCCTCAGCGACGGCTACGACACGGTGGTGGGCGAGAAGGGCCTGAGCCTGTCGGGCGGGCAACGCCAACGCGTCGCGCTCGCCCGCGCCATCCTCACCGACCCGCGCATCCTGCTACTCGACGACGCCACCTCGTCGATCGACGTGCGCGTCGAGGAAGAGATTCACAAGACGCTGCGCAGACTCATGCGCGGCCGCACGACGCTGCTCATCGCGCATCGCCGATCTTCGCTGGATCTCGCCGACCGCATCGTGGTGGTCGACGGCGGTCGAGTGGTCGACGCCGGAACCCACGACGAGCTCGTGGCGCGTTGCCGCCTTTACCGCCGACTGCTCGCGGGGCCCGACGACACGATCGACGCGGAGTCTGACGATCCGGCCGAGGACGCCGAACCGCTGACCGCGGTGGCGGCTCCACCAACGACGTTGTCGATCCCGAGCGTCTCGATGTTCGGCGCGGCGACCGAGGAACTCGCGGCGCGCATCGCTGCCCTACCTCCGATCGTTGACCGGCCCGAACTCGACACGGCGTCGCTGATCGCAGACGACGAGCCGCTCGTGCTGCGTCGCTTCGCGCGACCCTTCGCCGGCGCGCTCGGGATTGGCCTCGGCCTCGTCGCGATCGACGCGCTCGTGCGTCTCGCCGGCCCGTACCTCATTCGTCGCGGCGTCGATCGCGGCATCGTCGCCTCCGACGAGGCGCAGCTGTGGCAGGCCGTCGCACTGTTCGTGGTCGCCGCGCTCGCAGGTCGTTCGCTGCACTGGTTCGCGTCAGTTCATACGGGTCGTACCGGGCAACGGATGCTTTACGCGTTGCGCTTGCGCGTGTTCGCGCAACTGCAGCGGCTCGGGCTCGACTACTACGACACGGAGATGGCGGGCCGGGTCATGACCCGCATGACCTCCGACATCAACGCGCTCAACGCGCTGCTCCAGAGCGGGCTCATCCAGGGCGTCGTGCAGATCGTCACCTTCGTCGGCACGCTCGTTGTGCTTGCGACGATGAGCCCGCGCCTGACGCTGCTCGTGCTCGCTGTCGTGCCGCCGCTCCTCGGCGCGACCATGTGGTACCGGACGCGGTCGAACTCGGCGTACACCCGCGTGCGCGATGGCGTGGCGTCGGTGAACGCGAGCTTCCAGGAGAGCGTGTCGGGCATCCGTGTCGCGCAGGCTTTCGGTCGCGAGCAGCAAAATCTCACGGACTACCGATCCGTCACCGGTGACTACGTCGATGCCCGGCTCGACAGTCAACGCATCTCGTCGGTCTATTTCCCCTTCGTGGAGTTCCTGTCGGTGGCCGCCACCGCCATCGTGCTCGGCGCCGGGGCAACCATGGTTACCGACGGTTCGTTGTCACCGGGCACACTGATCGCGTTCGCGCTCTACATCACCACCGTCTTCGCGCCTATCCAGCAACTCTCCACGTTGTTCGACACGTACCAGCAGGCCAAGGCGTCGCTCACCAAGCTGGCCGACCTCCTCGGCACGCCGACGTCGATCCCGCAGGCGACGCCGTCGGTCGTTCCGGGCCGCCTGCGTGGCGAGATCGAGTTCGCCGATGTCCGGTTCCAGTACGCGCAGGCCGGTGGCGAGGTGCTCCGCGGCCTGTCGGTCCGGATTCTCGCCGGCCAACGCGTCGCGCTCGTCGGCGAGACCGGAGCAGGCAAGTCGACTGTGATCAAGTTGTTGGCGCGCTTGTACGAACCGACGAGCGGCGTGGTGCGGGTCGACGCGACGCCGATCGCGTACTTCGACATTCCGTCATACCGGCGCCAACTCGGCTACGTGCCTCAAGAGGCGTTCCTGTTCCGAGGCACGATCCGCGACAACCTGGCCTATGGCAAGCCCGACGCCACCGACACCGAGATTCGCCGCGTGATCGACGCGGTCGGCGCGAGCTTCATCGACGAATTGACGGGCGGCCTCGACGAACCGGTGACCGAACGCGGTCGGTCGCTTTCGGCGGGACAGCGTCAATTGATTGCGCTGGCGCGGGCGCTTCTCGTCGATCCGCCGATCCTGCTGCTCGACGAGGCAACCGCGAATCTCGATCTCGCCACCGAAGCGCAGGTCACCGCGGCGATGGACGACGCATCGATGGGCCGCACGTCGATTTGGATCGCGCACCGCCTCCAGACCGCCCACACCTGTGATCGCGTGCTGGTTATCGACGACGGCCGCATCGTCGAAGACGGCCATCCGCATGTGCTCGCGGCGGGCACCGGCCGTTACGCCGCTCTTTGGAAGACCTACACCCGCACCGACGCCGCCGCGCTGCCTGTCGGCGCCGACTGACCAGGAGACCCCTATGCAGACCGAAGTCACCATCACCGCCGGCGCACTGCGCGGCGTCGGCGCCGACGGCGTCGTTTCCTTCAAGGGCATCCCGTACGCGGCACCGCCCGTCGGGGCGAACCGATTTCTCGCCCCGCAGCCCGTCGACGAGTGGACCGGCGTGCGTGACGCACACGAGTACGGGGCGTCGTGCCCGCAGCCGAGCACGCGTCCCAAAGGCTGGACTCTGGAGCACGCCGAGGACGAAGACTGCCTCTATCTCAACGTCTGGACCCCGGGCGCCGACGACGGTCGCCGGCCCGTGCTGTTCTGGATTCACGGTGGTGGCTACGCAATCGGATCCGGATCGTGGCCTCTCTACGACGGCGCTCGGCTGGCCCGGCGCGGCGATGCCGTCGTGATCACCGTGAACCATCGGCTCGGCCCCTTCGGCTACCTCCACCTCGCCGAGCTGATGGGTGACGAAGTGGCGACGTCGGGCAACAACGGCAACCTCGATCTGGTCGCCGCGCTCGAATGGGTGCGCGACAACGTCTCCGCGTTCGGCGGCGACCCCGACAACGTGACGATCTTCGGCGAGTCCGGCGGGGGGGCCAAGGTGTCGAACCTGCTGGCCATGCCGGCCGCGGCAGGGCTGTTCCACCGCGCCGCCATCCAAAGCGGCCCGGGCCTCACTGCGGCGAGGCCCGACCGCGCCACCGGCGTGGCCCGCGCGCTCCTCGACGCGCTCAGCCTGGCGTCGGACGATCTCGACGGCTTGCGCGCGGTGGCGGCCGACAAACTCGTCGCTGCGACTCCGGACGGCAATCGCATGGCCTACGGGCCGGTCGTGGACGGCGCAGTGCTCCCGACCCACCCTGTCAAGGCGTTGCTCGACGGCTCCGCGGCCGACGTGCCCATCCTGATCGGTTGCAACCGCGACGAGTTCGGTACCTTCGCAGAAATCGATGACGCCGCGCTCGCCAAGCGAGCGGCGCGGCTGGCCGGCGACGCGGCCGACGAGGCAGTTGCGCTGTACCGGCAACTTCACCCGGACGCCACCAACGGCCACATCGCGACGTGGATGGCGACTGACGCCACGATGCGCGCCGGCTCGCAAGCTCTCGCCAAGGCAAGAGTCGACGGGCCAGGCGTCGCGCCCGTCTACCAGTACTTCTTCACCTACGAACTCGGCGGCCTCGCCGCGCACGGTTACGAGATCGGTTTCGTGTTCGACAACATCGGCCGTACCCACGCGTCGGCAATGCGGGAGAAGTTGGCCGCGGAGATGAGCGAAGCGTGGCTGGCGTTCGCGCGCACCGGCAATCCGTCCCACGACGGCCTCGGCGACTGGCCGGCCTACGACACCGACCGGTTCGCCACGATGGTGTTCCAGCGCGACGGCTCTGTTGTGGTCGACGACCCGAACCGTCCTGCTCGCGAGTTGTGGGCGCGGCTGCCGCGCCGGGCAGTGACGCTGGCCTAGTCAGACGGACCAACGAATCGGTTGGACGGGGCTGCAATTGGGATAGGCGGATGATTCGCCGGCCGAAACGTCAATGAACGCAGCCCTCCTACCGGGCTGAAAACGCGACCACACTGGGTCTCGCCGACGGGGTCGGGTGGGCCCTGGATCGGAGGGGTCACCCGATCCGACCGTTCGAAGGCGAGGTCCGACTAGGCAAATGGGAAATCCTCACTCTCCGCATGTCGGAGCATGATCGGTTCGCTCGTCCTGCTTGTTGCGACCGCTCGGTCGCTTCGCGGCGACGTACAAGCCGAGCGTTAGACGCGAGCGCGCTGGATCGCTTATGCGTGGGTTACTCGGCACCGAAAGGTCGTGATTGGCAGTCGAATGGCCGCCTCAATCACAACCATTCCGTGCCAAGTAACCGTAGGAACGCGAAGTCGCGGTCTCGCGTTGTGCACACAGGACACAGGACCGGGACCGTTACCAGGCGTACGCCTCCGGAGCAGCTCCGCCGGGTCCCGGGAAGATGCGATCGAGCTGGCCGAGCACATCTTCGTCGAAGGAAATCTCCAGCGAGCGCATCGGGCCTTCGAGTTGCTCCATCGTGCGCGGACCGATGATCGGTGCCGTCACGACCGGGTTCGCCAGCAGCCATGCGAGCGCGACGTCGGCCGGTTGCTCACCCATGTCGGCGCACAACTTCTCCCACGCCTCGAGTTGTGAGCGGTGCTTCTCGACCTGTCGCTGCACGCGCTCGGCCCCGCGGCGACCCTCGGTAACTTTCTGCAGTGCGCCGCCGAGGAGGCCGCCACCGAGCGGGCTCCAAGGGATGACGCCGAGGCCGTAGTCCTGGCACGCGGGCAGCACTTCGAGCTCGACCGTGCGGGCGTTGAGGTTGTAGAGGCTCTGCTCCGAGACCAACCCGAGCGAGCCGCGCTGCTTCGCCGCTTCATTGGCTTTGACGATGTGCCAGCCGGCGAAGTTGCTGGACCCGACGTAGAGCACCTTGCCCTGCTGGACCAGGAGATCCATCGCCTGCCAGATCTCCTCCCACGGCGTATCGCGGTCGACGTGGTGCATTTGGTACAGGTCGATGTGGTCGGTCTGCAGGCGGCGCAGGCTGTCCTCGCAGGCCTGGCGGATATGCAGCGCCGAGAGCCGGTTCGTGTTGGGCCACGGGTCCCGTCCCCCGAAGACTTTGGTGGCGATCACGGTCTTCTCACGGCGTCCGCCTTGGGCGAACCACCGTCCGATGATCTCCTCGGTGGTGCCGCCGCCGTACATGTTGGCGGTGTCGAAGAAGTTGATCCCGAGCTCCAGGGCACCATCCATGATCCGATGACCGTCGGACTCCGACGTCTGGGCACCTTCTTGCGTGCCGAAGTTCATGGTGCCGAGGCACAGCGGACTGACACGCAGGCCGGTACGACCAAGGAGTTTGTATTCCATCGTTGTTGAGCGTACGAGAATGTCGACATTGCAACCTGGAGGGGGACGATTGCCAGATCCGGTCATCATCGAATGCGCCATCAATGGTGCGACATCTAAGCGCGTCAACCCGCACGTACCGGTCGAACCAGGTGAGATCGCCAGCGACGCGCTCGCATGCTTCGACGCGGGTGCGGCCATCGTGCACAACCACATAGATCGCGTTGGCGTCGACGAGGCGGTCGCCGCCGAGCGTTACCTGGAAGGTTGGGGGCCGGTTCTCGCCGCCCGCCCGGACGCGCTGCTCTACCCGACCGTGCACTTCGGCACGACGATTGGCTACGAGCATCTGATTCCTTTGGCGGCAGCCGGGATCCGTCTCGGACTGGCCGACCCCGGATCGGTGAACCTCGGTGGCGTTGATGCGAACGGAGTTCCGCGGGGCGGATTCGTCTACGCCAACTCCTTCGACGCCATCGATCGAGCGTTCGAAATTTGCCGCGACCACCAGCTCGGACCGAGCCTCGCCATTTACGAGCCGGGATTCCTGCGGGCCGCGCTCGCGTGGTGGCGAGTCGGGCTGCTGCCACGCGGTTCTATGTTCAAGTTCTACTTCTCGACCGAGCGCGGCTATCTCGGCGCACCGTTCGGCCTGCCGCCGACGGTCACCGCCCTCGACGCCTATCTCGAGATCCTGGACGACTGCGATGTTCCGTGGGCGGTTTCGTGTGTGGGCGGCGACGTCGTCACCAGCGCGGTCGCACAGCCCGCGCTCGAACGCGGTGGACATCTGCACCTGGGCCTCGAGTTCTTCGGCGGAGACCGAACGCCCACGAACGCCGAGCTGGTCGGCGAGGCCGTCGCACTGTGCTCGTCGCTCGGACGCTCCGTCGCCACTCCTGATGAGGCGGCGGCGATCCTCGACCTTCCTAGGCTCCGGTGATGGACGCCGCTCGCCGGGTGTGGGATGTGCTGGAGCCGATTGCCGCCAACGTGTATTTCGCGCCGGAGGTGCACGGTGCGCTGGAGAAGCTCGGGTTCGGCGGTGGCAACGCGGGGCCGAACGGCATTCACTACCCCGACGGCCCGGCGTACTTCATCAGCCGTGGCGCGCCGCTGGGGGAGCGGGCGAGCGGCGATCTGATCGCGGCCGCGTTCGGCGTGTTCAAGCGCGACATGGTGCGGATGGTGGTCGACATCGGCAGGTCCATCGCCGATCGCGACGCGGTGCTCGCCGCCCGTCAAGAGGGAGCGGTCGCCTCGCTGCGCCGCATGCTTGGCGACCCTGCCGAGCTTGGCTGGGCCACCGACGTGCTGCGTCGCATGATCGACGCCGGGCCGTTCGAGGGCCGGCATCTCTCGAGCGGGCTGCTGTCGCTCGGCATCCCCGACGACGATCCGATGGCGGCGTTCTGGCGGGCGGGCGACATCGTGCGCGAGCACCGCGGCGACTCGCACATCGCCGCGTGGATCGCGGCCGACCTCGACTCCTGCGAGATCGGCGTGCTCACGGATCCGTGGCGGGGCCAGGCGCTATTGACCTGGGTGCGGTCGCGCGGCTGGAGTGAGGACGAGTTGGCCGCGGCCTGCGACCGTCTCCGGTCCCGCGGCTTGCTGGACGACGACGGGCTGACCGACACCGGCTTCGAGCTGCGCGAGGAGATCGAAACCGCGACCGACCGGCAGGAACGACGCATGGTCGCGGCGATGGGCGATGACGCCGACCGTTTCTTCGCCGTCCTCGACGGATGGGCCCAATCGGTCGTCGACCGGAACGGCTATCCCGGTCGTGTCACGTGGAGCCGGGCGACGAATTAGCCCTTCGACGTCGTCGACTTGAGTTTGGCGGCGTTCTGCTCGGAGAAGGGACTCCATAAGAACCATTTCGGGAGCGCCTTTACAAGTGACGGCGGACCGTCGACCTTGATCGCACCGCCAGCGACTGCGTCTTGCCACCGCTTGTAGCCGTTGAAGACCTCAGCGAGCGCCGGCGTGCTCGTCGTGACGACCAGATCGGAATCGAAGCCCGGGTGCTGGATACACACTGACGCTTCGCCGCGATCAAGCACCATCCACAGCATCTGCTTCTCCGGGGCTGTGTGATCGAACTCCACCACCACCCGTCCGGGGGGCAGACGATCGGTGGCCACACGGCGGTGCATCCACCACATGAGGGTGACGGGGTCGATTTCTTCGGGATGCAACTCGTCGAAGAGCCATTCGATCGCCCAGCGACCCATCGCGACAATGACGGGCTCAAGGTCGCGGCCCGCGGGCGTGAGTTGGTACTCGTTGCCGCGTCCCGTCGGCGAGGGCCACGTCTCGAGCACTCCGTGTCGCTCAAGATGCCGGAGCCGCTGCACCAGCAATGACCGGGAGATGCCCGGGAGGCAGCGGGCGATGTCGTTGAATCGCGTACTACCGAGAATGAGCTCTCGCATGATGAGCGGGGTCCAGCGGTCCGCGAGCACGTCGCTACCGAGCGAGACCGGGCAGTAACGGCCGTAGTCAGGCATGGTTCGAGGGTAGTCACAATTTCGTACCACTTAGGTCCGAAAGCTGGACTAGTTCGGCCGGTCCGCCATCGTCAGAGTGCTCCTCGTGACGATCATTCTTGAACCCAACACCGACACCCTCGTCGAAAGGGCTGCGAGCGTGGGCGCGGCGATCGCCGGCCACGCCGCCGGCCACGACGCGCAGGGCAGCTTCGTCCAGGAAGGCCTCGACGCTCTGCGCGACGCGGGGTTGCTCGCCATCGCAGTGCCAGAGGAGCTTGGCGGCGCCGGTGCGCGCATCCGCGACATTGCTGCCGTGCAACGCGAGTTGGCGCATCACTGCGGTTCCACGGCGCTGGCGACGTCGATGCATCAACACGTCGTCGCCTTCACCGCCTGGCGCTACCGGCGCGGGCTTCCCGGAGCTGAGGCCACGCTTCGACGCGTGGCCGAGGAAGGCATCGTGTTGGTGTCGACCGGAGGCGGGGATTTCACCCAGCCAAAAGGCGAAGCCACCCAGGTCGAGGGCGGTTACCGGGTGAGCGGGCGCAAGCGCTTCGCCAGTCAGTCCTGCGCAGGCACCGCGATGTCGACGATGTTCGTGTTCGACGATCCCGAGCAGGGGCGCCGGGTGCTCAACATGGCGGTACCGTTCGCGTCCGACGGCGTCACGGTGTTGGATAACTGGGACACGCTCGGAATGCGGGGCACAGCCAGCAACGACGTCGTCCTCGACAACGTGTTCGTTCCCGAAGACAAGGTCCTGGCCAACCGACCGTACGGCGTGGTGGACGGGCCGCTGCAAGTGATCGCGAGCATCGCCATGCCGATCATCTCCGCCGTGTACCTCGGCGTGGCCGAAGCGGCGTTCGCGGCCGCCGTCGACAGCGTGGCCGACCGGGCGTCCGACGCAATCCTGCAGCGCCAGGTGGGTCTGATGGCCCACCGCCTGCAGGTGGCCGAGTGGGCGTTGCAGGGCGCGCTCGCGGCAGTGGGCGACGATCCCACGCCGGCGGTCGAACGATTCGCCGCGGTCATGCTGGCGAAGCGGGAGACCGCGTTGGCGGGGATCGAAGTGTGCGACCTCGCCATGGAAGTCGCGGGCGGGTCCGCCTTCTTCAAGGGCTCGGTGATCGAGCGTTGCTACCGCGACATCCGCGCCATCAAATTCCACCCGATCACGCCCGAGGAGACGCTGGTGCACGCCGGCCGCCTCGCGCTCGGCCTGCCCGCAGAGGAGATCTAGAAATGGTTCGCCGACGCTTCGGTTAGCTAGGCGCCGGGCGCCCGAGTGCGGTGATGACGGCGGCTTCCTCGGCGGTGGCAGTAGGCCCGTACGCAGAGACGAGAACACCGCGCACACCGCAGGCCTCGCAGCGAAGGCCGAAGACGATGGCTTGGTCGTCGGGGTTGGACGCGCCCTCGAACCGTGCGGTCGAGTCGATCACGATGTTGCTTGGCAGGTGATTGTGGCCGCATGTATTGCAGCACAGCTGACCGTCGCGCGTGATGCTGAAGTCAGCGGTGTATCCATTCGCGCGCAGAGAGTCGATCTCCTCGGCGACGGTCATGGGGCAACCTTAAGCTCAGCCGCCGCGAGGAGGACTTATCGCGTGCGGTACCGTGACCGCCATGCCTGGGGCGCTTGGGAATGTCGTTGTCGCGGTCGTTCTTGCGCTCGTGGGGGCCGTTTCGCGCCTCACAGGCGTGCCGCCCGCGCCGGAGCCGCCCGTCGATCCGCTGGTGTACGTCGCTTTGGGCGATTCGTACACATCCGGCCCGTTGGTGATGCCGCACGACGACACCTTCGTCCCGCAGGACTGCGGCCAGTCGACGCGCAACTACCCCCACATCGCCGCGCAACTCGTCGGCGTCGACGTATTCCGTGACGTGAGTTGCGGCGGCGCCAACATCGACGACTTCTCAGAGGCGCAAGACGCCTACGCCGGTAGCACCGCCGCGCCGCAGTACGACGCGCTCGACGCCGACGTGGACGTGGTCACCGTCGGTATCGGTGGCAACGACATCGGCTTCACCGGCGCCGCGCTCGACTGCGTCCAGCCGCCGGAGCAGGCGGGTGGTACGCCGTGCACGCCGTCGTTCTTCGTCGATGGCGTCGACACGATGTCGCAGGAGATCGCGGCAATGGAAATCGAACTCGGCGCTGCGCTCGACCACATTCATACGTTGGCGCCCAACGCAAAGTTGCTGGTCGTCAGCTATCCCACCTCCATTCCCGATGACGGCGTCGGCTGCTATCCATACCTGCCCATCCTCGACGAGGACATGCCGTATCTGGTCGCCAAGTTCAAGGAAATGAACGCGGCGCTGCGGTCGGCGGCGGAAGCGCACAACGCGTCGTATGTCGACATCTACACACCGAGCATCGGCCACGATGCGTGCAAGCCACCGGGTGTGGCCTGGGTCAGCGGGATGGTCCTCGTACCGCCGGCGTTCCCGGCGCATCCGAACGACTTGAGTTACCTCAATTCGGGACCGGTCGTCGCCGACGCCATCCTCGGCGCGATTGCGCCCGGCTAGTCCTTCGGGAGTTCTCCCGTAAACGCGACGATGTTCGCGATTTCGCGCAGCTTGACGTTTCGTCTCTGAGATACGCGACGAAGCTCGTCGAAGGCCGCGTCAGCCGTTAGGCCCCGCGTCGCCATGAGGATGCCTTTCGCCTGGCCGATCACATCTCGGTTCTCCAACGCCGTCTGCAGGTCTTGGGTGAGTTCGTAGGTACGCCAGTAGACCGCGCTGTTCGAGATGGCGACGGCGCCCTGCTCGGCGAATAGCTCGCCGTGTTTGCGATCGGTCTCGCTAAAGGCATGTGACTTGCGGGCGTAGAGGTTGAATGCGCCGCGGCCTTCACCACCGACCACCAATGGAAGAGACATCGAACTCTGCACGCCGTGCTCCCCGGCGCGGCGGCCGAACAGCTGCCAGCGAGGCTCCTCGGTTATCGACGGCACCTCGACGATGGTCTGGGTTCGCAGGGCGTGCAGGCACGGACCGCCGTCGGCCTCGTACTGCGCCTCGTCAATCGCCAGCGCCGCCGGATCGGTGCACGCGGCGGTCCTCAGTGACGGGCTCTCGAGCGTGACGCTGGCGAAGTCGCAGCCGTCGAGTGACATGCACGTCAGCGTCGCGACGCGATCGAGGGTCTGGTCGAGGGTTTCCTCGGCGACCATGAGCTGTGACAGCTCGCGCAAGCTCCGGAGAAGCGGATCGGGGTAATCGATCATGGGTGTCCCTTCGCGGGACGGTGTCGATTCCCTGGACACTCAAGGACGGACTCCGGCCGCTTTGAGCCTACCGCCCGCTTTCGCGGGCGAAGAACGCAGATCGAGCACGTGGATAGGGCGTGGACTTGCTACCGCCCGTACCTGTTCGTCGAGCCACGTCTCCGGTTCCCGAGCAGTGGCCGCGGCTCGCAGGCAGCAGGCGCGCGCTTGATGCAGCGCCGCTGCTTGGTCGGTCGCGTCGTAGGGATTGACGCCGATCGCGCCCGCGGTCCCACGTTCGTCCCATGCGCCCGCCTCGCGGGACAACACCAGAACGGCGTCGCCGCCCGACGCGGTTTGCGCAACTGCGCGCGAGAGGCTCTCTTCTGTGAACAGCCGACCGGCCCGCGGTTCGAAACGACGACCAACCCACACCGCTTCGTCGGTTCGGCCTCATTTCCATTCTTGATCGGCTGGCGGGGCGGTAGTGAACCGTTCGAGTTGTCCCGTGATCGCGAGCAAGCGGTGCACCACATCGCTCAGTTCGCAGATGACCAAAGACCCCCGCCCCTGCGCCGCCTTGTAGGCACGAATAAGAGCACCGAGTCCGGCCGAATCGATGAAGGTCACGTCGCGCATGTCGAGCTCGACGTGTACCGATCCCGCGTCCATCGTATTGATGACCGCCCCGATGAGCGTGGACGCCGAAGCGGCGTCGAGTTCTCCGGCAACCGCGAGCCGAGCGCAGCCGTCGGACGCGATGTGGCGTGTCACACCGATCAGGCCTGGTCGCCCGATCGCGCCGTCGGCCGAAGTCGGCTTCTCGATCAAGTTGTCGGTCATCGTGCCAAGCCCTTTGACTCGAAACCCAGGCCGCTTCTTGACCAAAACCTCTCAAAGGAAATCTGCGTATGTGGCGGAAAGTGCCTAAGTAGTTGACCAAAGGTGCGCGATGTAAACGCTGAAATCCTGCGCGGTTCAGCTATCAGTCGCGCTCGGCCAGTAGTCCGCCGCCCTATCCACGAAGGCCACCACCACGTCGTGGGGGGCGGCCTTCGCCAAGGCGGCGGCTACCGCCGCCCGTTCGTTGGGGATGCACAGGACCTCGGTGCACCGGGCTTCGCCGCCCCGCATTCGTTCCTCGACCGCCGCGGCAATGAGTCGTGGGACCTCGCCTGACGGGCGACCGCGCAGGTTCTCGTCTTCCTTCACGACAACCGTGTCGAATTGCACGGCCGCGATGCCGCCGAGCGCCCGCATGTCTTCATCGCGCCGGTCGCCGGCTGTGCTCACGACCGCGATCAGGCGCGGCGTGGCCCGGTGCCGCTCGGCGATCTGGTTGGCATATCCCTGGGCGAACTCGCCCACGGCGCGCACCGCTTCGGGGTTGTGGCCGTAGTCCAAGATGAGATGGACGCCGTCGACGCAGGTCACGTTCAGTCGCCCCGGCGCCAATTCCATCGAGGTCGTGAATGTACGAAGCCCGACCCGAATGTGCTGCGCGTGGATTCCGAGTCCGAGCGCAGCTCCCGTGGCCGCCAGCGCATTCTTGACGTTCATCCGCGCCGCGCCGTTGAACGTTGACGGCATGGCGCGAATCGCAGTCACGGGGAGGCGGCGCCGGCCGTGCCGCACGACGATGGTTTCGCGTCCCTGCACGTCCTCGAGCACCACGGCGCGGCCTCCATTCGCGCAGTGCCGATCGATGAGCGGATTCGAGGGTTGGTCGCTGAACCAGATGACTTCTCCGCGGCACGCGCGGGCCATCGCGACGACGTGCGGGTCGTCGGCGTTCAACACCGCCGCGCCGGCGCGCGGTACCGCGGCGACGACGACGCGCTTCACTTCGGCGAGCTGCTTGACCGTGTTGATGCCGGCCATGCCGAGGTGATCCGCCGACACGTTGAGAACAACAGCGACGTCGTTGTAGTCGTAACCCAGCCCTTCTCGCAGAATTCCACCGCGCGCGACTTCGAGCACTGCCAGTTCGACGGTGGGGTTGCGGAGCAACATCCGGGCCGACTTCGGCCCCGACGCGTCGCCCGTCCGAATCTTCCGATCGTCGACGAACACGCCGTCGGTCGAGGTGAGACCGACGGTGGTGCCGACCGACCGGGCGATCGTGGAGATCATCCGGACCGTCGTCGTCTTGCCATTGGTACCGGTGACGGCCACGAGGGGAATGCGGGCCTCGTTCCCGGGTTCGAAGAGTTCGTCGATGACCGCCTTCGCCACGTACTGCGTGTCGCCCGAGCTGGGGTCGGTGTGCATCCGGAAACCCGGCCCGGCGTTCACTTCGATAACCGCGCCGCCGTTTTCGGTCAACGGCGACACTAGGTCCGGCGCGACTATGTCGATCCCGGCGACATCGAGGCCGACAACCATGGCGGCGGTGCGGGCCAGCTCGAGGTTGTCGGGGTGGACCTCCGCCGTGCAGTCTTCGGCCGTGCCGCCCGTGGAGAGGTTGGCCGTGTGCGCCAGGTACGCGACTTCGTCAGCTGCGGGCACAGAGTCCGGCGTGTAGCCCTGCTTCGCCAGCACATCCAGGGCTACGGCGTCCAGGGCGAGACGCGTCAGCACCGACTCGTGGCCCGCTCCTCGGCGCGGGTCGCGGTTGACCTCGGCCACGAGCTCGGAAACGCGGCGTCTTCCGTCACCTACAACATGTGCGGGCGAGCGGCGCGCCGCCGCGACGACACTGCCGCCGACGACCAGAACGCGGAAGTCGTTGCCCGATACGAACCGTTCGACCAGCACTTGCCCGCGGCGGGCCTGGGCCGCCGCCACCGCGAAGGCGGCGCGCACCGCGTCGGGCGTTTGGACGTCGACGGTGACGCCGCGCCCGTGGTTGCCGTCGAGCGGCTTCAGCACCACCGGGTAGCCGATCCGTTTCGCAGCCTGCACCGCCTCGTCGACGGTGTTCACCAGCTGCTGGTCGGGGACGGGAATCCCGGCTTCGCGCAGCAGGCGCTGACAAAGCCCCTTGTTCTTGGCGATCTCGACGGCGATCGACGAGGTCGCCGAGGTTACGGTGGCTTGGACCCGCTTTTGATGCACGCCCCATCCCAGCTGGATCAACGACAGGTCGTCCGCCAGCCGCAACCACGGAATGTCTCGGCTGGCCGCTTCGTCGATGAGCGACCGTGTCGACGGGCCGAACCCAACCCGCCGCGCGAACTGGAGCAGCGTCTCAAGTTCGGCCTCGGGGTCAAACCCTTCTTCGGGCTGGACGAGATGGTTGACGAGGCGTACGGCCAACTCGCCGGCGCGCAAGCCCACGCGTTCGTCTTCGTAGTCGTAGATGACGTTGTACTCGCCGGGCTTCCCGGTGCCTCGCGTCTTGCCTCGGCGCGTGTCAGCGCCCGTCAGTGACTGCAGTGCGAGGGCAACGTGTTCGGCAACGTGGCCGAGCCACGTGCCCTCCTCGAGTCGCTCGACGAAACCGCCGGCGTGTTTGCGTGAGCACTTGTGCTCGTGCAGATTCGGTAACAGCGCGAGGAGGCGATCAGTAAAGCCGGGCAGGCGATCCGTCGGCCAATGCTCCAATACGCCGAGGTCGACGACGAGGCGGATCGCCGGGCGGTACGACCACATGTTTCCGCCGCGGTACACGCGCCGGTCGAGGACGCGCAGCTCGGGCGCCGCGGGTTGAGCATCATCTCCCGCCGTGCCGCGCTGGGTCTTCTCGGCGATGGACACTTTCAATCTCCACTCTGCAAAATGTGGGGCCGTCTCCTTGACAGGTCGAAAGAGAAGCCGGCGGGCAGCACGTGCAGCGCGACGTCGACCAGACCGATCCGCCCCGACGGTGTCGGTGCCGAATTCGCCATGCCGGCATCGACGATGGTGGCCGCGCCCGAGCCGATAACTTCGCATCGGTTGCCTTCCACGACGAGAGCTGTGTCCTCGTCGATGCCAACACCGAGCTCATGCGGGTACTGGGCGACCGCCGCAAGAAGGCGCGCCAGGCGGCCGCGCTCAGCGAAATGCATGTCGATGAGCAACCCCGAAACCAGTCCGAGGCCAGGACCGAGCCTGACGGCGTCGGTGGTCGGAACCGTGTCGGACCCACCCACGATCATGGTGGTCGACATCATGGCGGCGCCGGCGCTGGTGCCCCCGACGACGGCGCCGCCCAAGTACGCGTCGTGGAAGCACATGTCGGCACGCGAGCCCCCGAGGATCTGGGCGATGCGCATCTGATCGCCGCCAGTGAAGAAGATCCCGGTTGCCTCCGACAGCGCCTTGAGCGCTCCCGGGTCGTTCGCTTCCTCGCGCGAGCCGATCGGGAGGAATTCGACGCTGTCGACCAGGCTGGCGAACGCGTTCCGATACTCCGTCTCGACCTCGTCAGGAACGGTTGTGGCCGTGCCGACGAGAACGACCCGCGCGGATGGGCCGCCGGCGAGGTCGACGAAGCGTCGGAGGATGGTGCGGTCGCCGGAGCGGTCCTCATTCCCGCCGATCACAAGCAAAGTGCCAGCGCTCCTCGTCACCGTGTTGTTGGCGCCGGTCATCGTGGGCCTACCTACCCGTTCGCCACCGTTTCACACCGTGCCTGAACTGGCGCCACAACGGGTAGAGCGGCGGCGTGACCGCAATCGAGAGCTCGGAGTTCGGTTCGCTCGAGATTGCGTTTGATCGCCGCGTCCTGAAACCGCGCGCCTGGACGAAGCTGCAGTCAGAGTGGGCCGCCGAACTCTCGCCGGAGCTCCCGCAGGGGCCGATCCTGGAACTGTGCGCCGGCGCCGGCCAAATCGGGCTTCTGGCAGCCGCGCTGAGCGGGCGCGACCTGGTGCAGGTGGAAGCCGATCCCGTTGCGGCGACGTTCGCCACCGAGAACGCCGCCGCCGCTGCGAGTCTGAACGTCGAGGTCCGCACGGCGACGATCGCTGACGCGGTCGGCGCGGCGGAACGGTTCCCGTTGATCCTGGCGGACCCGCCGTACATTCCGAGCGCCCAAGTCGACCGCTTCCCCGATGACCCGCGTCCGGCGATTGACGGGGGAGCAGACGGGCTCGACGTCGTCCGTGAATGTCTGCGCCTGGCCGAAGAGCATCTGGCCGACGAAGGCGCGTTGCTCTTGCAAGTGCGCGGATCCTCCCAGGCTCACGAGGTCGCGCGTCTTCTCGCGGGTCGCTGGCCCACGCTCAAGGTGCGCGAAGTGCGGGGCCCTGACGCCGAACGCGCGGTCGTGCTCATCGTCCGTTCGGCCCGGTACGAATGAAGGTCTCGCGAATGGGTAGTGCAGCGGCAAGGTCAAGCAGCGGGCGCACGAATTGCGAGAGGGGTCGGAGTATGCAATTGCAACAACAACTGCGCACGCAACTGAGTCTCGAAGATCTCGATCGCTTCGCGTTGGCCGAACCGAGCGACGAACGCGACGCCATCGCCGCGCTGCTCGAGATCTACGACATCTGGCTCAGCCCGCTTGAGGCGCTGGGGGATCGTGCGCGGTTTCAGAATCATCCCGGTATCGCCGCGCTCAAGTGGCGTCTCGAAGAGCGTTTTGTCGCGCAGTTGGACGAGTGGATTCGTCCGCCGAGTCCAACCTCGGTGGACGTGCCAGATGCGCTGCGCCGGATCGCCCGGCAAGCCGATGATTCGGTTTACGACTGGATCGCCTCATCAGCCGACTGGTCACAACTCGCGACCTTCCTGGCCATCGAAGGGGGTCCCGATGGCGGCTTCGACGACCTGGTCGCGATTTGCCAGATCGGCATTCGCGGCGAGGCGAAGGTGACCCTCGCCCAGAATTACTGGGATGAGATGGGTCGCGGAAGTCACGCCGCGGTTCACACCGTCTTGCACGACCGCTTGGTGGCCGCGGTCCACATGCCGACCATCCGCCGAGCCGAACTCCCAATCTCAGCGCTCTATCGCAACGCCCTGAATGGCCTCCTGGCAACGAACCGCTGGCTGCAACCCGAGATGCTGGGCGCGCTCGGGCTACTGGAGTTGCTGGCCGGCCCGCGGTGCCGGCGAGTAGTGCGGGCACTGGAGCGACTGTCGGCCCCCGCAGATGCCTTCCCCTTTTACGAGGAACACGCTTCGACAGATCCGCGCCACGGCAAGGAGTGGCTCGACGGCGCGCTCGCGCCCTTGGTCACAGCGCATCCTGAATGGGCCGCCGGCGTGGTGCGCGGCGCGACGTGGCGATCAGCGGTGAGTACGCGGTTCTTCAACGACGTCTTGGACCTATTACGAGTCAACCAATCAGAACTGAGCCAACCTGCATGAGCAAAGCCAAACCTTCCAAGTTTCCGATCGCCGCCGACGGGGCACGGTCGCCCAACCGCGACAAGCCGACCAGCGCGTCGAAACAGGCGGTGCCGATCAAGCCGGTGAAGGCCGGTAAGGCCAACGCCGTCGCCAGAGCGGAGCAGGCGCGGGCAGCGGGACTTGTGGCGCCGCACACCAGCCCGAACCCGGTCGACGACGCGACCTCGCCCACGTGGGCGCAGCAGGGCGATCGCCTGACGACGGCGCAGGGACTGCGCGTCGACGACGCCGACAACTCGCTGAAGGCGGGCGAGCGCGGCCCGACGCTGATGGACGACTTCCATCTGCGCGAGCGAATCACCCACTTTGACCACGAGCGGATCCCCGAACGCGTCGTGCACGCCCGCGGCGCGGCCGCCCACGGCGTGTTCGAAGCGACCGATGGCCTCGAAGACATCTGCGCGGCCGCCTTTCTGCGACGCGGCGCGGTGACGACGGCGTTCACCCGCTTCTCGACCGTTGCCGGCTCGCGCGGTTCGGCCGACACCGCGCGCGACGTACGCGGCTTCGCCACGAAGTTCTACACAGACGAAGGCAACTTCGACCTCGTCGGCAATAACATCCCCGTTTTCTTTATCCAGGATGGCCTCAAGTTCCCGGACCTCGTCCACTCGGTCAAACCCGAACCGGACCGCGAGATTCCGCAGGCGCAGAGCGCCCACGACACCTTCTGGGACTTCGTCAGCCTCCAGCCCGAGTCGACGCACATGTTGATGTGGGTGATGTCGGACCGCGCCATCCCGCGCAGCTACGCCACGATGGAGGGCTTCGGCGTGCATACGTTCCGCCTCACCAACGCCAAAGGTGAGACGTCGTTGGTGAAATGGCACTGGAAGCCCGTCGCCGGCATTCACAGTCTGGTGTGGCAGGAGAGCCAGAAGCTCGGCGGCGTCGATCCGGACTTCCACCGCCGCGACCTGCACGCGCGGATCGCCACGGGGAATTTCCCGCAGTACGAACTCGGCGTGCAGGTGATGCCCGACACGCCTGACCAGGCGTTCGAAGGGATCGACCTGCTCGACCCCACCAAGATCGTGCCGGAGGAACTGTGCCCCGTGCGCCCGGTGGGCACGCTCACTCTCGATCGCAATCCCGACAACTTCTTCGCCGAAACCGAACAAGTCGCGTTCCACCCCGGTCACCTCGTGCCGGGCATTGCCATTACCGACGACCCGCTGCTGCAGGCGCGCTTGTTCTCGTACCTCGACACGCAGATCACCCGCCTGGGTGGCCCGAACTTCGGCCAGATCCCGATCAACCGCCCGCTGGCGCCGGTGAACGACAACAACCGCGACGGATTCCATCAGAGCGCGGTGCACGTCGGCACCACGACCTTCACACCCAACTCCACGGGCGGCGGGTGTCCGTTTGCTCGGCCCGACGCCACTGCCTACACGCACCCGGCGGTACCTACCGCGGCGAAGGCGACCAAGATCAAGCTTCGGCCCGCCAGCTTCGACGACCACTTCTCGCAAGCCACGCTGTTTTACCGCTCGCTCACCGAGGTCGAGCAGCTGCACGTGGCGCAGGCGTTCAGCTTCGAGCTGGGCAAGTGCGTCAGTCCCGGCATCCAGGCGCGCATGGTCGCCAACCTCGCCAACGTCGACGCCGACCTGGCCGAGACCGTTGCCGCCCATCTCGGCATCGACGCGCCCGCGGGCAGAGTCGTCGAACCCGCCGTCGTGTCAGCCGCGCTGTCGATGGACCGTCCGCAAGACCCGATCGTCGCCGGACGCATGGTGGCGATCCTCGTGGGCGAGGACACCAAGGCCCGCACCGTCACGGCGTACCGGACTGCCGCTGACCCGCTCGGAGTCGAAGTGATCGTGATCGGCCCGCACTTCGGCAAGCTCGCAAACGGCCTGGCTATCGACCGATCTGCACACATCAGTGACCCGGTCGAATACGACGGCGTGGTCCTCGCGTCTGGGCCCGACGAACTGGCGGCGGTGTTCGTGCAGGAGATGTTCCGTCACCACAAGACGATCGGCCTGGCCGACGGCTTGGTGGCTGAAGACGTGGGCCTGCCCGTGGACGCCGCCGGCGTCACCACGTCCCCCGAAGACTTCTTCAGCGCTCTCGGCGATCACCGTCACTGGAACAGATGAGCTGGAGGAGCGGCAGCGCGGCGACGCACGTGTCGCGGACGACGCCGGTCACGGCGACTGCATAGTCGGCGTTGAACAGCCGCATCGCGCCGAGCGCCATCGCCGTGGCCGCCTCCCCGGTTACGACGGGACACAGCGTGAGCTACCCGCGCGGATTGCGCGCGATACCGCGTATCGAAGGACCACACGATGGGCAGGAGGTTGCCGTATGAACACGGAACTGCGCGTCGGCTGCTCAGGGTGGTCCTACAAGGATTGGCGCGGCCCGGTCTACCCGAGCGACGCGCCCACGTCCGAGTGGTTCGCGGTCTACGCGCGCATGTTCGACACCGTCGAGCTGAACACGACCTTCTATCGGCTGCCAACCGAGCGCGCCGTCGACGCGTGGCGTGCCAGCGCCCCCGAAGGGTTTCTCTACGCCGTCAAGGTCGGCCAGTTCGGCTCGCACCGCATGAAGCTGAAGGACCCGACGAGTTGGCTCGCCAACCACGTGGAGCGGGCGAGGCGACTCGGCCCGCACCTCGGTCCCAATCTCGTGCAGCTGCCCCCACGCTGGAAGCGCGACGTGCACCGGCTCGACGACTTCTTGGCGGCCGCGCCCGACGACATGCGCTGGGCGGTCGAGTTCCGCGAGCCGTCATGGCTCCACGACGACGTCTTCGCGGTATTGGAGCGTCACGGCGCGGCGCTGTGCATTCACGATCTGATCGACGGCCACCCGTGGCTGCGCACGACGTCCTGGACGTACGTCAGATTCCATGGGCCGCAGGCAACACAACTGCCGTACCACGGCCGGTACGGCGGCGCCCGCCTCCGGCGCGCCGCCGAGCGGCTTTCGGCGTGGCGCGAGGACGGCGCTCGACATCTACGCGTACTTCAACAACGACTACGACGCTGCGGCGGTCGATGATGCGCGGTGGTTACGCGAGCGGTTGCGACGCGGCGCGGCGGCGGCTTGACGATGGCCGCCGCCGATCGCTTGAAGAAGTACGTCGTCAAGCGCGACTTCACCAAGACGCCCGAGCCGCGCGGGAAGTCGCGACGGCCGAAGAAAGGCAGCCGGTTCGTGGTGCAGCGACACCGCGCCAGCCACCTGCACTACGACCTGCGTCTCGAGATGGACGGCGTGCTCGCGAGTTGGGCGGTGCCGAAAGGACCGACGCTGGATCCGTCGGCCAAGCGCCTCGCCATGCACGTCGAAGATCATCCGCTCGAGTACTTCGACTTCGAAGGCGTGATCCCGCGCGGCGGCTACGGCGCCGGCGACGTGATCGTGTGGGACTGGGGGACCTACACGCCGACGAATTCCGACGACCCCGCGGCGGCAGTGCAGAAGGGCGAACTCCACTTCGACCTCGAAGGCGAAAAGTTGCGCGGGCGCTTCGTCCTCGTGCGTCGCGGCCCGAAGGCGGAGCGCGAACAGTGGCTGCTGTTGCACAAGCGCGACGACGCGGCGGTGCCTGGATGGGATCCCGAGGATCATCCGCAGTCGGTGCGTTCAGGCCGTACCAACGACGAGGTGCTCGCCAAGCCCAAGGCGACCTGGACGAGCCGGATCCCCACGGCCGCCAAGTGGGCCCAAAAGCTCGAGTTCGACCCCGTCACCGAAGGGGAGTTCAAGGCTTTCGACGCCCTGAAGAGAGAAGGCGAGTGGAATGTCGCGGGGGTTGACGTTCGGCTGACCAACCTCGACAAGCCACTGTTCCCGGGGCGGACCGCCAAGGCCAAGCCGCTGACCAAGCGTGATCTCATTCGCCACTACGCGGCGATGACGCCATGGATCCTGCCGTACCTCGCCGGTCGCCCTATGAACCCCTACCGCTATCCCGACGGCATCGAGAACAAGGGCTTCTGGCACAAGGCGGTGCCCGACTATGCGCCGGAGTGGATCACGCGGTACCGCTACGAAGACGCCAAGGAAGGCGAGACCGAGGTCTACGCCGTGGTCGACAGCGCGCCGGCGTTGGTGTGGATGGCCAACCACGCGGCGGTGGAACTCAACCCGTGGACGTCGCGGGTCGACGACGTGCACGAACCGACTTGGGCCCTGATCGATATCGACCCAGGCCCGGCGACGCGCTTCACCGAGGTACGTGAGTTGGCGCGTCTGTACTGCGTCGCGCTCGATCACCTCGGCGTGGTCGGGACACCGAAAGTCACGGGCAAGCGCGGCATCCAGGTATGGATCCCGATCAAGTCGGGCTACTCCTTCGACGACACGCGGAACTGGGTCGAGAAGCTGTCGCGCGCCGTCGGCGCCACGCTGCCTGACTTGGTGAGCTGGAGTTGGCAGAAGGCCGATCGCAACGGTCTCGCCCGCCTCGACTACACGCAGAACGCCATCAACAAAACTCTGGTCGCGCCGTTCAGCGTGCGGCCGGCGCCCGGCGCGCCCGTATCGGTTCCGATTGCGTGGGATGAGATCGACGACCGCGCGCTCAAGCCCGACCGGTGGACCATCCGGACCGTGCAGGAGCGACTGGCGGACAAGGGCGATCCGATGCGCCAGCTCATCGGGTTGCAGCAGGAACTGCCTGACCTGTGACCGCGATCGCGTACGTCCGCGACGACCAACCCGGCATACGAAGGCTCGGCACGAAACGCTTCCGCTATGTCGACGCCCGCGGCCGACCGGTTGGCGCGAAGACCGTCGCCCGCATCAACGCGCTGGCGATTCCACCGGCGTGGACCGACGTGTGGATCTGTCCGGATCCCGCCGGCCACATCCAGGCCACTGGTCGCGACGCCCGCGGCCGCAAGCAGTACCGGTATCACCACGGGTTTCGGGCCCGGCGTGAGCGCGCCAAATTCCGTGACCTGATCCCTTTCGGTGAGGCGCTCGGCGACGTTCGCCGGCGGGTCGACGCCGATCTCCGTCACGCCGGCCTGACCCGCGAGCGCGTGCTGGCGGCCGTCGTGTCGCTCATGGAACAGACGTTCATCCGGGTCGGCAACGAGAGCTACGCCAGAACTAACAAAACGTTCGGGCTGACGACCTTGCGGTGCCGTCATGTCGATGTCACGGGCACGAGCCTGCACCTGCACTTCACGGCGAAAGGTGGCAAGGACGTCGACGTCGCTTGCTGCGACCCGAGGCTCGCACGCGTGGCCCGGCGCTGCCAAGACCTCCCGGGGCAGCTGCTGTTCCAGTACCTCGACGACGACGGCCAGCCGTCGCCCGTCACGTCCACCGACCTCAACGCCTACCTGCGCGACATCACCGGCCTCGAAGCCACCGCCAAGACGTTCCGCACTTGGGGGGCGACGTCACTGGCGGCGCAAGCGCTTGTCGCGGCGGATCCAGGATCGAGCATCAACGAGTTACTGCGGCCCGTCGCGGCAACGCTCGGCAACACCGTCGCCGTCTGCCGCAGCTCGTATGTCCACCCGACGGTCGTGCGCCTGTACGAAGACGGATCACTACCTGAGTTGTGGGAGGCGGGACCCAACCGCGCCGCCAACGGCGTGACGACCGCCGAGAGACGGCTGCTGCACATGCTGCGCGCCTAGCCGCTACCGAGAAGTAGTTTCCCCTCTTTGAGGGGGGAAACCAGAGTGGCCGCGACACTGCAACGGTTCGACGTAACGAGCGACCCCGCGGTGGTTTGCGCTGCCATCGAAGCCGACGGCGGCGTCATCGTCGAAGGCCTGCTGCCGATGTCGGTGGTCGAGCGGGTCAACGCTGAGGTCGAGGCCGAAGTCGAGGCCGCCGACCCGGCGCAGGAGATGTTCAATCCGGTGGCCCAGCTGTTCCACGGTCCGTACACGAAACAGGTCGCGGGCATGCCGGGCATCTCGCCGACGTTCGCCACCGAGATCATGTGCCACCCCATGCTGCTGGCGGCGGCCGACACGTTCCTTGCGCCGTCCTGCGCCCGGTACCAGCTCAACATCGGCCACCTATTGCAGCGCGGTCCAGGATCGGAAGATCAGTGGCTGCATCGGGACGAAGCGGTATGGAGCGATGTACCCAAACCGGCGCCGGAGTTACAACTGGCGTCGGTCATCGCGTTCGTCGACTTCACGCGCGACAACGGCGCCACCCGCGTTGTGCCCGGCAGTCACCGCTGGTCCGACCGCAGCCTCAGCCCGGCCGAACAGATGGGAGCGCCGCGACCCACGGCCGACCAGATCGCCTACGCGGAGATGCCGGCGGGCTCGGCGGTCATCTACCTCGGCGGCACCATCCACGGCGGCGGCGCTAACACCACTGACGTGCCGCGGCGCGGAGCGCACCTCAGCTACTGCCTCGGCTGGCTGCGCACCGAGGAGAACAACTACCTCTCGACCCCGCCCGAACTCGCGTCCAAGCTGCCGCGCCAGGCGCAGGAGTTGCTCGGCTACGCGGTGCACGACAGCCTGCCGAGGGGCGGCGGCTACCTCGGAATGGTGCGGATGCAGGACCCCGTGGAACTGCTGGCGCGCGGCGAGTTGTGACCACCGCGCGCCGCAGCGCGACCTTTGTGCCGCGTCCGGCTTCCGTACGCGAGGTGCGGCACTTCGTCCTCGGCTGGCTGTCAGAGGAGCAGCTCGACGCGTTCACCGAGCGTGCGCAGCTGGCGGTCTCCGAACTGGCGACCAACGCCATCCTGCACACGGCCCAGCCGTTCACCGCGTCGGTACACCGCATTGAAGAGAGCGTCCGACTCGAGATCGTCGACTCGGCTCCGCAGCTCGTTCCGATGCGCGTGCCGATTTCGGGGTCGGCGGTCGACATCACGTCGTTCAGCGAGACCGGTCGGGGACTGCAGATCGTGAGCTCGCTGGCTCACCGGTGGGGGATGGAACTGGGCCCGAACGTGAAGACGGTGTGGTGCGAGTTCGACGGAACTGCGCGCCCGGACCGGCCATCGGACCCCGCGATCGAGGATCACCGGCCGACGGCGAGCCCGCCCGACGATCTGCACCGCCTCTTGTTCATCGGGCTTCCGGTGCGTGCGGCCATCGCCAGCGGCGTCGACGTCGAGGAGGCGATTCGCGACCTGCAGCTTGGCGACCCGGGCGACGGCGCGGACGCGCTGCTCGCGCTGGTAGACGCCACCGCCTCGCTGCGCCTCGGCGGCCGGCACGCCGCCATGCACGCCGCCGGCCAGAACCAGTTGCGTTTCGACCTCCAGCTCGACGCGACTCGCGAGGCGCTCGTGGCTCTCGGCGAGTTGAACCACGTCTTGGCCGACCGGCGCGTCCCGACCGCCGACGTCGTCGCCTTCCGGGCGTGGTTGGGCGAGGAGACCCGCCGGCAACTCGACGGCGACCAGCCGACGCCGTTCCCGGGCGACGCCACCGCCGACCCGGCGGGCTGGCTCTGGGACCAAGCGTCGTCGGGCTACGCGTCGCTGACCCCAGACGGCCGAGTTATCCGGGTGAACCTCGCGCTGCTGCGGTGGCTCGGCCGCGCCCTCGGCTCCGTCGCCGGTCGCCCCTTCGTCGAGATGCTCGCCCCCGACTCGCGGCGGACATATACCGACACTCTGTTTCCGGCGCTGGTTGATGCCGGCCAGATCCAAGACGCGAAGCTGCGACTGACGCGCGCCGACGGGTCACCGGTCAGCGCCGTGTTCAGTGCCCTGCTCGAACGCGACGCCGCCGGCGCGCCTGTAGCCATCCGTGCGGTGATCGACGCCGAGCCCGTCGACGAGCTAGCCGATCAACGTGCGGAGGAGCTGGTGCACGCGTTGCAGCAGACGCTGATCCCGCCCGCCCCGCCCGCCGTGCCCGGCCTCGATGTCGCGGCGGCCTATCACCCGGGGCAAGGCGAGGTCGGTGGCGACTTCTACGACGTGTTCGAGGTGGCCGACGGCGACTGGTGCGTGGTGCTGGGCGACGTCAGCGGCAAGGGCGTCGAGGCAGCGATCCTCACCTCGACGGCGCGTCACGCAGTCCGCAGCGCGGCGTTGCGAGAACCCGTGCCAAGCGACTTGATGGGCGCGCTCAACGAGGCGCTGGTAGCGAAGGGCAGTTCCCGCTTCTGCACGGTCGCGCTGCTCCGTCTGCAACTCATTCACGGCAGCTGGGTGGCGACGCTGACCTCGGGTGGCCATCCCTTCCCGCTCCTGGTGCGGCACGGGTCAGTCACGAAGATGGGCCGGCCCGGATCCCTTTTGGGCGTGTTCGAGGACGTGGAGTTCCACGACGTGTCGATCAAGCTCGCCGTCGGCGATGCGCTGGTGTTCTACACCGACGGCGTCACGGAGGCCCGCAATCACGATGGCGAATTCTTCGGCGAGGAGCGGATGCATGAAGCCATCATCGGTTCATCCCACTCGGCGCAGGCGATCGTGGACGCCGTCGTGGCCAGAGTCCTCGATTTTCAGGCCGGCGCGTCCGACGACATCGCGCTCGTGGTCATCCGCCGACCGGGCCTATGACACAATGCGCGCGCAATGGAGCCGCTTCTCACCGTCACCGTGCAGACCGTCAACGGCAAGCACGCTGAGCTCGCCCTCAAAGGTGAGGTCGACTCCGGCAGCTACACCGAGCTGCGCCAGCCGCTGCTGGACCTGATCGACAGCGGCGCCACCGACATCGTGATCGACCTCGCCGAAGTGACCTTCCTCGACTCCAGCGGCCTGCGCGGGCTCATCGAAGGAATCCAACGCGGGGCCACGATCACCCTGCGCCACCTGCGCCCAGCGGTCCAGGTCGTCTTCGACATCGTCGAGATCCCAGGCCTGACCATCCTTCGCTGACGAACCAAAGGTTCGCCAGCGAGCTAGTCGACGGCCCTTCGGGCCGGCCTGTCTTCGCCTCCGGGCCGATCAAGTCGGTCCCTCCGGCAGCTACTGCCCTGCCGCTTTCGCGACGATTCGTCTGAGGGAAACCTGCTCCCCTTGCGAACCGACTCAATTCCCCTGTTCTAGTGGGGCAGTGAAGAACTGCTTGGCGTCGTCGTAACAGAAGGGGAACGTCGCCGCGACCTCGACCCAGCCGCCCTTGCTGTCGAGCCATCGCGAAACGCCGAAGCACTCGCGTCCGGTCGGCGCGTCGAAGTCCGTCGGCACGTACTGCAGGCCCGTCAAGATCCCGCCTGCAGTGAAGAGCCGCAACCCGCGCATGAAGTCCTCGAGGCCCTTACGCGTCGGCACAGTCCCCATTGAACGGATGCCTTCGGCGACCATGACTGCCTGCGTCCAGGCCTCCAGCGCCCACTGGTGCATCGGTAGACCGGGCTGATACCGCTCGAAGGCACGGCGCATCTCGGCGACCGCTGGGATGTTGGTCGACGTGTAGGGGACCGACACTCCGGCGATGAACACCGAGTTGCGGCACGTGTCGTTGTAGGCGGTGCCGACGTTTTCGCCGAAGGACACCACCGTGGACACCTTGGCCTTCACGCTGAAGTTGCGGCGAGCCATGGCGTCGCACAGCTTGCGGTTGGCGCCGTCGTCCATCGCGTCGAGGATCAGCTCGGTGCCTTCACGCTGCATCTGGGCGACGGCTTGGTCGAAACTCGGCGCGGCGAACGACACCGTGTAGGTGGTGACCTGGAAACCCTCGAGTTCGAGCCCTTTGGTGAACAGCGTCCCGGCTTGCTTCGACTCGTCGATGTCGTAGGTGAAAACCGCCGCCTTGGTGACCTTGATGTTCTGCTTGAACCAGCGGTACACGCCTGACCGGCTGACGAGCTTGCCCTTGTAGCCGACGGTCTTGCCGTCGCGGGCGTAACTGTTGGGGTAGCCGCTCCAGAAGTGCGGGTAGCGGTAGAAGCTGTTGTTGATCGGGATGCCGATGACGGGCACCGCGTGGTCGTTGAGGTACTGCGCGGCGCCTCCCATGGCGCGGGTGTTGGTGGCCACCAACGCGAAGACCTTGTCCTTCTCGACCAGCTTCTGCGCGCAGGCGAGGGCGCGGCTGCGGTCCTCGCGGTCGTCGCAGGTCTTGAGGATGATCGTGCGGCCGTTGATGCCGCCCTTGGCGTTGGTGGCCGCCACCCAGGCGCGCAAGCCGCGCACCGCCGGGGCGAAAGCGTCGCCCAGCACGCCGTTCTCGGCGGTGATGTTGCCGAGCGTGACGGTGGTGGCGGTGATGCCGACGTCGGATGCCTGGTTCACGCCAGGTGTTCCGGTCGCGGCGTTGCGCTTGGTGGGTGCCGCCGGCCCGTTACCTGACACGACCTGGCCGACTGCCGAAGGCTCGTCGCTCGGCCCGACTTCTTCGACGGCGGCCGCGGTTTCGTCGCGGGTCTCACCGGCCACCGCCGGGCGCGTAGCGGTCGCGAAGCGGGAGTCGGGCAGGCGCGTCCCGCACGCCGCGAGCAGCGTCGCGACCACCAACAGCATGGTCACGGTCGCCTTGGTCCGTCTCATGTCACGCGGTTGATCCAGGCGAGCACGTCGGCCTGCACGTCGTCGCGGTTGGTCTCGTTGAGCAATTCGTGGCGCGCCTCGGGGTAGTAGAGCGCGGTCACATCGGTAACGCCAGCGTCGCGGAAGCGTTGCTCGAGCAGACGGACGGTCGACGCGTTCTGCGACACCGGATCCATCTCGCCGGTGATGAACAGCACGGGTAAATCAGGCCGAAGCTTCGGTCCCTCAGACCACGTCTCCGCAAGCAGCGCCAGCATGCCGCGCATGTACCCGAGCGTCAGCGGATGGTTGTCGCCGCAGAACGGATCGGCGATGTACTTGTCGACTTCGGCGGCGTCGCGGCTGAGCCAGTCGAACCCCGTGCGGGCGTCAGGAAACTGATCGTTGAAGGTGGACATCGACGGCGCCGGGTCGTCGGCGTTCCCCGCTGCGATGACGGCGTCGAGCAGCTCCACCGTCCCCGAGATGTTCTCCATGCCGCCCATGGAACCCGACAGGACCACACCGTCGATCTCGTCGCTGTAGCGCTGCAGGTACGCCTGTGCCATGAACGAGCCCATCGAGTGCGCGAACAGCACCACCGGCACGTCCGGCACTTCGCGGCGCGCTGAGCGCGACGAACTCATGCTGGTCCTCGACCAGCGCCTGCCATTCACCCGGTCCAGCGATCCCGACGCCCGTCGCCTTCGCCGTGTTGCCGTGACCGCGGTGGTCTTGCGCGAAGACGGCGTAGCCGCGCTCGGCCAGGAAGGAAGCGAAGCGGTCGTAACGGGCGCCGTGCTCGGACGCCCCGTGGGCGATCAGCACAAGGCCGCGCGGATTGCCCTCGGGCATCCGGCGATAGAAGGCGATGGCTACGCCGGCCGTGTCGGTGAAGTGCTCGGTCTCGGGCATACCGCGAGCGTAAGCGAGCCATTGAAACCGCGAGGCGAAGCCTCGGGAAGATGCTTCCTCGAAGAGGAAGCTAGCGGCGGACGGGTTCGTTGATGTAGCGACGCGGGTTGCGGCCGTCGACGTAACCCAGGAACGGCGGAAAGATGTTGTACCCGAGCAGCTCCTGCAGGCGTTCGGGCAGCGTTGCGACGATCTCGCGCGGTACCGCCAGCACGTGGTTTTCCTGGGCTCGCAGCCACGACGCGACGTATTCGAGGATCACGCCGAGCCGCGGCTTGTCGGTGGCGTTGGCGCCGCCGGAGTGCCAGGCGTTGCCCGGATAGAACATCACCGAACCCGCCGGCATCTCGGCGTATACGAACTTCTCTTTGCCCGTAGGCGTGCGGTCGGTCCACTTGTGGCTCTTCGGGATCAGGCGCGTGGCGCCGTTCGCCTTGGTGAAG
The DNA here is from genome assembly GCA_963722185.1 of uncultured Actinomycetes bacterium. GTDB lineage: Bacteria > Actinomycetota > Acidimicrobiia > Acidimicrobiales > JACCXE01 > JACCXE01. The sequence continues at coordinate 60,236 of CAVRKD010000008.1, read as the reverse complement.
TCGTCGAACGCCCACATCGTGTTGACCACCACCGGGGGGAAGTCCGAGGGCAACGGGTACACCGACTGGTCCTTGTGCAGGCCCTGCGCCACTTCGCCCGGCCCGATGAAGATCCCGACCGGCGCCGACAGCTGGTAGTAGCCGAGGATCTGGTCGAGCACGCCGAGGAGCAACGGGTGGATCGCCGCCCGGTCGAACATGCGGGTTTTGGCGAACAGCGCGTAGATGCGCTGGGTCTTGTAGCCCTCGAAGTCGTTGCGGCCACTCGGCGTCAGGCCGAGCACGTCGAGCAGGTCGGCCTTGGTTTCCTTCACCTCTTTCTTGGAGAGGAATCCCTCGACGATGCAGTAGCCCTCGGCGCGCATTGCCTTGACGACGTTGTCGACCGTGGCGTCCTTGAAGTCGAACCGCGTCTCGGTCATGCCCCAGTCCTTTGCCTCACGCCGGCGGGCGGGACTTCGGGGAAGACGATGTACTCATCGATGATCATCAACGCAAGCTCCGACTTGGAAGGGATCGGCCCGAGGATGCGTTCGCGGGCGCGTAGGTCGGCGATGAAGCGCTCGAGCACGGTGTCGAGCATCAGCGTGTCGCTGCCGGCGCGCCATGCCTCGCGCTGGCGTTCGTCCTCGAAGCAGTACGCCTTCCACGAGATCGAGAAGCGCAATTCGTCCCAGCGGTAGCGGGCGAGCTCCGTGGTGTCGTCTTCGGCGAGCGCCACCCACTGCTTGTCGCCGGCGTACACGAGGTGCATGCCCGGCTTGAGCGGCGGCATCTCCTCGCTGACCGACGCGATGCGGTCGACGCCGTGGAACACCGAGTCGGCGTCGAAGACCAACGCCGTGTTGGTGTGCACCTGGTGGGCGACGGGCGGCCCGTCGGCGCCGTCGGGGTAGTACGCGAACTCGCCGCCGTCGCAGTCGTGAAACCACGCCACGCCCGTCGCGATCGGCATCCGCCACGGTTCGAACATGCCCGAGTGATGCATGGCCACGAGCAGCCACTGCGGCATGACCTTGCGGTTGGCGCCGCGGAACTCCGGGACGTCGGTGTGCGTGGCCAACTCCTGGCCGGGCACCATCAGGTTGGCGAACACGATCGCCGGCTCGACGATCGGGCAGCCGTGCACTACCTCGGCGGCCTTGGCGAACTCGGCGTGGTTCAGGTACGGCTCGATGCCGTCGATCAACGTGCGTTGCCCGTAGGCGTACTCCTCGCGGAAGTAGTTGGTCCGGCGCGCCAGGGTCTTGAGGTCTTCGTGCCGGCCGAACCGGCCGCCGGTCTTGAGGAAGTTCAGGACGCTGTCGTGGCGCTGGCCGATGCCCTGGCCGATGTCGGACTCGACGCTCTCCTGGGAGTACATGCCGTAGCGGCCGAAGCGCTCGCAGAGGTCGACCATGGCGTCGGGACCGTCACGGAAGAGCGGGTCGATGACGACTGCCGCGTGCATAGGGCTCACGTTAGAGCGGCCTCGTACTCGGCCATCTGCGTGAACAGCGTCAGTACGTCGGTGGGGGAGAACTTCTGGTCGAGGTTGCGGTAGATGTTGTGCGTGTTGACCACGATGCGACCGGCCTCGCCGAGATCGGCGAAGGGGCCGAGGTCGATGTCCTTGGCGGCGTCGAGGTAGCTCATGCCGGCCCCGTAGCGCTGCGCCACCTCGTCGCGCAGGTACGCGAGGTAGTCCCGCGTCTCACGCACGCCGGCGGGATCGGTGACCGGGCCGTGGCCGGGCACGACCACAGCCGGGGCGAGCGCGCAGATCTGGTCGCAGGCGGCGATCCAGTTGTCGACGGGACCCGCCCACATGATCGGCGTCCCCTTGTGAAAGACGATGTCGCCGGTGAACACCACCGACGCGTCGGGCACATGCGCGATTACGTCGCCTTGCGTGTGCGCCGGGCCCACCTCGATCAACTCGACGGCGCGTCCGCCGACGTCGAGGGTGAGCTTGCCGTCGAAGGTCGCGGTCGGCGCCCGCAGTTCGATGCCGTCGAACTCGTAGGGCCCGAACGCCGCTTCGATCCAGCGGCCGAGCACCGACTCCATCTGCGGCGCCGCGTGCACCATGCCCGCGAGCAGCGCCGGTGGCGTATCGTCCATCTCTTTGGCGGCGGCGGCGGACGCCACGATCTCGGCGTCGGGTAGCAGCGAGTTGCCGTAGCAGTGGTCGCCGTTGGCGTGCGTGTTGACGACCGTCGCGATCGGCGCCGCCGCGGTGAGCGGCCGCATCCCTTCGAGCATCTCGCCGGTCAGCTTCAGGTCGAAGAGCGTGTCGACCAGCAGGCTGGCGTCGGTGGACGTGATGATCCCGGCGTTGCTCAGGCCCCAGCCGCCGTTGGGCAGTAACCAGGCGTGCACGCCGTCGGCTACCTCGTGCAGTCCGCGTGTGTAGGCCGTCACGCCGTCGAATCTACGCTGGCGGCCATGGACGAAGTCTCGATCGATATCAACGCACCGCGCGACAAGGTGTGGGGCCTGATCGCCGACTTCGGCAACATGGGGCGCTGGAGCCCGGAGTTACGCCGCATCATTTGGGTCGGCCGCGCCAAAGCTCCGGCTGTGGGCGCGCAGTTCCTCGGCGTCAACCGCCACGGCCTTGTGCCATGGGCAACCCTGTGCCGCGTGACTAAATGCGACGAGGGCGAAGCCATCGAGTGGGACAACCGCGTCGGCGGGATGCGGTGGGGCTACCGCTTTGAGGACGCGCCGGACGGCGGGACGCGCGTGACCGAATACCGCCTGGAGTTCAAGCAGATGCCGCGCCCGATCAGGGCCGTCGTGAACAGCGGGGTCATCGGTCGCGATCGTGAGGACCTCATGCGCGCCGGTATGCAGACCACGCTCGAACGGGTCAAGGCGGCCGCCGAGTCCGGCTAAGACGGCGCCCAGGTGTTGCCCTTGCTGTCGGGCAGCGGAATGACGGCGATGCCTTCGTCGTGACAGAGGTCGAGCAGGTGCGGATCTGACGTCGCGAGCGGCGCGTTGGTGGCCCGCGCGGCCTGCGCCGCGACGCAGTCCGCCAGGCTGACCCGCCGCGTGTTGCGGTGGTAGTGGCGGGCGCGCAGCACTCCGGCTTGGATCGCCGACGTCTCGTCGAGGTCGAGCGGCGGGTCAAGCCCCGCGTCCTCCAAATCGAGCGCCGCGTCGTCATCCTCGACGCCGACGGCTCGAATGAGCCGATCTACGACTTCCACGACCCCTGTTGCTGTCAGTGCACAGCCGCCGCTTGCAATGAGCGCCCGCACTTGGTCGGCCGCGGGTTCTGCTTTCACGACGGCGAGAACAGCGACGGCGTCGAGGATGGTCACCCGTACTTCCGGCGTTCGCGCGCCTCGTCATCGGCGCGATCCATGGCGCGCATCTCGTCAGTCGACGGTCCACGACCGCGGTACTTCCCCATCAACGCGTCGAGAGGATCATCGGGCGTCGGCCTCATGGCGATGTGGTCGCCGAGATCGACGACGGTCATGCGTTCCGGGTTGCCCCACCGTGCTCGCACTTCGGCGGGGATCGAAACCTGTCCGTTGCGCGACACCTTCATCTTCCAGCCCGTTGTACGAGACATGAAATCATTGTATGCCGTCCGGCCCGAGGGCGGCCGCGGCGAAATGCTCGAGCAGAGCAGTCCACCCCACGGGTGTGCAGGCGCGTTTGGCCGCCGGGATTGCGACGTCGGGATCGGCCAGGTCAGCGAGCAGCAAGCGGGCGAACATCCCGTCGTCCAACCAGGCCGCGAGCGAGCCCGAGACCTGCGACGAACCTTCGTTGGCGATCACCGTCCAGCGCTCTTCGCCCCACGACAACGGCCGCGCCGCTTCGATGACCGCGGCGACGTCAGTAGGGTCGAGCTTCTCGCCGCGGAACGACGGGTGGTTACGCTCGACGAGCTTCTTGAGCACCCGGTCCCACCACAGCGCCAACAGGCTGTCGTCGGGCTCGGGGGCGGTTGGTAGGTCGAGGGCGCGGCGCACGCAGTCGGCGACGCGCCCGACCGCTGGCTCGTTCGGCCGCAGGATCTCGGCGCCGTCGTCGCCGGCGAAGCGGATCAACGATGCCTCCTCGCCGTCGCGCCCGGCGACATAGATCACCCGCGTGCGTTGCCGCACTCCGGTATCGATCCGCGTGCCCCACCCGGGCGCGATGACGCCGAGCACTTCCCAGTCGTGCGGGGCGACGAACCCGAGGAGCGCATCGAACGGATGCTGGTCATCGAGCGACCGCACGGCGACTTCGCCGTTGCAGGTGACTCGGATGAGCGACGCCGACTCGCCGGTGGGCAAAGCGTCGACCGGACCGAGGTCGGCATCGATGGTGGTGGCCAGCCGAGCAAGGCTGGCGGTGGACGTTGGAATGGACACACTTCCTCCCGAGGGGCAGGCCGGGACACCGGCCAGTCAGACACTCGGGGGAAGCGTGCGAGGGCGACTTTACGGAAGGGGTGTGACACCGGTCCAGGGTGCGATACTTGCCCCGTGCTGGGGGGCAAACGGTTCTTCGTTGTCGCGTTCGTCGCGGTCGCGGTCGCGTCCGCGCTCGTCGCGCCCCGCGCCGCTGAGGCGGCGCCTTTCGTCTACCGGCCCTCGGGGCTGCCGGTGGTCGCTTCCGGGCCGAGGCCGGGCCCCGACATCCTCTACGCCGCCGCGCCCGTCGCCCCGCAGCTGAGCAACGCCGGGCCGTGGCGGGCCGAACCGATCCTCGTTTCCGGCGCGTCGGCGTACCGCGACGGCGAGTTCCTGCATCAGGACTTCTTGTTCGACGACCGAGGCGCCCGCGGCGACGCCGATAGCGACGACCCCTGGAGCGGCATCGCCTACAAGCCGCACGCCGGCACGATGACCTACCCAGACGATCCGGCGTACGCCAACAACGCGGCCGACCTCGTGGAGTTCCGCGTGAAGCCGTTGCCGACCGAGACAGCGCTGCGGATCACGGTCAACTCCTTGCACCCGACGGCGACCGCCTTCATCGTCGCCATCGGTTCGAGCGCCAAGCCGGTGCAGTGGCCCTACCGCGCCGGGGTGGCGTCACCGGCGTCGCTGTTCTTGACGGTCCACGGCCCGTGGGCGCGATTGTCCAATGCCGCCGGCGCGACGGTCGGTCCGGCGCCGGCGGTCAACCTCGACATCGAACGCAAGCAATTCGACGTGCGCATCCCGCACGCGGCGTGGGACCCGGGCCGTGGCACCGTGCGTCTCGCCGCCGGAGTCGGCCTGTGGAACCCTTCGACAGGAAGCCTCTCCGCCCCGCTCGCCGATCGCACGACTATGCGGCCCGGCGGCGCAGCGGCGAACGGCGCCGCGCTCTTCAACGTGGCGTTCCGCGGGAACGAAGCGATGCCGGACCCGCACGGCAACGCCGCCGCCGTGCTCGTCGACCAGAACAAGAACCCGAAGATGTATCGCGACCTGTTCCAAGCGCGCGCCCTCGCCAAGGGCGACGTGTCGAGCTTCTTCGCCAACGTGGACTTCGCCAAGCTGGCGGCGGGCCGGCGCGACGACAGCCGCGTGCCGACGACCGGTCCGCTCAACCGAATCGCCGCCACCCATCACGCGTTCGGCCAAGGCTTCGACCCGACCAAAGCGTGCGGGCGCCAACCCGTCGCCTGCGAAGGTGTGCTGCGCGGCCAACTGCATCCGTACTCGCTCTACGTGCCCCGCAAGCCGTCCCCGCCCACGGGCTATGGGCTGACGTTGATGCTGCACTCGCTGTACGAGAACCACAACCAGTACACCGGCACGAACTACCAGCGGCAGATGGGCGAGCGCGGCGCCGGAACGCTCGTGGTGACGCCCGGCAGTCGCGGCCCAGACGGCGACTACACCGACGCGCTCGAAGCCGAGACGTTCGACGTGTGGGCCGACGTCGCCCGTCACTATCGGCTCGATCCCGACTGGGTGGCTGTTACCGGCTACTCGATGGGCGGCGGCGGCGTGCACCGGCTAATGGCGCGCTACCCCGACTTGTTCGCTCGCGGCATGGCGGGCGGCGCGGTGCCGATTCGCGATCAGGGCACCTACGCGGCGTCACTGCGCAACAACCCACTCATGACCTACATCGCCACGGGCGACGAAGGCACGTCGCCGCCGTTCCAGCAGAAGTACCTCGCCGAGATGAACGACCGCGGCTACCGCTACTTCTTCCGCAGCTTCCCGGCGTCGGAGCACCTCAAGTTGCAAGGCAACGACGAGTACGCCGAAGCCGCGTCGTTTCTCGGCAGTCACCGCGTCGACCGCGACCCGATGCACGTGACCTACACGGTCGATCCGGGGCTCGACTATCCCGCGCTCGCCGTGGTCGCCGACCACGCGTTCTGGGTGTCGGGCCTCAAGCTGCGCAACCGTGCCTCGGGCGCGCGCGGCGTCATCGACGTGCGGTCCGACGGCTTCGGGCTCGCCGACGCCGTCTCCCGGCGCGGCGATCCGTCGGTCGGCGTGCTGCGCGGTCGCAACGGCGCCGAGCCGTACTTCGACCGGTCGCAAGTGTGGGACGCGCCGAAGCCGGTGCCGGCGCGCAACCGCCTCGTCATTCGTGCCACCAACATCGCGTCGGTCGTGATCGACGCTCGGCGCGCCCGCGTGAGCTGTCGTCCCGAGCTGGTCGTTATCGCCGACGGCCCGCTCGACGTGCGCACCGCCTGCTAGCGCACCGCCTGCTAGCGCACCGCCTGCTAACGCACCGCCGGGAACGCCCCAACCGACTTTGTGCGTCTTAGGGCGCGACGTGCGTCCCGCAAGTGCAGAAAGTCCGGGGAGGACAGTTGCTCGTTACACCCCTCCGGTGAAATGTGGCGATGGAAGGCTTCGACGAGCTGGTTCAGGCGCAGCAGGGTCTCATCTTGTGGGACCAGGGCCTTGAGTTGATGGGCAAGCGCGGAATGCGGCGTCGCGTACGCGATGGCGACCTCATCCGCGAGCACCGTGGGCTCTATCGCTCGGCGGGCGTTCCAATCACGGACCGAGTCGTCTTGTTCGGTGCGACGTTGCTCTACGACGGTGTCGGGTCCATCGGTGCCGCGGCGTACTTCCATGGTTTCAATCGATTCGAAGTCTTTCGTCCAGCCATAACCGTTGCGTCAGAGGTTGGCAGCCGCTCCCTGGTCATCTTCGGACGGAAGATACGGGTCTACCGAACGAATCTGCTCCCAGCCGAGCACCGAACAGTTGTCGCCGGCATTCCGATGACGTCTCCAGCGCGGACTATCTGCGACCTGTCGAAGCAGTTCGACGCCGAGTTCGTGGGCAAAGTGTTGGACGACGCGAAGCGTCGCGATCTCCTTAGCTACGAGGACGTCGCCGCGTGCCGGCGCGACCTACAGGCACAGGGACGTCGGCGGACGACGGTGCTCGACGAAGTTCTCGATGCTCGAGGACTTGGGTTCCATCCCGGTGAGTCTGAACCCGAGCTCAAACTCCGCACCTGGCTCGAAGATGCCGGCTTGCATCCGGAAGTTCAGTTCGCCGTGAAGGTGGCCGGAAAGCAACGGCGGCTTGACCTCGCCTTCCCGTTGGACCTCGTCGCCGTCGAGTATCAGGGCCTCGACACCCATGGGAACCCGACCGCCGTGGTCGAGGACAGCCGCCGCGTCACCGAGTTGCAACTTGCGGGTTGGTTGGTGGTTCTCATCACTAAGGCGGACGGCCGCCGCAAGGCGGTTCAGATGGTGCAAGAGGCCCTGGAAGCGCAGCGCCGCCGCCTCCCTCTGTGACTTCCTGCGTTTGAGGGACGCACGCCGCGCCCTAAGGCGCAGAAAGTCGAAGTGGGCTTAGTTCAGCGTGTCCAGCTGCGGTCGCTGGTTACGTCGGCGACGGTAAGGCGGTATTCGGCGTAGAAGGACTCGCGGCCTTCGCGTTGCGCGACGCGGTGTTGCTCGTCGGCGGCCCACCGGTCGTGGTCCTCCTGTGAGGCGAAGTGGATCACCGACACGCGTTCGCCGTCGTCGGCGACGAACGACTTGAACGAGACGAACCCCGGCATCGACTGCGCCCGCGCGAGCATCTCCGCCGCCCGTTGTTCGTAACCCGCGTCGTACGCGCCGTCGGCTAGGCGCGACCGGAAGACCGTCAGGATGTCACCCATCGCCGAAGCCGACCGTGATGGCGCCAGCGGCGGTGTTGGCGCGGTCCCGCGCCTCGTCGGTGCTCGGCCCGGCCGCTAGCGCCACGCCGAGCCGCCGGCCCTTCTTGGCGTCGGGCTTGCCAAAGAAACGTACCTGCGCCGTCGGCACGCGGAGCGCGTCGGTGAGCCCGTCGAACACGGGTGCCACGCCCGCACCCGGCGACAGCACCACCGACGACGCGCCGGCGCCACCCGGCGCCACCATGGCTACGTCGTCGTCGCGGATCGGGAGGCCGAGGATCGCCCGGGCGTGCAGCGCGAACTCCGACGCCGGCTGCGTGATCATCGTCACCATCCCGGTGTCGTGCGGCCGCGGCGACACCTCGGAGAACAACACCTCGTCGCCGCGGACGAACAGCTCGACCCCGAACACGCCCCACCCGCCGAGCGCGTCGGTCACCTTCGCCGCCACATCCTTCGCCGCCTCCAGCGCCGCCTCCGACATCGCTTGGGGCTGCCAGCTCTCGCGGTAGTCGCCATCCTCCTGGCGATGCCCGATCGGTGGGCAGAACGTGACGCCGTCGATGTGGCGCACCGTCAGCAGCGTGATCTCGTAGTCGAACTCGACGAAGCCCTCGACGATCACCGGTTGGCCCGTCACGCGGGCGTTGGCGCGGGCGTACTCCCACGCGGTGCGGGCGTTCTCGCGCGAAGACACCGTCGACTGCCCCTTGCCCGACGAGCTCATCACCGGCTTCACGACGCACGGCACGCCGACGGCGTCGATGGCGGCGTCGAACTCCTCCGCCGACGACGCGAAGCGGTAGGGCGACGTCGGCAACGACAACTCCTCCGCCGCGAGGCGACGGATGCCTTCGCGGTTCATCGTCAGACGCGTCGCCCGCGCCGTCGGCACGACTCGTTGACCCTCGGACTCGAGCGCCAACAGTTCGTCGGTGGCGATGGCCTCGACCTCGGGCACCACGAGATGAGGTTGCTCCTCGGTGATGACGCGCCGCAACGCCACGGCGTCGAGCATGTCGATCACGTGCGAGCGATGCGCCACCTGCATGGCGGGCGCGTCGGCGTAGCGGTCGACGGCGATCACCTCCACCCCCAGCCGCTGCGCTTCTAGCGCCACCTCCTTGCCCAGCTCGCCCGCGCCCAGCAACAGGACGCGCACGCCGGTCTTCGTATACGGCGTACCGAGGGGCCCGATGGGCAGCAAGGGAGACGTCATGGCAACAGCTTGCCTCACACCGTTTCTGAGGAGGTTTTCGCCGCTTGACGCGGTGAAGACCTCCTCAGAACCGACGTGCCACACCCGCTCTGTACCTTCGCGGGCGTGGAGTTGATCACCGGCGGGTTTGGCGCAGGCAAAACACACGCGCTCGTGGCCCGATGGCGGCAGCTGGCGGGGGAGCACGGCTCGGGTCGGGTGGCTTACGTCGCCGCGTCGCAGACGGCGGCGGCCGACGTGCGCCGGCGGATGGTGGCGGCGGCGGACGGCCTGACCGTCGGCCCGCTGTTCGTGACCACCTGGACCGGCCTCGCCGTGGACGTGGTCCGCCACACCGTGCCCGCCTTGGCCGACCGCACCATCGTCGGCGGCGACGCGCAGCGCCGGCTGATCGTCGAGTTGTTCGCCGAGGAAGGACCGCAATTAGGCGACCTGTGGGGCGCCAGCGCCGACATCGCCCGGCGGCGCGCCTTCCCCGATCAGTTGGTCGCCGCCGTGCGCGCCGTCCGAAACTCCCGGCTGGCGGTCGACGACATCCTCGCCCGAGCCGATGCCGCCGGTGTTGGCGACCGGTGGCGGGCTTTGGCGGATTTCGTCGATCGCTACGCCGCCCGCCTCGCCGAGCGTCACGCCATCGACTTCGCGGCCGCGGTGCGGGCCGCCGAACCCGTCCTCGGCCAGTCGCTCCAGACGCGCTTCGCCGAGGTGCTGCTCGACGACGTCCACGCCGTGAGCGAGGCGCACGCCGGTTTGCTCGACGCCGTGCTGACCAGTGGCGTCGACGTCACCGCCACCGCCAACCCCGACGCCACCGCCGTCGACCTCACCGGTCGGCTAGCCGACGCAAACGTCGTCGCTCTCACAAACCCCACCCTGCGCGACGAGCGGCTCGTGGTGTGCCGCCACCCGTCGATGGAGGCCGACGCCGTCGTCGGCGAGCTGGTGGCCGCCCACGACGACGGAGTTGCCTGGCACGACCTGGCCGTGATTACGCCGCGCCCCGGCGTACCGGTCGGCCGGGCCGTCGTACGCGCTCTCGGACGACGGGGAATACCGGTACGGATCCGGTTGGCCGACGGCGAGGCCGAACCCGTCGTGCGCCGCGTCCGCGAACTGCTCGCCGACGAGCCGGCCGACGCCGATGCCGATGCCGTGACGGTGCTCGACAACTGCGTCGCTGTCGCCATGGCCGAGCTCCTCGAATCCGGCGACCTGGTTTCGCCCGAGCCGAGCCTCGACCGCGCCATCGACGCGCTCGTGGCGTTCAGCCGCGGCGCTACCGCCTGGGCCGGCCAGCAACTCCCAGGTACCGCCACCGTCGCCGCGCTGCGTGCCGCGGTCGCCGAGCGCGACCTTCTCGACGTCGACCCGGTCGATCCCGACGGCAGCGTCGCCGTTGTCACCGCAGACGAAGCCGCCGGGCGTCACTGGCGCCGCGCCGTGCTGACCAGTTGCGTCGAGGGCGAGTACCCGCGTGGCCGGGCCTCGGTCGCGTGGTTCGACGAAGCGATCACGTTGACGGCGCCGTTGGGCGACGAGCGCGGCGCGTTCGCCGTCGCCGCGTCCCGCGCCGCGGCCGTTACCTTCGTCGCCGCGCCGCAGCCGGGCGTGCTTGTTAGCCGCTACGTCGAGAACCATCCGGCGCACGACCCACGCCCTGGATGGGCGGCGCCGTCGAACCCCACGCCTAAGGCGCCCACGGTCACCGCCGTGCCGATCCATCCGTCGGGCGCTTTGCGCCTGTCGGCGTCGCAGCTGTCGACCTACGAGAACTGCCCGCGCCGCTGGTTCTACGGCAACGTGCTGCGCCTGCACGACTCCACGTCGGTGTGGGCCGACTTCGGCAACCTCATTCACGACGTGCTCGAGACATTCCTCGCGCCCGGTTCCGCCGTCGAGTACTCGCTCGACGCGTTGCTCGACCTCGCCGAAGAGATGTGGACCGACGACGTCGCCCAGTTCGCGCCGCAGCGGACCCAAGCGCGCCGCGAGATGCGCGAGGTGCTGGAGAACTGGTGGACGATGGAAGGGTCGCTGTTCGACCGCGCGCAGGTGGTCGACGTCGAGCACGAGTTCGACTTCGCCGTGGGCGACCATCACGTGCGCGGCTTCATCGACCGCGTCGACCGCGACCCCGACCGCGGCGGCATCGCTGTCGTCGACTACAAGACCGGCGGGCGGCCGCCGTCCGAAGCAGACGTCGAAGACGACGTGCAGCTCGCCGTGTACTACCTCGCGGCGCGACGATCGCCGGTGCTCGCCGCCATCGGCCCGCCGACCCGCTTGGAGCTGCGGTACATCCGCGTCAGCAAGACCTTTACCCAAGCGATCACGCCCGACCATGAGGCGCGCGCCGAGGCGCGCATCCTCGAAGCCGCCCAGCAAATGCTCGACGAGTCGCTCGAGCCCTTACCCACGGCCGACTGCGATCACTGCGACTACCACCGGCTGTGCCCGCTGCAGCGCGCCGGGCGCGAAGCCGGAGCAGCACGATGACGTCTGACGTCGACGAGTTCGTCCCGACGCCCGAGCAGCGCGCCGTCATCGAGCACGACCTGACGCCGATGCTGGTGATCGCCGGCGCCGGCTCAGGCAAGACCGAATCGATGGCGCGGCGCATCGAGTATCTCGTCACGTCCGGGGCGGCCGATCCGTCCGAAATCCTGGCGCTCACCTTCACCAACAAGGCGGCCGCCGAGCTGGCCAAGCGCGTGCGGCAACGCCTCGGCGCCGACACCGACGTGCTCGTGTCCACCTACCACGGCTTCGCCGCCCGCCTCGTCAACGACCACCTGCTCGAACTCGACCTCCCGGCGCGCACCACGCTGATCAACCGCGGCCAGGCGTGGCAGCTATGCCTGTCCGAGTACGACAGCTACCGCTTCGAGGAGCGCAGCTCGTACCAGCCGAGCGCGGTGATCACCGACGCGTTGGCGCTGGCGGCGCGCATCGACGACTTCCTGGTCGACGTCGCCGACGTCATCGCCGACTGCAATGCCACGCTCAAGGCCAACGTGAAGCGCAAGGGGATCCACCGCACCGCCCGCAGCCGCAAGGAGCTGTGCCAGGTGGTCGAGAAGTACGCGGCGGCCAAGCAGCGCCTCGGCCTGCTCGACTTCGGCGATCAGATCCGCCTCGCCGTGCGGCTGGTGACCGACAACCCCGACATCGCCGCCGCGCTCGGAGCGCAACGGCGCTTCGCGCTGCTCGACGAGTACCAAGACACCAACTATGCGCAGCGCGTCTTGCTCACCTCCATCTACGGCGCGGGTTCGGTGGTGACGGCGGTCGGCGACGATCTCCAGTCGATCTACGCCTTCCGCGGCGCGCACGTGCGCAACATCGTCGAATTCGAACAGCACTTCCCGGCGGCGTCGCGCCAAGCCCTGACTATCAACCGGCGCAGCGGCGCATCCATCGTTGCGCTCGCCAACCGCATCCAGGCCAACGTGCCGAACGCGTTGGAGAAGGAGCTGCACGCCGCGCCCGCAGCGGCGGCGTCGCGCATCGAGTGCTTCGTGTCGGCCAGCGATCTCGAAGAGGCCACGCAGATCGCCACGGACATCGCCGCCAGCCGCAACACCGACAGCGAACCTTGGTCCGAGCGCGCTGTGCTGTGCCGCACCCGCTCGCTCATCGCTCCCATCGCCGCCGCGCTCGAACGGCGCGGCGTGCCCGTCGAAGTCATCGGCATCGGCGGGCTGCTCGAACGCCCCGAAGTGGTCGACCTGCTGGCGTGGCTCGAGATCCTGGCCGACCGGCGGCGCAACGTCGCGCTGGTACGGCTGCTGCGCGGCCCGTCGGTCCGCATCGGCGACCGCGACCTCGCGGCGCTGGCCCGCCACGCCCGTGCGATGGTGAGCGAAGACATCGTCGACGGGAGCCGCGCCCCGATCGTGATGGCCGACGCCGTGCGCGCCGGCGCCGCGGTCGCGGGCCTCTCGCACGCCGCAGTGCTCCGCCTCGAGTCGTTCTGCGCCACGTTGAGCGAACTGACCGCCGCCGCGGAACGCGTGCCCCTGGCGGAGTTGTGCGACGAGATCACCCGTCGCACCGCGCTGTGGGACGTCTGCGACGCCACCGGCCGTGAAAACCTGCTGCGCTTCGGCGACCTGGCGCAGCGGTACGCCCCGCTCGAAGGCGCCGGTGACATCGCCAGCTTCGTCGACTACATCGCCATGGTGATGGAGAGCGAAGAGGAACTCGGCGAGGCGACCCTCGGCGATCTCGACGCCGTGAAGGTGATGACGATCCACCAGGCCAAGGGTCTCGAGTTCGACGAGGTGTGGGTGCCCGGCCTGGCGCAGAACAAGTTCCCCAGCCGCAGCCGCGGCGGCGACAACCCCGAGACCTCCGCCGCCGCCCTGCCGTGGTGGGTGCGCGAGGACACCGAGGGCCTGCCGCACTGGAGCGACGTGTCGAGCGGCGCCGCCATGGCCGACCTCGTCAAAGCCCGCAACCGCGCCGAGGAGTGGCGCCTGTTCTACGTCGCCTGCACGCGCGCCCGCCGACGCCTCGTGCTGTCCACCGCCCAGTGGTACGCCGGGCCGGTGACGCCCCAAGGGCCCTCGGAGCTGTACGCCTTCGTCGCCGAGCAGAAGGACCTCGTCCACGAGCGCTACCGCAACGACCCGACCGACCGCGACCCGCGGGTCGTGGCGATGGAGATGTACCGCAGGGAGACGGTTGCCGCCGTTCCCGCGCCAGTGGCGCCGCCGAAGAAGCGCGGCCGGCCCGCGCCCACGGGCCCGCAGGAAGTGGCGATGACGTTGTTCGACGCCGCTCCGCCACCGGTCGCGCCCCGCGCCGGGCGCCGCTCGGGTTGTCGGTCAGCAGCCTGGTGTCGTTCGCTCGCTGCCCGCGCCAGTTCCACTGGACGACGGTTCGCCCTTTGCCGCGCCGCAGCTCACCGGCCGCCCTCGTCGGCACGATCGTGCATCGTTGGATCGAAACCCGTCACGGCCCGCAAGGCGTGCTGCTGGCCGACGAGTACGCGCCGGGCAGCGGCATCGTCACGCGTCTTACCGAGTCGTTCAGCGCGTCGGCGTACGGCGAGCTCGTCCCGTCGTCGGTGGAAGCCCCGTTCGACCTCCTGATCGGCGGGCACATCGTGCGCGGCCGCGTCGACGCCGTCTACACCCACGCCGACGGCACCGTCGAGGTGGTCGACTTCAAGACCGGTCGCCCGCCGGCCGAGGGCGACCCGTCATCGGAAACCCAGCTGCGCATCTACACGGTGGCCGCCGTCGACGCCTGGGAGAAGGACCCGGCCTCGGTACGCGCGACCTACCTGTACCTCCAGGGCGACGGCTCCCCGGCGGTGGCGGTAACCGTCGCGGTGACACCCGAACTCATCGACGCCGCCCGCACCGAACTGCACGCCGCCATCGTCCGTATCGATGGTGGCGACGCGGCCACCGTTCCCGGCGCGTGGTGCGCTCGGTGCGACTTCGCGTCGGTGTGCCCCGACGCCAAGCTTTAGTGCCGCTTGCGGAGGTCTAACGAAAGACCTTCGGCGGCTGCGACCACGCGCACGCTGTGGTGCTGGTTGACGGCCACCACCGCGTCGAGCTGGTCGTCGGTACGCGACGGGTCGTGGTGGAACAACACGACCTTTCCGACGCCGGCGCGCACGCCGAGCTCGATGGCGTAGTCGATCGTCGAGTGACCGAACTTGGCGCGCGACGGGAACTCCGAACGCGTGTACTGCGCGTCGTGAATGAGCAGGTCGACGTCGTCGGCCAGCGCCAGCGCCGCCTCGTGGAACTCGCCTTCGCCGTGAGGACCGTCTCCGAGCGCGAGCGGCCAGTGGTCCGACATGTAGGCGATGGTGGACCGACCGTCCGACACGCGGTACCCGAACGTGCGGCCGCCCCGGTGCGGGATCTCCATGGCCGCAACGCTGAAGCCCTCGATCTCGTGCGTGCCCGGCTCGAGTGATCGGAACTCCCAGTTGCCGCGCAACTCGCGCGGCCCGATCGGGAAATGCGGCGGTGACATCACCCGGGAGAGGACCTCCTCGGGGTCGCCCTGGCCCGGCATGTACACGGTTCCCGAAGCGTCGGGGTTGTCGCCGGCGGGGAAGAAGGGCAGGCCGTGGGTGTGGTCCCAGTGCAGGTGGCCCATCAGGATGGAGCCGCGAAACGACCGTCCACCCAAGTCCGTCGACAGACGGCTCAGCCCGGTTCCGGCGTCGAGCACGAGCGTCGGGTCGTCGAGATCCGCCGACGTGATCGCCACGCAGCTCGTGTTGCCGCCGTAACGAGCGAAGAGATGGCCCGGTGCAGGGGTCGAGCCCCGGACGCCGCAAAAGGTGACTCGCAAGAAGCCAAACGTTAAGCGCTGGGGCGCCGCGGTTCTGCGAAGGTGTCGCATGTCACACTGGTAACGGTGGTGGGGGCGTGACGATTCGACTGGGCTTTTACGGCGCTGGGCTGATCAGTGGCATCCACACATGGCGGCTGCGCGACGCCGGCGTCGACCACAAGATCGTCGCCGTGTGCGACCCGGTCGTCGAGCGCGCCGAGACGATGGCCGACCGCTTCGGCGCGTCGGTGGTCGGCGAGGACGAACTGCTCGACGTCGTCGACGCCGTGTTCATCACGTGCTGGACCAACGAACACGAGCGGCTCGTCAACAAGGCGGCCGAGCGCGGCCTGGCGATCTTCTGCGAGAAGCCGCTCGCCTTCGACGCCGCCGCGGCCACGCGCATGGTCGACGTGGTCGAGGCGGCCGGCGTCATCAACCAGGTCGGGCTCGTGCTGCGCACGTCGCCGGCGTTTCGCGTCGTCAAGCAATTGATCAGCGACCCGCGCGCCGGCAAGACCATCGCCGTCGTGTTCCGCGACGACCAGTTCATCCCCAACCAGGGCCACTACGCGTCGCACTGGCGCATGGACAAGTCGCTAGCGGGGCGGGGCACACTGCTCGAGCACTCGATCCACGACGTCGACCTGCTCCAGAACTACCTCGGCCCGGTGTCCGCCGTGTCCTGCACCACTCGCGAGCACCACGGCTTCGACCGCATCGACGACCTGGCCGCCGCGCGGCTCGAGTTCGCCAGCGGCGCCGTCGTGCAACTCACCTCGATCTGGCACGACGTGTTGGAGCGCGGCAGCCTGCGCCACGTCGAGGTCTTCTGCGACTCGCTCTACGTGAAGCTCGAAGGCGATGGTCTCGGCCCGGTGCGGTGGCAGTTCACCGGCGAACCTGAAGAGATGGTCGACGGCGACGACACCATCGCCTTCCTGCGCAACGCCGGTGACCGCATGCCGACGCTGGAGAAGAACTTCCTGACGGCCATCCGCGACGGTACGCCGGCTAATCCGACGTTCCGCGAGGCGATCGCCGCGCACCAGATTGTGGACGCGTTGTACGCGTCGGCCGACGCCGGCGGCGGAGTCGTCACCGACGTCTACCGCAACCGGTGATCACCCGCCGCCAGTTCGTCGGCGGCGCGCTGGCCGGTCTGGTCGCACCCCGTCTCGCCCTCACGGATGATGCCCGGCAGAACCGCGTCGTCGTGGTCGGCGCCGGACTGGCCGGACTCACCGCCGCGCTCGAGCTCGTCGACAACGGATGGGACGTGGTCGTGCTCGAAGCGCGCGACCGCGTTGGCGGCCGCGTCCACACCGTCCATACGCCGTTCTCCGATGGGCTCTACGCCGAGATGGGCGGGGAGTCGATCGACGAGAACCACACGGCGCTCCTCACCCTGGTGCGCCGCTTCGGACTGCTGACCGATCACCGCGCGCGGCAGAAGCCCTACGACGCCGTCACCTACTACCGCGGGCGGCGGACCCGCCTGCCGCTGTTCCTGGCGCGCCGCCGCGGCGCCGTACTCGACGACGTCCTGCGCTTCGCCGACGCCGAGGCCGCGCTGGGCGACGGCGTCGACCCCTCGCATCCCGAGCGCGCCAAGAACGCCGAGCGGTTGGATGCGACCAGCCTCGACACTTTCATCCGCGCACAGCACCTCAACGCCGAGGCCGACTTCATCGTTCGCCTCGAGTCCCGCGCGCTCTACAACGCCGATGCGACCGATCTCTCGTTGTTGTTCATCGCGCAACAGGCGGCGCAGGCCGGCGTCGAAGAGACCACGCCGGTGGATTCCGTACTACTCGCCGAGACGCGGCGCATCCGCGGCGGCAACAACCGGCTCCCGAAGGCGATGGCCGCCGCGCTGGGCCTGCGCCTGCGCCTCGGCCAGCCGGTGACGCGGATCGACCACGGCGCCGATCGCGTGCGGGTCACCACCGGACTCGGCACCACCATCGACGGCGCGTTCGTCGTGCTGGCCACGCCGATGCAGCCGCTGCGCCGAGTCACCTTCGCCCCGGCACTGCCGGCAGGTTTGCAAGCCGCTATCGACGGACTCGATTTGGGGCACGCGGTGAAGGTCGTGCGTGAGTACAAGCGCGCCTTCTGGACCACCGAAGGGTTCTCCGGCTTCGCGGTCACCGATCTGCCGTTCGGTATCGCCTGGTCATCCACCGACTCGCGGGCGACAGTCCGCGGCCTCATCACGCAGTTCGTGACGGGCAGTCCGGCGAAGCGCGCTGCCGGTCTCTCACCGGCGGCGCGTGAAGCCGAATTCTTCGGCCAGTTCGACCAAGTCTTCCCCGAGGCGAAGGGTCTGGCGACGCGCCGCTCTACGGCGATGGCGTGGCGCAACGAGCCGTACACCGGCGGCGGCTACGCCGCCTACAAGCCCGGCCAGATGGCACCGTTCTTCTCCACCATCCGTCAGGGCACGGCCCGTATTCGCTTCGCCGGCGAGCACACGTGCAACCTCGCGGGATACATGGAAAGCGCCGTGCGCAGCGGTCAACGCGTCGCCAAAGAGATCGGCTCGCCGCGCGTCTAGATGAGATGCGGCGCGACGAATTGCAACGCCGCGCCGATGTGCCCTTCCCAGTACGGCCACTCGTGGCCGCCGGTGTGCTCGACGTAGCTGTGGTCGATGCCCGCCTCGTCGAGCGCTGCGTGCAGCGCGCGGTTGGGTTCGATGAGCGGGTCGGTGTCGCCGCAGTCGAAGTGGATCGCCGGTAGGCGATCGCGGTTGGCGACCATGGCGTCGATGACGGAGCGGTCGTCGTCGGCCACGTCGTAGCCGGAGATGTCGCCGACGAACATGCGCATCTGCGAGAAGTCGGTGATGGACGAAAGCCCGGCGACGGCGCGCACGCGGTCGCCATTGCGAGCCCCGAGGAGCATTGCGCCGAACCCTCCCATGGAGAGTCCGGCGAGTGCCAGCGGGCCTTCCGGGCTCACAGCGCTAAGCGCCATGCTTGCCAGTTCGGGAGTCTCAGAGAGGATCCAAGCCCGGAAGTCGCCCGCTGTGTGACTGACGTACCCCGAACCCAGCCCGAACAAACCGTCCGACGGCATCGCCAGGACCAAAGGCGGTAATTCGCCGGCGGCGATCAAGGCGGCGGCGGTGCGGTGCACCCCAGCCTTGCTCGCCCACGCCCAATGACTGCCGTAGACGCCGTGCAGCAGGATGACCAGCGGCAGCGGACCGGTTTCTCCGGGCGGTGCCCAGAAGGTGACGTCGCCGCGGCGGCCGAGCGCGGGGGACGACACGGTGGCGTGACGCAGCCCGTCCACTTCGAAACGCGGATCCGAAAGCTCGGTTGTGAGAAACGGCATCAGTCGAAAACCAGCACGCCTTTGGCGTTCCTGCCAGCGAGCAAGTCGTCGAACGCCGACGCGACGTCGTCGATCTTGTAGGTGCGGGTGACGAGTTCGTCGAGCTTGAGTTGGCCTGACTTGTGCAGCGCGAACACGCGGTCGAAGTCGCGCTCGGGCTTGCACTGCCCGTAGAGCGGGTTGACATACGTCTTGTCGAACTCGAACAGGCGCATGTCGATGGTGATCTCCTGTTCGATGCCGCTCACGGCGATGGCCATGCCGCCGTGGCGGATCATTGCCAGCGGCGCCGCGCCGAGCGACGGCACTGCCGTGCACTCGAAGGCATAGTTGACACCGTGGCCGTCGGTCTTGGCCTTCACGATCTCGGCGGTCTTGAGCAGGCCGGGATCGTCGTCGCCGGGGTTGAGCACTTCGGTGGCGCCGAACTCCAGCGCCATGGCGCGGCGCGACTCCTTCGGGTCGACGGCGATGATGGTCGTGGCGCCGCAGATGCGCGCGCCCTGGATCACGTTGAGGCCCACGCCGCCACACCCCAACACGACCACCGACGAACCGGGCGCCACCTGGGCGGCGTTGACCGCCGAGCCCCACCCGGTCATCACGCCGCAGCCGACGATGGCCGCGGCTTCGAACGACACGTCGGTCGACAGCTTCGTGACCGCGGCGGCGCGCACGACGGTCTTGGTCGACATCGTCCCGAGGTTGAAGGCGCGGTAGATGCCGCTGCCGTTGTACTGCGTGCGGGAAAAGTCGGCATGGCCGCGCATGCCACCGGCGATGGGCGAACCGTTCAGGCAGAGGTGACGGATCCCGTCGACGCAGTTGGCGCACGTCCCGCACGGGATGGCCCAGTTGAGAACCACGCGGTCGCCGACGGCCAGCCCGGTCACACCGTCGCCGACGGCGCCGACGACGCCCGCGCCCTCGTGACCCATCACAAACGGGACAGGCATGGTCAACATGTCGTGGTCGGTATGGCACACCCCGGATGCCTTGAGGTTGACCAGCACCTCGCCGGGTCCCGGGTCGGCAACCTCGATGCTCTCGACCGTCGGCTTGCCGTCGAGCCCGATGACTGCGAGTGCCTCAGTCACCCGGCAGCGAGTCGTGGCGGCGCACGGGGAAGAAGTGGTGGTGGTACGCGCCGGTGCACTCGTAGATGGCGGTGCCGACGCGGCCGTCGTCGGTCTTGATCTGCATCTCGCTCAACCCACCGCCGACGGGGCCGTAGCGCTGCGCCCACCGACCGGTGGCGTCGATGCCGACCTTCATGCCATTCTCGAACTCGTAGTCGACCCGGCCGCCGTAACCGGTGACGTTCTCGCCGTCGCGCTCGTAGGAGACGACCTCGCCCTTCTCGTCGAGCCAGTTGAGGTCGTAGCTGAACTTCTTCATCGGTACAGGGTCGCCGCCGTCGGCCGGGCACCACGCGAAGTCGCGGAAGATCACGGTGCCGTCGGGCATCTCCCAGTTCCAGCCGCCGATCATCCCGTCGGGGAGTTGGATGGCGTGCCACATCCACAGCGGGCAGCGGGCGTGGTCGCGAATGCCCCACGAGTGGTCGCGCTGACCCCACCAGTTGTTCACCTCGATGGTCTTGCCTTGATGCAGCAGCGTGCCGTTGAACCACCCGCTCTGCACCATGTGGCTCTGGTCCCAGATCGTCTCGGCCTTGTGCTGCAACGAACCGCGGCGGAGCGCGTAGTGGGGCGTGCGCGCCGTGAAGGTGAGGTCCATGGCGACCGGCGCCGCCGGGTCTTCACCGACGTGCAGCTGGAACGTCTTGAACGGCTCGACGATGTCGATCTTCACCGACCCGGCTTCGAGGGCGTGCGGGTCGTCGCCGAGGTGACGCACGTGGCGGCCCCACGTGTGGGTGTCGCCGATGCGACCGAGTTGCAGCGAGTCCATCTCACCGCGGGTCGGGAACGACGCCAGCGTGAGGATGACCACGTCGCCGGGCCCGTCGGGCGAGTGCGCGATGAAGAACAGCGACTCGCGCCAGTGCGGGTGATCGGTGAAGGGTGTCGGGAACGGCTCAGGTATCTGATGGCACAGACCCTCGTCGAGGGCGGTGAGCTTTGGACGTGACAATTCAGATTCCCCCGGTATCTCGAATCCGTGAAACCTAGCCGGGTGGAAGCTCATACGATCGGCTGATGGCTCTACCAAAGGTCGCGTATCCGGACGCGCCGCGCGCTGACGTCGTCGACGACTATCACGGCACCCTCGTGCCCGACCCGTACCGGTGGATGGAGGACCAGGACAACCCCGACCTGAAGGAGTGGTTGGTCGCGCAAGACGAGCTGTGCCAGCCGTGGCTGGCCGCCTTGCCGGGCCGCGCCTCCTGGCGGGCGACGCAGGAGCGCCTGCTGCCGGGCACGGTGAGCGCGCCCGCAGTGCGCGGTGACCGATTGTTCTTCCTGCGCCGCCAACCCGACCAGCAGCACGCGGTGTTGTTGTTGAAGATCGGCGACGCCGAGCGGCCGCTCGTCGACGTCAACGCGCTCGACCCGTCGGGCCTCACCACGCTCGACGTCGTCACGGCGTCGCCCGACGGCACCAAGCTCGTGTACGGCGTGTCGTCCGGGGGCGACGAGGACACGGCTATCACCGTCATCGACGTGGACACCGGTGACGTGCTCGACGGCCCGATCGAGCGCACCCGTTACACCGACGTCGCGTGGATGCCCGACGGCTCGGCGTTCTTCTACATCCGGCGATTGACACCGGAGCCGTTCAACCGGCGCGTGTGGTTTCACGCGATCGGCGCGCCCATCGAAGACGACGAACTGATCTTCGGCGAAGGCCGCGACCCGTCCACCTACTACAGCGTCGACGTCAGCCTCGACGGCCGGCACCTCGCCATCACCGCCGCGGTCGGGACCGAACCCCGCAACGATCTCTACGTCGTCGACCTCGCAGGCGACCGGACCCCTCGTGCCCTGGCCGAAGGCCTCGACGCGCAGTTCTGGGCGCACTTCCACGACGACCGTACCTTCGTGATGACCACGCTCGACGCGCCCAAAGGTCGCGTCGCCGAGATCGTCGACTCCGCGGGGCACGAATCGTGGGTCGATGTCGTCGCCGAGCATCCCGAGGCCGTCATCGACCAGGTCACCACCACCGCCGAGGGCTTCCTCATCGCCCGCAGCACCTACGCCGTGAGCGAGGTCGTGATCGCGGCGTACGACGGTTCCGGTGAGACGGTTGTAAGCACGCCGGGAGCCGGCACGGCCATGGTCAGCTCGCGCTACGACCAAGGCTCAGGCGGCTACATCACCTACACCGACTATGTGAACCCGCCGACGGTGTACGCGCTCACCACCGACACCGGCACAACCTCACTGTGGGCGTCGCCCCCTGGCGCCAAGCCGGCCTCGTCGGACGTGCTGACCCGCCAGGCCGTCTATCAGTCACACGACGGCACCGACGTCCGCTTGTTCATCATCGCCAAGGGCGACGCCACGAACGGACCCCGCCCGACGGTGCTGTACGGCTACGGCGGCTTCAACATCTCGATGACCCCGGCCTACTCGTCGCTCATTCAGGCGTGGGTCGACGCCGGCGGTGTATGGGCGGTCGCTTGCTTACGCGGCGGAGCCGAGGAAGGCGAGGAGTGGCATCGCGCCGGCATGCGCGCGAACAAGCAGAACGTGTTCGAAGACTTCATCGCCGCCGCCCGCTACCTCAAGGAAGAAGGGTGGACCACCACCGAGCAACTCGGCATCTACGGCGGCTCCAACGGCGGGCTACTCGTCGGGGCGACGCTGACGCAGTGGCCGAACGAGATGTCGGCGGTGATCTGCTCGGCGCCGCTGCTCGACATGCTGCGCTACGAGCACTTCGGCCTCGGCATCACGTGGAACGACGAATACGGCAAGGCCGAGGACCCCGTCGAGTTCCAGTGGCTGTACGGCTACTCACCGGTGCAGAAGGTGACCGAAGGTGTCGCGTATCCGTCGGTGATGTTCACCAGCTTCGACAACGACACCCGCACCGACGTGATGCACCCGCGCAAGATGTGCGCGGCGCTCCAACACGCCACCGCGTCGGACCCCGATGCCAAGCCGGTGTTGTTCCGGCGCGAAGCCGACGTCGGCCACAGCGTGCGCTCCAAGGACAAGACCCTCGACTTAGGCGCCGACCAGCTCGGCTACTTCGCCCACCAACTCGGCCTCGCCCCGCCCCGCTGATCCCCATTTTCAAGCACCGAACTGCACGTGATCGCGGCCGGATATGGCGCCGCCGGCGTGCAATTCGGTGCTTGGAACTTCGCCGACGTACTCCCCGTCAGAGCAGACCAGCGACCGCGAGTTCGGCGCGCAAAGCCGCCGCGTCGGTGAAGTGGATGGCGTTCCATCCAACGGAAATGGCGGCATCGACGTTGGCTTGGCTGTCGTCGACGAACCAGGTTCGCGGTCCGTCGAGCTCGAATCGCCCGGCGGCGAGTTCGTAAATCGCCGCGTCGGGCTTGAGCAGGCCGACTTCGCCCGACACCAACACGCCGTCGAACCGAGTGAGTAGTGCCGCGACATCGGCGCTGCGCGGCAGCGTCTCCGTGGAACTGTTCGACAGGAGATACAACCGCACGCCGGCGGCGCGCAGGTCGTCGACGATCGCCACAACTTCGGTGTCGACCGGCCCGAGGATGTCGGCCCAGCGGTCGCGAAAGGCGTCGAGCGGACCGCTCCAATGTGGGTACTGCGTTCGTACCGTGGCGACTGTCGCGGCGAAGTCGGACCCGCCGTCGAGCTCGGCGTTCCAGGTAAAGAAGTCGATCTCGTGGATGCACTCTTGCGTGAACAGGCGCGTCGGGTCCCACTCCACCAACACATTTCCGAGGTCGAACACCACTGCATCCATCGCGCGAGAGACTAGGGAGCGATGTGCGGTCGGTACGTATCAGCCACGGCGGCGTCGAAGCTGGCCGAGGAGTTCCACGTCGACGAGTTGCGCGTCGAGGACCTCGGCGAGCGCTACAACGTCGCGCCGACGCTCGACGTGTACGCCATCGTCACCACCAACGAAGGCACGCGACGGATGGGTTCGTTGCGGTGGGGCCTCGTGCCCGGCTTCGCCAAGGACGAGAAGATCGGCAACCGCATGATCAACCTGCGCGCCGACACCGTGCTCGAACGGCCGGCGTTCACCAAGCTGCTCGACAAGCGGCGCTGCATCGTCCCGGCCGACGGCTTCTACGAGTGGCAGAAGACCGAAGTGCCCGGCCAGAAGAAGCTCAGGCGGCAGCCGTTCTACATCACGTCCGCCGACGGGGGACCGCTCGCCTTCGCGGGGTTATGGGACCGGTGGACGCCGCCCGAGCAACGCGGCAACGACGACGCCGAGCAACTCCGAACCGTCACGCTCATCACGGTTGAGCCCAACGAGCTGGTCGGCAAAATTCACGACCGCATGGTCTGTTGCCTGCCCGAAGAGCGCGTGGGACGCGTGGCTCGATCCGTCTGTCGGCAAGGAAGAGGCGGCCAAGCTCCTCGTGCCGATCGCGTCGAGCGAGCTACGCGCCTACCCCGTCACGCCGCTCGTCAGCAACGTCAAGAACGAGGGCCCCGAACTCCTCGAGCCGTTACCGGGCCATTAGTCGAAGACGTGGCCGAGCCGCGCCGCCTTCGTTGCGAGGTACTGCTCGTTGTGCGGGTTGACGGGACCGAGCACGGCGACTCGCTCCGTGACGTCGATGCCGCACTCCGACAGGCGCGCTACCGCCGCAGTCGCAGCGAAGCGAAGCGAACGCGTCGCCGGTCATGCACTTCGAGTGGATGCGGACGGTCACCGCGTCGCCGCCCGCCACGTCACCCTTGACAATCGCTGCGTGCTCCAGTCCGCCCGAACCCCCGTAGCTGATTATGCGGAACAGGCCGAAGGCGGTCGGCAGTTGCGCCTCCGCAACCCGCCTCACGCGTTGGCGGAAACGGCCGCCCGAGCGCTCAGCGTGGCCAAGCAGGCGCGCGCGAGTTCGCGTCCCTTCTCCCGCATGTGCGAGACGAAGAAGGCGTGTTGCGCATCGTCCTCGTGGAAGCGTTGCGGGGTCAGCACGCCGGAGAACACCGGCACGCCGGTGTCGAGCTGCACGCGCATGAGACCGTCGATCACGGCATTGGCGACGAACTCGTGGCGGTAGATACCGCCGTCGACCACGAAGCCGGCGGTGACGATGGCGTCGAAGCGGCCGGTATCCGCGAGCAGCCGAGCGTGCATCGGCAACTCGAAGGCGCCCGGTACCTCGAAGAACTCGATCACCGCGTCATCGGGCGAGACAGCCTCAAGGAACCCGAGGCGGCTCTCCTCGACGAGGTCGCGGTGCCAAGCGGAGTGGACGAAAGCAATGTGGGTGGTCGGCATGGTCGGACCGTAATACTTCAACTAATATTGAAGTCAAGTGGAACTGCCTGAATTTCTGACGATCGGCGAAGCGGCGGCGCGGCTTGGCATCAACACGTCTGCGCTGCGCTTCTACGAGGACCACGGTCTCATCACGTCGGAGCGCTCCGAAGGCGGCCAGCGCCGCTACGCCCGCGACATCCTTCGTCGCGTCTCGTTCATCCGCGCCGCCCAGCAGGTGGGCTTGCACCTCAAGGAGATCCGCGCCCACCTGCAAACGCTGCCGCCGGATCGCGCGCCCACGAAGGAGGAATGGGCGGCGTTCGCCGAAGAGTGGCGGCCGCGCCTCAACGAGCAGATCAAGACGCTGGTCGGCATTCGCGACCGTCTCACGACCTGCATCGGCTGTGGATGCCAGACGCTCGACGACTGCCAGGTGTTCAATCCCGACGACAAAGTCGCCGCGCTCGGCCCCGGCGCCCACTACCTGGTGCTGCCGGTTTAGAAGCAACGCCCTCACTTCTTGTGTCACTAGAAGAGGGTCTTGCTGTTGTGGTGACACAAGAACCACGATGTGACGTCCGCTTCCCCTTCGGATTTCTAACGAAGGGGAAGATTCATGTCCGACATCGATCGGGTACTTGCGGCAGTCGCTCTGCGCCAACATTCCGTTATCACTGACGCCGACGTCGCCGAGGCAGGCGGCGGTCGTTATCACGTTGACGCGCGCCTCGAGGCAGGGCGTTGGATCGGCGTTTACGAAAATGTGTGGCGACTCGCCGGCGCGCCGTGGACGTACGAAGGCAAGGTGTTCGCCGCGGTCAAGGCGGCGGGACCGGGCGCGGTTGCGTCGCATCTCTGCGCCGCGCGACTGCTCGACATGGGGTTCGTCACCGCGCTTCCCGAGATATCGATCCCACGAGGTCGAAACTTTCGGCCAGACGGCGTCACGGTCCACACGAGTTGTGACCTTGACCGGTGCGAGACCACTGTTCGGAAGCTCATTCCGGTCACGGAGCCGGCACGCACGGTGCTTGACCTTGGGCGCTTTATCAAGGTGAAGGCGTTGTACAAGGCCATCGAGGACGGCCGTCGCCTCGAATTGCTCGACTGGCACGACGTATTCGTGTGCCTCGCCAAGCACGCGCGCAAAGGGCGCCACGGAATCACCCGTCTGCGCGAGGCCATTGCGATCGGAGCACTCAACGACGGCATCACCGATACCGACAGCGAGCTCGTCGCGCTTTCGCTCTTCCGCGAGTACGGCTTTCCCGAGCCAACGCTGCAACACCGGATCTTCCGTGACGACGGGCGCACTGTTGCCAAAATGGACTTCGCCTACCTTGACAGGAAGGTCAACTTCGAGATCGACGGGACGGCCCACCTCGACCCGGTACAAAAGGTGAAGGACGAAGCGCGCGATCACGAGCTGCGCACCTTCTACGGCTGGACCGTCCGCCGCATCTGGTGGGAGATCCCGGTCCACGAACCCCGCAAGTTCGTGCGCATCGTTCGAGAAACTCTCGAATCAGCCGCCGGCTGACGGTTCTTGTGTCATCAGAACAGGGTCTTGCTGTTGTGGTGACACAAGAAGCAGGAGGGACCGGCTTTAGATCGCGGCGGCGGCCTGGAAGCGCGTCCACACGTCGGCGTCACCGAACACGGCGACGCCGACTTCTTCGGGATCGACGCGGCCCCAGATCGTCAACAGCAGATCGGACGCCGAACCGCTCAGGGCGACGTCGCCCTTGGCGTGTTCGCGCGTGACCACCGGTGCGTGGTCGCCGCAGCGGACCAGCCATTCGCCGGGCGCGTCCTCGTCGGTGGCGTGGAGGTGTATCGACGCGTCGCCGATGCGGATGGGCCGGCGGTCCTCGACGCGCGCGAGGAACACGTCGAAGTATTCGTCGATGCCGTCCTTGGCGATGACCGGGTCGAGCGCCTCGGCGGTTCCGGTAGCCGCCATCTCGGCGTCGTAACGGTGCACGGCGAGTTCCTGGGCCTGGCGGCGCACCCACGTGCCGATGACCTGCGGTGCGTTGGGGAAGAACGTCCAGCACGGCTCGTCGTCGGGCTTTGATCGCAAGAGCGCCTCGAGCGCGGCGGCGCCGTCGGCGAACCATTGCCCGTAGGCACCGCGGTTGTCGGGCGGGCCGGGGAACTTGCCCGGATCGCCGTGTTCGATGCCGGTCGCGATGTAGCGGTGCAGCGAGCCGACGTGGGCGACGAGCGACGCCAGCTCCCAGCCCGGGCAGCCGTCGACGGGTTGGTCGAGATCACCGCCGGCGCGCACCGCCGCCTCGAACAGTTCGATGTCGCGGTGCAGCGATGCGAGGAATTCTTCACGCGTCGGCATTGAGCGCCTTCACAACCTCGTCGTGCAGCAAGCCGTTGGTGGCGATCACCGATCCGCCGTCGGGCCCCGACACGCCGTCGAGGTCGGTGAACCGTCCACCGGCGGCCTCGACGATCACGTAACTCGCTGCCAGATCCCACAACGTCACCGACGGCTCGACCGCGATGTCGATCGCTCCTTCGGCGACGAGCATGTGTGACCAGAAGTCGCCGTAGCCCCGCGAACGCGCGACGCGCTTGGTCAACGCATCCCAGGCAGCGGCGCGCGGCGGGTTCCACTGGTCGAAGGTGGTGTAGCTGTCCGACGACAGGAACGCGTCTTCGATGGTCGCCGTGGTGCTCACGTGAATCGCGTCGCCGTTGCGCCATGCGCCCTGACCGAGCACGCCCCACCAACGAAAGCCGAGCGCCGGCGCGGATACGACGCCGAGCTCGAACACGCCGCCGATCTCGAGCGCGATGAGCGTTGCCCACACGGGCACGCCGCGCACGTAGTTCTTCGTGCCGTCGATCGGGTCGATGACGAAGCGGGTGCCGCCATCGGCCTCGTGCACGCCGTACTCCTCGCCGACGATGCCGCTGTCGGAGTGGTCGGTGGCGATCATCGAACGCAGCTTCTCCTCGACCTCGCGGTCAGCGATCGAGACCGGCGTGTCGTCGGGCTTGGCCTCCACCGGCAGGTCGGCGGCGCGGAACCACTTCATGGAGATCTCGTCGGCCGCGTCCGCTAGCGACAGCGCGAACGCGAGATCCGAATGCGGCACTAGTCGCCTACGAAACGGTGGAACGCAGCGCGGCCTGCGCGGAGGCGGCGACGCCAGCACCGTCGAGACCGAGCCGCGCCAGGATGACGTCGGGCGTGCCCTGCGGGATGTAGGCGTCGGGCACGCCCAGCGTGACGATCTGCGGCGCCTCGGTGCCCCGGCGCTCGCCCAGCACCGACGCCAACGACGAGCCGATGCCACCGGCGCGGAATCCGTCTTCGATCGTCACCACGACGCGGTAGGTCGCCAAGTCGTCGAGCATCGCGTCGTCGAAAGGCTTGACGACGCGCGGGTCCCACACTGCGGCGTCGACTCCCTCAGCGGCGAGCGTCTCGGCGGCGCTGAGCGCGGAAACCAGCATCTTGCCGACACCGACGAGGGCGATTTCTCTTGTTCCACTGGTGCGCCACTGCTTGGCCGCCAGGCCGGTGCCGACTTCTTCGGGTGCGACCTGCCGGGCGACGCCCTTGGGGAAACGGATGACGGCGGGGCCGTCGAGCGACAACGCGGTGGCCAGCATCGCCGGCAGCTCTTGCACCGACGACGGAGCGAACATCGTGATGCCCGGAATCGTCTGGCACAGCACCATGTCGAGCACGCCGTGATGCGACGGGCCGTCGTCTCCGGTGATCCCGGCGCGGTCGAGGGCGAACACCACCGGCAAACCGTGCAGGCCGACGTCGAGGTTGGCTTGATCGAAGGCGCGGGTGAAGAACGTCGAGTAGAGCGCGACGACCGGGCGCAGCCCGCCCATGGCCATGCCCGCCGCCATCGTGACCGCGTGTTGCTCGGCGATGCCGACGTCGAAGCAGCGGTCGGGGAACTGCTCCTGGAACGGCAGCAGCCCTGTGGGTCCCGGCATCGCCGCGGTAATCGCCATCACCTGCGGATGCCCGGAGGCCTCGGCGATGATCGCCTCCGAAAACGCTTTGGTGTACGGATGCAGCGTCGAAGCGCCGGGCCCGGTCGCGACGTCGAACGTCGGCGCGTCGTGGAGGCACTTTTCGTCGTCGTCTTCGGCCGGCGGGTAGCCGCGACCCTTGTGGGTGAGTACGTGCACGACGATGGGCCCGTCGAAGTCCGCAGCGTTGTGGAGCGCCTCTTCGAGGATGGCGACGTCGTGACCGTCGATCGGACCGGCGTAACGCACGCCGAGCGACTCGAAGAACACCGTCGGTTCCGCGACTTCGCGCATCGCCGCGGTCATGCCCTTCCACGCCTTGGCCATGTAGGGACCGACGACGGGCAGCTCACCCGCGACCTGCTCGCCGAAGCGACGCAGGTTCAGGTACTGCGGGTTGAGGCGCAGCCGCGACACGTTCTCGGTCAGGGTCGACACCGTTGGTGCGTACGAGCGGCCGTTGTCGTTGAGGATGATCACGCAACGCGTGCCGCTGTGGCCGAGGTTGTTGAGGGCCTCGTATGCCATGCCGCCGGTCATCGACCCGTCGCCGATCACCGATACGACGCGGCGGTCGGTCGTGCCGCGGGCGACCGACGCGGCCAGCCCGTGGGCGTAACTGAGGATGGTCGAGGCGTGGCTGTTCTCCACCCAGTCGTGCTCGGACTCGGCGCGGTTCGGGTATCCCGACAGCCCGTTCTCCTGGCGCAGCGCGTCGAACCACTTGGCGCGGCCGGTGACGATCTTGTGGGTGTACGCCTGATGGCCGGTGTCCCACAGGATGATGTCGCGGGGCGAGTCGAACACGCGGTGGACCGCCAGCGTGAGTTCGACCGCGCCGAGGTTCGATCCGAGATGCCCACCGGTCGCCGACACGGCCTCGACGATGAACTGACGGATCTCCGCCGCGAGGTCGTTCACCTCGCTGAGCGACAGCGCCTTGAGGTCAGCCGGTGAGTTCACGCGCTCGATCAGCATTGGGCGCTCACGTTAGTCCGGTGGCCCTTCGGGCCAGAAGCGTCGCAGTGCTCCTTGGTGTCTCGCTTCCGGCGAGTCACTAGAAATCCCGCTCGGCGACGAAGCGCGCCAGGGCGTCGAGTTCGTCGCGGGCATTGATGGTAAGAGGCGCCTCTCCAAGCGCGTCGAGCGCCGCGTCGACGAGTATCTCGACTTGCTGCTCGACCGCGGCACGCGCTCCCGTGCGTTCGAAGAGCGTCTGCAACGCCAGCACCTCGTCGGGCGACAGGTCAGCGGCGCCGTAGCGCCCTGCCAGCAACGCGGCATCGTCGCCCGTGGCCGCCTCACGGGCGATGGCAAACATCGTCGTGGGCTTACCCTCCCGCAGGTCTTCGCCAACCGGTTTGCCGGTTCGCTCGGCGTCGCCGAAGGTCCCGAGCAGGTCGTCGCGGAGCTGGAACGCCTCGCCCAGCGGATCGCCGTACGCCGTGAGGGGTTCCGCTAGTTCGTCGAGGCGGCCTGCCAACGCCGCGCCCAGATGCAGCGGCCGCTCGACGGTGTACTTGCCCGACTTGTAGCGACAGATCGTGCGCGCCAACTCCACCGTGGCGTCGCCGCGGACCGTGGCCGCCAGGTCGAGGTACTGGCCGATGTTGACTTCGAGGCGCAGTTCGTTGAAAACGTCGATGGCTGCGAGGGGCGCGCCCCGCAGCATCTGGTCGGCGTAGACGAACGCCAAGTCGCCGATGAGGATGGCCGCGCCTTCGCCGAAGCGACGCGTCTCGCCGCGCCACCCGCGGGCGTCATGCGCGTCCTCGAACTGGCGGTGCACCGTCGGCATGCCGCGGCGGCGATCGGAGTTGTCCATCACGTCGTCGTGGATCAACGCGAACGTGTGTAGCAACTCGAGCCCCGCGCCGGCGTCGATAACGGCAGGATCGTCCTGATCGCCGCCCGCGCCAACGAAACCCCACATGCAGAACGCGGGGCGTAGCCGCTTGCCGCCGGCGAGGACGAGCGCCCGCAGCGACCGCAACGGTTCGACCAGCGCGGCGTCGACGCTCGCCCAGCGTTCGATCTCCGCGTCGAGTACTTCCTCGATACGGGCGTCGACTCGTTTGGCGATTTCACCCACACTCTCGGGTGCCGCAAGCATCCGCCCAGTGTAAAGACCGACGTCCGAACGCCTACCATCGGCCGCCTCATGGCTGATGCGAAAAGCGCGGGGCGCAGGGCGGTGCACAGCTTCCGTCGCGGGGTGGCGCAACGCATCGTCGAGACACTGCGGGAGAAGGACCCCGAAGCCCTCGACACGCTCGTCGAAGTCGGCGTGGTGACACGCGACTTCGCCGAAGAACCCGAGATGGGCGCACCGGTACGCAACACGCCGACGCTCGAAATGATGGAGCGTCTGCTCGAGCGTTCGATCGAACGCAAGCCGTCGTTGATGGCCTCGGTTGGACTCAGCGCCATCCAGCTGTTGTCCAACACTGATGACGAAGAGGAGGGCGCGCCGGGTACGTCGGCGCGACTCACCATCGCCTTCACCGACCTCGAAGGCTTCACCCGCTTTACCGAGCGCAACGGCGACGAGGTCGCCAGCCAGCTCGTGGCTGGCCATCACCGCACCATCGGCCCGATCGTGCGCAGCCGCGGTGGCCGCGTCGTCAAGCGAATCGGCGACGGACTCCTGCTCACGTTCCCGGAGGCCGAGGCCGGCGTGCTCGCCTGCCTCGAACTTGTCGCGACGCCGCCGCCCCCTCTGCGGTTGCGCGCCGGTCTGCACCTGGGCGAGGTAGTCCTCACGCGCGACGACATCGTCGGCCACGTGGTCAACGTCGCCGCCCGGATTACCGAGTCGGCTAAGGGTGGCGAGGTCGTCGTTTCGGGTGAGGTACGCGCCGCGATCGAGGGTTTGCCGCGGGTGGAATTCAGCCGACTGCGGCGCAAGAGCTTTCGCGGACTCGACGAGCAGATCCCGGTGTGCAAGGCCAGCTACGCGGCTTCGTAACTCGGAATACGCTGCGGCGCATGGCCATCAACGAAATTCCGCTCAAGACGTTGCACGGTGAGGCGACATCACTCGCCGAGCACGCTGGGAAAGCGCTCTTGATCGTCAACGTTGCCAGCAAGTGCGGCCTGACGCCCCAGTACACGGGCCTCGAGGCGATGCACGAGAAGTACAAGGATCGCGGCTTCAGCGTCATCGGCGTGCCGTGCAACCAGTTCGGTGGCCAGGAGCCCGGCTCGTCCGAAGAGATCGAGTCGTTCTGCTCGACGACCTACGGCGTCACCTTCCCGCTCCTCGAGAAGGTCGATGTCAACGGCGAGAACCAGCATCCGCTCTACGCCGAACTGACCGCCGTGGCCGACGACGAAGGCAAGGCCGGCGACGTCGTGTGGAACTTCGAGAAGTTCCTCGTCGCTCCCGACGGTTCGGTTACTCGGTTTCGTCCTCTCATCGCCCCTGAGGACGAGAACCTCGTCAAAGCGGTCGAAGCAGCACTTCCTAGCTAAGCAAGGAGGCGCCATGCGCCTACGCGCCGTTCTCATCGCGGGCCTCGCTGTTGGAACAACAACCGTGTGGTCAGCGCCCGTGGCTCAAGCGGCCTGTCACTCCTTCGTGGTGTCGGCGTCGTCGCCGGTTACCGAAGGCGCAGCCGTGAATGTCACCGTGACCCGCGACGCGGGAGTGGCCGACTCCCACGTCACGGTCTCGACCGTCGACGGCAGCGCGACGGCGGGCTCGGACTACACCGGGTCGACGCGCACGGTTTCATTCACGGGGAGCGGCACGTCACAGTCGTTCTCGATACTGACCACCAACGACTCGGCGGTCGAGGCAGCCGAGACGTTCAAGTTGCACCTGTCGGATCCCGGCGGGTGCGCGCCAAACCCGAACTTTGCGCTGGGTCCCGACGCCACGGTCACCATCAACGACAACGATGTCGTTCCCATCACGACCGCAACGACGGCGGTCAAGGCGACGACCACGCTCAAAGCGACGACCACAACGACGCTCCCGACGACCACAACCTCGTCGTCGTCGACGACATCTTCAACTACCACCACGACGCTGGCCGAGGACGACTCGGACGACAAGAACAACAACGTCGCACTCTTGGCGGGGGCGCTCGTCCTTGTCGGGTTGGCCGCCACCGGAGTGGCTATTGCGTTACGTCGCCGCTCCGGCGGCGTGCCGTAGCCCAGACGCGAAGAAGGACGCCCGGGGGGGACGGGGCGCCCTTCTTCGGTGATGCGGGTGGGTGCTTCTTTGCAACCCTCCCGACGATGTGTGTATTCCGCTTAGGAAGCGGCGTCCGCAGTGGCGACGGTCGCGGCCGGAGCGGCCTTCTTGGTCGACTTGGCGGCGGGCTTGCTGTCACGCAGCGAGAACGCCTTGGTGGCCTCGACGGCAACCTTCTTGGCGGTCTTGAGTAGTTCGGCCTGCAGCTCGAACGCCTTCTCGACGACCTCGGTCGCGGTGGGGAGGCGGTCGATGTAAGGCAGGTTGTCGATCTTCGGCAGGTACGGCTGCACGCGCTCGGACACGTTCTTGATCGTGTCGAGGGCGAAATCCTGGGCCTGCTTGGCGCTCTTGAGGGTGCGGGTGTTGATCTCGTCTTGGATGGTCATGGCGCTAACTCTAGCTAGCACTTGCTAACTCTGTCAAGAGAATTGTGCAACTTTTGCTAGCACTAGCCCGAGCGTGTGCTGATGCCGCCGTCGCAGGCGATCACCGCACCGGTGAGGTACGAACCGGCGCGGGAGGACAGGAAGATGGCGAGTCCGGCGACGTCTTCGGGCGAGCCGATCCGGCCCAACGGCACGCCCTTCGCGACGGCCGCCTCGCCGCCGTCGGCGTCCAGGATGAAGGCCATCATCTTCGAATAGAAGGGGCCGGGCGCGATGGCGTTGACGGTGATGTGGTCTTGGGTCAGGTTGTGCGCCATCTGTCGCGTCAGGTGGTGCACCGCCGCCTTGCTGGCGGCGTACGCGTAGTTCTGCGTGCCGGGCACGTTGATGCCGTCGACCGATCCGATGTTGATCACGCGCGCCGGGTCCTCCGCCGTCGCCGAGGCGCGCAGCTGGGGGAGCAGCTTCGACGTGAGTTGGAAGAGGCCCTTCACATTGATGTCGAGCACCTTGTCCCACGCTTCGTCAGGGAAGTCCTCGATCGACGCCCCCCACGTCGCCCCCGCGTTGTTCACGAGGATGTCGACGGTCGGCGTGCGCTCGGCGATCATCGCTGCGAACGCCTTGGCACCCTCTTCGCCGGCGACGTTGAACGGGATCGAGATGCACTTGCCCGGGCCGAGCTCGTTGAGTTCGGCGGCCGTTTCGTCGCAGGCTTCGGCCTTGCGCGCCGTGATGTACACGTCGGCGCCGCCGGAGACGAAGCCCTCGGCGATCATCCGTCCGATCCCGCGGCTGCCGCCGGTGACAACCGCGGTCTTGCCCGCGACGGAAAACAGTGCGTTGATGTCCATGGCCGCCGAATCTACCGGGATTTCAAAAAATCGTTCCGATGGCCGGTTGGTCGCCGAACCACCGGCGACGTCATTCAGATGAACTGACCGAAGCGATGATTTGGGCGTCGCCGCCTGTAGCCGCCAAGCAATGCGCGGGTACGGCATCGTTCGCGCTTCCGCGACTTAAGCCGCCGCCAGTGTCGCGGAGTTCACCTTCGGTCCAGATGAGGCTGCCATCTTGCCGAGACGCCGCGACTGGCGAAGCGCCGACGCACCAAACCGGTGATGAACTTGCCGCCGATGAGATAGCCGAGGCCGAGGACGGCGGCGCCGGCGAGAGCGTCGATCCAGTAGTGGTTGGCCGTTACGACGATGCAGAACAGCGTCGCCACCGGATACAGGCCCATGAGGATCTTTCCCCATAGTGGCTTGATCATCGGTACCAGCACGCACGTGCACCAGGTCGCCCACGCGAAGTGCAGGCTCGGCATGGCCGCATACTGGTTGGAGAT
This sequence comes from uncultured Actinomycetes bacterium, assembly GCA_963722185.1. Taxonomy (GTDB): domain Bacteria; phylum Actinomycetota; class Acidimicrobiia; order Acidimicrobiales; family JACCXE01; genus JACCXE01. The sequence continues at coordinate 24,981 of CAVRKD010000008.1, read as the reverse complement.
CTTCGACATGGTCCCGGAGTTGAACGACCACAGCCCACCGACTACCTGCAGCGTGTCGACGAAGCCGTAATGCAGCCCGTGTTGATCGAGCAGCCGCGGCGGCATTAACGGATAGAGGGTGAAGCCCAGCAGCGCGAGGGCGACGGTGACCGCCAGCGTGTTGCGCCAGATCGGGTAGCGCGCCGGCGCTTTCCGGAACATCCACACGATGGCGACGATCGTGACGAGGAAGTGGGCGCTGCCGTAGAAGACATCCCAGAACTTGATGAACCACGTCCAGTCGATGAAGGCATCCTGGATCGCCTTCTCATGGAAGGAGCTGAGGAACTCCTCGATGCGGATGATCTGTTTGGCGTGACGCAGTGCGTCGACCGTCGAGTCGCTGGCGATACCGAAGTTCCGCACCATCGTGTACACGCCGTAGAAGACGCCAATGGTGAGCAGCTCGCGCCACCAGTACAGCCGGGGAGCGGCAGGGTCAGTTGTGGTCGGCTCGGTGGTCGTCGTCGTCATTGAACGGCGGGGACTTTACGTCGCCCCCCGGCTGCGAACGCAGGCGCGCCGGCGAGGCTCACGATCAGCGTGAGCGCGTAGACGAGCACGCCGAGGCTGATCGCCTGTCCGCTCGTCACGCCAAGCGGCTCCAGGAACAGGTACAGCGCGCCTTCGCGCACGCCGAGACCGCCGATGGTGATGGGCAACGTCTGCACGATCGCCACGATCGGGAAGAAGGCGAGGATGGCAGTGAAGCCGACGTCGATGTCGAGCGCCTTACCCGCGAGGAACACCGACACCAGCACGCAAGCCTGGTACACGACGCTGGCGGCGATCACGTTGAGCGCCAGTTGCGGCCGGCGGCGGAAGCGATCCACGCCGAGATGGATGGCACCGGTGAACCGCCGCCAGCCCTCGGCGCCGCTGACGCGGCGGCCCACCCGCGGATGGCCGGCGGCGAAGAGCACGGCGCCGAGCGCGATGAGCGTCGCCGCGCCGACGCCGGCCGCCACCGCAGTGGCGCGACCCTGCTGACGCAACGTCGGGTTGATCAGTAGCCCGGCGAAGGTCAAGCCGGGAAGCACGATCCAGCCCGACAGTCGCTCGAGCACGACCGACGCGAATGGAGCGGCGGAGTCTCCCGTCTCGGCGCCGACCCGAGTGATGCGCAGCACGTCGCCGCCCACGGTGGAAGGCAGGAAGTTCCCGACGAACAAGCTCGCCAGGTAATGCCGGGTGAGGCGCAAGAGCGGAGCGGAGACGTCGAGCGTGGCGAGCACGCGCTGCCACCGGAACGCCGAGAGGACGATGCCCACGAAGGTAAAGAGAAGGGCGCCGGCGACCAGCACGGTGTTGCCGGCGTTGCGGTGCGGCAGCACGTCGCCCAACTGGACGCGGCTGACGAGAACGGCAGCGATGACCACCGTGGCGATCAACCGAGCCGCCACCGCGGCTCGTTGTCGCGTCAGCACGCCGCGTAAGTTACTTGGCTTGTCTGATTCTCCCCGATTGCCCTGTCGCGTTCTTTTCGTTGTCCTGCTGGCGGTCGTCGCCGGCGCGTGCAACGGAGGCTCCGCGGGGCCGACCGGCAAGCCCGAAACGGTGCTGCGGCGCGCTCCGGATATCACGCTCGCCGGCGAAACGGCGCGCGTCGTCGGCGCCGCGCCCGGGGTAACGGCGACCGGTGTGGTCACGTTCGCCACCGGCGTCGACAACCTCGTACCCGAAGGCCTCAAGCGGGCAACCCCGCCGTTCGGCGTGACCGAGCCCGCGGCGGTGCTCGACCTTCTCCGCGGCGTCGTGTCGGTGGAGAGCTACGGCGGCGTCGAGGTGCAGGGCGAGGGCGCCAAGCGATACGAGGTCGACATCGATCTGGACAAGGCGATCACCGCCACGCCAGTCGAGCGCCGCGCCGACCTGCACAAACTCGAAGGACGTCTCGGCGCCGACGGCAAATTGTGGGCGGACGTTTTCGTCGACGGACTAGGTCGGGTGCGGCGCGTGCTGCTGCCGGTGCGAACCGACATGATTCGGCCCTACGGTGACGACAAGCGGATCGCCCAACTCGTCAGCGTCGACTACTCGGACTTCGGGGAGACGGAATGAACACGCGCAAGGTCGCAGCCAACGACGTCGAAATCGAGATCATCGAGGCGGGCGCCGGCGGTCGACCTCTGTTGCTCGTGCACGGGCACGGCGGCTCCAAGGAGGACTTCACCTTCTACCTGCCCCGCTTGGCGGCGATCGGCTGGCACGCCGTCGCCCCCGACCTGCGCGGTCACGGTGGTAGTTCCAAGCCAAACGACGAAGCGGCGTACTCGCTCACGCAACTCGCTGACGACATGCACGCGCTGGTTGCGGCGCTCGGTTGGACCAACGCCGTGGTGCTCGGTCATTCGCTCGGCGGCATGGTCGTGCAGCTGCTTGTCTTGGCGCACCCCGAGATCGCCACGGCTGTGGTTCTGATGGACACCAGTCACAAGCTGCCCGACCATATTGACCACGACATGGTCGCCGCCGGCCAGGCCGTCGTGCGCGACGGCGGCACGCAGCTCCTCGTCGATATCGGGCGGCGTTCCACCGAGCCCAGCCCGCTCGACACGCTGCCCTACATCGAGCTGTGCCAAGCCGACCCGGCGCACAAGGCGTGGTCCGATTCCAAGACCCTGAACACCGCCGGACCCGCGTGGGCGGCGCTGGCGGGCGACGTCGCCGCGCAAGCCGACCGTCTCGAGTCCTTGCGTTCGGTGGCCGTGCCCACACTGGTCATCTGCGGTGAGCAGGACCACGGCTTCATGAAGCAATCGATCGCCATGAGCGAGGCGATCCCCGGCGCGCAACTCGCCGTGATCCCCGGCGGCGGTCACAGCCCGCAATTCGAGTCGCCCCGCGCATGGTGGAACGCGCTGCGAGCGTTCCTCGACGCGCAACCTGGCTAGCCGACCTCGTGGTCCGGGGGCGGACCCTTGGCGATGAACACTGACGCGACGCGGGTCTCGCTCGTCGTCACCTGACGGACTTCGAACGACGCCAGCAGCCGTGGCTTTTTGGCGTCGATGCGCAATGGCTGGCCGACCTTGTGGGCGTAGACGCGTACCTCGAAGCCTGACGCTCGGAGGATGCCAGTGATCTGGGCGCGCACCTTGGCGTAGGAAATGTCGCGGACGACGGCGGTGCGTCGCAGTTCGCTGCACGCCGGACGGCAGCGTCCGCTGCCAATGCGCACGTCGCGCACCGTCGTGCCGGGCAGCCCCAAGTCATTTGCGATGACCGCCAAGCGCGCCGGCGATGGCGTCGCGCCCGAGGAAGCGAGAGGCGTCAGCGCGACCGCAACGATCATCACGGCAGCCGCCACCCAGGTGCGAAACCGGTGCGGCCCAGCGAGCGCCCAGGCGACGATCGTCGCGGGGACGGCGACGGTCGCGCCGACCGCCAACCACGAGCGTTCGAAGCCGCCCATGGCGAAGGTGCGGGCCAGCACGATCCCGATAGCGATCCAGATGGCGCCGGCCACGAGCGCGGCAGGGATGCCGCGGAGCTCACGCCTGGGTTCGTCGGGGAGGTCGAGCGCGGCGGCGAGGGCGCCCAAAGCGATCAGGTTCTAGAAGGCGACGTGGTTCCGGCGTCGCACGACCGCGACACCGCCGCCGAGCAGAACGGCGGGTGCCAGCACGAGCGCCAGCAGCAGGATCAGCGTCGACGGCGGCTCGTGGGTCGTCGACGTGTTCCGCAACGCCTGGCCGCCGAGGCGGATCGCCTCCTGGCTGTCGAACTGCTCGGTGGCGCCGAGGCCGATGCCTGCGATCTGCGAGTCGACGTCGATCGGCGCCAGCCCGAGCGGCGGCATCTCGGAGTCGCCGGCCTTCCAAGGGTTGAAGAAGCCGGTGTCGGGGTCGACGCCGGGCGCGACCGGCGCGCCGGTGACGGGATCGAGCAGTTCGAATGGCTTGTCGAACAACTCGTCGGTCATGAAGGCGGTGAGCTTGTATCCGGTGGACGCACCCTCGAACACCTGGATGACGAGGTCGTACTCATCCTGGGTCGCCACGAAGCCCATGCGCTCGGGGAGCCGCAGCGATGTGCCCCCGCCCGTGGTCGGGAGGTGGTGATCGTCGGTGTCGAAGACGTAGAAGTCCATGTTCGGCAAGAACTGGCTCACGGTGCCGATGGCCGGTGTCGACAGCGCGGGCACAGTGACGGCGTCCCACTCGAGTGACAGCACCACGTAGTTGACGGCGCCCTTCTCCTTGCTGCGGTTGACCTTGAACCGGTAGACGTCGCACTGCACGTCGTACTCGGGCGCGGTTCGGCAATCGCCAGGACTCACGATCAACGGTGTCATGACGAGCGCGCTCGTGTACTCCTTGACGAACGGCTTGGCGTCGGGCGAGAGATAAAAGTCGGGCGATGGCGGCGGGGGTCCGTCGGTCTTCGCCGCTTCCGGAATCGTGTACGAGACGGTGACCTTGTGCTCGGTGACAACGCCGGCGTAATCCTGGACGACGAGGTCGTACTCGGTCTGGGTCGGGGTGATGCTGATCTCTTCGGGCTCGGCGCCGGTGGCGCCGCCCACGTCGCCGCTATCGAAGTGGCTCGTCGCGCCGTCGAACAGATAGATGTCGATGTCGGGAACCACGGCGAGGGCGTCGGCGCCTTGCGCCGGCCACTCGACGACCATCTTCAGCACGTACCCGGGCGCCAGGTTGGTGAGCTTGATGCGGTGGCTCGAGCACGTGAGGCTGATGATCGGATCGTCGCGGCAGGCGTCGGCGTCCTCGGGACGTGCCTCGGCGCTGTTGATCATCACCTTCGAAAACTCTTCGACGCCCGTCTGACCGGGCTTCAGCGTGAACTCCGGGGTGACGCCCGGCGTGACGCCGGCGCCCGCGGGGTTCGGTGCCAACACGAGCGCGACCGCGCCGCAGCCCGCCAACAAAAGCGACGCCGCCAGAGTCAGGGCAGTCGCGCGGGTTCGGAGCGAACGCTTCACGCGGCGAAAGTGTAGAAGGCGTGAGCGCCGATCAGGAATCAGGTCAGCGAGAAATACGCCTAGAAGGCGTCGACGTGGCGGCGCCGCACGGCGAACACGCCGGCGCCGAGAGCGCCGCCGGGAACCACGCCGAGTGCGAGCACAAGGAGCAAACCGGACGGCGGATCGGGGGTCGTTTCGGTGCGCCGCAGCGCCTGGCCACCGATCCGGAGGGCCTCGGCGTCGAACTGTTCGGTTTGCCCGAGGCCGATGCCGGCGATCTGCTGGTCGATCTCGACAGGCGCGAGTGCCAGCGGCGGAATCTCCACGCGGCCGCTGGGCTCGACGGGCCTGAGCTCACCATCGGGGCCAGGAGTCACGATCGCGCCGGTCACGGGGTCGAGGAATTCAAACGGCTTACCGAAGATCTCGTCGGTCATGAACGCGCTGATCTTGTAGCTGACGCCGGGCCCGCGCTTGGTGGTGATCACGAGGTCGAACTCGTCCTGCATGGCGACGAAGCCGGCGCGCTCGGGCAGGAGGAACAGGTTGCCGCCCGTGCCCTCGACCGGATGCGTCGGCGAGTCGAACAGGTACATGTCGAGGTTGGGCACTTGTTCGCCGCCGAGACCGGCTGCCGGTGTCGACAGGTCGGGCGTCTCCACTGGATCCCACGACAGTGTGATCACGACGAAGTTCACCGCGTCCTTGCCCAGGTTCCGGTTCAGCTTCAGCCGGTACACGTCGCAGGTGGTGTCTTGCAGCGGATCGGTGCGGCACGTGTCGGGCAACGGCGCTGACACCGACGGCACCAGCAGCGTGGTCGAGAACTCTTTCTCGACCGGAGCGGCGTGCGGGAGCAGCAAGAAGTCGTGCGGCACGCCCGGCGTTGGCGCGCTGGCCGCGTTGGTGTATTCGACCGAGACGGTGTGGCCGATGATGGCGCCGGCGTACGCGTGGATGACCACGTCGTACTCGTCCTGTTTCGGATCCACGAGCTTGATCGTCTCGGGTACCGCCCCGCTGACGCCGCCGACCGTGTTGTAGTCGTACTGGCTGGTCGGGCCGTCGAACAGATACGTGTCGACGTCGGGAACGCTGGTGCCGGCGGCGTCGCGGTACAGCCACGTGGTTGAGATGCGTAGGAAGTAGCCGGGCTGGCGGTGCAGCTTGATGCGGTGAGCCGAGCACGTGAGGCTGATCGCCGGGTCGTCGCGGCAAGCGTCAGCGTCCTCGGGCCGCACCTCGGCGCTGTTGATCAGAACGTTGGAGTACTCCTTGGTGGCCGAGCCGCCCGGGCTCAGTTCGAAGTCGGGTTTCACTCCGGGCGTGACGCCGGCCGACGCGCCCGTCGGCTGCAACGCCAGCGCCACCACACCCAGCGTGGTCAGGGCCAGAGAGACGAGGAGGGTTGCGGCGGTGGCCCGCACACGAAAGCGCCGTCTCATAGGGCCAGGGCGTTGCGGCGACGGCGCAGCGCGGCAACGAGGCCCGCGGCGATCAGCGATGGGGCGGCGAGCATGGCGACGACCAGCGCGAACGCCGACGGCGGTTTGGCGCGCGCCGCGATGGTGCGGGTCTTGGGGGACAGGGCGAGCGCCTCCGAGTCGAACTGTTCGTTCACGCCCAGGCCGATGCCACCGATGGCGGAGTCGACGTCGATCGGCGCCAGCTCGAGCGGCGGGGTCGTGGCCAGCGGCGGCGGCCCTGGCGTGGTTACCGACGAGTCGTCGTCCGGTGTGACCTCGGTCGGGCCGGTCAAGACGTCGTCGAGGATCTCGAATTGCTTACCGAACATCTCGTCGCTCATGTACGCCGTCAGCCGGTACCCGGTCGCGATGCCGGTGCTCGAGCGGATGACGAGGTCGTACTCGTCCTGCGTCGCGGTGAACCCGAGGCGCTCCGGGATGGCGACGCTGCGACCACCGACCTCCCCGAGCTCCATGTAGGACTTCTGGTTGGCGTACAGGAACATGTCGATGTCGGGGATGTAACCGATGCCGAGACCGGCGACGACCAGAACCAGGTCGGGCAGCAGGATGCCGTCCCAGTCCATCTCGATGATGACGACGTTGAGCGCCTCTTTGTCGAGGTTGCGGTTGAGCTTGATCCGGTAGACGTCGCACACGAGGTCGTACGCCGGAGTGCGGCAGTCGTCGGGGTTCGGGATGACCTCGTCGGCGAGTTCGTCGACCGCCGGGTCGTTGCCCTTGGCCTGCACGGTCAGGTCGTTCACCAGCACGCTCGTGTAGGTCTTCGAGACCGGAGCGGACTTGGGCGTCAGGACGAAGTCGGGCTTGACGCCCTTGCTCACCGCTGCCGACGCGCCTATCGGCGCGAACGAAATGACACCGCAGGTCGCCACTAGCGCGGCGACCGCGGTGGTGGCGAGGGTGCGAACTGTGCGGGCCGGCACTACGCCACCAACGCTTGACGGCGTCGGCGCACTGCCAACACGGCAGTCGCCCCAGCGACTATCGGAAAGGCAATCATCCCTGTAATCAGGGCAAGTGTAGAAGGCGGTTCGGCGGTGGCGGCGATGTGCCGGGTCTGGGCTCCGAGCGCCAACGCTTGGCCGGCGTTGAACTGCTCGTTGACGCCGAGGCCGATGCCGGCGATGTCGTTGTCGGCCAATACGTCGACGAGCGGCAGCGGCTGGACAACGCCCTGGCCAAGGCCGCCGGTGAAGGGCGGGGCGTACTGCGAACCCTGCGGCTCGTCGATCGGGCCGGTGGGCGCACCCAGTACGTCGTCGAGAACTTCAAACGGCTTCGTGAAGATCTCGTTGGAGAAGCGCACGCGCAGTTCGTAGCCCTGGTTCACGCCCTGCGTGGCTTGGACGGTGATGTCGTAGACCCGGTACTTGGCCTTGAAGCTGCCACGCTCGGGCGAAGCAAAGGTATTGGTGCCCGGTGGTTCGTCGTCGGGGTCGCCGGGTCCGACGAGGGGTTCCAAGGTCGGATCGGGATAGTCCTGGCCGAGGTAGTGGTCCTCCCAGTCCCAGACGTACAGATTCACGCCGTTCAATGGCGCCGGGTTCAGGCCGGCGACGACGATCGGCAGCGACCGTGGTTGCACCTGATCGAAGTCGGCCTCGAGCAGCACGGTGTTGCGGGCCAGTGGGTTTGTGTCGAGTTTCAGCACGATCCGGTAGGCCTTGCAGGTGGCCGGGGCGATCGCCTCGTCGGTCGTGGCTGGGCGGCCGCGGCACGCCTCGGGCGAATAAAAGAACGCCGTGCCCACCAGTGGCGTGGTGTTCTTGAGCGTGACCGACTCGCCAGGCGCGAGCACGGCGTCGGGCTTGATGGCCGGGTTGAGCGGGACTTCGCCGTCGAGCGCCGCCGCCGGACTCGGTCCGCCGATGAGCGCAAGCCCCCCGACTGACGCCAGCCCAAGCGCGGCGCCCAACAACGCGCGAGGGGCGCGTTGGAGCATCGTTACGCCGGGCCCGCCAGGAAGGTGAGAGCGAGCCCCCCGTAGCCGTTGCACACGTCGGAGTTGGACTTGGTGGTCGTGAACTCCTGGGCGGGGAAGCCTCCGTGGGGCGGGTTCAGGTAGCGCTTGGCGTTCTGGACCATCCGCCAGCAACCGCTGTCGGTGTTGTTCGGCGCCACGGCGTTGGCGTCCCACCACATCGCGACGCCGTCCTTCACGCAGCTGTAGTCGCCGACGTCGTAGAAGCACGCCGGTGTGCCCGGATCGTTGGAGGCGATCTTCGGGATGGCGTGGTAGCCCTTGTCGATCGAGGTCGGCCCGAGCTTGGGCCCGGCGACCTGGATGCCGGTGAAAAGCTGGCGCAGCCGCTCGTACAGGCCGCAGGCACGACCGCGGATGTCGGCGTCAGGCGCGCTCGGGTCGGCGTCCTTGTATGCCAGGAAGCACGGCTCCTGCTCGAGGTCGATCTTCTTGGTCTGATAGGTGGCGACAACGGCATGGCCGCCGAATGCCTGCGGGTTCTGGTACTGCGTAGCCACGAATCCGTCGGTCGTCGAGTCGCCGAGCAGCACCCACTCCGGGAAGTAGTTGCGCGCCACGGCCTGGTCGCCGAACTTCGATTCCATGCCGCCGGGCCAGATGATCGTGGTGACGGGACCACCGGCCTGGTTCGGGTCGGAGAACTTGGCCATACCTTCGGACGCGTAGGTGGGCAGTGTCTGGTTGTTCTCGGCGTAGCAACACTCGTCCCAGGTGGCCGTCGGGATGTTCGACTGGTTGATCGGGCACCGCTGCTGAATGTTGCCCATGACGAGTTCCTTGAGCTTCTGCAGCTCCGGGTGCAGCTTGTCGGTGCTGAAGACGACTCCGTACTTGCGCTTCTTGCCCACCAGGTTGCCGCCGGCGAACGTGGTGGTTTCGTTCGACCGGATCTGCTTGCAGAAGAAGTCGACGTACTGATTTGCCTGGTCTTCCAGCGTCGGTGAGTAGCCCCACACCAGCTTGGGGAAGCGCTGGTAGAAGGCGCGTTCCCGCCCGAGGAAAGCGCCGAAGTTCAACACCCCTCGCTTGGACATCGCCTCGAGGTAGGCGTCGCTCGAGCTCAGCGAGTCCGACACGACGGCGAAGGGCTGGACCTTCTGGTAGTTGTCGGCGGCGTCGGCCCGCTTGGTTTCGGGGCCGTCGTCTGAGCGGCTGCCGTAATACACCCAGATGTGGGCGTGCCGGCAGTACAGCTGGTAGCGGTCTTCGAAGTACTTGCCCCACCCGCGGAGCAACCGGGCGTAGATGTGCTCGTCGGGCGCTTCGGGCTCGTCGAGGTCGTAGTACTTGTTCGCCGGACGTGACTCGTCGCCGCGGCTCGTGCCGACGTCGACAATGCCCGAGTCCAGGTAAAAGACGATGCGGATCTCTTGGGCGGTGACGCCCTGGTACGTGGCGCCGCCGTTCTCGTTGCACTTGGGGTAGTCCGGCACGCACGGGGGAGCGAGCGGGTCTTCGGTCTGCTTCGGGCCCCGCGGCGTTTGGACGCAGCGCTTGGTGCTGGTGTTCTTGCCCGGATCGCTAATGAGGACGCCGCCATCGCCGCCATCGGCGCCACCGGTGTCGATCGAAGAGCTCTGGCCGAGGCCGAACTGGTCGAAGTTGCCCACGGGCGGCGGGATGTCGTCGTCCTGGGGCGGCACCGGCGCGTACTCGAGGGTGGTAGCCGGATTGGTCTGTGGAAGGTTCAGCGCGCTGGGTAGAACCATCAGCGCGATGAGCAAGCCGCCGATCAGTAAGAGGAGCGGTGCGCCCTTTCGGACGTTTTGAGAGCCGGCGCGACTCGGCAGAACGACTGACGCCATATGGGCGATCCTATAGAGAGAGTCACAGAAATAGGTAGCGGGCTCTGTAACGGGCGAGTGAATGGTCTAGACCGAGACGATACTGGCGAGTAACACGACGTATGCTTCCCCGTCGGGGCGCAGCACGCGACCCTGGCTGTCTTGTTCCTGAACTCTGGGGTTTTCAAGTTCGGAACGGCAGCCAACAAACACATCTCTTCTGAAGTGAGGACGCTTCCGCGCCATGGCACCTCGTAAACCGGCTTCTCGTTCGCTCGCGACCGCTCGTAGCTCCAGCGGTTCCATGAGCGCTCAAACGTTCAAAAAGAACTTCGACAAGGTCGTCGAGAACATCGAGACGGTGCTCAAGGGCAAGAACGAGGTCGTTCGCCTCGCCCTGGTCGCCATCCTGTGCGAGGGCCACATCCTGTTCGAGGACGTGCCGGGCACCGGTAAGACGGTTCTGGCCCGAGCCATCGCCCAGTCGATCGACGCCTCCACGCAGCGTGTGCAGTGCACGCCCGACATGCTCCCGGGCGACATCACCGGTTCGTCGATCCTCGACCAGCGCAAGGGCACCTTCGAGTTCCACCCCGGCCCGGTGTTCAGCAACGTGCTGCTGGCCGACGAAATCAACCGCGCCACGCCGAAGACGCAGTCGTCGCTGCTCGAGGCCATGGCCGAGCGCCGCGTATCCGCCGACGGCGTTACCTACGACCTGCCCCGGCCGTTCCTGGTGCTGGCGACGCAGAACCCGATCGAGCAGGCCGGCACCTTCCCGCTGCCCGAAGCCCAGCTCGACCGCTTCCTGTTCAAGATGAGCCTCGGCTACATGGACCGCGGCTCCGGAGTTCGAGGTCATGTTCGCCAACTCCAAGCAACTCTCGATCGAGGACCTCGGCCCGGTCACCGGCACCAAAGAGATCCAGAACATGATCGACTACGCCAGCACGATCGAGGTCGCCGACGACGTCGGTTATTACATCGTCGACCTGGTGCAGGCCAGCCGCGCCGACGCCCACATCGCCATGGGTGGTTCACCCCGAGCCAGCATCAACCTGCTCAAGGCGGCACGCGTCCTCGCCGCCAGCGACGGTCGCACCCACGTCTATCCCGACGACGTCCGCACCGTGCTGCCGTTCATCATGGCCCACCGCATCGTGCTCAACCCCGACGCCATTCTTCGCGGTGAAGACGTGGCCCAGGTCCTCGACCGTGTCACCAATCAGGTGAAGCCGCCGGTCTCGGCGAAGAAGTAGTCGGGGGACCAGAACCACCCCCATGCCTACCGGCACCCCGAAGCTGTCTTTTGGTCGGCGTTTGCGCGCCCGGCTCGACGCGTTTACCGACGCGGTCGCGCCCGCGGCCATGCGCCGCCGCACCGAGAGCCTCAAGCGCAAGACGGGAGTCACCGTCTACGGCGTCGTCGCGCTCGCCGGCTTCGTGCTGGTGTGGGCGTTGGCGAAGATCGTCGCCGGCACCGCGATGTACCTGTTCGCCTACGGCCTGCTGTTGCTATTCGGGGTCTGTTTCTTCCTGGCGCCGCGTCATTTGAAGCTCACGGGGAATCGCGCCGGTCTGTTTCCTCGCGCCCACGAAGGCGACCGACTCGAAGTCGAGGTGACCCTCGAGGCCCAGCGCGGTGTGTCCACGTTCATTCTCGAAGAGCGCGTCCCGGAGCGTCTCGGGCAACCCGTGCGCGTACCGATCACGAAGCTGTCGTCGGGCGAGAAACTGACGCACCGCTACTCCGTGCGCTGCCAACGGCGCGGTGTCTACGAGATCGGTCCGCTGGTGGCCGTGAAGGGCGACCCGCTCGGACTCACGCAGCGGGAAACGCTGATCGCCGAGCCGTTCGAATTGCTCGTGCATCCGCGCATCGAGATCGTTTCGGACCGGCCGCTCACCCGCCAATTCGAGGATCCGCCCATTCGCCCGCCGGTTTCCAAGCCGTGGCCGACGGGTCTCGAGTTCTACGGCATGCGCGAGTACAAGCCCGGCGACGACCTGCGCCGCATCGTGTGGCGGGCCTCCGCGCGCACCGGCAAGATCATGGTGCGCGAGGCCGAGCAGGGGATCACCGACAAGATCACGATCATCCTCGACACCGACCGCGGCGCTCACTCCCGCGACGGCGAAGGGTTGTCGGAGAGCTTCGAAGCGGGCGTTCGCGCCGCCGCGAGCCTCGCCGTTCGCCACCTCCGCGAGGGCTACGAGATCAAGGTCGAAACCAACAGCGGCCCGCTCACGCGCACGCTGCGCGGCGCCCAGCAGCAACTGCCGCTGCTCGACGCGTTCGCCAAGGTCGAGATGGGCCGCGACGCCGCTCGGCACCGTCATCCGCCGCCTGCTCGGCAACGCCCAGCGCGACGCCCACAACGTCCTGATCACGCCCAACCTGGGCGTGCAGGAAGCGGCGCAGCTCAAGCTGCTGCTCAACAAGGGCGTGTCGATCCTCGTGGTCGCGCTGCTCTGGGACGACGAGAACGCCGACACGCCCGGTCGCGCGGCGTCGCTCGGTTGCCAGGTGGCGAGCCTGCACCCCGGCGGTGACCTCGCCTCGGCGCTGTTCAACAACATCGGCGCAGGAAACCGGATCTAGCCATGGCAACGACTGAATCCGACCTCAAGGCGCTGGAGGACGACGTCCTCGAGAATCTCAGCGAAGACGCGGGCGGCATCGAAGCCGAGATCGAAGAGGCGGCGGGCGCGCCCGAAGACCTCGCGCCACAAGAGCCCGTCACCCGCATCGCCATCGCGATGGCCTTCCCGGTGATCGCCACCGCTGTCATGACCGGCGGCGTCTTCACCGGCACCTCGCCCCGTATCTACGGCGCCGTCGCCGGCCTGCTCGGCATCGGCCTCGCCGTCGTCGCCAACCGGCAGCGGCGCCTCACCACCACGTTGGTCATCGTCGGCGTCGGCATCTTCGCCATCGGCGCACTGATGCTGCTCCCGACCGGCGTCGGCAACATCGGCTCGCTCACGTCGCTCGTCAAAGAAGCCAACACGCAGGGCGACCTGACGCGTCCGCCCGTGCCGTTCATCGCCGGGTGGCACGCCGTTCTCGGCTGGCTCATGGCCGTCGTCGGGTTCTCCGCCGCGTGGATCGCCCTCGCCTTCCGCAAGCCGGCGTTGGCGCTGGTCATCCCGGTGCCGTTCGCGGCGCTCGGCGGCATCAGCGTCCCCAAGGACCAGCAGGTCGCATCGGGCATCGTCGTGCTCGTCCTGTTCGTGTTCGGCCTCGTGCTGCTGTCGTCCAACTCGGGGTTGGAGGGCGACGAGAAGCCGTCGGTCGCCTACGAGGTCCGCAACGCTGTCCGGTCCCTCGTCGTCATCATCCCGGTGACCATCGCGCTCATCCTCGCGAGCCAACTCGACTTCCTTTTCCCGAAGCCCGCCGTCAACCCGGCCGAGGAGCCCCAGAAGCCCAAGACGGTGCCGCTGTCGAAAGTGGTCGACCGGCCGCTGTTCCGCGTCCGCTCCGACCTCTCTGGACCTTGGCGCATGGGCAGCCTCGACGTGTACGACGGCAAGGACTGGCGCCTCGCCGCCGTCAACGACGCCAATGTCCGCAACGTGCCCAACAGCGGCGTGATCGACGGCGAGCTGCCGGCGCGCATCACCGCCCACTTCCAGATCCTCGGGCTCACGGGCGCGGTCATGCCCGGGCTGTCCAACACCGTCGGTCTGCGCGCCAAGGGCATCGTCCCCGCGTTCGACTACCGGTCCAGCAACCTGCGCCTCGCCTCGGGCACGCTCGAGCGCGGCCAGGAGTACACGGTGCTCGCCGCCGGCCTGCCGACGATCAAAGAACTCGAAGACATCATCGTTGGTCCGCCCGCCGAAGTGCTGCAGTTCACCGAGAACGTCGGGCAACCGCCGCCCGCGGTGCAGCGTCTGATCGACCGCGCCGAGTCGATCCCGTCGTTGTGGGGCAAGTTCGACTTCCTGCGCAACTACGTGCTCGACAATGTCGTAGCCACCGGCGCCGGTGTCCCGGTCGCTATTCCGCCGTCGCGGGTCAACGAGTTGCTCACCAATCTTGAAGGCACGCCATTCGAGATCGTGGCCACGCAGGCATTGCTGGCCCGCTGGATCGGCCTGCCGTCGCGCATCGCGTTCGGCTTCGACGGCGGCGAGAAGGTCGGCGCGAACACGCTGGAGGTGCGGCCCCGCAACGGCGCCACTTTCGTCGAGGTGTACTTCCCCGGCTTCAAGTGGGTGCCCGTGATCGGCACACCCAAGAAGGCCAAGCCGTCGGTGTCGAGCGACCCCGGCCAGCAGCAGACGAACCCGAACATCCTGCCGAGCGACGAAGTCAACATCCAGGTGTTCCTGCCGACGATCACCGCGCCCAAGTCGGTGTTCGGCCAGCAGCTGTTGCGTGGCTTCATGATCGGCGTCCCGCTGATCCTGTTGCTCCTCGCCGTTTACTCCACGTACCCGGCGTTGCGAAAGGCGCGGGTCCGCTCGCGGCGGCGCAGCAGCGCCATCGAGATGGGTCCCCGCGCACGTATCGCGCTCGCCTACGCCGAGTTCCGTGACGTGGCCACCGACTTCGGGTTTTCCTATCCCAGCGACACCCCGCTCATGTATCTCGAACGCTTCATCGACGACGACGAGCACATCGAGCTCGCCTGGCTGGTCACCCGGGTGTTGTGGGGCGACCTGCAAGACGACGCCAGCCTCGAGCTGGCGGTTGCGGCTGAGGAACTGTCGCGCTCGCTGCGCCGCCGGATCGGATCGGCGCAGCCCGCGACCGTACGCTTCGTCGCCACGGTGTCACGCTTGTCGTTGCGAAATCCGTTCGCGCCCGATCTCAATGCTGCACTCACGTCGAGTGGGAAGGAGGCAGAAGATGAAACGACTGCTGCCTAATAAGACAGTCATCGCCCTGGTGGCGGTGTTCGCCCTTGGCTCCGCGGCCTGCGTCCAGCAAGATGACGCTGGTGTCGGCCTGGTGAAGTTCGACTCGTCGGCGGTCTTCGGCATCACGCCGAAGGACAAGCCGGTCGTGCCCGACTTCACAGTGCCCGCAGAAGCCTTCGACGAGTTGCCCGCGGACCTGCCCGGCAAGCGCGTTTTCGACCCGAAGCTCGACGGTCCGTGCCCGGCGGCCAAGCTCGCCGCCTTCCCCAAGGCGTCGGCGACGGTGCTCGTCAAGGAGAAGCCGGCTGAAGGCGTCTACAAGTGGAAGAAGAACCTGCTCCAGATCAAGGACGCCACCAAGACGCCGCCGGTTGTGATCAACCAGCCCTTCGCCTTGCAGAACCGGGCGGTCCGCCGGGTTACCAGCGAGGGCGACCACCAATTCAGCTTCCAGATGCTGAGCCCTGATCCCTTCGTCGGTGGCGACACGATCATCACGACCTTCCGCGTCAACACCAACCCTGAGCTCTACGTCGATCGCACAGTTGCCGCTCGGACCATCGGCGTCACCAACATTCCCGGCACCGATGTGCGCGTGGCCGATCCGTCGGACTCGCCCGGAGTCTTCATCACCGAGATCGAGGTGCAGGACAGCAACGGTTCGCGCCAGTCTTCGTTCGCGCCTGTGCAGCCGATGCTCGTGCTGCCGCTCGAAGGCGGCATCGTCCGCTCCGGCCAGACGTTCCAGAGCGTGGGCATCGACGCCACCACCGGCACGGCGCTTCTGAACGACGGTGTCGTCGGCCGGACCAGCCGCGTCGACGCCTGCGGCGAAATCGTCGAGGGCTACGCCGTCACGCTGCACCAGACTCTCACGAGCGACTTCACCGTGAACCAGGGTGACAACCTCATCGACCTCAACCAGATCGTCGGCGGCGCGATGGAGCAGGAGACACGCGAAATCAGCTACGTGTTCGCCACGCAGTACGGCGCGATGCCCATCGCTGAGTCGCTTGCACTCGGCGACATCAACATCGACGCCATCGCCGCCCTCGGCAAGTGGGAGCTCGGTCAGCTAACTCCGACCGCACTGCCTGATTCCCTGAAGTAACTAGCGAGGCCCATCCACGCAATGCTGACAACCGTTCTACCCGTAGGCAGCCGAGCCCGCTCGCTCGCCACCAGCGCGCTGGCGGCGCTCATCGCGCTCGTCTACGTCATGGTCGTCCTGCCGGGCACGCCGGGCGGCGGGCGGGGCACGCCGATGGCGATCCTGTTCAACGGGTTAGTCATCGGTTGCAGCGTGGCCATCACGGCGCTCGGGCTCGTGCTCGTCTACCGGTCGCTGCGCATCATCAACTTCATGCAGGTCGCCATTGGCGCGGCCGGCGGAACCTTGTTCTTCGAGTTCGTCCAGTTCACGCCGGTGCCGTTCCCGATCGCGCTGGTGGTGTCGGTCGCTCTCGGAGCCGGGGTTGGCGTGCTGTTCGACCTGATCTTCGGCCGCCGGTTCTTCAACCATCCTCGGATCGTTCTCACTGTGGTGACGATCGCCGCCCTGCCGTTCCTCGCCTTCTTCATCGGCGGGAGTATGCGAAGCCTGCCGATCTTCCCCCGGACGGGCTCGCGCTCGCTGGCCGAGCAGACGGGCAACGTCAACGTCCGCCCTTTCCTGCCCTTCGCCGGGTGGGAGTTCAAGGTCGGCGACTACAACACGAACTTCGGCTTCCCCGAAGTCTTCAACATCGAGCTGCTCGTGTTCGCCGTGCTCGCCATCGTCTGCTTCCTCCGCTACACGCGGGCGGGCGTCGCCATCCGTGCGTTGGCCGAGAACTCCGAACGGGCGTCGCTGCTCGGTATCCCCGTCGGCAATCTGTCCACGATCGTGTGGGCCATCGCCGGCGCGCTGGGCACGCTCAGCGTCATCGGCATCGGTTCGCTCACCGCGCCGTCTGCCGGCGCGGCCAGCGGCGCGGTGATCCCTGCGCTGATCGCGCCTATCACCGCCGCCGTGATCGCCCGCTTCACCAGCATCCCCATCGCCATTTTCACGGCGCTGCTGATGGCGACGGTCGCCAACGCGGTGCGGTACAGCTATCCCGACGACGTCGGCCTCATCTCGCTGGCGTACTTCGTGCTGGTCACGCTTACGCTCCTCATGCAGCGCCGCCGCATGGGACGCAGCGAGGAAGGCACCGGCGTCGCGTGGACCGCGGTGCGGGAACAGCGAGCGATCCCGAAGGAGCTCGCCAAGATCGCCACGGTGCGCACGACGCGCTGGGCGCTCATCGCCGCCGCCGGTGTGTTCGTTCTTGTGTATCCGGTGATCGTCCCTGCCAGGTATCAGGAGCTCGGCGCCGCCATCCTCATCCAGGCGATCGTGGGCGTCTCGCTCGTCATCCTCACGGGATGGGCCGGCCAGATCAGCCTTGGTCAGTTCGGGTTCGCGGCCGTAGGTGCGGTCGTCGGCGGCTCTCTGACGGCCCGGGTCGGGCTTCCCTTCTGGTTCGCCGTGCCCATCGCGGCGGCGGTCGCCGGCGTATTCGCGGCCATCATCGGCCTACCGGCGTTGCGGCTCAAAGGACTGTTCCTCGGCGTGACCACGCTCGGGCTGTCGATCGCCGTGTCGGCGATCCTCTTCGACGAGAAGTACTTCGGGTGGTTGCTCCCCGTATCGATCGATCGCCCGACGCTGTTCTTCCTCAACTTCGACCAGGACCGCCCGATGTACTACCTCGCGCTGTTCTGCCTCGTGCTCGCCATCGTGATCACCCTCAACCTGCGGCGCAGCCGTATCGGTCGGCTCCTGATCGCCATGCGGGAAAACGAAGCCAACGTGCAGAGCTTCGGGGTCTCGGCGGTGCGCCTCAAGCTCACCGCGTTCGCTATCTCGGGTGCGCTGGCCGGGTTCTCGGGCGCGGTGTTCGTCCACCAACAGCGCGGTCTGTCCGCAGAGTCGTTTGCCCCGCAGCGCAGCCTTGACATCTTCGTGTTCACCGTCCTCGGCGGCATTGGCTCGGTCGGCGGCGCCCTGCTCGGCTCGCTGTACGACAACTTGTTCCGCTTCTTCCTGCCGTCGAACGATTTCCTGGCCACGGTGACCGAAGCGTTGCAGGAGGGCGGGGGGCCCTTGCTCGTTCTCTGGCTCGCGCCCGCGGGTCTCATCGCCGGTGTGATCGCCGTGCGCGACGCGTGGTTGCGGATCATCGCCCAGCGCCGCCAGATCGTCGTGCCGAGCCTGTTCGCCGACTACGACCCTGAGGCGCTCGAACGCAAGCTGATCCCGCTGGCGGATCCCGACGCCAACAGCGGCTTGGCCGCTCTCGGCCCGGGCGCCAAGTTCCGGCTGGGCTCCGAACTGCACGGTGGCGCGGCCAGCGCCGACGTGCGGGCGTTGCGCGGCCGCGAGGAAGAGCGTCTCGCCATCGGTGCGGCTTCGGCCTCGCTGGGTGACGTCGATGCCGAGTCGCCGCACGACATCGTCGGGGCGACGCTCGTCGCCGTCAGAGAGGAAGACTGATGGCCGGCGAGAAGCGCGGTAGCGGACTCGGCCAGGTGCTCGGCGGCGTAGGCCGCCAGATCAAGTTCATGACGGGTGAGGTTCGCCGCTACGGCGAGCTGCGCCAAACGCCCTACGGGCTCACGCCGTTCCTCATCCTCACGGTGGTCTCGGTCGCGCTGGCGTTCGAGGGGCAGGCGGCCAGCGTGGCGTCGGCCGACATCGGCCAGGACCTGCGCGTCAACATCTCGGCGCTCATCGGTCTCTCGGTGATGATCGGCGTGATCGGGGTGTTCGGCGGCATATTCATCGCGTACCAGTTCGACCGCCGCAAGCGAGCGCCGTGGATCGGCATCGGGACGATCCTGTCGGGCTTCTCGGGCATGTGGACGAGTCAGGCCACCAGCTTCGGCACGGTCGGCCTCACCCAGAGCATCGACCAGGGTGCGACCTTGGCGATCTCCACCCCGACCGGTTCCTTGATGGCGGACTACTACCCGCCCGAGTCCCGCGGCCGGGTGTACGCCCTGCAAGGACTGTCCGGTCCGATCATCGGCGTCGTCGCCCTCGCCGTGTGCGGCCCGGCGATCGACACCTTCGGCTGGCGGGCCACCATTTTCGTCACGGCCTTGGTCGTGGTGCTCACCGGGTTCTACGCCCTGTTCCGCTTGCGCGAACCGGTGCGCGGCTTCATGGAGCGGCGCGCCATGGGCGCGAGCGATCAGGTGGCGGTCCAGGAGGACGAGCCGCTCTCGTTGGGCGAGGGCTTCCGCACGGTCATGCGCGTGCGGACGCTCAGGCGAACGTTCATCGCCGCCGCGGTGGCGGGTCCCTCCGACGTCGCCCTCGGCCTGTTTTTCCCGCTCATGCTGTCGCAGTTCTACGGCCTTACCGCCACCGAGCGCAGCTGGCTGTTCATCCCGGCGATCGTCACCGGGTTCTTCGGATCGCTCATCGGTGGTTCGCTGATCGACTACTTCTCGCGCCGCAAGCCGAGCCAGGTCTTGATCGTCGCCGGCGTCTTCGGCGTCCTCGCCAACGCCGCGCTGGGGCTCTTGGCGTTCGGCCCGCCGATCTGGCTCGTGGTCGTGCTCGCGGCGGTGCTGCGGTTCGGCGGTGGCCTCACCGGGCCCGCCCGCGGCGCCATTTACTCGCAGGTCACGCCGCCGCAGGTGCGGTCGCTGGGCTTCGCCATCAGCGGGCTCTACAACCTGCCCAGCTTCCTGGTGTGGACGCCGATGCTGTTTGCCATCTTCGAGGTCTTCGGCTTCAAGGCCGTCCTGGCGTTCGCCTTCCCGTTCGGGCTCATCGCCTCGTTCATCGACCTGTCGGCGGCGCCGCTGTTCGACATCGACCGTCGCAACGCCTTCACCGCGGCGATGGCCGCCGAGGACATCCGCCGGTCGCGTGAGTCGGCCGACGCCAAGCTGCTCGTGTGCCGCGACGTGTGCGTGTCCTACAGCGGCGTGCAGGTGTTGTTCAACGTCGACTTCGATCTGTACGAAGGCGAGATCGTGGCGCTGCTCGGCACCAACGGCGCCGGCAAGTCGACGCTGCTGCGCGCCATCTGCGGCATCAGTGAAGCCAGCGACGGCGCCATCATCTTCGACGGTCGCGACATCACGCACAGCCCGCCCAACGAAATCGCCGGCCGCGGCGTGATCTGCATGCCTGGCGGCCGGGGAGTGTTCCCGGGCCTGTCCGTGCGCGACAACCTCTTGCTGGCCAACTGGTTGACCCAGGACCCCGCTGAGGTGCGCGACCGCTTGGCCGAAGTCTTCGAGATCTTCCCGGTCCTGCGCGAACGCGCCGACGCCAATGCGTCGACGTTGTCGGGCGGCGAGCAGCAGATGCTCAGCCTGGCGCTCGCCTTCCTGGCGAAGCCGAAGCTGCTGCTGATCGACGAGCTCTCGCTCGGCCTGTCGCCGGCCGTCGTCGGCGAGCTCATCGAGATCGTCAAGGAAATGCACCGCCGCGGCATCACGATCGTGGTCGTCGAGCAAAGCGTCAACGTGGCGCTCACGCTGGCCGACAAGGCGGTCTTCATGGAGAAGGGCGAAGTGCGCTTCGAAGGCGCGACCGCCGATCTCATGAAGCGCCCGGACATCCTGCGCGCCGTCTACGTCAAGGGCACCGGCTCGCTCACCGAAGGCGCCACTGCTCGCCGCGTCGACGAACGCCGGCGCGCCGACGAACTCCAGCTGGCCCGTCCCGTTCTCGAAGTGCAAAACATCGTCAAGACCTTCGGCGGTATTCGTGCCGTCGACGATCTCAGCTTCGCCTTGCGCGACGGCGAGGTCCTCGGTGTGATCGGCCCGAACGGTTCGGGCAAGACCACCGTCTTCGACATCATCTCCGGTTACCAAGCCGCGGACTCGGGCGTCGTCGTGTTCGACGGCGTCGATATCACGAACCTGCCGCCGGAGCAGCGGGCGCGCCGCAAGCTCGTGCGCCGCTTCCAGGACGCGCGCATGTTCGGCTCGCTATCGGTCTACGAGACGATCCTCGTGTCGCTCGAGCAGCGCGTCGAAGTCCGATCCACGTTCCTCTCCGCGTTCGGCGCGCCGCAAGCGCGGCGGGCGGAGCGGCGCCTGCGCTTGCGCGCTGATCGACTGATCGAGCTGCTCGAACTCGGTTCCTTCCGCGACAAGTTCGTGAGCGAACTGTCGACCGGCCTGCGCCGCATCGTCGATCTGGCGTGCGTGCTCGCCGCCGAGCCGCGCGTGCTGCTGCTCGACGAGCCGTCGAGCGGCATCGCCCAGGCCGAAGCCGAGGGGCTTGGCCCGCTCCTTTCCCGGGTGCGATACGAGACCGGGTGCTCGATGCTGATCGTCGAGCACGACATGCCACTGATTTCCGCGGTCTCCGACGAGCTCCTCGCCCTCGAGTTAGGCGCCCAGCTCGCCCGCGGTACGCCAGAGGAAGTGTTGAACGACGAACGCGTCATCAACGCCTACCTCGGCACCTCCGAAGCAGCACTACGACGTTCAGGGAGTCTCGTGTAATGAAATTTCGAACCGTTCGCGTGGCGATCGCAGTGGCCGCTGTCGCCCTGCTCGCCGCCGCCTGCGGCGGCGACAACGAGATCGGCGGCGACCTCGAGGCTGACGGCAGCACCAAGGGGTCCGGCGCCATCGGCCAGGCCACCACGACCACCGCCGCGCCCGTCGCCACCACCGGAGTGGTCACCACACTCAAGACGACGGCGACCACCGCCAAGGCCCCGCCGTGCCACACCGTCTACATCAACAACGACACGCAGGGCGCGTCCTTCGAGCCCGAGGACAAGACCCAAACGCAGATCAGCTGCACCGCCGGTCGCTACATCCATTTCGTCAACCGCGACAACGATCCTGAGCACGCGTACCACGAGCTGTTCACCGAGCCCGCGAATCCCGAACTGACGTCGCCGCAGCTGCGTTACAACGACACCTGGGACGCCAAGGTCACGAAGAAGGGCTCGTTCACGCTCAAGGACCGTCAGCGCCCCTACGCCACGTTTGTGATCAACGTCACCTGATGCAACGGCGTTTGCTTCACCGGGTGGTTGGCGTCGCCGCGGCGGCGGCTCTGCTCTTCGGCGCGGCCTGTGGCACCAGCGCGCCCAAGGGAACCGCCGCCAAGGACATCAAGCAGTTGAGCGACGACGTGCTCGGTGGCACGTTCCTCGGGTTGATCCCGCAGCGCGAGGAGATCGGCGGGTCGCTGGCGAACCAGCAGGCAAACGCCTACATCGAAGCCGTCGGCCTCTATTCGCTGCGGAACAAAGAGCGGCTCGAAGCCACGCTGCAGATCAGCCGCCTCTCGGACAAGGCGCGGCCCAAGGACCCGAAGTTCCAACTGCTGGTCGCCAACCAGATCGGCGGGACGAAGGTCCAGCCCTTCGTCATGAGCGGCCACAACGTATTCCGGTCTTCCCAGCGCAAGCAGAGCCTCACCTCGTGGTTTGAGGGCGACTACTTCATGGTGCTGTCGGTGCGCGATACCTACGAAACGCCGCGGGCCTTGCTGCGCATCCTGCTCGAGGAGGTCAAGCCGTCATGAACAAGCGTCTCATCGCGCTCTTCGTCGCCGTCGGTGTCCTCGCCGCGGGCCCAGCGTGCGCGAGGAAGAACGAAGACAAGGAAGCACTGCTCAAGCTGATGATCGCGTCGGCGCACCAGTCGGGCGTGTTCCGGTACTCGGATGAAACCCCGACCACGCCGTTTGCCAAGGGCAGCCTCGTGCAGGTGCGCGGCCTGATCGAAGACGACTTCCGCTACAAGGCGCGGCTGACCGTCGACGGTACCGACGCCATCGACGAAGTCGTCAACGACGACGCGCTCGCCGTGCGCTTCCTCGAACCGAGCTTCGTCGAAAAGTTCACCAGCCGCGACGGCGACCGCGACACGCGGGCGCAGTTGGCGGCGCGTTACTGGGTGACCGATCCGGTCGGGGCGCCGTCGATCGGCGACGCCGCCGTATCCGACCGCCTGATCGGCATCGACCCGATCGTCGACTCGCTCTCCGTTATCGACTACGTGCAAGACGCCATCTCCGCCTCGCAGACCGTGTACAAGTTCAACGCCGAACAGCTCGACTACCGCCCCGCTGAGGACCCTTTCCCCCGACCGGCGCGTGGTTCGGGCGTCACGCGCTGGGACCTCGCACCGCCGGACATGCCGCGGGCCGACGCGCTCGAAACCGGCCAGGGCAACGCCTCGCTGGCGCGCACGCCGGTGTTCCGCAAGATGGCGGTGTACGTGAAGAACGGCAAGGTCGTGCAGATCCGCGAACAAGTCGCCGCCAAGTTCGATTTGCTCGAGAAGTTCCATGACTACATCAACCGCTTGCTCGACAAGGCCGGCGGCAAAGCCAACGCTGACTTGAAGGCGCAGATCGCCGAGGTCGAGGATGACCCGGCTCTGCTCGAGGCGCTGTGTCTCTTCACCCTGAACATCGCGCTCGGCCAAGCCAGTGAGGATCTCGTTCGCTTCCGCACGATGAAATACGAGTTCACCGACTCGGGCGAGCAGATCAAGGCCGACTTGCCGTACGGGCCCGACGTGAAGCTCGGGTCGCTCGAGTTCTTCGGCGTCAACTCCAAGATCACTGCGGCCCGCGAGCGCCAGATCGTCGGCCGCGAGGCAACGACCACGACGGTTCCCGCCGAGACCACGACGACCACCGCGGCGCCGTAACGATGCTGGCTACTCGCCGGAGCGCCGTGCTGGCGGCATCGGCCGCACTCGTAATGTCCGGCTGCGGATCCTCGGACCCGGTGGTCAAGCTCGACGGCTCCCCGCGCCTGCCCGACGCCGAAGGCATCGTGCAGACCGCGTCGATCAACGGCATCACGCTCGACGGCGAGCGCCGCTTCGCGGTCAGCAAGAAGCTGATCAGCTTCTCGACCTACAACTACAAACCGGTCCAACTCGCGTCGACGATCGGTGCCTATGTCCAGGTCGGCACGAACGACGACACGGTGGTGTGGCTCTCCAAGGTTGGCCCCGTCCGCACCGACGACGCCGGTCACAAGACGGTGCAGTACCAAGGCGACCTCGTCGCCGTCGACGGCGCCCGCCTGACCTTTAAGGACGGCACGGTGCTTCGCCTCGCCAAGGGACTGAAGCCGCCGGCGGATCCGCTCGGACCCACCTATGCCGTCATCGATGCTGCCAAGCACGTTGTCCAGGGCGCGACGTTCGCGCCTGCCCGAACGAAGAATTGATGAGAGATGCGAGACACTAGGAACATGAATCGTTTCCGAGCAGCCGTCGTGACCGGTGGTGTCGCGCTGCTGCTGGTGCTGGGACTGCAAAACGCGGGCGCGACCCAAGACCCCCTGTGGTCCAAGCAGTACGGGCCGGTGCAGATCGGTGCGCCCACGGCGTGGCAGAAGTCCACCGGTAAGGGGATCACGGTGGCCATCGTCGACTCAGGTGTCGATGTCGACCACCCTGACCTGCAGCCGCATCTCGACACCGTCAACGATCGCGACTTCGGATGTAGCGACGACAACCCCGACGACGACTCCACCGAGCGCGACGGCGAAGGCAAGCTCGTCAAGGGGCACGGCACGCACGTGGCGGGCACGGTCGGTGCGGTCGCCAACAACGGCATCGGTGTCGCCGGTGTGGCGCCCGACGCCAAGCTCATGGGACTCAAGGTGTTCCCGTCCAACAGCAGCTGCGGCACGCTGCTTTCCATCGTCTCGTCGACGCCGCAAGCCATCAACTGGGCTGTCGACCACGGCGCCAAGGTCATCAACCTGTCGCTGAGCGAGTTCAACATCGCCGGCCTCGCGGGCTCGATCGAGACGCCGTGCAACAACGCCTTCAACCGCGGCAGCCTGTGCATCGTCGCCGCCGGCAACAGCGGTGAGACCAAGAGCTCTGGCTATCCCT
>CAVRKD010000007.1:0-11684 GCA_963722185.1 uncultured Actinomycetes bacterium | reverse complement strand
TGTAGTCGGCAACTCCGTGGGCGACACATCCGACGACTTGTAGCTGCTACTCGCCGTCTGGTTGTTCCGGTTCGATCGGCGGCGACACGACCGTGTCCTCGTTCTCGTGCCGGAAGGACAGGTAGATGCGGACCAGTGTTTGCTTCTGCTCTTCGTTCATGAACGGATCGCGCAGGATCTCGCCCGCCAGGTCGTCGGACGGGTCGCGCTCTTCGAGAATGCCGGCGCGCACGTACAGCGTTTCCGCTTGGATGCGCAGCGCCTTGGCGATCTGTTGGAGGATCTCGGCCGACGGCTTCCGCAGGCCGCGTTCAATCTGACTCAGGTACGGATTCGAGATGCCGGCGATTTCGGACATCCGCCGCAGCGACAGCCGCGCGTTGTTGCGCTGCTGACGAATGAACTCGCCAAGGTCGAGCCAGCGGTCGCTCTTATCGTCCACGCTTGCCACGGTAACGCGGTGTTAGCTTGCAGTAAGCGACCAGACATTTGGGAGGAACGGCATGCTCGCCTTGACCAGCACCGGCTACGACGTAGGCGAATTCTTCTCGCGCTACGCGCACTACCTGTCGGGCGTCACGTGGGTCGGACTGCTCTACTACTTCAACTTCGTCCAGGTACCGGCGTTCGCCGAATTTGAGGCCAGTGCCCGCACCGACGCGATTTCGAAGCTCGTGCCGCGCGCGCTGTGGTGGTTCCGATGGGGCGCGGTCGCCACTGTTGCCTCGGGAGTCGTCATCCTGGCCTTCCAAGAGAACCTCAACAGCGACTATTTCAAGTCCGCACCTGGCATCAGCATCTCGACCGGCATGCTCCTCGGCCTGGCGATGTTCGCCAACGTTTGGGGCGTCATCTGGCGGAACCAGAAGATCGTCATCGCATCAGCCCAGGGCGTGCAGCAGGGCAAGGAAGCTGATCCCGCAGCGGCACCAGCGGCCCGCAAGGCGGCGATCGCGTCGCGGACGAACGCGATCTTCAGCATCCCGCTCCTGTTTTTTATGGCCTTCACGAGTCACGTGGCCGTCTTGTTCGACGACTTCGCGGCGAAGGTCGCGCTCGACGAGGCCGGTAGCAAGACCGGCATGTACTGGGGGCCCGTCGTGATCGTCTTTGCCCTCTTCGAGTTGAACGCCCTCGGCGTGTTGCGCGGCCCCGGCCCTGGCCCGCACACCAAGTACATGGATACGCACCGCAACGCGATCATCACTGGGGTCGTTCTCGCGGCGCTGTTCGGCGGTTGGTTCTACATCTGCTTTAGCTAGTCGGACCAGGCTGATCTTCAGCCCGTGTGTCCGGGCTAGTTGGAACTATCGGCGAGGGCGTCGATGGCGTCGGGGCTACCAACAAAACGCGCATCACCGAGAACAACCCTGACGGCGTCGGTCTTCGGCCCGCTCACGGTGACCTCGATGCGAACTCTGAGCACGCCGCGAATGTCGAACTTGAGCGGCTTCGCTTCGCCGAATGCCACCTGCTGGGCCGGCAGGGCACGGTCGTCGGCGAACACGCGTACCGTCGCCACCTGGCCGGTTGGACTGCGATCGGATTGTCCGAAGGCGAACTCGAGCGAACTCAGCTTCTTGTTCGCCACGTATTCGACCACGCGAGGGGTGGCGGTCGCAGTCGCGTAGGTAGTGCAGACGATCGAGTTCGGATAGTCCTTGGCGTTGGTCGTCTCGGACCCGCTCGAGCAGTCAGAGTCCGCCGCACGAAGCTTGGACAGGAAGACGCTCGACGGAGCGGAAGCAAGCGTCAACGTGACGCGGTCGGTCAGCGGACTGCCCTCGGCCGGTGAAACCGCGAGCACAGTTCCCTCGGAGGCGCCGTCGCGGTACTCGCGGGCAACGATGACGCCCGCGCCCAGCGCGGCGAACTGATCCCTCGCCTTCGAGCCATCGAGACCGACTACCTTCGGCACGACGGCCGGCGCAGAGAGCACGACGGTGACGGAGTTTCCGGTCTTCTCCCCCGGAGCCGGACGCTGCTCGATCACGATGCCGGATTGTCCCGCCGCCG
Source organism: uncultured Actinomycetes bacterium (assembly GCA_963722185.1). Lineage (GTDB taxonomy): Bacteria > Actinomycetota > Acidimicrobiia > Acidimicrobiales > JACCXE01 > JACCXE01. The sequence goes on along the minus strand of CAVRKD010000007.1, from coordinate 9,668 downwards.
GTCGCGACACGACTGCGAGAATCTCGCCCTTCACGCCGACGCTGAACAGCGCCTGCCGTGCCTGGGCCTCGGTCAGGCCGGCGAGGTTCGGCATGGTGCCAGCCGCGGCAGCAGCGGCTTCCTCGACCACGGGTCGGTTCACCAGCACGACGTCACCGCCTGCCGGTCGGAGCCATTCGTTGAGAAACCAACCGCCGACAGCGCCCGTGAGAAGCGTGCCGGCCAGCACGAGGGGAACCCCGCGTCCCCGGAGCTTGGCGAAGACCGCAAAGGGGCGACGACGTCGGCGCCGCGGAGGCCTGGGCGCGTCGTCGACCGACGTCTCCTCGTCGGGCCATGACAGCCACTCCCCACCGCCGTCGCTCACTCGGTCCCCGTTCCCCACTTTGCGCTTGCGCCGGTCACGCTAAGGAGCCGAGGGTCGCGTCGCAAGCCCAACCGACTGATGTGAGCGCTACGGTCAGGCGCTGATGACACGGGGTGGGGCCCGGTTCGTGGCTGCGGCGGCTGCCGTCGTCATGCTCGCTTTGAGCATGACCTTCCTCCCACCTGCACGCGCGGCCGAAGACGGCGGGCGGTTTTCGATACTGGCGATGGGCGACTCGTACACCGCTGGCAACTCGGCCGACGACTACTACGACCAGAAGACCAGCTGCAGCCGCAGCGCCAACAACTACGCGCGCCACCTGCAGCGGCGTATCGAGCGTGACGACGGGCATCCGCCTGTCTTCGTCCACACGGAGGCCTGTAGCGGCGCCGTCACAAAGGACTTCTTCAACGCGCGTGGCAAGAACAACGGCATCCGCCCTCAGATCGACGCGGTCGATACCGGTTACGACCTGATCCTGCTCACCATCGGTGGCAACGACATCTACTTCGGAGAGATCGTCGAACACTGTTTCATCGGGTGGCGCCGCACTTACGACCACTGCAAGGACAATCTCGACCGCGCCGAGGGTTTACTGAAGGGCGGTTCCGCCGAAGGCTCCGTCGAAACGAACATCACCAAGGTGCTCACCGAGATCGGCAAGCGCGCCGACATTCGCGCTCGGATCGTGCTTCTTGGGTACCCGTACCTCGAACGCAACGAAGACTTCAAGCTTGAGAAGTCCACCTGCGTCAAGCGAGGCCCGCGCGGCTCATGTGCCCAAAGCCGCAAGGACGCACTGCCGGTTGGAGCCCGCGTTCGCGCTCTCGGAACGACCGGCGACGACGTACAACAACGTGCGGTCGACCGCGCCAACGACGCGACGCAGGGTCGAGGACCGCGCTTCCAGTTTGTAAACGTCAAGAAGACGTTCGAGAACCATGACATCAGTGCCGGCGGAGGCAACGCGGCCTCTTGGTTGCGCGTTCCCCAGCGGGAGAGAAACTGGCCGTATTGGTACCACCCGATTTTTCAGGGCCATGAAGCCGAGGGCCACCTGCTCTACGACACACCGGGTGTTCCACACGAAGACATCAACAGCAGCGTGCCCGGCGGGAGCCAAACGCCCGGCACCGGCGGGCGACCAGTGATGTTGCTGATCGACACGTCCGGTTCCATGGGCGAACGCGACCCGAAGGGCCGGGTCAAGATCGAGGGCGCACGGGCCGCGGTTCTGGACTTCCTCGAAGGAACCGAACCCGACCAGCAGATGGGCCTGCGCACGTACCCCGGCCCCAACACCAACTGTTCGTCCCACGGACCTCCCACTATCCCGGTCACCGCCCGCGATCCCGCCGCCATGTCGGCGCGCGTCCGCACGCTGTCGCCCAGCGGCGACACCCCTACCGCGCAAGCGCTCCAGGGCGCGGCCGACGACCTGAACGCCGCTGGGCAAACCCGCGGCACCGTCATCCTCGTCTCCGACGGCGAGAGCACCTGCGGTGACACGTGCGACACCGCCGAGAAGATCGTCGCCAACGGCACCGACATCGATGTGCTCTCCGTCGGCTTCGAACTCAGCGGCGAAGGGCGCGAAGAACTCGAGTGCGTGGCGCGCGCCACCGGCGGCGCCTACGTCGACGCTAACGACAGCGCGCAGCTGCAGAAGCTGCTGGGCGAGTTGTCGCGGCCCACACTCACGCTCGACATCCGGTATCCGAAGACCGCCGTCGCCGAGGTTGGCTACGGACCGCGCGGGCTGGTCACGATCACGTCGACGGTGAAGAACACCGGCAACGTGGAAGCCCGAAAGGCGCGGACTCGGCTGCGCTTCGACGTCGGATCCGGGCCCGGCGTGGCGTCGCCCACACAGGAGATGGGCAACATCGAGGCCGGTGGCGTGCGCGACGCCAGCTGGTCGTTCAAGCCCGGCGTCGACCTCGCGGGCAAGACGTTGAAGTTCACCGTCATCGGCGCCGCGGAAAATCTCGACTCCGACCTTCAAGCCAGCGGGCAGATCACAATCGTCGACGGGTCGAATCCGTCGAACGCGGGACCGGTGTTGCGCAAGCGCGTTGCGATCATGGGTGACTCCTATTCAGCCGGCGAAGGCGCACACAACTACTCCGCGGAGACCGAGCGCGCCGGCAATCGCTGTCATCGCAGTCCCGACACGTACCTCGCGCCTGCGTTCAAAATTCCGATCGACCGCAACCTCGCGTGCTCAGGCGCGATCACACCCGACATCGTCAACGACTCCCACAACAACAAGGTCGGCCCGCAGACCGACCAGCTCAACAGCCTCCAACATCGCGACGGTCCGATGGATGCCGTGGTCATGACCCTCGGCGGCAACGACGCCGGCTTCGCCTCCGTCGTCAAGGCGTGCCTGGCGCAGGACTGCACGAAGCGCGTCGGTGTCGAGGGAAGCGACACGTACGTCAACACACGTGTCGCGGGACTCCCGGATCTGCTGTACCGCTCTTACAGCGCGATCGACTCGGAGCTGAACTGGGGGCAGTGGGTGAAGCAGCGCGGGCACCAGGCGCCCATCGTCGTACTGGCGTATCCCCGTCCGCTGGCAGGCAGCGCCGTCAGCTGTTTGCCCACCATTGACGACGACGAGTTCAAGTTCCTGCACGAATACATCACCCGAGTGAACGGCGCGGTCGAGGGTGGCGTGAGGCTTGCCCGTGCGCGCGGGCTCCCGGTGTACTTCGTGCCTTCAACCGAAAACGCGTTCTTGCCCGATCACACCATCTGCGAGGCCGACAGGTACGTCAACCACCCGGCCGACCTCGAACATCCGGAGTACTTCGCCGAACTCGCGAGCGCGGTGGCATCGAAGAACCCGTTCGCCGTGAACGCCGCGTACAACAAAATGGGCCCGGAAGTCCAGGAACTCTTCCACCCGAACAAGAAGGGCTACCTCGCGGAGACCGCCGCCATCGTTCGCTGGTCGCAGACCGACGCTGCAAAGGAAGCCGCGACGTTGCCGCCCCGGTCGCATCCCGGCGCATCACTGGGCGCGGCGCAAGGACCGTCGGCGACCGAGGTGCAGGGTCCGACCTTGACGCCGCAATCAAGGAATGCCGACCCCTTTGACGTTGACGCCGACAGCTCGTACCCGCTTCAAGTCAGTAACTTCGCACCCGACTCCGACGTCGAAGTTGCGGTGCACTCTCAGACCATCATCATCGGCGGAGGACGTACCGACGCGTCCGGCACGTTCAAAGCGCGCGTCGCTATCCCGCGCAGCATCGGTTCGGGACTTCATTCCATCGCCGTGATCGGCGTCAACAAGGCGGGCGAACCAACGTCGGCGTCGATCGCGATCGACATCGCCCGTCCCGGACGTTCTTACCTGGGCCTTGCCAGCCTCGCGGCGGCGCTCGCCACCCTCGCTGCCGGCATCATCCGAGTCCGATCCGCCCGCGACTCATCCGGAGACGACGCCGCCTAGCCGCGCGCCGCAGTTCCGGCAGAAGGCGTCGTTGCTCACGACTGGCGTCGCGCAGGAGCCGCACATAACCGGCGCGCTCCATTGCGCCGTTCGCACGCTTGGGCGACTCGCCGCTGCCACGATGACGCCGACGAACGCGAGGGCGAATCCCAACATGATCACGGCCAACGCCAAAAGGAGAAAGGCGTTCTTGGTACCGCCGGGCAGTAAGCCCACGTAGTTCGCGACGCCAGCAGCGACACCAAGCGCAGCCAATCCACCGCCGACCAGCGCCAGCGCCCCGCCGGTGCGCCGAGCTGAGGACGCTATGACGCCGCCAATCGGTCGGTACCGCAACTCGGGCAGAACTGGCCGGCGCCGAGCGCGGTCCGGCAGTTGCGGCAGAGAGCTTGCGCGGGAGGTGGCGCCATTTGTTGTTGGAACTGACCGGGACGAGGGCGAGCGAGCGTTACCACCAGCACAACCACGCCGACGATGATCCCGCCGAGCACGAGCAGGATGAGCAACTCCGTTGCCCCAAGACCGAACATTTACTGCGGGCCTGCGGTGTGGCCTGGCGTGCGGACGACCACGGTGCCAAACATCTTGTCGTGCAGCGCCTGAGTGTCGGGATCCCAGAGCGGCCAGAGGTAGTTGACCAAGCCGAAGATTCCGCAGGTGATGCCACTCAGCGCGCCGGGAACGAGTTGGCGGCCAATCGAAGCGCCTGGGCCGATCACCTGGCCGTTGGCCCGCTGGACGACCGCGATGCCCATTCTTTCCTTCCCGAACGTCTGGCCAGTGCGACCTTGCCGAATCGCGTTCCAAATCTGGAAGCCGACGGTGGCCCCCAATATGGCGAGGAGGAACACGAGCCCGATCAAGCTTCCCAACGCGGGGGAAACAATTCGGAACATGACCTGCAGGATCGTCGACAGGATGAACCCGACGATGACGATGCCGAAAGGGATGCCCCCGTCGATAAGTGCAGCGAGAGCACGTGTGCCCCAGTCCGAACGCTGTGGTGTGACCGCAACCGGGTCGCCGATGGCGAAGAAGTCGCGAATGCGGTCGTTTACCGCGGCGCCGTCGAAACCCGGCCCGCCGCCGCCCCATCCGGGGCCGGCGCTCGGGGGCGCATCCTCCCACTGCGGCTGCTGCGCCTGTTGCGGCTGCTGGGTTTGCTGCGGTGGTGGCGGCGCGGCCGTGGGCGCCTGGGGGATCGCTGACGCCGCCGGCGCCATCTCGTCAGCGAATTCCTGACCGCAGTTGCGGCAGAACCGCGCGGTCTTGGTCCGCCGCTCACCGCAGTTGTCGCAAAATGGTTCCGTCGTCAACGAACCGAACTCCTCATTGTTGGGCTCCACAGGACTCACAGAAGCGCGCTCCGGCTTCCAACGGCGAACCACAGGAAGTACACGAAGGGCCCGGCGACCAGTCTTGTCGCGACGACACTGGTTGCCGCGCGGGGCGCGCTCCGAAGAAGCCGTCTCCACTGCCAGCGAACACCCCGCCAATCGCCGCTAAGCCCATCACGCCGAGGACGTGCTCGTTCAGATCCTCAATACCGTCCCAAGGCGAAGCGTCTCCGAAGTACAAACCGGTGATTACGAACCAGAGCGCGAGCGCCACGACGGCGGTGATCGCGATCCCGACGAAGTCTTCGGTCGCAACCACCGCGATGGCGGCGGCGAAGAGCGCGCCGATCGCCATCGACAGCAGCGAGTATTTCCACGCGTTGTAGGAATCAGTGCGTCCGATGACTCCGAGGATTGCCGTGCCGATCGTGCAGCCCACAACCGCGCCGCCGACGCGAATGAGCGAGCGCGGGGCGAAACGCTCGCCGATCAACGCGCCGATGCCGAGAATGGCTACGAAGAACGTGCTCGGGATGTCGAAGGCGGTGACTTCGTTGACGGCACTTATGCGACGCATCCGGTTCTCGACCAACCAGGCGAGAACGACGAAGCCGAACATGATGCCGAGACGCCCGGCCACCGGGATCGGACCGCCGGGCGCCCGAGGCGAGGGCGCATGCGTTGACGCGCCCCATCCGTCGGACCGGGGCGACGCCGTCGGCGCGGGAGGCGGTGGTGCCCACGCGACTGCTGGAGCTTCCTGCGTTTGAGTGGGCCAGTCCGGCATCGCGGCTGCCCGCGCGGGGACCGGCTCGGGCTCTGGGGCGGGCGCTGGCTGCGGACGGACCTCGAGGGCCGCGCGCACGTCTGCAATGTCGCAGGCCACGAGACCACTTGGAGCCGATCGCTTCGGTTCAGTGGCGGCAAACAACGGCCGCGGCTCACCCGCCACGCCAACTAGCAGCGAACGTGCGTCCGCATCGCCGACGATGGCAAATCGCCCGATCATCGACCGGGGGATGGCCCAACCGACGACGGTTCCGTTCACGGAAAGATCACCGGCCGCGGACTGGCCGCGAACGCACACGCCCATCACGAAGCGCTCGCCGACGGTCAGCGTCGAACGACCCTCGAACGTTTCGCATCCGACAACGCCGCCTAAGCCGGCGGCGTCGAATCGCATGGTCACCACGAAGGTGGGCGAACCAGGTTCCGCTCCGGCGTCGGTCATCACCCACGAGCCGGGAGTGATTGCGAAACGCTCGAGCCCGACCGGCGAGAGGCCAGGCGCGACTTCTCCCGCGCTAAACGCGACTGCCACTACGTCTCCGCCGAATGCCCCCATAGATGCGAATTCTGGCACGGTGGCAGCGACGCGCGCCGTCCCATCGTCACATCGCGGCGTCGACGCACGAGGGCGGCACGACGTCGCCTTGTCCGACGGCGGTGTCGCGCGCGTACGGTTCGACGAATCCCGAACCCGGTTCGTTCGTGCTCAAGTACCGCACGACCGAAGATGCCACCGCGTTAGCGATCACCGTCTGGCCGGCTGCCGACGTGATGAAGCGCTCTTCGGACGGATTGGAAATAAACGCTGACTCGACGATGGTCGCCGGCACGCTGCCGGTGTGACGGAGCACGGCGTAGTAGTCGTCGCCGTTCACGTTGGGTCGATACTTCGCCCCGGCATCGGTGTCGGCCACCCACGGCAAATGTTGCTCTGCCAGCGCCGGCACCAGCGTCTCGTAGATGACGCCGGCGAGTCGCTTCGACTGAGCCGACCGCAACTGGTAGTAGGTCTCGGTCCCGGGCTTAGGCGAGGCGCCGTCGGGGTCGGCGTTGAAATGAATCGAGACGAAAGCCCGCGCATTCAGACTGCGGGCGATCACGGCGCGTGAGAACAGCGTCACGCGGTAGTCCGCCGTGCGCGTCGGCATGGCCACGACGCCCTGTGCGCGTAGCGCGTCGACGACCAGTCGAGCGACGATCAAGTTGACGTCCTTTTCGGCCGTGCCGGCGTTCCCAATGGCACCGCTCTCCCGTCCCCCATGGCCGGCGTCGACGACGACGTCGGCGTCGAGGGTCTCGCTGCCGGCAGAGCGCGCAACCCGAGCCGTGCGACCGCATGGCGTGCGCACCATCCATCCAGCGGCGTCGGCGGCGAGGATCGGCGCGACGATCCCGCGGCTCGTCGTAACGACACCTACGTCGCCCGGCTCGCGTACTCGCCGAAGCGCGGTGGTCGTCACCTGTGCTGCGCGACCGGCGGTCGAGCGCGGCGACGACGTCTTCGGCGGCGCGTCCGAGCTGTTGCAAGCAGCCAGGAGAGCAAAGGCCAGGACCGCGGCGGCTATTCGATGCACCGGCAGATCAGCGAACCGAAATGGACTCGCGTGCCCTCTCGAGCAGGTCCGACCAGCTGCCGTAGCTGGCCGATGGAGCGCGTGTGAGAATGGCGAAGGTCCGGCCGCCGGTCTCGAAAATGACGTCGTCACAGTGCATGGTCGTACCCGTGTCTTGGTGGTCGAGCAGGAACTCGAGGTACACCGCGTTGTAAGTGCCGCCCTGCGTCGTGAAGGTGATGTTCGAGTAGCTGAGCTCGCGATACGACGGGCGCGTCCGCAGGCTCGCGCGCGTCGTGTCGGCGATTTGGTCACGGCTCTTGTCGCGCGTCATGTCGACGCGCAACACGTAGTGGGGGTCGTCGAGGGTGCGTTTGATCGTGGTGTCAACCGTGGTCGTTCCTGCGAGCGTCTCGTCCTGATTTTCGACCTTCCATCCGATCGGATACCCGATGGAAAACTCGTTCGCTGTGAGGCGCTGCAGGCCCGACGAAGCCGACGACGAGTAGGACGTGGTCGGCGACGAGTAGGTGCCAGATGACGAGGAGTAGTCGGTGGATGTGTCGGCATCGTCTTCCTCCTCGTCGAGGCCCGAGTCGTAGACCGACGAATCGTCAACGTTGCCACCAGACGAATCTGCGTCGAACGACGACAGGTAACTCCCGGCCTCGAAGTTGTCGAACTCGTCGACACTCGCCACCTCGACCGCCGTGACCCCGCCCGCACCGAGCAACGCCACCACACCCAGCACCGCGAACGGTGCCACCGCCAAACGCGGATAAGGACGCACCCGCGGCCACCGCAACAAGCCCAGCGGCGTCGACGCGCCCAAACCAATACACGCGCCAATCAACCCGAACAAGGGCCCCATCAACAACGCCCGCGACACCTCATCAGTCCCACCCAAACCGAACGCCGCGGCATGCGGCCACAAGCTCTCCGCCAACGCGAACCCACCAGCACCAAACAGCGCCCCCGTCAACGAAAACGACGACGTGGCCCCCAGCAACGCCCCCAACCCCGCCGCCTTGACGATCAGCTCGGCCTCACTCGAACCAACCAACACCTGGTCATAGGCAGCAAACGCCGCCGCCATCGCGCCCGTGCAGGTCACCACCGCCGCCACATTGAACCGGCCACCCGCCTGCAACCGCCCGGCCGCCAAACCCAACGCCACCGCCAAACCCATGGCCGCGCCCGCCGCCGCAAACGCCAAACGAAGCGTCTGCTCAAGGTCATCAAAACCGCCCCCCTTGATCACCGCCTCAAAAATCTTCCCCGCGCCCCACAACAACGGCAGCGCCAACAAACCACCCACCGCGCCCCACAACGTCATCGTCACAAACCGCGGCACACCACCAGACCCCATAGCCCGCGGCTCCGACACCTCCGCGAACCCCCCAAACACCGGCGGCGGCGGACCCCACGACGAACCCACCGGTGCCACCGGCGCAGTCACACTCGAACCGACCTGCCGACGCGCCACGGTGGCGTCCTCGTCAAAGTCCGAATCGAACCACTCGCCGAACGGATCAGGCTCCGACGCCACCTCCACCACCGGAACCGCCACCGTCGGCGACTCCACAGCCACCGCTACCCCGCACGACCCACAAAACTTCGCGCCCTCACGCAGGCCCGCACCACAAGTTGCACAAATCATGCTTCGGCCCTCCAGGCTCGAGCGGTGTTAGTACGAGCTATCACTGCCGGCGAGTACTCCGATAACGACGATTACGTAGAGGAGTACGAGCGCGAGCCAGATCGAACCGAGGACGACTCCGGTGATCGCCATACCGCGACCGCCCATGCGCCCGTTGCTGTTCTTGATCTGCGACAGCGCAACGAGGCCGAAGATGAAAGCCAAGATCGCTCCGACGCCGCAGAAGCCGGCGATCCCGAGAACCATCGACGCGATGGCGAGGCCGTTGGTCTGTTGCACCGGCGCGTAACCGCCGTTCCACTGGCCAGTCGCCCCTGGCGTTGTCAACTGCGACGACGATCGGACGCTCGCGGTCCACGTGGTCCCGTCCCACCACCGTTCGCGGTGTTGGTTCTCGGGATCGGCGTACCAACCCGCTTCCGGCCCGCCTTGGCTGCTCACGATCATTCCCCCACGCGCCCTCGTCCGCTCGGGCGAGGCTAACCGGGCGGGACGGGAT